>NZ_LGHT01000037.1 GCF_001202035.1 Pseudorhodobacter wandonensis | reverse complement strand
GGCAATGGCAGCACGCTGTTTGTATCGGTGGCGGCGGGCACGCCGATCAGCTTTTATGAGCAAGTTTTGGGCGCGCAAACGCCAGTTGTTCGCGCTATGCCCAACACCCCCGCCGCCGTGTCGCGCGGGATCACCGCCACCTGTGGCAACGCGGCCGCGACCGGCGCGCTTGCCACACCCGAAACCGACGACTATCAAACCCTAGGACTCTCGTTATGACTGAGGGACGACTGGGGGGCAGGCCAAAGCTGCAGCTAGTGGAAAGTTAACAAAACCGAAAGCGTCGGCGCAGCCCAGGATAGCGCCACGCAATGGCTCTGGACTTAAAACAACGACCGCCCCAACATGGGCATCGGTGGCATACCACCCGCCATGAAACTGAAAATGGCCGCGCAAATTCTACGGATGCGTTGTGAAAAAATGGGGGATTAACCTATCAGGACTGTTCTGCGCAAAGTTCCGAGAGTGCTTCTGGTTGCTCAGATCTGGTTCTTGTGGCTGGGAGGGTCAGCACAAAGCAGCTTCCTTTGCCGATAGTACTGCTAACGGTAAGGGCGCCTCCCTGCAACTCTGCGAGGCTTCGTGAGATGGCCAATCCCATTCCTGTGCCACCAGCGCGCCGTGTAGCTGTTGAATCGACTTGGTAAAAAACGTCGAAGATACTTTCGAACTCTGTCTCAGATATGCCTTCTCCAGTGTCACAGACTTCAAAACGAACCATGTCGTCGTGTTGTTTGATACAAAGGCGGACAAATCCTGAATCGGTGAACTTGATTGCATTCCCAACCAAATTGATCAAAATTTGTCGAACTCTCATGTTGTCAGCAAATACCGTTTCGGCCTCTTGCACGACTTCAAAATCGAGCCCTTTCTTACGTGAAAGGGTACTGAGTTGTTGAAAAACGGGATCGACGATATCTTTGATATTGCAGATTGTAGGCTCAATCACCAAGCGTCCAGATTCAATTTTTGCCACATCCAGCAATTCATTGATTAGATGCTCCAAATGCTCTCCTGATTGAACCATTCTTTGCTGCAAACCACTAAGTTGGGCGAATATATCTTCCAACATTGCTTTGGCTTTTTCTGACGGTACATCGCCTTCTTCATAAGCCGTAAGCAGTGCCTTTGACGAACGAAGCAACCGAGCATTTTCCGAAAGCTTTGCGACCCCCATGATCACCGTCAATGGCGTTCGCAGCTCATGGCTTAGTACACCCATAAAGTCAGACTTGGCCTTACTTGCTGCTTCAGCAGCCAACTTGGCGCGGGTGAGTTCAGTCACATCCACACGCAGGCCAACAATACCTCCATCTTGCAGAGGGTGATTAGACGTTTTGATGACCCGCCCATCAGCAAGGCGATGGTCCATATCCAGTTTTTCACCGACAACACTCTTTGCGCGTCGCGTATTGATCCAGTTCGACACTTCTGTTTCGGCAGGGGCGGGGTCTTGTTTCGCAAACCACGCACCAAAGACGCTTGAATATGGAGTTCCGGGTCTGAGGACTTCTTCAGGAAGTTCATAGATTTCTTGGTATTTTCTATTGCACAGAATCAACCGATCATCGCCATCGAACATGACAAACCCATCATTCAGGGCTTCAATGCCACTATTTAGCAATAGTTTGGCACGCTTGCGGGTGTGTGAGAGCCTAAGGATATAGACCAACTGTTGATTGTCATTGAGAACTGACCCGGCACCAGCAGAAATTGTCATTGAGAATTGACCCATGTGTAACCTTGCCCCGGCTTGAATCAGCTGGGGGCGCATGGAGTGATAGACATGGGATTTTTGAGGGTAATTCGGAAATGGGCACTGCGGGATAAGATGCCTATTCGCGAGATCGCGCGGCGGACGGGCGTATCTCGCAACACGATCAAGAAGTATCTGCGGGAGGGGATTGTTGAACCTGCATTTCAGGTGCCAGATCGCCCCAGCAAGCTGGACCCTTATGCTAAGCATCTTACTGCGTGGCTGACGACTGATCAGCGCAAATCACGCAAGGAACGCCGAACGGCGAAGCTGATGCATGCCGATCTTGTAAAGCTTGGATATGACGGTTCCTACGAACGTGTTGCGGCCTTTGTGCGGGAATGGAAGGGTGACCGGCAGCGTGCGCATCACACGACAGATCGTGGGACTTTCGTGCCGCTGGTGTTCGCGCCGGGCGAGGCTTTCCAGTTCGATTGGAGCGAGGACTGGGCCTATGTCGGCGGCGAGCGTATCAAGCTGCAGGTCGCGCATATCAAGCTGTCGCACAGCCGGGCATTTTTGGTGCGGGCCTATCTGTTGCAAACGCATGAGATGCTGTTTGATGCCCACTGGCATGCATTCCGCGTCTTCGAAGGCGTCCCCGGGCGTGGCATCTATGATAACATGAAGACCGCGGTCGACCGGGTTGGCGT
>NZ_LGHT01000036.1 GCF_001202035.1 Pseudorhodobacter wandonensis | reverse complement strand
GGCGGGGGAGAATGCCGAAAATTTCCTCACAGGCTTCAATGGCATCCTGCAAATCGACGGCTATACTGGCTACAATCGGCTGACCAAACCCTCGCGCAAGGGCGGCGTGCCCATTCGGGTGGCGCATTGCTGGGCGCATGCGCGGCGTAAGCTCAAGGAAGTATTTGACCGCGACGGATCAGAGATCGCGGCCGAAGGTCTGCGTCGCATCGCCGAGTTCTACGCCGTCGAGGCCGACATCCGTGGCATCTCGCCCGGTCAGCGTCTCTCTGCCCGACAATCCCGAGCTGCGCCATTGGTGGCGGCCTTCGGTGACTGGCTGCAGGCACAACGCCGCAAGATCTCCGCCAAATCCCGGCTGGGCGAAAAGCTGACCTACATCCATAACCATTGGGACGGGTTGCAAACATTCCTGACCGACGGCCGCGTCGAGATCGACTCCAACAGGGTTGAAAACCTGATCCGCCCCATCGCCCTCAATCGTAAAAACGCACTCTTCGCGGGCCATGACGAAGGCGGAATCGCCTGGGGCCGCATCGCCTCCCTGATCGAAACCTGCAAGATCAATGGCATCGAGCCCTTCGCCTACTTGAAGGCAACCCTGACCGCGATCGCCAATGGCCATCCTCAAAGCCGCATCGACGATCTGCTGCCATGGAACTTCAGGCCGTCAAGCTGAGTTGAACGTGCTGCCCAGCGACCGCTTACGTACCAATTATCAAGAGGCGCCGAATATCTATCTGCCCAGCCTTTGAGACCCGCCCCAGGCGCTCCTTACCGCCAGAAGAATATTGGCGCGGAACAAGGCCAAGCCATGCAGAAAAATCACGGCCAGATCGGAAAACCGTAATGTCCGGCGCAAATGCTTTTACAGCAAGAGCCGCCATTGGTCCGACTCCCGTTACCCGACAGCACGTGCTTGCATGCGCGAGAGGGGGCAGCGTCTGCAAACGGCGGGCTGTCTCGCTGCTCGCGGCGACAGGTGCCAGTAACTTTGTTTTGGTTTCGATCCGTGCTGTTTGCTCGGAAATCTGCAATAGGAGATCCTGACACTCCGCGACGACCAGCGCGGGAAGCTCGGCATCCGCACTGTCGATTTGGGCTTGAATTCGCTTTGTTTTGCTGACGCCGACAGGAAAGACTGCCCCGTATTCGTAGAGCGGACCGCGCAGTGCAGTCATCAACTCCGTCCGTCGACGCACCAGACGCTCACGGGCTCGGAAGGAAGATTGCGGCGCACGCTTGCTGCTCTTCGCTCTTGGGCGAAACAAAACGCATCTCAGGTTGCCGTGCTGCAACAACGATCGCTTCCGCATCGGTTTTGTCGTTCTTCTGACGTTTAACAAAAGGCTTCACATACTACGGTGCAATCAAACGCACCTCATGGCCTAGCATATGAATCTCACGAGCCCAGTAGCTCAAACTTCCGCAAGATTCAAAAGTAACCGAGCTCGGCGGCTGACGCGACATGAAATCGCGAAACGGATCTCGCGTCAGCCTCTTGCGGAAAATCAGCTCACCAGATCCAGTTGCGCCGTGGCGCTGGAAAATGCGTTTTGCCAGATCCACCCCAATAATAGTATCCTCCATAGACCTTCCTCCCTCGCGCGCTTTGATAAAAAACCTGATCATGCCACTCAAACGCCTCACAGAAGGAGGGCCTGGACGGCAACCAACCCATCGATTCAACCCGGCATAATGGCAGCACCAGCAAGCGCCTGATAGGTCAAGGCGGCGAGGTGCCGATTTTGGTTCCCCGTGACCGGGACGGCCGTTACGAGCCCGAACTGATCAGGAAGGGCCAGACCAGGATCGACGGCATGGATGACAAGATCATCGGGCTCTACGCCGCCCGTCTGACGGTCCGAGACATCCGTTTCCACCTAGAGGATGTCCATGGCTTTCAGGTCTCGCCCGACCTGATCAGCCGCGTCACAGACGCCGTGCTGGACGAGGTCCGAGAGTGGCGGTCCCGGGCGCTGGACCGAAAGTATCCCATCGTTATTTTCGTCGCGTTTCGGGTAAAAATTCGCGATGCCGACAGCCGTATGGTCAGGAACAAGGCGGTCTATGTGGCCCTGGGCGTCTCACGGGACGGTGTCTGCGAGGTCCATGGCCTGAGGATTGCCGAGAACGAAGGGGCCAAATTTTGGCTGTCGTTGATGAACGAACTGAAGAACCGGGGTCTCCAAGACATCCTGATTGCGGTCGTAGACGGTCTCCAAGGATTCCCGGAGGCGATCACAGCGGCCTTTCCGCAGGCAACGGTGCAAACCTGCATTGTGTATCTTGTCCGACATTCGCTGAACTTCTGCGCCTGGGAGGACCGCAAGGTCGTGGCCGCCGAGCATAAATAAGAACACAGTCCAACGGAAATTCCAGATCAAAGGTTGGCAGGTTCTAAAGCGCCCGGTCGGCTTGCGCCCAACGATTGAGGGCATGCCGTCGGCGGTCGAAACTCCAAATGAACGCCCCTCTCGGTGATACAAGCTTCGCCTGCCGGGCTACAGGTCTACTGATCTGTGCCGCGTCTGGTCGGGACCACCTTGACCCTGGCGATCGACTGCCACACCCGCGAAATTCCGGGATTGCGGCTGTCGCGCTCTGGTAAAGCCACGATAAGAGCCAGCGTGCTCGAGCACGCGTTGATCAGCAGGTTCGGCACTTTGGGGAAGTTAGACAAGTAGTTCCTGCTTCGCAACGATATCGGTTGCTTTTTACCAGCCGGAAATACATAGCACTGGTTCGCAGCTACAGTCTGAAGCAGGAATTTATTACGCCTCACCGCCCCCAAAAACACGGTATGGTTGAGCACGTGATCCGAAGTTAAAGGTGCAATGTGTTCAACGACAACGCTTCTACAGCATCCAACACGCAGCCCGCGCAATCGGGAACTGGATAAGCTTCAACATCAACCGACGCCCACATCAGGCGCTGGACATAAAAACTCCAGATGAGACATATGCATTAGCGGCTTAACCTGAGCAAATTCCGCTGGGTCGATACACGCCGACCACCGCCTGAATGCATGATACCGATAGACCAAAGACGCACGATACACCAACATTTGAACTCGATCATCGGGTGGAGACACTCCTCTAGGCTGCAACACAAGTTACGAAGGCCTCCGCGAAAAGCCATAACGCCAATCTCAATGGTCGGTGAACAGCCGCACCTTTATATGCTGAGCCCATATTTCTGCCGTTAGTGCATCATTTGATCATGTACAA
This sequence comes from Pseudorhodobacter wandonensis, assembly GCF_001202035.1. Taxonomy (GTDB): domain Bacteria; phylum Pseudomonadota; class Alphaproteobacteria; order Rhodobacterales; family Rhodobacteraceae; genus Pseudorhodobacter; species Pseudorhodobacter wandonensis. The sequence continues at coordinate 313,616 of NZ_LGHT01000036.1, read as the reverse complement.
TAGATGCCAGCTCAGTCAGCGAAAAAGGCTTTGCAAGAAAAACCGAATTAGGGATACGTGCCTGTTTTTCTGAAAGAAAATCCTCAGCATATCCTGATACAAAAACTACTCGCACATTTGGCCTATCGCGCAATGCTTCAGTTACCCATGCAGGACCATCCAAACCCGGCATTACCACGTCAGTCACAAACACATCCACTTCAAGAGACTCATCCTCCAGTGTTTTGAGTGCAGCCTCAGCATTTTCGGCCTCGAGAACTGTATAGCCGCGAAGCCGCAATGCACGCGAAGCAAATGCTCTTACCGGTGCCTCATCTTCAACAAGCAAAATCACGCCTTCTACGGACTTGTTTAAAACAGAGGCATCCAACTTGGGCAGCGCCGGCTTGGGAGCCACGGAACCTGCATGTACGGGAAAGCACAGAGTAAATGTAGAGCCTTGATCAAGTGTGCTGTCGACAAAAACAAATCCGCCAGATTGTTTCACGATTCCATAAACCGTCGAAAGGCCGAGGCCAGTGCCTTTCCCAACGCCTTTGGAGGTAACAAACGGCTCGAAGATCCGCTCAAGTTGATCCGGCGCGATGCCGCAGCCTTCGTCAATTACGCGAATGATTGAATAGCCCCCTGCAGGCATTGTGACACGCCCACGTTGTGTGTCTTTCTCGAGTGTAATTGTTTCAGTCTCGAGTCGTATGACGCCACAGTCCTCCATCGCATCGCGCGCGTTGACAACCAGGTTCATTACGACCTGTTCTAACTGCCGTTTATCCGCCCGTATCATTCCCAGATCTGGCGAGGACGACAGAACCAACTTGACCCTTTCGCCCACCAATCTATTCAGCAGATGCGTCATGTCAGAAAGCACGTCCTGCAAATCAATTAACTCTGGTTTCAAAGTTTGCTTGCGCGAAAACGCCAGCAATTGCCCAACCAGACTTGCGGCACGGTTTACGTTTTGGTGAATTTGTACAAGGTCGGCATACTCTGGGTCGGCCTGCGTATGGCGTAGCAACAATAAATCGCAATGCCCAGAAATTGCCGTCAAGAGGTTGTTGAAATCGTGAGCAATCCCACCCGCCAACTGGCCGATCGCTTGCATTTTTTGGCTTTGCACAAACTGAGCTTCTAGAGTTTTGAGTGCCGTCGCATCTTGCAAGATTGCAAGTACCCCAGACCGCCCGCTATCGATGATACGCTTCAGGGAAACTTGAACAAATACATCGCTCCCTCCCTCGCGGTGCAGCCTCATTACCTCTGTTGCGGTACTAACTCTTTCGGCAAGCACATCATCCATCCAGTCCGAAACAGACCTACCCAAACCTTCAAACAGATCATGTATTGGACGCATTTCGTCCTTGCCAAGAACTGTCAGGCTTCGTGCGGCAGCATTCACTGCGTGCATCGTGCCGTCAGCGCGAAACTTGATCATGGGGATTGGTAAATTTTCAAAATCTGCAACGGTCTCATTTCCATCGGGCCGCTCATCAATGGGCAGCAAATAGATTTCCCGGCGCTCACCAATTCCGTCAATTTCCGCAAGGATTGCGCGCACTGGGCCATCAGCGCCAGCAACCGTAACTTCTTCACCAGATCGTAAAATCGGAGAGTTGAAGACCCGATCAATCCGCTTGGGTCGAGAACCGATCAAGCGACGCATAGCCTCATTCGTGAACAGCACGACGCCTGTCTTATTCACAATCATCATCGGAAGACTGAGCATTTCTGCGCCGCGTCCAGAGTGTGACCGGTCGACGAATTCCTCAAGCCGCCACAAGTAACGACCTGTGGCAAAAGCATGTACTGAAAGGCGCGTGTGCCCATGTCGCGTAACGACGTCTTCTCTTGCGGCACCGGAATTTTTTGCACGGTTCTGCAATCGAAACAATACTGATGCCGGGCTTGCAAAGTGGTCATTGAGCTTAGCGATCAATGTGTCGCCATTGGCCGAGCTGAACCGGGTCTGCGCCGCGCTATTCATGAATAAGACATGGCCAAAATCATCCGTGGTGAAACACGGTGTCGTATCTTTTCCAACAAGCGCCTGCAAATCACGTGCGCGCCGCCGGTCTGCGCGGTTCGCCCAGAAAACAAGGCCACGAATTAGCAATACGAGTGCCGAAAAGCTGACACCGGCAACCGTGGCGACCTGCTGCATTTTGGTGTCGGGCGCAAAGAGACTGACCACCAAACAGCCAAATGCTGCGGCCAAAAGCAACCAGGCCTTAGGACCAAGATCTTTTGCTGTGCTTGTCAGACTGTGTTGTAAATTCTCGGCTTGCGCCACAATCAGCTCCAACCATTGTTTGTGTGTTCGACCATAGAACGGATTCTATTAATTTGGTCTTAACTGAAGCACTCAATCATAGGTTGTTGCAAGAAACTAGCTCAGCCTTTTCAGGGTCGCGAAATAGAAACCGTCCCCCCCCTCAAGCGGCGTAAAGACGCCTTGGCGGATCAATGTCCAATCCGTGTTTTGGGCAAAAAAGGCGTTAATCCGATCTTCATTTTCTACCTGCAATAATGAGCAAGTCGCATAACAAAGGAAGCCGCTTTTTGATACCAATGCACTGGCTTTGGCCAAAACATCTGATTGAATACTGCACAATTCCGTCAGGCGTTCTTGCGTCAACGCCCATTTTGACTCAGGCGCACGTCGCCAGCTGCCCGAGCCAGAGCAAGGCGCATCGGCGAAAACCAGATCGAATGCGGCTGCCTTGCGCAAGGCAGCGGTTGCGACCAGATCAATGGACACGCCCGCTCGTTTTGCCCGGACTGGCAGGTCTTTCATGCGCTCGGGCGCAATATCATGGGCAAAATAGCGTGCATTACATTGCCCTGCCATCGCAAGTGACTTGCCACCGCCGCCAGCGCAGTAATCCAACACCCGCGCCCCCGCGCCAAGCGGAAGCATTTCAACAACCGCCTGCGATGCCGCATCTTGCAACTCGACAAGACCGGATTGAAAAGCCGCAGAATTCTGCACCTTGCGCGGGTTTTCTGTCACTTCTAGCGCTGTTTTGGCCAGACCACTTGGACGAGTGGCAATGCCCTCGGCTGCCAGTGACTGCACTGCAGATTCCAGCGTTGCTTTTCGCAGGTTTACTCGCAAGAAAACAGGCGCACGCGATTGAAGGCAATGCATTATTGGTGCGAAATCTACACCAAGCGACCGTTGCAATTCGGGTGCGAGCCAATCGGGACAATCAAGCGCGGCAAAGTCGGAAGGCGCTCGCCCAGCGGCTTGCTCTTCTGCGGATAGCGGAGCAGGTGCATAGCCCGCGCCTGAAAAAACGCTTTCAGGCGGCAGACCAGCAGCCCGCAATGCCCCCAGTACCAACCCGCGCCCGGTTTCAGCCCCACCGAGGCTGGCAAACGAGCGTTTGCACCGCAATACGTCAAACACGATATCACGCAATGCATAGCGATCGCCCGAACCGGCAAACCGGTTTGAGCGTGCCCAGTTGGTTAGAACCTTTTCCGCCGCCACCCCCGCCAGAATTTTATCTAGGATTTCAATGGCGGCGGCATAACGGGCGGCAGGTGTCATGGCTTAACCGATCCGGTAATTCGGGCTTTCGCGGGTGATCTGCACGTCGTGCACATGGCTTTCCTTTAGCCCTGCCCCCGTGATTTTCACGAATGTACAGTTCTTGCGCATATCTGCGACTGTCCCGTTGCCGGTATAGCCCATTGCAGCCCGCAAACCGCCGACCAATTGGTGAACAACCGCCGCAGCCGAGCCTTTGTACGGCACCTGCCCCTCAATCCCTTCGGGAACCAGCTTGTCGCTGGCCGCATCTTTCTGGAAATACCGATCTGCCGAGCCGCGCGCCATTGCACCAAGGCTGCCCATACCGCGATACGACTTGAACGAGCGGCCCTGATATAAAATCACCTCACCCGGTGACTCGTCAGTGCCTGCAATGGCGCTGCCGACCATAGCGCAAGAGGCGCCCGCCGCGATTGCCTTGGCAAAATCGCCCGAATATTTGATCCCGCCATCCGCGATAACCGGCACGTTACCCGCAGCCGAAGCCGCATCCATAATCGCCGTCAGCTGTGGTACGCCCACACCCGCAACGATCCGCGTGGTACAAATAGACCCTGGTCCGATTCCGACCTTTACAGCATCCGCACCTGCACCGATCAGCGCACGTGTGGCCTCGGCTGTGGCCACGTTGCCTGCGACCACTTGCACGGCATTCGACAAGGCTTTGATACGCTCAACCGCCCGTGCAACGCCTTCCGAATGGCCATGTGCGGTATCAATCACCACCATATCCACACCGGCATCGATCAACGCTTGCGAACGCTCAAACCCGGCATCGCCCACGGTCGAGGCCGCAGCCACGCGCAAACGACCCAGCTCGTCCTTGCACGCATTCGGGTTCAGCACCGACTGCTCGGTGTCTTTCAACGTCAAAAGGCCGGTCAATTTGCCCTTGCCGTCAGTGATCAGCAACTTTTCAATCCGCCGCGCCTTCATAAGGGAAATCGCGGCCTGCCGATCGGCGGGCTCGTTCAGAACGGCCAGATTATCGCTTGTCATCATTACCTTAACAGGTGTGCGGTCATCAGATGCAAAGCGCATATCGCGGTTGGTTACAATGCCCACCACGCGGCCCGTCGGATCCACCACAGGAAAGCCGGTGACGTTATAGCGGGCTTGCAATGCCTTGGCGTCGGCCAGTGTTTGATCGGGGCTAAGGGTAATCGGGCTGTAAACGATGCCGGATTCAAACCGCTTTACCCGCCGCACCTCTTGCGCTTGTTGTTCTAGCGTCAGGTTACGGTGCACCACGCCGATACCGCCCGCCTGCGCCATGGCAATCGCCATCCGGCCTTCGGTAACGGTGTCCATCGCCGAAGACAGCAGCGGAATATTCATCCGGATGGATTGGGTGACGAAAGTCGATGTATCTGCATCGGATGGCAGCACCGAACTGGCAGCCGGAACGAGCAGAACGTCATCGAATGTAAGGGCCTCGCGAATCTCCATGGGGTACCTCCGTGGGAGCGGTCGTTTGGCGGTTTGCTGTTTCACGCATCGGGGCGGAAAGCAACCCCGAATGCAGGAAATCATCGGCGCAAGGTCGCGGCATGGGGTGTTGCAGTAGGGGTCAGGCCGTGGCCGCGTTGGTTTTGGCGGCCAGACTGCCTTTGGTCCAGGCTTGCAATACCTTCAGCGCAATTGACGGTACAATGACGATGGCCGCAAACAGGCACAAAGCACCCAGCCAAACCAGAGGGCTATCAGCGCCCGTCGCGCCGGCCATAACCAGCAAAAGGCTAGCATAGGCGGCAATCGGAAAGGTAAACGCCCCCCAAAGTGCCGAAAAACCGGCTTGGGTTATCCAGCGCGCGGCCACCAGCATTGCCAACAAAATCACCCCGCCCAGCAACGCAAACCCATTCGCGGCCTGTTGCATCCCAAGCAACTGCGCAACCAATCCAAGCAGACTGGCTGGCGACAGATGGATCGCCAGCAACGGCCGCAAAGGTGCGGGCGGGATGCGTTTGATCAATTGCACAAGGCTAACAGCCCAGATGCCAACCGCGATAAGGCCCGTTGCCCAAAAGATCGCTGTTGCCAAAGCAACATAACCCAAAGGGGCCAATGTAAGCGCCGCGATAATGAACCCGACAAAGTTCAAATGCCAGACGGGCGTAACATGCCGCCCCTCGGCAGGCCCATTGGCCAGAACAATAACCACCAAACCCACCAATGCCGCGTGCAAACCCAAGCCCAAAAAGACCAAAGCCAGCGCCGCATTTGGCGCATAGGGCAATATCGTAGCCGCCAACAAAAACAGACACATTGACATCGCTGCAAGCCCCGCACGGCCCGGTAAAATAGCCAGATCTTCGCGTATCACGGCGGGGCGTTGTGACAGTTTAAACAGATACCCCAGTGCCGCAAATAGCCATAAAAAGCTAATCGCGCCCAATGCAAGCTCGGCAATCGCCACAGGATAGCCGATCACATCAGCTCCACGGCGCAAGGCCAGACCCAAGCCAAACAGCCCCATGATTGCAGGAAAAACAGCGGGCGGCATTCTTTGAAAGGCACGCAGTTTGACTGGCGGGAATTGCGGGGCGGGAAAAATCGGTGCACGTTTCATCGGGTTTCCTTACATCTGTTCGCTCTCTTACCACGGCCGCGCATTCGGCACATCGCGACGCGTTGTCACCTAATCCGCGATCATGGCAGCACAAGGCTTGTCGCGCCCGCAGCAAACACCTCTGCGCCGGTCCCCAGCTTAAAGCGCGCAAGGCTGGCCCCAGTTTCGCTGTTCACATCGCCAAGATCAATCGCCTTTACCCCGCGCGCGCGCAGCATCAGCGCAGCTTGCCAAAGCAGCGGACCGTGCGCAAAGCTGGCGCGGGCAGTTTGGTTCGCCCAGCCCAGAAAATAGGTTGCCCGCCCGTCATGGATCAAGAAGACCATACCTGCGTGCAATTCGCCGCCCTGCTGCCAGCCAATCGCCAGCTTGCCCCCTTGCCAATCCATAGCAATCGTTCCGGGCAGGTTTTTATAGCCGCGGCCAACACGCTGAATGGCCTCATATGCAACAAGTTCTTGCAGCTTGGGGCGCGTCAGGACCACCGGTTTGCAGCCTTCTTCGGCCCGCAGCAAGCGGTTGCGCCATTTGCCGTGCAGGTTTTGCCGCAACTCGGCGGGAAGCATGTCGATGTTCCAAATCGCAGAACATTTCGGTGTGATCAGCGGGACAATCCCAAAACCGACGACGGGATCATGCGGGGTCACAATGCAGGCACCGGCAAATCGCGCCAATTGTCGCAGCACCTGACGTTTTTGCCCCGGCTCTAGCGTTGTCAACCAAACCGGCCCCTGCCCGATCAGGCGCAGCCGTCGCCGTTGCAAAACCTGTGCTGCGGCAACCGCGATGCCCGCGTCACAAATCACCGCGCGCCGTACCGAGGCGCCGAGACCCTGCATCACAGTGCCAAACGCCCAGCTTTGGCGCAAGGCAGGATAGGGCAACCCTGCCATACGGGCCTGCCACTCGGGTTCGCAGTCCTGATCCCACAAAATATCCATGCCACTGTTAAGGCATTAGAAACCTGAAGGATGCATTAAGGGGCAACACCAAACATGGAGAAATCGCATCAAACACATACCCGAACCGCGCTACACCCTATGGGTGCCTGCGCTGATATTCATGCTGCTCGGTACGGCATTCCTTGTGCTTGTCGCTTTGACTTAGCGCTGCCGATACAGCAGTGACAGACCGTTGTGGAACAGATGCACCTTTTTAGGATCGGCTGTCAGGGCAACCCGTTTATGGCGCAGCCCTGCATGAATGCCCGGCAATTTGCCGACAACGGGATCGGCGCCCCCTTGCCGTTTGAAATACAGCAGGGTCACCTCGCCCAATGCTTCGGTAAATTCGACCTCGCCGGTGAAAACCGGATCATGATCTGTTGCAATCAAATCTTCGGGCCGCACGCCGACATTCACTTTCATCCCCAAATCCGCTGCAAGCGTCGGGATGGCAGACCGCGCCATACCGCCGCCGTCCAATTTGACAAGCGTTTCAGCGCCGGTCTCAACCACCTCACCCGCCAGCAAGTTCATTGCAGGCGAGCCGATAAACTGCGCCACAAACTCGTTTTGTGGCCGTTCATACAGATCAAGCGGCGTGCCAACCTGGCTGATCCCGCCCCCTGCAAGCACCACGATGCGACTTGCCAGTGTCATCGCCTCGACCTGATCATGGGTCACATAGATCATGGTGCGGTCGGCCATTTGTTCTTTCAGCTGGGCAATCTCAATCCGTGTGGCGACGCGCAAGGCGGCATCCAGATTGGACAGCGGCTCATCAAACAAATACACTTTGGGGTCGCGCACAATAGAGCGGCCAATCGCCACGCGCTGCCGCTGCCCGCCCGAAAGCGCCTTTGGCAAACGGTCAAGATATGGCGTCAACTGCAGAATATCGGCGGCCTTGTTCACCGCCGCCGCAATTTCGACCTTGGTTTTCTTGGCGATTTTCAGCGCGAATTCCATGTTTTCACGCACAGTCATATGCGGATACAGCGCATAGGATTGAAACACCATCGCAATACCGCGCTGGGCGGGGGGCACGTCATTCACCACTTGGCCGTCAATTTCCAACGTGCCACCGGTAATGCGTTCCAAGCCCGCGATCATCCGCAGCAAGGTAGATTTCCCGCAACCCGAAGGCCCGACAAAGACAATCAGCTCGCCCTGTTTGATATCAAGGTTGATATTGGCCAGAACCTTGACCTCGCCATAAGCTTTTTCAACATTCGTTAGCTTTAGATCCGCCATAATGCTCCCCGCTCCTTCAACCTTTTTGCTTGGACGCTAGGCAAAACTGCCAAGGCGCCAAGGTTAATTTCTGTTCCAGAGGCTCTTTGCCCTGGCTCAACGCGTGCCAATTGCCATTGGGCAAGCTGACAGAAACCGACGCATCGCCAAGGTTGAAGGCACAAAAAATCTCTTGCCCGTCGCCTTCGCGCACAAAGCAAAGCAAATCCCCGTTTGCGGCCAACCCGCGTTGAAGACCGCTGCGCAAAGCCTTGTGATCATGGCGCAAGGCGAGTGCGGCTTGATACTGCGCGAACAGGCTGCCTTTGGCTTTGGCATCCGGCCCGACATGGGCCAAATGCTCGGCCGGAACTGGCAGCCACGGCTTGCCCGTGCTAAACTCGCCAGTATGATTGTCGGCTTGCCAAACCATCGGCGTGCGGCAGCCATCGCGGCCTTTGAACTCAGGCCAGAATTCTATGCCGTAAGGATCTTGCAAATCCTCAAAGGCGATCTCGGCCTCGGGCAGGCCCAATTCCTCGCCCTGATACAGGCAGGCCGAGCCGCGCAGGCACATCAGCAGTGTCACATAGGCCTTGGCCGCATCGGTTGAAAGCCCCCAGCGTGTGATATGGCGCACCACGTCATGGTTGGAAAAGGCCCAGCACGCCCAGCCATCCGGCGCAGCCGCATCCAGTGCGTTAAAGGTATCAACGACACGCGCAGGCGTTAACCGCTGCGGCGCCAGAAACTCAAACGCATAGCACATCTGCATCCGGTCATCGCCACGGGTGTATTCGCCAAGGATTTCCAATCCGCGCTGGGCGTCGCCCACCTCGCCCACGGCGGCCGCGTTATAGGGCTTCATCACCGCGCGTAGCTTTTTCAGAAATTCGACGTTTTCCGGCTGGCTTTTATCGAACAGGTGCATCTGGTGGTTATAGGGGTTCACGGCCGGCGCTGTATCGGCGTTGCGCTGTTCTGGCGGCAGGCCGGGATTGTCGCGTAGGTATTTGTCATGGGTGTAGAAATTGATGGTATCCAGCCGGAAGCCATCAACACCGCGATCCAGCCAGAAGCGCGCCACATCCAGCAGCGCATCCTGCACCTGCGGCTCATGGAAATTCAGATCAGGCTGTGTCGTCAGGAAGTTGTGCAGGAAATACTGCTCTCGCCGCGCATCCCATTGCCAAGCCGAGCCGCCAAAGATCGACAGCCAGTTCGTCGGCGGCGTGCCGTCCATTTTAGGGTCGGCCCAAACGTACCAATTCGCCCGCGCATTCGTTCGGTTGGCGCGGCTTTCCTTGAACCATGGGTGTTGGTCCGATGTATGCGACAGCACCAAATCGATCATCACCCGCAGGCCCAAATCATGCGCCCGCGCGATCACCGCGTCAAAATCAGCGAGCGTCCCGAACATCGGGTCCACATCGCAATAATCCGAAACGTCATACCCAAAATCCTTCATCGGCGAGGTGAAGAACGGGCTGATCCAGATCGCATCGGCCCCCAGCTCGGCGATATGCGGCAAACGCTGCACGATCCCCGCAAGGTCGCCGATGCCATCGCCGTTGCTATCTTGGAAGCTGCGCGGATAGATCTGATAGATCACCGCCCCGCGCCACCAATCTTTATCTTGCGCCCAAGCGGCCGCGTCTTTTTGTACCATACCCATGGGACTTTTCCTTATTTTACAGATCCGGCCAACAAGCCACGGACCAAATATTTCTGCATGGCAAAGAACACGACCAGAGGCACCGCAATGGTGACAAAGGCCGAGGTTGCCAGAATTTCCCAATCACCGCCGCGCGACCCCATCAGGTTTTTCAGCTGCCCCGTCATCACCAACTGATCGGCCGAGTTGCCAAGGAACACCAGCGCGACCAGCAGATCGTTCCACGTCCACAAGAACTGAAAGATTGCGAAAGAGGCCAGCGCCGGAAACGAAAGCGGCAAGATGATTTTCAGGAAAATCTGGAAATCGGTCGCACCATCAACCCGCGCGCTCTCAATAATCTCGCGCGGCAAGCCGACCATGTAGTTGCGCAGCAAATAGATCGCTAAAGGCAGGCCAAAACCGGTATGGGCAAACCAGATCCCGATATAGCTTTTGCCAATGCCGATTTCATTATGCAGCTTTAACAGCGGGATAAGTGCCAGTTGCAGCGGCACGACCAGCAGCCCCACGATCACGGCGACAATCAGCGCACGGCCCGGAAACTCCATCCACGCCAGCGCATAGGCGGCAAAGGCAGCGACCAGAATTGGAATTATTGTTGCGGGAATGGAAACGGTCATCGTGTTCAAAAACGCCCGCCCCAGCCCCTCGCCGCCCAAAACACGGCCATAGTTTTCAAAGGTAAACCGCGCGGGCGTAACCGAGGTCGCAAATATCCGCATCCCCCGACTGCCCTCCATCGCGGTGGGCGAGGTGATAGTAAAATCACCATTCGCCAATACCGTCACAGTCTCATTGTCGTCTGTCACAACCGGTTCGCCCACCACATGTTCATCCGGCGCGCGGATAGAGGTGCCAAAGGCCGTTACCTCGCCCGCGCCACCATCAAAAATATTGCCCGTCAGCGTATACAGCCCGTCTTGCAAACCGGCACTATCCGGGGCCGGTGCGCGGTATTGCACCGAAGCCTCGGATGGGAACATTGCCTTCCACCATCCCGAAGTGCTGATCTGATCGCGGTCACGAAAGCTGGACACCAGCAAACCAAAGGTCGGAAATGTCCACAGCAGCACCAGCGCCAATGCAGTCAGGTTCACAGCCCAAGTCAGCCGCGATTTTGCGCCTACGATATTGTCCATTAACGGGCCTCCCGTGCGGCGTTGCGGATGTTCCAGATCATGATCGGCGTCACCATCAGCATGATGATGATGGCGGCGGTCGATGCGCGCCCTGTGTCATTGCCGCGAAACATCCAGTCAAACATCAGATTGGCCAGCACTTGCGTACCCCATTGGCCGTTGGTCATGGTTAACACGATGTCAAAAACCTTAAGCACCGTGATGGTGATCGTGGTCCAGACCACCAAAATCGTTCCCCATATTTGCGGCACCTTGATCTTCATGAAAATCTGGAACGGTGAGGCCCCGTCAAGGATCGACGCCTCGATCGTTTCCTCGGGGATACCGCGCAATGCTGCCGATAAAATCACCATCGCAAAACCGGTTTGAATCCAGACCAGAACGACCATCAACAAGAACGAGTTTACCACAGGCGAGGTCAGCCAAGTTTGCGGCTCGCCCCCGAACCCTGTCCAGATCGCGTTCAGGATGCCGATTTGCTCTTGCCCCTCAGGGCGGTATTCATAGACTAGCTTCCAGATCACAGCAGCGCCCACGAATGAAATCGCCATCGGCATGAAAATCATCGCTTTGGCAAAGTTGCCCCAGCGGATACGGTCGGTCACCGCCGCTGCAACCAGCCCGAAAAAGGTAGACGCGGCAGGCACGAACACCAGCCAGAGCAGGTTGTTCACCATACTTTCGCGGAATTTTACATCATTGATAAGCCACGCATAATTCGCCCCACCAACAAAGTTCTGGCCCTGCGCATCCATGAAGGACAGGTAAACCGAAACAAAGACCGGGTAGACCAAATAAACGCATAGCAATAGCAGCGCAGGCAGCATGAACAGCCAAGGCCGAATTTGGTTGGCGCGGTTGATATTGGCGCCTGCATTCGGGCCGCTGGCCGGAAAGATGCGATCCAATGCCATGTTTGATAAAAAGAAATAGCAAATACAGCCGAACACGCCGACCAGAATTGTAACAGCCGCCATCACGAACTGTTCCATGATGCCCCCCCATTATCTGCCGCTTTAAGAGATTATCCTTTTGCCATTCTAGGAAATGGCATTGCCCCCCACCAATGAATTGGCAGGGGGCGAGGTTCTGACAGCTTACTTAATGCTGTCCCAGGTCTTTTGGATATCGGCCGCCACTGCCGCAGCATCCTTACCTGCGGTATAATCAACCATACCGGTCCAGAACACACCCGCACCAATCGCACCGGGCATCAAGTCAGACCCGTCAAAGCGGAACGTATCGGCTCCCAGCAAAATACCACCCATTTTCTTCAGGGTCGGGTCTGCATAGGTCTCGGGGTTCACACCTTTCATTGGCGTCAAGAAGCCAGATTGCGCCATCCAGATTTCATGCGCGATTGGTGTCTCCAAAAACTTCATGAAAGCCTGCGCAACGGGGCTGTCTTGGGTGACGACAAACAACGTGCCAGCGCCCAGAACGGGCTTGCCCAAATCTTTGTCAGCATAGGCCGGGAAGTAGAAGAAATCGGCATCCTGACCAACGACGGTACCTTCAGGAAAGAAAGACGGGATAAAGCTGGCCTGACGGTGCATATAGCAAGCCGGAGGCGAGGCGAACAAACCCTTGGGGCTATCACGGAAATCGGTTGAACCAACGGCTCCTGCCCCACCTGCCACGAATTTGTCGTTGCGTGCGAACCAGCCGAAATCTTCAATAGCCGAAACCACCTTGGGATCGTCGAATTTCAGATCGTTGCTGACCCAGGCGTCATAATCTGCCGGCGTGTTGTTGCGCAGCATCATATCCTCAACCCAGTCGGTTGCAGGCCAACCCGTTGCAGGGCCCGACCCCAAACCGATACACCACGGCGTGCCACCATCGGCCACAATTTGCTCGGTCAGCGCCTTCAGCTCCTCCATCGAGGTCGGCACCTTATAGCCTGCATCTTCAAAGTTTTCCGGCACATACCAAACCAAGGACTTTACATCGACCTTGTAAAACAGCCCATAAAGCGCCTTGTTGCCATCGGGGCCCGCGAATGTTGCCAGATCCACCCAAGACTGGCCGGCCGCATAGTTTTCCTTTACCCAATCTGCAGTCTCGGCAGGTAAAGGCGCCAATTTGCCCCGCTTGGCAAGGTCAGCCGCAAGGCCGGGTTGTGGAATAACCGCGATACCGGGGGGCGAGCCGGCCTCAACGTCGATCATCACGCGCTGTTCAAACCCGTCACCGCCAGTGTACTCGACATCTGCGCCGGTCGCTGCCTCAAAATACGCAACGACGCTTTCGAACAGCTCTTTATCGACGCCACCCCAAGGGCCATCGATCGTCAGCTTTTGGCCTTTCAAATCCGTAGATTTCAACGCCTCAAAACTGTCCCAATGAAATTTTGCATCCTCACCAGGGGCAAATTTCAAGTCTTGGGCATGCGCCGCGCCAGCCAGCAACGCAAACGCCGCAGCCCCCATCAGATAATTGGTCTTCATCTCTTCCTCCCGAAGGTCACGCCTTATGGCGATTTTGCATTTTGCGGCAGCAGAATCTCTTTCTCAAACCGCTTTGGGAACTTCACCATCCGTGAACTTTCACGTCGAGTCAATAATGTCTTCCTCAATGCTGCAATAAATATGCAGTATTCCGCAGCGCAGCATCAACTTTTTCGTGCAATTTGGCTTTGACCTCACTGCAGGTTGCCGCTACGCTCTCGTTCTAACCAAACCGCTTTGGGGCCGTATGAACCTGAAAGACCTTTCACAAAAGCTTGGGCTCTCGCCCACCACGGTCAGCCGTGCACTAAACGGCTATCCCGAGGTGAACGAAGAAACCCGCGCCAAGGTTGTGACAGCGGCAAAGAAATACAACTACAAGCCTAACGCACGCGCCATCCGTTTGGCAACTGGCCGCGCGATGGCAGTTGGCCATGTCATCCCTATTGAAACGCGGCATGAAATCGTGAACCCGATCTTTGCCGATTTCATCGCGGGCGCAGGCGAAAACTATGCCAAGGCCGGCTATGATCTTATCCTGTCAATCGTGCCCGATGGCGATGAGGCGCGTGTTTACCGCGAAATGAAATCGCGCGGGAATGTTGACGGGGTTATCGTGCATTCGCCCAAACATGACGATCACCGCATCCAGCTCCTGCATGAGTTGGGCCTGCCGTTTGTTGTGCATGGCCGCGCGACGGGCGCCGAACTGCCCTATTCCTGGGTCGATGTGAACAACCGCCGGGCATTCCAGCGGGCAACCGAATTCTTGCTCGATCTCGGGCATCGCCGGATTGCCTTGGTCAACGGCTTGGAATTCATGGACTTTGCTATCCGCCGTCGCGATGGCTATCTGGGTGCATTGCACGGGCGCGGTATTGCGGCCGATCCAGCACTGATGCATTCGATTGAGATGACCGAAGGGCTTGGCTATCAAATCGTGCGCAATCTGCTTGCCCTGCCTGAACCACCGACCGCGCTGTTGCTGTCGTCCATGATCATCGCCCTCGGCGCAAGGCGTGCCATTGTAGAACGCGGGCTTACCTTGGGCCGCGATATATCGGTCATCATCCATGACGACGATCTCAGCTACATGAAGAACGGCGAGGATGTTCCGATTTTCACCGCGACGCGTTCCTCTGTACGCGAGGCGGGGCGAATCGCCGCCGGCATGTTGCTGGAAACCATTGCCAACCCTGCCCCCTCATGCACCAATCGGTTGTTGGAGGCGGAATTGATCATCGGCCAGTCCACTGGCCCCTTACCCCTCAGGTCATAAACATGCTGCCCAAGCGCTCCGATTTCCCCAAGGATTTTGTCTTTGGGGCCGCAACCTCAAGCTATCAGATAGAGGGCCATTCTTTTGGCGGTGCAGGCCGTACCCATTGGGACGATTTTGCCGCGACACCAGGCAATGTGGTACGGGCAGAAAATGGTGCGATTGGCTGTGACCACTATCATCGCTGGCCTGCCGATTTGGACCTGATGCAAACGGCGGGGTTTGATGCCTACCGCTTTTCGGCCTCATGGGCGCGGGTTATGCCCGAGGGGCGCGGCGCGGTGAATGCTGCGGGCTTGGATTATTACGACCGTTTGGTTGATGGCATGCTGGAACGCGGGCTGAAACCTGCAGCGACACTCTATCATTGGGAGTTGCCCTCGGCGCTGGCCGATCTGGGCGGCTGGCGTAACCGCGATATTGCCAACTGGTTCGCGGATTATACGATGGTCTTGATGGAACGGATAGGCGACAGGGTTTGGTCTGCCGCCCCGATAAACGAGCCGTGGTGTGTGGCATGGCTGTCGCATTTTCTGGGCCACCATGCGCCAGGTCTACGCGATATTCGCGCGACGGCACGGGCGATGCACCACGTGAACCTTGCACATGGCCGCAGCATTGCCGTGATGCGCAGTTTGAGCATGCGAAATCTGGGCGCCGTTTGCAATATGGAATACGCCCAACCTGCCGATAACAGCTCCGAGGCGGCCGCCGCCGCTGACCTTTATGATGGCTATTATAACCGCTGGTTTATTCAGGCGATGTTCAAAGGGACCTACCCCGAAAACGTGCTAAAGGGCCTTGGCCCGCATATGCCCGAGGGTTGGCAAGACGATATGGCAACCATCCAAGCCCCCGTCGATTGGGTAGGCATCAACTATTATACCCGCAAGCTAATAGCGCCCGCCCCCGGCCCTTGGCCCGCGTTGCAAGAGGTCGATGGCCCTTTGCCGAAAACCCAGATGGGCTGGGAAATCTATCCCGACGGGTTAGAGTTTTTCTTGCGCCGGACGGCTGCAGAATATTCGGGGAACCTGCCGATTTACGTCACGGAAAACGGCATGGCCAACCCCGACAAATTGGTTGGCGATAAGGTAGACGATACTGCCCGCATCGACTTTTTGGCACAGCATCTGGGGGCGGTGCAGCGCGCCATGAATGACGGCGTCCCGGTCGGGGGCTACTTCGCATGGTCATTGCTTGACAATTATGAATGGTCGCTGGGCTATGAAAAACGCTTTGGCTTGGTGCATGTTGATTTCGAAACCTTGCAGCGTACCCCAAAAGCATCTTATCACGCGCTAAAGGCTGCGCTGTCACAGCGCAGCTAAATCCGGAGCAATCGCATGTCTTTTTCTGCCGCCCCCCGCCTGACCTTGGTCGCCGACATTGGCGGAACGAACACCCGTGTCGCTTTGGCTGACAATAAAGTGCTGCAAGAGGCCACGATCCGTCGGTTTCGCAATGCGGACTATCCCGGCTTGGAAACGATTTTGCGAGAGTTTCTGGCCGGTCATGCTGACCTGACGTGCCATGGCACCTGCATCGCTGTCGCGGGGCCTGTGGCGCATGGGGTGGCCACGATGACCAACCTCGACTGGATCATTGACGAGCCGACGCTAATGCGGGCCACAGGCGCGCGGAATGTGGCGCTGCTGAACGATCTGCAGGCGCAGGGCCATGCATTGGGGCATATTGTGCCCGAAAACCTGCGTCCGGTTTTTGGTGTGGCTTCCACGGATACACAGGCCGCGAAACTGGTGATCGGGGTCGGCACGGGGTTCAACGCGGCACCTGTCCATGAAACAGTGGGGGGGCGCTATGTCGCGGCGTCGGAATGTGGGCATGTGAATATGCCGGTGCGAAACGAGGCCGATCTGCGGCTGGCCCGGTTTGTCGAAACAGCACACGGGTTTCCAGGGGTCGAGGATGTCTTGTCTGGCCGCGGGTTGGAACGCCTGTTTGCCTTTGTTTCCACCGAAGCGGGCGCGCCTGCCGAGCGGTCTGCGGCCGATATTATGGCCGGCATCGACCTAAACGATGAGTCCGGCCTTGCCAATCAGACCGCCCGGCTTTTCGTGCGGCTTTTGGGGGCCGAGGCGGGGAACCTTGCGCTGACCCATCTGCCTTTTGGTGGGGTCTATCTGTGTGGCGGGGTTTCGCGGGCGATTGCCCCTTATCTTGAGGCGATGGGCTTTGAAGCTGCTTTCCGCGACAAGGGCCGTTTTGCGGGCTTCATGCAGAATTTTTCGGTCGCGGTGATCGAAGATGATTACGCCGCCTTGACGGGTTGCGCGGTTTATCTGGCGCAGCAAAAGTCAGAATGACCGCGCGCGGACAATTTGCAAGCCATTGTAAACGAACGATTATCAGAATTCTGTTTACCTAAAATTAACGGTTCCAACCCTGCCCCTTGGCCACAAGCGCACGCTTGCGCCCATGTGCGCAGCGTTTGGCGCGGGTCTCAATGGCCCGCGCCAAAAGGGCCGGTCAGTACCACATATCGGCAATACCCGCCTTTTTCGCGGCGACAAATTCCTCAAGCCCTTGGCGGATGCCTGCATCCAGCGCGGGGGCTTCATACTCGGCCAGCCGCTTTTTCCACAGTGTATTGGCGCGGGTGGCGGCATCAACGGCGCCCGCGGCCTCCCATTTCTCAAACGGGTCATTATCGGCTAGGTCGGAATCCCAAAACGCGGTTTGGTAATTGGCCATCGTATGGGCGCAACCGAAAAAGTGGTTGCCGGGGCCGACCTCTCTAAAGGCATCAAGCGCAAGTTCGTTATCGTCGATTTTGATACCATCCAGATAGCTGTGCAACGCGCCGCACAGATCGGCATCGAGCATGAATTTTTCGTAAGACATCGACAGCAACCCATCCAGAAACCCTGCCGAATGCAGGATAAAATTCGCGCCGCAGTGAATGGCCGACAGCATCGACATCGTGCCTTCGGTCATCGCCTGCGCATCGGGAAGCTTCGAGGTGGTAAAATTACCGGCGCAGCGCAGCGGCAGGTTCAGGCGGCGGGCAAGCTGGCCGATGACCATTGAGCCAATCGCCGGTTCTGGTGTGCCAAAGGTGGGCGAGCCTGAGCGCAGCGACATGGAGGAGAGAAAGTTGCCGAAAATGACCGGCGCGCCTTTGCGTTCCAGTTGCGTCAGCGCACAGCCAGCCATGGTTTCGGCCAAAGACTGCGCGATAGCGCCGGCATTTGTCACCGGTCCCATCGCCCCGCCCAGAATGAATGGCACGATCACCGCAGCCTGATTTGCGCGGGCATAGGCGCGCAAGGCGTTGGTCATCGTGCCATCCCAGACCAGCGGTGAATTGACATTGACGTTGCCAAGGATGACGCAGTTTTTATCAACAAAATCAGCGCCAAAGGCAATGCGGGCCATATCGATACTGTCTTCGGCGCGCGCCTCGGATGTGACCGACCCCATAAAGGGGCGGTCAGACAGGGTAAGATGTGCCATGACCATATCGAGGTGACGTTTATTCACCGCAACGTCGGTGGGTTCGCAGATGGTGCCGCCCGAGTGGTGAAAATTCGGGCTGGATTGTGCGAGTTTGATGAAATTGCGAAAGTCCTCGATGGTGCCAAAGCGCCGGCCGCGATCAAGGTCCATCACGAAAGGCGAGCCGTAGGCAGGCGAAAACACCACTGATTTTCCGCCGATTTCGACATTGTTCGCAGGGTTGCGGGCGTGTTGGGTAAACTGGCTTGGCGCGGATTTCAGAATCTCGCGCAGCATACCGGGGGGGAATTTGACCAAAAGGCCGTCAACCTCGGCCCCTGCTGTTTTCCAATGGTTCAGCGCCGTCTGGTCATCGCGAAATTCGATGCCGACCTCGGCCAGAATGCGGTCGGCGGTGGTTTCAATCTTGATCAGGTTTTCTTCGGACAGCACATCATAGGTCGGGATATTGCGGATGATATAGGGCCTGCCCATACCGCCACCCCGTGTTGCACGTTGGGTTTGACGGGCCTGTCGGCCACTTCGCACTGCTTTCACCTCGGTCATGTAGCCCCCCAATTTGGGCCCTTTTTAGGGCCGTTTAAGGGAGGCTAGACCTGAGCGCCGCCAAATGTCGCAGCGATTGGCGACAAATGGCTGTCTGATCGCGCCCTTGTCGCGGATTGCCTTTGACCGCCTGGATCAAAGGCAATGCTTTAGGTGATGACGTTTGGTTCGGTGCGGCCGATGTGCTGTGCAATCTCGGCCAGTTCATGCGCGGCGGTGATGATCGGGGCCAGCGCCTCTTGCGGGTCAAGGTGCAAGCCGTCGGGGCCGGGTTGATAGCGTTCCAGATAGACGCGCAGGGTGGCGCCTTCGGTGCCGGTACCAGACAGGCGGTAGACGATGCGGCTGTCATCGGCAAAGATAATCCGCACGCCTTGGTTTTTGCTGACCGAGCCATCGACCGGGTCGGTATAGGCAAAATCATCGGCTGCCGCGATGGTCATGCCTTGGGTTTGGGTGCCTTTCAAGGTGGCAAGCTTGGCGCGCAAACCGGCCATCATGGCATCGGCTTTGGCCGTCTCGATCGCTTCAAAATCATGGCGGCTATAGTAGTTGCGGCCGTATTTTGCCCAATGCTCGGCCAGAATTTCAGCGACAGACAGGCCGCGCACGGCCAGAATATTCAGCCACAGCAGGACGGCCCAAAGACCGTCTTTTTCGCGCACATGGTCAGAGCCCGTGCCAAAGCTTTCCTCGCCGCAGATGGTGCAGCGGCCGGCATCCAGCAGGTTGCCAAAGAATTTCCACCCCGTCGGGGTTTCAAAATGTTCCAGTCCCATGGCCTTGGCCACACGGTCAGCGGCAGCCGATGTCGGCATAGAGCGCGCGATGCCTTTTAGCCCCTGCGCATAGCCGGGGGCCAGATGCGCATTGGCGGCCAGAACCGCGAGGCTGTCTGACGGCGAGACATAGGCACCGCGCCCAACGATCATGTTGCGGTCGCCATCGCCATCGGATGCCGCGCCGAAATCGGGGGCATTGTCGCCCATCATTTCAGCCATCAGCTCATGCGCCCAAGTGGGGTTTGGATCGGGGTGCATCCCGCCGAAATCGGGCAAAGGGGTGCCATGGGTGACGGTGCCTTTGGCAGCGCCCAGCCGGTTTTCAAGGATTTCGCGCGCATAGGGGCCGGTGACTGCGCACATCGCGTCAAAGCGCATGGTGAATCCGGCTGCAAAGCGGGCGCGGATGGCGGGGAAATCGAACAGACTTTCCATCAGGGTCGCGTAATCGGCCACGCTATCGACGATTTGCACCGACATGCCGCCCAGTTGGGTGGTGCCGATGGTGTTAAGGTCGATCTCGGGGGCATCAAGGGTTTTGTATTCCGCGATGGTTTTGGTCGCGGCAAACATCGCCTCGGTCGCGTTTTCGGGTGCCGGACCGCCATTGGCCATGTTGAACTTGATGCCGAAATCCTCATCCACGCCGCCGGGGTTGTGGCTGGCCGACAGGATGATACCGCCATCGGTTTTGTTCAGCCGGATCAAGTGACTTGCGGCCGGGGTTGACAGCACACCGCCCTGCCCCACGATTGCCGCCTTGGCCCCTTGGGCCGCGGCCATGCGCAGGATGGTTTGCACCGCAGTGTCGTTGTAGAACCGACCGTCACCCCCGACCACAAACACTTTGCCCGCAGCCCCGCCGATGGCATCAAAAATCGCCTGGACAAAGTTTTCCAGGTAATGCGGCTGCATAAACACCCGGGTTTTCTTGCGCAGACCGGATGTGCCGGGTTTTTGGCCTTCAAACGGGGTGGTCTTGATAGTGCGGATCATGTGTCGGCTCCTGTGTTCTTCAGGGATTATTGGCAAAGACGAGCACCGACTGGGCCGGTGCAACAAGTGGTGACAATGCGGCAACGGGCAGCGCATCGGGGCGCGTGGTATCGAGCAACAGATGCCACACAGGCACGCTATCGGGCAAGTGCACAGGTTGCTCTGGCCCGGCGTTGAACAGCACGAACAGCGCGTCGGTATTTGGTGCGGCACCGTGCATTTGTGACGCCGCAGATTGGCGCAGTTCTAGCCCGAGGCAGCGAAACCCTGCATCATGCCAATCGGCGCCCGAAGGCTCGGCCCCGTCGGCGCGGCGCCAGATTACATCGCGCAGCCCGTCCGGACGTGTGGCAGCATGCAAGAACCGTTTTTGCCGCAGGATCGGGTGCTTGCGCCGCAGCGAGATCAGGCTGGTGGTAAAGGCGGTCAGCGCAGTATCCGCGCCATCCCATGTCACCCAACCTGTGGGGTTATCCTGGGCATAGGCGTTGTTATTGCCATCCTGACCATTGCCCAGCTCATCGCCGGCCAACAGCATCGGCGTGCCTTGGGCCAGCAGCAAAGTCGCCAGCAAATTGCGTTTGCGCAACTGGCGCGCGGCGGTGATTTTCGGGTTATCCGTCGGCCCCTCGACCCCGAGGTTGTCAGAGTGGTTGTCGCCGTGGCCGTCGCGGTTATCCTCGCCATTGGCCAGATTGCGTTTGACAGTAAACTGCGTCAGGTCATCCAGCGTAAAGCCGTCATGTGCGGTCAGGAAATTGATCGAGCTGGTCGCGGGCCGGTTATGGTGGTCAAACTGGCCGGCACTGCCCAGAATGCGCGCCGACAGATCGGGCGCCAAACCTGAATCGCCACGCCAGAACCGCCGTGCGCCATCGCGAAACTTGTCATTCCATTCGGCAAACGGATGGGGGAAGTTGCCCAGTTGATAGCCACCGGGGCCGATATCCCACGGCTCCGAAATCAGCTTGGTCCGGGCCAGCGTCGGGTCTTGGCGAATGGCATCCAGCAGGCCTGCATGCGGGTCAAACCCGTGGCCCTCGCGGCCCAGTACCGAACCGAGATCAAAGCGGAAACCGTCAACCCCCATATCCTGCACCCAAAAGCGCAGTGAATCCATGACCATACGCAGCACCATCGGGTGCGACAGGTTCAGCGTATTGCCGGTGCCGGTATCGTTGATGTAATAGCGCCCGCCATCGCGCAGGCGGTAATAGCTGGCGTTGTCTAGCCCGCGATAGGCAAGTGTCGGCCCCAGTTCATCGCCCTCGCCCGAGTGGTTGTAGACCACATCAAGGATCACCTCGATTCCGGCGGTATGAAAGGTTTCGACCATCTGGCGAAACTCGGCCATCGCATCGGCACTGGCATAGCGCATATCGGGGGCGAAAAAGCCAAGGGTTTGGTAGCCCCAGTAATTGCGCAACCCGCGAGACACCAGAAAGCGGTCGTCGATAAAGCTGTGCACGGGCAGCAATTCAATCGCCGTGACGCCCAGTTTTGTCAAATGGTCCAACATCGGTGCCGCGCAAAGCCCAAGGTAGCGGCCACGTAAACCCGCTGCGATATCAGGGTGTTGCATGGTCAGGCCCTTGGCGTGGGCCTCATAGATCACGGTATCGGTCCAGGCGTGGTTGGGGCCTTGGCCGACAGGCGCAAGCGGCCCCGTCACCACGCATTTCGGCATAAAGGCGGCTGAATCGCGCGGGTCAATGGCCAGATCGGCGCGGGCCGCGCCAACCTTGTACCCCATCAGCGCATCCGACCAGCGCAAGGCACCGCGAAACTGGCGGGCATAGGGGTCGATCAACAACTTATGCGCGTTGAACCGCAGGCCCTGTTCGGGCGCATAGGGGCCATGAACGCGGTAGCCATAGCACGCGCCCGCCTGCAACCCGTCAACCTGTGCCGTCCAGATGTCACCATCGCGTTCGGGCATGGGGATGCGACTTTGTTCGGTTTTACCATCGCTGGAAAACAGGCACAGATCGACCCGCTCGGCCCCCGCCGAAAACAGCGCGAAATTCACGCCATCGCCTTGCAGAGTGGCCCCCAGACGGTGCGCAGTACCCGCGCCAGTGCAAACAGGCATCATGCCATCAGGCCGCTGTAAAGCGCGGCATAGCGTGCGGCGCTGTTGTCCCAGCCCACGGGGTGGTGCATCGCGTTGTCGATCATTTTGGCCCAAGTCTTCTGGTCAGCATGTAAGGTGATCAGATTTTGCAGTGCCAGCCCAAAGGCGGCAGCATCGGTAGGATGAAACGTGATCCCTGTCGCCACGCCTGCGGCCAACGCCGCCGGATTGGCCGTTATAACCGTATCGGCAAGCCCACCGACGGCTGCCACGACCGGCAAAGTACCAAAGTGCAGGCCATACATTTGCGTCAAACCACAAGGCTCGAACCGCGACGGCACAAGAACGGCATCCCCACCTGCAAACATCCGTTGGCTCAGGGCTTCGTCATAGCCGATGCGCACCGAAACGCGGCCCGGAAACCGCGCAGCAAGCTGATGCATCTGTGCCTCTAAGGCCGGATCGCCGTTGCCCAGAATGGCAAGGCCACCGCCAGCCGCAATAAATTTCTCGGCAACCTGCGGGATGAGGTCGATGCCTTTCTGATCGGTCAAGCGGCTGACCACAATCGCCAACGGGCCGGGAACATCCAGGCCAAACTCGGCGCAAAGGGCGGCGCGGGCTTTTGCCTTGCCTTGCGGTGCGCCTGCCGAAAACGGGTTCTCGCCGGTTTCAGGCGACCAGACATCGGTATCAACCCCGTTCAGAATGCCGGTCACATCGGCGGCACGCGCGTTGATAACCCCCTGCAAACCCATGCCAAACTCGGCGCGGCCCAATTCGCCGGCATAGGTCGGCGACACCGTGGTGATTTTATGCGCGGTTATCAAACCGGCCTTAAGACTGGAAATTCCGCCAAAATACTCCAACGCATCAGGGTAATATTGCTCGGGCGGCAAGCGCAAGGCATAAAGCTGCGACACCGGCGCAAAGCCTTGAAAAGCGATGTTGTGAATGGTCATCACGCTGGGCAGATTAACGCCCGAATAGGCCAGATAGGCCGGCGCAAAACCCGCCTGCCAATCATGTGCATGCAAGACATCAGGCCGCCACCCATCCGCCAGCCCCTCGCGCGCAATCGCAGCGCCGGCCCAACTTAACGCCGCAAACCGGATGTCATTGTCATGCCAATCGCCATGCGGGCCGGCATATGGCCCGCCCTCGCGGTCATACAAATGCGGCGCGTCCAGCAGCAATACCGAAATCCCGCCAACGCTGCCGACGAACACCCGCCCTGCCCCGCCAAACAAATCCGGTTCTGACCAAACCTCGTCCCAACCGGCAAGCTGCGCGCGCAAAGGCCGGTAGGCTGGCATCAAAACCCGCATATCCCAGCCCTGCCCGGCCAAGGCACCCGGCAAGGCGCCCACCACGTCGGCCAAACCACCGGTCTTCAACAGCGGTACACATTCCGACGCCACCGAAAGCACGCGTCCCATCCTAAGCCTCATCATCTATCCAAAAATATCCTCGGGTGGGGGTCTGGGGGCGGGCAGACAGCCCGCCCCCAGCGCCAGCCAAGCAACCCTAGCCCAGTTTCCGCGCCCGTGCATCCAACATATCCTGGGTAATCAGAACCACCCCCGCGTCCGTGCGGCGGAACCATTTGTTGTCTTCCAGCGGGTCCTGCCCCACGACAAGCCCCTCGGGTATGATAACCCCCCGATCTACCACACAATTTTTCAACTCTGCCTTGCGGTTCACAATCACATCGGGCAATGCCACGACATATTCCAAATTCGCAAAACTATGCGTCCGGCAGCCCGTGAACAGCAAGCTGTTCGACACCGAAGACCCCGAGACGATACAATCCCCCGCGATCAGCGATGATACAGCCGAGCCGCGGCGGTCAGGGTCGTTATGAATAAACTTCGCCGGTGGTTTGATCTCGGCATAGGTCCAGATCGGCCATGCGTTGTCGTAAAGGTCCAGCTTGGGCACAAAATCGGTCAGGTCGATATTGGCCTGCCAGAAGGCGTCGATTGTGCCGACATCGCGCCAATAGGGCTCGGTTTCCAGCCCGCTCGTGACACAGCTTTCCGAAAAGCGGTGCGCCATTGCTTTGCCGTTTTTCACAATGTCGGGGATAATGTCATTGCCGAAATCATGGCTGGAATTGGCGTCTTCGGCATCATGGATCAGCAGGTCGCGCAGGAAATCCCAATTGAAAACATAAATCCCCATCGAGGCCAGCGCCGAGTTTGGATCGCCGGGCATATGCGGCGGGTTGGCAGGTTTTTCCAAAAACGCGGTGATGCGCAGGTCTTTGTCAACATCCATCACACCAAAGGCCGAAGCTTCGTCCAATGGCACGGTCAGGCAGCCAATGGTCACATCGGCGCCGGTTTCGACATGCTGTTGCAGCATGACCTCGTAATCCATTTTATACACATGGTCGCCCGCAAGGATGACCACATATTTGATACCATAGCTGTCAACGATATCAATGTTTTGCGTTACGGCATCGGCTGTGCCCAGATACCACTTATTCTCGGCCACACGTTGGCTTGCGGGCAGGATGTCCAGATATTCATTGCGTTCGGCCCGAAAGAACCCCCAGCCACGCTGCATATGGCGGATCAAGCTATGCGCCTTATATTGCGTGGCAATCGCCATTTTACGAATGCCCGAGTTCAGCGCGTTTGACAGTGCAAAGTCGATGATCCGCGTTTTGCCGCCGAAATAGACGGCGGGTTTGGCGCGTTTGTCGGTCAGCTCTTTCAAACGGCTGCCACGTCCGCCGGCCAGTACAAAGGCCATCGCTTGCGATGAGAGCCGTTGGTTCGATTTTGGTGTCATGGGTTCTCCCCTCCCCTAATGTTCTTGCCCGATGTGCCGGGTTTTATGTTTTGGCCGGTTTGAAAAACACGGTTGAAAGCGGTGGCAAGGTCACAATGGCCGAATGCGGCTGGTTGTGGCTTGGTTTGGCCTCGGACGTAACACCGCCCATATTGCCGCGGTTTTCACCGCCATAGGCGCTGGCATCGGTGTTCAGCACCTCGTCCCACTTACCGGCCACAGGCAGGCCAAGGCGGATATGGCGTTCAACGGGGGTAAAGTTGCAAGCAACAACCACGGGCGCATCCGCTTTGGCACCGCGCCGGACAAAGGCATAGGTCGAGCCATCGGCATCCTCGGCCGAGATCCATTCAAACCCTTGTGGGCGGGTGTCATTGACATAAAGCGAAGGCGTTGCGCGGTAGAGTTTGTTCAGATCGCGGATCAGCGATTGCATGCCCAGATGCGGCGCGGAATGGTCGCCTTCGAGCACGTGCCAATCAAGGCTGCGGGCATGGGCCCATTCGCCCCATTGGGCAAACTCGCAGCCCATGAACAGCAGTTTCTTGCCCGGATGCCCCCACATAAAGCCGTAATAGGCGCGCAGGTTGGCGAATTTCTCGGCGTCATTGCCCGGCATTTTGGCGATCATCGAGCCTTTGCCATGCACGACCTCATCATGGCTGATCGGCAGGATAAAGTTTTCGGACCACGCGTAATGCAGGCCAAAGGTCATTTGGTGGTGGTGGTGTTTGCGGTAAACCGGGTCGCGCTGCATGTAGGACAGCGTGTCATTCATCCACCCCATGTTCCATTTAAAGCCAAAGCCAAGCCCGCCATGGTTGACAGGGCGCGACACGCCCGGAAAGGCGGTGCTTTCTTCGGCCACCGTCATCACGCCTTGGCATTCGCCGTAAGCCGTGATGTTCATGTTTTGCAGCAGGCCGATAGCCTCATAATTCTCGCGCCCGCCGTCGCGGTTGGGCACCCATTGCCCAGCCTCACGGCTGTAATCACGGTAGAGCATTGAGGCCACGGCATCGACGCGCAGCCCGTCGAGGTGGTATTCCTCGAGCCAATACAGAGCGTTAGAGATCAGGTAATTGGCCACCTCGGTGCGGCCATAGTTAAAGATCAGGGTGTTCCAATCTTGGTGGAAGCCTTCGCGCGGGTCGGCATGTTCATAGAGCGCCGTGCCGTCAAAGCGGCCAAGGCCATGCGCATCAGAGGGGAAATGCCCCGGCACCCAATCCAGCAGCACACCAATGCCTGCCTTATGCGCGGCATCAATAAAGGCGCGAAATTCGGGCGGCGTGCCGTGGCGAATGGTCGGCGCGAACAGGCCCACGGGCTGATAGCCCCATGAGCCGTCAAAGGGATATTCCGAAATCGGCATCAGCTCGATATGCGTGAAGCCCATATCGGTGACGTAAGTCACAAGCTGGTCGGCCAGTTCGGTATAGCTGAGCATCCGGTCGCCCGGCGCGCGTTTCCATGAGGCCAGATGCACCTCATACACCGAAATCGGTGCATCGACGTTTTGCGCGGCGGCACGGGTTTTCATCCATTTGGCATCATGCCAATCGGCACCCCGCAGATCGCGCACCACCGAGGCATTGGCTGGCGGATGCTCGGACCCGAATCCGGCGGGGTCGGATTTTAGCGGCATTACCGCGCCGTCGATATTGCGCAGCTCGTATTTATAGGTTGTGCCTTCGGTCAGGCCGGGGACAAAGATTTCCCAAACGCCGGTTGGGCCACGGCGGCGCATGGGTGTGCGGCGGCCATCCCAGATGTTGAAATCGCCCACCACCGACACGCGCTGCGCATTTGGCGCCCAGACGGCAAAATGCACGCCCTCAACGCCTTCGTGTGTCATCAGATGCGCACCCAATACCTGCCAGAGCCGTTTATGCGTGCCCTCGCCCAGCAGGTATTCATCCATCTCGCCCAGAACGGGGCCAAAGCGGAACGGGTCTTCAAATTCCCAACGCGTGCCGCTGCCAATGGCCCGCAGACGATAGGCGGTGCGGGCCGGCAGATCGGCAGTGAAAAAGCCGGGCACATCCTTTATTTGCGTGGCCGGAATTTCGGTATCGGCCAAGACAATCAGGCTGTCGGCGCCCGGCACAAAAGCCCGCAATTGCCAGCCCTTGCCAGAGGGGTGCAGCCCAAGCACCGAGAACGGATCGCCATGTGTCCCTTGCGCGATTGCGCGGGCAGTGTGGATGGAAAGCGACGGCGCCGTGTTCGGTTCCTTGGGCATATAGTCCCCCTTTGGTGCCCCGTTACAGGGCAGGTTCAACAGACCAGATATCTGCCATGTAGCTGCGGATCGTTCGGTCGGATGAGAAGAA
This sequence comes from Pseudorhodobacter wandonensis, assembly GCF_001202035.1. Classification (GTDB taxonomy): domain Bacteria; phylum Pseudomonadota; class Alphaproteobacteria; order Rhodobacterales; family Rhodobacteraceae; genus Pseudorhodobacter; species Pseudorhodobacter wandonensis. The sequence continues at coordinate 285,758 of NZ_LGHT01000036.1, read as the reverse complement.
GCCCGAACGCGCCGTGTTCATTGCCGCCATTTTCACCCAGTGTTCGCGATTGGCAAAGGCTGTGTCAACATTTGCTTGCGCGGCGCGGTATGAATCGAAATCGGCGGCGACAAGGAAGTAGTCATGATGCCAGACGCGATGCACCAGATCGTGGTAGCGATCGGTTTGATCGGGCGAAAACTGGCCTTCGGCAATGGCTTGCAGCACGGCTTGCAAAACCGGGCTTGCCTCAATCGCTGCGCGCGCGTGATCCGGGTTTTCGCGGCGGGTGACAACCTCGGCGGCGGTCAGGCCAAAGAGGAAGAAGTTGTCGGCGCCGACATGTTCCAGAATTTCGACATTCGCACCATCAAGCGTACCAATGGTTGGCGCACCGTTCATCATGAATTTCATGTTGCCGGTGCCCGACGCCTCTTTGCCGGCGGTCGAGATTTGTTCGGACAGGTCAGAAGCAGGAATAAGCCGTTCTGCCATCGAGACGTTATAGTTCGCTGGATAAACGACTTTCAGCAAGTCGCCGACCTGAGGATCATTGTTAACAACGTTCGCCACATCATTGATAAGGTGGATAATTTCTTTGGCGACGAAATAGCCCGGCGCGGCCTTGCCACCAAAGATTTTGACGCGTGGCACCCAGTTGCCATTCGGATTGGCCTTGATGGCCTGATATTGGGCGATGGTTTCCAGTATGTTCAGCAACTGCCGCTTATATTCGTGGATCCTCTTGATCTGCACGTCAAACAGCGCATCGGGGTTCACCTTGACGCCGCAATCAGATGCCAGCCAGTTGGTCAGCGCGGCTTTGTTCTTGCGCTTGGCCGCGTCAAAGGCGTTGCGGAAACCTGCGTCTTGGACATGGGGTTCCAGCTCTTTCAACCGGTCGAGGTTGTCTTCCCAGCCTGCGCCGATGGTATCGGTGATCAGGCCAGCCAGCGGGCGGTTGGCCATGCGCAGCCAGCGGCGCGGTGTAACGCCATTGGTCTGGTTGATGATGCGGCCGGGGTGCAGTGCGTTCAACTCGGGGAACAGGTTTTGCTTGACCAGATCCGAGTGCAGCGCCGAAACGCCGTTCACCTTATGCGCGGTGATAAAGGCCAGCTCGCCCATCCGCACTTCGTGGTGTTTGACGATGCCCACATAATGCGGGCGGTTGGGGTGGGCGCGGCGGTGTGCGCTGTCGATCTGCTCGACAATCTGCATGTGGCGCGGCAGTACGGTGCCAAAGGTAAAGGTGGCCCATTTTTCCAGCGCCTCGGGCAGCAAGGTGTGGTTGGTATAGCCAAGGCAGGCCTGAGTGGTTTTCAGCGCCTCATCAAACGGCAACCCGTGTTCATCGACCAGCAGGCGGATCAGTTCCGGCCCTGCGATGGCGGGGTGCGTGTCGTTCATCTGCACCGCGACATAATTCGGCAAGGCCCGTATATCGAGCCCCGCAGCCGTGTGGCGGCGGATGATATCTTGCAAGGCGGCAGAGGTCAGGAAAAATTCCTGCTTTAGCCGCAGCTCTTTGCCTTGATAGGTCGTATCATCCGGATAAAGCACGCGTGACAGGGTGCGGGCCAGTGCCTCGGGTTCGGCGGCGGCGGCATAATCGCCACGGTTAAAGCGCTCCAGATCAAACTGGGTGGTGGCTTTGGCCCCCCACAGGCGCAGGGTGTTGGCCCATTTGCCTTGCCAGCCGACCACCGGCATATCATAGGCCGAGGCGATCACGGTTTCGCCCGGCGTCCAGACATTGCCGTTCATATGGCCTTTGAAGGGGATGGTATAGGCGGCCTCGGGGCGAGCAAATTCCCACGGGTTGGATTGCGAAAGCCAGTCTTCGGGGGTTTCAACCTGATAGCCGCTTTCAAACCGCTGGCGGAACAGACCGTGTTCATAGCGAATGCCGTAACCGTAAGCGGGGCAACCGACGGTGGCCATGCTTTCCATAAAGCAGGCGGCCAAGCGGCCAAGGCCACCGTTGCCAAGGGCCGCATCCGGCTCATCCTCGATCAAGGCGCGGTAGTCCTGGCCGAATGAGGCCATGACGTCATGCGCCTCTTGGTCGAGACCAAGGTTCATTGCAGCATCTTCCAGGATGCGGCCGATCAGAAATTCCATCGACAGATAGTAAACCCGCTTGCGCCCCTCGGCCCAGGTTCGGCGGGTCGAGGTGAACCAAGGCGCCACCACATGATCGCGAATGGCAAAGGACAGGGCCATACGCCAATCATAGCGGCTGGCGTGGTCGGCATCTTTGCCAAGCGTAAAGATAAGATGGCGCAACACATCGTCACGCAGAGCGCCGGCCTTGAGGCTGGGCACGGCGGTTGTCTGAGGGTTCAATGGCTTGTTCACGTGTCGTATCCTGTATTGATCGCCCTTCTGGGGGGCAATTGCTGTGCTGCTGCAGAGTGGACATTCGCCCCAAATTGGACAAGAGGTCGCAGCAACACTGCCAAATGTTTCATTGCTCTGTTGTATGATAGCGCTAACATTGTCAACGCATGATGCCTCGTAGCCCAAAACTGAGCCAAAATTTGGGCAAGCGGTCCAATAATGTTGCAGCAAAGACTCACTGATCTAGATCATGGCAGCCCCGATTGGACCACGTTAGCCTTGCAGCGGATCAGATGGGGGCAAATGATGAGACTGACCGTTCGGACAAACCTTGCAATGCGTACTTTGATGTTTTGCGCCGTGAACAAAGGCCGCGTGGTGCGCAAAAACGAAATCGCCGAGGCGTGCAATGCGTCGGAAAACCATTTGGCGCAGGTCATTCACAAGCTGGCGCTGGCGGGGCTGATTACCACGGTGCGCGGCCGGTCCGGGGGGTTGGTGCTGCAACGCGATCCGGCGGAACTGCAGGTGGGCGAGGTTGTGCGTACCTTTGAAGGCGATGTGCCGCTGACCGAATGTATGGAAGCAGATAAGGGCAATTGCCCGTTGGTAGATTGCTGCAGCCTGAAATCCGCTTTTTCCGAGGCGCTGGATGCGTTTTACACTGCCTTGAACCGCTATACTGTAGCCGACCTTACCAAAAACAACACCGAGCTGAAGCGCTTGTTGATGGTGGCCTAAATACCGGGCCTGACGGTCTGTTGCGTTTTTGCATCGGGCACGGCTGGATTTCGCCTATTTCCAACCGGTTTCAGAGTGCTTTTGTTTTTTGGGAAAACTCCCCCTTGCGGCTTTGGTTTGGCCGGATTAAGTCGCCGCAAACTTGCCTTTTTGTGGTCATTGATCGGCCGCGAGAGCCCTTAAAACTTTAGTGATCTGGCTGTTGCAAGACAGTCGTCACAGATGGAAACAGAGCATGACGAAATCACCAGTGACCCCGCAACAAGGCAGCACCCCTGCCCCGACTTCGCAGCAGCAGGGTCAAACCCCAAGCGGCAGCCAGCAACAAGGCCAGACGGTCTTTCGCGACTGGGCGTCGATCTAAGCCCCACTTAAATCAGTTGGCCTGACCTTCGGGTCAGGCTAACCTTGGCGGAAAACGGGGAATGACCTTGCCGCCAGCACATGTCACAGACAGCACTTCAATTTCCAGCATTCCGAATCTGGGGCCAGCAACCGAAGCGGCCTTTGCCAAGGCGGGCATCACCTCGGCCGCGCAATTGCGGGCCATGGGGGCCGATACCGCCTATCTGGCGTTGCTGCGCACAGGCGTCAGGCCGCATTTCATTGGCTATTATGCAATGGTGATGGGGCTGCAAGGCCGCCCGTGGAATGATTGCGCCGGCGCCGAAAAAGCCGCGTTGCGCAAAATTTTTGATGGTTTAAAGGCGCAAGCTGCAAGCGCGGGCGATAGAAACAGCGCGCTTGAGGCGGCACTGGATTTCTTGGGCGTGGTTGAGCGCAAGCCCAAGCCCAAGCCCTAACCCGCGACAGCCCGTAGCAGCCGCACGCGTGCAGGCGGGATTGCCGCGATCTCGACAGCGGTAAAGACATGCATGGTCTGCATCTGCCGGTCATAAACCGCGTGATCGCTGACCCAGCCGCCCATAAGCAAATAGGTGCGCAGCAGCGGCGGCACGCCATTTTGGCCAGTGACTGGCGCTAGGCCTTTCAGCTCTTTGGCGAAATCGAAAATCTCGGGGGCTTTGGCCTTGGGCCGCCACTGGCTGGGGGCCGCGTGTTTTGCGTGCAGCAAGCAAAAGGCATTCAAGTGCAGGCGCGGATCATCCCCTGCGAAAGAGCTGCAACCAAACAGCAGGCGCACCCCTGCAGCATCGACCCATTGGGTCAGCGCACCCCAAGCCATGCGTAATATATCGGGGTCATGATGATCGGGGTGCAAACAGAAGCGGCCAATTTCCAGCATCGGCCCTTGAAACTGCGCAAGCGCGGATAAATCGTAAAACTGCGCCGAATAGCTGTTCGGCAGGCTGGCGGCGGTTTCCAGATACATCACCCGAAAGCAGCAAACTACCGTAGCCGTCCGGATATCTTCGACGATGATCTGGCTGCAGCGGGCATCATAGCTGTCAGGTTCGGCGGGCGCGTCGATTACTGCGGCAGACGGGGCAAAACAGCGTTGACGCAAGGCAAGGGCCGCTGCCAGGTCGGTGTGGCTTGTGGCTGCCCGACTTAGGTAGTGGCCTTTGCGCAGCTGCAGCACCGAGAGAATCCTTTGGCCCGAAATTGGTTTGCCGTTCCTGGTAAATAATGGCGCCGGTGCGTGCAAATATGCGGGCAGCCGCGCTGTGATGCAAGGCAGAGTCGCGCCGCGGGGCTGCAAAATGGCAGGCGCGGCCGGTGCGATGGCGAATCATTTGCCCAAGCGGAATGGACGCAATCGGGGCAACGATGCAGCCGCATTTCGCGTTGTCGGTTGCATCGCCCTTGCAGCAGACAGCAAAAAGGGCTGAAGCGGTAGCGCGTCAGCCCTTTTCAGAATGAACCGCCCTGACGGGGTTGTTATTTCACGATGTCTTTGGCACGCAGCCTGCCGACGCTGCTGAACAGCTGACGCAAGAAGCCAACACCTTTGATATTGGTGTCGGTCACGCGGCGTGACAAGGCAACGACGCGGCCTTCGGCCAGACCAAAACGCTCGATATTTTCAACGACTCCACGCTTATCAAACGTAATCGCAAGGACTTTACGGTCGATTTCTTCGGGCGCGTTGGGGCCTTTTTGCATGAAACGGCTTTGAACATAGTACCAGCCGGTATCGTTCAAAAGACCCGCAGCCGAGGGCCGACCGATTGTCGCGGCGACATCTTCTTGTGTCGATACACCCACTTTTACCGGCTCCAACTCTAGGTCGGTTGGCACATATCCGTGGTTGCGATAGATCGCGGAACATGCCGATAGCAGAACAATGCACCCTGCCATGACCACTTGCACGAACCGCGTTTTCATCTTGCCTGCCTGCACTTCCATCGCACCCTCTTGCCTATGAGGCACAAGCCCCGTATCCCGATCCGGATTTCCGGCGTTGCCTTTGGCTTACAGAAGGATAGGCTTCTGTTCAAGAAAGGAACGCATTAAGGATGCCGCCGAATACCAATCGGGCATGTAAAAGCTGCCAGATTACAGAAAAGGACCCAGAATGACACAAAACCATCATCGGACCGGCGACGAGGGCATTGCGGCCATTCCGTTCAGCGAAGAGTATCGGGTGGCCAGCCTGTCAAGCCGCAAGCCCAGCCGGTTTGACCTGACCCCGAATGCCAAGATGCGGGCAGCGATTGCCGAGTATCTGGGCATTACTGCCATCAGCAAGTTACAGTTTGCCGGAATGATTGCGCCAAAAGGCCGGCATGATTTCGCGCTTGAGGCCGTGTTGACGGCTGTGGTCGAGCAACCCTGCGCCGTGACCCTTGCCCCTGTGGTAACGACGATCAGCGAGCCGGTGGCGCGGGTTTATCTGGCGAATTGGGAAAACCCCAAAGGCGACGAGGTCGAAATCGACGACGACACCACCGAGGCACTGACCGAGGTGATTGATGTAGGCCATGTGGCGGTTGAGGCGTTGTCGCTGGCCCTCCCCCCGTTTCCACGTGCCGAAGGGGCGGTTTTGGACGTGTCCGAGTTTACGGCCCCCGGCACGGCGCCACTGCGTGATTCTGATCTAAAGCCGTTTGCCGGGCTGGCCGCGCTGAAGGCCAAGCTGGAAAAGCCTGAAAATGAAGCAGAATAAAGCGGTTGCCGCGCAGGTTTGACTTGTGCGACAGAAAGGGCTTGCACATGCGCAGAATCCCAGTATGTTCCGCGCTCGTTTACATCGTGGATCAGACGCGCTCATACATGTGAGTTACTGCCAGATCCCAAAGGAAAATCAGGGCATTAGCCCTCAGTAACCCGAGGTCGAGACATGGCTGTCCCGCAGAACAAAGTCACTAAATCCAAGCGCAACATGCGTCGTGCACACGATGCTTTGGTAGCGTCTAACCCAGCAGAATGCTCTAACTGCGGCGAGTTGAAGCGCCCGCACCACGTTTGTGGCGCATGCGGTCACTATGACGCACGCGAAGTTATTGCCTCGACCGAAGAAATCGATCTTGACGAGGACGCGGCGTAAGCCGTTTGTCACTCGCCTGACGTATGACGATAAGCACCCACACAAACGTGGCGACCGGTACATCCCCCTTGGGGCAAAGCGGTCAACTTATTGTTATTTCAGTTGATGCTATGGGCGGCGACCGTGGACCTGCAGCTGTTGTTGCAGGTCTTGTGTTCTCTGCAGAAAAGAACCCGGCAATCGGGTTCATTTTGCATGGCGATGAGGCCGTCTTAACGCCTTTGGTTGCCAAACACCCGGCCCTTGCCGGGCGTTGTACGTTGCGCCACGCCCCGCGTGTGGTGACAATGGAGGACAAGCCATCGCAGGTGATGCGCAATGGTGAAGGCACCTCGATGTGGTCTTGCATTGAAAGCGTTAAACAAGGTGAGGCGACGGTTGCCGTTTCTTGCGGCAATACCGGTGCGCTGATGGCAATTTCGATGATTCGCTTGCGCCGCTTGCCCGGTGTGACACGGCCGGCCATTGCCTGCCTTTGGCCGTCGCGCAACCCCGGCGGGTTTAACGTAATGTTAGACGTTGGCGCCGATGTTAAGGCCGACCCCGAAGACTTGCTGCAATTTGCGACGATGGGGGCATCTTATGCCCGCAACGGGTTAAACCTGAAGCGTCCGCGCGTCGGGTTGCTGAATGTCGGCACCGAAGAAAACAAAGGCCGCCCCGAGCTGAAGCAAGCGTTTGAGCAAATGCCCGCGCTGGCTGCTGTGGGCGATTTCGATTTCGTCGGTTTCGTTGAAGGCGGCGATATTCCCAGTGACCGCGTGGATGTGATCGTGACCGACGGGTTCAACGGCAATATCGCGTTGAAAACCGGCGAAGGCACGGCAAAGCTGATTTCGGATTTCATGCGCGAGGCGCTTGGCTCTTCTATCTTGTCCAAAATCGGGGCTTTGCTGGCGATGGGAGCGCTGCGGCGGCTGCAAAAGCGGATTGACCCGCGGCGGGTGAATGGCGGCGTTTTCCTTGGGCTAAATGGCACAGTGGTTAAATCGCATGGCTCGGCCGATGCGACCGGCGTTGCGGCGGCGTTGAAGCTGGCCTTTGATCTGGCCAAATCGGGGTTTACCGAACGTTTGGCCGCACGTGTTGCAACGGCAGGCCGCACAGGGCAGCCTGAGGGTCGGGACGTGGTTTCAAAGGATGGTGAGCTAACATGACGATTCGTGCCGTTGTAAAAGGCGTCGGGCATTACTTGCCTGCACGCGTTGTGCCGAATTCCGAGTTCGAGGCGAGCCTTGACACGTCGGACGAATGGATTCGCAGCCGGTCAGGCATTGAGCGGCGGCATTTCGCGGCCGAGGGGGAAACCACGTCTGATCTGGCCACCAAAGCTGCTGAAATGGCGCTGAAAAGTGCCGGTTTTTTGCCCGATGATATTGACGCGATTGTGGTTGCAACCTCGACCCCCGACCTGACATTTCCGTCAGTCGCGACGATGGTGCAGGGCAAATTGGGCATGACGCGGGGCTTTGGCTTTGACGTGCAGGCGGTTTGTGCGGGGTTTGTTTTTGCGCTGAGCACCGCCAATGCGCTGATTCTTGCCGGTCAGGCCAAACGCGTTTTGGTGATCGGCGCCGAAACCTTTAGCCGGATTATGGATTGGACCGACCGTTCCACCTGTGTGCTGTTTGGCGATGGTGCGGGGGCTTTGATTTTAGAGGCCGAGACCGGCACCGGCGCGATCAGCGACCGGGGTGTGCTGGCGGCCGATTTGAATTCGGACGGGCGCCACAAAGATATGCTTTATGTCGATGGTGGTGTCTCGACGAACGGTCAATCGGGCAAGTTGCGGATGCAAGGCAACCCGCTATTCCGGCAAGCCGTTGAAAAACTGGCAGAAACCGCCCATGCCGCGTTGGAAAAAATTGGGCTTTCCGGCCCCGATGTGGATTGGATTGTACCGCATCAGGCCAATCTGCGGATCATTTCGGCAACCGCCGCCCGTATGGAAGTACCGATGGAGCGGGTGGTTTTGACCGTGCAAGATCACGGCAACACCTCGGCCGCGTCGATTCCGCTGGCGCTGTCGGTCGGGGTGGCGCGTGGCCAGATCAAGCAAGGCGACCTGTTGGTGGCCGAGGCGATTGGCGGTGGCCTGGCGTGGGGCGCCGTGGTTCTGCGCTGGTAAGGTTTTACCTTAATTTCGCATTGCAAGACCTTGGTGCAAGTCTCTGATATTGACTTGAGTTTTCAAACCGCGCATCCTTTTGAAAAACCCGGGGGAACAGAATGAGTGAAAAAACCTTAACGCGTATGGACCTGAGCGAAGCTGTGTTTCGCGAAGTAGGCTTGTCACGCAATGAATCGTCGCAATTGGTGGAAAGCGTTTTGGCACATTTGTCAGATGCTTTGGCATCCGGTGAAACAGTTAAGATCTCATCCTTTGGAACGTTTTCCATTCGTGACAAAACCGCACGTGTGGGCCGCAATCCCAAAACGGGTGACGAAGTGCCGATTAGCCCGCGCCGCGTTTTGACCTTCCGCCCCTCGCATCTGATGAAAGATCGAGTCGCGGCTGGCGCCAAGGCCTGAGCGCACCCGAGACTGAGGAAAACTGATGGATAAATCGCCCGATGCCTTTCGCACAATCAGCGAGGTGGCGGAACTTCTGGACACACCGGCCCATGTTCTGCGGTTTTGGGAAAGTCGTTTTCCACAAATCAAACCTGTAAAGCGTGCGGGAGGCCGCAGGTATTACCGGCCTGCTGATGTTGATCTGCTGACCGGCATTCGCAAGCTGTTGCACGACCAAGGGCTGACCATTCGCGGGGTGCAAAAAGTACTGCGCGAGCAAGGGGTCAGGCATGTTTCGGGCCTATCCGACGAAGATGGCTATGACGATGCCGAATTGGACATCGCGCCCGAGCCAGAACCAGAGCCGCGGGTGGCCGAGCCTATTCCGTTGTTTCCAAAGAAAAAACCTGCGCCAAGCGCCACGCCTGCAGAACCTGTTGCCGTTTCGGCAACGTCAGACGATGCTGCACCAGAACTGCCATTTGCGCCGGAAGACGAGCCGCAGCCAGATACTTTGCCAGAGGTAGAATCGGACGGTGAGGCAGAGGACGCTGCAGAGGCCAACAATATTTTTCTGGATGCCGAGGATAGTACCTATGCTGAGGATGACGCAGGCCAAGACCTAGCCACAAAGGCTGTGGCGGAAATGCTGGATCAAGACGCAATGCCGGATGCCCCCCCACCAGATGACACGCCTAGCCCCGACGCCGCGCCGGAGGCAAAGCCTGCCATACCCGAATTGCCCGCGATGGATGTCTCGGAAATCCACGCCGAATGGTTGCCTGCCGAATTGCGCCCTTTGTATCGGGGTGCGTTTGGTGCGCGCGCTCCGCAAGTGAAGGTGCTGGTCCAGCGATTAGAGGCGCTGCGCAATCGGGTCGGTGATTTGGGTCGGGTACCGCGCCGCTAAATCCGCGCAAATGGCACTTTCAGGCTTGCCCCTGCCCGGAATATCGGTATGAAAGCGCCAGTGTCGGGCTATAGCGCAGCATGGTAGCGCGTTCGTCTGGGGGACGAAAGGTCGTGAGTTCGAATCTCGCTAGCCCGACCATTTACCAGAGCCCGCCCGCCCTGTTTAATACAGGCGCGGGCGGTTCTGTTTCTGGCGACCTTGCGGAGGAGATGACGATGACCGGAGTTTTGCCATCCCAAACCCTGCGCGGGTTGATCGACAGTGGCGCGATTGCCGCAACGCCAGATGTGCGGGCCGACCAGATTCAACCTGCCAGCCTGGATTTGCGTTTGGGTACTGTGGCTTACCGCGTGCGCGCGTCATTTCTGGCAGGGCACGGTCGCACCGTGGCCGAGCGGATAGCCGAGTTTGAGATGCACCGCGTTGACCTGTCGAATGGTGCTGTGTTGGAAAAAGGCTGCGTCTATGTGATTCCCTTGATGGAGCGTTTTACGCTGCCAAAAGGGCTGACGGCGGTGGCGAATGCAAAATCATCAACCGGCCGGTTGGATTTGCTGACCCGCACGATCACCGATGGCGGGGTGGAGTTTGACCGAATTGCGCCCGGCTATGACGGCCCGCTTTATGCCGAGGTTTGCCCGCGCAGCTTTTCCGTGCTGGTGCGCCCCGGAATGCGGCTGAACCAGATCCGGTTTCGCGACGGTCAATCGGTGCTGGATGACGCTGCGCTGACCGCGCTGCACGCATCCGAGCCGCTGGTTTCGGGTAATGCGGTGATTTCTGAGGGTTTGGGCTTTTCGGTCGACTTGCAGGCGGGCCACGATGATCTGATCGGGTTTCGCGCCAAACCGCATACCGGTGTGATCGACCTTGACCGTATCGGCCATTACCCTGCGCGTGATTTCTGGGAAGATGTGCGCAGCCGTGACGGCCGCATTATCCTTGACCCCGGTGCCTTCTATATTTTGGTCAGCCGCGAGACTGTGACGATCCCCCCGGATTATGCTGCCGAAATGGCGCCCTATCTGGCGATGGTGGGCGAGTTTCGGGTGCATTACGCGGGCTTTTTTGACCCCGGTTTTGGTTGGGCGCAAGCAGGCGGTGCGGGGTCGCGCGGCGTGCTAGAGGTACGCTGCCACGAGGCGCCCTTTGTGCTTGAGCACGGGCAGGTGGTGGGGCGGCTGGTGTACGAGCGTATGGCCGCACGGCCCGAGGCGCTCTATGGCACTGGAATTGCGTCGAATTATCAGGGCCAAGGGCTGAAATTGTCCAAACATTTCCAGATGCCCCGCTGACGCGATTTGTCATTTGCTTTTTCGCATCGCCTCGGCAAATGTGGCGTTATGAAACACATATTCGCCCTTTGCCTTTTGCTTGCCAGCGCCCTGCCCCTTGCGGCGCAAACGGATGATTTGCCCGCACCCGATGCGCCGGCCGAGCTGAACCTGTATTTCATGCTTTGGCCTGAGGGTGAGGAGGACGAGCCCAAATCTGCGCAAGTTATGGAGATGTTTGAGGACGGAATGCGGATTTTCACCTCGGCCACGCCAGAGGAAGAGGATAAGGTTGTGCCATTGGATCCGGCGCAAATTGGTTTGATCGGGGCGGCGGTTAAGGCCGTAGCGACAGACCTTAGCCTGCAGCAAGGCGCGCCACATGCCGGCCACCAAGTTCAGGTAGAGTGGAGCATTTCCAACGTTAACAGCTTTTCGCGTGGGTCCAATCTGTACCCGCTGGACGCGTTGCCGCCCGAAGTGCTTGCAGTGCAAGACCAGATTTTCGGGATGCGCTTAACGCCCTAAACGACGCGTAATTTTGGCGGCTTGGCGGGCACGCTTGGCAGTTTCGCGCGCCGCATTGGTGTGCGGTTGGCCAGGTTGCACAGGTTTACCCTTTGCTGCGAAATGGTTGATGCCCTTTTTCACACCGATAGTCACAAAGCGGCGAACAACCTGATTGATAAGCATGTTTATGATGCGGTCCACGGATTAATCTTCAAACAATTCGCTTTGGCCTGACTGGTCTTCGTCATCGTCATCTTGTGGGTTGGAAGGCGCGAAACTTGGGCGGTTATCGAGCAAGCCTGCCGCGCGCAGTTCCTTGAGCCCCGGCAAATCGCGGGCGGATTCGAGGCCAAAATGATCAAGAAACCCCTCGGTCACGACAAAGGTAATCGGCCGGCCCGGCGTCATACGGCGGCGGCCAAAGCGAATCCATTCCAGCTCGATCAACTGATCGACGGTGCCGCGCGATACGGCGACGCCGCGAATTTCCTCGATCTCGGCGCGGGTGACGGGTTGGTGATAGGCAACGATGGCAAGCGTTTCGATCGCTGCGCGTGACAGTTTGCGCGCCTCGACCGATTCCTTGTGCATCAGGTGGCCTAGGTCTGGCGCAGTGCGAAAGGCATAGGCATCACCCACCTTTACCAGCTGCACGCCGCGCCCTTCATAGCGTCTGCGCAGCGTAACCAGCGCCTCGGCGGCATCACAGCCATGCGGCAGGCGGGCGATCAGTTCGGCCAGTGTCACAGGCTCGGCGCTGGCAAAAAGCACGGCCTCGATCATGCGTTCCTGTTCGGCCTGTGGCGGGGCAGCAAACAGGCTGTCATTGGTCGTCATGCGCGGCCCCCTTCGCGTTTGCGTACCTGAATCGGCGCAAAGGTTTCGCCTTGCCGCACCTCTAGCTGGCCCGCTTTGGCCAGTTCCAGAATGGCGGCGAAATGCGCAGCGGTGGCCGAACGGCGGCGTGCCGGGTTGGTTTCCCAGCCCGGGGGCAGCCAGCTGGTCAGGTCGGTCCATTGGCCAGCATAGCCAAGCATGCCGCGCAGACGTTCAAGCGCCTCTTCCATGGTAAAGATATTCTTGCGATCCATGACAAAGGGGCGGAAATCATCGCGGGTTCGGATGCGGGCATAGGCCTGCATCAAATCAAGCAAGGTTGCGGAATAGCTGATCTTTTTGCGGCGGGTTACATCTTCGGGCAGGCCACGGGCAAAGAAATCGCGGCCCTTTTGGTCGCGGGCCATCAACTGTGCGGCGGCTTCGCGCATCGCTTGCAGGCGTTCCAGCTGAAAGGCCAAATGCGCGGCGAGGTCTTCGGCGCTGGGGCCTTCGTCGGTGGGATCGGGCGGCAGCAACAACCGTGATTTCAGATAGGCAAGCCAGGCCGCCATCACCAGATAATCCGCAGCAAGCTCAATACGTAAAGCACCGGCTTTGTTGACAAAAAGCAGATATTGTTCGGCCAGCTGCAGCACAGATATTTTGCGCAGATCAACCTTTTGGGTGCGGCTCAGGGTAAGCAGCAGGTCAAGCGGGCCTTCGAAACCGTCGACATCAACGATCAGCGCCTCGGCGGCAAGCCGTTCGGCGATGCTTAGCTTTTCTTGCGCCCCAGTTTGCCCTTCGGCCCAATCCTCTGCCATCGCCCTACCCGCTGATATAGCCCGAAAGGTCGGCTTGCAGGGCGGCAATGTCAACTGTTTCGGGGATGCGGCGGGCGGCAAGGGCATGGGTAGCACGGGCCATGGCAGCGGTGGTCATCGTGCCTGCACCGGCAACAACTGCCGCCATTTCGGCAGGGTCACCGTTGCAATGCAGCGCAAGATCGATGCCGACCGCAATGGTCGCGCTTGCGCGTTCGCCCAAGCTGCCCGAAAGCGCGTTCATCGACAGGTCATCCGACATGATCAGACCACCAAAGCCGATCTCATTGCGCATAACATCTACCATTTTGGCCGAGGTCGTAGCGGGCTGTCCGGCGTCAATATCAGTGTAGATGATATGCGCGGTCATCGCCATCGGCAGGTCATTCAGCGCCTTGAAGGGCACAAAATCATGGGCCTCCAGCTCAGCACGCGTGGCCGTCACGGTGGGCAAGGCCTTGTGGCTGTCAAGCTGCGCGCGGCCGTGGCCCGGCATATGTTTGACCACCGGCAACACGCCGCCCGCCAAATGGCCATTGGCCGCGGCACGGCCAAGCTGTGCCACGACTTCGGCGCTATCTGAAAAGCAGCGGTTGCGCAGAAAATCATGAGTTTGGGCGCTGGCGACATCAAGGCAAGGCGCGCAGTTTGCGTCAATGCCGACGCCGCGCAGCTCGGCTGCGATGATGCGGTAGCGCAATTCCATAGCGCGGCAGGCGGCAGCAAGGCCCTGCCCTTGTGGTGCGTGCGCGGTCACGATTTCAACCATATCCAGCGGCGGCAACCATTCGGTCCAATGCGGCGCCCGCATCCTCTGTACGCGCCCACCTTCCTGATCGATGAAAATCGGGGCATCGCGGCCAACGCTATCCCGCAGATCTGCTGTCAAATCGCGCAGCTGCGCCGGGCTTTCGACATTTCGGGCAAAAAGGATAAAGCCCCACGGATTGGCCGCGCGAAAAAACGCAGCCTCACGCGCGGTCAGCACTGGCCCGAGACACCCCAGAATGGTCGCGCAAATTGACGCGCTCATCGCACGGCCACGGGGATACATGCCGCGCGTTCTGCCACCAAGGCCGAACAAAAGCGGCGGGAATCTGCTTCGTCTTCAAAGCCCAATGCGCGCAAACGGTAGAAGGTTCGCCCCCCGCTTTGCGCCGCCTGTACGATGCGCGTTTTATCGGTCAGCAAATCCGCGAATTTGCCGGCAAGCCGATCCCATTCGTTGCGCGCAATCTCTTCACTGTCAAAAGCGCCGAGTTGCACCAGCCGCGTGCCAGAGGCCAGTCCCTCGCCGCTGATTTCCTTGCTGACCGGCGCTGCTGCTGCCGCGACGACCACGCCAAACGGACGCGCGCGTGGCCTTGGCGATTCGGCCAATGCCCCTTTGGGCAAGGAAACGACCGGCGCAGGATCGGTATTCAGCGTGATATCAATATCTGCAGAAAGCGGTACGGCACCTTCGCTCAGCGCATCGGCAAGGGCCGAAACATCGGTGTTTTCATCGAAGCCGACTATTTGCAATGTGTTGGCACCGGATTCGTCGACATCGGTGACGGGCGGCGCATCCGCCGTCTGCAAGGGGGCCGAACCATCGGGGGCCGTCGCCACCATGCTGGCAGTCGGGTCATCATCGCTAAGGCCAATCGGAGCCGGAGCCAGAACAAGCTGATCTGCCGGTGCCGAGGCACCGCCTTCGGCTGCGACTGCGTTGACGGATAACCCTTGGTGATCGGCAATCACGCCCCCCGGATCATCGGGCGAAACCCGCATCGGCCCTTCAAGCGCGCGCACAACCGGAATACCGGTCACATCGCGCACAGCAAGCCGATAGCCCCAATAGGCCATCCCCACCACCAATGCGACTGAGGTTAACGCCCCCACAATGGACATGATGCGGGTCGTGCGCCCGGCCAACCCAACTGGTGCGCCCTCACCGCTGTCGAATTCAAAGTCTGCCATGCTCTTGCCTCACTGCGCAGGGATTAACCTACGCTGTCTTGCCTGTTTGCACACCAGCGGCCGCTTGTATCAGCGCATTTCCTCAACCGGTGTGACGCCCAAAATAGCGAGTCCGGCAGAAATCACAACGCCTGTTGCCCGCGCAAGGGCAATTTTTACTTGTGTTGTTGCAGGATCATCCTGAACAAAGCGCAATTCCGGTTCATCCTTGGCGCGGTTCCACAATCCGTGCAGGTCCGAGGCCAGCTCGTAGAGGTAAAAGGCGACACGGTGCGGCTCATTCCCGCGGGCGGCGATTTCTACCAGACGCGGCCATTCGGCAATCTTTTTCGCAAGATTGATCTCGGCCGCGTTGTTCAGTTGTGTCAGATCAGCAGCCGCAAGGCTGGCATCATCGACAGCCACGCCGGCCGCGATCGCCTTGCGCATGACCGAGTTGATGCGCGCATTGGCGTATTGGACGTAGAACACAGGGTTGTCTTTGGATTGTTCCAGCACCTTGGCAAAGTCGAAATCCAAGGGCGCGTCATTTTTGCGGGTCAGCATGACAAAGCGGGTCACATCGGCGCCAACCTGTTCAACGACATCGCGCAGGGTGACAAACGTCCCTGCCCGTTTCGACATTTTAAAGGGCTCGCCGTTTTTCCACAGTTTCACCAGCTGGATCAACTTGATATCCAGCGGAACCTTGCCACCCGACAGGGCCGACACGGCTGCCTTCATCCGCTTGACATAGCCACCATGATCGGCGCCGAAAATGTCGATCAGCTGATCAAAGCCGCGCTGTACCTTGTTGTAATGATAGGCAATATCAGGTGCGAAATAGGTCCACGCGCCATCCGATTTCATCACCGGACGGTCAACATCATCACCATGCGCGGTGCTGCGGAACAAGGTCTGTTCACGCGCTTCCCAATCATCGGGCAACTTGCCTTTTGGCGGCTCTAGCGTGCCTTCATAAATCAGGCCCATGTCGCGCAGGGTGTTGATCGCGGCTTCGATCTGGCCAGTGCCATAGAGCGCCTTTTCGGATGAGTAGACATCCATCTGCACGTTCAAGGCGGCCAGATCCTCGCGGATCATCTGCATCATCATTTCGGTCGCAAAGTTGCGCACGTCTTCCAGCCAGACCTCTTCGGGTTGGTCCAAAAGGCTTTCGCCCCATTTGGCCTTCATCGCCTCGCCCACGGGAATCAGGTAATCACCGGGGTAAAGACCTTCGCGGATTTCAGGCTCTAGCCCTATCGCCTCGCGGTAGCGTTCATAGGCGGAACGGGCCAGAACATCGACCTGCGCGCCACCATCGTTGATGTAATATTCGCGCGTTACGTCATAGCCGGCAAAATCCAAAAGCCGTGCCAGCGCATCGCCGAACACTGCACCGCGCACATGGCCCACATGCATCGGGCCGGTCGGGTTGGCCGAGACAAATTCGATGTTGACCTTGACGCCCGCGCCAATAGCGCCGCGACCGCAATCAGCCCCTTCTTGCAAGGTAGCGGCCAGCAAATCGGCCCAAATGGCTGGCACCAAGGACAGGTTCAAGAACCCCGGTCCTGCCACCTCAACCGATGCGATGCGCGGGTCTGTTTTCAGGCGCGCTGCCAGTTTTTCAGCAATCGCACGCGGGGCCATGCCTGCGGGTTTGGCCAGTACCATCGCGGCATTGGTCGCCATATCGCCGTGGCTGGCATCGCGCGGTGGTTCAACGGCTACGGCAGCCAGTTCCAGCCCGCCGGGCAAGTCGCCCGCCTGCATCATTGAGTCAAGTTCAGCCAGTACAAGCGTGCGAATATCAGAAAAAAGGTTCATCAGTCCCGTCCTTTGGATCAGGACTGGGATGCCAGAGCCCAAGCGCAGGGTCAATGCCCCGCCGCACCAAGCATAGGTGCGACAGGGGTCAGCAAGGGATATTTCGATGAAATATCGCGGCGGTCTAGGTTTTACCGCGCCAATCGGCCAGGGCCGGGTTCGGCTCGGCGTCGATTGTCACCGGATCGGATGGCGCAGGAACGGCGGGGCCAGTACGGCGAAAATAATGTGCCTCGCGCGCGCCAAAGTAAAACCCGACGACTGCGCCCAGCAACCACCACAGCGGGTCTGGCACCAGATTGAGCCCGATCATACGTTCGCCGAAACTGACAGGTTCAACCATCGCATAGACGAACAACCCCAAAGTGCCAAAGGCCAGCATGGGCCGCGGCAGGCGGTTCAGCCCGTTCACCATCCGGTCAAACCAGCCCAACCCCGGATCGGCATATTCGGCGCCAAGCTGGCGGAGCGCCGCCATTTGCGCCTCGGCCGAAAGCTCCAATTGTTTGGTGGCGGAGGGCGTGAACACCTCGGCCACATCACGCACCGCGCCGCCAATTGATGCCACCGCATTTGCGCCGCCGAACAGGTTTGAAATCACCCCCATGCCGCCACCCGTTTGCTGTGTTCGGCATTGGTCAGCCGGTATTTCGGGTCCATGAATTCCTCGGCCCGCGTGATCCAGCCGCCTTTGCCGCCATCCAACTTGCGCGCATATTTGCGGCTGGCGGGGCGGGCATCGGCAAGGCGGTAGTAGTAATTGCGCCGCGCGATCGCATAGGCATCGGCGATATGGCCGGGGGCGGCCTCAAACGCGCGTTGGGCGGCACTGATGGTTTGTGGCCCGATTGCGCCATCGGGAATGCACGCAAACCCCATATCGGTCAGCAAGCGTTGCAGCAGCTTTACTGCGTTATTGCCGGCATTCACCATCATATCAAAGACCGAGGCTTGCAGCACCTCGGGCAGTTGGCCGATGCCAGGGCGTTTGAAATAGTGTTCTATATAAATATCAACGGCTTGAACGTGATCAAGGGCTTTGACATCGGCCACATCTACCGCGCCATCGCCATTCACATCGACGCCCAACCGTTGCAACGTGTGAATGGTTACACCGTATTTCGTGGCACCACCCGGATCATCGGCGTCATTCACAAAACCGCCTTCTCGGGCGATGATGTCTTGGGCAATCTCTTGGACTGTTTGCATCTCTGGCCTCCTACGCCGGGGAAACAGCCCCCGGCTTGGCGGTCAGAGTGGGTTAATCTTGCTTAAATCCGCGCAAATCAACCGTTCGGTGCTACGTAGACACCTTGGTCTTTCAACGCGTCAATCACCTCTTTGGGCATATAGCTTTCATCATGCTTGGCCAAAATCTCGCTGGCCTGAAACACGCCGTTCACCAGCTTGCCCGTGCCAACCATGCCTTGGTTTTCATCAAACAGATCGGGCAGAATACCGGTGAAGGACACCGGAATCGTCGCCGCGCCATCGGTCACGCTAAAGGTGACTGTTTCGCCCTGCCCACGCACAATTGACCCTTCGGCAACCAGCCCACCAAGGCGAAAGGTTTCATTTTCTGGCGGCGGGTCAGAGGCCACCTGAGCCGGCGCGCGAAAGAAATTGATACCGTCGCGCAAGCCGTAGCCTATCAGACCCGTGGAAATGGCCAGTGCAACAAAGGCCAATACGATAACTTGTATCCGACGCTTTTTCTTCAGGCTTTTCATAGTCTCTCCGGGATTCGGCACTGATTCATTGACAGGAATTTACCACATCCGAACACAGGGGGGCATGGGGCGTAGTGTAGCAGCCGCCTATGCCGCCTCAAAACTGATCTTCCGGCGCAGGAATTGGGTGGCCTTGCTGCTTACACGTTTCGGGTCGCCTGTGGTCAGGAACTTTGACTCGCCCCCCGCCCCTTTCATTTCGGGTCTGCGGTTCAGATAATCGGCAAGCGCGTCGGCAACCAGTTTCGGCTGCGAATAGACTTTGACATCCTTACCCAAAGCATCGGCAAAGGCGGCCTCGACCAAGGGGTAATGGGTGCACCCCAAAACGGCCGCCTGCGGTTTGGGCATCCGGCGCAGCAATGCCTCGACATGGCTGTGTACCAAGGCCTCGGCCAGCATCTCATCGCCTTGCTCTAGCGCGTCGACCACACCGCCGCAGGGTTGCGCCTCGACATCCACACCAATCGCGCGATAGGCCAATTCGCGTTGAAAGGCGCGACTGGCCACAGTGGCAGGCGTGGCAAAAAGCGCTACATGTTTCACATCCACCTCACGCGGGGGCGAGTTGTCACCCCATTGGCGTTCTGTCACAGCCTCAATCATTGGAACGAAAACCCCCAAGACGCGCTTATTTGCGGGCAGCCATGTTTCCTGCATCCGCTTTAGCGCCGCAGCTGATGCGGTGTTGCAGGCCAAGATCACCAGATCACAGCCTTCGGCCCAAAGCCGTTCGGTCGCAGCACAGGTCAGGTTATAAATGTCCTCGGCGGTGCGGGTACCGTAGGGCGCGTTGGCATTGTCGCCCAGATAGATAAACGCCTGATCCGGCATACGTTTTACCAACGCATCCAACACCGTCAGACCGCCCAGACCACTATCAAAAACCCCAACTGCCATCGTCTTGCCCTTTATGGTTTGGGGGAACCGCGCCCCCCAATGGATCGACTGAGCATAGACCCTGTTGCAAGGGCGCGAAAGGCCTGCTTTGGCTTTGCGCTATTCGGCAGCCAAAACCGCACCATCGCCGCCGGAATCCCGCCACTTTGCCATCAAGGCCGTGCGCCGTGCTTCGGTTTTCTCGACATTGGCCTGTTTCACCGGCCCAAAGCCGCGAATGGCAAGCGGCAACTCGGCAATCTCGGTGGCAAGGGCCTGCTTGGCCGGGGTATAGCTGGCAATAATTTCAGCGATATCAGCCTCATATTGGGAAATCAGGCGGCGTTCCATCCGGCGCTCGGCGGTACGGCCAAACAGATCAAACGCAGTGCCGCGCAGCGGGGCCATCTTGGCCAGCAACCGGAACACAGGGATGATCCACGGCCCGAATGCACGCTTTTTCGGGCGGCCAAGGGCGTCATGGCCGGGCATGAAGGGTGGCGCAAGGTGGAATGTGGGGCGCAGGGTGCCATCAAATTCGGCTTGTGCTTTGCTTACGCTGTCCAGATGCAGGCGCGCGACTTCGTATTCGTCCTTTATTGCCAATAACTTGTGATAAGACTTTGCCACAGTTTTTTGCAATGCTGCGGGGGCAGATTTGACCAGCGCCAAGAAACGCTGTTCCAGGTTTTCCCCACCATAGGCGCGCAACAGCGTGGCGCGATAGGCGATTGGATCAACCGGTTCGGCCGAATTTGGCGTCAGGATGCGCTGCACTTCGTCGGTGTGCAAAACCGCCCAACGCCCAAGGTTGAAGGCCCGCAAGTTTTGCTCGGGGCCCGAACCGTTCAGGGTGATCGCGCGTGAAATCGCCTGATACGTTAAAGGGATAAGCCCCTGTTGCCACGCAGCACCAAAGACCAACATGTTGGAAAAAATGCTGTCACCTAGCGTCGATTTTGCCAACTCGGTCGCATCAAAGAACGTAGCCCTGTCTTGCAAACGTGCCTCAATAGACAGCTTTAACCTATCGGAAGGAATGCGAAATTCGGTATTGCGGGTGAAATCACCTGTGATGATCTCATGCGAATTCACCACCGCGCCTGTGCGGCCCGTGGTCATCAGCCCCAGGGTTTTGGCCCCCGCGGTTACCACCAGATCACCGCCGATAACTGTGTCGGCCTCGCCCACGGCGACACGGATGGCCGAGATATCGGCAGGCGAATTTGCGAGGCGGCAATGGATGTGCACCGCGCCGCCTTTTTGCGCAAGGCCCGCCATTTCCATCATGCCGGCGCCCTTGCCATCAACATGCGCGGCCATCGCCAGAATGGCGCCAACGGTCACCACGCCTGTCCCGCCAACGCCGGTAATTACGACATTGAAAGTACCGTTGATGCTCGGCAGTGCGGGTTCGGGCAGGTCGGGCAAGACCACTTCGGCGGTGGCCGCCTTTTTAACCCTCGCCCCTTCAAGCGTTAGGAATGACGGGCAAAACCCTGAAACACATGAATAATCCTTGTTGCAGCTTGACTGGTCAATCGCCCGTTTACGGCCCAACTCGGTTTCTACCGGCACTATTGACACACAGTTGGATTGCACCCCGCAGTCACCGCAGCCCTCACAAATGTCGGTATTGATAAACACGCGCTTGTCCGGATCGGGAAACTCACCCCGCTTGCGGCGGCGGCGCTTTTCGGCAGCACAGGTCTGAATGTAAACAATGACTGATACGCCACTGATTTTACTGAACTTCTCTTGCACATCGATTATCGCATCACGGGTGTATTTTTCAACATTCGCCGGAAAGCGCGACAGGTCTACCGCCTCTTTCGGGTCATAGACCACGGCGATATTTTTCACCCCCATGGCCTGCACTTCGGCGACGATACGATAGGCAGTAAGGTCGCCCTCATTGTGCTGGCCGCCGGTCATCGCCACAGCATCGTTGAACAGGATTTTATATGTGATATTGGTGCCCGCGTTCAGCGCACCGCGAATGGCAAGGATGCCCGAATGGTTGTAGGTGCCATCGCCGAGGTTTTGAAACACATGCTCGGTATTCGAAAACGGCGCCTCACCAACCCAGTTCATCCCTTCGCCGCCCATATGGGTCAGGCCAGAGGTGCCGCGATCCATCCACAAAGCCATGGTGTGGCAGCCGATACCAGCCCCCGCGCGCGCGCCTTTGGGCAGCAGGGTCGAGGTGTTATGCGGGCAACCGGAACAGAAATAAGGAAGCCGCGCCACGATGTCTTGGGCATTATCTGATTTTGACGCCTTATCAATACGTTGTAATGCGTCCTTTAGGTGGTCACTGCCGCGCCCTTCATCGATCAAAATGCCGCCCAGCTTGGCCGCGATCATCATCGGGTCAAGCGACATCGGCACCGGAAACAGCACTTCGGCCTCGGGCGAGCCTTTGCGCCCGCCCCAGACACGGCGGCCACGGCGGTCGTCAAAAATCGCCTCTTTGATCTGCACTTCGATCAGCTTGCGCTTTTCTTCGACCACGATGATCAGGTCCAGCCCGTCGGCCCAATCGTGAAAACCGTGCATATCCAACGGCCACGGCTGGCCGACCTTATAGGTGGTAATGCCCAACCGTTCGGCCTCGGGCTCGTCAATCCCCAGCAGCGCCAGTGCATGCACCAGATCAAGCCAGTTCTTGCCCGCCGCCACCAATCCGATTTTGGCCCCCGGCTTACCCCAAACGCGGCGATCCATACCGTTGGCCCGCGAAAATGCCTCGGCGGCAAAACGCTTGTGGTTGACCAGACGTTCCTCTTGCGGGATCCAATGGTCGCCCAGCCGGATGTTCAGCCCGCCTTTGGGCATCGGAAAATCGGGCTGCACAAAGGCCATCCGGTCAAGCCGCCCGTCAACCACGCTTGTCGCCTCGACCGTGTCTTTCATCAGTTTCAGGCCGACCCAAAGGCCCGAAAACCGCGACAAGGCATAGGCATATAGACCATAGTCCAGAATTTCCTGTACGCCGGCGGGTGAAACGACGGGAATAGAGGCATCCACCGCCGCCCATTCCGATTGGTGGCAGGTGGTCGAGCTTTCACCGGTATGGTCATCGCCCAAGGCCATAATCACCCCACCATGCGGCGAGGTGCCAGCCATGTTGGCGTGGCGCATAACATCGCCCGAACGGTCCACCCCCGGCCCTTTGCCGTACCACAGGCCAAAAACGCCATCGAATTTGCCCTGCCCGCGCAGCTCTGCCTGCTGGCTGCCCCAGATCGCCGTGGCGGCAAGATCTTCGTTCAGACCCGGCTGAAAGGTGATATCGGCCGCAGCCAGATCGGCATGCGCACGCGCCATCTGCTGATCAACCGCCCCCAGAGGCGAGCCGCGGTACCCCGTACAAAACCCCGCAGTGTTGAGCCCAGCCTGCGTATCACGGGCTTTTTGCATCAACATCAGCCGCACCAAGGCTTGCGTGCCGTTCATCAGCACCGGAGATTTTGTTAAATCAAACCGATCGTGCAAGGAAATTTCAGGTTTGGTCACAGCTTTCCCCCTTCGATGCCTAGTTAATAGACATTATAGGTCAAAAAGGCTGACCTACAAAGCGGAATTTTTAACCCGACGAAATGTTTACTTAGCGATGATAGTCGATACATAGAACAATTCGTGTTAGCGTGCGTCAAATTTAAAAGAGTGACAGTATGGACTGGGATAAACTAAGAATCTTTCACGCGGTTGCGGATGCGGGCAGTTTGACCCATGCCGGCGATACGCTGCATTTGTCGCAATCAGCGGTCTCGCGGCAGATAAGATCGCTGGAGGAAAGCCTGAGCGTGACCCTGTTCCACCGCCATGCGCGCGGGCTGATTCTGACCGAACAGGGCGAGCTGCTTTTTGAAGCGACCAAATCCATGGCCAAACGGCTGGACGCTGCAGCAGCCCGGATTCGCGACAGCGAGGATGAGGTGTTCGGCGAATTGCGTGTGACCACGGCCACCGGCTTTGGCACGCTCTGGCTTGCACCACGCCTGCCCAAGCTTTACGAAAAATACCCCAGCCTCAAGATCGATCTGATGCTGGAAGAGCGGGTCTTGGACTTGCCGATGCGCGAAGCCGATGTTGCGATCCGAATGAAAGAGCCAAGCCAGGCCGACCTGATCCGCCGCCGTCTGATGAATATCCGGATGCGGCTTTATGCAACGCCAGAGTATCTTGCGCAGGCCGGCACACCCGCCTCGATGGAGGATTTTGCGCATCACCGCCTGATTTGCCAGAACATCGGCACGTCGCAGGTCGCGGCCGGGGCGCTATTGGTGCAGCAGCTGATGGTGCATGATATTCCCTCTACGCTGACGGTGAACAATTACTTTGGCGTGCTGCAAGGTGTTCTTAACCACCTTGGTATAGGTGTGTTGCCCGACTATCTGACCGAAGATTTCCCCAATCTGGTGCGGGTGCTGCCCGATGTCGAATCGGGCGAAGTGCCGGTTTTTCTGGCCTACCCCGAGGAATTGCGTCAATCGAAACGTGTCGCAGCCTTTCGTGATTTCGTAACCGAGGAAATTTTCGCCTATCGCAAACGCCAGCGCGAAAGCGTGGATTCCGACGGTTAGGTAAAAATTATGCGTTCTATCAATAACTTAGGATAGCCATGCAGCAAACGCATATCGGGCATTCCTGAACTGCACGGTCAAAAATCTTGCACGATTGAAACCATAGGCCTATCTGCATCCTCGAAGGCGGCAATGAGTATCTCTTGTTTCCTTCACCTCCCTGTTGGACTTCGGCCGAGCGTAAGCTCGGCCTTTTTTTTGTCCCGAACGGGTAAGGCCGATAAATGCCCTGCGTTTCCCCTTCCCCTTTGCGCGCGTTTGTCCTAAGGACGCGTCATCAATTGACCGATGGGAAAATGCCATGACCGAGCCAGTGATCACCCCCGAGCTTATCGCCGCACACGGGCTGAAACCCGATGAGTATGAGCGTCTGCTAGAGATCATCGGACGTGAACCGACTTTCACCGAACTGGGCATCTTTTCGGCAATGTGGAACGAGCATTGCTCGTATAAATCGTCCAAGAAATGGCTGCGCACCTTGCCAACCACCGGGCCGCAGGTGATTTGCGGGCCGGGCGAAAACGCCGGCGTAGTTGATATTGGCGACGGTCAGGCCGTGATTTTCAAAATGGAAAGCCACAACCACCCGTCTTATATTGAACCCCACCAAGGCGCTGCCACCGGCGTTGGCGGCATTTTGCGTGACGTGTTCACGATGGGCGCGCGCCCGATTGCCGCGATGAACGCATTGTCCTTTGGTTTGCCGAACCACCCCAAAACCGCGCATCTGGTCAAAGGTGTGGTCGAAGGTGTGGGCAGCTATGGCAACGCCTTTGGCGTGCCAACTGTCGGCGGCGAAGTGCGCTTTCACGCCAGCTATAACGGCAACTGCCTTGTGAACGCTTTTGCGGCGGGCTTGGCCGATGCCGACAAGATTTTCTATTCGGTCGCCAGCGGCGTTGGTATGCCCGTGGTCTATCTGGGGGCCAAAACCGGCCGTGACGGTGTCGGCGGTGCCACCATGGCCAGCGCCGAATTTGACGACACGATTGAGGAAAAGCGCCCCACCGTGCAAGTAGGCGACCCCTTTACCGAAAAGCGTTTGCTTGAGGCCTGTTTGGAGCTGATGCAAACCGGCGCCGTCAATTCGATCCAGGATATGGGCGCGGCAGGTCTGACCTGTTCCGCCGTAGAAATGGGCGACAAGGGCAAGCTGGGTATCAAGCTGCAACTGAACGATGTTCCGCAGCGCGAAACCAATATGACCGCTTACGAGATGATGCTGTCCGAATCCCAAGAGCGGATGCTGATGGTTCTGAACCCCGAGCTGGAAGAGGTAGCGCGGGCGATTTTCGTGAAATGGGATCTCGATTTCGCTATCGTTGGTGAAACCATCGCCGAAGACCGCTTCCTGATTATGCATGGCAATGAGGTAAAGGCCGATCTGCCTTTGTCAAAGCTTGCGTCCTCGGCCCCCGAATATGACCGCCCTTGGGTGGAAACGCCTGCCGCAGCCCCATTGGGGGATGTGCCTGCGATTGGTGCGATCGACGGCCTGCGCGCCCTGATTGGCAGCCCGAACTATGCCCATAAGGCGTGGGTGTATGAGCAATATGACAGCATGGTTATGGCCGATACCGTCCGCGCGCCCGGCCTTGGGGCGGGTGTGGTGCGGGTGCATGGCACGCCGAAGCTACTGGCTTTCACCTCGGACGTGACGCCGCGCTATGTCAAGGCGAACCCGTTTGAAGGCGGCAAGCAAGCCGTGGCCGAAGCATACCGCAACCTTTGCGCCGTGGGTGCCCTGCCCCTTGCGACAACCGACAACCTGAACTTCGGCAACCCCGAAAAACCTGAAATCATGGGCCAGTTTGTTGGCGCGATCAAAGGCATCGGTGCGGCGGTCGAGGCGTTGGATATGCCGATCGTTTCCGGCAACGTCTCGCTTTACAACGAAACCGATGGCACCGGCATTTTGCCCACACCTACCATTGGTGCAGTAGGCTTGCTGGCCAATGCGGATGAGTTGATTTCAGGCGTGGCCCAAAGCGGCGACATGCTGCTGGTTATCGGTACAACCAACGGCCATCTTGGCCAATCGGCGCTGTTGGCCGAGGCATTCGGCATGGAAAGCGGCGACGCGCCTGAGGTCGATCTGAAAGCCGAGCGCAAACATGGTGAATTCCTGCGCAAGCACCGCAAATTGCTGCGTGCCGCAACCGATCTGGGCGATGGCGGCTTGGCTTTGGCCGCGTTTGAAATGGCTGATGCTGCAAAAACCGGCGTTTGGCTGGAAAGCAGTTGGATTCCGACGCTGTTTGGCGAAGATCAGGCGCGCTATCTGGTCGCATGTGACATCGCAAACGCGGCTGCGCTGATTGAAGCGGGCGAAAAAGCAGGTGTTAAAGTTGCGCAAATGGGTCAGTTCGGCGGCTCTTCGGTCTGTTTTGGCACCGATTCCGCTGATTTGGGCGAACTGTCAGCGCTCTATCACTCTGCCTTTGCAGCGGCTGTTGGCTGATCTTGCACACAGCATCCGCCCGCCCTAAATTGAACCTGAATAACCCAACAGGACGCACCCTATGGCCATGCAAGCGCAAGACATCGAAAACCTGATCCGCGACAGCTTTCCCACCGCCAAGATCACGATCACTGACCTTGCAGGCGATGGCAACCATTGGGCCGCCGAAGTGATTGACGCCAGCTTCAAAGGCATGAACCGCGTGCAACAACAACGTGCGGTCTATGCCAGCCTTAAGGGCAAGATGGATGGGGCCAATGGTGAATTGCACGCACTGGCACTGACCACCAAAGCGCCAGACTGAAATTTGCGGCCACCGGGGCCACGCCTCGGGCTTTGCCGCGCTGAAACGATCTTCCCCTAGGGAACCAAAGCCAAGGACCACCCAAATGACTGATGCAAAAGCTAAAATTCAAGAAACCATCGACAAGAACGATGTCGTTCTGTTTATGAAAGGCACCAAAATGGCGCCGCAATGCGGGTTTTCAAGCCGCGTCGCAGGGGTGCTTAATTTCATGGGCGTCGATTTTGCCGATGTGAACGTTCTGGAAAACGCCGACATCCGCCAAGGCATCAAAGATTTTTCCGAATGGCCAACGATTCCGCAGCTTTACATCAAAGGCGAGTTTGTCGGCGGATGTGACATCGTCACCGAAATGACGCTGAATGGCGAATTGGATCAAATGTTCGAAGCCAAGGGCGTGGCCTTTAACAAAGAAGCCGCAGACAAAATCCGCGAAGCCAACGCCTGATCTGTTTACTGTTTGGCGAAAATATGATCTGAGGGCAGCCAATTTGCGCCCCGCAAGATACCGTTAGGGGGGCAAACAGCCCCCCTTTCTTACTTCCGAAAAGGCTTAACCAGCCGCTTTCACCTTGTCATCCACTTTTGCCGCCAAAGCCTCGGCCCGCGCAGCAATTTCAGCAAGCGTTTCAGAAACTTGCGGCGGGATAACCGAAACCTGAATTTTCTGCGGCTCGGGCAGCGGGCGGTTTTGCAGCTCTTCGATCTGGCCTTTCAGCACCTTGATCTGATCTTCGACCGACGCCGCGCGATCCGCCAGCATCAGGCCAACCATCAACAGCATCCGCGCCTCGGGCAAGCGCCCCATCTGGGTGACCAAAGGCTGCGCTTCGCTGTCCATCATCGCTGCCGCAGTACGCAGATAATGCTCTTCGCCCTCTTGGCAGGCCACCATAAAGTTGCGGCCACCGACTGTGATTTCAAGTTCAGCCATTGCTACGCGCCTCCGAGATCAAAGGTTTAAGCTCTGCCAAAATCTCGTCCATTTCGGCGGTTTCCGTGTGGCGGGTGGCGCGCAGGTTTTCCAACTCGGCCAGCATTGCCCGGTTGATCAACTGCGGCTCGACCATGTTTTTGGTCGCGGCTTCATGCAACACGCGCAGGTTTTCGCGCAGCTGCACAGAAGACTTGCGCATCCGCTGCAGTTCCAACCCTTGCACGTCCAATTGCTGCGTCATCTTTTCAACCTTGGCATCCACCTGCCCTTGCGACATGTTCTCGGCCTCTTTGATCGCTTTCACATGCTCGTTCAGCTGCGCGACTGTGGATTTTTCGGTGGCAAGCTCGGTTTTCAGCCGGGCAACTTCGGCCTCCAACTCGGCAATCATGCCCTTGCTTTCCGCCAGTTGTGCCGCAACGTCCGAGGGCACATCGGCTGTGTCAACCTTGGCAGGCGCAGCTTTGCCAGTATCAAGCGCCGCGATGATGGCGCCCAACTCGGCCCCCAAGTCGGTCCCTCGCTCGGCCCGGCGCCCCTCACGTGGATCATCACGGGACTCGTCTCTGGGCTCGTCACGGGTTTCTGCACTCGGCTCGGATTGGGGCATTGAACGTGGCTCGGCTTCCCACTTGTCCAATCCAGCCCCGATGCGACCCAAAGCTGCGGTGATCCGCCGCTCTAGCTCTGCAATATTGCGTTGGTCACTCATTCAAATGCCCCTTTGCCTGTCTTTCCGCGCCCGAGAGATCGGGCGTCGATTGTTTTTGTAGCCTCAAGGCCCTCAATAGCACAGCATCATATAAAAAGGCGAATCGCCAACTATACAACTTTTGGCAATCTTATCCTGATGCGATAATGAATTGCTTGCCCTTTAGGATCAAGCCCTTGCCAGAGATGCTTGATCTTGCCGACAAGCCTGATATGCAGCTTTTGAACTGTTTAGCAAGGGCAGCCCTATGGCGCGTCCCTGCCGAGCGAACTCGGCGTTTGGGCATTCGCAATTTGCGCAGCCTGACCCAATCAAAACGAAGGATCATAGCCTTGGAAATTGCCACTCTGCGCGCCCAGCACCCTGACCATTGGAACAAAGCCTGCGCCATTCGCACCTTGACGCTGGATGCCGTTGCCGCTGCCAACTCGGGGCATTCCGGCATGCCGATGGGTATGGCCGATGTCGCGACCGTGCTGTTTGAAAAGCATCTGAAATTTGATCCGACTGCACCAAACTGGCCTGATCGTGACCGTTTCATCCTGTCTGCGGGCCACGGCTCGATGCTGCTGTATTCGCTGCTGCACCTGACCGGCTATGCCGACATGACGATTGATCAGATCAAGAACTTCCGTCAATGGGGCGCAATCACGGCGGGCCACCCCGAATTTGGCCACGCAACCGGTATCGAAACCACCACTGGCCCCTTGGGTCAGGGCATCGCCAACGCTGTCGGTTTTGCGATGGCCGAGGAACATTTGCGCTCTGTCTGGGGCCAAAAGCTGATCAATCACCACACCTATGTTATTGCGGGCGACGGCTGCCTGATGGAAGGCGTCAGCCAAGAGGCGATTGCCTTGGCCGGCAAGCAGCAGTTGTCGCGCTTGATCGTGCTGTGGGATAACAACGGCATCACGATTGATGGCAAGGTATCCTTGTCTGACATCACCGATCAAAAGGCCCGTTTTGCCGCCAGCGGTTGGGATGTGTTCGAATGTGATGGCCATGATCCGGTTGATATCGACAATGCGATCACCGCCGCCAAGGCCTCGACCCGCCCTGCGATGATCGCCTGTGCGACCCATATCGCGCTGGGATCTTCGGCGCAGGATACGTCCAAAGGCCACGGCGCGCTGACCTCGCCCGATTTGATCGCCGAGACCCGCAAAGTCTACGGCTGGCCTTACGGTGCGTTTGAAATTCCGGCCGAGATTAAGTCGGCTTGGGAAGCGATTGGCGCCCGTGGGATGGATACGCGCAAGGCGTGGGAGTTGAACCTGGCCGCGCTGTCAGATCAGCGCAAAGGTGAGTTTGACCGTATTTTCAAAGGCGAGGCACCGGCCAAATTGGCATCGGTTGTGCGCGCCTTGAAAAAGCAGGCGGTTGAGACCATGCCAAAGCTGGCCACCCGCTCGGCCTCGGAAAAGGCGTTGGAAGTGATCAACCCGGTGATGAAGGAAACCATCGGCGGGTCGGCCGATTTGACCGGATCGAACAACACCAAAACCGGCGACCTGGGCATGTTTTCGGCCGAGGATCGTTCGGGCCGCTACGTCTATTATGGCATCCGTGAACATGGCATGGCCGCCGCGATGAACGGTATGGCCCTGCATGGCGGTGTGCGGCCCTATTCGGGCACTTTCATGTGCTTTACCGATTATGCGCGGCCTTCGATGCGTTTGTCGGCGCTGATGGGGGTTCCGGTGGTCTATGTGATGACTCACGATTCCATCGGTCTGGGTGAAGATGGCCCGACCCACCAGCCGGTCGAGCATTTGGCGATCAGCCGCGCCACGCCGAATACGCTGGTTTTGCGGCCTGCTGATCAGGTTGAAACCGCCGAAGCGTGGGAAGTTGCGTTCAGCCAGACCAAGACGCCTTCGGTGATGGCTTTGTCGCGGCAAGGTGTGCCCGCGGTGCGTAAAAAACACGTCAATCAGAATATGGTCGCCAAGGGTGCCTATGTGCTGGAGGAAGCCGAGGCCAAACGTCAGGTCATCATCATGGCGACCGGGACCGAGGTTGAGATCGCGGTGAAAGCCCGCGCCCTGCTTGAGGCCGAAGGGATTGGCTGCCGCGTGGTTTCGATGCCATGTATGGAACTCTTTGCCGAGCAAGACGATGCCTACCGCCGCAAAATTCTGCCACCCGGTCCGGTTCGGGTCGCGATTGAGGCGGGGGTTCGCACCGGCTGGGATCGCTGGCTTTTGGGTGAGCGCGGGCGCGAGCAAAAGGCGGCGTTTGTGGGGATGGAGGGCTTTGGTGCCTCGGCCCCTGCTGAACGGCTTTACAAGGAATTTGGTATCACGGCTGAAAATGCTGTGGCAAAGGCCAAGGCTTTGTTGGGTCTGTAAATACTGCACTGTCCGCGTGCGGTCATTTTTGCAAGTCCTTGATTTCAGGTTGTTTTGCTTGCAAAATTAACCTGAAATTAACAGGTTCCGCACTGCGGGAAAGCGGGGGCATCAGCCCTCGCTTTTATTTTGCGCGGGCAGTTGGGCGCAGCTTGGGGCCGATCATCGGCACCACGCCAAAAGGGGATGCGCCTGACCGACATTTTAAAAGAATAGACCCGCCGATCTGTGCGATCGACGGGCCGAAAGTACTGAAATTATCCATTTGCGGATGACTCAACTTCACCCGAAATCTTGAAATTGCCGTGGCGACGGTAAGGTATGTTGAAGGTTTTTTCTTGAAGGATTAGTTGGCCGGACAACACAGTTGTACGAATTTAAGGCGACAGTAGCTGTCGACATAGTCTAGCAAAGGCTGCCGACGCGTCACTTTTTACGGAAAAGGCGACCTGACACGGCAGCACAGAGTGCGACCGAGCCAATAGGGCTGTTTTCAGATTGCTTTTCCGCAAGAAGCTTTGATGCCCCAACGGAGCGGCGCCTATCGGCGACTGAGAGCGCCCGGCTTCGCTGGGAAATGGTCGGGCCTGCGGCCCTGCTCGACCACGCGTTTTGCGCAAGGCCGAATGCTAGGCCGTGCCGCGGACGGGGCGGTTGTTGGTGATGTTGAATTTCATACCGTCGAGAAGTTCTTCCAGATCGGGGCGGGCGGCGGGGCCGTTCGAGATGTCAACCAGCATCAGCGTGCCATCGGGGCGCAGGCCAAAGGCGCCCGGCTCGGCGAAGAGGTCGGTGGTTTCGGCCTCGGACAAGGGATCGGACACATAGAGGCCAAGGGCGCGCATTTGCGGCACGGTAAGGCCATAGCAAAGATCAAAGTTCCAGCCAAATTCGGCCTTGTCGGCCAATGCCTTGGCCTCGGAATCGGCCGAGGTAACGACGACATCCATCACATCTGTCCAAGCAGGCAGTGCGGCGTTGAGTTTGTTCAGAAAGCGTTTGCAGCGCGGGCAATGCTTGCCGCGATAGACGAACAACATGGTCCAACGCGCGGTCGGCTGGCCAAGGGTGATGGTTTTGGAACTGCCCGCAACGGCAAGGGTTAGCGGGGCGATGA
Source organism: Pseudorhodobacter wandonensis (assembly GCF_001202035.1). Taxonomy (GTDB): domain Bacteria; phylum Pseudomonadota; class Alphaproteobacteria; order Rhodobacterales; family Rhodobacteraceae; genus Pseudorhodobacter; species Pseudorhodobacter wandonensis. Next base: position 253,533 of record NZ_LGHT01000036.1, on the reverse strand, counting down.
CAGCGCCAACTTGGGGTTTGGGAGATGACATTCAGGTTCCTTAAACAGTTAGGGATGATTAATGCGCAGCCGGTTTGCCGGTAATTGCACCGATTAGCGGGGCGATGATTTTGGTGACGACAGGGATAAGGACAAGCCCGACACCAAGCCCGACCACGCCATCAAGACCCGCCGTAACCGCCCATTTTACAGCGCCTTGGGCGGTGGTGACGGCCTGGGCTGCGGCCTCGGCCAGATGGTGGATTTGGTCATAGATCCATGGCTGGCCCAGCACATCCAACCCGTGTGTCAGGATATTGCCGCCGACCCAAAGCATAGCGCCCGTGCCGATAAACGTAAGGCCCGCAAGCAGATGCGGCATGAACTGCACAAGCCCGCGCCCGAGGCTGCGGGTGGCGGCAAAGCGGCCCTCGGCGGCCATATGCAGGCCGATGTCATCCATCTTTACGATCAGCGCCACCACGCCATAAACCGCGATTGTGATGCCGATGGCGACCACGGCCAGAACAGCGGTTTCCATATAGATACTCGGGGCCTCGATAACCGAAAGCGAGATGGTCATGATTTCAGCCGAGAGGATAAAATCGGTTTTGATCGCCCCTGCAACGCGGGCCTCTTCGAGGTGAACGGGATCACGCGGCGACATATCCTGTTCGACCGCGTGGCTGGCATGGGGGAAAATCGCGTGCAGGATTTTCTCGGCGCCTTCAAAGCAGAGATAGGCGCCGCCGAACATCAGCAAAGGTGTGATCGCCCAAGGCGCGAAGTTGGACAGCAAGAGTGCGATGGGGAGCAGGAAAACCAGTTTGTTTTTCAGGCTGCCTTTGGTGATGCGCCAGATCATCGGCAATTCGCGGCTGGGGGCGAGGCCGGTAACATAGGTGGGCGTGACGGCGGCATCATCGATCAGGATGCCCGCAGTTTGCCCGCCGGCTTTGGCAGCGGCAGAGGCGATATCATCAACCGAGCTGGCCGCGACTTTGGCAATCGCGGCGACATCATCCAATAGGGCTAAAAGACCGCTCATCCCACATCCTTTGTTGGTTTGGCCTTAACCTAGTCAAGTTTGCGCGAGGGACAAGGTGTTAGCGGAAACGTTAGCGAAAACATGGGAGGTTTGCGCTAACACTCTGAATTAGTGCCCATTTTTGCCTTTGAAATGTACGATTCTCTGTGTATCCCCAGCCTAAATCGGGTTCAGTTTGAGGCTTTGGAATGACAATTACCATCGGGATCAACGGGTTTGGACGTATCGGGCGCTGCACTTTGGCGCATATTGCGGAAAGCGCGCGCAATGATGTGCAGGTGGTGGCGATCAATGCCACAGGGCCGATTGCGACAAATGCGCATTTGCTGAAATACGATTCCGTGCATGGGCGGTTTCCGGGCGTGGTGCGGGTTTCGGGCGATACGCTGGATCTGGGCCGTGGGCCGATGCGGGTGATGAGCACTTATAACCCCGAAGAGCTGGACTGGGACGGCGTCGATGTGGTGCTGGAGTGCAGCGGCAAGTTCAACAACCGCGAAGCGGCGGCGGTGCATCTGTCGCGCGGGGCCAAGCGGGTTTTGGTGTCGGCACCGGCGAAACGGGCTGATAAAACCATCGTCTATGGCGTGAACCACCGGCAGTTGACGACCGAGCATCATGTGGTTTCCAACGGGTCCTGTACCACGAACTGTCTGGCGCCGATGGCCAAGGTGCTGAACGATGCGATCGGGATTGAAAGCGGGATCATGACGACGATCCACAGCTATACCGGCGACCAACCAACGCTGGACCGTCGGCATGAGGATTTGTACCGCGCGCGGGCCGCGGCGATGGCGATGATACCAACCTCGACCGGGGCGGCCAAGGCGTTGGGTGAAGTGTTGCCCGAGCTTGCAGGCAAGCTAGATGGCACTGCGATGCGGGTGCCGACGCCGAATGTTTCGGCTGTGGATTTAACCTTTGTTGCACGCAAATCGGTTACGGTTGCAGATGTAAACGAAATCATGCGTGAGGCGGCTGCGGGTTATATGGGGATGGTTCTGGCCTATGACCCCGAGCCGAAGGTGTCTATTGACTTCAATCACACGCCTCACTCTTGTATCTTTGCGCCCGATCAGACCAAGGTCGTGGGCAATTGCGTGCGGGTACTGGCGTGGTATGACAATGAATGGGGCTTTTCCTGCCGGATGGCCGATGTGGCCGGCGCGATGGGGCGGCTGTTGCAATAAGGCAAGCCGGATGCGGCCTGCACAGTTCGGGGCCGTATGACGGATAGATTGGCGATATGGCTGGGCGTAATCGTTGCCGCCGCTATTCTGGGGGATATCCTTTTGAATGGCGGCGATGCCTTGCTGTTTCTGTTGCGGAAATTCGCAGTTTTCATAGAATTCATCTCGTTCTGGCGTTAAGACAGGCTGTAAGTGCTTGAACTTTTCGCTGAAATCGTGATGTTAGCGCTAGCAAACTGGGGGTTTTCCCCGCAACGCAAAGGAATCTGCCATGACCGTTAAAGTTGCCATCAATGGATTTGGTCGTATCGGCCGCAACGTGCTGCGCGCAATCATTGAATCGGGACGCACAGATATTGAAGTTGTCGCCATCAACGATCTGGGGCCGGTTGAAACCAACGCCCACTTGCTGCGCTTTGATTCGGTGCATGGTCGTTTCCCTGCCGAAGTGACGACGACCGAAACCACAATCGATGTGGGTCGCGGCCCTATCGCTGTAACAGCGATCCGCAACCCTGCCGAACTGCCGTGGAACCATATTGATATCGTGATGGAATGCACCGGCATTTTCACCGATAAGGACAAGGCAAAAGTGCATCTGGAAAACGGCGCGAGCCGGGTTCTGGTTTCTGCGCCGTCGAAAGGTGCCGATAAAACAATCGTTTACGGTGTGAACCATGACACGCTGACCGCAGCGGATGTGATTGTTTCGAACGCCTCTTGCACCACCAACTGCCTGTCGCCGGTGGCCAAGGTTTTGAACGATGCCATCGGCATCACCAAAGGCTTTATGACCACGATCCACAGCTATACCGGCGACCAGCCAACGCTGGACACCATGCACAAGGATCTGTACCGCGCACGCGCTGCGGCGCTGTCGATGATCCCGACCTCGACCGGGGCGGCCAAGGCTGTTGGGCTGGTTCTGCCCGAGCTGAACGGCAAGCTGGACGGTGTGGCCATTCGCGTGCCAACGCCGAACGTATCGGTTGTTGACCTGACGTTTGAAGCAAGCCGCGCGACGACGGTTGAAGAAGTGAATGCTGCGATTATCGCCGCCGCCAATGGTCCGCTGAAAGGCGTTCTGGGCTATACAGACCAGCCGAACGTTTCGTCAGATTTCAACCATGACCCGCGCTCGTCGATCTTCCACCTTGACCAAACCAAAGTTCTGGATGGCAACATGGTGCGGATTTTGACCTGGTATGACAATGAATGGGGCTTTTCCAACCGCATGGCCGATACAGCCGTGGCGATGGGCAAGCTGATTTAATCATCACTGCATGAAAGACGGGAAAAAGGCGCCCTGCGGGGTGCCTTTTTTATTGGTAATACTGGTGCGTAGGCCCCAAGTTGGGTAACAAGCCCTGCCCCGTTCAAGGAAATTTCGATGGCGATTTCGACCACTTTGCTGCAAGAGTTTATCACACTTTGGGTGGTGATTGACCCGATTGGCACTTTGCCCGTGTTTCTGGCGGTGACGTTCGGGGCCTCGGCCGCGACCGCGCGCAGGGTGGCGGTGCGGGCGGTGTTGATTGCCTTTGCGGTTCTGCTGACCTTTGTGGTGTTTGGGCAATTGGTGCTGGATGCGCTGGGGCTGGGGCTTCCGTCTTTTCAAATTGCGGGCGGCTTGGTGCTGCTGTTGTTTGCGCTGTCGATGATTTTCGGCACGTCCAAACCCGAGGCGGAGGTGGCGGAATGGGATCATCACGCCTCGGCCGTCTATCCGCTGGCGATGCCGTCGATTGCGTCGCCCGGCGCGATGCTGGCGGTGGTGGTTCTGACCGATAACGACAGGTTTTCAGTCGCGCATCAGGCGATGACGGCGGGGCTGATGGCGGTGGTGCTGGCAATTACGCTGGTGATCTTGCTGCTTGCCACGCCTATTCACCGGGTAATCGGAGCCACCGGTGCCTCTATTGTGAGCCGTGTGATGGGGATGATTTTGGCGGCTGTGGCGGTAGATGCGATACTTAAAGGCTTTGTCGTGCTGGGCGTGATCGCCGCATTTTAGATAGATATGCATCAGACGCATATCGGGAAGCCAAAGCTAACCGTTGTTAGCGCAACCATCATGCCCGATATTGGGGGCAGGACGATTGGCATGGGGCCAACCGTCAGATGGATGTGAGAGAAAAATCATGAACACACTTATCAATCGCGTGAAAACCGCAATCGCCAACTATGCGATGTATATCAAAACCCGCAACGAGATTGCCCGCCTGCCGCTGGATATAGCGCTGGATCTGGGCCTGTTTCGCGGCGATGCAGACAAAATCGCCCGCAATGCGGTTTGGCACTGATTACGATTTATACCGCGCAATCAAAGCAAGATTTACGGCGGGGGGCACGAATTTCGTGACATCCCCACCGAGCCGGGCAATTTCCTTGACCAGCTTTGATGCAATCGCCTGACGCCGCGCATCGGCCATCATGAACACCGTTTCAATCGATGCGTCCATTGCGCGGTTCATGCCAACCATTTGAAACTCATACTCAAAATCGGCAACGGCGCGCAGGCCGCGCACAATGACCGAGGCGCCGACATCGCGGGCGCAATCAATCAGCAGGTTTTCGAACGGGTGAACGACAATCTCGCCACCGGTTTTGGCAAGGATCGGGGCGCATTCGGCCTTTACCATCGCCACGCGCTCCTCAAGGCTGAACAAAGGGCCTTTGTCGCGGTTGATGGCGACACCGATGACCAGTTTGTCAACAAGACCCATCGCACGTTGAATGATGTCGGTATGCCCCAGGGTGATCGGGTCAAAGGTTCCTGGGTAAAGACCGATGCGCATGGCTGCTCCTATAATTGCACAAACACGCAACATTATTGCGCGGCGGAATGCAAGCCCTATTGCGGGAATCCGCGCGCCCCGAATTTTCGCCGAAATTTCTAAGGTTTCGGCGAAAACCCGCAGGTGGTCAGAACCCTTTGATCATGCCTTCCAGCGCGTCTTTTTCCATTGCCAGCTCGGACAGCCGCGCTTTGACCACATCGCCGATTGAGATGAGGCCGATCATTTCATCGCCATCCATGACCGGCATGTGGCGAAACCGGCCGTCCGTCATTTTTTGCATGACGTCATCGGCGCTGTCGGCTTTGCCGCAGCCGACCAGCTTGGCGGTCATGACTTTGTCAACACTATCGGCCATGCAGGCAACGCCGCGTTTGCCGAGTTCGCGCACGATGTCGCGCTCGGACAGGATGCCTGCAGGGTGTTTGCCATCTTTTGAGACGATAATCGCGCCGATCCGCTTTTCGGACAACAAAGCGGCGGCCTCACTCAGCGTGGCACCGGGGGCAAGTGTGAACACTTCGCCAACAGGTTTTGATGTCAGAATTTGTTGAACCAGCATAGGTACCTCCATTTGACCAATAGTTTCAGGGTCGTCTTGCGAAGGGCTGTCTGTCAAGTCTTTGTGTTAGGCTGCCGTTAGACTTAGGGCCTCAAGGCGCTGCAATTCGCGGCGCAGGCCTTGGGTCAGCAGGGCGGCAAACCGGTTCAGGCGCTCGATCTGCGCGTCATCGGCGTGACGGACCAGCCAAAAGCTGCGGGTCAGTGCCACGGTTTCGGGCAAGACGCGCACCAGTTCGGGGGCAAAGGGCAGAACGAAATCATGGACCATGCCGACCCCTGCCCCCGCCCGCATCAACTGCGTTTGGACCGAGACGGAATTGGACGAAATCTCAGGCGCGGTGGTGCCGAATTCACCAAGATAATCCAGCTCTTTGTCAAAGATCATATCGGGGATATAGCCGATGATGCGATGCGCCTTTAGGTCATCGCGGCAGGTAATGGGCGGATTTTGCGCCAAATAGCTGCGTGAGGCCGCGAGGTGGAGCTGGTAGTCGCTTAGCTTTTGCACGGTCAGGCGGCCGGTTTCGGGGCGCGAGACGGCGATGGCCATATCGGCCTCGCGTTTGGACAGGTTGAACACGCGCGGCAGGGCCACAAGCTGGATTTCCAGCCCCGGATTTTCGGCGCTGATCTGGGTGAGGACTTGAGGTAGCAGGTAGTTTGCGCTGCCGTCGGGTGCACCGATTCGGATTTGGCCGGTCAGCCCCTCGGTACCGGCATGCAGGCTGTCCTGCGCCGTTGCAAAGGCGGTTTCGGCGGCGCGTGCCGGGTCCATCAGGCGGTGGCCGTGTTCGGTCAGGGCATAGCCTTGCGGGGTTTTGGTGAACAGGCGTGCGGACAATGTGGTTTCAAGTCTTGCGATGCGGCGGCCCACGGTCGCGGGGTCGATGCGCAAGGATTTGCCGGCGCGTGACAGGCTTTCGGCGCGTGCGACGGCCAGAAATATGCGCAAGTCATCCCAATCCATCGCCGGCCCCCATTTCACGGTTTTGCATTTTTGCAAAACCCTTTTGGAATATTGCCCCTTTATCGGGCAAATTTGCAAGGCTACTGTAGGGCAAATTCATATCAGGAGGATGCCATGCAGGAACTTACCCACTGGATTAACGGCAAGCACGTCAAAGGCACATCGGGACGGTTTGCCGATGTGATGAACCCGGCAACAGGTGAAGTGCAGGCACGCGTGCCGCTGGCATCCAAAGCCGAGCTGGATGCGGCGGTGAATGACGCTGCCAAGGCGCAAGTGGCATGGGCTGCAACCAACCCGCAAAAGCGTGGCCGCGTGATGATGGCGATGGTTGGTCTGATCAACCGCGATATGGACAAGCTGGCCGAGGCGCTGTCGCGTGAGCATGGCAAGACCATTCCCGATGCCAAGGGCGATGTGCAGCGCGGGCTGGAGGTAATTGAGTATTGCATCAACGCCGCCCAAATGCTGAAGGGCGAGTTTACAGATGCAGCCGGCCCCGGCATTGACATGTATTCGATGCGTCAGCCTTTGGGCGTCGCAGCGGGCATTACACCCTTTAACTTTCCGGCGATGATTCCGCTGTGGAAAATGGGCCCGGCGCTGGCCTGTGGTAACGCCTTTATTTTGAAGCCATCCGAGCGTGACCCCTCGGTGCCGTTGATGCTGGCCGAGTTGTTCAAAGAAGCGGGCCTGCCGGATGGCGTGTTGCAGGTGATCAACGGCGATAAGGAATCGGTGGATGCGATTTTGGACAACGAGGTTGTTCAAGCGATCGGCTTTGTTGGCTCGACCCCGATTGCCGAATATATCTATGGCCGTGGCTGTTCGAACGGCAAGCGGGTGCAGTGCTTTGGCGGTGCGAAAAACCACATGATCATTATGCCGGATGCCGATCTGGACCAAGCAGCGGATGCGCTGATTGGTGCGGGTTACGGTGCGGCGGGCGAGCGTTGCATGGCGATTTCGGTTGCAGTGCCTGTGGGTGAAGCAACGGCCGATGCGTTGATCGAAAAGCTGATCCCGCGGATCGAGAAGCTGAAGGTTGGCCCCTATACGGCGGGCAATGACATTGACTATGGGCCGGTTGTTACAGCGGCGGCCAAGGCGAACATCTTGAAGCTGGTCGAATCTGGTGTCGCGCAGGGTGCGAAACTGGTGGTTGATGGGCGTGGCTTTAGCCTGCAAGGGTATGAGGACGGCTATTTCGTTGGGCCGCATCTGTTTGACCATGTGACCACGGATATGGACATCTATAAGAAAGAGATCTTTGGTCCGGTTTTGTCGACCGTGCGGGCCAAGACCTATGAAGAGGCGATTGGCTATGCCATGGACCATGAATATGGCAATGGTACTGCGATTTTCACCCGTGACGGCGATACGGCACGCGATTTCGCGGCGCGGATCAATGTGGGGATGGTGGGCATCAACGTGCCTATTCCGGTGCCGCTGGCCTATCATACCTTTGGTGGTTGGAAAAAGTCGGGCTTTGGCGATTTGAACCAGCACGGGCCGGATGCCTTCCGGTTCTATACCCGGACCAAGACGGTGACCTCGCGTTGGCCATCGGGGATTAAAGAAGGTGGCGAGTTTAACTTTAAGGCGATGGATTAAGTTGAACGGCAGCTAGGGGGGCGCACGCGCCCCCCTCTTGGCCTGATGGCCAATTCACCCCCCTGTGGATATTTATAGATAGATGATGAGGGGCAGGTTTTGAGTGTTTTTTTGAGCGAGGAACAGCGGGCCATTTTCGAGATGGCCCAAGGGTTCGGGGCCGAGAAGATCGCGCCTTTTGCGCGGGCTTGGGAACAGGCCGGCGAGATACCCAAAAGCCTTTGGCCCGAAGTTGCGGCTTTGGGCTTGGGCGGGATCTATGTGTCGGAAGAGCATGGCGGATCAGGCCTATCGCGGCTTGACGGGGTGTTGGTGTTTGAGGCACTGGCCATGGCCTGCCCTTCGGTGGCGGCGTTTCTATCGATCCATAACATGTGCGGCGGGATGATTGACCACTTTGGCGATGCGCAAGCCAAGGCGCGGTGGTTGCCGAGTGTTTGCACGATGGAGACGATTTTTTCCTATTGTTTGACCGAGCCCGGATCGGGGTCGGATGCGGCGGCATTGAAAACGCGGGCTGTGCGCGGCGATGACGGGTTTGCACTGACGGGCAGCAAGGCGTTCATCTCGGGGGGCGGCTATTCGGATGCCTATATCGTGATGTGCCGCATGGGCGATGCGATTTCGGCGGTGATTGTCGAGGATGGCACCGCGGGGCTTTCCTTTGGCGGGCTTGAAGACAAGATGGGCTGGCGGTCGCAGCCGACCCGTGCGGTGCAGATGGATGGCTGTGTGGTGCCGCATGCGAACCTTTTGGGCGAAGAAGGTCGCGGTTTTGCCTATGCGATGGCGGGATTGGACGGTGGGCGATTGAACATTGCGGCCTGTGCTTTGGGCGGGGCGCAGGCGGCGCTGGATGCAACGCTGGCCTATATGGGCGAGCGGCAGGCTTTTGGCCAGACGATCGACCGGTTTCAGGCCTTGCAGTTTCGGCTGGCCGATATGGAAGTAAAGCTGCAAACCGCACGGGTATTTTTGCGCCATGCGGCGGCGTTGCTGGATGCAAAGTCGGCTGAGGCCACGAAATTTTGTGCGATGGCAAAGCTTTACGTGACCGATGTGTGTTTTGACGTTGCCAATGGTTGTTTGCAGATGCATGGCGGCTATGGCTATTTGGCCGATTACGGGATTGAGAAAATCGTGCGCGACTTGCGTGTGCATCAGATTTTGGAAGGCACGAATGAGATTATGCGTGTGATTATTGCCCGCCAGATGTTGGCCGCCAGATGAGCGATATTTTGATCCGGGTTGAGGGGCGCTGTGGGCGAGTGACGTTGAACCGGCCCGAGGCGCTGAATGCGCTGAGCGAGCCGATGTGCGTGGCGCTGGATGCGGCGCTGGTGGCATGGGCCGCGGATGAGGCTGTCGATCTGGTGGTCATCGATGCGGCGGGCGAGCGCGCCTTTTGTGCGGGGGGCGATATTGCCCGGCTTTATGCCGAGGGAAAGGCCGGGAATTTTGCCCATGGGCAGGATTTCTGGCGCAAGGAATACCGGATGAACCTGCGGATTGCGGGTTACCCCAAACCGGTGGTCAGCCTGATGCAGGGGTTCACCATGGGCGGCGGTGTGGGTGTGGGATGCCATGCGAGTCACCGGATTGTTGGGGAAAGCAGCCAGATTGCGATGCCGGAATGCGGGATTGGATTGGTGCCGGATGTTGGCGGGTCCTGGCTGCTGGCACTGGGGCCGGGGCGGCTGGGCGAGTATCTGGGCAGCACCGGTATGCGGATGGGGGCTGCAGATGCGATTTATGCGGGCTTTGCCGATGCGTTTGTGCCCGAGGCGGTGTGGCCTGCGATGATTGTAGCCTTGCGAACCGAAGGCGTGGCCGCGCTGGAGCGGTTTGCCGTCACGCCGCCCGCAGGCGTTTTGGCGCAGCAACAGGCGCAGATTGATGCGCATTTCGGCGGCGAGACTTTGGGCGATATTGTCAGGTCTTTGCGCAATGACAACAGCGATTTTGCGCAGGCGGCGCTGCGGGTGTTGGGGCGGGTATCGCCGCTGGCGGCCTGTGCGGCGATTGAGATGCAGCACCGCTTGGGTGACAACCCTACCCTGCCCCGCGCGCTGGAATTGGAGTACCGGTTCACCCATCGGGCGCAGGAATGGGGCGATTTTCTGGAAGGTATTCGGGCGGCTGTGATTGACAAGGACCGGCAACCGAAATGGTTGCATGACAGTATCGAAAGCGTCAGCGCTGCGGCAGTTGCGGCGATGTTGGCGCCATTGGGGGCGCAGGCCTGGACAGTGGAGGATGAGGCATGAAGATCGGATTTATCGGGCTGGGCAATATGGGGGGGCCGATGGCGGCCAATCTGGCAGCGGCCGGGCATGCTGTTGCGGGATATGACCTGACGGCGCCAATGCCTGCGGGCGTGACAACAGTGGCCTCGGCGGCTGAGGCGGCACACGGGGCCGAGGTGGTGATTACCATGCTGCCGAACGGGGCGATTTTGCGCAGCGTGGCGGCCGAGGTGCTGCCAGCGATGGCGGCGGGTTCAGTACTGTGTGATTGTTCGACCGTCGATGTGGATAGTGCGCGCGCGGTGGCCGAGCAGGCCGAAGCTTTGGGATTGGCTGCGCTGGATGCGCCGGTTTCGGGTGGTGTTGGCGGGGCCACGGCGGGCACGCTGACGTTCATGGTGGGTGGGCCGGATGCGGCCTTTGCCACTGTGCGCCCGCTGTTTGACATCATGGGCCAAAAGGCGGTGCATTGTGGCGCGGCGGGGGCCGGACAATCGGCCAAGATCTGCAACAACATGATTTTGGGCGTGACGATGATTGCCACCTGCGAAGCCTTTGCTTTGGCAGATAAATTGGGGCTGGACCGGCAAAAGATGTTTGATGTGGTCAGCACTTCGTCGGGCTATTCCTGGACGATGAACGCCTATTGCCCTGCCCCCGGAATCGGCCCCAAAAGCCCGGCTGACAACGGCTATGCGCCAGGCTTTGCTGCGGAACTGATGTTAAAGGATTTGCGCCTGTCGCAGCAAGCGGCCGAGGCGGCCGATGCCGATACGCCGATGGGGCAGTTGGCGGCGGCGCTATACGCGCGGTTTGTCGAGGTTGAAGACGGCAAGGGCCGCGATTTTAGCGCCATGCTGCCGAGGTTTGAAAAGCGCCATCGCGAGGCATAAGGCTGATACAGATCAATTTCAAATATCGGAATATGTCTTATACTTAGCGGATGGGCAACCGCCCCTTTCGCTAGGAGAATGACATGTTTGGAACAAATGTTGGCGGGATTGACCGCGTCGTCCGTATCGCAATTGGTGTGGCTTTGCTGGCTGCGTTTTTCCTGATGCCGGGGTTTGGCTATCGCTGGGTTCTGGTGGTGCTGGGCTTGATCGCGTTGTTTACAGGTCTGATGAAAACCTGCCCGCTCTATTCAGTCTTTGGGTTTTCAAGCTGCCCGATGAAAAAAGGGTAAAGCTGGCACAAGCAGCGGCCCGACGGGTTGGTCGGGCCTTGGCCTTTGGCTATTCGGCCGCCACTTTGCGCGGCTTTAGCATTGCGCGCAGATAGCGGCCTGTGTGGCTGGCCTCGACCTCGGCCACCTGTTCGGGGGTGCCGGTTGCGACGATCTTGCCGCCGCCATCACCGCCTTCGGGGCCGATGTCGATGACCCAATCGGCGGTTTTAACGACATCGAGGTTATGCTCGATCACGATCACGGTGTTTCCTTGATCGACGAGTTCATGCAGCACCTCGAGCAGCTTTTTCACATCTTCGAAATGCAAGCCGGTGGTGGGTTCATCGAGAATATACAGCGTGCGACCTGTGGCGCGGCGGGCGAGTTCTTTGGACAGTTTGACGCGCTGCGCCTCGCCGCCTGACAGGGTGGTCGCGGATTGGCCGACGCTGATATAACCAAGGCCCACGCGCACCAGCGCATCCATCTTTTCGCGGATGCTCGGCACGGCTTGGAAAAAGCTTTGCGCATCTTCAACCGTCATATCAAGAACATCTGCGATGCTATTGTTTTTGAACTTAATTTCCAATGTCTCGCGGTTGTAGCGTTTGCCTTTGCAGGTTTCGCATTGCACATAGACATCGGGCAGAAAGTGCATTTCAATCTTGATCAGGCCGTCACCTTGGCAGGCCTCACAGCGCCCACCTTTGACGTTAAAGCTGAACCGCCCCGGCGCATAGCCGCGCGCCTTGGATTCGGGCAGACCCGCAAACCAGTCACGGATCGGGGTAAAGGCGCCGGTATAGGTAGCGGGGTTGGAACGGGGTGTGCGACCGATGGGGCGTTGGTCAATATCGATAACCTTATCAAGGTGTTCAAAGCCTTTGATGGTTTCGCAAGGCGCAGGCGTTTCGCGCGCACCATTGAGGCGGGTGGCGGCGGTTTTGAACAGGGTTTCAATGGTCAGCGTTGATTTGCCGCCTCCCGAAACGCCTGTGACGCAGACGAATTTACCCAAAGGGAAATCAGCCGTAACGTTTTGCAGGTTGTTGCCTGTGGCGCCCACCACCGTGACCTTTTTGCCCGAGCCTTTGCGGCGGGTCTTTGGAATTTCAATCGCGCGGGTGCCTTGCAAATACTGCCCTGTCAGGCTGGCGGGGTCGGCCATCACCTGCGCAGGTGTGCCATGCGAGACTACAGTGCCGCCATGCACACCCGCGCCGGGCCCCATGTCAAAAACATAATCCGCCTCACGAATTGCGTCTTCGTCATGTTCGACGACTAGCACCGAATTGCCTTGGTCGCGCAGGTTTTTCAGCGTGGTCAGAAGGCGGTCATTGTCGCGTTGGTGCAACCCGATTGACGGTTCATCCAGCACGTAAAGCACGCCGGTCAGGCCCGAACCGATCTGGCTGGCCAACCGGATACGCTGGCTTTCGCCGCCCGAAAGCGTGCCCGCATTGCGCGAGAGCGACAGGTAATTCAGCCCAACATTCACCAAGAACCCAAGCCGTTCGCGGATTTCTTTCAAAATCGCGCGGGCAATTTCGTTTTTCTGATTGGTCAGATGCGCAGGCACGCCGGAAATCCAGTCATGCGCCTCGGAGATCGACATTTGCACCACTTGGCCCGCGTGCAGGCCGGCGATTTTTACGGCCAAGGCCTCAGGTCGCAGGCGGAAACCGCCGCAAGCGCCGCAGTTGCGGTTGTTCTGGTAACGCTCGAACTCCTCACGCACCCAGTTGCTGTCGGTTTCGCGAAAGCGGCGCTCCATATTGGGAATGACGCCTTCGAACACGCGGGACACCTGATAAATCCGGCCACCTTCGTCATAGCGGAAGTTGATTTCTTCCTCGCCCGAGCCGCGCAGAAACACCTCACGCGCCTTTTCGGGCAGGTCTTTCCATTTGGCCTTTTTGTCAAATTCGTAATGTTTGGCAATGGCATCAATGGTTTGGATGAAATAGGGGCTTTTCGATTTAGCCCAAGGGGCCAGCGCGCCTTGGGCCAGTGTCAGGTTATGATCTGGCACGACGAGGCGTTCGTCAAAGAACAGCTCAACCCCCAAGCCATCGCACACGGGGCAAGCGCCAAAGGGGGCGTTAAAGGAAAACAGACGGGGTTCAATTTCGGGGATGGTGAAGCCCGAAACCGGACAGGCGAATTTTTCGGAAAACGTGGTGCGCGTGGCCTCCTCGTTTGCCAGTTCCAGAATGGCGATGCCATCGGCAAGGTTCAAGGCAGTGCGCAGGCTGTCGGCAAGGCGGGTTTCAATGCCTTCCTTAACCACAATCCGGTCAACCACCACGTCAATGTCATGGCGGAATTTTTTATCCAGCGTGGGGGCGTCTTCCAGCTCATAGAACTGGCCATCGACTTTGACGCGCTGGAACCCCTGTTTGCGCAGTTCCAGAAACTCTTTCTTATATTCGCCTTTGCGGTCGCGGATGATCGGGGCCAGCAGATAGGCGCGGGTGCCATCCTCCATCGCCATGATGATATCAACCATGTCCTGCACCTGCTGCGCGGTGATCGGCTTGCCGGTGGTCGGGCTATAGGGGGTGCCGGTACGGGCGAATAACAGGCGCAGATAATCGTAAATCTCGGTCACGGTGCCCACGGTGGAACGCGGGTTTTTCGAGGTGGTTTTTTGCTCGATCGAAATCGCGGGCGACAGGCCCGAGATATGGTCGACATCGGGTTTTCCCATCATATCAAGGAATTGGCGGGCATAGGCCGACAGGCTTTCGACATAACGGCGCTGGCCCTCGGCATAGATTGTATCAAAGGCAAGGCTGGATTTGCCCGAGCCGGACAGGCCGGTGATGACCACAAGCTGATCGCGCGGAATATCGACATCGACGCCTTTCAGGTTATGTTCCCGTGCGCCGCGTACTTCGATAAATTTCTGCTCGGCCATGATCGCCCCCAATTTCCACGCCGTATAGATAGGGGGTTTTGTCTGAGTCTCCAATCAGAAAACGTGAACGATTGGTGAACAAATGCGATTCTGTTGGAATTTGTAGGCCCGAAACCGGCAGCGGCGCGTTTGCAGGCAGCGAATGACCACGCCCCAGAGGATCAGGATGATCTAAAAAACCGCATTATTTAGCATCAGGCCCCGCTTGCGATCATTTCGCGGATTTTTACAGCCTTTTCGAAATGATCAAGCTGATGGGTTTTGATCCACCATTCGGCAGCTTGCATCAACCCCACGGGATCGGTGTTTTTGTTGGCAAAAAATGCATAGAATGACAGCCCTACGCCTTCGCCCTTTTGGGCGATTTTGGCATCACAGACGGCGATGGCATGTTGGCGTAGGGCTGCGTTCATTACATGTGGATCACTTGGCCATAGGCGTCCAGAACCGCCTCATGCATCATTTCCGACAGGGTCGGATGCGGGAAAACCGTGTGCATCAGGTCTTCTTCGGTGGTTTCCAGCTGACGGCCGATCACATAGCCCTGGATCAACTCGGTCACTTCGGCGCCGATCATATGGGCGCCCAACAGCTCGCCGGTTTTGGCGTCAAAGATGGTTTTGATCATGCCCTCGGCCTCACCCAGCGCAATCGCTTTGCCGTTGCCGATAAAGGGGAAACGGCCAACTTTGATCGCGATACCTGCTTCTTTGGCCTTTGCCTCGGTCAGGCCCACGGATGCCACTTGCGGGTGGCAATAGGTGCAGCCGGCAATCGAGTTTGGCTTGATCGGGTGCGGGTGTTTGCCTGCGATAAGCTCGGCCACCATTACGCCTTCGTGGCTTGCTTTGTGGGCAAGCCATGGGGCGCCGGCGATGTCACCAATGGCATAGAGGCCGTCAACGCCGGTGCGGCAGAACTCATCTGTGACAACATGCGTGCGGTCGATTTTCACGCCAAGGGCCTCCAGCCCAAGGTTTTCAACATTGCCGACAATGCCGACAGCGGAAATCACGGTGTCAAATTCCATCGTCTCGGTCTTGCCGTTGGATTCCAGATGCGCGGTGACCTTGCCGGCGGCTTTGTCCAGTTTCTTGACGGTGGTCTTTTCAAGGATTTTCATGCCTTGTTTGACGAATGCCTTTTTCGCAAAGGCGCTGATTTCAGCATCCTCAACCGGCAGCACGCGGTCCATCACCTCGACCACTGTGGTATCGGCGCCCAGCGTGTTGAAAAAGCTGGCAAATTCGATGCCAATCGCGCCGGAACCGATCACGAGCAGTTTTTTCGGCATCCGCTTGGGTTGCAGCGCGTGGCGATAGGTCCAGACCAGATCGCCATCGGCCTCTAGCCCCGGCAAGGTGCGGGCGCGCGCGCCAGTGGCAAGGATGATCGCAGGGGCGGTCAGATCCTCGGTGCCTTTGTCGGTTTTGACGCTGACTTTGCCCTTGGCGGGCAGCGTGGCCTCGCCCATAAACACCGTCACTTTATTTTTCTTCATCAAATGGCCGATGCCGCCCGACAGTTGTTTGGCAACACCGCGCGAACGGGCAACAACGGCGTCAAGATCATAGGAAAGACCGGTGGCAGACAGGCCGAATTCTTTGGCGCGGCGCATCAGGTGGAATACCTCGGCCGAGCGCAAGAGCGCCTTGGTCGGGATGCAGCCCCAGTTCAGGCAGATGCCGCCCAGGTTTTCGCGTTCGACAATTGCGACCGATTTACCCAATTGTGCGGCACGAATGGCGGCCACATAGCCCCCCGGCCCTGCGCCGATAACGACGACATCGAAATTCTTGGCTGCCATGATTTTCTCCTCCGAAAAAGTAGTTTGGCATTAAACCAGTTTTAGAACGCGAGCAACATTACCGCCGCCCTTGGCCTATGCAATCAGCGCATAGCTAAACCTGATCTTGCTGCAAAGCCCTGACAATCGCGCCGTAGCCCCCTTCGGCCATAAAGGCCTCTTCCTCGGGGGTTGAGGCGCGACCCAAGGCCACGTTGCGAAAGGGAAAGCGGCCGAAGCGCTGGATGATTGCCTGATGCGCGCGGGCATGAAGCGCGTTCTCGGCACTGTCCATGCGGGTTTGAAAGCAGTCAACGGCGAGGGCCTGATCGGTCAAATCCTCGGAATGTTCGAACGGCAAGAAAAAGAACTGGCGCGCAGGGGTGGGTGCGTCTTGATCCCAGTTTTGCGCAAGGGCGTGGCGGGCTGCATCGCGCGCAAGCGGGTCGGTGGCAAAGGCGCGGGCCTGACCGCGAAACATGTTGCGGGGGAATTGGTCGGTGACGATCAGATAGGCCAAGCACCCCGTGGCGCCATTGACCCAATGCTCCAGCCCGCCGTCAAGGGCGGCTTGCCACAGCGCGCCGAACTGATCGGTGATTTGCGCGTCAACCTCGGGGTTTACCTCATACCAGCCTTTTGGGCCGATGGTTTCCAGCCAGTATTCCAACACTGTTACGGGATCAGACATGGTCCTGCCTCGCTTTCCATTCAGGTCAGCGTGGCAGGTTTATACCGTGGTTTCAATGCCCCAGAACGGGCATTGAACACGCGAGCGCTTATGGCTTGGGCGCGGCGTGGCTGTGGCCTTCGGGGCCTTCGCCATCAGCTTCGGTCATTGCGACCTCTAGCGCGACCAGCGTGCCCGAGGGCGACACAGCGGTAAAGCTGGAGGTCGGATCAGCGACATGTTTGCGCTGCGTCATGCGCCAGAGGCCGTAACCCGCAAGCGCCGCAAACAGCAGCGCCATAAAGAGGAAAAACCCGGACGGGCCAAACACACCCATGATCCAGCCTGTGATGACTGGGCCACTGATCGCGCCAAGCCCGTTAATGAACAGCAGCCCTGCCGAAGCGGCAGCCATATCTGTACGGTCCAGATAGTCGTTCACATAGGCAAGCAGCAGGGAGTAGAGCGGGTTCGACACTGCGCCACCAAGCGCCCCTACCCCGCACAGCACCCAGAACGGAACATCCCAAAACACCGGTATCAACAGCCCCAGCGCACCCATCGCCGACACGCCCAGGATCACCTTACGCCGGTCGATACGATCCGACAGCCAGCCGATCGGGTATTGGAAAACCATGCCGCCGACATAGATGCCTGCAACAAAGATCGAGATTTCCTTTACCGAAAGCCCTGCTTGGGTGCCCCACACCGCAGCCATACCGAATTGCGCCGAGAAAATGCCGCCCAGCAAGAACATGCCCACGCAGCCCAAAGGCGAGGTTTGATAAAGCCGCTTAAAGCTAAGCGGTTTGGTCGAGGCAAAGGCCGGCGCTTGGGCCACAGACAACAGGATCGGTGTAAAGGCGATAGAGACCAGCACCGAGGGGATGATAAACAGGATAAACCCGCCCGGATCGCCAAGGTTCAGCAGGCCTTGGGCGGCGATGATGCCGATCATTTGCACGATCAGGTATAGCGACAGCGCCTGCCCGCGGTTTTCATTGCTCGACGCGTCATTCAGCCAGCTTTCGGCGGTGATATAGACCCCCGCGAACGAAAAACCGATGACGACGCGCATCAGGGACCAAGCAATCCAGTTCGGGGCGACAGCATACAGGATCAGCACAGCCGAAATCATCGACCCGAGTGCTGCAAACACCCGCACATGGCCGACGCGGCGGATCATATCGGGCACCATCCGCGAGCCAAAGAGAAAGCCGAGGAAGTAACAGGACATGACGATCGACAGTTGGAAGGTGGACATGTTTTCTTGCCCGCCGCGAATACCGAGCAGCGTGCCCTGCATCCCGTTGCCAAGCATCAAGAGCATCATGCCCAAAAGCAGCGCCCAAGAGTTTCGCAATACTGTTAGCATCTGGTCCAACCTTTCCGCCCGGGGCAGCAATTTAACGACAAATCCTGTCGGTCAAGCGCTGTCAGGTATCAGCAAAGATGCGTCACCGTAAGAGAAGAATCTATAATTTTCTGTGACAGCGTGGGCATAGGCGGCTTGCATCCGTTTCTGGCCCATAAGTGCCGCGACCAGCATCAGAAGTGTCGATTTTGGCAGATGAAAATTGGTCATCAGCGCGTCGGTGGTTTGGAATTTGAAACCAGGATAGATGAAGATATCGGTCTCGCCCACCCAAGGTTCTACTTTGCCTGTGGCGCGGGCCGCAGATTCGATCAGGCGCAGGGCCGTTGTGCCAACCGGAATGATACGCCCGCCTGCGGCACGGGTTGCGGCAATTTCGGCGGCGGCTTGGGGTGTGACCTCGCCCCATTCGGCGTGCATTTTATGGGTGGTAACGTCCTCGACCTTGACGGGCAGAAAGGTGCCGGCGCCGACATGCAGCGTAACTTCGGTGGTTTCTACGCCCATCGCGGCAAGCTGGGCCAGCAGCGCGGCATCGAAATGCAGTGACGCTGTGGGGGCGGCAACGGCGCCGGGGGTGCGGGCGAATACGGTTTGATAATCGTCATTGTCTTGGGCATCGGGCGCGCGTTTGGCGGCGATATAGGGCGGCAGCGGCATGGTGCCTGCAGCCAGAAGCGCTGTTTCAAACGCTTTGCCCTCATGGTTAAAGGCTAGGCGCAGGTCGGTTTCGGTTTTCTCGGCCACGGTGGCGGTCAGCCCGCCTGCGAAAAGGATATCTTCGCCCACCAACAGTTTGCGCAAGGGCTTTGCCAGTGCCCGCCAGCCGCCTGCGGCGTGAGGTTCCATCAGGGTAATTTCGATTTTGGCGGAAACCGGGCCTTGGGCGCTGTCGCGGTGGCGTTGGCCGATCAGCCGTGCGGGAATAACGCGGGTATTGTTTAGCACCAAGCGGTCGCCTGCGCGCAGCTGGCCGGGCAAATCGGACACATGCAAATCAGACAGTGCATCGCCTTGGACGACCAGCAGCCTGGCAGCAGTACGGGGCCGCGCGGGGCGCGTTGCGATCAGGGTTTCAGGCAAATCAAAGTCGAAATCGTCAAGCTTCACTCGCTTGGCTCCAGTTTTGGGGGATCGCTGCGAAAGATGTCGCGGAACGTTCCGGGGGTAAGAATTGACAGAGGGTTCACCGAGACAGACGGTTCTTTGGCGGTACCGGTGATTGAATAGTTAAAGCCGAAAAGCCCCTCGTTATTATTGGTGAACAGCGAGCCGATCGCGTTCAGGAAATACACCGGCGAGACCACACCGCGCAGATCAAGCCGCGCGCCGTTAAACACATAAAGCCCCGTCAGTGATACCCCTAACGAGTTGCCAACCGCCGAGCCTTGGGTGATTGCGACCGCCTGCGGGCCAAGTTGGAAGCTGGCCTCGACCGTGTTGAACAAGATGCCAGAGCCGTTCAGCTGATCAAGCAGACCGACGACGGAAATGGCGTTTATCAAGCCAGCCACCGTTGGGGTTTTCCGGATGCGGATATCGCCCATGGTCAGCTTGCCGTCATAGCTGCCCTTGGTGCCGGTGGGGTTCAAGATCAGATCCATCGCGCCGCCTTGGGCATTGGGAAAGATTTTGGCGGCGGAAAATACCGCGCCGGCGTCATCCGATTGCAGGCGCACGGCGGTGCCTGATGGCGTAGGGGCAAGAATGCCCGCGACAGATTTCTGCCCGTTGACACGGCCGCTGAATTCGCCCAGCACCCCGCCTGCGTTGGGGGTGATGTTGCTGCGAAACGCTGTAAGGTCAAGGCCTTGGGCGACGGTCAACTGGTCAAGCGCAAGCGAGATCGTAGGGCCGGAAGTTGTGCTGCCCGCTGCGCCGGGGCCGCCTAAGGGCAAGCCGCGCAGATCAACGCGCCCCCCCGTGACGGCAATGGCGGGTGTTTGGTCTTTGCCCCGCCCGGTCAACGTGGCCGCGACATCCATCCAAGTGCCAAGCTTGACCGAAGAAAACCGCGCCTCGTTCATGCTGCCATCGGGATTCAAGCTGATCGCGCCGCTGGCTTTCAGGCCTGCTGCGTCAAGCGTGATCGCATCAACGGCGGCGGGTTTGCCCAAGGTGACATCAACGGCAAGCTGGCCCGTGCCAGATGCAGGTTTTGACCAGCCAAGCGAGGGGATTTCCATCGACACCCCCGACAAATCGGACCGCAGCGCCAGACGCGGGCTTGTGCCTTGGTTCAGATCTACCGTGACCTGCGCCTTGCCTTTGCCGCCCAGCAAGCCATCAGGCAGGTTGATACCAAAATTTGCGGCGGCTTTCGGGCTGAGCTCGGCACTGCCTTTGACTTGCGATAGGCCTTTGAATTCGGGGCCGAACTGTTTGGTAAAGCTGCCATCGAAAGGCACATCTTGCAAAAAGCCTTTGCCGCCGATTTCCATCCCCTTTGGTGTGACGCGCAGGTTTAGGCGATCGGCGCGCATGACGCGGCCCGGTACCAGCCGGTCAGATGAAACGCCGGTCACGATGCCTTTGACATCAAAATCGACATCCTGAATTTTCACCCCTTTGCGCAGGGGTGTGTGTATGGTCGCGGTGACATCGGCCTGACCTTGCCCGAGGTCGACGGGCAAGTTTGCTTTGGTCATAAAGTTGAACGGTGCCTCATCAAGGATCGACAGCGCCGCCGTCATGCCGCCCTTGGCCCTGAGCGCGATTTTGGCTTGCGCCGGTTTTTGCGTCACGTCCTGAACGGAAAATACGGTGCCTGCGGCATCTATTTGCCCACCCGTTTTCGCGGTGACATGGCCTTGTTCCAGCACCATCGTATAGGATTTGCCCTGGACGACCGAATAACCGCGCCCACCCTCTATCGGTGGCAGAGATTTCAAATACCGCACATCAGCACCGGTGAAATCATAGCCAAGGGAAAACAGTGGATCTGCCTTGGGGGCAAGCCGAAAGCCTGCGCGCACGTTCGACAGGCTGCCCGATTGCACATTTTCCGAAACCCACAGGCGGGTTTTGGGCACGATCATAGACGGCCAGATTGCCATCAACCGGTCGCGGTCGATCTGGTCAAGCTGGGCATTGACCCCGACGGTCCAGCCATCAGGCCCGGCATCCACCCGCCCCGAGGCGACAAGATGCTGGCCTTGGTGGGTCAGCGTGGCCTGACCAATATCGATACCGAAAGGCTGTAGCCGCACACGGTAATCCAGCGCGCCTTGTTCAAACAGCACCGGCCCTTCTAGCGCACCGGGGGGGTCGATTTGCAGGTTGTCGATTTGGATCTGGGACAGGATTTCCGTCGGCATCCGGCTGCTTACCCCCGGCATATAGGCGTGGCCGGACGCTTTGAGCGAGATTTCCTTGCTGGTCACTGTGGCTTCGCGCAGGTCAAGCCGTTCACGGCCGGGGTCATAGCCAAAGAACAGCGACGCCGCTTCAAACGGCACAGGTTCGGTTTGCGGTGTGGGTTGCAGCGCCCCTGCCCCCAAAGTCAGCGAGGCTTCAATCGCGGCCAAGCCGCCGTTTTGCGCCAGCGTGGTGGTGAACTGGCCAGAGATGGGCGCATCCAGCACGCCAAGCCATGCCAAAGGGGCTGCCTGTACCGCGATATCGGCGGCGGCAACGCGGTCTACGGATACAGAGATACTGGCGCTGGCATCCGGCTTGGCCGCAATCAGGGTAACAACCGCGGTTCCAGAGTCGCTGACCCCGCCGCTGACCGAGACGCCCAGTTCTGCCGCAAGCTGATCGGGGCGGTTGGTCATTTGCAAACGGCCGTCGCCCAATTCCCAGACGCGGCCCAATTTGCGGTCGTCGATGGTCAGGGTAAGGGCCTGCGCCTCGATCACACGCAGGCTGGACAGCGCCGAGTGGTTGGACAAGGTGACAAGTGTATACAGCACGTCCGACAGGCCGACGATGGGGCGCGGCTTCATGTTCAAGTTCAGCGCGATGTCAAACTGCCCGTCCTCTAGCCTGCGCAGATTGATATTGGCACCGATCAGCCGCAAGCTGCGCAGGCGGATTTTGCCAGTGACAAGCGAGCCCGGATCGATCGCCACGCGCAGCTCGGGCAAGGATAGCAACGTCGCGCCATTCGCTTCGATCAGGCGGATATCTTCGAGGCGCAGGCGTGGGACCCAATCTTTATCAACCACAAACACAGCGCTGCCAATCGACAGCGAGGTGGCGTCGCCCGTGATTTCCTGCAAGGTTCGGTTGACGCGCTGTTCTGCCTCGACCACCGCCCAAACCGGAATGCGAATATTTTTCTCTGACAGTGCAAGCCCTGCAAATAGTAGGGCTAGCGAAAGGAATAGCACCGCAGGCACCAGCCAATAGGTGCCAAACCGGTGCGGCCGGTGATAGCGTTTGATGCGGGCAGGTTTGATGCCAAGTGGCGGCCCATCTGGCCCTTCTGCATCGGAATCGGCCAGGATAGGTGCGGTCAGCACCAGTGGCGGTTCAGGTGGCCGCCCATCTGCAACTGGCGGGCCGATAGGATCCGGCTTCGGATCATCCATAAATCAACTGCCCATTGCGATTTGCATGTTTGCCCTGAAAAGGCTTGTGTTGGGGGGGATTGCCTTTATCTAAGCCCAAAGGCAACCCAAACACAAAGCCGCGTGTTGCAAGAAGGATTGATACAATGCCCGACATTGGCGATATGGCCCCCGATTTCACACTGCCACGCGATGGTGGCGAGACTGTTACACTGTCCAACCTGCGGCCCGGCCGCGTGGTTGTGTACTTTTACCCCAAGGATGATACCAGCGGCTGCACGATTGAGGCCAAGGATTTCACCGCAATGACCGCCGAATTTGCAGCGGCGGGCGTCACAGTTATCGGCATTTCCAAAGACAGCGTCAAATCACATGATAAATTCGTCGCCAAACACGGGTTGGGTGTGATCCTTGGCGCGGATGAAGACGGAAAAACGGTTGAGGATTATGGTGTCTGGGTTGAAAAGCAGATGTATGGCAAAACCTATATGGGGATAGAGCGCGCGACGTTCCTGATTGGCGGCGATGGTCGGGTGCAGCAAGTCTGGCGTAAGGTCAAGGCCAAGGGCCACGCCGAGGAAGTACTGGCAGCCGCAACGGCAAAAGCGTGACGGAGGCCCCAACGCTGGCCGAGATGGCGGTTGAGGTGCTAACCACCGCCGATGGCCGTCGCAAAACCGCGCTTGGCCGGCAACATGCTGCAACTTGGCAGGCCGCACGCAAGGCGGGCACGCCTTTGCCGGTCGGGCAAGCCTTGCCACCGATGCGCCCTGCCCGCCCGGATGCGCCGGAACTGCTGTCGCCCCGCGATATGCCGCGGCGCAGACCCGGATCACCCACAGGCCGCATCGCGCTGCTGCATGCGGTGGCGCATATTGAGCTGAACGCCGTTGATCTGCATTGGGATATTATCGCGCGGTTTACAGATGTGCCGATGCCCTTGGGGTTTTATGACGATTGGGTCAGCGCCGCCGATGATGAGGCCAAGCATTTCAACCTGATGTGCGATTGCCTGGAGGGAATGGGCAGTCATTACGGCGCCCTGCCCGCGCATGAAGGCATGTGGCGCGCCGCCGAAGACACCGCGACCGACCTGTTTGGCCGTTTGGCTGTGGTGCCAATGGTGCTGGAGGCGCGGGGGCTGGATGTGACGCCGGGTATGATCGAGGTGTTTGAAAAGGCCGGTGAGGCAGAGCCGATTGCCGCGCTGAAAACCATCTATGCCGAAGAGGTCAGCCATGTGGCCTATGGGTCCAAATGGTTCAACTGGCTGTGCGGGCGCGACGGGTTGGACCCGAAAGATGCCTTTCACAGCCTTGTGCGGCGCTATTTTCATGGCGTGCTAAAACCGCCATTCAATGAGGAAAAACGCGCCGAGGCAGGGATTCCCCCCGATTTTTACTGGCCCCTGACCGAGCGGGACGACAGCATGGAAAGCTATGTCGGTAAGCCGGAGTAATCCGGTTTATCGGCGGCTTTCTGCCTGTTTTGCTCGGATTTCCGCTTGGTTTTGGCAGGGCGGGTCAAATTTCTTGCACGCTTGGACCTGGCTTTGTATCCATGCCGGGATGTCTTGTGGCCCGAATTTTTTTCGGGTGGCGGCATCGTGTGGGGAAACAAGACCGGAATTGTTCAGTGCTGAAGCGACTATCTTATCGGATTAATGGGTTTGTAGGGCGATACTTCCCGGAACAGAGACTGTTTTTGAAATCCGATTCCGATACGCGCTACATCCGGCTTCCGCCGTTGACGCAGGCGGTGGCGGTTACCGGTGCAGCCTTGTTTCTGGGCTGGACGATTCTTGCGACATCAATTCTGTTGATGGAATCAATTTCGGCCGGATCGGGGCGCGACCAAGCGCAACGCCAGCAAAGCTTGTATGAGGCGCGGTTGAACGCGCTATCAGCCGACCGCGATTTGCGGGCCGAAGAAGCCGCACGGGCGCAAGAACGTTTTAACCTTGCACTGAAAGAAGTCAGCGACATGCAGGGGCGGCTTTTGTCATCCGAAGATGGCCGCCGCGAAATGGAAACCGGCATTGAGGTGATCCAGAACACACTGCGCCGCACAATCAAGGAACGGGACGAGGCACGCGGCGAGAACGCAGCGCTGACCGCCTCTTTGCAGGCCGAGACCGGCTCTGTCCGTACAGGCGAGGGCCGCGCCGACGATGCGGCAAAAACCGTTGAGATATTATCGAGCGCGCTAAGCGGCACCGCAGAGCAGCGCGACAGCATGGCAGTGGCCGCGCTGGCTGCCAAGAATGAAACAGATGCATTGGCCGCCGAAAAGCGGGCAATGGAAGCCAAGAATGACGTGATTTTCTCTAAGCTGGAAGAAGCGATGACCATTTCGATGGAGCCGCTGGACAAGATGTTCCGCTCGGCAGGTTTGTCGCCCGATACGCTGTTGAAATCGGTCAAGCGGGGGTATTCGGGCCAAGGCGGGCCTTTGTCACCCTTCTCGCTGTCGACCAAGAACCAAGTTCTGAGCAATGACGAAATCCGCGCCAATGCGATTTTGCAGGGGCTTGACCGGATGAACCTGTACCAACTGGCGGCGGCAAAAGCACCCTTTGCGATTCCGATCAAAACCGCCTTTCGCTTTACCTCGGGCTTTGGCTATCGCCGTGACCCAAAGGGCGCAGGCACACGCATGCACGCAGGCACCGATTTTGCCGGCGCCTATGGCAGCCCGATCTATGCCACGGCTGACGGGGTGGTTACCCACGCGGGCTGGCAAAGCGGTTATGGGCGCTTGGTTACGATCAAACACGACTTCGGAATCGAGACCCGTTATGCCCATCAATCAAATATCCGCGTAAAAGTGGGACAAAGGGTCTCGCGCGGCGACCGTATCGGTGATATGGGGAACTCAGGCCGGTCTACCGGCACTCATCTTCACTACGAGGTTCGGATCGGGGGCAAACCTGTTAACCCGATGACCTTTATCAAGGCAGCGACAGATGTTTTCTAAAAGCAAAATCAACGAACCCGGCCCAAAAGCCGAGGCAGACAAAAACCGGCCATCAGAGCCAACCGCGAGGAGTTCTATGGACTTTACCTCTTCTGCGCCAAAGACCAAGCCTGCGGCTTCGGTTCTTTCGTCAGACCTGACCATTACGGGCAACCTGCGCACCACCGGTGACATTCAGGTTGAAGGTACTGTCGAAGGCGATATTCGCGCGCATTTGTTGACGGTTGGTGAAACCGCAACGATTCGCGGTGAAATCGTCGCGGATGATATCGTGGTGAATGGCCGCGTTATTGGCCGCGTCCGCGGACTGAAAGTGCGTCTGACATCGACCGCGCGGGTTGAGGGTGACATCATCCACAAAACCATCGCAATCGAATCGGGTGCGCATTTCGAAGGTTCGGTTCAACGTCAGGATGATCCGCTGGCCAATGGCCGCACCACCGCAGCGCCAACCGCAACATCCCCGGCACCTTCCGCCAAGCCAAGCAGCGAAAGCTGATACACCGCTTTGGTGACGGATTTGAACGGGCATCCTTGCGGGTGCCCGTTTTTCATTCAGGCAAGGGCGCGCCGGTAAAGATGCCAGGTCGCATGCCCGAACAAGGGCAGCACGACAAACAGGCCCAAGAACCCCAGCGCTATTCCCAAAAACAGCGCAGCCGCAATAAGCCCCCCCCAGAGAACCATGATTTTCGGATTGGTCAGCACGACTGACACCGAGGTAATCATCGCGGTGACGAAATCGATCTCGCGGTCCAACAGCAGTGGCAGGCTGACAACGGTAAGCGAGAACAAGACGCCAGAAAAAATCGCGCCGACGATTGTACCGATGAACAGCATCATCAGCCCGTTCGGCGTGGTAAAGACCTGAAACGAGCTGCTGATATTGGTCATGGCTTGCAGCCCGAGAAACAGCGCAAAGATCATATGCGCCAGAAAATTCCAAAACAGAAAGAACACGACCACCACCGCCGCGATTGACGGAATCTGGCGGTCTTTTTGCCGTGCGATCACGCCGAGAATGGCAGTCCAGCTAAGGGATTCGTGTTTTTCAAGCCTGCGGCTGACCTCATACATGCCGCAGGCGATAAAGGGGCCGAGGATGGGAAAGCCTGCAGCGGCGGGCAGTGTCCACCAGATCTGGCCAGTCGCGGTCAGCGCGTAAAGGATTAGCCAGCCGCCCGCGACATAGACCGCCGCGAAAAACAGGCCAAACTGCGGGGCGGTGCGAAAATCTTGCCACCCTGCCCTAAGTGCGGCCCTCAGGTCATCCAGTTCCAGAATAAGCACTTCTGGCCGTTGTGCGGCTTGTTCTGCTTTGTGCGACATACGGCTCTCTCCCTTATGATTGGGCAAAGCCTAACCAATGGGGCGGATGGCACAAAGATGTATTTCAAACTTTGATATTCAAAAATATGCGCCCCTAGTGATGCGCATTTATTGCGGCAACACGGCATCGTTTTCAGTGCAAATTGTTGCAGTCAAGCAGGCGTGCGGCGCCTCAATCGTCGGCGTTCGCCTCGGCCCGCGACTTGCCTGATACATCCATTGCCAAGGTGGCGGCCATGAATTTATCGAGATCGCCGTCGAGCACGCCTTGGCTGTCCGAGGTCTCAACCCCGGTGCGCAGGTCTTTGACCATCTGATAGGGCTGCAACACATAGGACCGGATCTGGTTACCCCAGCCTGCATCGCCTTTGCTTTCATGGGCAGCGTTGATGGCGGCGTTGCGTTTATCCAGCTCCATCTGATAGAGGCGCGAACGCAATGCGTTCATCGCGATTTCGCGGTTCTGGTGCTGCGATTTCATCGATGAGGTGACAACGATATTGGTCGGCAAGTGGGTGATACGCACCGCCGAGTCGGTGGTGTTGACGTGCTGGCCGCCCGCGCCCGAAGACCGGTAGGTATCGATGCGGATGTCTTTGTCGGGGATGTCGATTTCGATATTGTCATCAACAACCGGATAAACCCAAACCGACGAAAACGACGTGTGCCGACGTGCAGCACTGTCATAGGGGCTGATGCGCACAAGGCGGTGAACACCCGATTCCGACTTTAGCCAGCCATAGGCATTGGGGCCGGAAATTTTGTAGGCGGCCGATTTGATACCCGCCTCTTCGCCATCCGACATGGATTGCAGTTCAACCTTATAGCCCTTTTTCTCGGCCCAACGGACGTACATGCGTGCCAGCATCGAGGCCCAGTCGCAGCTTTCGGTGCCGCCTGCGCCTGCGTTCACCTCAAGGAAGGTGTCGTTGCCATCGGCCTCGCCGTTCAGCAGCGCCTCAAGTTCCTTGGCGCGGGCCAGTTCCAGCAGTTCTTTTAGCGCGGTTTCAGCTTCGGTCACGATTTCGGTGTCGCCTTCGGCCTCGCCCATCTCGATCAGCTCGACGTTGTCACGCAGGCCGGTGTCGATCAGATTATAGGTGGACAGCTGGTCCAGCACGGATTGGCGTTCGCGCATCAGCTTTTGCGCCTTGGCAGGATCATTCCACAGATCGGGGTTTTCGATCATGGCGTTGAATTCTTCAAGCCGGTGCGGCGCGGTTTCCAGATCCATGCGTTGGCCAAGCAAGGTCAGCGATTTGCGGATCGTTTCCACATTGGTTTGGGTTTCGGCGCGCATGGCTTGTATCCTTGAAGGCTTGTTTGGGCGAAGGCTTGGTTTTGGCTGGGTAATAACGCTTTGGCCCAGTTTGGGCAAGAGCAGGCACCGACACGTCTCTGGGCCGCGCAAAGGTTGCGGGGCCAGAGACGCGCGGGTAGACCCTAGTAGAGCCCGCCGGAACTGAGTGTGCCGTAATCGGCCTTTTTCGGCAGGACTTTCGTTTTGCCGCTGGCGGTGGTGACTGTGCTGCCGCCTGGCCCGTCTTCGGTTTCGCCCGGCGCAAATAGCGGCAGGTTGGCGCCCATACCAAAGCCGCCATCAACCATCATGCCAAAGCTGTTCAGCGGGTCTTCGCCTTCGCGGAAATATTCCGAAATCACGTTATCGCCGGTGGCATCTTCAGGCAGTGGCGCGCCGGTGAACCGGTCGATTTTCATGAAATAACCGCCCGGTGGTACTTTGAATTTGGTTCCGCCGTATTTTGCCACCGCTTTGCGCATAAAGCGTTCGAACACAGGGCCGCAAACCGTGCCACCATAGGCCTTGCCCATGCTGCGCGGATTGTCATAGCCGATGTAGCAGCCCGCCGCCATATTCGACGAAAAGCCGATGAACCACACGTCTTTGGCGTCATTCGTGGTACCGGTTTTACCCGCGATTGGCACGGGCAGGTTGATGCCCTTGGCCGTGCCGCGCAGGACAACACCTTCCATCATCGAGGTCAGCTGATAGGCGGTGATTGCGTCCATCACGCGTTCGCGGCTGGAATTGATTCTGGGCAGTTCGCTTGGTTCAAGTGCGGCCAGTTTGCAATCATCGCAAATACGCTGGTCATGGCGATAGATGGTTTTGCCATAGCGGTCCTGGACACGGTCAACCAGCGTTGGCTCTACGCGTTCGCCGCCATTGGCAAACATCGCATAGGCGGCGACCATTTTGAACAAAGTGGTTTCTTGCGACCCCAGAGAGTTGGCCAGAAACTGCCCCATCCGGTCGTACACACCAAAGCGTTCGGCATAGCCTGCGACCACATCCATACCAATTTCTTCGGCGATACGGACAGTCATCAGGTTTCGCGATTGTTCAATGCCAGTGCGCACAGGTGTCGGGCCGTAGAACTTGTTGGACGAGTTGCGCGGCCGCCAGATACCTTGCGGTGTGTCCACCTCAATCGGTGCGTCGACCACGATGGTGGCGGGGGTAAAGCCGCTATCCAGCGCCGCAGCATAGACAAAGGGCTTAAAGCTGGAACCGGGCTGGCGCTGTGCCTGTGTCGCGCGGTTGAACACCGAATGCTGATAGGAAAACCCGCCCTGCATGGCCAAGACGCGGCCAGAGTCGACGTCCATCGCCATAAAAGCGCCTTCGACCTCGGGAACCTGACGCAGCGACCAGCGGACAAAGCTGCCATCGCTGTCATTGGTTACGGCGCGCACGAATACAACATCCCCAACCGTCAACAAATCGCCCGCGACTTGGGCCTTTTTGCCAAGACGGCCGTCAGCTTGGCGCTTGCGGGCCCATGTAACGTCTTCTGGCGGGATGAAATGGCCGTCTGCATCTTCGGCCACGCCTTCAATTCCGATGCGGGCCGAGGATTTGCCGACCTCTAGCACGACCGCCGGTTTCCACCCGTCAATATCGCGGGCGATATCGACTGCGGCCAAAGCCTCGCGCCAGCTTGCCTCGGAGCCAAGCTGCGACGGGTCGATGGTTTTGCGTGTGCCGACCCATACCCCCAGGCTGCGGTCAAATTTTTCAAGCCCTTCTTGCAGTGCCTTGGCGGCTTCGGTTTGCAGTTCCGGGTCTACGGTTGCGCGAATGGTCAGGCCACCCGAGAAAAACTCATCCTCGCCAAAGGTGCCGGAAAGCTGGCGGCGGATTTCATCGGTGAAATAATCGCGCGGTGGCAAGGCATCGCGAAACGCCGGATAATCGCCGTTTTGCACCGATTTCAGCGGCAGTTCTTTTTCGGAAAGATAGGTCGCCTCGTCGATATAGCCGTTTTGCCACATCTCGCGCAGCACGTAGTTGCGACGCTCGGTCACGCGCTCTTTGGCGGTGACGGGGTGGTATTTACCCGGTGCTTGCGGCATCGATGCCAGCATCGCCGCCTCATGCGGGGCGAGTTGGCTAAGGGTCTTGTTGAAATAGGTCTGCGCCGCTGCGGCCACACCATAGGAGTTCTGACCGAGGAAAATCTCGTTCAGGTAAAGTTCAAGGATTTTTTCCTTGCTGAGGGTTTCCTCAATCCGCGTGGCTAAAATGATTTCCTTGATCTTGCGCTCGGCCTTGCGTTCGCCGCCCAAAAGGAAGTTTTTCATCACCTGCTGGGTGATCGTAGAGGCCCCGCGCACGTTTTGGCCGCGCGATTTAACCGCCTCGATCACTGCCGCGGCGATGCCGCGTGCGTCATACCCGTGGTGGGTGTAGAAATTCTTGTCTTCGGCGCTGATAAACGCGTGTTTCACCAGTTCGGGAATTTCGTCCGAGCTGACAAAAATGCGCCGTTCCTTGGCGAATTCGTCCATCATCTTGCCTTCGCCCGAATAGATCCGGCTGATGGTGGGCGGTGCGTATTGTGCAAGGCTTTCGTGGCTGGGCAAGTCACGGCTATACATAAAGAAAATGGCACCAATCGAAAGCGCCACAAAGAACGCCCCCATCGTCACCAAAGTGAAAATGCCACCAAAGAATGAACCGATAAACCTGAGCAAGGCATATTCCCTATATTTTCCAAGCCCCCCTATATACAGCATCTGGGGGGGCGTCAAAAGCTGTCCACATTATCATGGCGTGATTTCGCGCAATTCATGGGGGTTTACGGCCGTTTCACCGCGTCATTCGTAGCCTCGGCATTAGTCCAAGCGGTTAATCCGGTTTGCAAGGCACCGATCATTTGCGCCCGCCACGCCGGATCGGTCAGATGTGCCAGATCGCGTGGTGAAGACAGAAAGCCCAGTTCGATCAGAATTGACGGAATATCGGGTGATTTCAACACCGAGAAGCCGCCCGACTGGATCGGTTTGCGATGCATGCGCAAGCCTTCGGCCTTGATTGCGGTTTCCAGAGCTTTGGCCAAGCGATCAACGCGCGGTGCGGTCTGGGTACGGGCCATATCCATCAGCACATGGGCAATCACGTCATCTTGATCGGTCAGATCGACGCCAGCCAACAGATCGTCGCGGTCGTGGCGTTCGGCCAGGGCCTGGGCGGCCATATCGGTGGCGTCATCGGCCAAGGTGTAAAGCGTAGCCCCTGACGCATTGCCTTCGGCCAAAGCATCGGCATGAAGCGAGATAAACACATCTGCCCCTGCCGCGCGCGCCGTGGAAATCCGCGTTTCAAGCGGAATGAACACATCGTCATCGCGGGTCAGGATGACCAGAAAATTGCCGCTGCGTTGCAAGGCCTCTTTGAATTCACGGGCAAAGGTCAGCACCAGATTTGCCTCGCGCAGGCCTTGGCTTTCGGCACCCGGGTCGATGCCGCCGTGCCCCGGATCAAGCACCACAACCAAGGGACCGGTGCCACGCGGCAAGATGCCGGGGAGATCGGCCGGTTTGGGTAAGGCCCAACCTTCGGGTTCGGGTCTGGCAGCCATTTGCGCAAAGACATCGGGCGCGACGGGGGAAAGCGTCAGGTTGATTTTGGCGCCATCGGCGGTGGTTTCCATACCCGCAGAGGTAACCCCAAGCGGACCCGCGAGTTCCAGCACCAAGCGCGACCAGCCCGGGCGAAACACCCCTGCCCGCAAGTCGAGCACGCGGCCACCGCTGCGCGGTACAGCGGCGATCTGCGACCAATCCACCTCACGGGTGTCAAGAATAAGCCGCGGCGGATTGTCCAGCACGCGCACCCGCCACGGGACAGATTGCGACAGCGAAAGGCCGACCGAGACGCCCTTGCCGACATCCCCGATTTTCGAGGTTTCAGGTGCAAGGCGGGCCAGCGCCGACAGCTCTTGCGCCGAGGCCGGAGCAATCGCCAGATAGAGCGCCGCAAGAAAGGTTAGAATTGCCCGCATGGTTCCAGATTTGGCCCTATGGTCCACCTGTTTGTTCTATCTGCTTATTGCGTTACTGCGCCTGAATGTAAATTCACAGCTTCGTATATCGGGCCATAAAGGCGGTAAGCCGTGCAAGGCCCTCGGTGATTTCAGCGGTACTGCGGGCATAAGAAAACCGCAGGGTCTGCGCGCCACGAACGGGATCAAAATCCAGACCCGGTGTCACCGCGACCCCTGCGCCTTCCAAAATATCGGCGGCAAGTTTCAAGCTGTCGGTGGTAAGATCGGACACATCGGCGTAAATGTAGAACGCGCCATCGGGCGGGGCGATTTTGGCAAAACCGGCGGCAGGCAAACCGTCGAGCATAAGCTGGCGGTTGGCGGCATAGACGGCTCGGTTAGCCTCAAGCTCGGGGATGCAATCGAGTGCTGCAAGTGCCGCGATCTGGCTGGCATGGGGCGGGCAGATGAACATGTTTTGCGCCAAGCGTTCGATCAGGCGCACATGGGTTTCAGGCACGACCATCCAGCCGACGCGCCAACCGGTCATGCTGAAATACTTGGAAAAAGAGTTGATGACGTAAGCTTCGTCACTGATTTCCAAAGCCGAAACCGCGCGGTCGCCGTAATGCAGGCCGTGGTAAATCTCGTCCGAGATAAAGGCGATGTTATGGGCGGCGCAATGGTCCATCAACGCCGTCAGGGCTGCGCGGTCAAGCATGGTGCCGGACGGATTGCCCGGGCTGGCCACGATCATGCCTGCCATATCAATGCCTGCCATATCGGCGGGCGTGGGCTGCAAACGATTGGCGGTGCTGGCAGGGATGCCGACAGGCGTAAGCGACAGCGCCTTGAGGATTTGGCGGTAAGACGGATAGCCCGGTTCGCCCAAGCCGACCCTGTCGCCCGCATCGAACAGTGCGGTAAAGGCCAGAAGGAACGCAGCAGATGACCCCGAGGTAACGACCACGCGGGCCGGATCAAGGGTGATGCCGTACCATTTTTGATAAAGTGCCGCGATGCCTGCACGCAATTCCGGCAAGCCAAGCGCCACCGTATAGCCAAGCGCGCCTTGGTCCATCGCATGCGCCAGCGCATCACGTGCACCTTGGGGGGCGCCGGTGCCGGGTTGGCCGACCTCCATATGGATAATACTGCGGCCTGCGGCCTCAAAGGCGCGGGCGGATTCCATCACATCCATCACAATAAAGGGATCGACAGCCCCACGTCTTGATACTTGCATCTATGCGCCCCTATGCTGCACCGCGTTACTGGCAATTGGCTTGCCCTGCCCCCCTGCAATCAGGCATGAGGGGGAAAAGGTCAACTCTGCCGGTGCGCATGCCCCGCGGGAATGGAGAATTTGAATGAAGAAACTGATCGCCACGACAGCCCTTGCCTTGGCACTTGCCAGCCCAGTGCTTGCCCAAAGCAAGATGACGGATGCCGAGCG
This sequence comes from Pseudorhodobacter wandonensis, assembly GCF_001202035.1. Taxonomy (GTDB): domain Bacteria; phylum Pseudomonadota; class Alphaproteobacteria; order Rhodobacterales; family Rhodobacteraceae; genus Pseudorhodobacter; species Pseudorhodobacter wandonensis. The sequence goes on along the minus strand of NZ_LGHT01000036.1, from coordinate 219,645 downwards.
CACCGATTTTCGCGCCGAGGTGCGGGCCTATCTGATGGAGAACCCCGAGGTGCTGATGGAAGCGATCGGCGTATTGGAAGAGCGCCGCAATGCGGATGCGGCGGCAAATGATGTTGCCCTGCTGGCAACCAATGCGGATGAGATCATGAATGATCCGGCAAGCTGGGTCGGGGGCAACCCTGATGGCGATATCACGTTGGTGGAATTCATGGATTACCGCTGCGGCTATTGCAAAAAGGCCTTTGAGGAAGTGTCGGAGCTGATCTCATCAGACGGGAATATCCGCTTTGTTGTCAAGGAGTTCCCGATCCTTGGGCCGCAATCGGAATTGGCGGCACGCTTTGCCATTGCGGTGTTGCAGGTTGAGGGCGCCGAGACCTATGAAAAGGCGCATAATGCGTTGATGGTGATGAAGGGTGATGTGACGGATGAAAGCCTTGCCGCGCTTGGGGCAGAGGTTGGCGTCAAGGATATGGCTGCGATTGTGGCGCGGATGAATGCGCCAGAGGTGACATCGGTGATCGAGGCCAACCGCGCATTGGCGCAGCGGCTGGAAGTGAACGGCACACCAACCTTTGTGATCGATGAGACATTGGTGCGAGGCTATGTGCCGCTGGACGGAATGCGCCAGATTGTTGACGGCCAGCGCAAAGGCTGAGGCTGGTTTAGTGGCCGGCGCCGGGGGACTTCACGTCCCCCGGACCCCCTGTGGGATATTTATGCCGAAAAGAATGCGGGCAGCGTGATTGCGCCTATTCGGCTGCGTTTTCTGCCGCTGCTGCCTCAATTTGGGCCGCCCGTTTTTCCACCTGTTCGACAATGTGATCGACCATCGCTTCATTGCCGAGTTTGTGGCTTTGTTTGCCCGCAAGATAGACCATGCCAGAACCCGCACCGCCGCCGGTAAAGCCGATATCTGTCATCAACGCCTCACCCGGGCCGTTGACCACGCAGCCGATGATGCTGAGGCTCATCGAGGTGGTGACATGCGCGAGGCGGGTTTCCAGTTCGGTGACGGTTTTGATAACGTCAAAGCCTTGGCGGGCGCAGGACGGGCAGGAAATGATGGTGACGCCGCGGTGGCGCAGGCCGAGAGATTTGAGGATTTCAAAGCCAACTTTCACCTCTTCGACCGGATCGGCCGAGAGCGAGACACGGATGGTGTCGCCGATGCCGGACCAGAGCAGATTGCCAAGACCGATGGCGGATTTCACGGTGCCTGATTGCAGGCCGCCCGCTTCGGTGATGCCGAGGTGGATCGGGGCATCAGTGACATCGGCCAATTGCTGGTAAGCGGCGGCGGCCATGAATACATCGGATGCTTTGACGCTGATCTTATATTCGTGGAAATCATTGTCTTGCAGAATCTTGATATGGTCGAGACCGCTTTCTACCATCGCATCGGGACAAGGTTCACCATATTTATCAAGAAGATGGCGTTCCAGACTGCCCGCGTTCACGCCGATGCGGATCGAGCAGCCATGGTCTTTGGCGGCTTTGATCACTTCTCGCACGCGGGTGGCATCGCCGATATTGCCGGGATTGATGCGCAGGCAAGCGGCGCCAGCCTCGGCCGCCTCAATCGCGCGTTTGTAGTGGAAATGGATGTCGGCGACGATCGGGACCGGCGACTCGTGGCAAATTTCGCGCAGGGCAAGTGCACTTTCGCGGTCGGGGGCCGACACGCGGACGATATCGGCACCGGCGGCGGCGGCACGTTGCACCTGTTCGATGGTTGCCTTGATATCTGTCGTCAGGGTGTTGGTCATGGTTTGCACCGAGATCGGGGCATCCCCGCCTACGGCGACTTTGCCAACCATAATCTGGCGCGACTTGCGGCGCGCAATATTGCGCCAAGGGCGGATGGGATTATGCGTCATTTTGTGCCCGTGCAATGAATGTTACCCGGCCATAGCTAGGCCGAAAACAGCCAAAGCACAACGCCTGAAGCGATCACAAAGACGGGCTGGAGGGGCAGAGCACCAAGGCGTTGTCGGCATCGGCCACGGCAACGGCTTGCCCGGTTTCAACCACAGAGTATTTCGCCTGCACGGCATCGGCAGTCAGCACGACATTTTTGACCACTTGCGCGCCAGGTGCCGAGGGACCGAAGGTTTTACCGTTAACGGTAAAATAAACCGCGCCAGAGTTGCCACTGCGCAAAACCGGTGCATCTTCGAGCAAAGGAACGCTGTAGCGTTCACAGGAATCGAGGATTTTTTCAAACAACACAGTGCCATCAGCCGAAGACACACGCACCCAAGACGGGCGCACAGCCAAAAGCTCTACGCGGTTGGGATCGGATGCGACGACTTGCACTTCGGAATTTGCCTCGGCCGTGGCAACGACCTGCTCTTCGACGACCGGATCAGAGTTGCGTGCGGGATCGATGGATGCGATCGGACCATCGCGCGACGTCAAAACGGGGACTTCCAGCGCCTCGGGGCGGTACAGACGGTCAGAGCGCGCAGGCACAGCGGTATTGGCGGCCAGCCGTGAAACCGTGTCAGCCTCGGCCGTCATTTCGGGGGCCGAGCGGACCAATGGCGCTGCGGCCTGAACGTTGCCCAAGGGGTCGATTTCGGCAATCACCTGCGGGGCCTGATCAACAGGCGCGAGTTGCACGCGCTGCACCTCTTGCAACACCGACCAACCGCCATAGCCCAAGCCACCGATCAGGCCGAGAAGCACCAGCAAAGAGCCAACGGCACCCGGTTCGATCCGCGAAAACGCGGATTCGACGCGCGGCACAAACGTTGCATTCGGGTTTGCCAGCGGGTCGCCATAATCTGGTGTTTTGTTGCGCGCTTTGGAAATCTGCGCCGACGAAGCGGCGGCCGACATACCATGCGCCACAGTAAAGTTTGCTTCGCGGCAAAACTTGGCATAGGCCCAATCGGGATCCATGCCCAGATAACGCGCGTAAGAGCGGACATAACCAGCCACGAACCCTTGGGTTTCAAAGGCCGAAACGTCACAGTTTTCGATGGCTGCAATATATGTAGCTTTGACCTTCAGCTCTCGCTGAACGTCAAGCAGGGATTTGCCCAGAGTCGCGCGTTCGCCGCGCATTAGATCCCCTAAGCGCAACTCAAAATCGTCAAACCCTTTGGGCTTGTCGTCTTCGGTTGTTGAAGGTGCTGCCCTCCAGCCAATCATACACTACGCCCCGTCCATGCCCCAAGTCTTTGCCGAAGTCGTTTAGTACGACTCGATACTTTCGTATTGGGGGTAAGTTACCACAACGCAATCATATATGCACCTGCAGAAACGCTTAGGCCGATTTCTCGGCGCGATTCAGCGCACATTGCTGCCAAAGCATATCCATTGCGCGCACAAGTGTGTCAATTTGTGATGCATCGTGAACAGGAGAAGGCGTGAAGCGCAGGCGTTCAGTGCCGCGCGGTACTGTTGGAAAGTTGATCGGCTGCACATAGATGCCGAATCGTTCGAGCAACATGTCCGAAAGCGCCTTGCAATGAACAGGGTTGCCGACATGCACAGGTACAATATGGCTGCCGTGGTCGATCAATGGCAAACCGATTGATTTTAAACGATCTTTCAGGATGCGGGCGTGCAATTGCTGGGCGTCGCGCAAGTGTTGCGCGGTTTTCAGATAGCGCACAGAGGCAGCAGCCCCCGCAGCAACCGCAGGCGGCATCGACGACGAAAAGATGAAGCCAGGCGCATAAGAGCGCACCGCGTCACACATCTTGGCGCTGGCGGCGATATAGCCGCCGGCCACGCCATAAGCTTTGGCCAAGGTGCCGTTGATGATATCAAGCCGGTGCATCAGCCCGTCACGCTCGGCAATCCCAGCCCCGCGCGGGCCGTACATGCCAACGGCGTGCACCTCATCAATATAGGTCAACGCGCCAAACTCGTCAGCAAGATCGCAGATTTCCTTGATCGGGCCAAAATCGCCATCCATCGAATAGATCGATTCGAAGGCGATCAGTTTTGGCGCGGCCGGGTCATCGGCGGCCATCAATTCACGCAGATGGGCCACGTCATTGTGGCGGAAAATCCGCTTGGCGCCACCGTTGCGGCGCACGCCTTCAATCATCGAGGCGTGGTTCAATGCGTCGGAATAGATGATCAGGCCGGGAAACAGCTTTGGCAGCGTCGAGAGCGTGGCGTCATTGGCATTATAGGCGCTGGTAAACACCAAAGCCGCCTCTTTCTGGTGCAGATCGGCCAGCTCGGCCTCGAGCCGGATGTGATAGACAGTCGTGCCGGAAATATTGCGCGTCCCGCCCGAGCCTGCGCCTGTGGCGTCAAGCGCCTCTTTCATCGCGGCCAAGACCTCGGGCTGTTGCCCCATGCCCAGATAGTCATTGCCGCACCATACTGTAATGTCCTTTTCGGACCCGTCCTTTTTGCGCCATACAGCAGAAGGATATGCCCCTTTGCGCCGTTCGATATCGATAAAGGTGCGATAGCGCCCTTCTTCGTGCAAACGGTTCAGGGCGGTGTCGAGTGCGGCATCATAGTTCATAACTGTCTCCAAGCGGCCTGCAGTTTATTAGCCCGCAAAAATAGCGGGAAAGGGCAGGTTTTGACCAATCTGCAACAGATTCGCCGGTGGCGCCTTGATATTCATCAAACTCTATATCTGATAGAGGGCATTTTGACGCCCCCCTTTTTTGATTTCTGTCACTATTCCGCGTCGGCCACGACAACTTGGCAATCGCTGGCCCCTTTGTCTGCACAGCCTTGCAGTGCCTTTTGTTGTGCGCCCGGACCCTGAGCAATTTCGAAATAACCGGTCTGGGGGCTGGTCGCCATCGCGCGTTCACCGCGTTTGCCATAGTCGTTTTGCAAGGCGACGGTGCCTTCTACCGATAGCTGTAAGGCGCGCGGCTCCCATTTTTCGGGGCGCACGATTGCGGCAACCACGCAAGGCGTTGCGGTTGTGTTGGCCTTGTTGCACCCTTCAAGGGCTGCTGCGGCGGCGGCCTCGGCGCTGTGATGATTGGCAACCAGCATCGTCGCTTCGGATTTCAAAAGATCGGCATCGGGAACGATCGCAACTGCCGCGTAATAGGCATAATCTTTCACGACTTGTCCCAACAAAGCTGCGTTTTCAGGGGTTAGCCCGTCAACCGGCTGCATTTCAACCTCGGCGCCCTGCGGCGCGAACATCATCGCCATCGCATCTTTGCCCGAAATCGGGTCGGCCAATGCGGCGCCCGATACAACCGCTGACAGGCCTGCCAAAACCATGCCACCCAGCCAGAGGCTTTGCCAACGCGTTTGATGTCTGTCCATATTCATGCGCTCCTGTTTGGTCCGGTGCTATTTTCTGGCGGCGCTTTTAGCTGCTTTTTGCGGCGCTGGACAGAGGCGGAATGAGTGATACTGTGCGGGCAAAATCACAAATTGGAGAACCCCATGTCGATTGATGCCATCCTTGACCGGATCGACGCTGCGATGCCACAGGCCACTGAACGTTTGCTGGACCTGTTGCGCATTCCGTCCATTTCAACCGATCCGGCCTTTAAGGCCGATTGTGACCGTGCCGCTGACTGGTTGGTCGAGGATTTGCAATCATTGGGGTTTGAGGCGTCAAAGCGCCCTACCCCCGGCCATCCGATGGTGGTTGCGCATTTTGACGCGCCCGAGGTCGCAGGCCCGCATTTGCTGTTTTACGGGCATTATGATGTGCAGCCGGTTGACCCGCTGGCGCTGTGGTCGCGTGACCCCTTTGACCCGCAGATTGAGGAAACCCCTGCGGGCCAGGTGATCCGTGGTCGCGGCGCATCGGATGACAAAGGCCAGCTGATGACCTTTCTTGAGGCTTGCCGCGCGTGGAAGGCGGAACATGGCACCCTGCCCTGCCGCCTGACGATTTTCCTTGAGGGCGAGGAAGAATCAGGCTCGCCATCGTTGATTCCCTTTATGAAGGAAAACGCTGATGAGCTGCGCGCCGACGTGGCACTGATTTGTGATACCGGCCTGTTCGAATCGAAAACCCCTGCCATCGTGACCATGCTGCGCGGGCTGCTGGGCGAAGAGCTGACCATCCATGGCCCCAGCAAAGACCTGCATTCTGGCATGTATGGTGGTGTGGCGATAAACCCCATTCGGGTGCTGTCGGGCATTATCGCAGGCCTGCATGACGACAATGGCCGCATCACCCTGCCGGGGTTTTATGACGGCGTTCCGGAATTGTCAGATGACATGCGGGCGCAGTGGCAAGGCCTTGCCTTTGATCACGCGCGCTTCCTTGGCGATGTCGGCCTGTCGGTGCCGGCTGGAGAGTCTGATCGCACGCCGCTGGAAATGATTTGGTCGCGCCCAACCTGCGAAGTGAACGGCATTTGGGGCGGCTATACGGGCGATGGCTTTAAAACTGTGCTGCCAGCCGAGGCCCATGCCAAAATCAGCTTTCGCCTTGTTGGCACCCAAGACCCCTTTGCCATTCGCGAGGCATTTCGCGGCTATGTGACCGATGCCCTGCCCGCAGATTGCAGGGTGGAATTCAAAGGCCATGGCAACAGCCCTGCGGGCCAGATGAGCATTACCCACCCCGCCTTTGAAGCATCCCGCGCGGCGCTAACCGATGAATGGGGTGTGGCGGCGGCCTATGTGGGATGCGGCGGGTCGATTCCGATCGCAGGATATTTCAAGACCTATCTGGACATGGATGCGATGCTGATCGGCTTTGGCAAAGACGACGACCAGATCCATTCGCCGAATGAAAAATATGACATGGAGAGCTTTCACAAAGGCATCCGGTCATGGGCGCGGGTGCTGGACCGTCTGACGCGCTGAGCGGGGTTAAGGCAGAAGGCAGGGGTTTCATACCCCCGCCTTCCATTGGGCTTGAACCACTGTCGCCACAATGGGCTACAGCGGTGGGGCATTTGTAGAAAGATGAAATACCAGAGGGTTAGGTTAGCCAACATCCAGTGCAAGGGCGTGGATGCGCGCAATAATATTCGGGCCAAGGGCCGCATGAATGGCGCGGTGGCGGGCAACGCGGTTCATCTGGGCCAAAGCATCCGCACGGATTTTGACGTTGAAATGCGTTTCGCCGCTGCCGTCATCGCCTGAATGACCTGCGTGGCGATGGCTGTCATTTGTCACGACCAGATAGTCGGGTGCAAAGGCTTCTGCCAATTTATGTTTTATCTCGTCCGACATGCTCATATTTATGTCAACCCCCTTCAATCCTTTGGCCAATAGTCTAAACTCTCGCCTTCGAGTCGGAAAGGCAAGTAACATGGCGACACGTCCACCATTTGAATTCGATATGCGCGTTTCTTCAGACAAGAAGAAACGCAAGACCGGACGCCGCGGGATGTCGGGCGCGTTTGAGACCTCTACCAAGACTTGCGAATTTGGTGGCTGCGACGAACCCGGTCTGTACCGCGCGCCCAAAAGCCCGGACCATCTGGACGCGTTTTTGTGGTTTTGTAAGGATCACGTTCGCGAATACAACCTTAAATGGAATTTCTTTCAGGGCAGCACCGAAGAAGAACTGGCAGCCTTTGCCGATAAGGACCGGGTTTGGGTTCGCGGCGAGGATAAAGGATTCAACAAGCGCTCGGATGAGGGCCATGTGTGGTCGCGCCTTGGTGTGAACGACCCGATGGCGATATTGGGTGAGAAAGGGACGCAGAACCCCGGCAAGGTAAACCCTGCTGCAGCGACACGCAAACTGCCTTCGGCCGAGCGCAAAGCGCTGGAAATTCTGGACGCGCGCGACAGCTGGACAAAACCGGAAATCCGCAAGCAATACAAAAGCTTGGTGAAAGATCTTCATCCGGATATGAACGGTGGTGACCGCTCAGACGAAGAGCGCCTGCAAGAGGTGGTTTGGGCATGGGAACAAATCAAGGAAAGCCGCTTTTTCCGCAGCTAGGCTGTTTTTGAAATTGCAGCGCGGCGATCAATTTTCCGCGTTTGCACCCTAATTCTTGCCCGATTGGACTTGACGCCGTACGCAGGCGTGACTAATCAATGCCGCACTGAGGCGGGTGGGCAGGCAGGCTATGCACCGGATTGCAAATCCGAGTAGACCGGTTCGATTCCGGTACCCGCCTCCAGTATCTTGTGGTTTTTGCTAATTATTTCCTGAAAAACCACAACATCTAGCTTTCCCAACTTCGTACACAACTCGTACACAGTCCGTGCGTAGTTTATACTGCATTTTGTCTCGTTTTGCCGTATAGTGTTCAGCAACAGGCACTTAGCGAAAAAAGCGGCGATGAGCTACGGCATAACAACAGTCAATGTGCACAAGAAACTGAAGCTGGATAAGCGGCAGGGTAGCGAGAATTGGTACGCGCGGCTGACGCTGGATAACGGCAAACGCATCGTAAAGAGCACAAAGACTGATGATTTAGACGAAGCGGTAGAGCGAGCGTGGGAGTTGCTTTACGAAACGCAGGCACGCATAAAAAACAAGCTTCCCGCCCAAACCCGCAAATTCAAACATGTCGCTGAATATGCCCTTAAAGGCATTCAAGACGCGTTAGACAACGGCACATGGCAGTTGCCAAGAACCGCCCTGGCGCGCACCCCATCATCGACTTTTTGCTGAACATCGTCGGTGGTGGCCCTTCTTTGGAAGACCGCCTTATTGCCGATTGATGGGGCGCTGCTGATCGCAGCCATGTCATCCATTATTGGGTCGGCCATAAGAAAAGCCACATTGACCCATCTAGACAAGGCCAGCTTACCCAATCCGAAACGCGTTTGCCCCACCGGCGTTGAGTGTTATGAGAAACTGACTCATCAAAACCGAATGCCGAAAACCAGCACGAATCCCATAAACCCGTAGAGCCTGACAATTCCAGACATGCCCCCCTCTTTCCGCCCAGACTTTCAACATATAAGCCACGTCCCCGAAGGGGATTTTCGGTTTATCGCACTGGATGTCGAGACGGCGTGCAGCGATGCCGCCAGCATCTGCCAGATCGGCCTCGCCTGTGTGGGGCCCGACAATGGCATCCAGACATTCTCGATGCTGGTCAATCCGCGCACCCATTTCGACCCGTTCAATATACGGCTGCACGGGATCGGGCCGGACCATGTGGCGGACGCCCTGCCCTTTGCCGAGGCGTTTGAGATCTTGTTGCCGCTGCTCGCCCGGCATCAACTCATTCAGCACAGCAACTTTGACAAACAGGCCATCAACGCCGCGCATCGTTTTTTGGGCCTTGAGCCGCCGCCCCTAAACTGGAGCGACAGCGTCAGGATCGCCCGGCGCGCTTGGCCCGAGCTGAAAGGCAACGGCGGGCATGGTCTGGCCAATCTGAAACTGGTATTAAATTTGCATTTTCACCATCACGACGCAGGCGAAGATGCGCGCGCGGCAGCTATGGTTGTGCTGCATGCCGAGGCGCAACTGGCAATGCCGTTCGATGAAATAGCACTGCCCGTTCCAAAGACCGCCCGCCCCCGCGTCGCCAAAGCGTAATTCGACCAACGAAAGACAGGTGTATTCGCCGCTTTCGGTGAAGGTCACTGCATCGAATACCCCCTGATGGCATGCTCCAGCACATTGACTGAAAGGCTGCGGGGCTTTGACGGCCCCAGAGAGATGGCATCCTGCCGCCCCTGCGGTTCATTTTGCCAACAGGTTTAAATCGTCCATAGCCCAGGGTTTTCAAGCGGATACAGACCAGAATCTTCGTCTCATTTTCGATCTGTTCATCGAGGTTCTGGCGCCTAAAAATCCGTCCGATGCCGCCCACAAAAAACTGCTCGGAAAAGCTGAATTTAATTTTCCATCACGCTCTGAATGGGCCAAAGCTCACCCCTCACGTTGCACAGCATATCTTGTTTCGGGAGTTTTTGCCGCAAACGGAGCCATTTATTTTCCAAGCATGTTCCTGTAAAGTTCCAGACAAGCCCACCCACGATTCCGGACATCCCCATGTGCAACCTCTATTCCCAGACCAAAAGCCAGGATGCGATGCGGAATGTGTTTGATGATGTGCTGATCGGGGATGAGACGCTGGAGGATCTAGCCGGCAACCTTCCCGCGCAAACCGGCATCTACCCCGATTATGCCGCGCCGATCATCCGGAAGGGGGCGCAGACCGGCTGGCAAATGGCCAAGGCCCGCTGGGGGATGCCCACGCCGGATGTTTTTCTGAAAGGCAAGCGCACCGATCCCGGTGTCACGAATATCCGCAATACCGCCTCGTCCCACTGGCGGCGCTGGCTGGGGGTAGAGAACCGCTGCCTCGTGCCTTTCACCAGCTTTTCCGAAATCGATACCCGCGCAGGCAGCCCGCGCAACCATCCCATCTGGTTTGCTCTTGGGCCGGACCGCCCGTTGGCGTTTTTCGCTGGGCTGCACACCGAATGGACCTCGGTGCGCAAGTTGAAGGAAGGCGAGGTGACGGCCGATCTCTTTGGCTTCCTCACCTGCCCGCCCAATGCCGAGGTGGCGCCGATTCACCCCAAAGCCATGCCGGTGATTTTGACGCGGCCTGAAGAATGGCGGCGTTGGCTGACCGCCCCCACGACCGAAGCGTTGCAATTACAACGCCCCCTGCCCGATGGCATGTTGCAGATCGTTGCCGAAGGCGGGCGCGTCGATGCGGTTTGAAACCTCTTCGGGCGATCCCTTCTCCCTTTTGAAACGACGCGTGCATGAGGCCGAGGGCCGTGGCCGCCGCGCCTTTGCGGGTTTTCAAGCCGCGCGCCACGTTGGGCCGTTGATCTGGATAATTCCTGCCCATATGCCCGAGATACTAATGCTGCGCGGGTTGCCGCAGGGCGTGGGCGAACGGCTGCACTTGCTGCGCCCGACAAATGAGACCGACCTGCTCTGGTGCGTTGAAGAAACCCTGCGCGCGGCCCCAGTTGGCTTGGTGATTGCCGAGCCGTCGCAGCCGCTGTCCCTGACCGCTGGCAGGCGTTTTCAACTCGCCGCGGAGGCGGGCGGCACCACGGGTCTGATGCTGATCCAGACCGATGCGGGCAGCAATGCGACCGAGAGCCGTTGGCATTGTGAACCGCAGGCCAGCGATGCAGACTCGACTCTGCATCGCTGGACTCTTAAAAAGAACAAAAGAGGAACTTTAGGGAATTGGGTTGTAAACTGGAATGGCGCGACGACTGCTTTCCATATGGTTTCCGCGGCTGGCGAGCGACACCAGCCTGCGGGACAGGCCCGTTGAGGGGCCATTTGCCCTGACCCTGCGGTCGGGTAATTCCGATCATCTGCATTGCGTTAATCCGTCGGCCATGGCACTTGGCCTGTCGCGCGGCATGGCGCTGGCCGATGCCCGCGCGATTTGCCCCGATCTTGCCACCCGCCCAGCCGATCTGGCGCGGGAGGCCGCAGCCTTGGCCAGCTTGCGCCGCTGGGCCAGCCGCTATGCGCCGATGGTGGCCAGCGATGGGCCGGACGGGTTGATGGCCGATATTTCCGGCGTGCCGCATTTGTTCGGCGGCGAGGCCGATCTGCGTGACGACCTGCAAGCACGGCTGGAACGCGCTGGTTTGGCCGCCACCAGCGCCATTGCCGGCACACGCGGCGCGGCGCATGCGCTCGCCCGCCATGGTGGTGGGATTATCCCTGACGGGCAGTTGCAACAGGGGCTTGGCCGCCTGCCGATCACCGCGCTGCGCATTGATCATGATACGGCAGCAGGGTTGGCTCGGGTTGGCTTGACGCGCATTCGTGACCTCCTCCCCTTACCCCGCGCGCCGCTGGCCCGCCGCTTTGGCCAAGGCTTGGTGATGCGGCTCGATCAGGCTTTGGGGCAGCATGCCGAACCCGTTGCCGCCGAACCTGACGCCCCGCATTTCGGCGTGCGGATGACCTTGCCCGATCCGATTGGCTTGCAATCAGACGTGATGGCGGGCTTGGAACGTTTGCTCGATCGGCTGTGCGCCAAGCTGGCCGCCACCCGTATGGGCGCGCGCCGTGTGCGACTGGAACTCCGCCGCGTGGATCGCGGCGTGGTGCTGGTGGAAATCGGCCTTGCCCGCCCGATGCGCGACCCCACCCGCATTGCAGCACTTTTTGCCAAAGGTGTGGACGATATCGACGCAGGCTTTGGCATTGATGCCGTGCGGCTGACTGCCCCTGTGGTGGAACCGCTGGCACCTGAACAGATCGGTGGCTCAACGGTGCGGCATGAGGATGCGCTGGCCGATCTTCTCTCATCCCTCGGCAATCGCATCGGGTTTGACCGCGTGCTGCGGCTGCTGCCTGCCGACAGCCTGATCCCCGAGCGCAGCCAGATCATCGCCCCCGCCGCCTATAGCGCTCCGCAAACCCAGCCCCGTCACAAGGGCCCCAGCCGCCCGATCACCCTGTTCGCGCCGGAACCTGTCACCACCGCCTCGGGCCACCCGCCCAACCATTTCCGCTGGCGGCGGATGCGGTTTACCACCCTGCGCGCCATGGGGCCTGAACGCATCACGCCGGAATGGTGGTTTGATGACCCCGCATGGCGCAGCGGTTTGCGCGATTACTGGCGGGTGGAAACCCAAGAAGGCCCGCGCCTGTGGTTGTTCGTGACGCCGCAAGCGCATAGCGCCGATTGGCCCGCCCCTACAGAGGGTAAAAACTGGCCCGCCCCCGCAGGGGGTAAAAACTGGCCCGCACCTGCAGGGGGCAAAAACTGGTATGTGCAGGGCGAGTTCGCATGACCCACGCCTATGCCGAGCTCTGCACCACCTCCAACTTCACTTTCCTGCAAGGCGCCTCGCACCCCGAGGAATTGATCACCCGCGCCGCCGAGCTTGGCCTGTCCGCCATCGCCATCACCGACCGCAACTCGGTGGCGGGTGTGGTGCGGGCATTCTCGGCGTTGAAAGAACTGGCCCGCCTGCGCGATGAGGCGGCGCAAAGTGGCGCAGCACAGGGCGGCCCTGCCATCCGGTCGCAGCAGGTGACCGATCATTCCAGCCGCCAGACTGTGCCGCGTTTCAGCGGCGCGACCGATGCCCCATTACAGCCAGACGCCCCCCTGCCAAAACTGATCGCTGGCGCGCGGCTGGTGCTGACCGACTCGGGTGTGGAATGGCTGGCCTTGCCGACCGATATCGCCGCTTGGTCGCGCCTGACGCGGCTTCTCTCGCTTGGCAAACGCCGCGCGCCCAAAGGCGAATGCCACCTGACCCGCGCCGATCTGGGCGAATGGGGCGCAGGCATGATCCTGATCGCCCTGCCACCCGACCCGCTGGAGGCCACCTGCCCCCGCAGTGACCTGCTGGCCGTGGCCCGCGCATTTCCCAGCCAGTGCTTTCTGGGCGCCGCCCCGCGCTATGACGGGCGCGACCAAACCCGCCTTGATCAGTTGGCGATGCTGGCGCAAAACACCAACCTGCCGATGGTCGCGGTCGGTGATGCGTTGATGCACCGCGCCGCCCGCCGCCCTTTGGCCGATGTGCTGACCTGCCTGCGGCTGGGCTGCACCATCGACAACATCGGCACCAACCGCCTTGCAAATGGCGAGCGCCGCCTGAAAACCGGGGCCGAGATGGCCCGCCTGTTTCACCGGCACCCCGCCGCCCTGCGCCGCACGGTCGAGATTGCCGACCGCTGCGCCTTTCAGCTGAATGAGCTGCGCTATCAATACCCCGATGAGGCGAAAGACGGCGAACCCGCACAAGACCGCCTTGAACGCCTGACCCGCGCGGGGCTGAACTGGCGCTATCCCGCTGGACCGCCGCCCAAAATCATCCACCGCGTGGAAAAGGAACTGACCCTGATCCGCGAGGTGGAATACGCTCCCTATTTCCTGACCGTGCATGACATCGTGCAATTCGCACGCTCCAAAGGCATCCTGTGCCAAGGCCGCGGGTCCGCCGCCAATTCGGTGGTCTGCTACCTTTTGGGCATCACCGAGGTGCCGCCCGAATCCATCACCCTGATCTTTGAACGTTTTATCAGCAAAGAACGCGGCGAGCCGCCGGATATCGACGTGGATTTCGAGCATGAGCGCCGCGAAGAGGTGATCCAGTGGATTTACGAGCGTTACGGCCGCGAACGCGCGGGCCTGACCGCCACGGTCATCCATTTTCGCAGCCGCGCGGCGATCCGCGAGGTGGGCAAGGTCATGGGCCTGTCGCAAGACGTGGTCGCGCGGTTGTCGGGGCAAATCTGGGGCTGGTCCGCTGCCGCCCCAGATGCGGACCGGATGCGTGATGCGGGGCTGAATCCTGCTGACAGCCGCGTCATGCTGGCGACCAAATTGATTGGTGAAATCATCGGTTTTCCCCGCCATCTGTCGCAGCATGTCGGCGGCTTTGTCATCACGCACGGGCGTTTGGATGAGCTCTGCCCGATTGAAAACGCCGCGATGGATGACCGCACGATTATTGAGTGGGATAAGGATGATATCGACGCTTTGGGCTTGCTCAAGGTCGATATTCTGGCGCTTGGCATGCTCACCTGCATCCGCAAGGCGTTCGGCCTGTTGGCCCAGCATCGCGGCCAAAATCTGACGCTGGCCAATGTGCCGCCGGAAAATCCGCCCGTCTATGATATGCTCTGCCGTGCCGATGCCATCGGGGTGTTTCAGGTCGAAAGCCGCGCGCAGTTGAACTTTCTGCCCCGCATGCGCCCGCGCAAGTTTTATGACCTCGTTTGCGAGGTCGCGATCATCCGCCCCGGCCCGATCCAAGGCGGTATGGTCCATCCGTTCATCAACCGCCGCATGGGCCGCGAACCGGTTGAAGACCTTGGCCCCGCGATGATGGAGGTGTTGGGCCGCACCTATGGCGTGCCGTTGTTCCAAGAACAAGCGATGCAAATCGCCGTGGTCGCCGCAGGGTTTACCCCGTCCGAGGCCGACCGTTTGCGCCGCAGCCTCGCCACCTTCAAACGCATGGGCACCATCGGCGGGTTCCGCGACCGTTTCATCTCGGGGATGTTGGCGCGGGGGTATGATGCGGATTTCGCGACCCGCTGTTTCGCGCAGATCGAAGGATTTGGCAGCTACGGTTTCCCCGAAAGTCACGCCGCCAGTTTTGCGCGCCTCGTCTATATTTCCGCGTGGTTGAAATGCCATCATCAGGCCGTGTTCACCTGCGCGTTGTTGAACAGCCAGCCGATGGGGTTTTATGCCCCCGCGCAACTGGTGCGTGACGCCCGCGATAGGGGCGTCGAGGTGCGGCCCATTTCGGTGAACCATTCCGATTGGGATTGCACGCTGGAACCCCGCCCCGATGGCAGCCTTGCCCTGCGCCTTGGCTTTCGCCAAATCAAAGGCTTACGCGCCGAGGACGCCGCGTGGATTACCGCCGCCCGCGCCAATGGCTACCCTGATGTTGAAAGCCTGTGGCGGCGTGCTGGCATCCCGCCCGACACGCTGGAACGGCTGGCCGAAGCGGATGCCTTTGCCGCCCTTGGCCTCACCCGCCGCGATGCGCTATGGGCCGCGAAGGCGCTGAAAGCCCCCGCGCCTCTGCCGCTGTTCGGCACTGATGGCGAAGGCGAAAACGAGCCAACCGTCAGCTTGCCGCAAATGACGCTGGGCCAAGAGGTGATTGAGGATTACCTGTCGCTGCGCCTGTCCTTGCGCGCCCACCCGATGGAACTGCTGCGGCCGCGCCTGCCGGAAAGCTTACCGCATGACCGTCTTACCAATACAAAAGGCCGCGCTACGATCACGGGTCTTGTCATCACCCGCCAACGCCCCGGCACGGCAGCGGGGGTGATCTTCCTGACGCTGGAGGACGAATCCGGCACCGCCAATGTGATCGTCTGGAAGCAGGTCTATCACGCCTTTCGCAAAGCCGTTATCGCGGGACGGTTGGTCCGCGTGACAGGGCGCGTGCAGCACGATGGACCAACAACGCACCTGATTGCCGAGAGTGTCGAGGATGTCTCGCACCTGCTGGCCACCCTTGGTCGCCCCGTGATGATCGATGCCAATGACGGCCGTGCAGATGAAACAAAACGCCCTGTCGGGGGCAGTATAAGGTCATCAGCACGTCACCCACGCGAGCAGGCGAAAAAGCTGTTTCCCAGCCGCGATTTCCATTGAAAGCCTGTCAAAGAACACATCCAGAATGCAAAGGCCCAACGCGCGCCGGGCCTTTTTTTGGAGATGTCGCTGGCCTGTCTGGGCAAGTAGACGGGTTGAAACCTGGCCTACAAACCCCAGCCGTGTCTAATTGGCTGGGCCGGTAACCAGACTGCCAAACGTACTGATATCGGTGCCTTCCCTGCGGCGTTTGGCGGTATATGCGGCAAACGCCCCGGCCACATGTTCGTTCTGAAAACTCAACAACCCTTGCTGATAGCTGGGGCGTTTGGAGACACGCTCAAACCATTTTTGCAAATGCGGTGTCCGCTCGAATGGCCAGCCCATCAGGTTGAAACGGTGCATGTTCGGCATCCAGGCAATATCGCTGAGAGAGAAAACATCACCTGACAGGTAAGGACGCCCGTCAGCCAGCAAGCTGTTCAGGTGCCGAAAACCGGCATCCGTGCGCGTGACCGCCTCATCAATCCGTTCCTTGGCAAAACCGGCTGCGAAATCCAACCGAAACTGCTTTAGCCATTCATTTTTATGCGCACGTTGAAAGGCCTCTGCGGCTTCCTTTGGCGGCGGCGGCGCTGCACGGAACAGAAACTCGAATGTCAGCAGTTTCAGGTCCAGTTGGGCCTTGTCGGCCAGATCGAGCAGTTCGGGCGTACTGGTGACTGCAAGGTCAGAAACCTCTCCTGCGAGATGCTGGATGATGTCGATGGACTCGATAATCAAATGGCCATCATCGACCAGCGCCGGAACCAGCCCTTTGGGGTGAATAGCCTGATAAGCCTCGGTCGCATGTTCATCTTTTTCAAGATCGACCAGATGGCTTTCAAATCCTTGCCCGGTTTCTGCAAGCACGATCCGCACCCGTTGTGAACAGCTCGACATCGGGGCGTGCCACAGGTGCAGGCCCTGCAAGGTTTTCAGCGATTGGTCTTTGGGGTCTATTTCCGGCATGTGCGGTTCCTTGGCCTAAAAATTCACCCTGTCGCCGCCCTTGAGGTCCAGCATTTCACGGGCTTCATCGGGGGATGCGATTTCACAGCCGAGATCTTCAACGATGCGGCGGATTTTGGCGACCTGTTGCGCGTTGCTGGTGGCCAGCTTACCGCGTGCGATGAACAGGCTGTCTTCCAACCCGACTCGCACGTTGCCGCCCATTTGACTGGCGGTGGTGGCAAGCGTCATCTGCGCGCCGCCTGCCCCCAGAACCGACCAACGGTAGTCATCACCGAACAAGCGGTCGGCTGTGCGTTTCATAAAGATCAGGTTGTCCACTTCGGGGCCAATTCCGCCCAAAATGCCAAAGATGAATTGTATAAAAATGGGAGCCTTGAACAGGCCGATATCCATACAAAACTTGAGGTTATACAAGTGACCTACATCATAGCATTCATGCTCGAACTTGATGTCATGCGGAGCAAGCGTATCAGCGGCTTCCTTGATGTCGCGGAAAGTATTGCGGAAAATATTGCCGTCAGAATTCTTGACGTAATCCTTTTCCCAATCAAACTTCCAATCCTCGTCTTTGTAGCGGTTCGCCAGCGGGTGAAAGGAAAAGTTCATCGAGCCCATGTTCATGGAACACATCTCGGGCGAAAAAGTGGTGGCGGGCTTTACACGGTCAGCAATCGAAAGGGTCAGGCTGCCCCCTGTGGAGATGTTCAAAACCGCATCGGTCGCCTGCTTGATTCGTGGCAGAAAGGCCGCGAAATCATCAGTGTTGACCGACACCCCACCATCATGGGCGCGGCGGGCATGCAGATGCAGGATAGACGCGCCTGCCTCGGCGGCAGCAACCGCATGTTCGGCAATATCATCAGGCGTATAGGGCAGCGCATCAGACATTGTGGGCGTGTGAATGGCACCGGTAATTGCGCAAGTAATGATGGTTTTCTTTTGCTTGGCCATGGTTAGGCGCCTTTCTTTTCAGGGCGGCGCAAGACGCGGTACCCTAGTGGAAACAAATTCAGACTGAACCGTGCGCGGATCAGGCCCCAAAGACCCTTGGGCGCCTTCAGCATGACGACAATCGCCACAACCCCCAGAATGATCAGGTAGGCCGTGCCCAGATCGGCAAGCGTTTCGCGCAGCAGGAAAAATACCAGCGTCCCGATGATCGGCCCTTCGATTGTGCCGATGCCGCCAATCACCACGATGAAAATCACAAAGGCGGTCCAGTCGTTCACACTGAACGCCGCGTCCGGAGAAATGCGCAGTTTTTGCAGAAAGATCAGCGCCCCGACCGCGGATGTCAGCGCCGCAGTTACCACATAGACGGCGAATTTCATGCGCCAGATGTCAATGCCAAGCGATCCGGCAGCCAGCTCATTGTCGCGAATTGCGGTCAGGGCCAGACCATTGCGCGAGCGCAGATAAAAATAGACGGCCGCAATCACCAGAACCGCAGCACCAAGCGCCAGCCAATAGCTGAGGAATTCACGCCCATCTTTCGATGCGGCCAGCGACCGCACGACATTGACCGGCAAGGATGACCCAGAGCCACCGCCCAAAGATGACATCTGCGCGAAAGACAGGCGAAACACCTCGGCAATCACCCAGGTGCCAATCGCGAAATAGGCCCCACGCAGACGGAAAATCAGCAGCGCTGTCGGAATGGCAATCAACGCCCCAAGTGCGCCCGCAGCAGCAATGGCTGCAAGCGGCGGCAGCCCGCCAAAGATCGTCAGAGCAAACAGCAGATAGCCGCCAAAACCGACATAGGCCTGCTGCCCTACAGATACCAGGCCCGCATATCCGGCCATAAAATTCCACAGGCTGGCGAGGGCGAGATAGAGGCACACCTCTCCCATCAGGCGCAGATTTGCGCTGCCTGCCCACCAAGGCGCCGCAATCAGGATGATCAGCGCGATGGCACCGAAAGCACCTGCAATCTGCGCTGCCGCAGAACTGCGCGTCACATGGTGGGTGCGGTTTTTGTTGACGGGGGCGCTCATGCTGAAATCCTCGGGAAAAGGCCATTCGGGCGGATGGCAAGGATGACAAGGAAGGCGATATGCCCTGCCAAAAGCTGCCAGCCGGGATCTATTTTGGCGCCAATCGTCTGGGCCACGCCCAAGATAACACCACCGGCGAGGGTTCCCCAAAGATTGCCCAGCCCGCCGATAATCACGGCCTCAAAGCCAAAGATCAGCCGCCCGCCACCGATCGACGGATCGAAACTTGTACGGATGCCCAGCAATATGCCTGCGATGGCCGTCACACCCAGCGCCAACGCCATGGCCAACCCAAAGATGTGGCGGCGGTTAAGCCCCATCAATTGCGCAATATCCTGATTATCAGAAACAGCCCGAAAGGCCCGACCAAGGGCGGTGTGGTAAAACACCCATTGCAACCCCCAGATCACTGCCAAAGCAACTGCGAAAGTCAGCAAGGGCAGCACACCAAGTGACAGGCCGGCCACCGAAACGCTGGCGGTTTCAAGCACGCCTGCGTTTATCTTTTGCGGATCGGCGCTATAGACCTCTAGCAAGCCGTTCTGCAAGATGACAGACAGACCAAAAGTCACCAAAAGCGGCGGCAACAGGTCATCGCCCAGCGTCCGGTTCAACACTGCCCGTTGCAGAACATAGCCAAACCCCGCCATCAGCGGCACCACAAGCACCAGCGCCAGCAAAGGATGGATGCCCAGAACCGACACCACAGTCAGCCCCAGATAGGCCGCCATGACAATCAGATCCCCATGGGCAATGTTTACCAACCGCATGACGCCAAAGATCAGCGACAGCCCTGCTGCAAACAATGCGTAAAGCCCGCCCAGCAAGGTTCCTTGCACAATCGCATTTACCCATTCCATGGTCATTCCATTCCAAAATAAGCGCGTGAAATATCGGCGCGCGACACGGCGCCAGAAGCACCTTCAAGCGAGATGCGTCCCTCTTGCAGACAATAGAGCCGGTCTGAGACAGACAGAGCCTTGCTGATATCTTGCTCGACGATCATCGCGCTCATGCCTTCACCGATAATACCGGGCAAGGCCGCGTAAATATCCCTGATGATGATCGGGGCAAGCCCGAGACTGATTTCATCAAACAAGATCAGATCCGGGTTCGCCATCAATGCGCGGCCAATGGCAACCATCTGCTGCTGCCCACCCGACAGCGAGGTCGCAGGCACGGCGCGGCGCTCTTTCAATATGGGGAACAGCGCGAAAACCGCCGCCAGATTCCATGGCCCTTTCCGGCCGGTCTGCCCACCGATAATCAGATTCTCCTCGACCGACAACGAGCGGAACAACTGCCGACCTTCTGGCACCAGCGCAATTCCAAGGGCCGCAACCTCATCCGCCCGCAGCCCGCTGATATCACGGCCTTGGTATTTGACCTGACCGCTGCCATTCGCGATCAGCCCCGATATCGACCGCATGAATGTGGTTTTGCCCGCGCCATTTGCGCCGATGATCGCCAGCACTTCGCCCGCGGCCACCGTCATATCGAGACCGTATAGCGCCTGAAAATCGCGGTAATGGGCATTCAGCCCGGCAATCTGCAACAAGGGTTCAGGCATCAGCTTCAATCCCCAAATAGATTTCCTGCACCTGCGGGCTGGCCATAATCGCCTTAGGCTCGCCCTCGGCGATCTTTTTGCCAAAATCGATAACGATCAGCCGGTCCACCACAGCCAAAAGCGCATGCACGACATGTTCAATCCAGATGATCGATACGCCCGAGGCATGGATGTCCTTGATCGTCTGAACGAGTGACCGGCATTCACCTTCGGTCAATCCGCCGGCAATTTCGTCCAGCATCAGCAGCTTTGGCTTGGCACAAAGCGCGCGCGTCAGTTCCAAACGTTTTCGCTCCAGCAGGGTCAGTCCGCCCGCCAATGCATTGGCCTTGGGCAACATCTGCGTCTGCTCCAACACTTCCAGGCACAACCGCTCTGCCGCCTTGCCACGCAGGCCCGCTGCTTGGGTCGCGGCAACCATAGCGTTTTCAAAAACGGTCATGCCAGAAAACGGCTGCGGTACCTGAAAACTGCGCGCCATTCCGGCCCGGCACCGCGCGGCCGCGCCCAGACGTGTCACATCGTGCCCGTCAAACAGCACGCGCCCGGAGTTTGGCGACAACGTCCCAGTGATCAGGTTGAACATCGACGTTTTGCCCGCGCCATTCGGCCCGATTACGCCCAAAGCCTCGCCTTTACGCAGCTCATAACTCAGGTCATCCGCGACACTGATGGACCCGAAGGATTTGGTGAGGCGATCAATTTGTAAAAATGCTGTCATGTTGGCAGCCCCTTCAGATCATGCACAATGCGGCTTGGTTTGGGGCGTACGCTATGGTCACGCGCGCGCCCCATCGGCTGTTACAGCAGCTTAAGTTCGCCCGTCGTCGGGATTTCTGGCGCGGCGGCGTTTGCCACGATTTTCAGATCAAATGCGTCCCCGTCTTTCTGCCATTGGCCGGCAACCAGTGGCGTTTTGGTGACGTTATTGATCGGCCCATTCGACCAATCAACCGGGCCGACAATCGTATTCAGATTGGTGGCCGCAATGGCTGCAACGATGGCAGCGGAATCTTCGAGATCGGCCGCCCGGCGAATAGTATCGGCTGCGACTTCGAACAATGCGTGTTTAAAGCCAATAGGTTGCGTCCAAGGGCGACCTGTTGCTGCGGAAAAGCCTTCGGCCAATTCCCGCGAAGACGCGCCAGTCAGCGAGGACGCGTAAGGGTGGCTTGGCGACCACCAAACCTCGGTTGACAAGCCGTCGCCACGGTCGCCCAGGCTTTCAATTACCGAAGGGAACAAAAGCGCCTTGCCGACGGTCACAATTTTCGGAGCGAAGCCTTGCTGTGCCGCCTGTGCCCAGAAGGTTGCAAAGTCCGGTGCGATCATGTTGCCGGTGACAATGGTGCAGCCTGCAGCCTTGAACGCCGCAATCTGATTGGAAAAATCATCCGACAGCGGCTGATAGCGACCGGAATCCGTGATCGTATAGCCCGCCGCAGTCATTGCCGGAGGCAGACCATTCTGCGCATCGCCAAAGGCATTCCCGTCAGCATCATTCGGGAACATGCCTGCCACGTTTTTCCCGACATCGGCCTTGGACCACATATCCAGCGTTGCGGCGATCCAATCCTCTAGCCCCCAAAAGAAATGGTAGGTGGATTGAAAGCCAACCCCCGGCACGCCATTGCGGCCAAAGAAATAAGGCTGCCATGGGCAATCAGTGGTGATGCAGGGAATTTCGTTGATTTCGGCCTGATCGGAAACCGGATTAACGGTGTCCGGCGTCGAGGCGGCGACGATGATATCCACCTCATCGCTCAGGATCAGGTCGGCTGCCACTTCGGCGGCACGGTTGGGGTTCGATTGGCTGTCTTTGGAAATGATTTCGATATTCCAGGTCTTGCCGTTGTTTTCGATGCCACCGGCAAAGGCCTTCTGAATCGCACCCAGCACATAATCATCTGCCTCGCCAAACGCGGCCAAGGGGCCGGTGCGCGGGCTGACATGCCCAATCCGCAGGGTCGGTGTTGCAGCATAAGCACGTGTCGCGCGCAGCAATGCCGGAGCCGCCAGACTGGCAGCCCCCGCCATCATAAAGCCGCGCCGAGATGTCGTGGTCTTCATAGCTTAATCCTCCCAATTTTTGCCCGGCCTCCCTGCCAAGCGTTTCGTTCAGTCTAACAGAATTCCGTCCAGCCGTTTCAGATGCCGCGAGACACGCGCCCGCACTTCATTTGCCTCGGCCGGCGTCCAGGTTCGAAACCCCTCGCCCGATTTCATGCCAAGCTTGCCGTTGGCCACCAGTTTTTGCAGATAAGGCGACGAGCCTTTGCGGCTTTCCAGATCAAAGAGCACGTTTTCGTGGATATCCAAGGTTAGGTCTGTCCCCACCAGATCGGCGTTTTCCAACGGCCCCAGTACCGACAGCCTGCGGCCAAAGCTGGCCTTAATCACCGTATCCACGGCCTCGGCATCGCAAATGCCGTTTTCGACAAGGCTGATCGCCTCGCGCCACAGCGCATGTTGCAAACGATTGCCGATGAAGCCCGGCACATCCTTGGCCACCAGCACCGGCGTTTTGCCCGCATCGGCCAAAAGATCCATCATATCCGCCGCCACAGCGGCGTCCGTCCATTCGGTTTTCACCACCTCGACCAGCGGAATAAGATGCGGGGGGTTCCACCAATGCGTGCCAAGCGCACGGTTTTTCAGCCGCAAATCGCCCATGATCTGCGTGATCGGCATGACCGAGGTATTGGATGCAAGGATACAGGTCGGCGGCGCGTGGGCCTCGATTTCGGCAAAAACCTTGCGCTTGAGGTCAAGCTTTTCCGGCGCCGCCTCAAACACCACTTCGGCTTTGGAAACCGCACCGGCCGTGGTGTCAAAAATCTCGATCTTTTTCAGCGCGCGCGCGATTTCGGTCTCATTGATACCCATTGCGACCATGCTGTCCCGGATACGGCCCGCCACCGAGGCGCGGGCTTCGGCGATCGGGTCGGTGATTGCCACATATTGGCCTGCGCGGGCCAGCGTCAGCGCGATGCCGTGGCCCATCAGTCCAGCACCAATCACGGCGATTTGTCGGTTCTTAGCTGTCATGGTTCATCCCGCCGTATAGCCGCCATCGGCATAAAGAATATGGCCTGTGTAGAAATCGGATGCTTTGGACGCGAGGAACAGCAAGGGGCCTGCAAGGTCCTCTGGCTCTCCCAATCGCCCCTTTGGCACGCGGGCAAGAAAACCTGCGCGCACGGCATTGGCCTTTTCATTATCCTCAAACATCCATGCGGTTAGCGGCGAACGAAACACGGTTGGCGCGATTGCGTTCACCGTAATGCCGGTTGGCCCAAGCTCGCATCCAAGCGCCTTGACCAACCCATCAGTCGCCGCCTTGGAGGCGCAATAGGCAGTGTAACCCGCAGGATGCCCCAAAAGCCCGCGCGCGGATGATACCAGCACGATTTTACCACCCGAATGCGTGCCTGCGGCCACTTGGGCCTTCATTTGCCCAGCTGCCGCGCGGGCCAAAAGCCAGCTTTGCGTTACATTGGAATCCATCACCGAGGTAAAGGTTTCAGGCGCCATGTCGTTGATCAACGCGACTTTGTTCATCCCCGAGGCGACGACCAAAATATCCAACCCGCCATAGGCCTTCACCGCCTCGGCAACCAAGGCGTTGCAGGCCCCCTCATCACTGGGGCGGGTATTTACAGGCATCACATTGGCCCCCATGCCGCGGCATTCGGTGGCGATTTCATCCAACGCGGTCTGGTTGCCAGCGGCCAGTACCAAGTTGCACCCTGCCCCCGCAAAAATTCGCGCGGCAACCATCCCGAAGGCCCCAGAGGCACCGGTAATCAGCGCCGTTTGGCCCGAGACATCAAACATCATCGCAGGATTGCTTATGGTCATGGCTTTGCCTCAGGTGGGTATGGAATTACGACCAGCATTTTGCAGGTATGGTTGGTGCGGTTTTCTAGTTTCCGAACTTCGTGCGCTGGAATGGTGCAGCTGTCGTAGCGGCGCAGAATCGTTTCAGTGCCGTCAATGATGACAGTCATTTCACCTTCCAGCACGACATAGACTTTTTCGAAAGTTGTCGCGTCTGGTCCAGCACCGCCCGCGGGCAAGAACTGGCTGAACCCAACCCATTGGTTGGTCGGGCCGCCTGCCTCAAACCCTTGCAGCCGCAAACCGTGGCAGCCGAAATGGTTCGGTGCAACATAGGGCTGCGCGTCGTCAAACCGCTTAATATGCATAGACTCCTCCCCAGGAACATGCGGTGGCGGCGCGCGACGACAAGCCGCGCGCCGAATATGGCTTAGAATGCAGCGCCGTCGTCGATGCGGAAATTCTGGCTTTTGTCGATCATCGCGACGAGGCGGATGATGCAGCCATCACCGCGGTCCCAGTTCCATGGAAAGAACGCAAATGTGCAACGCTTGCCGGTGACAGCATCCAAATCGCCGCCGACGTTTTCAATGCCCAGAATGCCGTTCTTGAACAGGATCTGGTGAACCGGTTCCCAATCAGGGAAATCGTCTTTCCAGTCGCGGCCGCCCGACCATTCTTTGTATTCTTTTTCCAGATGCGGCAGCAGCGGCCCATTGCGCTGCGGGCCAATCGCGGTGGCCAGCGGGTGGTCGTTCGCCTGGGTGTCATGCCCAACAACTTTGACGCCCTTTGCCACCATCCATTCGCCAGCCGAGGCCACAAAGCCGGGGCAATAGGCAAAGTAATCGCCGTCCTCATAATCATGGTGCCAGCCGGTATTGATGATCAGCACATCGCCTTTGCGGATCACATGGCCACAAGCCTTTTCAAGGTCTTCGCCGGTAATCGGTTCCCATTTATTTTTGGGCAAGGACACGACAATCCCTGTGCCAAAGAAGTGCGGCAGCGGAACCTCGTCGATGAATGGCGTGCCTTGCACAACATGCGCTGGCGCGTCGATATGGGTGGTGGCGTGCATCGTGGTGGTGATGCGCTGGCTCAGCACACCCGACTTGGCCATGTAGTGGATACGTTCAATTTTGGTATCCTGAAAATAGGGCCAGTTGGGGTTTTGAAACCCGAAACGATGGCTGAGGTTGTAAAACTCCAACCCCATGTCGTTGTCCAGGTTCCCCTGAAACTCGATGCCGCGAACTTTAACCATAGGACAAATCTCCTCCGCTCACCGGAACGCCGGTGTTGATTAAGGGTTGCTGAATAATGTCAGGATTTCCTCCACCTGTCTCATATTACGGTATGCATGCACCGCATCGCGGTCAATATCTTTTTTCTAGAATCGGTGCTGCTGTATCGCATTGCGGTATTGATAAAATAATCTATGCTTTGTTCAACGCAATTACCTGCACCGGAACACAAAACCCAAATGATTGAAAAAGAAGATAAAACAGACCGGAACGGTATTCAGGTCATAGCGCGGGCCGCGACAATCCTAAGGGCATTGCGCGATTCACAGTCAGGAATGAGCTTGGGTCAGATTGCCGAACGCGTTGGATTGGCCCGCTCGACTGTGCAGCGAATCGTCGCGGCTCTGCAGGCCGAGCGGCTGGTTATCAGCGACTCTAACGGCGGCGGTCTGCGGCTTGGCCCAGAATTGCACGCACTGGCAGAGGCCGCGCAGTATAACATCGTCGAGCATTGCCGCCTTTTGCTGACCGAGCTTACGCAGAAAACCGGCGAAACGGCCGATCTTTCGGTGCTTCGGGGGGCTGGCATGATCTTTTTGGATCAGGTTCCGGGCACGCACCGTCTGCGCACAGTATCGTCTGTAGGTGAGGTTTTTCCCCTGACAACCACCGCCAACGGCCGCGCCTGCCTTGCGCAACTGCCCGAAGATCAAGCCACAAAGCTTATTCTGAATGAATGGGACCGCAATGGCGTTGATGGCGACATTGGCGCGCTACAAGCCGAGCTTGCCCAAATCCGGCAAACTGGACTTGCGTATGATCTGGATGACCATACATCCGGTATTTGCGCGATTGGGCTGGCCTTCCGGGATTGGGCAAATGACCTCCATGCCATTTCTGTGCCGATCCCTACGACGCGGTATGAACAAACCAGAAAGGTTGTCGAAGTCGCGCTATTAAAAACAGCCAGAAATATAGAAAAGATGATGCATGGCGGTGCGGCGCGATAAGACCGCCGCCGCGACTCGCTTTAAAGCGAATAGAACCAGTGCGCCAATCTTTGACTTGCAAGTGCACGGCTGTGTTGTTTGGTTAGGCCAGAATATTTGTGTCAGGCACGTTGCCCGCACATGTCGCGGCAACAATCTCGCGCTGATCCAGCTCGGCTACAACCAAGCTTTCACCAATTTGTTCAGTTAGCTTTGTTTTGAAGATGCATGCCGGGCTACTGCTTCAAACATGCATAAAACGCTATCGATATGCTAATTTCGCTAAACCAATACGTCAATGATATCAGTGCGCTGCTACAAAGCTGCTATGCATGAAAAAAGGGCTCGCAAAATGCGAACCCTTTGTTTTTGTTGAGCAATATACTCGTTCGTAGTTAGCGCTTGGAGAACTGGAAGCTCTTACGTGCTTTTGCTTTACCGTATTTCTTACGTTCAACAACACGGCTGTCGCGGGTCAAGAAGCCAGCGGCTTTCAATGCGGCGCGCAGGGTTGGATCGTAAAGCTGCAATGCTTTCGATACACCGTGCTTTACAGCGCCAGCTTGGCCCGAAAGACCACCACCAGCAACCGTTGCCATCACGTCGAACTGGCCTTCAACGCCAGCAACAGTGAACGGCTGGCGCAGGATCATCTGCAACACAGGGCGGGCGAAATAAACAGGCATATCTTTGCCGTTTACAGTGACCTTGCCGGAACCTGGCTTGATCCAGACGCGGGCAACCGCATCTTTACGCTTGCCGGTTGCATAGGCACGGCCCAGCTTGTCGCGCATTGGTTCACGCACAACAGCAGCAGGTGCCGCCGCAGGAGTGTCAGCCACAGCCGACTTCAGATCGTCGAGGGATTTGATATCGGACATGCTTATGCGCTCCGCGTGTTCTTGGGGTTCATCGCTGCAACGTCAAGAACGGTTGGCGATTGTGCTTCATGCGGATGCTCGGCGCCTGCGTAAACGCGCAGGTTTGTCATCTGCTGTGCGCCCAACGAGTTGCGGGTGATCATACGCTCAACAGCTTTGGTCACAACGCGCTCTGGGTGCGCACCGTCCAGCACTTGCGCAGCCGTGCGGAACTTGATGCCGCCCGGGTGGCCAGTGTGCCAGTAGTAACGCTTGTCTGCGCGCTTGTTGCCGGTCATTTGGACTTTGTCAGCGTTGATCACGATAACATTGTCGCCCATGTCCATGTGCGGTGTGAAGGTAGGCTTGTTTTTGCCGCGCAGGATATTTGCTACGATGGTAGCCAAACGGCCCAGAACGATACCTTCGGCATCGATCAAGATCCATTTCTTGGTAATATCCGCAGGCGTTGCGGTAAAGGTTTTCATGTTACACCCTTTAAAGTGTTGTGGGGAAAGGCCCCCAATCTCTCGGATGGCGCTATATCGTGCAATGCTGCCGCGCCGTCAAGCGGCTTGTGCGACTATTTATTAAGTAAAAACAATAGGTTAATAAATAGGTATAATAATACCCCACATTTAACGTAGATTTGGGGGCTTTGATGGGTCCATTCCCGGGGCGGCGGGGGCATTTGGCGCGCTGGCGGCAGGCTCTGGCAGATCAAATCGCAAGGCCACGCGAGCCATTCGTTCTACCACAGGCAGGTCAGACGCAAGAAAAGTCACGTCCATCTCGCCTGCTTCAACCCCTGAAAAGGTCAGCGCTTCACTCGCGGCCCGCGTCAGCGCGGGTTCGGCACCTGGCGCCGCGCCTATAAAGGCCAGCATATGCCCTTGGCGTCCATCATCATAGCGCACGGCAACCAGCATTGCCGTTTGTGCCAACCCGCCTGCCCGCGCCAGTTTGGCATCAAGCGCCTGCATCAAACTGTCAGGCAAGCCACGCGGCGCATCAAAGGCAACAGGGCGGGCCGAGACATCTTGGGGTTTGTTTTCAAGCGTCTGCGCCAGCCAATCCAGCGCCTCGGGCGGAACGAGAAACTCGCCCTCTCCGGTGCCAAGATTAATGCCAAGCGCCACACCCTGCCCCGCCAGTTGCGCAGCGATTACCCGGCCTGGCAGTTCGGCATAGGGGACGGGCGTGTCTGTTGTCGCAGCCAAGCGCTCTTCGGATGAATAGGCCAGAACGACTTGCACATCGTCGATATCAACCATGACAGGCTGCACGGCACCCACATCGGCCTCTTGCTCTAACATCAGGTACAGCATGCCATCGGCCAGCCGCGCGTAATAGCGCAGACGGGCCGAGTCATCTTCGGGTTTAGCCATCATGGCGGCAAAGGCTGCATCCAGCCCCTTGCTTGCTACTTCAGCCATATTATTCCCCTTGTTGCCTTGGTCACGACTGCAATAAGCGGGCCGCATCGGCGGGACAAGGTGCAAGCACAGCACAGTTGTCGCATTTTCAGATAAGATTCATTGCAGCGCGTAAATGGGAGGCATAAAAAGAGACCTTCTCTTAACCCAACTTGTTTATCACAAGGCTGCCGCCACCGTGACCCCATCCTCCCCCCATTTGCAGCATTACGCCAAGGCCCTGCTGGCCGGTGCGGCGATTGCCACACTCGTCGTGAATATCGACCCCGGCAGCTATTACGACACAATCGAATGGCACCCGTTTGACAGCGCACCGCTGTATCGTCTGCGGCTGTTTTATCCCGGCTTTAACCTGGCAACATTCGTTTCCTCGTTGCTGCTGCCGATGTTTGTATTGCTGATTGCCAAAGAGATCTGGGAAGCCTTTGTACTGGAACATGGTGGTTTGCGCGGCAAACTGGCAATCGCCCCACTGGCAATGGTACTGGGCGGGATGGTCATGTCGGCCGTAACCTGGCAAATCCTGACGGCTTTTTTCGAGATCGCCGAAGAGGCCGTGGATGCAACGGGTTGGGTGATGCCGTTTGGCAGCGATATGGTTTTGGCCTTTTTCTTTGGCCGCTTGATCTTTGGCAAAGGCCATGCGGCGTTGCAAGTACTGCTGTTCATGTGCATTCTAGACGGCTTATTGGGGCTGCTGACCAGTGGATTGGCTGCGCCTGCAAGCAATAACATTCGGGTTTTGTGGCTACTTTTGCCGTTGGGTGCGGCGGCCTATGGCTACCTGAAGCTGACACGCCCCCAACTGAGCCTGACGATATCCGAGCGTAGTCGCCAGCGCGCGGGCAAATTGAGACATTGGTTGATCCTTGGCTTTATCTCTTGGGTCGGGGTTTCGGCCGCAGGATTCCCGCCGACGCTTGCCTTTTTGCCTTTGCTGCCTGCGATGATGCATGGAGACCATAGCTTTGGTCTGTTTGCCGAGGCAGAAGAATATCTGACCGACCCGCTGAACCGGCTATCCCACTTTCTGATGGGACCTGTCACGGTGATCCTGTTCTTGTTCGGCCTTACGCATGGCGCGCTGGATCTGGGCGCATTCAGCCCAACAACCTGGATCATGCTGGGGGCTTTGTGGGTGGGTAAGCCTTTGGGCGTTTTGCTGGCGGTGGCCATTCTGAAGGCCCTGCGTTACCCTTTGCCAAACCGGCTTACATTCAGCGAGATCAGCTATATTGCAGGGCTGATGGCGATCGGGTTTACCCTGCCTTTGGTCGCGCTAGAAACCGCCCTGCCGGGTGGGGCGATGCAAGAGGCCGCACGGCTTGGGCTTGGCCTTAGCATATTGGCCGGCCCCGCGCTGGTGCTGCTGTCGCATGCCTTGCCGCCCCGCCACCGGAGCGGCGCAAAACCGGTGCAGCAATAACCTTGCCGATTTCAGGCCGGACCGACATAATGCTGCCAGATTGTCGGACTATCTCTGATAAGCCAAGAATTTAGGCAATATTTTTGGCTGCGACATAGGGATTGATAACTATAAGTCTGTATCTCGGAAGATACCGGGAACAAGAGGCATCGACTGGAAGCAGATCAATGATCGCGTTTGAAAATGTGAGTAAATCCTTTTGGACAGGCAAGACACGCAAGGTCATTCTGGATCAGGCGTCGTTCACAGTTGAAAAAGGCAATTCACTTGGCATCCTCGCGCCCAATGGCACGGGAAAAACGACGATCATCAATATGATGGCCGGGCTTGAAAAGCCGGACGAAGGCAAAATCATACGCACATCGCGGATTTCTTTCCCGCTGGGGTTTATGGGCGGCGTGATGAACAAACACACCGGCACCGAAAACGCCCGTTATATTGCGCGGCTTTACGGGCTTGACCCAGACTATATGGAAAGCTTTTGCCGCTGGTTGGCGGGTATCAACGAATATTTCGACATGCCTGTCGGCACATATTCTTCGGGTATGCGGTCACGGTTTTCTTTTGCGCTGATGCTTGCGCTGGAATTTGACTTTTACCTGATCGACGAGGGGATGCCCTCGACCGGCGATGTCGAGTTCAACAACAAAGCCGGCGCCATTCTGCGCCAACGGCTGGAAAATGCTACAATCATCGTTGTGTCGCATCAGGCCGCAACGCTTGAGAAATTCTGTCGCTCTGCGGCTGTGCTGCGTAATGGTAAGCTCTATATGTTCGAAACTCTCGAAGAGGCGAAACGTTTGTATGATTATGAAGCTCACAGCTAAACGGTTCCGCGTTCGCCCGCCAGAATTTCCGCCTGCGCCGGTTGATACCTCCGCACCGATTGAGACGCCTACGCCTGCAAACAACGATGCGGGGTTGTTTGACAACCATGACGATGGTTTCGGATCTGGCAAATTTCCGACAGCGAGTCCCGTAGGTACAGTAGCCCCGACCCAGATTTCGGTCGAAAACACTTTGACCACCATCAAGCACGAAGGTCTGACCGGCCGACAATTGCGCATGGCCCGCAAACTGGCGCAAAAATACGGCCTGGCGGTAACATCCGATTTCGACGCGGTGCGCCAATTGCGTGCGGCGGGCATTGACCCGTTTCAACGCACCACCATGCTGGATCTTGTAACGCCCGATGGCCAGCCAATCCAGACCGTCGGTTCGCGTGATCTGGCAAAGCGCGCCGATGGGGACGGTGTCAAATTGCCGCAGACCATCAAACCCGTCCAAGTACCTTCAACAATGGCACGGGCCGAGGTGAACCACGTCGCGGATATAATGAAAATCCAGCGCGAGCTGGCGAAACGCAGGCGGCGCAAATCGCTGCTTTTGATGCTGCGACTGGCATTCTTTATTTTATTGCCGACAATAGTGACGGGTTGGTACTACTACAAAGTCGCCACCCCGCTTTATGCAACTGAAACAGAATTCGTTATCCAGCAATCGCAAAATCCGACCGGTGTGGGGGGCGGTTTAGGCGGATTGCTGCAAGGCTCGCCCATGGCGACATCGCAAGACAGTATTGCGGTGCAGGGCTATTTGCAGTCGCGCGATGCCATGATCCGCCTTGATGAAGAGCACGGTTTCCGCGCCCATTACAGCAGCCCCGAGATCGACCCGATTCAACGCCTGGAACCTGACGCCAGCCTAGAGGCGGCCTATAAAGTGTATGAGCGCAATTTCCAGATATCATACGACCCGACCGAGGGTTTGGTGAAAATGGAGGTCATTGCGACGACGCCCGAAAAATCGGTCGAATTTGCCGAAGCCTTGATCGGTTTTGCCGAAGGACAAGTCGATCATCTGACCCAACGCTTGCGCGAGGATCAAATGCGCGGCGCGCGCGAAGGCTATGAAGATGCGCAGGCCAAGATGTTGGTGTCGCAGCGGCGTGTGGTCGAGCTGCAGGAAAAGTTCAAGGTCCTGTCGTCTGAGGTCGAAGTGTCGTTGATTACGGCGCAGATCGGGCAGTTGGAGACCCTCTTGTCGCAAGACAAGCTGTCGCTGCAACAAATGAGATCCAACGCCCAACCCAATGCGGCGCGAATGGAACCGTTGGAACGCCGTATCGAGGCGCTGGAATCCGAGATTGCAGGGTTGCGTGGCAAATTAACCGAAGGGTCTGAGGGGGGCGAGTCTTTGCCGCAAGTGCAAAGTGAGCTGCTCGTGGCGCAGGCCGATGTGCAGACGCGGCAACTGATGCTGGCCCAATCCATCCAATCAATGGAAACTGCGCGCGCCGAAGCCAATCGTCAAACGCGTTATTTGTCGCTATCGGTCAAACCGATCCCGCCGGATGAACCGACATATCCACGTGCCTTTGAAAGCACTTTGGTTGCGATGCTGATTTTCACCGGTATCTATTTGATGATCTCGATGACTGCGGCCATTCTGCGCGAACAAGTATCCGCCTGATCACGCCAATGTTGCCATGAGCCGAGCAAGACCCGATGCGGTTTTGCTCGGCATTTCCAACTTTGCCAACAGCCCAGAGCTATGCGTTTGCTGCAACGCGGCAATACTGCATCGTCGGTATAATCATCGGCAATCAAGGACTAAGTTGATGTCAGATTAGACATAACAAGCGAAACATGGAGTTTTCCAATGGCTTTTATCACAACTGCTAAATCAGAGTTCTCACTTGCAGCAACTCTTGCACGGCCTTTCCGCGGCGTCTGGAATTTCTTGATCTTGGTGGCAGAAGCACACCCACGCATGGACGCGATCAACAAGCTAAACGCGCTCTCGGATGCAGAGCTTGAGGCACGCGGCACCACCCGCAGCGACGAAGTTCGCCGCATTTTTGCGGGCCATCTCTAAAAGGCCCTGCCGCCGAAAGCGGCGACGCGAGACAAGACTTGGCGGTAGAAATCCCCCAAGTCTTGCCCCCCATTCCCTGTTTTTGGGGTGAGGCGACAAAAATAGCGTTTCAACCAGCCTTCTTTTCCCACTGGCCTGACGCCTCTGACCAATATTGCGCAGTAAGGCCGGCAGCTGTGATCTCCTTCCACTGGGTACGCGCGGCAGCCACAGCCGCCTCGTCGCGCCCATCGAAAAGCACAAAGACACGTTCCAGATGAGTGGTCTCGGCCGGGTCAATTACTGCACCTTCAATCGTCATAAGTGCCTGTGCACCATTGGTGATGGCGCCCCGCCCCAGCAAAATCGGTTGCGCAGTATCATGCGGCCCGCCCTCAAGCCCGTGCGGAAAAAAATCGTCATCCGGGCCTTGCCACAAAAAGCGATCCAAATCTTTCAGGCGGTTTGGATTGACGCCGCGCAGCATCACGCGCCAGCCAGCCTTTTGCGACCGCGCCAACAAGGTTCGCGCGGTCTCGTTCAGATCGGAATGCGTCAGGTGATAAAACATCACCACACCCATCTGATCAGGCCTCAAACTTATCGCGGATCAAACGATCGAGCGCCATAACACCCCAACCCGTCGCCCCTTTCGGGGCCAATGTTGTGTCAGACTTGACCAAGGCTGTACCCGCGATATCCAGATGGCACCACGGCATCCCGTCTTTGACAAAGCGTTTCAGGAATTGCGCTGCTGTGATCGCGCCGCCATCGCGGCCGCCCACATTCATCATATCGGCAATCCGTGATTTCAGTTTGGCGTCATAGGCATCGCCCATCGGCATGCGCCACGCGCCCTCGCCTTCGGCTTTGCAGGCCTTTAGGAAAGCATTGCACAGATCATCGTCATTACTGAAAACCCCTGTGTTTTCATGACCCAAGGCGATAATGATGGCACCGGTCAGAGTGGCAAGGTTGATCATTCCAACCGGGTTAAAGCGTTCCTGTACGTACCACATGATGTCGGCCAGAACCAAACGCCCTTCGGCATCGGTATTGATGACCTCGATCGTGTCGCCTTTCATCGATTTCACAACATCGCCGGGGCGTTGTGCACGGCCATCGGGCATGTTTTCAACCAAACCCACAATGCCCACGACATTTGCTTTCGCCCGCCGCAAGGCCAGCGAACGCATCACACCCGACACCACACCGGCGCCACCCATATCCATGGTCATCTCTTCCATCCCGCCCGCAGGCTTGATGGAAATACCGCCGGTGTCAAAGACCACGCCTTTGCCAACCAGCGCGAATGGGGCCTCATCGCCGCCGCCGTTCCATTGCATCACGACAACTTTGGAGGGGCTTTCCGACCCCTGCCCGACCCCCAACAAGGCGCCCATGCCAAGCTTGGTCAGATCTTCCTCTTCCAGAATTTCGACTTCGAGCCCCAATTCCTGCATTGCCGCAAGGCGCGCAGCGAAATCATAGGTTGTCAGCACATTGGCAGGTTCATTCACCAGATCGCGCGTAAAGAACACGCCCTCGGCGACCGCTGCCTTGGGTTTTGCCGCCAAAGCAACAGCTTCCGGGTCTTTGACCATCATGGTAACCGGCCCACGCACCGTTGGTGCCGCCGTTTTATGCGGCTCGAAATCATAGGCGCGCATTGCGATGCCAAAGGAAACTTCGGCGGCGCGCAATACGGAACCTGCAAGCACCAGAACGCCCGACTTGCCTACGGTTTTACCAATGGCTGCGCCGGCCTTGCGGGCCGTTTCGACATCTGCGCGTGGCCCAGCTTTGACCACTTGCAAGGCTTCGGCCATCAGGCCTGCCGGCCATGCAAGATCTGCCGCCTCGCCCTGCTTTACCTTGCCCCACGCGTCAGATGCCAGAAACCGGTTCAGCGCGCCTTTGGTCAGACGGTTCAACTTACGGGCCGCCGGGCTGCGGGCCGCCAGTTCATCGGGTGCCACCAACACCGAGATACGCCCCGAAAATGCGCCAAGCGCATCAAGGTCGGTTTCGATAAACTTGATCGGCAAAGGATGTGTCATGTCAATTTTTCCGCTATCTGGGTCGTCGTATTTCGGGCAGCATCATCGCAAGGCCCGCCTGTGCGAAAGCCTAGCCTTTGACCATCAGGTTTACCAGACCCGACCTTGTGCTACCTCACTGGCCGGTTTTTGCCGATCAGTGCCTGAAATCCGCTGTTATATGAGTTTTAACCAGCAGAAAAATCCGCTAGGTTGGGTCAGGTTTCAGGTAAAGGAAAAGCGCGTGTCCAGATTCGACAGATATCTACTGTCACAATTTCTTGCGCTTTTTGGGTTTTTCTCCCTAATTCTGGTATTGATCTACTGGGTAAACCGCGCCGTCGGCCTGTTTGACCAAATTATTGGCGATGGGCAATCAGCACTGGTTTTCCTTGAAATATCGCTTTTGACGCTGCCAAATGTAATCCGCGTCGTACTGCCTGTTTCGGCCTTTGCAGCGGCGGTTTATACAACCAACCGGCTGACGCAGGATGGCGAGTTGGTGGTGATGCAAGCTACTGGTTTTTCGGCTTTTCGGTTGGCGCGCCCTGTCATGTATTTTGGCCTCGCGGTTACGGTGATGCTGGTTTTGCTCTATAACGTAATCGTGCCTGCCAGCCGCACGGTTCTGAGCGCCCGAACCGCCGAGATCAGTGCCAACCTTACAGCGCGATTGCTGGTCGAAGGCACGTTCATGCACCCGACAAATGGCATCGCCTTCTATATTCGCGAAATCAGCGACAAGGGCGAATTGCATGACGTTTTTTTGGTCGATGACCGGGATGCAAAAAGTTCAACAACCTACACCGCGCAGCGGGCGCTTTTGGTTCGTGGCGACATCGAGCCCAAGTTGATCATGTTCGACGGCATGAGCCAGTCCTATGACGCCGCAAAAAACCGGCTCTCTGTGACACATTTTTCCGATTTCACCTATGATTTAGGCGGGCTGCTCGTTTCCAACGAAACTCCGGTACGTTCGATGGATGAGCTGTCAACAACCGAACTTTTGTTCCCCACGCCTGCTGTCTTGAAAGAGGTTGGTAGCCCAAAGGCCGCGCTTTTATCCGAAGGCCACGCCCGAATAGCGCAACCATTTCTGGCACTTGCAACCTCGCTCATCGGCTTTGCGGCGCTGCTTTTGGGGGCGTTCAGCCGCTTTGGCTTGTGGCGTCAAATTCTGGGCGCAGTGGTTTTACTGATCATAGTTCAGATGATTAACAACGCAGGTTTTTCGGCCTCGAACCGTGTGAGCAATGGTTGGTTTTTCGTTTATGTCGCACCGATCAGCGGTATTTTGGCCTCGGTTGCGATGCTGTGGATAGCGCAACGCCCGCGCCGCCGCCACGCTGCAGGCCCAGGGCCCAAAAGCAGCGAAGGGGCAATGGCATGACCCTAAGCCTATATTTTGTTTATCGTTTTGTGAAAGTTGTTGCGCAAGTTTTTGCCATCTTTTTTGGCATCTTGATGCTAACCGAAATGGTTGAACAATTGCGTCGTTTTTCCGGCCAAACCATTTCACTTGCGGATGCTGCGACTTTGGCACTGTTGAATGTGCCTGCAACACTATACCTGATTTTGCCGCTTATTTTCATCTTGGCGTCGATCGCGTTGTTTTTGGCCTTGGCGAAAAGCAGCGAGTTGGTTGTGGTGCGTGCTTCCGGTCGCTCTGGCCTGCGTTTTTTGCTGGCGCCAGTGGTTGCAGCGTTTCTTTTGGGTGCCTTTGCCGTGGCCGTTTTAAACCCTTTGGTGGCGGCGACCTCTAAGCAATACGATCAATTTTTGACTCATATGACGCGCGGGGCCGAAAGTGTCTTGTCGATCAGTGGCAATGGGCTTTGGCTTCGTCAAGGTGGGGCCGACGGACAAACCGTCATTCAGGCCTTGCGGGCCAATTCTGATGGCACACGCCTGTTCGGTGTAAGTTTTCTAATCTTTGATACGTTTGGTATCCCGACCCAACGCGTCGAAGCCGAAGAGGCCGAATTGGTTTCGGGTGCATGGAAGCTGACGAATTCCAAGTATTGGGATCTGACCGCGCCCAATCCTGAGGTCACATCCGAACGAAAGGCCTCTTCGCTGATCGCGTCCGACCTGACGCGCGACCGAATTCAGGACAGTTTCGGCACGCCTTCTGCGGTTCCAATCTGGGCGCTGCCCGAATTTATTGCCAATTTGGAATTGGCCGGCTTTTCCGCACGGTCCTATCGCGTTTGGTTGCAGATGGAACTTGCTTTGCCTTTGCTGCTGTCGGCAATGGTGCTTGTGGCGGCCGGCTTTACAATGCGTCATGCGCGGTTCGGGCAAACCGGACAACGGGTGCTATTTGCATTGTCGGGTGGTTTTGCTATCTTTTTCTTGCGAAATTTTGCACAGGTACTTGGGGAAAACGGGCAAATCCCTGTATATCTTGCGGCATGGACCCCCCCTGTCGCTGCGATCTTTATGGCGCTTGGACTATTATTACACTTGGAGGACGGTTGATGCGTCTGGTTTTAAGGCTCACCTGTCTATTGGTTCTGATGGCCGCACCACTGCGTGCGCAAGAGCTTGCCTCGCTGGCGGCAGATAGCGTCTCTATTGCAGGGAATGATACCCTTGTGGCCCAGGGGAATGTTGAAATTTTCCAAAATGGCAAGCGGCTGAAAGCCTCCAGCATCACTTATGATCGTGGCGCAGACCGCCTGCTGATTTCCGGCCCTATTGTGCTGACTGATGACAGTGGCACTATCGTGCTTGCCGATCAGGCCGAGCTTACATCCAATTTCTCGGACGGGATTTTGCATAGTGCCCGGTTGGTGCTTGACCAACAGTTGCAGATGGCCGCGTCTGAAATGATGCGGATTGGCGGACGCTATACCAGCTTGTCCAACACTGTTGCGTCTTCATGCAAAGTCTGTGCTAGCAACCCTACCCCGTTGTGGGAAATACGGGCAAAACGCGTCGTTCATGACCGGCAGGAACGGCAGATCTTTTTTGAAAACGCAACCTTTCGCGTGGCCGGTGTGCCGGTATTCTGGGTGCCGCGCCTGCGTATTCCCGACCCGACACTAAAACGCCAAACAGGGTTTCTGGCGCCATCCTATAGCACCAACAGCGGTCTGGGGTTTGGCGTGAAGGTGCCCTATTTCATCCGGATCGGCGACAGCAAAGACCTGACGGTAACCCCTTTTATTTCCAGCAACAACGCCCGTTCGGTTGCATTGCGCTATCGCCAAGCCTTTGACACAGGCCGGATCGAGATGACAGGCGCGCTGTCCGAGGATCAGCTGAAACCCGGTGAAACCCGTGGATATTTGACGGCTTTGGGCAGTTTTAACTTGCCACGTGACTTCACACTTTCCTTCTCGGGTATCGTAATTTCGGATAAGAGTTATCTGTCGGATTACAGTATTTCCTCGGCCGACCGCCTCGAAAGCTGGGTTGAAGTGACCCGTACGCGGCGCAACGAATATATTTCGGGCAAACTCGTCAACTACCGCTCTATTCGCGATGGCGATGTGAACAGCACTTTGCCGTCTATCGTTACAGATGTAACCTATCAGCGCCGGTTTTCACCGGGCACGATTGGTGGCGAAGGCGGGTTCAAACTCCAGACGCACAGCCACTACCGCAGCTCAAACATTGCGACCGATAGCGACGGTGACACGATCAGTGATGGCCGCGATGTGGCGCGCCTGTCGATGACCGCCGATTGGCGGCGCAACTGGGTTTTGCCGGGCGGCGTGCTAGCCGCCGCTATGACCGAGATCGACGGTGATTTCTACAAAATCCGTGAGGACGCGGTTTATGCGGGCGACAGTTTTCGGGGCGCTGGTGGTGCCGGCGTAGAGCTGCGCTGGCCTTGGGTGCGCGCCGCGCAAAACGGTGTCAGCCATGTGATCGAGCCAGTCGTGCAGCTGGTCTACGCCGACCAAAGCAGCAGCAATATCCCCAACGAAGACAGCACATTGGTTGAATTCGATGAAAGCAGCCTCTTTTCAATGAGCCGCTTTCCCGGTGCCGATGAAATCGAAATTGGCCCCTATGCCAATATCGGCCTTGGCTACACGCGCTATGATCCGGCGGGCTGGTCGCTCGGGCTGATGGTCGGGCGGGTTTTGCGGTCGTCGAACAACCTTCAATTCAGCAATTTGTCGGGCTTGCGAGGCACCCAATCCGATTGGCTGGCGGCCTCGCGGCTTTCAATCGCCAATGGCCTATCACTGACCAACCGGTTGGTGTTTGATCCTAATTTCAAACTGACCAAAGGCGAAATGCGCATGGCATTTGACCGCGGAACCTATGGACTGTCGTCAACCTATATGCGCTTGTTGGCCGATGAGACAGAAAGCCGCGACGATCCTGTGTCCGAGCTCAGCCTCGCCGGCCGTTACCAACTTAACCCGAGCTGGGAGGCGAACATGAATGCTCGCTATGACTTTGTTGCCGATCGCGCAGCCGCGGCCGGCCTAAATCTTGCCTTTCGCAATGAATGCCTGAAAGTTGATATGACGCTTTCGCGACAGTTCACATCGTCCAGCAGTGTCAGTGCAAGCACCAGTTTCGGCCTGTCGGTCGATCTTTTAGGCTTTGGCGGCAAAGCCAAAGGCGGCCCTGCTGCCGCATGTAGCGGTTAAGGTGTTGCCATGACCCCGACCATCAGAGTACCACAGGTTGACCAGATCACCGCCGAAAGGCTGAACGATCCTTGCCAAGAGAAGAAATCGATGATCCGCCCTCTAAGCTTTGCCCTCGCCTTCAGCACCCTTTTGCTTGGTGCTGCCCCCCTGCAAGCCCAAAACCTGTTTGCGCCACGTCTTTACGTGAACGACAGCGCCATCACAGAATTTGAGGTCCAGCAGCGGCTTCAAATGCTTAAGCTGTTTCGCACGCCCGGCGATTTGGAAAAAGCCGCTATCAAGGCCCTCATTGAGGACCGGCTGCGCATGTCAACCGCCAAGAGCCTGAAGCTGTCGGTGACGCCCGAGCAAATCAAAGCCGGGATGGAAGAAT
The DNA here is from genome assembly GCF_001202035.1 of Pseudorhodobacter wandonensis. GTDB lineage: Bacteria > Pseudomonadota > Alphaproteobacteria > Rhodobacterales > Rhodobacteraceae > Pseudorhodobacter > Pseudorhodobacter wandonensis. The sequence continues at coordinate 179,468 of NZ_LGHT01000036.1, read as the reverse complement.
TTGCAAGCCGTGCAAATTTGACGGCAGATCAGTTTGTCGAAGCTTTGGGGCAAGCGGGTGTATCACCCGAAACCTTCCGCGACTTTGTTGAGGCAGGGTTGCTTTGGCGCCTTGTTGCGCGCGAAAAGTTTATCGGCAAAGTAAGCGTTTCCGAGGCCGAAATTGATCGTGCGATTGCGATGGGCGATGGTGCTGCGGCATTGCGCATTCTGATTTCAGAATTGGTTATTCCTGCACCCGCCGGTCAGGAAGAGGCTGTTATGGCGCAGGCCACACGTCTGCGCTCTCAGATCAGTTCCGAAGGTGGTTTTGCTTCGGCCGCTCGGAAATATTCGGCCTCGGCAACGGCTGCACAGGGGGGCCGCATTGACTGGATGCCGCTTGCCAACCTGCCCGCAGCGCTTGCGCCGGTTATTCTGGGGCTTGCCCCTGGTGAAGTTTCGCAACCTGTGGCAATGGGCGGGGCTGTTGGCCTGTTCCAGTTGCGCGGGCTAGAGGAAATGAAGGGCCAAAACCTGAAATCGATTAGCGTAGATTATGCGCAGTACAGCTTGCCTGCTGCCAATGGTGCTGCGGCGGCTGCTGCCATCCGTGCAAAAGTCGATACATGTGATGACCTTTACACAGTCGCCAAAGGCCAGCCAGCCGAACGACTGATCCGCGAAACCAAGACTGCGTCGGAGTTGCCCACCAATATCGGACGTGCGCTTGCACCGCTTGATCCGGGCGAGAGCGTTGATTACCCAAGCGGTACGGCGCATGTATTCTTGATGCTGTGTTCGCGCACCCCTGAACAAGAGGTCCAACCGACGCGTGACGAGGTTCGTGACCGTCTGCTGAACCAACAGCTTGCCGCCAAATCGCAAAGCTACCTTGAAGAGATGCGCTTTAACGCCATCATCCGCGAACCCTGATCCATGCCGCTGGCACCCAAGCCTATCGCCCTGACTTGCGGCGAGCCTGCCGGCATTGGCCCTGAAATCGCTATCTCTGCGCACAAAATCTTGGGCGCAGAGCTGCCGTTTTTCTGGATCGGCGACCCGCGGCATCTGCCTGCGGGTGCGGATTATCACCTGATTGACCACCCCGCACAGGCGGTTGCCGGGGCAAATAGCCTTGCCGTCTTACCTCATCCCTTTGCCAGCCCCGCCACTGCAGGCAGTGCCAAGCCCGAACATGCTGCCGATGTAATCACCGTAATCGCCCGCGCAGTTGGGTTGGTTCAGGCTGGCGCGGCCTCAAGCCTTTGCACTGCGCCGATCCACAAAAAGGCGCTAAAGGATGGTGCAGGTTTTGCCTTTCCCGGCCACACGGAATATCTGGCTTCTTTGGGCGGGGTAGAGCGTGTGGTGATGATGCTGGCCTGCCCGCAGCTGCGTGTGGTGCCTGTAACCATTCATATTCCTATCTCGGAAGTGCCCGCAGCACTGACGGCCGAGGCGCTGGAGCAAACCTTGCGCATCACCCATCGCGGACTGATGCAAGATTTCGGCCTACAAAGTCCGCGCATTGCCGTGGCAGGGTTAAACCCCCATGCGGGCGAAGGCGGTGCAATGGGGCATGAGGAAAAGACCCTGATTTCGCCTGTTCTCGATCGTTTGCGCGCTGAAGGCATGCAAATCACTGGCCCCCTGCCCGCCGATACCATGTTTCACGCCACCGCCCGCGCGGGCTATGATGTGGCGGTGTGCATGTATCACGACCAAGCACTTATCCCGATCAAGACCATTGATTTTGCGGGCGGTGTCAACCTGACGCTCGGCCTGCCATTCATTCGCACTTCGCCCGATCACGGCACCGCCTTTGACATTGCGGGGCGCGGCATCGCAGACCCAACCAGCCTGATCGCCGCGTTGCGCATGGCACATGACATGGCAACCGCCCGAGGGGTAGTTTAATGGCCGCTATCGACGGGCTTCCCAGCCTTGCACAGGTTATCCGCACGCATGAACTGGTGGCAAAAAAGCAGCTGGGCCAGAACTTTTTGCTCGACCTGAACCTTACATCGAAAATCGCGCGCTCGGCGGGCGATCTGACACAATGTGATGTGCTTGAGGTTGGCCCCGGCCCCGGCGGGCTGACGCGCGGATTGTTGGCCGAAGGCGCGCGCCGCGTGCTGGCTGTGGAAAAAGACGCACGCTGCATGCCTGCGCTTGCCGAAATCGCTGCCGCCTATCCCGGCCGGTTAGAGGTGCTGAATGCCGATGCCCTGACCGTAGATATCGCCGCGCATCTGACGCCACCTGTACGGGTGATTGCCAACCTACCCTATAATATCGGCACCGAATTGCTGGTGCGCTGGCTGTCGCCCGACGAATGGCCTCCGTTTTGGAGCAGCCTGACCCTGATGTTCCAAAAAGAAGTGGCACAACGTATTGTCGCCAAACCCGGTGACAAAGCATATGGGCGGCTTGCACTGCTGGCGCAATGGCGGACAGAGCCCAAAATCGTGCTGACCCTGCCGCCCGAGGCCTTTAGCCCCGCGCCCAAAGTCCATTCTGCTGTGGTGCATCTTACTCGGCTGGAACAGCCGCGCTTTCCGGCCAATGGGCCGATGCTGTCACGGCTTACCGCGATGGGGTTCAACCAGCGCCGCAAGATGCTGCGTTCTAGCCTGAAGGCGATGGGACCGGATATTGAAGCGCGGTTAGAGGCCGTGGGCATCGCCCCTACAGCACGTGCCGAAGAAATCTCGCTTGAAAAGTTCTGCGCATTATCGCTCGGGTATGCTTAGGCCCGGCCTGTAGCGCAACCACACCGCAGATACACAAAAAGCCGGAGCAACGCCCCGGCTTTTCGATTAATATTGTAACATCACTCAGCCGCTTGATCGCCGCTATGATCCGACTTTTTTGGCGCATCCGACTCGGGCTTTGGCTTGCGCGGTGCCCGTGGTTTTCGTGCGGGCTTTGCCTGATCTGCGGTGGCCCCAGCGACAACATTTTCGACAGGTTGCCCGCTGGCCGCTTCGGCATCATGCTTTGGCCGCGGTGCGCGGTGACGAGGTGGGCGACGCGATTCAGGCGTTTCAACCAACCCCGTTTCACTTTCGTCGCCCGAGGCTTCGATCACATCAGGCGCATCAGTCGCCTCATCAGAGCGCACAGAATTTCTGTCACGCCGGTTGTCATTGCGCCCATCGTTGCGGGCCTCGCGTCGATTATCGTTGCGAGCGTCGTTTCTGTCGTCGCGGCGCCCGTCATTGCGATCTTCGCGCATTTCAGGCTGCGGGCTGTCGCCGCGATCTTGTTGACGGTCGCGCTGCTGGTTCTGGTTGTTCTGCTGATTCTGATTGTTTTGCTGATTCTGGCTGTCCTGCAGGCGACGCGCTTCTTGCTCAGCCTGCATTTCACGCTGCGCTTCAGCCAACATGCGCGTGTAATGCTCGGCATGCTGCAGGAAGTTCTCGGCATTCACCCGATCATTCGACAGCTGCGCATCACGCGACAGTTGATTATATTTTTCGATAATTTGCTGCGGCGTACCACGCACTTTGCCTTCGGGGCCGGAGCTGTCGAAGACACGGTTGGTGATATTGCCGAGGGTGCGCGGGCGGTTCGATTTCGAACGCGAGCGGGACTTGGAAGATCTCATCTTGTCCTTTTATCCAGAACTCTCTGGCTTTGACTTTGCGCCGGCGGTCTAGGAAAGACACGTCATGCCCATATCCGGGCGCATCAAAAATTTTGGCATTGCGTGCAAGCATGAGAACCGAGCGAACCCGGGGCATTCCCCTACACAGCTATTGTCTAACCACGGGTTGGAAGACGTGACAAGTCAAAATCGGTAATTGCAGCGGTTATCCCCATAAATCAGGCGATTTATTGCGATTTTGATGTGTAAAACCCGCATCACTTGCCCAAATACTGACCTTTGATCACCCTGTCACGCCCATCAAGATCGCGCATGCAGGTGACATTTGAAAAGCCGCCTGCCGTGAAAAGATCTGCGACCGCGGCCCCTTGGCGCGGCCCGATTTCCACCATCAGCCAGCCCCCCACGGATAAAAATGCCGCTGCACCGGCCGCAATGACGCGGTAAGGTGCCAAACCGTCACCGCCGGGGGTCAGCGCCAAATGGGGTTCCCAATCGCGTACTTCGGCAGAAAGGTCGGCCATTTCGTCGGCCGTAATATAGGGCGGGTTTGAAACGATCAGGTCAAATTGTCCTTGCACCGGTTCAAACCAACTGCCCTGCGCCCAATTGACTTGGCGTTGCGGCAGCAGCCTTTGCTGATTGCTCTGCGCAACCTTTAAGGCCGCGCGTGACAGATCAACACCTAAACCGAGGGCATCCGGCCGTTCCGCCAGCAATGTGACCAAGATACAACCCGACCCCGTGCCCAAATCAAGCACCGAACCAAAGGGAACACCAAGCGCCTCGGCAATCAGGGTTTCGGTTTCGGGACGAGGGTCCAGCACATCCGAAGTCACGGTGAAAGACCGCCCCCAAAACAACCGCGCACCAGTGATCTGGCTGATCGGTTGACGGGTGGCGCGTGCAACAACTGCCTGTTCCAGCCGCGCAAGCTGGTCCGTACGCAGCGCCTCTTGCGGTGAACGTAGCGCCAAAGCTGCCCGATCGCAGCCCAAGGCATGCGCCAGTAGTACAGCGACATCCTGCGCAGCATCAGGCACCCCTGCCGCCGCCAAACGGGCCACAGCATCCCGCCGCGCCGCCAGTAAGGTCGTCATTGCATCTCGGCCAGTTTGCGCGCCTGATCGTCAGAAATCAGCGCGTCAATCACTGCATCCAGATCGCCGCCCATAATTTGCCCCAACGAATATAGCGTCAGGTTAATGCGATGATCGGTCATCCGGCCTTGCGGAAAGTTATAGGTACGGATGCGCTCTGATCGGTCGCCCGAGCCGACCTGGCTTTTGCGATTGGCCGAGCGTTCAGCGTCAACGCGCTCACGCTCTGCTTCAAACAACCTTGCACGCAAAACCTGCATGGCGGCGACACGGTTCTGGTGCTGCGATTTCATCGCCGAGACCACGATAATGCCGGTGGGCAGGTGTGTGATGCGCACCGCCGAATCTGTTGTGTTGACGTGCTGGCCGCCTGCCCCGCTCGCACGCATGGTATCAATCCGGATGTCCGAGGCAGGGATGTCGATATCAACCTCTTCGGCTTCGGGCAGCACAGCCACTGTCGCCGCCGAAGTATGCACCCGTCCACCACTTTCGGTTTCCGGCACACGCTGAACGCGGTGCACGCCAGATTCGTATTTCATGCGGGCAAACACGCCCTCGCCTTGGATATGGGCCGTCAACTCACGTATGCCGCCCAGATCGCTTTCCTGAAGCTCAAGGATCTCAAACGTCCAGCCACGGTTTTCGGCATAGCGGCGGTACATGTTCAGCAAGTCACCGGCAAATAGCGCTGCCTCATCGCCGCCAGTCCCGGGGCGGATTTCCAGGATCGCAGGCCGTGCGTCGGCGGCATCCTTGGGCAAGAGCGCCAGCTGCAAGGCGGTTTCCATTTCCTCGATGCGGGATTTAAGCTCTGGGATTTCCTCTTCGGCCAGTCGGCGCATTTCGGGGTCGGTCAGCATGATCTCGGCCTCGGCCAAGTCATCCAGTGCGCGGCGATAGGCATCGATTTCAGTGACAACCGGCTTTAGATCGCCGTATTCACGGCTGAGCTTGGCAATTTCGGCGGGCGGCGCGCCAGACGACAGCTTCGCCTCGATAAACTCGAAACGTTGGGTGATCTGGGCAAGGGTATCAAGTGGGACCATTTGAACGGTTTGTCCTATGAACGAAGCCGCGTCAAGCGACTGGCAACAGGGGTATACCCAGCGTCAGCGGGTTCTTGAACCAATGTTGAACTGGCCGCCGCCACCGTAAGGTATTTTTTCCAAGATGAAGCCGTCAGAGTTTGGCGAGCCAATCGTTAAGACGGGCAGAGTTTACGCCAAAATCAGATTTGCCAAAGCGCAGACGGGCGTGAATATAGAGGCCACCCGCCTCGATTTGCGCGGTGGTGTAATCGGGAAAACCCCAAAGCGCGGACCGCGTCACCCAAGTGATACGGCCTTGATCTACGCCGCCTGCAAAGCGGGTGGTGTAAGGGTCGGCCATCGCAACAGCATCAAGCCGCGCCAAAAGCCCGGCCTGTTCGGGCAATCGCAGCACGGCGCCGTTGGATTGCGCAATTACTTGGCCCCATTCGCTGCTGCTATTCCAATCAAAGGCTTGAAAGGGATTTTCATGCCAACGGGCGACATCGGATGGGGCAAAGCGAATATAGGCCCCAGAGCTAATCACGGCCATGAGAACAAAAGCTGAAGTCGCAATAATAATCTGTGCCTTCATTTGCGGTGATGCGCCCAGTGGTAAAGGCAAATCAGCTCATGCGCGACATGGGCGCCGGCGATAGCGGTAGCGCCGGTCGTGTCGTAAGCGGGTGAAACCTCGACAATATCGCCGCCGACCATGTTGATACCGGCCAGATCACGCAGGCAGGCAGCGGCTTGCCAGGTTTGCAGACCGCCCCAGACGGGTGTGCCTGTTCCGGGTGCAGCAGACGGATCGAGGCAATCGATATCAAAGGTCACGTAGGTCGGGTTTTGGCCGACGATTTCCTTGGCACGGGCCACGACATAGGCGCAGCCTTTTTCGTGGACGGTGCGCGCGTCGATGTATTCAACGCCCAAATAGTCATCGCAATGAGTACGGATGCCGATTTGCACCGAGGTTTTGGGATCGATAATTCCCGTTTTCACCGCTTTATAGAAAAAGGTGCCGTGGTCGATACGATCCATATCATCATCTTGCCACAAGTCGGAATGGGCATCGAAATGGATAACCGACATCGGCCCGTATTTTTCGGCATAGGCCCGCAGAATGGGCAAGGTGATGAAGTGATCGCCACCCAGCGTCACTGTACCCGGCCCAGCCTTAAGGATGGTGCGGATATGTTCGGTCAGCAGGCCCGGAAAGCTGGGTGTATGCGCATAGTCAAACGCGACATCGCCGTAATCGATAATCGCCATATCTTTCAGCGGGTTGGTGGGCCAACCATAGGGCGGGTCAAAGGGCTGCAAAGCGCTGGCCTCGCGTATGGCGCGGGGGCCGAAACGGGTGCCGGTGCGGTGGGTGACGGCTTGGTCAAACGGCACACCGGTGATCGCCAGATCGACGCCTGTCAGGTCTTTGGTATAGCGGCGGCGCAGAAACGAGGTCGCCCCCGCAAACGCATTCTCAAACGCGAGCCCGCGCAGACCTTGACGCGTGAACGCCCCATCAACTTCATTCTTTGCATCTTCTAACGCCATGCTGTTCCCCATATGCAAAGCGTCGTTCAGTTACCGGAGACGCCAAAAATCCGGAATGTGCAGAAAGGGGCAAACCATATGCGCTGTCAAGCCAGACGCACGCCCTCTTTGGTTAGCGCGTCAGCAACCTGTCGGATGGACTTCGCGAGGATTTCGGCAACGAAATCGACTTCTGTTTCGGTAATTGTAAGCGGGGGTGACATGACGTTCAAATGCCCCATTGGGCGCACCATCAAGCCCATTGTCTCGGCAGTATCCGAGATACGTTTGCCAACATCCAGCGCGTCCGGCAGCAGGGTTTTGCGGGCTTTGTCAGCGACATTTTCCACGCAAACCATCAGCTTGCTGCCCCGCACATCGCCGACCATCGGCAGGGCCATTAACTCGGCCATGCGGGTCTCAAAATAGGTACCGACACGGGTCGCATTGCCCAACAGATCCTCACGCTCCATGATCTCGATATTTTTCAAGGCAGCGGCGCAGGATACCGGATGGCCGGAATAGGTGAAACCCGAGGTAAACCAGCGCCCGCCATCCGCAGCCATCGCCGCCCAGATACGATCAGAAAAAATGAGCGCGCCCAGTGGGATGTAGCCGGATGTCAGACCTTTGGCACATGTGATCATATCGGGCTGGATACCGAACTGATCGAGGCTGGCAAACCAATGGCCGGTGCGGCCAAAAGCGGTGACGACCTCATCCGCGATAAACAGGATGTCATGCTGGGCACAGATTGCGGCCATGCGCGGCAGATAGCCTGCGGGTGGCACGATAACGCCGCCCGAAGCCTGAATCGGTTCGGCAAAGAAACCGCCAATATTTTCGGCACCAATCTCGTCAATCTTGGCAATGAATTCGGCAACCAGATGGTCACAGAACGCGGCCTCATCCATGCCGTCGGGCGCGCGATAGAAATTAGGCGCGCTGACATGGTGGATGCCGTTTTCTTTATAGCGAAACTGCGCCACACGGTCGCCGGGACGCTTGCTGATGCTTTGGCTGATATAGGTGGATCCGTGATAGCTGTAGTTGCGGGCAATCACTTGCGTCTTATCGGGGCGGCCCATACAGGTTTGATAATAATGGACCATTCGGTATGCGGTGTCGATGGCGGTAGAGCCGCCGGTGGTGAAATGCACGCGGTTCAGATCGCCCGGTGCGAGGCTGGCAAGCTTGGCCCCGAGCATTGCCGAAGGGGCATTGGCCATATCAACAAAGCTGTTGGCAAAGCCAAGCTGAATGGCCTGATCGGCCATCGCCTGGCCCATTTCCGCACGGCCAAGCCCGATATTGGTGCACCACATGCCACCGACCGCATCAAAATAGCGCCGACCCTCGGCGTCCCACAAATAACAGCCCTCGCCCCGCGCCATGATCAACGAGCCGTCCTTTTCAAACGGGCCGAAGTTTGCCCAAGGGTGCAGCGAATGATCATGGTCCATTTGCCAAAGGTCCGAGGGCGTTGGGCCGTTATTCTGGGTCATAGGGTGTTCCTGCGCTTTGCGATCCGTCAGAAGACTAGCATTTTGATCATATTTTGACTAGGCGGTCAGGAACCGTGCCGCGACGCTATACGCTGCGGTCACCTAGATATGGTGGTCTAATGGTTGATTCTGGCGATCCATGGAGAGTGTTCTGGGGGTGATCCAAAAATCTGCGATTCGGCGCAGGTAAAGGGGCTCTCCCGCCATTCGTTAACGCTGTGGGGCGCAAGGCCCCCGCACCGTCGCCTCAAGGTTGGGCATGGCAGGTTTTTCAAAGAGAAAAACCTGCGACCACCTGTTAGGGCAAAGGCTGTGCGCGCTCGACAAGGCGCGCAAAGAAACTGGCCCCAACGGGCGCGGCCGCGTCATTGAAATTATAGGCCGGATGGTGCAGCCCTGCCCCATCGCCGATACCCATGAACAAATAGGCCCCTGGCCGCGCCTCGAGCATATAACTGAAATCTTCCGACCCCATCTCGCGCGGTCCGTCAGCCTCAACAGCATTGGCGCCGGAAATCTCGGCGGCGACATCGGCAGCGAAACCGGCTTGTGCGGCGTGATTGATGGTGGCGGGATAGCCCCAATCATAGTCAATCGCGGCTGTGACACCGTATGCGACGGCATGGCCTTCGACGATCTCATAAAAACGGCGTTTGAGCAGCTCTCGGACATCGGGTTTGAAACAACGAATCGTGGCGCAGAACCAGCCATCTTCGGGAATGATATTGCTGGCCGAGCCCGTGTGGATTTGCGTGACAGAAATCACCGCCTCATCCAGCGCGTAAACATTGCGCGGGATAATGGTTTGGATTGCCTGCACCATGCCGACAATGGCCACGACAGGATCAACACAGACATGCGGCGTAGCGCCGTGCCCGCCCTTGCCTGTGACCTTCACCACGGCGGTATCAACCGAGGCCATCAGCGGCCCCGGCGTGGTGACGAAATGGCCGAAAGGCACGCCCGGCGCGTTATGAATGCCGTAAACTTGTGTGATGTCGAAACGATCCATCACGCCCTCTTGCACCATCACCTCGCCGCCGCCGCCATCTTCCTCGGCCGGTTGAAACAGCAGGGCAACTCGGCCGGTAAAGCGGCGGGTTTCACACAAATATTTCGCGGCGCCCAAAAGCATCGTCACATGGCCATCATGGCCACAAGCATGCATCCGCCCTGGAACAGTAGAAGCATATTCGACGCCTGTTGCCTCGGTAATCGGCAAGGCATCCATGTCGGCGCGCAGGCCAATCGTAGGACCCGCACCTTGGCCGTTAATGATTGCAACAATACCACTGGTAGCGATGCCTTCATGCAATTCGTCCACGCCGAATTCGCGCAAACGGTTGGCGATAAAGGCGGCTGTCCTAACACAATCAAACCGCAGTTCCGGGTGCTGATGCAAATGCCTGCGCCAGCCTTTCATCTCTTCTGCATATCCGGCAATGGCATTCACGACGGGCATGGGCTACTCCTAGAGTCAAAACTTTGCCCGCTACTTGACGCCAATTCGATAGGAACCGCAATGGCCCCCAGCACCAACCCACTGTCTCGCAATGATAGCGACGCGTTGATCGCCAACCCACAAGGCGGGCTGCCGCGGCTTTTGGAAATTATGGCACGGTTGCGCGACCCTGACAGCGGCTGCCCTTGGGATATAGAGCAAAACTTTGCCACGATCGCACCCTATACGATTGAAGAGGCCTATGAGGTCGCCGATGCGATCGAGCGCAAGGCCTGGGGCGAACTGGAAGGCGAGCTGGGTGACCTGCTGCTGCAATCCGTCTATCACGCGCGTATCGGGCAAGAGGCAGGATTGTTTGATTTTAACAGCATTACCAAAGCAATAGCCGATAAGATGGTGGCGCGTCACCCGCATGTGTTTGGTGAAGAGTCGCGCGATAAAAGCGCCGAACAGCAAACCCGCGATTGGGAGCGCCTGAAAGCTGCCGAGCGGGGGCCCGCCCGCGTTCTTGATGGTGTTGCGCTGGGGCTGCCTGCGCTGACGCGCGCTGTGAAATTGCAAAAACGGGCGGCGCGGGTCGGGTTTGACTGGCCGTCAACCGATCAGGTTTTGGACAAGATCATCGAGGAATCGCGCGAATTGGTCGAGGCACGCGATTCTTTAAGCGCGGCGGAACAGGCCGAGGAATTTGGCGATTTGCTGTTCGTTATGGCCAACCTCGCGCGGCATATGTCTATTGATCCCGAAGCCGCTTTACGCGCGGCCAATGAAAAGTTCACGCGCCGTTTTGCCAGAATTGAGGATTGTTTAGAAGAGTTGGGGAAAACACCTGCCACAAGCAATTTGGCGGAAATGGATGCCCTATGGGATCGCGCCAAAGCCGAGGAGAAAGTGGCCAATGCCGAGCATGGGGGCCTGCGGCGGGATTAGGTATTTATACCAAGATGAAGCGGTACGATTTTTTCCCGAGCTTATCAGTCAGGTATTGACCAAAGTGAAAGACTCAGGTTTAAGGAGGGCAACAATTCCGACTAAAGAGGTCAACAATGTCACTTCGCATATCCACACTTGCCGTTCTCGCCCTTGGCACCGCCGCCCTGCCCGCTGTAGCAGAAGAGGTGAATGTCTATTCCCACCGCCAGCCAGAGTTGATCCAACCTTTGGCCGATGCGTTTACGGCCGAGACCGGAATCGACGTCAATATTGCGTTTGTTGACAAAGGCATGGCTGAACGCCTCGTGGCGGAAGGCAGCCGTAGCCCTGCCGATCTGGTTTTGACTGTCGACATCGCACGGTTGACGCAGATTGTGGATGCAGGTGTGACGCAGGCCGTGGAATCTGACGTTCTTAACGCCAACATCCCTTCCAATTTCCGCGATGCCGGAAACGAATGGTTTGGCCTTACCTCGCGTGCGCGCATTATCTATGCCTCAAAAGACAGGGTCGCACCGGGCGAAATTACCACCTACGAAGATCTTGCCTCGGAAAAATGGAAAGGGCGGCTGTGTTCGCGTTCCGGCACGAATGACTACAACGTGGCACTGCTGGGGGCCATGATCGCGCATCATGGCGAAGCCTATGCGAAAACATGGGCCGAAGGGTTGAAGGCGAACCTCGCACGCAAACCCGCAGGCGGTGACCGCGATCAGGCAAAAGCGATTTGGGCCGGCGAATGCGATATTGCCATCGGCAACACCTATTACATGGGTCAAATGGTAAATGACCCCGAGCAAAAAGATTGGGCCAATGCTGTGCGCGTGGATTTCCCGGTCTTTGAAGGCGATGGCACCCATATGAATATTTCTGGCGTCGCGATGACCAAATCAGCCCCGAACAAGGCCGCTGCCCTGAAGTTCATGGAATGGCTTACCGGCGATCATGCGCAAAAGATTTATGCCGAAACCAACTACGAGTTTCCAGTAAAGCCAGGCGTTCCTCGGTCGGAACTCGTCCAAAGCTGGGGGGATTTCACGCCTGACAGCCTTGATCTTGCAGCGGTGGCAAAAGAACGCCCGGTAGCGCTGCGCATCATGGAAGAGATCAACTTCGACGGTTGAAGCGAAAAATACGAATTGAACGGAGGTCTCGTGCCTCCGTTTTTTATCGGATGGACAAATCCCTTTGCTTCGGCTTTGCTTGCCTGAACGACAAAGGAAAGAGCTATGGCACCGCGCAAGATTATCATCGACACAGACCCAGGCCAGGACGATGCTGTTGCCATATTGCTTGCCCTTGCCAGCCCTGATGAGCTTGAGGTTTTGGGCGTAACTGCCGTGGCCGGCAATGTTCCCTTGCCACTGACTGCCAAAAACGCGCGGATTGTGTGCGAATTGGCGGGAAAACCGGATGTTAAGGTTTTTGCAGGCTGCGATGCCCCCCTGAAACGCAAACTGGTAACAGCCGAACATGTTCACGGCAAAACCGGGCTTGATGGCCCGCAACTACCTACGCCCCAGATGGCATTGCAAAGCCAACATGCTGTTGATTTTATTATTGAAACCCTACGATCCGAACCTTCAGGAGCTGTCACGCTATGTCCGCTTGGGCCGCTGACCAATATTGCCTGTGCCCTGCAACGCGCGCCTGATATTGCGCCAAAGATCGCCGAAATTGTCTTGATGGGCGGCGCCTATTTTGAGGTGGGCAACATCACGCCTGCTGCCGAATTCAATATATACGTTGACCCCGAAGCCGCTGATATTGTGTTCAAATCCGGCATCTCTATTACCGTGTTGCCGCTTGACGTGACCCATAAGGTGCTGACCACCAAACCTCGGGTTCAGGCCTTTCGCGACATGGGCACCGAGGCTGGGCGCATGGTTGCTGAATGGACTGATTTCTTTGAACGCTTCGACAAGGAAAAATATGGCTCGGAAGGTGCGCCATTGCATGACCCTTGCGTAATCGCTTGGCTTTTGCAGCCAGAACTGTTCACCGGCCGCAAAATCAACGTCGAAATTGAAACCACCTCCGAGCTGACCTTGGGGATGACTGTGGCGGATTGGTGGGGCGTAACCGACCGCGCACCAAACGCCCTGTTTATCGGAGATGTCGATGCAGACGGCTTCTTTGCATTGCTGACCGAACGGATCAGCCGACTGTAACCGCATCATCGGGCAACACGATGCTGAATGTACTGCCGACGCCTTTTTCACTGGCAATCATCAACCGCCCACGGTGCCGGTTGATGATGTGTTTGACGATTGCCAGCCCCAACCCGGTACCACCTTTTTCGCGCGAACGATGCGCATCCACCCGATAAAACCGTTCTGTCAGGCGCGGCAGATGGATCGCATCGATGCCCTCGCCTTGGTCTATCACATCAATTTGCACCGCACTGCTGCGCAAAACCGGATCGCGCTGTTCGCGGCGCAGAACCACATGAACCACCTTGTCGCTGCCACCATATTTGATCGCGTTTTCAATCAGATTGGTCAGAACCTGCACCATTTGGTCAGCATCGGCCCGCACCATGATATTTGGCGCGTTGGAAAGCTCAACCTTGACCCGCGCGGCCAGTTGCACGGGGCGCAGATCACAAATCACCCGCACCAAAAGCTGTGAAATATCGATCGATTGTGTAGGGCGCACACGCTCTTGTGCTTCGACACGGCTAAGCGACAGCAAATCCCCGACTAGGCGGTTCATCCGCCCGGCCTCGCGCCCCATAACGGCAAGGAATCGATCTCTTGCAGCCGCATCGTCGCGGGCAGCACCTTGTAACGTTTCGATAAAGCCCATTAGTGCAGTCAAAGGCGTGCGCAACTCGTGGCTGACATTGGCCACGAAATCCCGCCGCAGCTGGCCTACCTCCTCTTGCGCGCTGACATCTTCAAATGCGCACATTGCACCAGAAGGAACCGGCGTCACCGTCACCCGAAAAATCTGTTCGGCCGCGCCAACTTGGCGAACATATCTGGTCACGGCAGCCACATCTTTACGCAACGCCGCCTCAATACAATCTGCCATTGCAGGCTGACGAAAAGCCATCAAATAGAGCCGCCCCAACAGGTCATCGCCCATCGCGCCCCGTGCCGCCCCGTTCACCGCAGCAATCCGACCATCCTTTGCGATCAGCAAAGCTGGCATCGGAATGCCCTCAAGAATCATTGGCGCAGACGGCATTTCCATTGCAAATCTTTCTATCGTTTTTCCTGGCCTACACTGCTGCCACAATCGCTGTTCGGGCATGAACGGTCACTGGCGCAAGGGATGAACATCTGCAAGTTTAAAGGCTAAATATGTGCAATTTGTAACGCCCCATAAATATCTCGCAACCTGCGAGCTATTGCCAATCTGCCCTCAGCAAAGCGTACCCCGCAGAGCAGAACAACCGCAACAATAAGCAACCGTCTGGCTGGCCGGCCTTTTGCCTCGCCATTCCAACTAAATCATCTATCCGTAAATATCCTGGGGGGTGAGGTGCATCGCACCGAGGGGGGCAACGCCCCCCAAATCCTTGAATTCAGGCACAAAAGCATGACTGCCCGCACCACTGCTGGCTATAGCCAATCAGACTGCGGATTTCCCGCCACGCCACATAAATCGTCTGATAAATACCCTTTAGCGGGCTAAACTTTGAAATGGTCGGGGCGATAGGATTCGAACCTACGACATCCAGTTCCCAAAACTGGCGCGCTACCAGACTGCGCTACGCCCCGACTTTTCAACTTCGGCCTTCAGTGAAAACCGATCATGCGCGCTTCCTACAGAAAGCATTCCGGAATGAAAAGACCTATTGCGCGTCACAGGCCCAAGAAGCTGAAGATTGTTTGAAATCCGGGTGGCGCATCACTGCACCTTCGGTAATTCCAAGCTTTTTTGCCAAGCCGCCATTGATTTCAAGGATCGCCAGAACATCGGGACCACCGTCGATTCCCGTCTCATCATGCGGCACGGCATTGCTGTGCACATGTTTTACCAGCCCGGACGAATCGGCAAAAATCATATCCAAGGGAATCAACGTGTTCTTCATCCAGAACACAGCATGCTGCGGACGCTCATAGAAAAAAACCATTCCGGCAGATGTCGCCATATGCTCACGAAACATCAGACCTTTTGACCGTTCTTTCGGATCATCCGCAATCTCGACCGAGAATCTGGCGACGCTGCCATTTGTCATCTTCAATTCCAACTGATCGGGCGCGCACCCCGCCCAACCTGCGATAGGCGATGCCAAGATCATGCCAAGTACCAGCGCCAACCGGGTCATTTTGGGGCCTTGAGCGAGGCATCCCACGCAAGCACCTGTGCCGCCATGCGGCCGCGTTTGCCTTCAAGTATCCGCAGACAAATTGCTTCGCCGGCTGCCAAGTCTGCAAACCCTGACATCCGTAAAACCTCGACATGCACAAAAACATCTTCGGCGCGGCCAAATACATTGGCAAAGCCAAATCCCTTGCCCTTGTCGAACCACTTGACGCGTGCAGGTTCCAACGGACAGGCCGCAATTTCCTCGGCGGTAAAGCTGTTACCTTCGGTTGCCATCACAAACCCGGTCCCCTCGGGTGGTGTGATCGACAGGACTTCAACGGCTTGAACGCCACGCTGGGTGTGTTGAACATTTACAATGATTTCAGCGCCATCAGCGACTGTGCTTTGCCCGAAATTTCGCAGCACATTGGCGTGCAGCAAGACATCGGCCCCTGTCTCTTCCGACAGAATAAAGCCAAACCCTTTTACCGGATCAAACCATTTAACGCGTCCGTGAAGTACCTCCACAGGCTTTTCATCTTCTTCCATACTCAGGCCTTTTCCCCAGATTTAGCCTTAAAGCCCCGTTTTGTTAGAAGTGACCGCGTTGATCAAGGCCATTTTCCAACATTCATGCACAGTCAAATTCGCGCTGACGCACAGTCACGGATTAAGCCGTTCTACCCTCCACGCATCATTACACGTTTTGCGCGACCAACGAAACCGGTCATGCAATCTGAATGCACCGTCAGCCCAAAACTCAATCTCGGTTGGTATGATTCGAATGCCGCCCCAGAACGGAGGGCGCTTTGGCATTGGTCCGTGGGTTGCCGTCACCTTGGCGACCTCGGCCATCAAAGTCGCGCGCGAAGACAATGGCTGTGACTGTTGTGACGCCCATGCCCCCAACCTGCTTTTCAATGAGCGCGACGCGTAATAGGCGTCTGCCGCAGGCCCCTCTTCGCGCTCGGTAATCCCCCGCACCCGAATTTGGCGACGCAGGCTTTTCCAATGCATCACAAAGGCGGCCTTGCCTGCCGCTTCAATTTCTCGTCCCTTTTGACTTGTGTAATTGGTGTAAAACACAAAGCCGGCGGGTTCGATATCCTTTAGCAAAACCATACGCGCGTTTGGCATGCCGGTAGAATCCACAGTGGACAGGGCAATCGCATTGGGGTCGTTCAATTCCGAGGCCTCAGCCTCGGCCAACCAGGCGCGGGCTAACACAAACGGATCATCACCTGCAAAAATTCCGCTTCTATCCATCATGACCCCGATCTGCCGCACACGTTTTAGGTGCAGTCCATTCCTAAGCCTAACCCCTAGGCAGCCAAGTGCAAGCCCTTGCCCCACGACACTTGATGCGGCATCTAGTATCGCCTACACCAGCGATCAACATACCGAAAATGACTTGGGGGAAACTATGGCAGGATTAATGGCAGGCAAGCGCGGGCTCATCATGGGCCTTGCGAACGACAAATCCATCGCTTGGGGCATCGCCAAAGCCTGCGCCGACCAAGGGGCCGAGCTTGCGTTTTCATACCAAGGCGAACAGCTGAAAAAGCGGGTAGAGCCTTTGGCAAGCTCTGTCGGCTCTTCGGTGATGATCGAATGTGATGTCACCAATGAAGCGTCACTGGACGCGGTATTCGAACACCTGAAAGAGGTTTGGGGCAGCATTGATTTCGTCGTACATGCCATCGGCTTTTCGGATAAGAACGAGCTGCGCGGCCGTTACGTTGACACAGGGCGCGACAATTTTCTGATGTCGATGGATATTTCCGTCTATTCCTTTACCGCCGTATGCAAACGCGCCGCAGCGATCATGAACCCCGGTGGCAGCTTGCTGACGCTCACCTACTATGGCGCGGAAAAGGTAATGCCTCATTACAACGTCATGGGCCTGTGCAAAGCGGCGCTTGAGGCATCGGTAAAATACATCGCCGAGGATCTGGGCAAAGACGGCATCCGCTGCAACGCGATTTCCGCAGGCCCGATCAAAACGCTGGCCGCATCGGGTATTGGCGATTTCCGCTATATCATGCGCTGGAATGAACTGAACTCGCCCCTGCGTCGCAACGTGACCCAAGATGAGGTAGGCAAAGCCGCTGTGTTCCTGCTGTCCGATCTTGGTTCGGGCACTACAGGTGAAAACCTGCATGTTGACGCAGGCTATCACGTCGTTGGTATGAAAGCTGTTGATGCGCCCGATATCGACGTTGTCACCGCCAAGGCCCAAAAAGGTGCCGAATGAACCCAGAGCCGTTTCTGGCTCTGATAGCTGTTCTCACCCCGGCGATTCTGTCGCCGGGGCCAAGCATTATTGCCGCCACGCAAATGGCACTGGCCCAAGGGCGCGATAAGGCCCTGCCCTACGGTCTCGGCCTTGCTTTCGGGGCATCGCTTTGGTGCCTGTTCGCGCTGTTTGGCCTTGCCGTAGTTTTCAAGATCTACCCACCCCTCTTCCAGGCTGCAAAAATATTTGGCGGATTGTACCTGCTGTACATGGCTTGGGGCCTGTGGCGTGCAGCCCGACAGCCATTGCCTCCTGCGGCCAAGCGCCGCTTTGGCGATGGGTTCATTGGTGGCGTCATCCTCAGCCTGTCCAACCCGAAACCTGCGCTGTTTTATTCGGCCGTCATCCTGACCATTTTCCCCGATCCTCATGGTGCTGCAATCTATGCGGCAATCTATGCCACTGCGCTCGCGACCGAGCTGTTCTGGTACGCAACCGTCACGATTTCAATGTCGACAAACGCCATGCGCAAGCGCTATTTTGCGGCTAAATTCTGGATAGATACCACCGCTGCCGTGGCCCTGACGGCCCTTGCCGCCTTGCTTATTTTCAACCTGTAGAGTGCCACCATGACATTAACCGCTTTTCTAGCCGTCGCCTTTTTGCACCTTATGGCCGCGATCAGCCCCGGCCCTGCTGTGCTTATGTCTGCCCGTACTGGTGTGACCGAGGGACTTCGCACCGGCACTTTCCTGGCCTGCGGCATCGGCATCGGCGCGGTAATCTGGGCTATGGCCGCACTCTTTGGCCTTGCAATCGTGTTTCAGGCCGCACCTGCCCTGTTGTGGGCCTTGAAAATCATTGGCGGGATTTACCTGTTGCACATGGCATGGGGCATGTGGCGCGATGCCGCCAAGCCGTTGGATATGGCACAAACCAGCCGCCTGCCCCGCACCGCAATTTCCGCCTTTCGGCTTGGGTTTGTCACCCAATTGGCCAACCCCAAACCTGCCGTTCTGTTCTCGGCGATCTTCATAGGCACCGTGCCGCCGAACACCCCACTCTGGGTTTATGCCGCGCTGCTAACAGTGGTGTTCCTGAACGAGGCTCTATGGAATATTCTTGTCGCACGCATCTTTTCCTTTGAACGGACGCGCTCGGGCTATATCAACCTGAAAACAATCATCGACCGGGCTTTTGGCGGTATGCTTGCCATTCTTGGCCTGAAAATCGCCGCGACCTAAGTAAAGAGGACTACCATGACTGACCGTTTGCCGCACGAAAAAGGCTTCCACATCTCGTGGGATCAAATTCACCGTGACGCCCGCGCCTTGGCTTGGCGGCTAGATGGCAAAGGCCCGGACAATGGTGCATGGAAGGCTGTGGTTGGAATCACACGTGGCGGCCTCGTGCCCGCGATGATCGTCGCGCGAGAGCTTGATATCCGCGTCGTCGATACGATTTCGGTCAAAAGCTATAATCACCAAGAGCGCGCCGAAGCCAAGGTTATCAAAGCCCCGCAAGCCGATGTGATGGGCGATGGAACCGGCGTCTTGATCGTCGATGACCTTGTCGATACGGGCAAGACGCTGGAACTGGTGCGCGCGCTCTATCCCAAAGCGCATTTCGCCACCGTCTACGCCAAACCCCAAGGCCGACCGATGGTCGAAACCTTTATCACCGAGGTCAGCCAGGACACATGGATTTTCTTTCCATGGGATATGGCGCTGCAATATGTCCAACCCTACCGCGGCAAAGATTAAAACCGCCTTAAGCCGCCTCAGGGTCCGAACGGGTTTCGCCCCCCTGATCGCGGCATATGCTTAACTGAACCCAAATGCCGGAGCGCGCCATGCCAACACCCCTTAATCCTGCTATGGCCGCCACCGAAAGCCCGCCCGTGATGGAGGCGCGGCGCTGGCTCGATGGTGTGCAATTCCCGCCAGAACGTCCCTTGATAAACGTCTCGCAGGCCGCCCCGGTCGAGCCGCCGCCCCTTGCACTGCGACAGGCGATTGCCGAGGCAGCACTGCACAATGACGCGGCCCATCTTTATGGTCCCGTGCTTGGTTTGCCCGCCCTGCGGTCGGAAATTGCGCAGCAATGGTCTGCGACCTACGGCGGAAATATTCAGCCAAATCAGGTGGCTATTACGCAAGGTTGCAATCAGGCCTTCACCGCCGTTATGTCTACGCTGGCCGGCGCCGGGGATGAGGTAATCTTGCCCACGCCATGGTATTTCAATCATAAAATGTGGCTTGATATGCAAGCGGTGCACACCGTACCGCTCGCCACTGGCGCGGGACTTATTCCCTCGGCGGCCGATGCCGCTGCGCTTATCACTCCAAACACCCGCGCGATCGTTTTGGTCAGCCCTAACAACCCGGGCGGTGCCGAATATCCGGCCCAAACCTTGGACGATTTCATGGCTTTGGCGCGCGAACGCGGCCTCGCGCTAATCGTCGACGAAACCTACCGCGACTTTGACAGCCGAACAGGCGCCCCGCATCAGCTGTTCACAGATCCGCAATGGGCAGACACGCTTATCCATCTCTACAGCTTTTCAAAGGCTTACCGCCTCACAGGCCACCGCGTAGGTGCGATTGTCGCGTCAGAATCCCGTCTCATGCAGGTTGAAAAATTCCTGGACACAGTTGCGATTTGCCCAAACCAACTTGGCCAGATCGGCGCGCTTTGGGGTATGCAAAACCTTGCCGCATGGGTCGCCACTGAACGGCTCGAAATCCTCTCTCGCCGCAGGGCAATGGTAGACGGCTTCAAAACCCTGCCGGATTGGAAATTACTCGGTTGCGGCGCCTATTTTGCCTATGTTGAACACCCTTACGCGCTGCCCTCCGATCAACTGGCCAAAACGCTGGTGCAAAAGGCCAGCCTGCTCACCTTGCCCGGCACCATGTTTCAGCCCGCAGGTTCCGCAGCCGGCAAACGCCAACTCCGCATCGCTTTTGCCAATATCGATGGCACCGAAATTACAGAATTCTTCAACCGCCTCAAATCCCTGAATCTCTAACCTTATCATCTATTTACAAATATCCCACGGGGGGTCTGGGGGGCGTGAAGCCCCCCGGCGACGGCCAAGCCTCGCTTGCCCCCGCCCGTCTAACCCCATAGATAGGGCAAAACCGCGTTTCTTAAGGTAAAACACATGGCAGATCCAACCGAAGAACCCCGTCGCAAAAAGGGTAAAGGTACCAGCATCGTCGTCTGGGCGCTGATGGCAATGCTCGTCCTTGGCCTCGGCGGCTTTGGCATTACCAACTTCGGTGGTGGCGTCAGCAGCATCGGCAAAGTTGGCGAGCGCGAGATCGATGTGAACGATTACGCCCGCGCCTTGCAACAGCAGATGAACGCGCTTTCGGCGCAATTCGGCACTACGCTCACCATGCAGCAGGCGCAATCCTTGGGCCTTGACCAACAGGTACGTCAACAGCTGATCCTTGCAGCAGCCCTTGATAATGAGGCCGACCGGATTGGCATTTCCGCCGGCGATGCGCGGATCGCAAAAGAAATCACTGGCACCAATGCGTTCCATGGGTCATCGGGACAATTTGACCGCGAGGCCTATCGCTACACCTTGCAAAACAACAAACTGACCGAGGCACAATATGAAAGCAAAATGCGCGAGGATCTGTCGCGTGCTTTGCTGCAAGGCGCGGTCAGCGGTGGCTTTGCGGCTCCCGCCGCCCTGACAGACACACTTTACGCCTATATCTCGGAACGCCGCAGTGCGCAGTTGCTGCATCTGACCGAGGCCGATTTGGCAACCAAAGTCGCTGACCCGACCGAGGAGGAATTGAAAGCCTATTATGAAAATAATATTGCCCAATTCACCGCCCCAGAAGCGCGCCGCATCACCTATGCCTCTTTGCTGCCCGAAGACCTTGCCGGCACTGTCGCATTGGATGAGGACGCATTGCACAAGCTATATGACGAACGCATCGCCGAGTTTGTTCAACCAGAGCGCCGCTTGGTTGAACGTCTGGTGTATCCATCCCAAGATGCAGCAATGGCCGCAAAGGCCAAACTCGATGCCGGCACGCCCTTTGAAACATTGGTCGCTGATCGCGGCGTAAAGCTGTCTGATATCGATTTGGGCGATCGTTCAGAGGCCGATCTTGGCGCCGCCGGACCAGCCGTATTTGCCCTGACAGAACCGGGCATTGTTGGCCCATTCGACTCTGACCTGGGGCCCGCGCTATTTCGGATGAACGGTATCCTGGCGGCCCAAAACACCAGTTTTAACGAGGCCCGCCCCGATCTGGCAGCCGAACTCTCCATGGACGCAGCGCGCCGCGCAATCGCCGATAAAATTGAGGCGGTTGACGACCAACTGGCCAGCGGTGCCACGCTCGAAGATCTGGCCAAAGACTCTGGCATGACGCTGGGCAAAATCGATTTTAACGCCACCTCCAGCGAAGGCATGGCCGCCTATCCGACCTTTCGCAAAGCCGCACAAGACGCCGTTCAAGGCGATTTCCCTGCGGTTATTCAAACCGATGACGGTGGCATTTTCGCCCTCCGGCTCGAAGAAATCGTGCCACCAACGCCGATTCCCTTTGCCGATACCCGTGACGCTGTAGACAGCAACTGGCGCGCGCAAGCCGCCCAAGACGCGCTCTCGAGCCTTGCGGCCGAGATCAAAGCAAAGGTCGATGCTGGCGCTTCTTTGGCTGGTTTTGGCGTGACTGAAGTCATTCCCAACCTCACCCGTTCCAGCACAATCGAAGGCGTTCCGGCGACTGCGCTGACAGCACTCTTCAAGCTTGAGGAAGGCCAAACCCAAGTGATCGAAGGCAAGACTGCAGAAGAGGCCGGCTACGTCGGTTTGGTTCAATTGCAGGCCATTACCCCGGGTGAGGCTGAAGGCGAAGATGCAAGTGCCCTGAAAGGGGCAATTGTGGCACAGGTTGAACAGGCTTTGTCGCAAGATGCCTTCACGCTCTATTCAAATGCGCTGACCCAGGATGCGGGCATTACGTTGAACAATACGGCAATCAACGCCGTGCATTCCCAATTTCGGTAATGGCATAAAATGGCACAGCTAATCCCCGAATTCGCCAGCTTTGAAAAAGCATGGGCCGCAGGGCAAAACCAGGTGGTCTATGCCCGTATTCCGGCCGATCTTGATACGCCTGTTTCGCTTATGCTGAAATTGGGCGAGGCGCGCGGCGATACGTTCATGCTCGAATCTGTCACCGGAGGCGAGATTCGCGGGCGCTATTCGGTCGTGGGCCTAAAGCCCGATCTGATCTGGCGCTGCAATGGCACAGCGGTTGAAATTAACCGTGAAGCCCGCTTTGACCAATCGGCCTATTTGCCAGACCCTGCCGAGCCACTGCAAAGCCTGCGCGCTTTGATCGCGGAAAGCGCGATCGACATGCCTGCCGATTTGCCGGCCATTGCTTCGGGCCTGTTTGGTTATCTGGGCTATGATATGATCCGGTTGGTGGAACACCTGCCCAATGTAAACCCCGACCCGCTGGGCCTGCCCGATGCTGTGTTGATGCGCCCTTCGGTCGTGGCCGTGCTGGACGGGGTCAAAGGTGAGGTGACGGTCGTGGCACCCGCTTGGGCTGCCTCGGGCCTGTCGGCGCGGGCCGCCTATGCCCAAGCCGCCGAACGCGTGATGGACGCCCTGCGTGATCTTGACCGCGCACCACGCGCCGACCGTGACTATGGTCAAGTCGCGCCTGTGGGTCAGGCGGTTTCCAACTTTACCCATCAAGGCTATTTGCAGGCCGTTGAGGCCGCCAAGGAATACATCCGCGCAGGCGATATCTTTCAGGTCGTACCGTCACAGCGCTGGACCCAACGCTTTGAGGCCCCGCCTTTCGCGCTTTACCGGTCGCTACGCCGCACCAACCCGTCGCCGTTCATGTTTTTCTTCAACTTTGGCGGGTTCCAGGTTATCGGCGCCAGCCCTGAAATTCTTGTGCGTCTCCGCGATGGCGAGGTAACGGTGCGCCCGATTGCCGGCACGCGCAAACGCGGTGCCACGCCTGAGGAAGACCGCGCGAATGAGCTGGACCTGATCTCGGATCAAAAGGAACTGGCCGAGCATCTGATGCTGCTGGATCTGGGCCGCAATGATGTGGGCCGCGTGGCCAAAATCGGCACCGTACATCCAACCGAGGAATTCATTGTCGAGCGCTACAGCCATGTGATGCATATTGTGTCGAACGTGGTGGGCGAAATTTCCGATGGTGAAGATGCGCTTTCGGCCCTGTTGGCGGGTATGCCCGCAGGCACGGTTTCGGGTGCGCCCAAGGTCCGCGCCATGGAAATCATTGATGAGCTAGAGCCGGAAAAGCGCGGCGTTTATGGCGGCGGCGTGGGCTATTTCGCCGCCAATGGCGAGATGGATTTTTGCATCGCCCTGCGTACCGCTGTGCTGAAAGATGAACGGCTTTATATTCAGGCTGGTGGCGGTGTGGTCTATGACAGCGACCCGCAGGCCGAATTTGAAGAAACCGTCAACAAATCCAATGCCCTACGCAAAGCGGCAGAGGATGCAGGGCTGTTTGCCAGCGGCAACCACTGATCCTGTATTTCCTGTGCAACAAAAAAGGGGCCAACCGGCCCCTTTTTTCATGCCAGCGCTGCCGCCACGTTACTGCGACGTCATCACGGCAGTTGCAGGTGCAATCGCCACCGTCGCCGCCCGTCCTTCGACCGCCCATTCCAGCAATGCCTTTACGGTTTCCGGCCGGGTTGTGCCTTCAACCACCACGCGGCCATCCTGCGCCGCCTTAAAGGCCGCCCGGTCCAGATAGCGCCGGATTACAGCGCTTTTTTCATCCGCGCCATCCATAGACCGGAAAATCACTGCATTGCGGACCCCTTCTCGCTGCGCGACCTGCGCCGCAGCATTCAAGCCTTTATCCCAGGATATCAGGCCCCGGCCTTGATCAGCCACCAAGGCCAGCACTTGCGTCGCCAAAGTGCGGTTGCCTTGGAATCCATCTGCTTCCTGATCCACAACCCCGACGGCCTCGGGCAGAATTTTGTCCATCGCCTCAAGGCTTACTGCCAGATCCGACGCTGTTGCCCCTGCCGGAATACCCGACCCAAGAATCAAAATCTCTTGTCCCGCAGCACGATAGATGTCGGCTGCAACAGCCGCATCGGGCAAAGTTGGGTCAATTACAAATGACACCGGAAATGGAATCGCAGCCAAGGCCTCGCGGTCAATATCCGGCCCACCTGTATCGCGCAGCAAAATGGCGAACAGAGGCTTTTGCGATGTGTTTTCAAACTTGCGCGCAAATCGCTCAATCGGCGGCAAGTCTATATCAGCAGCCGTAGCCGGATCTTGCGATGTCGCAGGTATTGCACCGATCGACGGCAAACGCCCTGTTGTTACCCCGTCTACCCCCGTAAACCCCGGTGCAGGGCGCGACGCTGGCGGGTCCATCACAACAATTTCAACTTCGGGTGCGACGGCCTCGGGCACAGGCACATCTGGCTGCCCGGCCTCTGGTGCTTTGATGGCTGGCTGCTCCGTTTCGGCAGGCGCTGTGTCTGGCTTTATTTCAGGTGCGACGGCCGTTTCCATAGCAGATGACCCGGCTTCACCAGTTGCTTGCTCAGGCTCAGTTTGCGGCGCAGGAATTGCCTCGGGGCTAGGCTCAACGACTGACTGGCCAGATTCTGGCGCAACATCTGCGGCCGCTGGTTGCGGGGCCTCTGCTACCGCCATCGCGGCTTCATTTGGTGCAGGGTTTTCACTGCTTGGCACAATCGGGGCCAATCCTGACACCGGTTCTGGGCGAGCGTCCAAAGCCGTTTTCGCCTCGGGCAAAACTTCGGGCGTATTGGCAGCCACATCGCCCAGATCATCGGAACCCAAAGTATCGGCGCCCATTTTTTCTGGCCCAACCGTTGCGGGTGGCGTCACCGTGCTTGGCGATGCGGTTTGCTGCGGAACATCGGGCTTTGCCTCGGCATCCGAATTGGGTAGCGGCATCGCGGGGGCGGTATTTTCCGGCACATCTGGTACTTGCATCGTTTCTGCAGGCAAGGTCACGGCCGGCTCTTGGACCAAAGGCGAGGCCGCGGGTTCAACAACGGCTGGCGCTGTCACTGCTGATTCACCGGTGACAGCCGCCGATCTTTCCGATTCCATACCCAGATCCGTGACCTGCGACGCCACGACAAGGCCCAGCCCCGCAACCACGGTGCCCCACCCTGCCCCTGCTAAAAACCCACGGCTCACCCGTAACCCTCCTGCCTGCCTTTGTACGGTTAAGATCGAAAAGGAATGGTTTCCCTTGACGCCCCTATCCCGCTCGGCCCATGTATAGCGCGACAATGAGCCGGGTTCACCCCCAAACAGACATGATGAAGCACGGGCTGAGCAATATGCTGCTTTTGATCGATAACTACGACAGTTTCACCTATAATCTCGTTCATTATTTGGGCGAGTTGGGCGCGGACATCCGCGTTGTGCGCAATGACAAAATGGACGTGCAGGCCGCAATGGCGCTGCGGCCGGAAATGATTGTGCTTTCCCCTGGCCCGCGCGCACCGGCGCAGGCCGGTATTTGCCTGCCGCTGACCATGGCCGCCGCCGAGGCTGGTATCCCGCTGTTGGGCGTTTGCCTTGGGCATCAAACCATCGGCGAGGCCTTCGGCGGTAAAGTCGTGCGCTGCCATGAAATCGTGCATGGCAAAATGGGCAAAATGCATCACAGCGGTAAAGGCGTGTTCGCCGGTCTGCCCTCGCCTTTCCTGGCCACGCGGTACCACAGCCTTGTCGTCGACCGCGAAACCCTGCCAGACGCTTTAGAGGTCACGGCTTGGCTGGAAGACGGCACCATCATGGGCCTGCGCCACAAAACCCTGCCGATTGAGGGTGTGCAGTTTCACCCTGAAAGCATCAAATCCGAACACGGCCATCAGATGTTGCGCAATTTTCTTGATCGCGCAAAAGCCCCCGAAAAGGAGCCTATATGAGTGACCGCCTCAAACCCCTGATCGGCATTGCCTGCGACCGCCCGTTGACGCGGGCCGAGGCTGAAACCGCCTTTACCGCTCTGTTCGACGGCGATGCGACCCCTTCCCAAATCGGCGGCTTGCTGATTGCGCTGCGCACACGCGGCGAAACGGTCGATGAAATCGCTGCTGCTGCCCATGTGATGCGCGCCAAGTGCAATGCTGTGGTGGCCCCTGCGGGTGCGATGGATATTGTCGGTACAGGCGGTGATGGCAAAGGCACACTGAATATTTCCACGGCGACAGCCTTTGTCGTCGCGGGCGCGGGCGTGGTTGTGGCCAAGCATGGCAACCGCAACCTTTCGTCAAAATCAGGGGCTGCCGATGCGTTGACCGAAATGGGTCTGAACGTGATGGTCGGCCCCAAAGTCGTTGAAACCTGCCTGCAAGAGGCCGGAATCGGCTTTATGATGGCCCCGATGCACCACCCCGCCACGCGCCACGTCGCCCCCGTGCGGCTAGAGCTTGGCACCCGTACGCTATTCAACATCCTTGGGCCACTGACCAACCCTGCGGGCGTGAAAATGCAACTGACCGGCGCCTATGCCCCCCATCTTATCCGCCCGATGGCCGAGGTGTTGCTGGCACTTGGGTCAACCTCGGCGTGGTTGGTACATGGCGGCGATGGCACGGATGAGCTGTCAATCGCAGCACCGTCCAAGGTCGCCGCGCTGAAAGATGGCGCAATCACCGAATTTGACATTCACCCCGAAGATGCAGGCCTGCCCGTCCACCCGTTTGAGGCGATTATGGGCGGTAGCCCATCTGATAACGCGGTTGCCTTTCGGGCCCTGCTGAACGGTGAAAAAGGCGCCTATCGCGATGCGGTTTTGCTGAATTCTGCAGCGGCACTGCTGGTGGCAGGCAAGGCGGCCGACCTGAAATCGGGTGTCGCAATTGCCAATGCCAGCATCGATTCCGGTGCCGCGCTTGCCCGCCTTGAAACCTTGGCCCGCATCACAACAGCGGCAGCCTAACCCACCCCTAACCGGACGGCCCCCTGATGAGCACGATTCT
This sequence comes from Pseudorhodobacter wandonensis, assembly GCF_001202035.1. GTDB lineage: Bacteria > Pseudomonadota > Alphaproteobacteria > Rhodobacterales > Rhodobacteraceae > Pseudorhodobacter > Pseudorhodobacter wandonensis. Next base: position 151,779 of record NZ_LGHT01000036.1, on the reverse strand, counting down.
AGACAAGATAAAAACCTATAAACTGGAAGAGGTTGCCGCCCGCAAAGCAGCAAAACCCTTGTCGCAAGTGCAGGCATTGGCAGATGACGCCCCCGCACCCCGCGGCTTTCACCACGCCCTTTTGGCGGCATCAAGCAAAGGTTATGGCCTGATCGCCGAGATCAAAAAGGCCAGCCCGTCCAAAGGCTTGATCCGCCCCGATTTTGACCCGCCTGCCCTTGCCCGCGCCTATCAGGCCGGGGGCGCGACATGCCTGTCAGTGCTAACAGATACGCCCTCATTTCAAGGTGCTGACGAATTTCTGGTTGCCGCCCATGATGCCACCAGCCTGCCCTGCCTGCGCAAGGATTTCATGTATGATCCCTATCAGGTGGTCGAGGCCCGCGCGCTTTCGGCTGATTGTATTTTGATCATCATGGCCTCAGTTTCCGATGCCCAAGCGAAAGAGCTGGAAGATGCTGCGTTTGAGTTGGGCATGGACGTGCTGATCGAGGTGCATGACGCCGCCGAGCTGGAACGTGCCGCGCTGTTGAATTCTCCGATGATTGGCATCAACAACCGCAATCTGCACAGCTTTGACGTGACGCTGCAAACCACGCGCGATCTTGCCCGCCGCGTGCCCGAAGACCGGATGATCGTTTCAGAATCCGGCTTGTTTACCCCCGAAGATCTGGCCGATGTCGCCCGCTTTGGCGCGCGTTGTTTCCTGATTGGCGAAAGCTTGATGCGGCAAGAGGATGTTGCTGCGGCCACCCGTGCTATCCTTGCCAAACCGAATGTTGCGCAAGGGGGGCTTTGACTTGGCCCGCCCCACGCTCTCGCATTTTGATGGCGAAGGCCATGCGCATATGGTCGATGTCTCGGACAAGCCCGTGACCGCCCGTATCGCCGTTGCACAAGGGTCTGTGAAAATGGCACCCGAGACGCTGGCGATGATCACAGATGGCCGTGCCGCCAAAGGCGATGTGTTGGGCGTGGCGCGGCTTGCGGGCATCATGGGGGCCAAGAAAACCGCCGACCTGATTCCGCTCTGCCACCCTTTGCCAATTACCAAAGTTGCAATTGATCTGGTACCCGATACTGCACTTCCCGGCGTCATCATCACTGCTACAGTGAAAACCGGTGGTCAAACCGGGGTAGAGATGGAGGCGCTGACCGCGGTTTCCATCGCTGCGTTGACTATCTATGACATGATAAAAGCCGTTGATAAGGCTATGGAAATCAAAGACATCAAACTGCTGCTGAAAGACGGCGGCAAATCGGGTCGCTATGAGGCCGACCAATGATTTCGGTCGATGAGGCGCTGTCACGTGCCTTTGATCTGGTGCGCCCTTTGGCGGCCAAAACAGTCCCTTTAACCCAAGCCGCCGGCCGGATGATGGCATTGCCAGCCACCGCGCAGCGCGACCAGCCCCCCTTTGCGGCCTCGGCGATGGATGGCTATGCCACCTGTGGCGACACCACAAGTTTCGACGTGGTTGGCGAGGCCAGTGCCGGCCACGCTTGGCAAGGTGAACTGACCGCAGGTCGCGCCATCCGCATTTTCACCGGCGCACCTGTGCCGATTGGGGCCGACCGTGTTGTGATCCAAGAAGATGTGACCCGCACAGGCCATCAAATAACACTGTCTGCAAATGCCGACAGATCAAACCATATCCGCGCCAAGGGACAGGATTTCCGTGCGGGCGACGTGCTTTCCCCGCGCCTTCTGCGCCCCAGTGACATCGCCCTTTTGGCCGCGATGAATCTGGCCGAAGTGTCGGTGATACGCCGCCCCGTCGTTGCCCTGATCGCCACAGGCGACGAACTGGTGATGCCGGGCGAGCGCCCGCGGGATGACCAGATCATTGCTTCCAACAGCTTTGCACTGAAAGCGATGGTCGAGGCAGCTGGCGGCGCCGCCCGTCTGCTTCCCATCGCCCGCGACACCGAGGCAAGCCTGACCAAAGTCTTCGAGCTTGCTGCCGATGCCGACCTGATCGTGACAATCGGCGGCGCATCGGTTGGCGACCATGATCTGGTGGGCAAAGTGGCGGCAGGTTTGGGGATGGAACGGGCATTCTACAAAATCGCGATGCGTCCCGGCAAACCACTGATGGCGGGAAAACTGAACGGAATCCCGATGCTTGGACTACCAGGAAATCCTGTTTCTTCAATCGTTTGCGGTCACATTTTCATGTTGCCGATGCTGCGTGTTTTGCAAGGACAGCCGGCAAAAGGCCCGCAAATGCACTCTGCCATTTTGACCGAGGATCTGCCCGCAAACGGCCCACGCGCCCACTACATGCGCGCCAAATTGCAGACCTCCAAAGGCCAAACGACTATCACGCCGTTCCAGGCACAGGATTCCGCTCTGCTGTCGGTTTTATCACAGGCCGATGCGCTGCTGTTGCGCCCGGTTGGAGATGGCCCGCGCACGGCAGGCGACATCGTCGAATATCTACCGATTTAGCCAAATCACTTGACACAAAACAAGAACACGGGCAGAACAGTCAAGCAACCTTTTGAAAGGGACGGGCTGATGCTGACGCGCAAACAATTGGAACTGTTGGATTTCATTCGGGTGCGAATGGATGCCGAAGGTGTTCCGCCCTCTTTCGACGAAATGAAAGAGGCGCTTGATTTGAAATCGAAATCGGGCATCCATCGCCTGATAACGGCGCTGGAAGAACGCGGTTTTATCCGCCGCCTCGCGCATCGCGCCCGCGCAATCGAGATTGTTAAGCTGCCAGAGGCGATGGAACGTGTGGGCTTCAAGCCAAAAGTGATTGATGGTGACAAGGTCTCGCCACCCAAAGGCGCAATGGCTATTTCTTCCATCGACGCGATGGAACTGCCTGTCATGGGGCGCATCGCTGCCGGCGTTCCAATCGAAGCGATCCAGGAAATCTCGCATCATGTTGCGGTTCCGGGCTCGATGCTTTCGGGCAAAGGACAGCATTACGCGCTAGAGGTCAAAGGCGATTCGATGATCGACGCTGGAATCAATGACGGTGATATTGTCGTCATCCGCGAACAATCCACAGCCGAGAACGGCGACATCGTAGTTGCCTTGGTCGAGGACGCCGAGGCAACGCTCAAGCGTTTTCGTCGGCGCGGAAACATGATCGCATTGGAGGCTGAAAACCCCGCCTATGAAACCCGCGTTTTGCCCGATTATCAGGTCAAAGTCCAAGGCCGTTTGGTTGGTTTGATCCGAAGCTACTGATCTACCGGGCCTATCGTTGCAGCTTTTGCGCGTTTTTCCAGAACCAGTCGCGCTGGTTGGTCACGGCCTTTTCCAGTCCATAACCGCCTTTGCGTCTCGGTCTGGGAAACCCGCATACTGCCATCGGCCGCTGGCCATAGGGCAATTGCCCCCGTTTTGCGCAATATATTCTCATCTACAATGCGGCATCCGGCAGGTTTGCGACCCGAATATTTTCTTTCCAATATAACCAAGTCGGCCATAGCGCAGACCGTACTCACCAACTTTTCGGCCCCTTTTCCTTTCAGTTGAACGATTCTCCAGTCATCTAGAATGAACTGGCGCATCTTGGGCGGCCCCTCAAACCCCTTGCGGGCCGCTGCGGTAAGTTGATCCACCATCTCACCATCATTTTCCAACCACTGCTTTGCCGCAAATCCCACCCCCTTTGCCGCCGAAAGGGCGCGCCCCGCATCAGTGGTAAGACCCACGAGTTTGCCATCAGCGCTAATCAAGATCGGCGGGCGCTCAGCCAAAGCCCAAATCCCAAACGAAATGACAAATGGCGCAACCCCAATGAACCGGACAGGGCCTCGCCACAAGATTACCCAAAGTGCCCCCAATGCCATTACGGGAAGCACAAACCAAGGTGGGCTGGCGACTGCACGCACAGATCCGTCCCAGGCAGCCACGGTATGCGCAACCCATAAAATCCAGCTTGTGCCCTTGCCCATCACCCAAATCGCTGCCCCTTCCAACCCCAAAGGGGCCAAAATCCCAGCCAAAACTGCTGCCGGCATAACCGCGAACCCCATAACCGGAACAGCCAGCACATTGGCAACCAAGCCATATCCGGAAACCCTGTTGAAATGCGCCGCCGCAATCGGTGCGGTCGCCAGCCCGGCCAGCAAAGAGGTAAACACCACCGCCAAGACCGGCGTCAGCCAACCGGGGAATGCGCGAGACCGCGTGCGCCCGCGCAGGGCCCCATACCCCGCAATAAGGGCAACTGTTGCCGCAAATGACATCTGAAACCCTGGCTCCAGCAATGTTTCTGGTTGGGCCAGCAGCAGCACACAGGCTGCCAATGCGACCGACCGCATAGACAAGGCGCGACGGTCAAACAAAACCGCGCCAAGCATCACTGCCGCCATCACAAATGCCCTTTCGGTCGCCACATTGCCACCTGAAAGCAGCAAATAAACTGCGCCAGCAGCCAAGGCTAACGCCGCCGCCATTTTTTTTGAGTTCAGCCGCAGCGCCAGAACCGGCAGCAGCGCCAATCCATAGCGCAGCATCGCAAAGATAAATCCGGTCAGCAACGCCATATGCAGCCCGGAAATCGCCAACAAATGCGCGAGGTTTGCCGCCCGCAGGTCATCATGGGCAGCGCGGCTGATTCTGGCACGATCACCTGTCACCAAGGCAGCGGCAAAGGCACCTGCGTCCCCGTCAATGCGCGCCTCGACCGCTGTCGAAATTCGGGCGCGCAACCGGTTGATCCATTGCGAACCTACCGTCGGTGGCGCAAGCAATAGCACCGGCAAACGCGTATACCCGACTGCCCCGAGCCGGTCAAAATAGGCCATCCGGCGAAAATCGAAACCGTCCGGCTCTACCGGGCCTTCCGGTGCCGAAAGATGTGCCGTTGTTACGATAATTTGCCCTGGCCCCAGCGCGACATATCCCTGTTCGCCGTGCAAAGACACACGCACGCGTGCAGGCGTGCGATCTGCCGCGACGCGCGATAGCACCACCTGATCCAATGTCAGCCGCACCATATCGGACTGCGAGCGGTCAATGTTGACCACTCGTCCCTGCACCGGACCATAATATCGAAATCCAAGTAGGGGCGCCTTGACTAAATGCGCCCGCAAGCCGGCAGCCAGCATACCAAGAACCACGCAAAAAATCGCTGTCAGCACAGGATGCAGCACTTCCGGCGCAAAGCGGTAGAAGATCACAAGGCCAAGCAGCACCACAGCCAGCGCGGCGTAATGCTGACCCTCGGGCTCAACCGGCAGACCGAACCATAGGCCTATGCCCATTGCAATCAGCACAGGCACCCAAGCAAACAGCACGCCACGCGCCTGCGCAAGCGCTACAAACGGCATCTGGACCAGCGTGATCAGCCTGCCCACCTTGTCACTCCTTGCGTGATTGCCTAGACAATGGCCAAGCCTACTCTCTGCTTGGTTTCTGAAAGGTTAATGCCTCATGTCTTCTGCCCGCCCAGTCATCACCCGTATCGCCCCTTCGCCCACGGGTTACATGCACATTGGCACGGCCAGAACAGCCTTGTTCAACTGGCTTTTTGCCCGTGGACGTGGTGGCAAGTTTCTGTTGCGCATCGAGGATACCGACCGCGAACGTTCGACCCCCGAGGCGACCGATGCAATTTTGCGCGGCATGAAATGGCTTGGCCTAGATTGGGATGGCGAGGCTGTCAGCCAGTTTGACCAAAAAGACCGCCACGCCGAGGTTGCGCATGAAATGCTGGCGCGGGGGGCGGCCTATAAATGCTTTGCCACCCAAGACGAGATCGAGGCTTTCCGCCAAGCCGCGACCGAGCAGAAAACCTCGACATTGTACCGCAGCCCGTGGCGCGATGCCGACCCTGCAACCCATCCGGACGCGCCCTATGTGATCCGCATGAAAGCACCGCAAACGGGCGAAACCGTCATCGAGGATGCCGTGCAAGGCACAGTGACTTTCCGCAATGATCTGCTGGATGACATGATCGTGCTACGCTCGGATGGTACGCCAACCTATATGCTGGCCGTTGTGGTTGACGACCATGACATGGGAATCACCCATGTGATCCGTGGCGACGACCATCTGCAAAACGCCGCACGCCAAACCATGGTTTATACCGCCATGGGATGGGAAATTCCGGTTTGGGCGCATATCCCGCTGATTTTCGGGCCCGATGGCAAGAAACTTTCGAAACGCCACGGCGCAACTGGTGTCGAGGAATATCAGGTGATGGGATACCCTGCGGCGGGCATGCGAAATTACCTCACAAGGCTGGGTTGGTCGCATGGTGATGACGAATTCTTTACCACTGAGCAGGCAAAAGAATGGTTCAATCTAGAGGGAATTGGCCGTGCTCCTGCGCGACTCGACTTTAAGAAATTGGAAAACCTTTGTGGCCAGCATATCGCCGCCAGCGATGATGCTGCACTGCTGCATGAATTAGAGGCGTATTTGAACGCAGCAGGCTTGCCGCCACTGAATGGCACTCAACGTGACAGCTTGTCGCGTGCGATGTATTGCTTGAAAGATCGCGCAAAGAAATTCCCCGATCTTATTGAAAAGGCAGAATTTGCTTTGAATTCCCGGCCGGTTGTACCGGATGAGGCTGCGGCGAAGTCGCTTGACTCGGTATCCCGTGGTATACTGAAATCATTGACGCCGCGCTTGCAAAATGTTAGCTGGACAAAAGAAACGTTGGAACCCATTTTAACCGAGGTCGCTGCCGCCAATGGCATCGGCTTTGGTAAGTTGGCAGCCCCTTTGCGCGCCGCACTGGCTGGCCGCACAGCAACACCCAGCGTTTATGATATGATGCTGGTTTTGGGCCAGGATGAGACGATTGCCCGCTTGAGTGACGCCACCTGAACCGTGGCCTCGCACGATCGGTCGCTACACCCCGCAAGGGATTTTCAATGCAAGGCCCAACGCATCCAGCGATTGGCCCTAAACCGAAAGAGGGATGAACCATGGTAAAATCGACGGGAACAGCACAGCTTAAACTTGGCGATAAAACGATTGACCTTCCTATGTACACTCCGACCCTCGGGCCAGATGTGGTTGATATCGGCAAGCTCTATGCGCAAGCTGATGTATTCACATATGATCCCGGCTTTACCTCGACCGCCGCTTGCGAAAGCGCGATCACCTATATTGATGGCGACAAAGGCGAGCTGCTGTATCGCGGCTATCCAATCGAACAACTGGCCGATGAATCCCATTTCCTTGAAGTTTGCTATTTGTTGCTGTTCGGGAACCTGCCGAACAAAGCCGAGATGGAAGATTTCGAGTTCCGCGTTACCAACCACACCATGGTGCATGAACAAATGCATCAGTTCTTCCGCGGTTTCCGCCGTGACAGCCACCCGATGGCAACAATGGTTGGCGTTGTCGGCGCGATGTCGGCGTTCTACCATGACAGCCTTGACATCAACGACCCTTGGCAGCGCGAAGTCGCCGCTATCCGCATGATCGCCAAGCTGCCGACTATTGCTGCGATGGCCTTCAAGTACTCGGTTGGTCAGCCATTCGTTTACCCAAAGAATTCATTGGCTTACGCTGAGAACTTCTTGCACATGTGCTTCTCGGTTCCCGCAGCTGACTATAAAGTGAACCCGATCCTGTCCAAAGCGATGGACCGGATTATGATGCTGCATGCCGACCACGAACAAAACGCCTCGACCTCGACTGTGCGCTTGGCTGGCTCTTCGGGTGCCAACCCGTTTGCATGTATTGCGGCCGGCATTGCCTGCCTTTGGGGCCCGGCACATGGTGGCGCAAACCAGGCTTGCCTTGAAATGCTGCGCGAAATTGGCACCGTTGACCGGATTCCCGAGTTCATCGCCCGCGCCAAGGATAAGAACGACCCCTTCCGTCTGATGGGCTTTGGCCACCGCGTTTACAAAAACTTTGACCCGCGCGCGACTGTGATGAAAGAAAGCGCCGACGAAGTGTTGGAACTGATGGGCATCCACAACAACCCGACCTTGCAGGTTGCCAAGGAACTGGAACGGATCGCGCTTGAGGATGAGTATTTCATCTCGAAAAAGCTGTATCCGAACGTCGATTTCTATTCGGGCATTATCCTTGATGCGATGGGCTTCCCCACTTCGATGTTCACCCCGATCTTTGCTTTGTCGCGCACGGTCGGCTGGATCTCGCAGTGGAAAGAAATGATCGGCGATCCCACACAAAAAATCGGTCGCCCACGCCAACTCTATGTCGGCGAAAGCTATCGTGACTATGTTCCGGTAGAAAAGCGCTAAGCCAAACTTGAAAACGGCAGCCGCAGGGGCTGCCGTTTTTTATTGCTTGGCGCATAAAAACCCATGGATTTTATAGCCCATACTGATCAGGCCCCATCAAATCGGGCAAGCCTTAGGGAAGACGCAAATGGCCCGGCACAACCTTTGGTCCCAAACGCCAACGCGAAGGCTTGGCCAAAGCGGTGGGATGAAAATGCTCGGACGGATCTCGCCCGACCTTCCGCCGCTGGCGAAACAGGAACAAGGCGCCAAACCCGCGCCAGGTGCCAACCATGGGGGCCATTGGGTCACAGGGAAACCGCTCGCGCCAGCCTTTGGGCAGCACGGTACCGCAGGCCTCCATCCGTTCGAGCATCCACACCAAAGGAATGTTAGCCAAAGGCCGTGCCGCCTGAAATTTGCCGATCTGCCCGCCAATATCGGCATGCGCCCCGCGAAACCACACTTGCTCGATATTGCCAGCCCAGTTTGGCGGGCAGGTCCATAACACCGGCTCAAACACCACCCGCGTCTCATTCAGCGCCAAGGCATGAAAACCGTGTTTGATCGAATGGCCAAGCGCGTGGTTGTGAAACGCATGCTCATGCTCGGACAGCATCCAGAAAAACGGCAAACGAATGCCCAAGGCTTTGACCGTATCCCAAACGCCGACCATTTCAATCGGCACAGACCCATGACAGAACTGCTGGGCAAAGGCCTTGGCGGCATGGCCATTTGGGTCCAACTGATAGTGCCGATAGGCCAGTTGCACATTGCGCTCGGTCGCGCAATCGCGGCGCAGCAAACCCACCTGATCCAACACCCCCGCCAGTGACCGCACTGCATAAGCTCCGCGTGAATATCCCAGCAGGAAAATACGGTCGCCCGGCTCATAGTGGCTTGCTAAAAAGCCGTAAGCCCGACGGATTTGGCGGTTTATCCCGCGCCCACGCGCGACATCGCTGATATGCCCCCAATCCACCCATTGAACGCCCGGTTCATAATAAATCCGCCGATGAACCATTGGCCCGGCTTCGGCCAGCAACTTGAACAACAGCCCCGCGTTGCTTTCATAACCCGGCTTCAAAGACGACATCGTACCATCCAGAATGATGATATGATCTACAGCGCCACGCGCCGCGCGGTCATCGCCAGTCCGCCCTTCTGATATCGTTGGGGGCGTGCGCCGAAACCATGATTGAATACGGCGAAGCAGTGACAAGGCGGCCTCTCTTTCAGATCTTTGCGTTAACCGTAGAGGCCATTTGGTAAAGATAACCTCAACGCAAAAACGTAGCCCTTCACCTGCCCAATCGCCCCATTGGCCATTGTTACAAATCCTAGCGCCCAAATCGCGTTTGTCTAGCCAACGTCGTTCACAGGTCTGAAATGCCTTGGCCTACAGGCACTGCACTTGCTCAAACCCAAGCGCGCCATAGCCGTTAAAACGGGTGTTGGTCACCCAAGAATAGGCCCCCATCCCGTAAAACAACACAAAATCACCTTCTTCTAGGTCAGCGGGCAGCATCACTTTACCCGGCAAACGATCAACGGAATCGCAGGTCGGGCCAAACACGACGCGCGGCACCAAAGGCGCTGATCGCCGCACGCCTTCGGATGAAATAACCAACCTTCGGTCAATCACATTCAGCATCGGGCGTTCTGCCAAGGCGCCATAAACGCCATCATTCAAGAACACGTCCCCCCGCTCGCGCAACGCCTTGACGCGGGTTGCCAAAGCAAAGGCATCGCCACACATACCGCGCCCCGGCTCACACAGCAGCTTTGGCGCATCCTCACCAAAGGCTTGCGCTGTCGCCCGCGCAATCGCCGCAAAAATCGCAGGCAAGTCCGGCGGCAGGTCGGCAATGCGATAGCTTGGAAAGCCGCCCCCCACATTCAAGCGCGCAATGCGCACGCCCGCGGCTTTGGCAATCTCGGCCGCTTCGGCGATATAGCTTTCCCAGGCCCCAGCCGCGCTGCATTGTGTCCCAGGGTGAAAGCATAGCGACGGCACAAAACCCGCATTTTCAACGGCGCGCAACAAAACTGCGGCCTGCGCGGGCGTGGCGCCAAATTTCTCACCGAAATCATAGGCTGCACCTGCTACAGGCAATGCAAATCGCACAGCGATCTCGGTCCCTTGTGGCGGAACCAGGCTGACGAGTTTCGCCAGTTCGGCCGCATCATCGACCGAATAGGACTGTACGCCCAAAGCCACCGCCTCGCCAATCTCGGACCGCGCCCGTACAGGGTTGTTGTAATGCAGCACAGCATCCGGGGCCAAACGCCTGATCAGCCGCATTTCTTCGGGTGACGCCACATCAAACGCAGCAATCCCCGCCGCTGCCAAAGCCTTTATCACCGACTCGGCTGGATTGGCTTTGACGGCGTAAGTTACCGTTCCCGCAAAACCGTTGATGAATTCTTGGGCCGTGGCCTGCAAAGCCGATGGCGCGAAAAACAACACAGGGTTTTCAGGCTTCAAAGCTGTCAGATACTCTGCCGGATTTCTCCAAACCATTTTCGTAAGATCCATCAGCTTTACCCCTGTTTTTATGTTGCTCGTCACTGGCAGCCAGAATCGCCGCTAAATGCACCAAAATCACCGAACAAACCGATAGAAATGGTGGAAACTTTGGTTATAATAACCAAAAATTCGGGCAACTTGTATGGATGACCTAGACCGCACGATCCTTAGCCAACTTAGCAGTGATGCCCGCATCTCGGTGGCCACCTTGGCGCGTCGCCTTAAAACCGCCCGTTCAACCATTCAGGCGCGGCTGGAACGGATGGAAAGCAACGGTACAATCGCGGGCTATACCGTCAAGTTGGGGGCTGCAGGTCGGCAAAACCGCCTGCGCGCCTCGGTGCTGCTTTCGATCGAACCTCGCACGCAGGCAGCTTGCCTTGCCCGCCTGAAATCCATGCCCGAGGTTGAACGCGTTTTCACCACCTCGGGGCGCTTCGATCTGCTGCTTCAAGTCACCGCCCCGGGCACGCAGATGTTGGATCAGGTGCTGGATGACATCGGTTCAATGCCGGGCGTGCGTTCTTCCGAAAGCCTGATCCATCTGTCGACCAAAATCGACCGCACCGCATAACCAACGCAAAAACGTCTGACGCCCCAACCGCCGCACGCGCTTTGGCTTTCCCTTGGCGCCAGACCGCGCTAAAACCCCTGCAAACGCCAGATAGAAAGAGCCGCAAGATGCCGATGGAAAAAACCTTTGACGCCGCCGAGGCCGAAGCCCGTATCTCTGCCAAGTGGGAGGCCGATGGCGCCTTTCGTGCCGGTGCAAATGCTTCAAAAGATGAAACTTTCTGCATTATGATCCCACCGCCGAACGTTACCGGTTCGCTACATGTCGGCCACGCGTTCAACAATACTATTCAGGATATTCTGATCCGTTGGAAACGTATGCAGGGCTATGACACGCTGTGGCAACCGGGTCAGGACCACGCAGGCATCGCGACCCAGCTGGTGGTTGAACGCCAGATGGCCGCCGCAGGCCTGCCCAAGCGCGTTGACATGGGCCGCCCCGCCTTTCTGGAAAAGGTGTGGGAATGGAAAGAGGAATCCGGCGGCACGATCGTCAACCAATTGAAAAGACTGGGTGCTTCCTGTGATTGGGAGCGTAACGCCTTTACCATGGACGAAGGTTTCCACGATGCCGTCATCAAGGTTTTTGTTGAAATGTACAACAAAGGCCAGATCTATCGCGGCAAGCGTTTGGTCAACTGGGACCCCCATTTCGAAACCGCGATTTCCGATCTTGAGGTCGAGAATATCGAAGTCGCGGGCCATATGTGGCATTTCAAATACCCGTTGGCCGGTGGTGAAACCTATGAATATATGGAACGCGACGAGGATGGCAATGTCACCCTGCGCGAAACGCGTGACTATATTTCCATCGCCACCACGCGCCCCGAAACCATGCTGGGTGACGGCGCCGTTGCTGTTCATCCATCAGATGAACGTTACGCGCCAATTATCGGAAAACTATGCGAAATCCCGGTTGGACCAAAGGCACAGCGCCGCCTGATTCCGATCATCACTGATGAGTATCCCGATAAAAACTTCGGCTCGGGTGCGGTGAAAATCACCGGCGCGCATGATTTCAACGATTATCAAGTCGCCAAGCGCAACAACATTCCGATGTATTCCTTGATGGATACACGCGGGGCCATGCGCGCCGATGGCCGCCCCTATGCCGAGGAGGCTGCAACCGCGCAAGCCATTGCCAACGGCACCGAAGATTTTGACGAGGCCAAGATTGCCGCAATGAACCTTGTCCCCGAAGAATACCGCGGCCTCGACCGCTTTGAGGCCCGCAAAAAGGTGATCGCTGACATCACCTATGAGGGGCTGGCCGTCACCAAACTGGTTAAATCCATCGACGTTGAGACCAATTCCGAACACCTCCAGCTTGTGCCTTTTGTCGAGGATAAGCCGGTGATGCAGCCCTTTGGCGACCGCTCCAAAGTAGTGATCGAGCCGATGCTGACCGACCAATGGTTCGTCGATACCGCGAAAATCGTTGAACCCGCGCTGGATGCCGTACGGCAAGGGCGCACCAAAATCATGCCCGAATCCGGTGAAAAGGTCTATTTCCACTGGCTGGAAAACATCGAGCCATGGTGCATTTCGCGCCAGCTTTGGTGGGGCCATCAGATTCCGGTTTGGTACGGCCTTGACCTCAGCTATGACGGCAAGCTGGAGGACGAAGAAGACCTTGATGAAGTTGATATTCTGGGCCTTCTTCTCTCGGACGGCATGCTGCAACGTGGCACTGTTCAGCACTGCGCCGCGTCATTCGAAGATGTGCAAAACGGCTTCTTCGACAACAATGCCGATATTCCGAACCCGCTCAGCCATGCACGGATTGTCGAGGTGGCCGATAAACACGCGGCGATTGAAACCCTTGCCGCCAGCCTTGCCGAGTATAACGTGAACCAAGACCCGACCCATCTGGTCTATCCGGTTTGGCGCGACCCCGATGTGCTCGACACCTGGTTTTCCTCGGGTCTCTGGCCTATCGGTACATTAGGATGGCCGAATAACACACTGGAATTACAAAAGTATTTCCCGACAAATGTGCTCGTCACCGGTCAGGATATTCTGTTCTTCTGGGTCGCCCGCATGATGATGATGCAGCTTGCTGTCGTCGGCCAAGAACCCTTTGACACCGTCTACCTTCACCAGCTCGTCCGCGACGAAAAGGGTGAGAAGATGTCGAAAACCCGTGGCAACGTCATCGACCCGCTGGTGATTGTCGATGAATACGGCGCCGATGCCTTGCGCTTTACCATGGCGCAAATGGCCTCGCTGGGTGGTGTTTTGAAACTGTCCGAGGAACGGATCAAAGGCTATCGCAACTTTACCACCAAGCTGTGGAATGCCTGCCGTTTCGCCGAAATGAACGGCGTTTGGGAAGGCCACGCCACCAGCCAGCCACCGCAGGCCGAGGCCCGCGTGAACCGCTGGATTATCTCCGAGGCCGCGAAAACCCGCGCCGAGGTGGATGCGGCACTGGAGGCGTATCGGTTCAACGACGCGGCCAATGCGCTTTACGCCTTTGTCTGGGGCAAGGTCTGCGATTGGTATGTCGAGTTTGCCAAGCCTTTGTTCGATGGCGACCAAGCCGATGAAACGCGCAAAACGATGGCTTGGGTGCTGGATCAATGCATGATCATGCTGCACCCTATCATGCCGTTTATCACCGAAGAGCTGTGGGCCACCACCGGCACCCGCGCCAAGCCAATGGTTCACACCGACTGGCCAACCTATGGCGAAGAGCTGATCGACGCTGACGCCATGCGCGAAATGAACTGGGTTACCGGGCTGATCGACGATATCCGCTCGGCCCGCGCGCAGATGCATGTGCCTGCCGGCCTAAAGGTTAATCTGCTGTTGGTTGGCCTTGATGATACCGCCAAAGCGGCCTTTGCCGCCAATGAGGCGCTCATCTTCCGCCTGGCACGGATTGAGTCTGCGACCGAGGCGGCAGAGGTGCCAAAAGGCGCTATCACCGTAGCCGCCGAGGGCGCGACCTTTGCGATCCCGCTTGAAGGTTTGATTGACGTGGCCGAAGAAAAAGCGCGGCTTACCAAGTCGATGGAAAAACTGGCCAAGGACATGGGCGGCCTGCGCGGCCGGTTGAACAACCCCAAATTCGTGGAAAGCGCCAAGCCCGAAGTCGTCGAAGAAACCCGCGAAAAGCTGGCCTTGGGTGATGAAGAGATCGCCAAAATCCAAGCTGCGCTGACCCGTTTGGGCGAAATCAGCTAAAATTATCACTCCAAGGGGCATGCCCCCTTGGAGCCCTTGGCCATTTGCGGCAGCATCAGCTCGGCGCTTGAAGAGGGACGCGTTTATCGCGTATCTTCTCGCTATGAAAACTCCGCAATATACACCTCTTGCTACTGCTCTGCCCGCCACGGTGCCCTTTGTCGGCCCTGAAACCCAAGAGCGCGCCATTGGCCGCCCCTTTGCTGCGCGCTTGGGGGCGAATGAAAACATGTTTGGCCCCTCGCCCGCGGCAGTTGCCGCGATGGCCGCTGCGGCGCGCGATGTTTGGATGTATGGTGACCCCGAGGTCTATGACCTGCGCCTTGCCCTTGCGCGCCATCATGGCGTCAACCTTGAAAACATCGTGGTGGGCGAAGGCATTGATGGGTTGCTTGGCTATTTGGTGCGCTTGATTATTGGGCCGGGTGATGCCGTTGTCACCTCGGACGGGGCTTATCCGACGTTCAATTTTCACGTGGCGGGCTTTGGTGGCACATTGCATAAGGTGCCCTATCGCGGTGATTTTGAAGACCCCAAGGCGCTTATCGCGCGGGCGAATGAGGTGGGCGCCAAGCTGATCTATCTTGCCAACCCCGACAACCCTATGGGCAGCCAGATCGCTGCGCCCGAGATTGAGGCGATGATCGAGCAGTTGCCAAAGGGCTGTTTGCTGATTTTGGATGAAGCCTATATTGATTTGGCCCCCGCAAGCAGCGCGCCAGATGTGGCGGCAGATGACCCCCGCGTGATCCGGTTCAGGACGTTTTCCAAAGGCTACGGCTTGGCCGGCTTGCGGGTAGGCTACGCGATTGCAGCGCCGGAATTGGTGCAGGCATTCAATAAGGTGCGCAATCATTTCGGTGTGGGCCGTATCGCGCAGGCCGGGGCTTTGGCGGCGTTGCAAGATCAAGACTGGCTGGCCGACTGCAAAAGCAAAGTCGAAACCGCGCGGCAAGAATTTGCGCGGGTCGGGCAAGAGAACGGGCTGGTGGCCCTGCCATCCGCCACGAATTTCATCTGCCTTGATTGCGGGCAGGACGGTGCCTTTGCGCGGCAAGTCTTGCAAGAGCTGGGCGCGCGCGGGGTGTTTGTTCGCATGCCCGGCGTAGCCCCGATGGACCGCTGTATCCGCGTCAGCCTTGGAAATGCGGCGGCGTTGAAATCCTTTTCCGAGGCGCTGCCTGCGGCGCTGGCGGCCGCAAGGGGCTGATTATTTGGCTGCCGCGTTGGCCTGTTTGGGCTGGGCTTTCAAATCCTCGGGCTCATCAGGCTCGGAATCAGAAAACAACTCGGCCGGAATGGGCGAGAGTTTCGGCTCAAGAAGGATGGGGGGCGCGTTCTGGGTCTTGGCCTTTTTCGAGGCGGAAGGTTCCAGCATTTCCACGGCCTCGGCATGCAATTCACGGCGAAAAACCAGCATGTGCTGATAAACTGTTTTTGAGCCGGTAAGGCCGACCCTTTCATCGCAGGGCAAAGTATCGGCGCGGATATATTCCCAGCCGGCGACGCCCATTTTATTCATCAAAACAGTCAGGGCCACAGCGAAACGATCTGCCGGGGTCTTGGCGCCTTTGGCTTTCTCGCCTTTTTTGGGGGCGGGAACGACTTGATATTCAAAGCATTTCATGCGGCCTCCTGAGGCTTTTACAGCGGGTAAGCTAGCCGATTGAAGGCTTTAGGGGAAGGGTGCGATTTTCGCCGGTTGACCGCGCGCGGACATTTCCACAAGATATTGTTATAAAACGATTTTCGTAAAACCATTTACCAAATTTTAACGTCTTGATACATTTCGGGTCCCCGCGACCGAAGTGCATCATCGCCTGCTTTGGAACAAACGTCAGAAGCGCAATCGCTTAATGATGACGGGCACGGAGTACTTCGGGCAAAGCGAGGAGCAACAAAACCGCAGCGGCGATCACCAGCAGCCAATAGCCAACCAGACCCAAAATGAGGGCGCCGCAAACACCCCCTATTGCAAAACAGATAAGCGTCAGGCCGTGCAACGTCAGTTTTGGGGCAGCCTCGCGCCGCAAGCGGCTGCCGCCGACCATTGCGGCCAATTCGATTCCAATGTCGGTTGCCATACCCGAAACATGGGTAGTGCGCACCCGCGCCCTGGAAATCATAGTTGTAACAGCGTTTTGAAGGCCCATTACAAAGCTGAGGGCTGTGAGAAGCTGCGCCTCGTTGACTGTGCTTTTCATCAAGACATACGCAAGCCCCAAGGCCAATAGCAGCCCTGCCTCGGCCAAAATTGCCAGGGCATAGATCGAGCGAAGCTTCTTTCGCTCGCCCGTCTGGATGACAAAGGCGGCCACGATTGCGCCAAAAACGAAAGCGCACACCAAGCCTAAGAAAGAAAATGCGAGGGCAAGCTGTCCATTTGCGATATGATCTGCAAAGGCCGAAATATTGCCTGTCATGTTTGCGGTAAAAGAGCCGGCGATCAAAAAACCCGCCGCATTCAGCGCGCCGGCCACCAAGGACAAGACGGCGGCCAAAACCAGATCAATGCTGGAATTACGATCATCGCCAACCCTGATCAGCATATTTGGCCCTACACCTTATGTTCTATGGCCTTCAGAGCATCGCCAGACGATCCGGCGGCTTGGCCGGGTCTTTATAGACCCAGCTTTTTCGCCACTAGTTCCTGCACCATTGCAGGGGCCGCCTTGCCGCCCGTGGCCTTAATGACCTGACCGACGAACCAGCCAGCCAGCTTGGGGTTGGCCTGCGCCTTTTCAACCTGTGCAGGGTTGGCGGCGATGATTTCATCGACGGCAGCTTCGATCGCGCGGGTATCGGTGACCTGTTTCATGCCATTTGCAGCAGCGACATCGGCAGGTGTGCCGCCATTGGTCCAGACCAGTTCAAACAATTCTTTGGCCATTTTGCCCGAGATTTCGCCCGAAGTAATCAGATCGATAATCCCGCCCAACTGGTCGGCCGACATTGGCGTGTCGGCAATGGTCAGGCTTTCTTTGTTCAGGCGGCCAAAGAGTTCGTTGATCACCCAGTTCGCGGTGATTTTGCCATCGCGACCGCGGGCCACAGTTTCAAAGAAACCGGCGCTGTCGAGATCGGCGGTCAGCACGTTGGCGTCATAATCGGTCAGGCCGAAATCGGCCATGAAGCGCGCTTTTTTGGCATCGGGCAGTTCGGGCATTTTGGCGGCGATGTCATCAACCCATGCCTGATCAATTTCCAGCGGCAGCAGGTCGGGGCATGGGAAATAGCGATAGTCATGCGCCTCTTCCTTGCTGCGCATTGAACGCGTTTCGCCTTTGTCCGGGTCATAGAGGCGGGTTTCTTGGTGGACGCTTCCACCATCCTCCAGAATCGCGATCTGGCGACGGGCTTCATAATCAATGGCTTGGGTCATAAAGCGCATCGAGTTCATGTTTTTAATTTCGCAGCGTGTGCCAAGGTGGCTGAAGTCTTGCGTCGCCTGATATTTCTCATACTGGCCTTGGCGGCAGACCGACACGTTCACATCGGCGCGCAGGTTGCCGTTTTGCATGTTGCCATCACAGGTGCCCAGATAGCGCAGGATCTGGCGCAGTTTGGTGACATAGGCGGTGGCTTCCTCGGCCGAGCGGATATCGGGGCGGCTGACGATTTCCATCAGGGCCACGCCAGTGCGGTTGAAATCGACGAAAGACATGGTCGGGTCCATATCATGGATCGACTTGCCCGCGTCTTGTTCCAAGTGGATACGTTCAACCCGCACCAGCCGCGCGATGCCGGGGGCAAGTTCGACCAACACTTCGCCCTCGCCCACGATGGGGTGGTAAAGTTGGCTGATCTGGTAGCCTTGCGGCAAGTCGGGGTAGAAATAGTTCTTGCGGTCGAAGGCCGACCACAGGTTGATCTGTGCTTTCAGCCCGAGGCCCGAGCGCACGGCCTGTTCAACGCAATAATCATTGATGACCGGCAACATACCGGGCATTGCGGCATCCACAAAGGCCACGTTCGCGTTGGGTTCAGCGCCGACTTGGGTCGAGGCGCCGGAAAACAGTTTGGCGCTGCTGGAGACCTGCGCGTGGATTTCCATCCCGATCACAAGTTCCCAATCATGCTTGGCCCCGGCGATTACCTTTGGTTTGGGGTTTTCATAGGTCAGATCAAGCATGGCGCGTCCCTTATTTGGCTTGGCGCCTGTTTACGGCAGCGGCGGCAAGGGTTCAAGCCAGATTGGCAACCGCGAGGTTTTCAGCAGGCTGACGGCGGGGGATTTGTGGTCGCCCAAGGCCAAGGTTTCATCGCGCAGGTATTGGGTTGCCACCTCGGGGTTTAGCGGCAGTTGCGCGGCGGGGATCGGGCGGCCTACGGTCAGCGAAAACGGTTGGTTGGATTTGTTCAGTACCTCATGGAACAGGGTGATGTCACGCAGGCTGGGGTGCAGGCGGTCGAGAAGGTAGAACAGGCCCGAGTTGCGGGCGCGGATGTTGACGGGAATGATCGGCAGGTCGTATTTGCGCGCGATCTGGGCGGCGGATTGCATCCACGGGCGTTCATGCAGGCGCAAGCCGTGGCGTTTTGCCAAGCGGCCCGAGGGGAAGATGACGCCGATGCGGCCTTGGGCGACCGCGTGGCGCGTGAAGGCAAGGGTTTCGCGGGTTTTGCTATGGCTGCGCTTATCCTTGCGCCATTCGACCGGCGCGATCATCGGGGCCATTTGCGGCAGCACCCGCAAGATATCGCTATTGGCATAGAAATAGAGATCACGGCGGATCGGGGCCAGCAGGTGGTGCAGGATTATGCCATCGGCAATGCCTGTGGGGTGGTTGGCCACGATCAGGGCTGGGCCGGTGCGGGGAATGTTCTCAAGGCCTTTAGCGCTGGTGTTGCAGGCGATCAGGGACGACATCACCGACATCACACGCTCGGGCGGCAGCGTTTCGCAGATCTGCGCCCAAGTCAGGGTTTCAGGGTATCGCAATAGCCGTTCGATGCTGCGACGAAAGGGGCCAAAGCCGGGCCTGGCAAGCCAAGGCGCGCGTTCGGTCAAAAGGGGGTCAAGGCGCTGTTTCATACGCCCAAGATGGCGTGATTCCGTAACGCGGTTGTGACGAGACGGGGGGCAAGTGCGCCCTGCCCCCGCGTTGTGTCAGGCGGTCAGCATCCGCCCCACCATTTCGCCCAGATTGCGGCTGAGGTTCGGGGTGGATTGGATGCGCTGCAGTTCGGCGCGGATCATGGCTTGGCGGTCGGCATCATAGCGCGGCCAGGTTTCAAAGGCCGTCGACATACGCGCGGCGGTTTGCGGGTTTACGGGGTCAAGCTTGATCAGCCAGTCGGCCAGCAGGCGATAGCTGTCGCCCGAGGCATGGTGAAACCCTGCATGATTGCCAGAAAGCGAGGCAATGACGGCACGGAAGCGGTTGGGGTTTTTCCAATCGAAATCGGGGTCTTGGGTCAAAGCTGCTGTGACTTCGGCGGTGGCATCGGGGGCGGCATAGCTGACTTGCAGGGCGAACCATTTGTCCATCACAAGGCGGTCGGCCTGCCATTGCTGGCGGAACGCCGCGATTTGATCGGCGCCTTGGCCGATATCCAAAAGCACTGCCAAGGCGCCCATTTGTTCGGTCATGGAATTGGCCGCCTTAAAGGCCGCTGCGGCCGCCTTGCCATCATCAAGCCGCGATTGCAGCGACAGCGCGGCCAGCCGCAAGGCCCGTTTGCCCGCAGCAATTGCGCCGGGATCAAACGGGCCGGGCGTCGCCATGCTGGCAATCAGCGCAGGCAGACGCGGGGCAAGGTGCTGCGCCAGATCGGCCAGCATCGCTTGGCGGGCCGTATGAATCACTGCCGGGTCTGGCACATGGCCTGCGGCATGCAGGGTTTGGGCAAGGTCGTCCTCGCCCGCCAAGCGCAGGGTGAGCGCGCGGAACGCGGGGTCGAGCGCGTCGTCAAAGGTGACGGTTTCAATCGCGGCCAGCCAATCAGGTGAGGTGGGCGCATTATCGGTGATCTTGCGGCACAGCGCCTCTTTGGACAAAGCGCGACCCGCCTCCCATTTGTTGAAGGGGTCGGTGTCATGGGCCAGCAAGAACGCACGCTCGGCCGAGGTCGTGACCCGCGACAGCACCACGGGGGCAGAAAATCCGCGCAGGATTGAGGGCGTGGGGCGCGCGGCAAGGCCGTGGAAGGCAAAGCTCTGGCGCGCCTGTGTCAGTTCCAACACGGTTGTTGGCACCACCTCATCGCCGTTGGGGTTCAACAAACCCACGGCCACGGGAATAACCTTTGCATCCTTGACCGGCTGGCCCGGTGTGGCAGGGTTTTTCTGTTCAATATGAAGGGTGTAGATGCCATCTTTAAAGTCGTCTGTCACCGTCAGATGCGGGGTACCCGCCTGGCTGTACCAATGTTTGAACTGGGTCAGATCGCGGCCTGTGGCATCCTCAAATACCTGAAGCCAATCCTCAATCGTGGCGGCATCGCCGTCGTGGCGGTCAAAATAGAGATCGAGCGCTTTGCGATAGCCCGCATCGCCGACCAAGGTGCGCAGCATCCCGATCACCTCGGCGCCTTTTTCATAGATGGTGGCGGTGTAGAAATTGTTGATTTCGACATAAGACTCGGGGCGTACGGCATGGGCCAGCGGGCCGCCATCTTCACGGAACTGGCGGGCGCGCAGGGTTAGCACGTCCTCTATCCGTTTCACCGCATAGCTGCGCATATCGCCCGAAAACTGCTGGTCGCGGTAGACTGTCAGCCCCTCTTTCAGGCAAAGCTGGAACCAGTCGCGGCAGGTGATGCGGTTGCCTGTCCAGTTGTGGAAATATTCATGGGCGATCACAGCCTCAATCCGCGCGTAATCATCATCGGTGGCAGTTTCGGGTGTGGCGAGGACCAGTTTCGAGTTAAAGATGTTCAACCCTTTGTTTTCCATCGCGCCCATGTTGAAATCATCGACCGCGACGATGTTGAAGATATCAAGGTCATATTCGCGGCCGTAAACCTCTTCATCCCATTTCATTGACCGGATCAGGCTGTCCATCGCATAGGCGCATTTGCCCTCATCCCCCGGACGAACGTAGATATTCAGGGCGACATTGCGGCCCGACATCGTGGTGAAACTGTCGGAATAGGCCACCAGATTGCCTGCCACCAGCGCGAACAGATAGGCCGGTTTTGGCCAAGGGTCATGCCATGCGCCCGCGCCCACAGGGTTGCCGTTTGACAGTTGCACCGGCATGTCGCTTTGCATCGTCACATCAAAGCGGGCCATGACATCGGGGCGGTCGGGGTAATAGGTGATTTTGCGAAAGCCCTGCGCCTCGCACTGGGTGCAATACATGCCGCCTGACATATAAAGCCCGTCCAGCGACGTGTTGGTTTGCGGCGAGATTTCAACCTCGGATTCAAGCGTGAAATTGCCGGTTGGCAGGTCGGCGGCAGGGATGGTCAGGCCGGTTTTATCGGGCGTGCAAGCAAGGGGTTTGCCGTTTAGCGACAAGGATTTAAGCACCAGCTTTTCACCGTCAAGCCGCAAGTCCTGGCCCGGTTTGGCCGCCGGATTGGGGGCAAAGGACAGGCGCGCCGTGACGCGGGTTTGCGTGGGGTGCAGTTTGAAATGCAGCGCTACATGGTCAAGCGCATAGGGAAAGGGCGTGTAATCGGCCAGAAGGATGGCTTTGGGTGATGCGTCATTCATTTCATTGGCCTTTATTGCATAAGTTGGCGCCACGTTAGCGCCGCGCTTGGCGGGGTTCAACCACCCCCCAATCTATTCGGCGCCCACAATAGGGGGTTTACGAATCTGCGCGGGACGCTACATCTATGTTCTATGAATGTTCTGGTTTGGTATAAGCGCGATTTACGGGTGGAGGACCACCCTGCCCTGTGTTTCGGCGCAGGGTCTGGCGCGGTTTTGCCGCTGTATATTGCCGAGCCGGAGGCCTGGGCGCTGCCGGATGCCTCGGCGCGGCAATGGGCGTTTGTTGCGGAAACGCTGGCAGGGCTGCGGGCCGATTTGGCGGCGCTGGGGGCGCCCTTGGTGGTGCGCTGTGGTGACGCGGTTGAGGTGCTGGCGCGGCTGTGCAAGCAAAACGCGATCACGCGGATTGTCAGCCATAAAGCTGCGGGCAATGCTTGGGCGCAGGCCCGTGATGCGCGGGTGCGCGATTGGGCCAATGGCGCAGGGATAGAATGGGTCGAGCTGGCGCAAACTGGCCCCGAGATGCTGGCAGCCCCTGCGCTGCGGATGGTTGCGGGCATCGAGCCAGGGGTTATTCCCAACGCGCGGGCCTTGCGGATGGCGGTTGATGACTGCCCGCATCGCCAGATCGGCGGGCGGGTACAAGGCGAGGCGCTGCTGGACAGTTTTCTGGCGCATCGCGGGCTTGGCTATGCCAGCGGCAGCGATGCGGTGACAAGCGCCGAGCGCGTTTCGTCGCGCATGTCGCCCTATCTGGCGGTGGGCGCGGTATCGCGGCGCGCGTTGGCTTTGGCAGCCCAAGCCCGGATTGACGCGCGGCCGGGTGGCGAATGGGGGCCAAGCCTGCGGGCGTTTCAGGGGCGGATCGGTGCATCGGGCAAGCTGGCGGGGGCAACGGATTTAACCTTGTCGCAAGAAGACAATGCTTTGTTTGATGCATGGCGCAAGGGGCAAACCGGCCTGCCCTATGTGGATGCCTGTATGCGCTATCTGATCGCAACGGGGTGGATAAATTTTGCCGCGCGGGCGATGCTGACGTCGGTTGCGGTGCATCACTTCCGGCTGGATTGGCGGGCCGTGGGGCATGTTTTGGCGCGGCGCTTTACCGACTATGACCCGGCCATTCATTGGCCTTTGGTGCAGCGGTTGGCGGGTGCAAACGGGCAACGCGCGCGGTTGATCGACCCTGTGAAACAAGGCCAGTTGCATGACCCGAACGGTGCCTTTACCCGCCGCTGGGTGCCGGAACTGGCGGGGGTGCCAGAGGCGGTTTTGCAAACCCCGTGGAAATGGCCCGCTGCGCAAACGGTTTTGGGGCGGCGCTACCCCGAACCGGTGGTTGATATTGCCACTGCCGCACGCGAGGCACGGGCGGTGATGCGCCGCAGGTGCGTGCCACAATATCCGGTGTTGATCGAGCCTTGCGCGGGGCATGGCCGGTTTTTCAAGACCCCTGGCGAAGGCATGCGGCGGGTGCGGCTGCCTGTGGCGGGCCAGCTTTGTCTGGATTTGTGATGGCAAAACGGATTGAAAAACACCATTTGCCGCAAAAGATTTGCGCGACTTGCGGGCGGCCTTTTGTCTGGCGCAAGGCCTGGGCCAAGGTATGGGATGAGGTGCGCTATTGCTCGGACCGCTGTCGTGGCAGCAAAGGAAAATCGGCAAATCTGGCGCAACTTTCAAAAAATTTATGAAAGTGATGTGGCAAATCAAAGCCGTAAAACAAGGCTATTTTGTTGCCTTTGTGCAGGGTTGCTCCTAACTATTTCGTAACGCGAAACAGGAGAGACAAGGCGATGGCGCAAATGTTGGACAAGGGCGGAATCACGGTAGACGCGCAGCTGGTGCAGTTTATAGAAGACAAGGCCCTGCCCGGCACTGGCGTCAGCCCGGATGCGTTTTGGGCGGGCATGGCGGGGGTTATCAACACGCTTGGCCCCAAGAACCGTGCCTTGCTGGCCAAACGTGATGCGCTTCAGGCCAAGATTGATGCGTGGCATATCGCCCACCGCGACCAGCCGCATGACGCCGATGTTTATATGGCGTTTTTGACCGAGATTGGTTATCTGGTGCCGGAAGGCGCTGATTTCACGATAGAAACGCAAAACACCGACCCCGAGATTGCAAGCATCGCCGGCCCGCAGCTGGTGGTGCCGATTACCAATGCGCGCTTTGCGTTGAACGCGGCAAATGCCCGCTGGGGCAGCCTCTATGACGCGCTTTATGGCACCGATGCGATGGGCGTGCAGCCGCCCAAAGGCGGGTATGAGCGCGGGCATGGCGCTAGGGTTGTGGCACGGGCACGGCTGTTTTTGGATGAGGCCTTTCCGATCAAAGGGGCCAGCCATTCGGATGTGCGGCGCTATCATGTTTCGGGCGGGCAGTTGCTGGTCGATGATTTGCCGCTGATGGAGCCTGCGAAATTTGCAGGCTATCGCGGCAATCCTAAGGCTCCCGATGCTGTGCTGTTGAAAAACAACGGCTTGCACGTGGAACTGGTGTTTGACCGCGCCCATCCGATTGGCAGCCATGACCGTGCGCTGCTGGCCGATGTGCGTGTTGAGGCGGCGGTTTCTGCAATTATGGATTGCGAGGATTCGGTGGCCTGTGTGGATGCCGAGGATAAGACGCTGGCCTATTCCAACTGGTTGGGCCTGATGAAAGGCGATCTGGAGGACAGCTTTGACAAGGGCGGCAAGCGGATGACGCGCCGCCTGAGTGCCGACCGCGACTATGCCGCGCCCGATGGTACGCCTTTTGCGCTGAAGGGGCGCGCGCTGATGCTGGTGCGCAATGTCGGGCATTTGATGACCAACCCCGCCGTGCGCGACAAGGATGGCAATGAGGCCTATGAGGGCCTGATGGATGCCTGCATCACCACGCTGATTGCGATGCATGACTTGAAAGCCAAGGGCGGGAACTCGGTTTCAGGTTCGGTTTATGTGGTGAAGCCCAAGATGCACGGGCCGGAAGAAGTGGCCTTTGCCGATGAGATTTTCACCGCGGTTGAGGCAATGCTGGGCCTGCCGAAATACACGGTAAAACTGGGGATTATGGATGAGGAACGCCGTACCACGGTGAACCTGAAAGAATGTATCCGCGCCGCAAAGCAACGCGTGTGCTTTATCAATACAGGGTTTCTGGACCGCACTGGCGATGAAATCCATACCAGCATGGAGGCAGGCCCGTTCAGCCGCAAGGACTTCATCAAGCGCAAAGGCTGGATTGGCGCCTATGAGGCGATGAACGTCGATATTGGCCTTGAATGCGGGCTGTCGGGGCGTGCGCAGATTGGCAAGGGCATGTGGGCCATGCCCGACCTGATGGCCGCGATGCTGGAGCAAAAGATCGACCACCCCAAGGCGGGTGCGAATTGTGCTTGGGTGCCCTCACCCACCGCCGCCGTGTTGCATGCGCTGCATTATCACAAGATCGATGTGTTCGCGGTGCAAAAGCGTTTGGCATCCGGCGGGCGGCGTGCGCATGTGAATGCGGTGCTGGATATTCCGCTGGCCACCTATCGCCGCTGGACCGAGGCGCAGATCATGCAAGAGGTGGAAAACAACGCCCAAGGGATTTTGGGCTATGTGGTGCGCTGGATTGACCAAGGGGTCGGCTGTTCGAAAGTGCCGGATATTCACGATGTCGCCTTGATGGAAGACCGCGCGACCTGCCGGATTTCGTCGCAGGCGCTGGCGAACTGGTTGCATCATGGTGTGGTATCCGAGGTGGCCGCGATGGGCGCGATGCAGAAAATGGCCGCAGTGGTAGACCGTCAGAACGCAGGTGATGCGGCCTATGTGCCGATGGCGCCCGGATTTGACGGGATCGCCTTTAAGGCGGCCTGTGAACTGGTGTTCAAGGGCAGAGAGCAGCCGTCGGGCTATACCGAGCCTGTGCTGCATGCGCGGCGGTTGCAGTTGAAGGCGCTGGGGAAACGGTAGGCGCCACTGCGACCGGCGGCCTTTGGGTGTGAGGGCAGAGCCGGGCGTACGCGTCCCCGGACCCGAGGGCAAAGCCGGGGGTTTCACCCCCCCGGACCCCCGTGGGATATTTTTAGATAGATGATAGGGGTCGGTTGGCGTGGAAATCAGGGATCTTGTTGCAAGTGATGAGGCGGCTTGGCGCGGGCTTTGGGCACAGTATCTGGCCTTTTACGAGGTGAGTTTGGACGCTGAAGTCACCGATCAGACCTGGGCGAGATTGGTGGACCCTGCGGCGCTGTTGCGCGGGCGGGTGGCGGTGGTGGATGGCGAGGTGCTGGGCTTTGCGTTGCACCATACGCATCTATCGACCTGGGTTGCCGCGCCGGATTGTTATTTGGAAGATTTGTTTTTGGCGCAGGCGGCGCGGGGCCGTGGTCTGGGCCGTGCGTTGCTGGATGATCTGATCGCGATTTGCCGCGCCAAGGGATATGCGCGGCTATACTGGCACACGGATGAGGGCAACGCACGGGCGCGGGCGCTGTATGACAGCTATGCGCCCTATGACGGGCATGTGCGCTATCGCCTTAAGCTTTGAGCGCCATACGCGCCAGTTTTGCCATCAAAAGCAGCACGGGTGCCGCGTGCAGCAGCAGGTCAAATATATCAAACGGGCGGGTCAGCGTGCCTGCGGCCAGCATTTTCAGCTTTTCCCACAGATGCGGTTCGGGAAAGAATGGCGCGAGGCCGAGTGTGAGCGCCGCGAGGATAAGCAGGGTAAGCGGAATGCCGTCAAGAAAAGCCATAGGAGCCCCGATGTTTTGGGGTTTTTCTACAGCACATATTCCACGAAGTGAATAGGTAAAAATGGCGCGGTTGACGGGGCTCGAACCCGCGACCCCCGGCGTGACAGGCCGGTACTCTAACCAACTGAGCTACAACCGCGCATTTTTTACGTTCGGGGCGGGCGGATGGCTGGCGCGGTTGACGGGGCTCGAACCCGCGACCCCCGGCGTGACAGGCCGGTACTCTAACCAACTGAGCTACAACCGCGTATGCCATCCGGGCCCGCCCGAACGTGTGGCGGTATTACGGTGGGGCGCAGGCGGCGTCAAGCGGCCAATGCGGTTTTTTCACACCTTGGGGCAGGAATAATTTTCAGGCTTTGGTCGGGCGGGGATTTGGCAAGCGGATGCTGCGAAAACCGGGCTTTGCGGCAGCCTTGTTTTTTTGAGGAAGGCCAGAGGGGTCTTGTGGCCCGCGCAGTCTGCTTGCCGTCCCCTCGTCGCTAGCGTGGTCGTGGCCTGCGAGAGCGCAAGGTGAGGCATGGGGAAAGGGACATGTGGGCGCGCGTTGCCGAGCGGCGCAAGACTTAGGCGGACAGCGCCCAAGTCACTGATAGTATTCAACTAAGGAGGGGGATGGTGGGTCGTGACGGGCTCGAACCGCCGACATCTTCGGTGTAAACGAAGCGCTCTACCAACTGAGCTAACAACCCGTTGGCGGTGGAATAGCCGATGATTCCGCGGGGTGCAAGAGGGGTTTTCAGCATTTTTTCAAACAAATGAAATTAGCTGCGATTGAATGCGCAACAGATTGCAAAGGCTGGCGAACAGGGGCATTCCTAAAGGCCTGCAAAAAAGGGGAATGCGATGATTATTGGCCATATCGGGGTGCGCAAAGGGTCTAAGGGCGTGCCGGGAAAAAACTTTCGCCCGATCTGTGGCAAGCCGCTGATGGATTGGTCTTTGGATCAGCTTTTCGCCGATCCGCAGGTCGATGCGGTGGTGGTATCAACGGATGATGAGGAAATGTACGCCCATGCCGTAAAGCGCGGGGCGCTGGAAATCGGGCTGCGGCCTGCGCATTTGGCCACGGATACGGCAGGCAAGTTTCATGTCTGGCAGCACGCGCTTGGCGTGACCGAGGCGATCACTGGCCCCGCCACGGCGTTTCTGGACCTCGACTGCACCTCGCCGCTGCGGCTGCCGCAAGATATCACCGATGCGCTGGCGCTGTTTGCCAATGAGCAGCCCGATATGGTGATGTCATGCTGCGAGGCGCGCAAGAACCCCTATTTCAACCTTGTCGAGCCGGATGAGAGCGGTGCCTTGCATGTGTCCAAGCCCCTGCCCGGCCGCGTTTTGGCGCGTCAGCAGGCGCCTGTGGTCTATGAGCATGTCGGCGTGGTTTATGTGGTGGCGCCCGACTATCTGCGCCGTGCCGAAGGGCTGTATGACGGGCGGGTGATTCCCTATGTTCTGTCGCCCGAGCGTTGCCACGATATTGACAGCCCGTTCGACCTGAAGATTGTGGAATTCCTGTTGCAGCAGCAGATTGACGCGGGGCTTAAGCCCTGAGTTTGGCAATACCTGCCAAGGTGCGCTGGGTGGCGCCGGCGTGGGCGGCAAAGAACGCATCGATTTGTGCAGGCGTTGGGTCGTCGCGGGCAATCAGCGCGGCGGCAAGGGCTGTGGCATCGGGGACCGAGCGCGCCACACCTGCGACCGCAGCCTCGGCAAAGGGGTATTCGATGGTAAAGGTTTCAGGGCCGACCAGAACCGGCTTTTTCAGCGCCAAGGGCTCGATAATATTATGCGCGCCTTTGGGGTTGAATCCGCCGCCGACGACAACGCGGTCAGCCATCGCAAGGTAGAAATACATCTCGCCCAGGCTGTCGCCGTAGAACACGTCGATATCAACAGGAATGCTGCCCGACAGATCGGGGCCAAGGGTGGTTGACCGGCGGGCGATGCGCAGGCCTGCGGCGGTAAGCTGATCGGCCACTTCGGCAAAGCGTTCGGGGCGGCGCGGGACATAGACGAACAGCGTGTCACGAACGGCCTGCACCGCCTTGATTGCGCTGATATATCCGGCGTCTTCACCTTCGATCGCGCTGGCAATCACGACGACATCCCGTGCAGGTTTCAGCGCCGCACCTGCCGCGATTTGGGCCTGTGGGATGGGCTGATCAAAGCGCAACTCGCCCGTGATCTGGATGTTTTGCACGCCGACCGAGGCAAAGCGGGTGGCTTGCAGATCGGATTTCACCAAAGCGCCGGCAAAGCCCTGCATGAGCTGCGCGCGCAAACCGGTTTGGCCATCACGGGCATAGCTTTTGCTGGGATATTGCGCGTTGCACATGAACAGGGGTACGCCCTTGGCGCGACACGCCATGATCATGCGCGGCCAGATCTCGATCTCCATCACCAGCCCGTATTTCGGGGCAAAGGCGCGGAAAAAGCCGGCAAAGCACAGGCCGATTTCAAACGGCACCCAAACCACACGTACCTGCCCGGCGGCGATGGCCTTGGCAAAGACACGCGTCGATTCGCGGCGGCCTGCGGGGGTGAAATGGGTGATGACCACGCTTTCGCCCTGCCCCAACAGCGCGTTGATCAGCGGCACGGCCGAGCGCAGCTCGCCCAGAGACACGGCATGCACCCAGATGCTGCCCCGCTTGGGCGCAGAATAAAACCCGAAACGTTCGGCGATATTGGCGCTGTAATCGGCATCTTTGCGCCCGCGCCGCCAAAGATAAACCAGCACGACAGGCAGGCCCAAAACCCAGAGCGCGGCATAGGCCGCAAGCGCCAGACGCAGCTTTGGCGATGGGAATTTAGGCATGGACCATCCCCAGCAAAGCGCCTGCCAGATCATCCAAAGGTGCCGCACGCCGTACAAGCGATTGCCCGCGCAAGGCTTGTTGTGTCAGATCATTGCTTTGCAGTGCGGCGGCAAGCGCGGCGGCATCGGTTACCTCACGCGCAGCATCGGCCACATGCAAGGCGGCGTAATCGGCGGCAAAGTTACCTACGCGCGGGCCGTGCAGCACAGCACAGCCCAAGGCGGCGGCCTCCCACGGGTTATGACCTTCGACGGCACCGAAACTGCCACCGATCAGGGCGGCAGTGGCCAAGCGGTACCACAGCCCCAACTCGCCAAAACTATCGGCAAGATAGATCGGCTCGTCGGTCAATGCCTCACCTGTACTGCGCCGCACGAATGGCATCGTCAGCGCAGGGTTTCGCTTGGGGTCGCGCGGCACAAGCACCAAAAGCCAGCTTGGATCGGCGGCAAACAGCGCCTGTTGCGTGGCCTCGGCGATAATTTCATCTTCGACATGGGTCGAGGCGGCGACCCAGACTTTGCGGGATTTGAACCGGTTTTCCATCTCGGTCAGCGCAGCGGCGTTTGCCTGCAGCAGCGGGGCGGCCGATTTCAACGACGCCATGACCTGCGCATCGCGCGCGCCCAAGGCGGTTAAATGCGCAGCGCTGGTGGCATCCTGGGCGATAACGCGCTGAAACCTTGGCAAGGTGTCGCGGTACAAAGCCTTGATAAATTGACGTTTCTGCGCCGAGGCATCGGTAATCCGTGCATTCAGCAGCACCAAAGGAATACCGCGCTGGTCGCAGGCATAAACTGCGTTGGGCCAGATGTCTTGCTCGGCCCAGATGGATAGATCAGGCTGCCAATGATCGAGAAATTGCGCAACAAAACCGGGTGCATCCAGCGGCAGATATTGATGGATGGTGCGGGCGGGCAGGTTTGCGGCAATCACCTGCGCCGAGGACCGCGCCGAAGACGTGATCAGAAAATGCGCCTCTGGGTCGGCGCGGCCCATCGCCTCGATCAAGCCGCGCAGGGCCATAACCTCGCCAATGCCGACTGCGTTCAACCAGATCAGCCGCCCTTTTGGCCGTGCCTGCCCCGCCTGCCCCAGCTTTTCACGCCAGCGCGTGGCATCTTCGCGGCCTTTGTGCAGACGCTTTTTCAGGTGAAGCACGGCAAGCGGCGCAAGCGCCTGCGTAAGCAGACTGTAGCCGCGCAAAGCGACACTGGCGTTCGCGGCCTTAGCCATTGTCTTGAAACTCTTTTTGCAACCCGCGCGCCCAGAAGCCTGCGTCCTTTAGCACTGCGACAAAGCGTTCGGCCGAAGAGCCCGAGCCAAAGCCTTCGTGGCGCGGATGCGATTTGCCCCAGTTTTGTGCGAGGAACCCTGCGATTTTGGCGCTGTCGGCGGCATCGGCAAAGGTGATCGAGGGGGCATCAGCGCGGTTGTGCTGGCGTGTGCCGATATCCAATGACGGGATGCCCAAAAACGGCGCCTCGCGCACGCCCGCGCTGGAATTGCCCACCATACAGGCCGCGTTTTTCATCAGCTCCGAGAAATGCGCGAACCGCATCGAGGGAATCAGCCTGAACCTATCTTTTGGCAGGGCGTTGATAACCTTGAAAATATCTTCGGAGCCTGGGTCATTGTTCGGTGCAATCAGCACGAAATTGCGCCCCGAATCCACAAGTGCGCCATAAAGGTCGCGGGCCTGCGCGCCCATCGTCGCCTGCTCGGATGTGACGGGATGAAACACCGCGATTCCATAGTCCTGAAACGTGATACCATAGCGGGCGCGCACCTCGTCCAGCGTCACGCCACTGGGCTGAGAGTGGAAATCAAGCTCGGGCGAGCCGATGACATGCACTGCCGCCGCAGGTTCGCCCAAGGCCATCACGCGACGGGCGGCAGAATCCGAGCTGACAAAATGCGCGGTTGCCAGCTTGGTATTGCAGTGGCGGAAAATCTCGTCAATCGTGCCCGAAACCTCGCCGCCCTCGATATGGCCCGAGCGGATGTAATTGGTGGCCGCAACCAAAGTGCAGGCCAGCGCCTCTACCCGGTCGCCATGGGTGATGATCAGATCGGGTTTGGTTTCGGTGATGAAATCGGAAAACCCCATGACGGTTTTGGCCAACACCATATCTTGCGGATCGCCGGGGCGTTGGTTCAGAT
This sequence comes from Pseudorhodobacter wandonensis, assembly GCF_001202035.1. Taxonomy (GTDB): domain Bacteria; phylum Pseudomonadota; class Alphaproteobacteria; order Rhodobacterales; family Rhodobacteraceae; genus Pseudorhodobacter; species Pseudorhodobacter wandonensis. The sequence continues at coordinate 119,923 of NZ_LGHT01000036.1, read as the reverse complement.
ATTCATGCACCGCCACGCCCTGCATGCGCTGCACCTCAAGCTTCGTCAGCCCGTACCGCGCCATCATATGCATGCCGGTCACAAAGAACGACACCGTAAAACCGGCATCACGAACGGCAACCGCAAGTGGTTCCAGCTTACCAAAATCGGCCCGGGTTCCCGTAACGAAAAGGATCGAATGGGTCATGTGTTGCCTTTATTCGGTTCACGTGTTGCATTGCATTTGCGCCCGGACAGTACAAGGGTTTTGCAGACTGGAAAAGCCACTCAAAACCCTTTAGTCAGGCAGTTAAAGTCGGGAAAGGAAACGAATTTGCAGCAAGAGCGCGTCGTTATATGTATGAAGTGGGGCACACTTTACCCCGCAGAATACGTGAATGTCCTTTATAATGCAGTCAAAAGGCACCTCCCCGGCACGTTTCGCTTTGTCTGTCTGACAGATGATTCAAGCGGGTTTGAAGAAGGGATCGAGAGCTATCCCATCCCCGATATTGGCCTTGAAAACCACCATTGGTATAATGGCGCCTGGCCCAAGTTCAGCCTGTTTTCGTCTGACCTTTATGGCCTTTCGGGCCGCGCCTTGTTCATCGACCTTGATATGGTGATCTTGCAAGATCTGACCCCATTCTTTGAAGTCGAAGGCGATCTGGTCGCAATTGATGAGGCTGCCTGGCGAAGCAAAACTGCCGCGCCAAGCACTATGTCGAGTATATTTGCGTTCACGATCGGCAGCTTGGGCTATCTTGTCGACCGCATTCGCAAAGACCGAGACCGTCTGGCTGGGAAATACGGGTTGGAGCAAGCCTATCTGCATGGAGAGGTTGCCGATGTGCGGCATTGGCCCAAGGGTTGGGTCATCAGTTTCAAAGTTCACCTGCGCCGACCTGTTTTGATTGATCACTTCATTGGGCCTAAGGCGCCTCTGCCATCGGCAAAGGTACTTGCATTTCACGGGCGGCCGCGTCCGATTGATCTTATCCGCCCAACCGGGCAAAACTGGGATCGTTTGCCGCATTACGGGACCAAAGCGGTGCCTTGGATGCAGGCCTATTGGCGCGAGAATGGCGGGGAGACCTAGGTCCGGTTTTATCAGGGCCAGAGCATCCCGCGCCTTACCATATGTATGATTTTGCCAAACAGGTTGCGAAACCGCAGGGCATAATTGGGCAACCGTTGCCAAGCCGGAAACTTTACGACATCGGCAAAGCCTTTGCCTGTGATCGTGCTTTCGTTTCCGTCGTCAACATGGCTTGGAAAGGGTTCCAGGCCAAAATGCCTGAAATCATGATGAAATGTCCGGTCCAGTTCATGATCAATCGGGCGGGTTATTGGCAGCATGTTTTGCAACAACTGCGCTGCCAAATCGCGGGTAATCAGATAGGCCCCCAGCCCCGTCGCGGCCCCGATATAGGCATTCAGCGCATAAGGCCCGAGCGTCGCCTGACGCACCGGATGCTTTGCGCGGATTTTGTTCAACTTTAGAAAGTCCCAACTGTGGACGGACTCTTTGGCGAGCTGGAGAGCCGCCAGAAAATCGTCGTGAAACACGACGTCATCTTCAAGCACAAGTGCCACGTCTTTGTCGGTTTTCAAGAACGCCTGCCAAACCCCAAGATGCGAATGATAGGTGCCTATTTCACCTTTCAAGACATGTCGCCCGGTGTTTCGCTCAAAGGCAATGGTATCAACGCTTGGAGCAAGTTCATCCCAATGCGCCTTGCCATCAATTGCCTTGAACCACGTATAGGATAACCCGAGCGCATCAAGACGTGCTTCCATATCCGCGCGGCGTTTTGCAGACCGCTCCAGATTGATCAGAAAGACCGCGATTTCGGGTTGGGTGGATTCCGGTGCCTGCCCCATTTTGCTAGCGCCCAACCGCTACGGAACCAAGCCGTTCGCGTTCTTGAATTTCAGCCAGAACTTCCGGCATAGGCGCTGGTAGCTCACCATTTTCTACGGCCCCAAGATAGTCGCGGCGCGCGACATGGTGCATAGACCCGACGGGTTCGCCTGATGAGCGCTTTAGAAGGTTAAACCCCAACAAATCCACGGTAGGATAGCGCAAGGTCAGGTGGAATTCGCTGCGACTGTCGATCGTCATGAACAAGTCAAACACCGCATCGCGCCAGCGTCATCCCGGTTTTCGGCTGCTGCCAAACGCATTGACTGTTGCGTAACGTCAATACGCCTGAATATGCTTTTGCTCAGGGTGCCTTGACTTGAATCTTCTGCTAATAGTCCGAAGATTGCGTTTGCAGTTTTTCCATCAGATCGTCAAAGGTGAACAACGGCGCAACCGTAAGCTTGGCGTTGACCAGCGCATGCGTTAGGCGCAATTCGCCATAGCGGATCGCGTTGTATTTGAAGCTGGACAGCCGGTAATCCACCCAAAACCGCTTGAACCCTTCAGAGGCAAGTGCTTTGTGCTCGAACCCAAAGAATAGATTGCAGATGCGGCGTACGCACGCTGGAGCGTTTGCGCGCCCGACCGTAAGGCCGCAAGATCATGCCGACAACATCTGCGCCCAACGTCTCGGCGCGCTCCAACGCTGTATCGCCCGCGCATAAAGGCCACCAAACGCTGTCATTTAAAACGACCAAGGCCTGCATATCCACATTCGCCTCGCGCAGAACGCGCAAGCCATCGCGATAGCCGCCAAAATCATAGCCGATATTCGGCCGTTCCAGGATTTGCCAGGTCACGGGTGCCAGTTGCGCCCGCGCATCATCGGGCAAAGCGGTGTTTGAAACCACCAGAACCGAATAGCCGTTGTCGACCAGATGTTGGCAGGTCAAAAGTGTAGAGCGCGTAAGTTTTTTTGGCTGATAAATCAGCAAAAGGGCAAACTTCTGACCGGCAGGCTGATCGCCCTTGGTCAATTTGATCGCGCTGTGAAAGTTGCGGTCATGGTGCCATTTGGTCACCAAATCGATAGGGTAAAGCACGACCGAGCGCAGTTGGTCCATCGGTCGTTTCAGTTCACGCTTCAGTTTCCAGAGTGGGATCACGCCAGATCGCTCCATTTCAGCTGTGAGTTGCGGGTCACAGCGCGGGTCAGGGTTTTGCCGACAACCTTGTCGAACTCATAGCCCGCAATCTCTCCCGATCCGGGGCGGCGGGCCCAGATGTCGGATTCGGTGATCACGTGGCCCTCGGGCAAATCGCGGTCGGCCACCACACTGGCGCGGGCAAAGCGGTAGACGGGCTCTTCAGCCTCGGTACGTTGTTTTGGGTTGTGCAGGGCTGTATGGATTTCGCGCGACCGGTCAATCAGGAATTTCAATTCCACAGGGTCCATCGAGTTGATGATATCCGGCCCCTTGCGGTAACGGCTGTCGGTGTAATGGCGTTCCAGAATGCTGGCGCCCAAAGCCACCGAGGCCAGCGCCATTTCCGGCCCGATCGAATGGTCGGAAAAGCCGACGACAGCACGCGGAAAAGCGGCTTTCAGGTCGGTAACCCCTTGCAAAGACACGATTTCGGGCGGGCTGGGGTACAGGTTTGTACATTCAAGCAGCGCATAGTCTACGCCCGCCTCATCCAGAATCGCCACGCTGGCGCGCACAGATTCGATGCTTTGCATACCGGTTGACATGATGACCGGTTTGCCAAAGCGCGCGATATGGCGGATCAGTGGCAGGTTATCGGCCTCACCCGAGCCGATCTTATAGGCGGCGACATCCAGTGTTTCCAGAAAATCTGCGGCGGCGCGGCTGAAGGGGGTCGAGATATAGATCATCCCGAGGCTTTCGGTATAGGCTTTCAGCGCGCGCTCATCGTCCAGCGACAGCGCGCAGGCCTCCATCACATGCCAGATCGAGACATCGGCATTGGGCGGAAAGATCGACTTGGCCTCATCCGTCATCTCGTCTTCAAGAATATGGGTTTGGTGCTTGATACATTCGCAGCCCGACAGGGCCGCCAGCCGCACCATTTCTTTCGCTACCTCAAGGCTGCCACCGTGGTTGATGCCGATTTCGGCGATCACGAGGGGCGGATGGTTGGGGCCGATGCTGCGATTGCCGATCTTCATAGCTTATTCCTTATGCGTTTGCCGCGTTGTAACCTGATCGCGGGGGCGCGCCTAGACCGGCTTTAGCCCTGTCCGAAAACGCTGCATATTTGCGCGATATCCCGCCGCCGATTTCAACAGCTTTTCCTGCGCCACCGCGTCCAAGCTGCGCACCACTTTGCCCGGCGCGCCCATGACCAAACTGCCATCGGGGATAGCCTTGCCTTCGGTGATCAGCGCCCCTGCCCCGATCAGACAGCCTTTGCCGATCTGTGCGCCGTTCAGCACCACAGCGCCCATCCCGATCAAGGTGCCATCACCGATCATGCATCCGTGCAGCATTGCCTTATGCCCGATCGTGCAATTGGCGCCGATGGTCAGCGGAAACCCCATATCGGTGTGCAGCACGCAGTTTTCCTGGATGTTGCTGTTTTCGCCCACGCGGATTTCTTCGTTATCGCCACGCAAAGTGCTGCCAAACCAGATGCTTGCGCCTTGTTCCAGCACAATCTTGCCAATGACATTGGCATCATCTGCAACCCATGTATCGGGGTGGATTTCGGGGGCAATACCGTCAAGCGCATAGATCATCTTGTCTCAAACTCCTGATTCAGGCCGCGTACAAAGCCGGAAAGCTGCGGCTGGCGGTCACGGCGCAGGCGCTCGGCCTCAAGGATTGTACGCAGCTGGGTAAAGGTTTGGTCGAGATCGCGGTTGACCAGAACATAGTCATATTCGGCCCAATGGCTGATTTCGGATTGCGACTTTGCCATGCGGCCGGCGATGATTTCATCACTATCTTGCGCGCGGCCGCGCAGGCGGCTTTCCAGCTCGGCAATCGACGGCGGCAGCACGAAAATCGAGACCACATCCCGCCCCAGTGACGAGTTGCGGATTTGCTGGCCACCCTGCCAGTCAATATCAAACAGCGTGTCGCGGCCTTCGGCCATTGCTGCCTCGACCGGCGCTTTGGGCGAGCCGTAAAAATTGGTGAACACCTCGGCATGTTCCAGCATTTCGCCGGCAGCGATCATTGCCTCAAACTGCGCGCGGCTGCGGAAATAATACTCGCGCCCGTCCTGCTCGCCTGCACGGGGCGCGCGGGTGGTGGCGGAAACGGAAAAGCGCAAGCTCGGGTCCCATGCCATCAGCAGTTTCGCGAGTGTCGATTTTCCGGCCCCCGAAGGCGATGACAGGATCAGCAAAAGCCCACGGCGGTTCGGTGTATCAGACATATTCATTCCACGTTTTGTACTTGTTCGCGCATCTGATCAATCACGGTCTTAAGGTCAAGCCCGACCCGTGTAAGCGCTGCGGCCTGCGCCTTGGCACAGAGGGTATTGGCCTCGCGCATGAACTCTTGCATCAGGAAATCGAGCTTGCGGCCCATCGGGGCATCGGCAGCCACCAAGGTGCGCGCGGCGGAAACATGGGCGCGCAGGCGGTCCAATTCTTCGGTGACATCGGCTTTGACGGCAAGCAAGGCCAGCTCTTGTGCGATACGGTTTTCATCCAAAGTATCAGCAGCTTGCATCAGTTTTGTCACATTGTCGCGCAGGGTTGCTGCCGCCACATTGCGCCGTGCATCGGCAGCGGCTGTGGCATCCTGTACCAGCGCCTCAATCTGGTCCAATTGATCCAGAATGACGCTTTGCAGGGCGCGCCCCTCATTGGCCCGCATCACCAGCAAATCGGACAGAAGATCGTCAAAATCCGCGATCAGGGCGGCCAGCAGCGGGGCTGTATCGTCGGCGTCGTTTGCCTGTTCCATCACGCCGCGCAATGACAGAATATCGGCCTGACTGGCCTGCGCCAGTGTCACACCGATGTCCATCGCCTTGGCCTCTACCTCGGCCAGCATGGCCAGCGCCGAGGCAAGGGCGGCAGGGTTTATGCGCATCGGGGTATCGGCGCCCGCCTCGCGGCTGATTTTCAACGTCAGGCTGACATTGCCACGGTTCAGCCGCTTGGACATGACGGCCCGCAGTTGTGCCTCTAGCCCGTCGATCCAATCGGGCACGCGCAGCCGCAAATCAAGGCCTTTGCCATTGACCGAGCGCATATCCCACACCCAAGACTGTGCCTCAAACTGGCCACGCCGCGTGGCAAACCCTGTCATTGATTGTGTCATATGCAAAAGCCTCGACTATCGTTTACGCAACACCCGCCCGGTTGGACATGCATTTACCATTTATAGAGATTCTTCTCTGAGTGCAGCCCGTTTTGTGTATATTAATATTTGAGTAACCTAGATTGCCGTATCGTTAACCATGTCACCCCGCCTCTTTGGCCAAGGTGGCGGCGTCGCGCGGTTTGGGTTGGCAAAGGTATCAAAGGGGGCCGTGGCAAGCGCGGTCTGATGGCAAGCAACATGACAACAACAAACGAGAGTGACAGTTTTTCGTCTGATCGCACCAAGTCGATGGCGCTTGTCCGCGCCTATTGGGAGGCGCTGCGCCAAGATGGCGAGATTCCGTTGCGCCGCGATATTGACCCGCGCGGCATAGAAGAGGTGTTGTCGAGCACGTTTCTGATTGAACGGGTTGCGCCGGGCATGGCGCGGTTTCGCATCGCCGGCATGGATTTGTCAGATGTGATGGGGATGGATGTACGCGGTCTGCCCCTGTCGGTGGTTTTTGTGCCAGAGGCCCGCGCCGCATTGGCCAGCAAGCTGGAGCAGGTGTTCCACAGCCCGGCGATCATGGAGATGACGCTTCAGGCCAGCGGAGGCCTTATTAAACCAAGCCTGAGCGCCAAACTGCTGGTGCTGCCGTTGCGCGATGAAACCGGGCAAATCAGGCTTGCGCTTGGTTGTTTTGCGTTGAAGGGCAATATTGGCCGCAGCCCGCGCCGTTTTATCATTGAAAAGGCGAGTGTTACCGCAGTGGCAAGCATTGCGCCAAGTGCTGGCCCAAGTTCTGGCCCAAGCTTTGGAAATGATGCAAATGGCTTTGCGCCCAAGGTCATTACCAACGCCAGAATAATGGATTTTGCCGAATCGCCAACGCCTTTTAACCACAAGAAAAAGACTGACGGCAAACCCGCCAAGCCATCCTATTTGCGGCTGATCGACTGACGCGCGGCCCTGCCCGTTATGGAATGAAAAAAGGGCACCGGTTGGTGCCCTTTCTTATAGTTTAAACCAAAGTCAGATCACAAAGCGACGCGACGTTCGGCAAGGCGGGTCTTTGACAGCTCTTCGGCCACCAAGAACGCCAGTTCCAGCGATTGGCTTGCATTCAAGCGCGGGTCGCATGCGGTGTGGTAACGATCGGCCAGATTCTCATCTGTGACATCGCGCAAACCGCCGGTACATTCGGTTACATCCTTGCCGGTCATCTCAAAATGAACGCCGCCGGGGATGGTGTTTTCTGCATGGTGAACGGCAAAGAACTCGCGCACTTCGCGCAGCACGGATTCAAACGGACGGGTTTTGTAACCGCTGGCCGCTTTGATCGTGTTGCCGTGCATCGGGTCACAGGTCCACAGCACGTTTGCGCCCTCTTCCTGTACCGTTTTGATCAGACGTGGCAGGTTGTCGCCCACTTTGCCCGCGCCAAAGCGCGCGATCAGCGTCAGCCGGCCCGCCTCGTTTTGCGGGTTCAGCTTGGCCATCAGCACCTTCAGGTCTTCGGCTGTTGTTGTCGGGCCGCATTTCAACCCGATCGGGTTCAACACGCCACGCGCAAATTCAACATGTGCACCGTCGGGCTGACGGGTGCGGTCGCCGATCCAGATCATATGGCCCGAACCTGCAACCGGCTGGCCGGAAATGCTGTCTACACGGCACAGCGCCTCTTCGTATTCCAGCAGCAAGGATTCGTGGCTGGTGTAGAAATCGACCTGGCTCAGTTGATGCGCGGTCGAGCTGTCAACGCCTGCCGCCGCCATGAAATCAAGCGCATCGGAAATGCGGTTCGACAGTTCGCGGTAGCGTTCGGCCTTGTCGTGTTCGGCAAAACCGAGCGTCCAGGAATGCACGCGGTGAATATCGGCAAAGCCGCCAGTGGAAAACGCGCGCAGCAGATTAAGGCTGGCTGCGGCTTGGGTATAGGCCTGCAACATGCGGGCAGGATCGGGGATCCGGCTGGCCTGCGTGGCATCAAACCCGTTGATGATGTCACCACGGTAGCTGGCAAATTCCTCACCGTTGATCACCTCGGTGGGCGCCGAGCGTGGCTTGGCGAATTGCCCTGCCATGCGGCCTACCTTGATCACCGGCACTTTCGCGCCATAGGTCAGCACAACTGCCATCTGCAGCATCACGCGGAAGGTGTCGCGGATATTGTCAGCAGAAAACTCGGCAAAGCTTTCGGCGCAATCGCCGCCTTGCAACAAGAAGGCCTTGCCTTCAGCGGCCAGCCCCAATTGCTTTTTCAGGCGCCGCGCCTCGCCGGCAAACACCAGCGGCGGATATTTCGCAAGCTGGGCCTCAACGGCGTTCAAGGCATCTGCATCCAGATAATCGGGCATTTGCACCCGAGGTTTGCTGCGCCAATCTGATTTTTTCCAAGCTTGCGTCATCGGTCTTCTCCGAAAGTTAGCGGTATCGGGCTGTTGTATAGGCAGATGTAGACGGAAAGCAAAGGGTGAAAGGCCCAGCCCCCCTTGCCCAGCCGTCGTTTTCCTGTTTCGGTGTAACAGCTTTTAACAAAGCGCAAGTTGTCCCAAAGGTAAGAAATGTCCGCCACGCCGCAAAAAGCCACCAATGCAGGCAAAGTCCAAGGCCCCAAGCGCTTTGTGTTTTTGCTTTTGGATAAATTCACAATGCTGTCTTTTGCCAGCGCGATCGAGCCGCTGCGCATTGCCAACCGTGTGATTGGTGCGCCCATTTATCAATGGGTTCTGGCAGGCGAAGGCAATAGCGAAGGCGTTGTGCATTGCTCGAATGGGGCTGCCTTCAAGCTGGATATCGGCCTGTCGGAAATCGGGCGCGAGGATACGGTTTTGGTGTGCGGCGGCATCGATGTGCAAAAAGCCACGACAAAAGCCATCTTGAACTGGCTTCGGCGCGAGGCGCGTAAAGGCGTGGCAATTGGCGGGCTGTGCACAGGGGCCTATGCGCTGGCCAAAGCCGGGTTGCTGGATGGAAAAAAGGCGACGATCCATTGGGAAAACCAGGACGGGTTTATTGAAGAGTTCGAGCAGGTCAAGCTGACGCGCTCGATCTTTGTGATTGATGGCAACCGGATGTCGACAGCGGGCGGCACGGCGTCGCTGGATATGATGTTGAAAATCATTGCGGCCGATCATGGCGAAGATGTCGCCAATACCGTTGCCGATCAGCTGATCTATTCGACCATCCGCACCGATCAGGATACGCAGCGCCTGTCTATTCCCACCCGCATCGGCGTGCGCCACCCAAAGCTGAGCCAGGTGATCCAGATGATGGAAACCGCGATCGAAGAGCCGATCAGCCCGGCCGATCTGGCCGATGATGTGGGCATGTCGACGCGCCAGCTGGAACGGCTGTTCCGCCGCTATCTGAACCGCAGCCCCAAGCGCTATTATATGGAATTGCGCCTGTCGAAAGCACGCAATCTGTTGATGCAAACCGATATGTCGGTCATCAATGTGGCGCTGGCTTGCGGCTTTGCCTCGCCTTCGCATTTTTCAAAATGCTACCGTGCGCATTATTCAACCACCCCGTACCGTGAGCGCGGCAGTCAGGGCGGCTCATCATTGCGCCTGTCGATTTGACAGGCGCCGCAATGACGTAAATTGACGCTAGGGAATGCAGCAAGTGGCTTGGGCCAGTTGCGAATAAACAGGCACACATCTGCGAAAATAGCTAATTTTCTGTGCGAAACATCCCGCATCAACGCTGTTTCCCGCCTTTTCTTTTCATTTCGCTGCGTCTAATCTCGGAACAGGAAAAAATTTTCCAATTGGGAGACGACAATGAAAAAACTGATGTTGGCGACAGCCGCAACCGCATTGATGGCCGGTGGTGCATTCGCAGAGGATGCAAAAATCGGTATCATTCTGGGCTTTACCGGCCCGCTGGAATCGATCACGCCGAGCATGGCGGCAAGTGCCGAGCTGGCGATTGCCGAAGTGAACGCTTCGGGCAAATTCATGGGTGGCGGCAAAGTTACCTCTGCACGCGCCGACAGCACCTGCGTTGACGCAGCCGCGGCAACCGCCGCCGCTGAACGCCTTGTCACTGCCGAAGGCGTAAACGGCATTATGGGCGCAGATTGCTCGGGTGTTACCGGTTCGGTTTTGCAAAACGTTGCACGCCCGAATGGCGTTGGCATGATTTCTCCTTCGGCCACCTCGCCAGGTCTGTCGAGCGCCGAAGACGATGGCCTGTTCTTCCGTACAGCGCCGTCTGACGCGCGCCAGGGCGAAGTTATCGCCGATATTCTGGGCGAGCGCGGCGTGAAATCCATCGCGATTTCCTATACCAACAACGATTACGGCAAAGGCCTGTCCGACAGCATCTCTGCCGCGTTTGAGGCAAAAGGTGGCAAGGTTACTGTTGTAACCGCACATGAAGATGGCAAAGCCGACTATTCCGCCGAAGTGGCTACATTGGCTGCCGCAGGTGGCGATGTGCTGGTTGTTGCCGGTTATGTTGACCAAGGTGGCAAAGGCATTATCCAAGCCGCACTTGATACCGGTGCGTTCAGCACATTCTACCTGCCCGATGGCATGTATGGCGAAAGCCTGATTGAGGCCATTGGTCCGGGCCTGAACGGTACATACGGCACCGTTCCCGGCACCGATTCCGAAGGTGCTGCAAAGTTTGCCGAGCTGGCAAAGGCAGCAGGTTTCGACCCAACCTCGTCTTACACCGGCGAAAGCTATGATGCAGCGGCGCTGATCATGCTGGCGATGGAAGCGGCGAAATCGACCAATTCCAAAGACTGGACCGCCAAGGTGATGGACGTGGCCAACGCACCGGGCGAGAAAATCAACGCAGGCGAATTGGGCCGCGCGCTGGAACTGATCGCAGCTGGCACCGACATCGACTATGTTGGCGCAACAGCGGTTGAGCTGATCGGCAACGGCGAAGCTGCGGGCAACTTCCGCGAATACACCGTCACCGATGGCAAGTTTGTAACGGACAAATTCCGTTGATCTTGCACTAAGGTTTCTAAATGCGGCCCGAAGGGTTTCCCTTCGGGCCGTTTGTCCATATTTTGGCCGCCGCCAAGACCATTGCGCCTAGAGGGAGAAAGCGATGATCGTCGTTGAAAATCTGCACAAACATTTCGGCGGGTTTCACGCCGTGGATGGTGCATCCCTTGCGATCGAAGAAGGCTCGATTACCGGGCTGATCGGCCCGAATGGCGCGGGAAAGACCACGTTGTTCAACGTTATCGCCGGCCGTTTGCCGCCCACCTCGGGCCGCGTGAAAATGGCGGGCGAGGATATTACCGGCCTGCCGCCGCATGAATTGTTCCACAAAGGCCTGCTGCGCACATTTCAGATCGCGCATGAGTTCGGGTCGATGACGGTGCGCGAAAACCTGATGATGGTGCCGGAACATCAAGCGGGCGAGACGCTGTGGAACACCTGGTTTGCCCGTGGCCGCATTGCCGCCGAAGAACGCCGCGTCCGCGACAAAGCCGATGAGGTGCTGGAATTTCTGACGATCAGCCATTTGGCCGATCAGCGCGCCAGCAACATTTCCGGTGGCCAGAAAAAGCTGTTGGAGCTGGGCCGCACCATGATGGTCGATGCCAAGATCGTGTTTCTGGATGAGGTGGGCGCAGGGGTAAACCGCACCTTGCTGAACACCATCGGCGACGCGATTATCCGCCTGAACAAAGAGCGCGGCTATACGTTCTGCGTCATCGAGCATGACATGGATTTCATCGCCCGCATCTGTAACCCGGTGATTTGTATGGCCGAAGGCAAGGTTTTGGCCCAGGGCACCGTGGACGAAGTGAAAAACGACGAGCGTGTGATTGAGGCCTATTTGGGGACGGGTCTGAAGAACAAGGTCAAGGTCGGTGCCTGAACGATCCGTGGTTGTTCTACGAAACGCCATGTGCATCGCAGGGCGCTTTGCCGGATAAAGTGCTACGGAAATTTGTGAAGAGATGAAAGAAGACTGCAGCCTGACTTGCAAAAAGCCGCAGCTTAGAGGGATTAGATGTCGGAACCGTTTTTGATTGGCGAGAATATGACCGGTGGCTATGGCGCCGTGGATATTTTGCACAATTGTACCATCGCCGTCGAAAAGGGCGAGATTGCTGTGATCGTTGGCCCGAATGGCGCCGGCAAATCCACCGCGATGAAGGCTGTGTTTGGCATGCTGAACCTGCGGGGGGGGCGTGTTATGCTGCAAGGGCAGGATATCACCGCGCTGTCGCCGCAAGACCGCGTGGCCAAGGGCATGGCCTTTGTGCCGCAGACGTCGAACATCTTTACCTCGATGACGGTTGAGGAAAACCTAGAGATGGGGGCGTTTTTGCGCCGTGACGATATCTCGGGGACGATCGCGCAGATTTATGATCTGTTTCCGATTTTGAAAGACAAACGCTACCAGCCCGCGGGCGAGCTTTCGGGTGGGCAGCGTCAGCAGGTTGCTGTGGGCCGCGCCTTGATGACCCAGCCCAAGGTGCTGATGCTGGACGAACCCACCGCAGGCGTGTCGCCGATTGTTATGGATGAATTGTTTGACCGGATTATCGAGGTCGCGCGCACAGGCATTTCCATTCTGATGGTCGAACAGAACGCCCGACAAGCGCTTGAAATCGCGCATAAAGGTTATGTTCTGGTGCAAGGGGCGAACCGTTTTACCGATACCGGACAGGCCTTGATGCAAGACCCCGAAGTGCGTCGCAGTTTCTTGGGGGGCTAGGCGATGGATACGCGCAACTTTGTGCTGTCTGTCAGCGTTTTTATGATCTTGGTGACAATGATCATGTTCATCAGCCAGTGGGAGTACAAGCCCACGCCGCAAAAACTGGCGGGCTATGCCTGCAAGTTTGACAGCATTTGTCGCGGTCAGGATTGTGCAGGCCCCCTGCCCGCCGATATCGTGATTTTGCCTGCGGCCGAGGATGGCCGGGCCTATTACTATGAGGCAGGTTTTGAATCGCGCGATACTGCATTGGAAACGGTGAACGATACGGAATGGGTAATGCGCCGCGGCGAAACCGGTCTGCGGCGATTTGAATTGCGCGAAAACGGCGCGTTGACGGTAACCGAGACTGACGGGTTTACAGCAGAAAGCGCTGTGCTGGGCCAAGCAACGGGGTTTTGCGTTGATGCGGACCAGATAAACAAAGGGCAAGCTTGATGGATATTATAAACGCAATCGTGGCCTTTGTGAACTTTGTGGTGGTTCCGGCCACCGCGTATGGTGCGCAATTGGCTTTGGGGGCGCTGGGGGCGACGCTGGTTTACGGCATCTTGCGGTTTTCCAACTTTGCCCAAGGCGACACGATGGCCTTTGGCACCATGATCACCATTCTGATGACCTGGTGGTTGCAAAGCATGGGTGTGCATCTGGGCGCCTTGCCCACCGCGCTGATCGCGATGCCTGTGGGCATAGCCGTGACGGCAGGCCTGTTGTTGCTGACCGACAAGTTCGTTTACCGGTTTTACCGCAAGCAACGTGCCGCGCCGACGATTCTGGTGATTGTCTCGCTGGGTGTGATGTTTGTGATGAACGGCATCACCCGCCTGATTATCGGGGTCGAGGAACAGAACTTTGCCGATGGCGAGCGTTTTGTCATGACGGCAGGCGATTTCAAGAGATGGACAGGCCTGTCCGAGGGACTGGCGATCAAATCAACACAGGCAATCACTGTAATTACGGCCATCATCGTTGTGGCTTGGCTGTTTTGGTTTTTGCAAAAGACCCGCACCGGCAAGTCGATGCGCGCTTTTTCGGATAACGAGGATCTGGCGCTGTTGTCGGGCATCAACCCGAACCGTGTGGTCAATGTGACATGGATCATCGTGGCCGCGCTGGCGACGATTGCAGGCGTGTTGTACGGGTTGGATAAATCGTTCAAACCCTTCACCTATTTCCAACTGCTGCTGCCGATCTTTGCGGCGGCTGTGGTGGGTGGCCTTGGCAACCCGTTGGGCGCGATTGCGGGCGGGTTTGTTGTGGCCTATTCCGAGGTCTTCGTGACCTATGCGTGGAAAAAGGTTATCGGCTATCTGGTGCCCGAGGCCTGGGCGCCCGACAACCTGATCCAGCTTTTGTCGACCGACTATAAGCTGGCAGTAAGTTTCATCATACTTATCATCGTGTTGCTGTTCATGCCCACGGGACTGTTTAAGGGGAAATCGGGATGAACAAACGCAATCTTATCCTGTTCGGGCTGGTCGCAATTTTGTACATCGGCACTGGCTATTTCCAAAGTTGGAACCTCGCGCTGAACATCCTGACTGTCGGGCTTTTGTCGGCGATCATGGCTTTGGGCGTGAATATGCAATGGGGCTATGCCGGTCTGTTCAACACCGGCATCATGGGGTTTGCGGCGCTTGGCGGGCTTGCTGTGGCGCTGGTTTCGTCTCCGCCGGTGCCTGCGGGTTGGGCGGCTGGTGGCTGGGGCATTTTGGCGGGCCTGTGTTTTGGGGTCGCGGTCATCATTGCCGCTACACAAATTTACAAACGTATGGCCAAAGGCAAATTGCGCAACGTGGCAATGCTGGCCCTGTTGATCGGCGGGTTCTTTGCCTTTCGTGAGCTCTTTGACCCCTCGGTTGAGGCAGTTGAGGTGATTAATTCTGCGACAGCCGGCAACATCGGCGGGCTTGGCCTGCCGTCGCTGTTGGCATGGCCTGTGGGCGGCTTGTTGGCAGCAGTTGCGGCTTGGGCAATCGGGAAAATCTCGCTTGGTTTGCGGTCGGACTATCTGGCGATTGCCACTTTGGGCATTGCCGAAATCATTATTGCCGTGCTGAAGAACGAAGACTGGCTGGCGCGCGGCGTGAAAAACATGATCGGCCTGCCCCGCCCCTGGCCTGTGCCCTATGAGGTGGATTTGCAGCAAAGCGCCGCCTTTCTGGATTGGGCCACGCGCTATGGGTTTGAGCCGGTCGGTGCCTCGTCAATTGTGGTGAAACTGGTTTATGTCGCGCTGTTCACGGTGGTTCTGGCAATTGTGGTCTGGATGTCGGAAAAGGCGCTGAACAGCCCTTGGGGCCGGATGATGCGATCAATCCGCGACAATGAGGTGGCCGCCGCCGCGATGGGCAAGGATGTGACCCGCCGCCATTTGCAGGTGTTTGTCATCGGCTCGGCCGTGGTTGGTTTTGCCGGTGCGATGATGACCTCGATGGACGGGCAGTTGACACCCGGCACCTATAACCCGTTGCGCTTTACCTTTCTGATCTGGGTGATGGTGATCGTCGGTGGGTCGGGCAACAACTGGGGCGCGGTTCTGGGCGGTTTGCTGATTGGCTGGTTGTGGTTGATCGTGGAAAGCCTTGGGCCGGGTGTGATGTCGGTGCTGACCTATGGCATGAGCGATGGCTGGCTGAAGGCGCATTTGGTGGACTCGGCGCAAAACATGCGGCTTTTGACGCTTGGCGTGATATTGCTGTTGGTCTTGCGGTTTAGCCCGCGCGGGTTGATCCCGGAAAAATAAGCATTCTGCCTGATGTCAGATGATAAAGGGGGGGCATTCTGCCCCCCCCTACGCCTTTCAGGCGCCCCCCCCCTGAGGATATTTTCACCGAAAAGAAAGCTGGGTCGGGTTCCTCGCGCGACATTATGTGTCGCAGTTTTACTTGCACGCCCTTGCTTGCTTGCGCCACCATGGCAGAAAGCCAGTGGAGGTATGAAATGAAGAGCCATGCGCGGGTTGTTGTTATCGGAGGCGGCGTAGTCGGCTGTTCGGTGCTGTATCACCTGACCAAATTGGGCTGGTCGGATGTGATGTTGATCGAGCGGTCTGACCTGACCTCGGGGTCGACATGGCACGCGGCCGGCGGGTTTCATACGCTGAACGGCGATACCAATATGGCAGCGCTGCAAGGCTATACCATCCGGCTTTATAAGGAGCTGGAGGCGATTACCGGCATGTCTTGTGGCTTGCACCATGTGGGCGGGATTACCCTTGCCGACAATCAGGCGCGGTTTGAGATGTTGAAAGCCGAGCGCGCCAAGCATCGTTATATGGGGCTGGATACCGAGATTTTGGGGCCGGAAGAAATTGCCAAACTAACCGATGGGATGGTCAATCTGGAAGGGATTATCGGCGCGCTTTATGACCCGCTCGATGGGCATTTGGACCCGTCAGGCACCACGCATGCCTATGCTAAGGCCGCGCGCATGGGTGGGGCCGAGATTGTGCTGCACAACCGCGTTTTGGAAACCAACCCGACGCCCGCGGGCTGGGAAGTGGTGACCGAGCAAGGCACTGTCACCTGCGAGCATCTGGTCAACGCGGCGGGGCTCTGGGCGCGCGAGGTTGGCGCGATGGCAGGGGTGTATTTGCCGCTTTTGCCGATGGCGCATCAGTATTTGGTCACGGATGACATCCCCGAGATCATGGATATTCTGAAATCGGGCCGCGAGTTTCCGCATGTGATGGACCCCGGCGGCGAAAGCTATCTGCGCCAAGAGGGCCGCGGGCTGTGCATCGGGTTTTATGAGAAACCTTGTGAGCCATGGTCGGTTGATGGCACGCCTTGGGGCTTTGGCCATGAGCTGCTGAATGAGCAGTTTGACAAAATCGAGGATTCGGTAAACTTCGCCTATCGCCGCTTTCCGGTGCTGGAACGGTCTGGCGTTAAACGGGTGATCCACGGACCGTTTACGTTTGCGCCCGACGGCAACCCGCTGATCGGGCCGGTGCCAGGATTGCGCAACTATTGGTCGGCTTGTGCGGTCATGGCGGGCTTTAGCCAAGGCGGCGGCATGGGGTTGGCGCTGGCACAATGGATGATCAACGGCGAAGTCGAGCGCGATCCGCGCGGCTTTGACGTGGCGCGTTTTGGCAATTGGACCACGCCGGGCTATACCGTGCCCAAAGTCGTTGAAAACTATCAGATGCGGTTCAGCGTTGGTTATCCGAATGAGGAACGCCCTGCCGCCCGCCCCTTCCGCACCACACCGATGTATGATGTCTTTGATGGAATGGGGGCGGTTTGGGGGCAGCAATACGGGCTGGAGGTGGTCAATTATTTCGCCCTGCCCGGTGAGCCGCGTTATGAGACCCCCAGCTTTAAACGCTCGAACGCGTGGGAGGCGACGCGCCAAGAGGTGATGGCCGTGCGCGAGGCTGTGGGTATCAACGAGGTGCAGAACTTTGGCAAATACCGCGTGACGGGGCCGCAGGCGCGGGCTTGGCTGGACCGGATCATGGCGGGGTTGATCCCGCAACCGGGGCGGCTGTCGCTGACCCCGATGCTGGGGACAAGCGGCAAGATCATTGGGGATTTCACCGTGTCTTGCCTGTCAGAAACCGAGTTTCAGCTGACCGCCAGCTATGGCGCGCAAGGCTGGCATGGCCGCTGGTTTGAACAGCACATGCAAGACGGCGTTTGCGTGGAGAACATTTCCGACAGCCGGTCAGGGTTTCAGATTGCCGGCCCAAATGCGCGCGAATTGCTGGCCCGGGTCACCCGCGCGGATGTGTCGGCCGAGGCGTTCAGGTTTATGGACGTCAAGCAAATCACAGTCGGGATGGCCAAATGCGTTGTTCAACGCGTCAGCTATACCGCCGATCTGGGGTATGAAATTTACTGCGACCACATGTCCGTGCGGCATCTTTGGTCAGTGCTATCCGAGGCGGGCAAGGATCTTGGCCTGCGCCCCTTTGGCATGCGCGCGATGATGAGCCTGCGATTGGATAAGTTCTTTGGTTCTTGGGGCCGCGAGTATAGCCCAGATTATTCCCCTGCCGAGACAGGTCTGGACCGCTTTATCCGCTGGAACAAGCCGAGTGACTGGGTCGGCAAAGCCCCTGCACTGGCCGAAAAAGCCGCGGGGGCCAAACGCAAGCTTTGCGCCTTTATTGTCGATGCCAAAGATGCCGATGTGGTTGCGTGGGAACCGATCTGGATTGATGGCACAGTGCAAGGCTATTGCACCAGCGGCGGCTATTCGCATTTCAGCGGCCAATCGGTGGCGCTTGGTCTGATCCCCTCGGATATGGCCAAAGAAGGCCTGTCCGTCGAGATCGAAATTCTGGGTGAACGGCGCGCGGCACGCTTGGTGACTGCTGCGCTATTTGATGCCGATGGCGCAAGAATGCGGGGATAGTTTCCGGTAGCGGGGGGCGCTGCCCCCCCTGCGCCTTGCGGCGCATTCCCCCCCGAGGTATTTTCACCAAGATGAAAGAGAGGACAGCCCTCATATTTCATCTTGGTCTAAATACCTAAATCCTGACTTAGGTGTAATCCGAACGGCTCAAGGAATATTTCGCCATTTTCTCATTCAGCGTCCGGCGCGGCAGGCACAGCTCTTCCATGACGGCGACGATAGAGCCTTTGTGGCGCCGCATCGTATTGTCGATCAGCATCCGTTCAAAGGCTTCGACATAGTCTTTCAGCGGTTTGCCTTCGGTGGTCAGCGTTGGGCCCGCCGCTTCGTTATCGGCCATCAGCAAAGACGCGATCGAGCCCGATCCACGGCGGTTTTGCAGTACGGCGCGTTCAGCGATGTTTACCAACTGGCGCACGTTGCCAGGCCATGGCGCCTGCAGCAATTGGGCTGCCTCTTGCGCGGCGACTTGCGGCGCATCGCAGCCGTATTCCTCGGCGAATTGCTCGGACAGGCGGGTGAACAGCGTCAGGATATCTTCGCCGCGTGCGCGCAGGGGCGGGCAAATAATCGTCAGCGCGCCCAAACGGTAGAACAGATCCGGACGCAGAATATCCTCGAGTGTTTTGTCAGGCGCATGTTCATTCACAATCGCGATGATGCGGGTTTCGGGCGGGGTTCCCTGCTCGTTAATCATGGTTAGCAACCGCGATTGCAGCGAATGACTGAGCGACTCGATATCTTCGAGGCAGAGCGTGCCGCCCCGTGCTTCTTCGACCAAAGGAATTGCGTCATCATCGCCCGTGCCAAACAGTTTGGCGGCAAGCTGGTCTTCGGACCAAGCCGCGCAAGAGATCGTCACGAACTTTTTTGTCGCGCGTGGCCCCACGGCATGCAGCGCATGGGCGACCAGCGTTTTGCCTGTGCCGGTTTCGCCATCGATCAGCACATGGCCATCGGCTTGCCCCAGATCGAGAATATCCTCGCGCAGCCGTTCCATTTCTGCGGAAGTGCCGATCAGCTTTTTCATCAGCGTCGTGCCATCCGACAACTCGCGCCGCAATGCGCGGCTGTCCAGCGTCATGCGGCGGTTATGCGTGGCTTTTTTGGTCAGCTCGGTCATCCGGTCGGGATTGAACGGTTTTTCCAGAAAATCATAGGCGCCAAGGCGCATCGCCTCGACCGCCATTGGCACATCGCCATGGCCCGTGATCATTATCACCGGCAAGCCGCCATCCAGGCTCATCAACCGTTTCAGAAATGCCATGCCATCGATGCCCGGCATCCGGATATCCGAGACAACCACCCCCGGATAATCGGCGCCGATCACCTTGAGCGCATCTTCGGCGCAGGCATAGGTTTCGGTTTCAAACCCCGACAAGGCCAGCCACTGGCTGATCGATTGCCGCATGTCTGCTTCGTCATCAACGATTGCGACTTTCATTGCACGCGCCATACTCTACTCCGCTGCTGCCAGTTCACTGCCCAATATAGGAAGCTGCACTTCGAATACAGCCCCCCCCGCGTCGCCATTTCGTGCAAGCAACCGCCCGCCCAAATCAGTTACAATCCCCGAGGAAATCGCAAGACCCAAGCCCACGCCTTCGCCGGGTTTCTTTGTCGTATAGAACGGCTCGAACAGGCTTTCGAGATTGTCGAGACCGTGGCCATTGTCGCTGACGGTCAGATGCACCGAATGGTCAACCACGATTTCCAAACCGATCTTGGGGTCTTTGGTATCTTTGGTTGCATCCAGTGCATTGCGCAACAGGTTGATGATAACCTGTTCCAGCCGCAGGCGATCGGCCATGATCATCACAGGGTTGCGCGGCAGGTTGCGCGTGATCTGCACGACGCGGGTTTTCAACTGCGGCTCCATCATCGACAGCGCTGACGACAGGCAGTGGCGTACATCCACAGGCTCAAACGCCTCTCCGCCTTTGCGGGCATAGGATTTAAGCTGCCGCGTGATCGCCCCCATCCGGTCAATCAGGTCATCGATGCGCTGAAAACTTGACAGCGCCTCTTCGGGGCGGTGGCGTTGCAACAGCAGGCGCGCGCCGGCCAAATAGGTTTTCATGGCGGCCAGCGGTTGGTTCAGCTCATGGCTGACGGCGGCAGACATTTCACCCAAGGCGGCCAGTTTCGATGATTGGGCCAGCGTCAGCTCGGCCACGGCCAGATCTTTTTGCATCTTTTCGCGCTGCGCGATTTCGCGTTTCAGCCGCGCGTTCAGCAAACGCAACTCGGCGCTTTCCCGTTGAAACGACGCACTTTGCGACCAAGCGCGACGCGACAGAAAATAGAACGCCAGCGCCAACAGTATAGCAAAGCCCATAATCTCGAGCGCCAGAACACCGTTGACCCGCTCGCGCACGGAATCATAGGCGGTATAGGTGAAAATCCGCCAGCCACGAAACGGAACCCGCGCCTCGGTTTTCATCACCGCCGTGCCGCGCAAATAGGTATCGGGCCTGCTTTGCGTCCAGTCGGCTGTGGCCCGCAGCGCCCGTTCGATTGCCGAAGGCGCGTCCTGAATGGCCAGCGCCTCATCAAGCGTCAGCCCGCGCCAGCGCGGTTCGGTTGCCAAAATCACGCGGCCTTCGCTATCGGTCACCAAGACCGCATCGGTAAGGCCGGCCCATGCGCGTTCATATTTCATCAGATCGACAGCGACGACGATAACGCCCACCATCCGGTTATCGGCAAGAACCGCGCGGGAATAGGTAAAGTCATTGCCGCCGGTTTGACGCGGTTGCGCCGAAAACACCGTGTCCTTGGTGCGCTGCGCATCGACGAAATAGGCCGAGCTGCGGTGGTTCGACCCCAGTAAATTACGATTCGTCGCCCCGACTGCGCGCCCGTCTTTATCCAGCAGCAAAATCGATGCAGCGCCGATTTCGGCCTGAAATGAGATCAGCCGCGCAGAGGTTTGGGAAAAATCGCCCTCGGTCAGTGCCCGGATCAGTTCGGGGTCGCGCGCCAGCAGCAAAGGAACGACCGAGTTGCGCTGCAATTCCGAAATCAGGTTGCCGGTGTACAGCGCCAGACGCACCTCGGAGCGGTTGCGCGTGGCCTCGCTGAACCGCTCGGTCAGCCAGACATTCGTCACCATCACCACACCCACGGCCGCAATGAACAAAGCGATGATCAGCCCGCGCATCTGCCAAGACAAGCGACGCGATTCAGGCTCCAGCGGCCGCGCCGCTGCATTTTGATCAGAAGTGGGGGTGTCTCTATCGCTCATACCGGCAGTTTACGACCTGCCGGCGCCGACCTCAAGCATCCTGCGTTCAGGCAAGCGCCAAAGCGCCGGTCAATGACCGGAACAGCCCTGCACCATCGGTGCTGCCATGCGACGCCTCGCTTGCGCGCTCGGGGTGGGGCATCATTCCCAGAACCCTGCGGTTCTCGGACAGAATGCCTGCGATATTGCCCATCGAGCCATTCGGATTGTCGCTATAGGTAAAGGCAACGCGGTCTTCGCCTTGCAGGCGCGCCATGGTTTCCGCATCGGCGGTGTAGTTGCCATCATGATGCGCCACCGGCACCTTCAGACGCTGGCCCTTTTCATAGGCATTGGTAAAGGCGCTATCGACTGTCGCGACCTGCAATTCCAATGGTTTGCAGATAAATTTCAGCCCCGCATTGCGCATCAATGCACCCGGCAGCAGACCCATTTCGGTCAGCACCTGAAAGCCGTTGCAAATGCCCAGCACGTAACCGCCGCGCGCCGCATGCACCCGCACGGCCGCACCAATCGGCGACTGCGCTGCAATCGCGCCACAGCGCAAATAATCGCCAAAGGAAAACCCGCCTGGCACAGCCACAATATCGATGCCTGCTGGCAGGTCTGTGTCTTTGTGCCAAACCCGATGCACCTCGGCGCCAGCCTGTTCAAAGGCTACGGCAAGGTCGCGGTCACAGTTCGACCCAGGAAAGGTTAGAACAGCAGCTTTCATCGGTGGCCCCCATCGGCAATGGATATGGCCGCTGCAATAGCCCAAAACCTGCGTCTGTTCCAGCCCTGCGGGCCGCCTGATCGCCGGTTTTTCGCAAATGTTTGAAAGGGCACTGTAATGTGCCACGCTTGCGGGGCCAAGCCGACAGGCAAAACCTTGCCCCGTTTGCCGAGGCAGTGCCTAAAAAACCGGCCCTGTTTTCCTTTACCTTGGCCAAACCTGTGTATTTTTCGGCCGTTTCTTGAATATGTTGCGGTCAAGCGTTATTATAATCCGATCTTTTCGCTGTGAAAGCCACTTTATGTCGTTCGATTCCAACGCGCGTGACCTTACGCAAGACGCAAAACCTGCGATCCCGTGCAGCACCGTCCCGCCAGAAGAGCTGATGCGTCAGGCCGAGAATGCGTCGAATTTTCTAAAGGCGCTTTCGCATGAAGGGCGGTTGATGATCTTGTGTCATCTGACCTCGGGCGAAAAATCGGTGACCGAGCTTGAAACCCTGTTGGGGTCGCGGCAGGCCGCTGTCAGCCAGCAACTGGCCCGCTTGCGGCTGGAAGGTCTGGTCAATTGCCGCCGCGATGGCAAGACGATTTACTATGCCCTGTCCGATGCCCGCGCGACGCGGATGATGGCGCTTATCCACGATATGTTCTGCGCCTGATCCTTGCGATCAACCGCTTTGCCCGCTCGGCGCCCCATAATGATTAACCTTTAGGCGATCCCCCAACAAAACACGGGCGCGGGTTTAACATGCTTGCCAAGTGCAATTTGCGCCGCCATGCTGACCGAAAGGTCAAATTTTGCCGCAAAGGCAAATGCGCATGCTGTGGGGGACTATGCCGACAATCGTCATTCGCTACGTTCATTGGGTTGAACGCTGGAACAAACGCATAGGCCGCATGGCCATGTATCTGCTGTTTGTGCTGATGGCCGTATTGCTTTGGGGGGCGATATCGCGGGCGTTCTGGGTGCCGCTGCGCTGGACCGACCAGATGGGCCAATTCATCCTTGCAGGTTATTTCATGCTGGGCGGGGCCTATGCGCTGCAAATGGACAGCGCGGTAAGGATGGATGTGTTTTATTCCAACTGGTCGCCGCGCACCAAAGCATTGGTTGATGCGATCACCATTTTCGCGCTGCTGTTCTACCTTGGCGTGCTGCTGTGGGGCGGCGTTGAAAGCGCGATCTATGCGCTGGAATACGGCGAGCGGAAATCCGGTCTTTGGCGGCCCTATATGGCGCCGGTGAAAATAGTCATGTGTGTCGGAAACGTCATGATGCTGTTGCAATGCACAGTGTTTTTCATCCGCGACATCGCCACGCTGCGGGGACAAAAAATCTGATGCATTATGATATGATTGCGTTGCTGATGTTCGGCTCGATGCTGGTGATGTTGATGACGGGCCAGCGCATGTTTGGCATCATCGGCTTTGTCGCCGTGGTGGCTGCCTTGGCGCTCTGGGGTGACCGTGGCGGATATGACCTTGCCTTTGCGCAAAGCATCAAGGTGATTGGCTGGTTCCCGTTGTTGACCCTGCCGATGTTTATTTTCATGGGCTATGTGTTGTCGGAAAGCCGGTTGGCTGATGACCTTTACCGCATGTTTCACGTCTGGTTCGGCCCTGTGCCGGGTGGTCTTGCGATTGGGACCATCCTGCTGATGGTGCTGATTTCGGCGATGAACGGGTTGTCGGTGGCGGGTATGGCCATCGGTGCCACCATCGCCCTGCCCGAGCTGTTAAAACGCAACTATGACAAACGCATGGTCACCGGCGTTATTCAGGCCGGCGCGTCGCTGGGTATCCTTGTGCCGCCTTCGGTGGTGCTGGTGCTCTATGCGCTGATCGCGCGGCAATCGGTGTCGGATCTGTGGCTTGCGGGCGTGGTGCCGGGGCTGCTGATGGCGGCGCTGTTCATCGCCTATATCTGGATCCGCTGCAAACTGAACCCGTCGCTTGGCCCCGCACTGGACGCCGAAGAGCTTGCCGCTGTGCCGAAATCGGAAAAATACCGGCTGTTGATGGCGGGTATCCTGCCCTTTGGCATTTTTCTGGTGATGATGGTGCCCTTTGTAACCGGCTATACGCGGCTGGTTGAAAGCTCGGTCATCGGCGCGGTTGCATCGGTACTCGTCGCGGTGGCCAAAGGCCGCATGACATGGGCGGTGATGGAAACTGCCACCCGCCAGACGCTTGCGATTTCGTGCATGTTCCTGTGGATCATCCTTGCCGCGCTGGCCTTTGGCGCGGTGTTTGACGGGCTGCGCGCGGTTGATGCGATCAAGGGCTTGTTCCTCGACAACCTTGGGCTTGGCCGTTGGGAAGTGCTGATCCTGATGCAGATTTCATTCCTGCTGATGGGCACTTTTCTGGATGATACCGCCATGCTGGTTATCGTTGCGCCGCTCTATGTACCACTTGTCGCGGCGCTGGAATTTGATCTGGTCTGGTACGGTGTGCTTTACACCATGACCTGCCAGATCGCCTATATGACCCCGCCATTCGGTTATAACCTGTTCCTGATGCGTGCCATGGCCCCGCCCGAGGTGACTCTGGCCGATATCTACCGTTCGATCGTGCCATTCGTCGCCGTCATGGTGCTGGCCTTGGTGATCGTCATGATCTTCCCGCAACTGGCCCTTTGGTTGCCAAATACACTTCGTCATTAACCAACCCGACTGGCGGGCCCAACCGCCGCAACAGCAAGGAGAGTACCAATGACCACCAGAAGAAAGTTCCTGACTTCCGGCGTTATCGCGGCCGGCGCGTCCACCCTCGCCGCCCCCGCGCTTGCACAAGCGCCGATCAAATGGCGGCTGCAAACCTATGCCGGTGCCGCCCTTGGGGCCGAAGTGATCAAGCCCGCGATTGATATGTTCAACGAAATCGCCGCAGGCCAGATGGAGATCGAGCTGTATTACGCCGATCAGTTGGTCCCCACGGGCGAGCTGTTTCAGGCCATGCAGCGTGGCACCATCGACGCGGTACAATCGGATGACGATTCTATGGCATCACCGACCGAGGTCACTGTTTTCGGTGGCTATTTCCCCTTTGCCTCGCGCTATTCACTGGATGTGCCGGTTCTGTTCAACAAATACGGTCTGGGCGAGATCTGGGATCAGGAATACGCCAAAGTCGGCGTCAAGCATATCTCGGCCGGCGCATGGGACCCGTGCCATTTCTCGACCAAAGACCCGATCAACAGCCTTGCTGACCTGAAAGGCAAACGCGTCTTTACCTTCCCCACTGCGGGGCGCTTCCTGTCGCAATTTGGCGTGGTCCCCGTGACACTGCCGTGGGAAGACATCGAGGTTGCCGTTCAGACGGGCGAGCTTGACGGCATCGCATGGTCGGGCATCACCGAGGTTTACACCGTCGGCTGGTCGAATGTGACTGAATACTTCCTGACCAACAACATCTCTGGCGCATGGATCGGCCACTTCTTTGCCAATATGGACCGCTGGAACGAACTGCCACCCCATCTGCAAACGCTGGTAAAAGTGTGCTTTGACCAATCGCACATGCACCGCCAGCAATGGTATTGGGGCGGCGAGGCCGACTTGCGCGTCAACGGCCCGAAACTGAAACTGACCACTATTCCCGATGCCGAATGGGCCACGGTTGAGGCTGCCGCCCACACGTTCTGGGATGAAATCGGCGCCGAGTCGGAAACCAAGGCCAAGGTGGTTGCCATCTTCAAAGAGTATAACGCCGTAATGGAAAAGGCAGGCAGACCTTACCGTTATAGCTAATGCACCAAAGGCCCCGCCCGAACGCGGGGCCTTTCATTTATACCGCCACGCATCGCCTTTATTTGCACATGCTGGCCAAAGCCATGCGACGCCCAATGTTGGTTTCGGCCTGACTTTACAGCCTGCGCCACCACTTCGGCGCGATTAGAACCTCTCGGCCCGCAAGACGAGCGTATCAGTGACCGAGACCACACCAATATGGCGTTCAACCACGGCAAAGGCTGCCTCTAGCAGCGTGTCCAGGCGCTCTGGTTTTATCAAGCAGATGACCATCGCCATTCCGGCCTGCCCGATTTGGCCTTCGCGTGTCCACCGGCCCGACCGTCCTGCCCCGCCATGCACAGGCACGACGGTATAGCCCGTGACCCCCGCCTCGGTCAGCGCGTTGGTCAGCCGCCCCACCAGAGGATTTTCAATCACGATCTCAACGCGTTTCGCGGGATGCATTTGCATATCAGCCTCCGGTGAACTGCGTGGCCAAAGCCACGTAAAGGGGAATGCCCAAGGTAAGGTTAAACGGGAATGTCACCCCGAGCGACAATGTAAGATAAATCGCAGGGTTTGCTTCGGGCAATGCAACACGCATCGCGGCAGGCACCGCAATGTATGAGGCCGACGCCGCCAGCACCATCAAAAGCACCACCCCACCCGTTGAAAGCCCGATCAACAGACCAAATATCAGGCCAATCAGCGAGGATGTCATCGGCATGATAACACCAAACGCAACCGCACCCAGCCCGATAACCCCTTTTGACTGCAACAACCCGCGCCCTGCAACCAAGCCCATATCAAGCAGAAAGAGGCACAGGACACCCTTGAAAGGCGACACGATGAAGGGGGCGATATCGCCCAGACCTTTTTCGCCTGTCACCAATCCGATGACAAAACTGCCAACCAGCAGCACGATAGAGCCATTCAGCAGTATCTCTCGCATCAATCCGGGTTCCATTCGCCCCCCCGACCCGTTGCGCGACACCAACCACAAAGCCGAAAGAATTGCCGGCGCTTCCATCGCGGCGGCGACAGCCACCATATACCCCTCGGCCATGATGCCCCGACTTTCCAGCACCGAGGTCGCGGCCACAAATGTCACGATACTGATAGAGCCGTAATGCGCGGCCACAGCTGCCGCATCCAGCCGCGAAAACCCTGTAAGTATCTTCAGCAAAGCAAAGGCAAGCAGCGGCAGGCCGAATGACAACAGAACCCCTGCCCCGACTGACATAAGCAGCCCGCCATCAACCCCATGCGCCGCAACCGAGGCACCGCCCTTAAAACCAATCGCGAACAAAAGGTATATCGACATGCCTTTTGCCACGGCTTCGGGAATCGACAAATCAGATCGTGCCAGCGCGGCAGCAAGACCCAAGACAAACGACAAGATGATCGGCGAGATTAAGTTCGTTCCAGCAAGCGCGAGGATGTCTGACATGTTCAGCCTTTATGGTTTGACGCGTACTTAGTGCGGGACATAAAGAATGCAAAGCTGCCACCACTCTTTTTTAAAACGGTGTTAAAATCGGCAGGCCCGAAACCTACCCTCCCCGAAACAGGCTTGGCTTTGCGGCCCGTAAAACCGCCATTGGCGCCTGGCCGGCGCTGTCGCCTTACTGCCCCTCCAGCCCCTTCAGCAACGCAATCATGGCGGGTGAGGCAAAAGCCGTTGTGTGATTGACCGACAGCATCTCGGTTGCAAAACTGGCCGAAACGACTGTTGCATCTTCATTGCCCAAGACAGCCGCATCCTCGACCAGCCCCAAGCGCAGCGACTTGCCATTGATGACACCCGAAATCGGCAACAGCCGGTCCTTGCCTGACCCGACCACGATAAAAGGCTGCGGCAATGCGCCCATATCCTTGCGCTGCTGCTCGAACATATCGACATCAATATCGGGCGAAACCAGCACCACCCCCGCCAGCTTGGGCCATTGCTTGCCACCGTTGCGGATCGCATGTTGGCGCAAGGCCTCCATCACCAACTGGCTGCCAATCGAATGGCCTACGATCGTAAAGCTTTCCACACCCGACGCACTTAACCTGTCCAACAGCGCCTCTAGCGCCGAGCGCGACAGCATCACAGACTCGCGGTCCTGCAAATAGCCCAGGTTTTCCCCGGCCGAGGGCCAGCTGAACAAAACCGGAATGTCGGGGCTTTGGTAATCATGGACAATCTGCGCGTTCATATACAGCGCTTCGGAAAACGTGTTGTTATAGCCATGCACAAACACCACGGCGCGGCGATCGCCGGGTTCGCGTGCCGCCAAACGCTGCGCCAGCCTGTGGTCAAATGCGGCAGGGTTCTGGCTGGTCTCGGCCTGCGTGATACCAAAGGCGTCTTTTGCATCGGCGGTCTTGCCGGGGTATTCGACCACGCCGGTTTTATGTGTTGGTGGCACCGAAACCGTGGCCGCGCCATAGGTTGTGATACTGCTGCGCTTGGCCCCGAACAGCCGCGAATCGGGCGCACGATTGGTGGCAAACAGCACCTCATGCAGGGCCGCGCCCTGTGTTTCGGGCACCATCACAATTTCGCTGCGCTCTCCGCAGGCCGAAAGGCACATCAGGGCCAGAACCGGCCAGATTTTCAGGAAAGTCATCATCACCCCGCACCGGCCCCTTTGGGCGGGTAGCCAAGAAAGGGGGCAGTCGCCTTGCCCCCCGATCATTCATTTCAAGGTTTCAAACCCGCGCCTGCAGGCCTTAGCCGCGGCCCGCTGGCGGGGCAAATTCGCCCAGCACCTTTTCAACCTTGGCTTTTGTCAGGCTTTTGTTTTCAGCTTTCAAGCAGGTGGCGATCTTGGTCGCGTCGGGGCGCGCTGGTGGTTCCTGACCTTTGGCCGACGCTTTGCCTTTGGCTTGTGCCGGCATTGGCAAACATGATTTCAAAGATACTTCGGATACCCCAAGCGCCTTGGCGATTTCGGCTGTCGGCGGGCCTGCGGGGCGCTGCCCTTGCTGGGCCATGGCTGCCATCGGTGCGACAAGGGATACGGCCGTCAACAAGGCCAAAAAGCGGGATTTAGGGTTGCTCATGTCAGTCTCTTTCAAAGTTTGCCCTTCTCTGCGGAAGGTTACTGTCAAACGGCGGCCTGTCGGCTTTCCGTCGCAGTTGTTTGAAACAAATTCCGAAACAGACATTTTAACCACGCCGATGCGGCGCTACACGCATCCTGCCGCAGCGTTATGCAGCCGCAAGCCACCATAGTAAAATCAATTTAAAACAATCAGTTAGATGTGGCGCCACATGCGTCAGACGGCAACCCTAGGCCGCGCCAAAACTTGCTCGATCAAATCCGGCAAGTCGTCATAATGGTCCAGCAACGCATCCGGCTGCAACCGCGCCACCCCTGCGCCTTCGGGGCCAAAGCCCACCAGAACAACCGGCACCTTGGCCGCGCGGGCGGTATCACGGTCGGTTATCGTATCGCCGATCAACAGCGATTGCCCGACCTGCCCGCCAACCCGGCGCACGGTTTCAAAGTAATGCTCGGGGTCGGGTTTGCGCACGGGCAAGGTATCGGCCCCGACCAGCGCCCCGAACAGGTCAGAAATTCCAAGCCGGTCACATAGGGCTATCGCCAGCGCTTCGGGCTTATTCGTGCAAATCGCAGTCGCAAACCCTGCCTTGCGCAAGGCCCGCACCGCGTCCATAGCACCGGGATACAGCACCGTATGCACCGCAATCGCATCCGAATAGGCGCGCAGCAAGACAGGGTATTGCGCATCAACCTGCGCCTCGTTCCACGGCATACCCAACCGGCCAAACCCCAGCCGCAGCATCGCCCGCCCGCCCGCAAATGCCGTCAAGGCATCGGCCACCGGGTCCAGTGGCCGCCCTTTGCCCATGCCTTCAAAACACGCATTGGCTGCCGCAATCAGATCAGCGCTGGTATCTGCCAAAGTTCCGTCCAGATCAAAAACAACCGTGCGCATTTTGCCCCCATATGTCAGCGCTGAAACAGCGCGTTACGCGGCTGACCTTGCCACCCTACGCCGCCCGTGTAAAAGGGTTCTATTACCGAAGGAAAGGGTTTCATGTCAGTTTCATTGATCGTTTTGGCCGCAGGCAAAGGCACGCGGATGAATTCAGACCTGCCAAAAGTGCTGCATCCGTTGGGCTCGGCCCCAATATTGCACCACGCATTGCAAGCTGGCCAAAGCCTTGATCCGGCGCAAGTGGTGGTTGTTGCAGGCCACGGCGCCGAGGCCGTAGGCAAAGCCGCCCGCGCCTTTGACAGCAGCATCGAGGTCGTTCTTCAGGCCGAACAGCTTGGCACCGGCCACGCCGTTGCGCAGGCCGCACCGCTGCTCGCCAGTGCGCCGGGCGATACGATCGTGCTTTATGGTGACACGCCATTTGTGCGCAGTGAAACCTTGCAGGCCATGCTTGATGCCCGCGCACAACATGCCGTCGTCGTGTTGGGATTTCAGGCCGCCGATCCGGGCCGCTATGGCCGGCTTGTCACCTCGGGCGATGCGCTTGAACGTATCGTTGAATTCAAAGACGCAACTGATGCCGAACGCGCGATCACCCTGTGCAACTCGGGCGTGATCTGCGCCGAAACCTCGGTGCTGTTCGACCTTGTGTCAAAAGTTGGCAATACCAACGCGGCGGGCGAATATTACCTGACCGACATCATCGCGCTGGCCCGCGCCCAAGGGCTTTCGGCCGGCGTCGTCACCTGCGACGAATCCGAAACACTTGGCATCAATACCCGTGCCGAGCTTTCCGCCGCCGAAACCAGCTTTCAGGCCCGTATGCGCGCCGAGGCGATTGAAAACGGCGTCACCTTGGCAGACCCGGCAACCACCTATTTCGCCTATGACACCGTGATCGGCCGCGATACCTATATCGGCCCGAATGTGGTGTTCGGCCCGCGCGTGACGATTGAATCCAGCGCCGAGATCAAGGCGTTTTGCCATCTGGAGGGCTGCCATATCAGCCGTGGCGCCAGTGTCGGGCCCTTTGCCCGCCTGCGCCCGGGGGCCGAACTGGCCGAAGATGTGCATGTCGGCAATTTTGTCGAAATCAAAAACGCCGTGCTGGACGAAGGCGTCAAGGTCGGCCACCTCACCTATCTTGGCGATGCCCATGTGGGCGAACATACCAACATCGGCGCGGGCACCATCACCTGCAACTATGATGGCGCGAACAAACACCATACCGAAATCGGCCCGCGCGTCTTTATCGGCTCGAACACAATGCTGGTCGCCCCTGTCACCGTGGGCCGCGATGCGATGACGGCCTCAGGTTCGGTCATCACCAGCGATGTGCCATCCGAGGCGCTGGCACTGGCGCGCGCGCCGCAGGTCAACAAACCCGGTCTGGCTGTGCGGCTGATGGACCGGTTTCAGAAAATCAAAGCGGATCGCCAGAAAGGCAAGTCATAAATGTGTGGAATCATTGGTGTTCTTGGCAATAACGAAGTTGCCCCACTGCTGGTCGAGGCCCTGAAACGGCTGGAATATCGCGGCTATGACAGTGCCGGCATTGCGACAATCAACAACGGCCAGCTTGGCCGACGTCGCGCGGTTGGCAAACTGGTAAACCTGTCCGATTTGCTGGTGCATCAGTCGCTTGCCGGTAAATCCGGCATCGGCCACACCCGCTGGGCCACGCATGGCGCCGCCACCGTTGAAAACGCCCACCCGCATCAGGCAGGCCCCGTCGCTGTCGTGCATAACGGCATTATTGAAAACTTCCGCGAATTGCGCGAGGGGCTGCAAGCCAAGGGCTATGCCTTTGAATCGCAAACCGATACCGAAACCGTGGCTGTCCTTGCCCGTTCCTACCTCGACGCAGGCATGACACCGGTTGAGGCCGCGCGCGAAACCTTGTCACAGCTGCATGGCGCCTTTGCCCTTTGCTTTTTGTTCGACGGTCAGGATGACCTGTTGATCGCGGCGCGCAAAGGCTCGCCCCTTGCGATCGGTCATGGCACGGGCGAAATGTTTGTCGGTTCCGATGCCATCGCGCTTGCCCCGATGACCGACCAAGTGACCTATCTGGAAGAGGGTGACTGGGCCGTCATCACCCGCCAAGGCGCTGAAATATTTGACGAAAGCAACCGTCGCGCCAATCGCGCCACCACCCAGATCGTGCAAGAGCATACCCGCATCGAAAAAGGCGGTTACAAGCATTTCATGGCCAAAGAAATCGCCGAACAGCCGGTGGTCTTGGCCGATGCCCTGAAACACAACCTTGCAGGCAATAAACTGAACCTGCCGCCCGAGCTGGATTTTACCGGCGTTGACCGGTTGACCATGGTCGCCTGCGGCACCGCCTATTACGCCTGCGTTGTGGCGAAATACTGGTTCGAACAGATCGCCGGTATCCCGGTCGAGGTGGATGTCGCCTCGGAATTTCGCTACCGCGAGCCGCCGATTTCACCAAACACATGGGCGGTGTTTGTCAGCCAATCCGGCGAAACCGCTGATACACTGGCCGCCCTGCGCTATTGCACGGAAAAGGCCGCAAAAATCGTGTCGGTGGTCAATGTGCCGACCTCCTCTATCGCGCGCGAATCCGATATTTCCCTGCCCATCCGCGCAGGGGTAGAGGTGGGCGTGGCCTCGACCAAAGCCTTCACCTGCCAGCTTGCCAGCCTAGCGCTGATGGCGCTGAAAGCCGCCCGCGACAAAGGCCGCCTGACCGATGACCAACTGGCCAAACACATTGCCGATCTGGCCACCCTGCCCGGTCTGGTCAATCAGGCCATGCATATCGCGCCGCAAGTGTCAAAAATCGCCGAAGAACTGGCCCGCGCGCAGGACATTTTGTTCCTTGGCCGTGGCCCGCTGTTCCCGCTGGCCATGGAAGGCGCGCTAAAACTGAAAGAAATCAGCTATATCCACGCCGAAGGTTATGCCAGCGGCGAGCTGAAACATGGCCCCATCGCCCTGATCGATAACCGTGTTCCGGTGATCGTTATGGCCCCGCGTGACGCGCTATTCGAAAAAACCGTGTCCAACATGCAAGAAGTGATGGCCCGCCATGGCAAAGTCTTGCTGATTTCCGATGCCGCAGGCGTGGCCGAGGCCGGACTGGGCTGCTGGAAAACGCTTGAAATGCCCGCCGTGCCAGAGTTTCTGGCCCCGATCCTTTACGCCGTCCCTGCCCAATTGCTGGCTTATCACACCGCCATCGCCAAAGGCACTGACGTCGACCAACCCCGCAACCTGGCCAAATCGGTAACTGTAGAATGACCCCTGAAAACGCGATTGCCGAAATCAAGGCTTTGGCCGACCCCGCCAAACCGGCGCAAATGCTGGCCTATCACAAGGTTGACCGTCCCTATCTTGGCACAGCCAACCCCGATATTGAGTCCTTGTGCAAAACATGGCGCGCCGAACTGCCCCTGAACGATCGCTTGGCGCTTTGCCACGGCCTTTGGGCCAGCAATATCCATGAGGCCCGCATCGCCGCCGCGAAATTGCTAACCCAGGCCCGCATCCGCCCTGATGATACCGGTGCATGGGAAATGCTCTGCTCTTGGCTGCCCGATTTTGACGCTTGGGCCATCGCCGATCACGTTTGCATCGCCGCGCAAAAGCGCATTGTGGCCGACCCCTCGCGCCTTGATACTGTCGAAGAATGGACCACCAGCCCCGAAATGTGGACCCGCCGCGCAGCCCTTGTCGCAACCCTGCCCTTTGCCCGCCTGAACAATCTGAAGCCGGTGGAACAAGAAGCCCGAGAACGCATCCTGACTTGGGCCGCCAGCTATCTGGGCGACAAAGACTGGTTTATCCAAAAGGCCGTGGCTTGGTGGCTGCGCGATCTGTCCAAACATGATCCTGCCCGCACCGAGGCTTTCCTTGCCGAGTTTGGCGACTTGATGAAAACCTGGGCCCGCAAAGAAGCAGGCCAATATCTGCAATAAGATAACAATCTGACACGGGGCGCTGCGATTTTCAGGGGGATTTACCCCCTTTCAAATCGCGGTGCCAAGCACCACGCCTCTTGTCCCGCCCCGGCTTTCTCTTTGGCTTAAATATCCACTCTGCACCTGCGGCCTATAGCGTTTCGACTTTAACTTGACCCAGCTTTCATCGCATAACGCGTTGAAATCTTTGATTTCAGGCAGCGTTATGTGATTCAGGTTTAAGTCAAAACGCTTTACCCGCCGGTATGGCTCATATGCCGCGTCATCTGGCCATCGACCTTTTGGCGCGAATAGTCAAAATCATGGCCCTTGGGCTTGCGCAAAATCGCGGCACGAATGGCCTGTTCCAGCACCGCATTATCGCCACTTGCCCGCAATGGTGCGCGCAGATCGGCCATGTCTTCCTGCCCCAGACACATATACAGCTCACCCGTGCAGGTTAGCCGCACGCGATTGCAGCTTTCGCAGAAGTTATGCGTCAAAGGCGTGATGAACCCGATCTTCTGACCGGTTTCTTCCAGCCGCACATAGCGCGCAGGGCCGCCGGTGCGCTCGGTCAATTCCGTCACGGTAAAGCGTTCACGCAGCCGCGCGCGCAGGTCTTTCAGGCTCCAATACTGGTCAAGCCGGTCCTCATTGCCAAGGTCACCCATCGGCATCACCTCGATGAAGGTCAGATCATGCCCCTCACGCGCGCACCAATCGGTGATGGAAAACAGCTCGCTCTCGTTAAAGCCTTTCAACGCCACCACGTTGATTTTCACCCGCAAGCCTGCCTCTTTGGCGGCGGTGATACCATCAAGCACCTGCGCAAGCCGCCCCCAACGCGTCACTTGCGTGAACTTGGCATCATCCAGTGTGTCCAGCGACACATTGATCCGCCGCACCCCGCAGGCCGCCAGCGCAGCCGCATATTTGCGCAACTGGCTGCCATTCGTGGTCAGCGTCAGCTCTTTCAACGCGCCGCTTTCCAGATGCCGCGTCATCGATTCAAAAAACGTCATGATCCCTTTGCGCACCAGCGGCTCACCTCCGGTAATGCGCAGCTTTTCCACACCCATTCCGACGAAAACGGAACACATGCGGTCCAGCTCTTCCAGCGTCAGCAGCTCTGCCTTGGGCAGAAAGCTCATGTTTTCCGACATGCAATAGACACAGCGAAAATCGCAGCGATCCGTCACAGAGACGCGCAGGTAATTGATGGCGCGGGCGAAAGGGTCGATCAGAGGTATATTCATGCGCCGAGTCTAGACCCGCACGACTGCCCGCGCAAGGCTATTGAAAGCCTGCAAAGCTGCGACTAACGTAGCCATTATGAAACATGCATCCACCCTTATTTTCGCTGCCCTTCTGCTGTCTGGCTGCGCCCAATTGCCGTTTATCGGCAGTAAAAACACCGCGATGGAACCCGTCGCGCCGATTGGAACGCATCCGCAAACGCGGCCAAATTCGGCAGGCGCTATGCCGCCGCCCAAAGGCGCGCGCACAGCAATGGCGCTTGATACTACGACCGCTGCGCAAAAGGCTGCCGCACTGGCCGCACCTGCCCAACCGGCGGCTGAACAAACCTTGGGCAAAACCGCTGTGGCCCTTGGCAATGTCACCGAGCCCGGCTTCTGGCTGCGGTCGGCCCTTGTAAAAACCGCCGGTACCGGACGCGTGGTGACGGGTTCGGGCGCGTCTATCGCGGTTGATCTGATCCCCGGCACAGGTGCGGCGCAACTGTCGCTTGCGGCGTTTCGTGCCTTGAACCTGCCCCTGACCGACTTGCCCGAAGTGACGATCTTTGCACAATAGACGCCTGATCCCATTGCACGGAACCTGGGCCGACAAGCGCGCGGATTTTGCATGGCATTGGCCCGCGCATTTCAACATTGCCCGCGCCTGTTGCGATGATTGGGCGCAGACCGCGCCCGACAAAGTCGCCATAACCGAAATCACCAGCAATGGCGCCCAAGACTGGACCTATGCCGCGCTGAAAGACGCGTCTGACCGTCTGGCCAGCGCCTTTGTAGCCGCCGGTCTGCGGCGCGGTGATCGGGTGGCCGTGCTGTTGCCGCAATGCGCCGCTGCCGCGATCACGCATTTCGCCGCGATGAAACTGGGGGCGGTGGCGCTGCCACTGTTTACCCTGTTTGGCGAAGATGCGCTGCTGTACCGCTTGGCCGATTCCGGCGCGGCGCTGGTTGTCACAGATCTGGAAAGCCTGCCGAAACTGCAGGCCATCGCCCCGCAACTGCCCGACTTAAAGGCCATTTTCTGCACCGCAGACGCCCCGAACAGCCATAACCTTTGGCACGCCATCGCCGCATCCCCTGCCCTTGCCACCCCGGTGGACACCTTGGCCGAAGACCCTGCGGTGATGATCTATACCTCGGGCACCACAGGCCCACCCAAAGGCGTCTTGCACGCCCATCGCTTTTTGTTCGGCCACCTGCCCTGCATGGAAATGACCCATGAAGGGTTTCCCCAATCGGGTGACAAAGGTTGGACGCCCGCCGATTGGGCGTGGATTGGCGGGTTGATGGATATGGCCATGCCATGCCTCTATTACGGCGTGCCGCTGATCGCCCACCGCATGCGCAAGTTCGACGCCACTGCGGCCTATGCGCTGATCGCCAAGCATAAGATCCGCAACCTTTTCCTGCCGCCAACCGCACTGAAACTGATGCGCGGCACGCCTGTGCCTGCGGGCGTCAGCATCCGCACCATCTCATCCGGTGGCGAAAGCCTTGGGGCGGAAATGCTGGCTTGGGGCAGCGAAACCCTCGGCGCGCCGATTAACGAGCTTTATGGCCAAACAGAATGCAACCTCTGCATCACCCAAGCCGCTGGGTTCATGCCCGTAAAGCCCGCGACAATGGGCCAGGCCCTGCCCGGTTTTAACGTGGCGGTGTTCGATGATAACGGCCAGCCCTGCGCTGCGGGCGAATTGGGCGAGATTTGCATTCGCAAAGGGGCTGCCAGCATGTTCTTGCGCTATTGGAACCAGCCCGAGAAAACCGCGCAAAAGTTTCGCGGTGACTGGCTGCGTACTGGCGATCTGGGCTATGCCGATGCGCAAGGTTATTTCACCTTTGCCGCGCGCGACGATGATGTGATTACCTCGGCCGGCTACCGCATTGGTCCGGGCGAGATTGAGAATTGCTTGATGGGCGACCCCGATGTGGTCATGGCCGCCGCGATTGGCATCCCTGATCCGGTCCGCACAGAAGTTGTCCGCGCCTTTGTCGTGCTGCGCGAGGGGGCCTTAAAAGACGGTGCCAGCGAACGGCTGATTGAACGGGTGCGCCGCCGCATCAGCCCGCATGTTGCCCCCCGCGATGTCATCTTTGTTGATGCCTTACCGATGACTGCCACCGGTAAGGTCATGCGTCGCATGTTGCGCGACAAAGAATGACGCGGCAAAGCCTTCTTTGCCGCAGTCGCCCTTTACGCGGCAGGCATCCGCGCCTCAACCATCCCAGCATACCAGCTTGACCCGAACGGAATCGCGTTGTCGTCAAAGTTATAGGCAGGGTGATGCACCATCGCCGTGTCACCATTGCCAAGGAAGATATAAGCACCGGGGCGCGCATTCAGCATGTAACTGAAATCCTCGGCCCCCATCATCGGCTCGGTATCCACGTTCACCTTGCCCGAAATCGCCGCAGCAACCTCCACTGCAAAGCTGGTGTTATCCTCGGCATTCACCGTGGCCGGATAGCCGCGCTGGTACTCTACCACAGCCGAGGCGCCATAGGCGGCAGCCATTTGCACCGGCAAATCCTTGACCCGCGCTTCGACCAGATCCTGAACAGCGGCATCAAACGTGCGCACTGTGCCTTTCAAAACAACGGTTTGCGGGATGACGTTATGGGCGTTGCTATCGGTTGAAATGGCGCAGGTTGATACAACAACCTGTTTCAGCGGGTTCACATTGCGCGATGCAATCGACTGCAAACCCACGATGATATGGCTGGCCACCAAAAGCGAATCCACGCAATCATGCGGCTTGGCCGCGTGGCCACCTTTGCCCGTCACTGTAATTTCAAACTGGTCTGCCGCCGCCATCATCGGGCCGGGCCGAATTTCAAACTGGCCCACCGGAATCCCCGGCATGTTGTGCATGCCATACACCTCTTGCACGTTCCAGCGGTCGAGCATCCCGTCCTTGACCATCTCATTGCCGCCGCCGCCGCCCTCTTCGGCGGGTTGAAAGATCATCACAGCTTTGCCGTCAAAGTTACGGGTTTCACACAGATATTTCGCAGCCCCCAGCAGCATGGTCGTATGCCCGTCATGGCCGCAAGCGTGCATTTTGCCTGGGGTTTTGGACGCATAGTCCAGCCCCGTGGCCTCAAGGATCGGCAGCGCATCCATATCGGCGCGCAACCCGATCACCTTGCCACTATCGGTTTTGCCGTGAATCACGCCAACAACACCGGTGCGGCCAATGCCCTCAACCACCTCGTCACAGCCCCATGCGCGCAGCAGCTCGGCCACTTTACCCGCCGTGCGATGCACATCGAACAGCAGCTCGGGGTTTTCATGAAAATCACGGCGAATGGCTGTCAACTCGGGCAGCATCTCGGCAAAGCGGTTCTTTACGGGCATCGCAGGCTCCTATTGGTCATGCATGGTGTGGCCGCAGCCTGTGCCAAACCTACGGGCGCTGCAAGGCCCAGATTAGCCACCCACGCATTTTTTTGACCCAACGATAAAATCCGGTCTAGCTGGCCAAATCCTGCACCAAGCGTTGCATGAACGCCCAGCCTTCTTCAAACTGTGCGACTTCAAGGTACTCATCCACCTGATGCGCCTGCGCAATATCCCCCGGCCCGCAAATCACACAAGAATACCCCGCCGCCTGAAACTGCCCCGCCTCGGTGCCATAAGAAACCACCTCGGCCGCGTTATCGCCGGTCAGTCGGCGCACCAAGGCATCGGCTGCCCCATCTTGTTCCGGCTTTAACCCCGGCACGTCAAAAAACCTGTCCAGAATGACCTGCGTACTTGGCTGCACGGCTTGCATCAGGCCTTCGACCCGCTTGCACTCGGCGACAAAGCGGTCGGCCCATTGGTCTTCGTCCTCATCCGGCACCACGCGAAATTCCATGACAAAATGGCAATCGCCTGCGGTGATGTTATGCGCCGTGCCGCCCGCAAACTTGCCGCAATGCACGGTGGTATGCGGCGGATGAAACATCGCGGCAATCGCGCTGGGGGTGCGGGCCTGAATGGCGGCGTTCTGGTCATTGATCCAGCCAACCAGCCGCGCCGCCTCCATAATCGCGCTGACGCCGTAGGGCAGCAGCGACGAATGCACCTCGTACCCTTTTACATGCACCCGAAAGCCCGCGCCGCCCTTATGCCCGTTCACCAACCGCATCATCGACGGCTCGCCCACCACAACTGCCGCCGCCTTGGGCAAGGCCTGTACCATCTGGGCAATCATCGGCGGCGCGCCGGTGCAGCCCACTTCCTCATCATAGCTGATCGCGATTTGCAGCGGGCGTTTCACCCCTGCTTTCAGGGCCAGCGGCACCGCCGCCAGCGCCAGCGCCACAAACCCCTTCATGTCACAGGTACCGCGGCCATAAAGCCGCCCGTCCCGCTCCACCACCGTAAACGGGTCGGTGGCCCAATCCTGGCCCTCAACCGGCACCACATCCGAATGCCCCGATAGAATCACCCCGCCTGCCACCTCGGGTCCAACATTGGCAAACAGCGCGGCCTTGGTGCGCTCGGCGTTATAAACGCGGTGCGATTTTACCCCGTGTGA
Organism: Pseudorhodobacter wandonensis; assembly: GCF_001202035.1. GTDB lineage: Bacteria > Pseudomonadota > Alphaproteobacteria > Rhodobacterales > Rhodobacteraceae > Pseudorhodobacter > Pseudorhodobacter wandonensis. Next base: position 80,356 of record NZ_LGHT01000036.1, on the reverse strand, counting down.
GGCCAAATACCCCTCAACCCAGTCAATCAAATCAAGGTTGCTTTCAGAGCTAACGCTGCGGAACCCGACCAATTGGTCAAGTATTTCACGTGCTGAAAAGTTCATCGACTGCATCAAAACTGTCCTTATATTTCAAGGCCAAGCTGAGCCTTGGCCACGCATAGGTCAAGCCAGAAGCGCAGCACAAACGCGCCAAACCGCCACATTCCCAAGAATGCCAGTTGCGGCCCGACTAAAAAAAGATAAAGTCTTGTGAAACCACGGCGGCCATTGGGCTGATCGTGGATAAGAGATAAAACAACGACATGGGAGTCGTCATATGCCCGATGGGGCCAAGCCGGTACTTGACGTGCGGGGCTTGCAGACCGTGTTCCGCACCCGAGGTGGAGACGTTCATGCAGTCAATTCCGTAAGTTTTCATCTTGAGCCCGGCGAATTGCTTGGGGTTGTGGGCGAAAGTGGTTCGGGCAAATCCGTCACCATGATGTCACTGATCGGCCTGCTGCCCATGCCCCCCGCCGAAATCCGCGGCGGTCAGGTGATGCTGGGCGATATGGATATTCTCAAGGTCTCGCCCGCACAATTGCGCGAGATACGCGGCAAGCGCATCGGCTTTGTGTTTCAAGACCCGATGACCAGCCTCAACCCCGTCTATACCGTTGGCAATCAGGTGATGGAGCCTTTGCTGCGCCACATGGGCCTGAACAAAACCCAGGCCCGCGCCCGCGCGATAGAGCTGCTGGAACTGGTCGGCATCCCCGATGCAGAACGCCGGATGAAAGATTACCCGCACCAGTTTTCGGGCGGTATGCGGCAACGCGTGATGATCGCCATCGCGCTGGCCTGCGACCCCGAGGTGCTGATCGCGGATGAACCGACAACCGCGCTGGATGTAACGATTCAGGCCCAGATCATCGAATTGGTCAAAGACCTGCGCAGCAAGCTTGGCATGGCGATTGTCTGGATCACCCACGACCTTGGCGTGATCGCAGGCATCGCCGACCGTGTGGTGGTGATGTATGGCGGCCAGATCGTCGAGCAAGCCCCCGTTGGCGAACTTTTTGCCAACCCGCAGCACCCCTATACCCGTGCATTGCTGAAAACCATTCCATCGGTTTCCGGCACGCGCGAAAAACGCCTCCGCGTGATCGAGGGCCAGCCGCCCATTCTTGGTGCCGCGCCCACCGCCTGCCCCTTTATGCCGCGCTGCACCGAGGCCTTTGCCGTGTGCCACGTCGAAAACCCACAGCGTCGGCCGCTTGATGACAAACGCGTGGGCTATGGCCATGACGTTGCCTGCCATTGGGACGCCAAAACCGGGGGGATTGCTTGATGCTGGATGCCAACCCAACTGAACAATCATCTGCCAATTCCGCCGCCAAACTTGTCGAGGTCAAAGACCTCAAGATGTATTTCCCCATCCATACCGGCCTGTTTCGTCGCCACACCGGCGATGTAAAGGCCGTCGATGGCCTAAGCTTTGATATTTTCAAAGGGGAAACCCTTGGTCTTGTGGGCGAATCCGGTTGCGGCAAATCGACTGTCGGGCGTGCCTTGCTGCGGCTCTACGAATTGACGAACGGCTCGGTCACCATTGAGGGCGAAGACATCGCCAAACTGTCACCCGAGGCACTGCGCCGCAAACGCCCGACGATGCAGATGGTGTTTCAAGACCCCCAAGCCTGCCTGAACCCGCGCATGACCGTCGCCGCGATCATTTCGGAACCGCTGGATGAACACACAAAACTGTCCTCGGCGGAAAAGCTGGAAAAGGTTTACGAGCTGATGGACGCCGTCGGCCTGAACCGCGCCTTTGCCAACCGTTACCCGCACGCCTTTTCGGGCGGTCAGCGCCAGCGTATCGGCATTGCCCGCGCCCTTGCATTGAACCCCAAATTTATCGTTTGCGATGAACCGATTGCGGCGCTGGATGTGTCAATTCAGGCTCAGGTGGTAAACCTGCTAGAGGATCTGCAGGAACAATTCGGCCTGACCTATCTGTTCATCAGCCACGACCTGTCGATGGTGCGCCATATCGCCGACCGCGTGGCCGTGATGTACCTTGGTCGCATCGCCGAACTCAGCCCGCGCGAGCCGCTCTACGCCGAGCCACTGCACCCCTATGCCAAGGCGCTGCTGTCGGCCGTGCCCGACCCGGACCCGGAACGCGAGGCAACGCGCCAGCGCATAATCTTGCAAGGCGATGTGCCGTCACCTTCAAACCCACCCAAAGGCTGCAACTTTTGCACCCGCTGCCCCGAGGTGATCCCGATTTGCCATGAGGTAAAACCCGAACTGGCCGAGGTACGCCCCGGCCGCTTTGTCGCCTGCCACCTTGTGAAACCCGATTAAACCGCCCGACGGATCAACCGTCCGGCCCCCGAGGCCAACGAGCTCAACCAACTAGGAGTGATAAAGATGAAAATGAAAACAGCCCTACTCGGCGCCGCCTGCGCCTTTGCCTTTGCGCCCGCCGCAATGGCCGAGCGTGGCACAGACGGCAACGTCAAAATCCTGTACTCGCAAGCCGTATCCATCATGAACGCCTATTTGTCTTCGGGCACCAAGGACGTTGAAGTGGGCAGCCTCGTGCTGGAACCGCTGGCCGGCTTTGACGAAAACGGCACGATTTACCCGCGCCTTGTCACCGAGATTCCAACTTTGGAAAACGGCGGCATTTCCGAGGACCAAACTTCGGTCACCTGGAAAATCAAAGAAGGTCTGAAATGGTCTGACGGCACAGATTTCACCGCCGATGACGTTGTGTTCACCGGCGCCTATTGCATGGACCCTGCAGGCGGTTGCGCCCAGCTTGGTAAATTCGAAGGCGTGAAATCGGTTGAGGCCATCGACCCGCTGACCGTCAAAGTCACCTTCACCGGGCCAAAGCCGAACCCGCTGGTCGCCTTTGTTGGCGCGGAATCGCCAATCCTGCAAAAAGCGCAGTTCGCGGCATGCATGGGCGCTGCCGCCCCAACCTGCACCGAGGCCAACTTTAAACCTCACGGCACCGGCCCCTTCATGGTCACCGACTTCAAGGTTAACGACTCTGTCGAACTGGCCGCCAACCCCAACTATCGTGACCCTGCCAAACCCGCCTTTGCGACTGTTTCGGTCAAAGGTGGCGGTGACGCCGCCTCGGCTGCACGCGCTGTCATGGAAACAGGCGAGTTTGACTATGCCTGGAACACCCAGATCAACCCCGAACTGCAAGCACAAATGGCTGCGGGCGGCAAAGGTACTTTCGTTTCCGGCTTTGGCACACTGGTCGAGCGTATTGAAATGAACATGACCGACCCATCGCCAGACCTGCCCGAAGGCGAGCGCGCAACCGCCAAGCACCCGCACCCGATCCTGTCGGATGTGAACGTGCGCAAAGCTCTGTCGATGGCGATTGACCGTAACGTGTTGGTCGAGGTCGGCTACGGCGTTGCCGGTCGCCCGACCTGTAACCTCGTCCCTGCTCCGGCAATCTATGCCTCGCCGAACACCGATTGCATTATGCAAGACATGGACGGCGCCAAGAAATTGCTGGACGAAGCAGGCTGGACCGTGGGCGCCGATGGCATCCGCGAGAAAGACGGCAAAAAGTTCAAACTGCTTTATCAGACATCGGTCAACCCTGTGCGTCAGGATTTCCAAGCCCTGATCAAAGGCTGGTGGAACGAGCTGGGCGTCGATGTTGAACTGAAATCGATTGACGGTGGCGTTTATTTTGGCGGTGACGCGGGTTCGCCCGACACCTTCCAGAAATTCTATGCCGACGTTGAAATGTATGCCAACAACTTCCCAGGCACCGACCCGGAACCCTATGTTGCACAATACACTTGCGACAAGGCGCCAAAGCCTGAAAGCCAGTGGCAGGGTGAAAACATCAACCGCTATTGCGATCCAGCCTATGACGCGCTGCTGGCAGAGCTGATCCAGACCAAAGGCACCGAAGAGCGTGCCGCCAAGGTGATCCGCCTGAACGAAATGCTGACCAAAGACAGCTACACCATCGTGCCTCTGGTCGATCGTGGTCGTCTGTCGGCACATTCCAACACGCTTGGCGGTGTTGTGCTGAACGTATGGGACTCGGAAATGGGTAACGTCGAAAACTGGTACCGCATTAAGTAATGCAACTTTGGGCGGGGGGTCTTTCCCCCGCCCATCCCCCTAACAGACCGCTGAACAAAGGCGCCCCCCTATGCTTACCTTCACCCTCCGTCGGCTTATGTTTGCCATCCCGACGCTTTTGTTCATCAGTCTGCTGATCTTTTTGCTCGTCGATCTCGCGCCCGGCTCTCCAATGAGCCAAATCCCCCTGACCGTCCCCCCCGAGGTACGGTTGAAGATCATGGAGGCCATGGGCGTGAACGAACCCGTCATGGTGCGCTATCTGCTGTGGCTGAAACAGTTTTTTGTCGTGGAACCGCTGGTCCTGTGGGATCACTGGTTCAGCACCGAATATTCGGCCGGAATGCAGCGCATCGTCAGCTGGCAGTCGCGCAGCCCGGTGATGGATATCGTCGTGCAGCGCTTGCCGCAAACTATGACAGTTATCGGCACATCCTATGTTCTGGGCGTGCTGATCGCGCTGCCCATCGGCATTTATTCGGCGTATCGCCAATATTCGTGGTTTGACCAGCTTGGCACATTCATCGCGATGATCGGCTTTTCGGTGCCGACCTTCTTTACCGGTCTGGTGCTGATCTTGGTATTCGCGGTTAACCTGCATTGGTTCCCGTCAATCTATGACACCTCGTTGCGCGTCACCGATTGGGCCAGTTTTATGCAGCAGGTTAAGCAAATGGCCATGCCGGTGATGGTGCTGGCGCTTTATAACGCCGCGCAGATCAGCCGCTACATGCGGTCAAGCATGCTGGAAAACCTCGGGCAAGATTACGTCCGCACCGCCCGCGCCAAAGGCCTGACCGAACGCGTTGTCGTGCTGAAACATGTTGTGCGCAACTCGATGATCCCGGTGGTCACCGTTATCGCCCTTGGCATTCCCAGCATCTTTGGCGGCGCGATTATCACCGAGCAGGTGTTTCGCGTGAACGGCCTTGGTGCGCTGCTGATTGGCGCGATCCAGGGGTCAGATCTGCCAACCGTCCAAACGCTTACCTTTATCTTTGCCGTGCTGATCGTGCTGTTCAACCTGATCGCCGATATTCTTTACGGATTGCTAGACCCGAGGATCCGCTATGACTAACGCCCCCGCCGCTCTGGCCAAACCCCGCAGCCAATGGGCCGATGTCTGGGTGCAGTTCAAATCGCACAAAGGCGCATTGGTGGGGCTGTTCGTCTTCGTCAGCTTGGTGCTGTTCGTGTTCATCGGCCCGATGGTCTGGACCAAAGACCCGACTTTCATCAACCCCGATGCGGTGACGATGATCAAAACCCGCAACAAGCCGCCGTCGATAGAATTTCCCTTGGGCACCGACCAGCTGGGCCGCGATATGCTGGCGCGGATGATGAAGGGTGGCCAAACCTCTATCGCCGTGGGCCTGACGGCGATGGTGATTTCCATTACCCTTGGCACCTTTGTCGGCGTCATGGCGGGCTATTTCAAACGGCTGGATAACGCGCTGATGCGCCTGACCGACCTGTTTCTGGCCCTACCCCTGCTGCCCTTGCTCTTGGTCATGGCGATGCTGTTCCGCGCGCCTTTGTCCAAGGCCTTTGGCCCCGAAGGCGGCACGTTCTTGCTGATCGTGGTGGCCATTGGTCTGACCAGCTGGATGCAAGCCGCCCGCGTTGTACGCGGCGAGGTGCTGGCCCTGAAGGAACGCGAGTTCGTGCTGGCCGCGCGGTCCATCGGCACCCCGTCACGCCGGATGATCCTGCGCCATGTACTGCCCAACGTAATGTCGCCAATCATGGTGGCCGCCACGCTGGGCATCGCCAACGCAATCATCACCGAATCCGCGCTCTCGTTCCTCGGCCTCGGCTTTCCGCCTGATTTTCCAACCTGGGGCCGGTTGCTGTTTGACGGTGCCGAATACATCCAGCAATACCCCGAGCGCGTGATCTGGCCGGGTGTTGCCATCTCGCTGACGGTGCTCTCGGTCAACTACATCGGTGACGGCTTGCGCGACGCGCTCGACCCGCGCATCCGCGGCCGGTAAAATAAGACCAAGCTTGCGCAAACCTTGCCGCCCCTAGACGGATTTCCTGTCTTTAGGGGCGGTTTGGTCTTATGTTCTGCGCTGTGACGGTTGCCAGAACAATCTCCCCCACCGGCCAACCCATTCACATATTCATTGCCTTGAAATTGCGAATATTTTACGCCAAACGGAATAAAATTCCATTTCTCAGGAGTGCGCGATGTTTGAATCCCTTGGCTTTGAAACGCTGACCCCGCGTGAGGCGTCTGTTATTCTTGGGCTGGCGATTGGCTTGCTGTTCGGCATTCTGGCCGAGGCCACCCGCTTTTGCCTGCGCCGTGGTCTTGTCGGCCCCAAAGCCGAACGCCGTCCCGCCCTTGCCCTTTGGGCCATCGCGCTTGCCACCGCGATCATCGGCACCCAAGCCGCAACGGCTGCGGGCTGGATCAGCTTTGATGGCCACCGCCTGCTGACGCCCGATCTGCCTTATGCCGCGATCATCCTTGGCGGGCTTGCCTTTGGCATTGGCATGGTCCTGACCCGTGGCTGCGCCTCGCGCCTGACGGTGCTGACCGGCACCGGAAACCTGCGCGCGCTGACCGTGCTGACTGTGTTTGCAATCGCGGCCCATGCCACGATGAAAGGGCTTTTGGCCCCGCTGCGCACGGGTTTGGGTGAAATCACCTTGCCGATGGGCGACGCCATTTCATTGGCAAACCTGCCCGGCGGCGCGCCACTGGTCGCAGGCCTGCTTGCCGCCGCAGCCCTTGCCTTTGCGCTCCGCGCCCGGCTGGCGCCACGCCAATGGTTGGCGGGCATTGCTATCGGCGCACTTGTGCCCTTGGCATGGGTTGGCACCGGCTTTGTGCTGCTGGATGAATTCGACCCGATCGTCATGGAAAGCCTCAGCTTCACCTCACCACTGACCGAAACCCTGTTCTGGGCCATCGCGTCCTCATCGGTTGCGGCTGGCTTTGGCATCGGCTTGTTCGGCGGCGCAATCGCAGGGGCGGCACTGTCATCCCTGACCACCGGCCGCTTTAAATGGCAAAGCTTTGTCTCACCCCGCGAAACCGGCCGCTACCTTGCAGGCGGTGTCCTGATGGGTGTGGGTGGCGTCTTGGCTGGCGGTTGCACCATCGGCGCAGGGCTTGCCGGTGTGCCAACCCTGTCGGTTGCCGCAGTGCTGGCGCTTGCCGCTATCGCCCTTGGCGCCGTGCTGGCCGATAAGGCACTTGCGCTTAAACCGCAAACCACGCCGGCCTTTGGCTAAATACAAAGCCCGCTCCCAAAAAGGGCGGGCTTTTCAATGAAACTTATGGCGGATACGGCGCACCATCGCCCAGACGCCCAAAATCACCACCGGCACCATGATCGCCATCGACATGCCTTTTGACAAACCCAGCCCCTCTGTCACCGGATAGGCGATATAGGCCAGCAAGTTCGCCGCGTAATAGCTGATCGCCACCACCGACAGCCCCTCAACCGTGGTCTGAAGCCGCAGCTGCAAATCTGCCCGCGCATCCATGCTTTCCAACAGCTTCTGGTTCTGCGCCGAGCGTTCAACATCAACCCGCGTCCGCAACAGCTCGGCCGCCCGTGTCGCGCGTTCGGCCATGCCGCGCAGTCGCGCGTCCACCGATTTCACCGTCCGCATCGCCGGGTCATAGCGCCGCATCATAAACTCGCCAAAAGTCTGCCGCCCTTCAACCCGCACCTCGCGCATCACAGACACACGCTGCGTCACAATCGCCTCATAGGCCTCGGTCGCGCCAAAGCGAAAGCTGAACTGCACCGCAAGGCTTTCCAACTCGGCCGAGATTTTCAGCAGTGTTTGCAGCACCTCTTCGGGCGAATGATCGGGGCTGTTCATCCCCGAAATCAGCTGCGACAGCTGCGGGTCCAGCGTGTTCAGCTTGCCGCTTAGCCCCCGCGCCCGCATCAAACCCAGCATCGACATGGCGCGGTAGGTCTCCACCTCGCACAGCCGCTGCACAATCCGCCCCACCCGCCGCTCGCCCGTGCCCTTTTTCACGAACACGGCAAAGCGCATATGCCCCGCCGGATCAATCCGGAAATCCCCCGCGATCACCGCAGCACCATCAACCACCCGCGCCATAGCCAGGCTTTCCGGCACAAACCAGTCATCCAGCTTGGCCAGCATTTCGGCCTCATCCTGCGGCAATTCCTCAACCCGGATCAGCACCGAGGTCAACCGCGTGCCGGGCGCACCGGCCAGCCAATCCTGCGGAAAGACATCTGCCTCCATCGGGTCAAAGGCGCGGGACGATACGCCACTGCCAAAGGCCGAATAGGTCACGAATTCCGTATGGCTTTCCCATTTCAAGTGATGCCGCCCCATCGCGCCCGAAAAATGCGTGGCATCCGGCTGCGGATGGGGTGACCCATTGCGATCCAGCAAAGCCAGCAAATGCGCGCGGTCTGCGGCGCGGTCACGGTTCACCGCATGCTCGGCCTCTTTGATCGCCACATAGACCGCATGGCATGGCACCGTCAGCGCCGGAAAGGGCCGCGCGTGCAGCTCATTCACCAAATCATAGCGGAGCGGATGGTCTTTGATTTTAGCCATAGAGTCCTCGGGGTTGCCTTGACCACAGCAAAGGGGCTGCGCGGCGATTTGTAAATTCCCAGACGGCTGCCAAATCAGTGCGCAATGGTACACTGGTAAATCCGCAACGCCCAAATGCAAAACGCCCCGCCGTTTCCAGCGGGGCGTTTTATCATAATGGCACCACAGATCAGTCGATCAACGGCAGCAAAGCATCAAGCGACTTCTTGGCGTCGCCATAGAACATCCGCGTGTTTTCCTTGTAAAACAGCGGGTTCTCAATGCCCGAATAGCCCGTACCCTGACCGCGCTTGGAAACAAATACCTGTTTCGCCTTCCAGCATTCCAACACCGGCATACCGGCAATCGGGCTGTTGGGGTCTTCTTGCGCGGCGGGGTTCACGATGTCGTTGGACCCGATAACAATCGCCACATCCGTTGACGGGAAATCCTCGTTGATCTCGTCCATCTCCAGCACGATGTCATAAGGCACCTTCGCCTCGGCCAAGAGCACGTTCATATGGCCCGGCAGACGCCCCGCAACAGGGTGAATGGCAAAGCGCACGTTCTTACCCTTGGCCCGCAGCTTGCGTGTCAACTCAGACACCGCCTGCTGCGCTTGCGCAACAGCCATGCCATAGCCCGGAATAATCACAATGCTATCGGCCTCGTTCAAGGCTGCCGCAACACCGTCGGTATCAATCGCGATCTGCTCGCCACTGATTTCCATCGCAGGGCCCGTGGTGCTACCAAAGCCACCAAGGATAACCGAAATGAACGACCGGTTCATCGCCTTACACATGATATAGGACAGGATCGCACCGGAGGAGCCGACAAGCGCACCCACAACGATCAGCAAGTCATTCGACAGCGAGAAACCAATCGCCGCCGCCGCCCAGCCGGAATAGCTGTTCAACATCGACACAACCACCGGCATATCGGCACCGCCAATGCCCATGATCAGATGATAGCCGATGAAAAACGCCAACAGCGTCATCACGATCAACGCCATGACCGAGGCCGTTTGCAGGTAAATCACCAGCATCAGCACCGAACCCAGCGCCGCACCTGCGTTCAGCAAATGACCGCCGGGCAGCTTTTTCGCTTTGCCGTCCACTTTACCCGCAAGCTTGCCATAGGCAATGACCGAACCGGTAAAGGTAACAGCCCCGATAAACACGCCAAGGAACACCTCGATGCGCAAAATCGTCAGCTCAACCGGGGCTTTATGCGCCAAAATAGCGGCAAAGCCTTCCAGCAGGTGGCGCTGGTCTTCGGGCGTGCCCGCAACAAAGGCCGCCTCCAGATGCGCGTTATAGCCGATGAACACCGCAGCCAAACCAACCAGAGAGTGCATGGCCGCCACAAGCTGCGGCATCTCTGTCATCTGCACGCGCTGTGCGACAACCCAACCGATGCTGCCACCGATCGCGATCATCACAAGTGACAGAACCCAATTGCCAGCCCCCGGCCCGGTAACGGTTGCCAGCACGGCCAAAGCCATGCCCACAATCCCGTACCACACCGCGCGCTTGGCGCTTTCTTGCCCCGAAAGCCCGCCGAGCGACTGAATGAACAGCACGGCTGCGACAACATAAGCGGCTGTTGTAAAACCATATTCCATATTATCCGCCTCCGCTTACGACTTTTGGAACATGGCGAGCATACGCCGTGTCACCATGAAACCGCCGAAAATGTTGATCCCGGCCATCAAAACCGAAAGACTTGCCAAAATCACAACAAGCCAGCTGCCAGACCCGATTTGCAGCAACGCGCCCAGAATGATGATCGAGGAAATCGCGTTGGTAATCGCCATCAGCGGCGTGTGCAGACTGTGGCTGACGTTCCAGATAACCTGGAAACCAACATAGCAGGCCAGCACAAACACGATAAAATGCGACATAAAGCTTGCAGGGGTGAACGCCCCCGCCAACAATAGCAAACCACCACTAACAGCCAACAGCCCGACTTGCGTGCGCGTCTGTGCCTTAAAGGCCGCAACCTCTTTGGCGCGCCGTTCCTCGGGCGTCAGCTCTTTCACCTTTTCTTTCGGCTTTTGCACCGCAATCGCAGCCACTTTTGGCGGCGGCGGCGGGAAGGTAATCTCGCCCTTATGCGCCACTGTCGCGCCGCGGATCACGTCATCTTCCATATTCTGGTTGATAACGCCGTCCTTGCCCGGTGTCAGATCGGCAATCATATGGCGGATGTTGTTGGAATACAGCGTCGAAGACTGCGCCGCCATCCGGCTTGGGAAATCGGTATAGCCGACAATCGTCACGCCATTCTCGGTGACAATCTTTTGGTCTGCCACAGTCAGATCGCAGTTGCCGCCACGCTCGGCCGCAAGGTCGATGATAACCGAACCCGGCTTCATCATCTCAACCATATCCTTGGTCCACAGTTTCGGCGCAGGCCGTCCGGGGATCAGGGCTGTGGTGATAACAATGTCGATATCGGGGGCCAGCTCGCGGAATTTCGCCAGCTGCTTGGCTTGGAACTCCGGCGTCGAAGGCGCAGCATAGCCGCCCGTCGCCGCCCCATCGGGCAATTCGCTTGCATCGAACTCAAGGTACACAAACTCGGCGCCCATCGATTCAATCTGCTCGGCCACTTCGGGCCGCACGTCAAACGCATAGGTAATCGCACCCAATGACGTCGCGGTACCAATCGCGGCCAAACCGGCCACGCCCGCGCCCACAACCAACACCTTGGCCGGCGGCACCTTACCCGCAGCCGTCACCTGACCGGTAAAGAATCGGCCAAAGTTGTTGCCCGCCTCAATCACCGCACGGTAGCCCGCGATATTGGCCATCGACGACAGGGCGTCCATTTTCTGCGCACGGCTGATGCGCGGCACCATATCCATCGCAATCGCTGTGGTGCCTTGCGCCTTCATCTGCTCCAGCAGGTCGGCATTCTGCGCCGGCCAAAAGAACGAGATCAGCGTCTGGCCATCACGCAAAAGCTTGGCTTCTTTCGGCTCTGGCCCGCGCACTTTCACAACGATATCGGCTGTTTTGTACAAGGCAGCGGCGGTTTTCACCACTTCGACGCCCGCATCCGCATAGGCCTTGTCCGAAAACCCGGCCAGCGCACCGGCCCCGGATTCGATCACGCATGTATGACCCAGCTTTTGCAGCAGTTTGGCCGAATCGGGCGTCATCGCAACGCGTGCTTCGCCCTCAAGAATTTCCTTGGGTGCCCCAATCTTCAACAGCTTCTCCCCCCATATGTAACGCTACGTAAAGCGTCAGGTCAGTGTTTCCTGTTTCCTATAACACCGCTTAACAAAAAATCACAAGTCGGCATCACAATTGCGCCATACTGGCACGCATCTGCGCCATTTCAACCCCGCAATCATGTTACGCGGCGAAAACGCCCAACCGAAAATTGCGGTTTCACAACCAGCGACGCACCTGCCCGCTCCACTTGGTGTATTCCACGCCAAAGGCTTGTTGCAAATGGGATTCTTCGCCTTCGATGAACCGCACATTGATGATGCGCACAAACAAGGGCAGCAAGGCCAGCCCCAAGACGCTGTCCAAAATCAGACAGGCCCCCATCAGCACCAGCGCATCGCCCAGATAGATCGGGTTGCGGCTATAGCGAAACACCCCCGAAGTGACCAAACGGCTCGCAACGCGCCGGGGAATAACCGTTGTGCGTGCCCGCCCCATTTCCCACACGGCCAGCACCATCAGCGCCAAGCCAGCCAGCACCAACAGCCCGCCCCCCACATCGCCCGCCACGCCAAAAACGGCCAAAGGCAAGGCCCGCGCCAGCGCCCAAACCAGCACCAAGAACGCCCCCGTCCAAACCGGTGGCCAATCAAACAACAGTCTCATACCTCATCCATCTTTTGGCTTGCTGCGACGGCACCAAACCGTTTCAATGCGCCAATAGCCCACAAAGGATGCCCCATGCCAACCGATTTCACCAGCCTTCGCGCACAGTTCGACCTGCCCAAAGGCGTGATCTACCTTGATGGCAACTCGCTCGGCCCCCTGCCAAAGGCAGCCGCCGCGCGTGTTGCCAAAACCATCACCGAGGAATGGGGCCAAATGCTGATCACCGGCTGGAATAAAGCCGGCTGGATGGCGCAACCCTCAACTATCGGTGACCGCATCGCGCGGCTTATCGGCGCCGAGCCCGGTTCGGTCGTCATGGGCGACACGCTGTCGATCAAGGTCTACCAGGCCCTTGCCTCGGCACTGGAAATGAACCCCGGCCGCCGCGTGATTCTGTCCGATACCGGCAACTTCCCCTCCGATCTTTACATGGCCACCGGCCTTTGCCGCACACTCGGCCCCGACTACACGCTGAAAACCGTCGCCCCCGAGGATGTGCTGGATGCCATCGATGACACCATCGCTGTGACCCTGATCACCGAGGTTGATTACCGCACCGGCCGCAAACATGACATGCAGGCCATCACCGAACGCGCGCATCAACACGGCGCGCTCACCGTCTGGGATCTGGCCCATTCCGCAGGCGCCCTGCCCGTCCACCTCGCGCAATGCAAAGCCGATTTCGCCGTCGGCTGCACCTATAAATACCTCAACTCCGGCCCCGGCGGCCCCGCTTTCATCTATGTCGCCCCGCGCCACCAGCAAACCGCCCGCCCGGCCCTTTCCGGCTGGCTCGGCCACGCCGCCCCCTTTGCCTTCGATCTCGATTACCAACCCGGCGCCGGTATCGAGCGTATGCGCGTCGGCACCCCCCCCGTTTTGCAACTAGCAGCGCTCGAGGCCTCGCTCGACATCTGGGATCAGGCCGACATGATGGACGTTCGCGCCCAATCCATCGCGCTGACCGACCGCTTTATCGCGGGGGTCGAGGCTACCTGCCCTACCCTCTCCCTCGCCTCGCCTCGCGATGGCCAACACCGCGGCTCGCAAGCCTCGTTCCGCCACCCACAGGGCTATGCGATCATGCAGGCCTGCATTGCCCAAGGCGTCATCGGCGACTTCCGCGCCCCCGACATCCTGCGCTTCGGCTTCACACCGCTTTATATTTCGGAACAAGATGTCGACAACGCCGTCAAAATCCTTGCCGAGATCATGGATAAATCACTCTGGGACCGCGCCGAATATAAAACCCGCGCCAAAGTCACCTGACCCTCTGAAACCACAGTCACGCAAATGCCGCACCTGATTTCATCTTGGCCCAAATACCTATCCGGCATCGCCGCCAGCACCTTCGCCGGGTTTGCGCCAGATCGGGTGACGACAAACCTTGCCCGCCATTCCACCCTCCGCCTGCCTCTGTGCAGACCGTCGGGCTGGGCGGGTCTCTGGCGGTGCATGGCTGCCTCTTCGGTACCTACAGCAAAAATCGGGTTCTCTTGACCCGTTTCTTGCCCTTTTCACAACCGGAGATCCCCGATGAAATGCCCCTACACCACCCCGCTCGACCCTGAAACAGACGGCGCCGAAATGTCTTTTGACGGCCGCATGTCTTACGGCGACTACCTCGCCATCGACGCAATCCTGAATGCGCAAAACCCGGCCACCGATGCACATGATGAAATGCTCTTCATCATCCAGCACCAAACCTCAGAACTCTGGATGCGCCTCGCCCTGCACGAACTTGATGCCGCCCGCACCTGCATCGCAAACGACCGCCCGCGCGAGGCGTTCAAAATGCTCGCCCGCATTTCGCGCATCTTTGAACAGCTCAACTCGGCATGGGATGTGCTGCGCACCATGACCCCGTCCGAATACACCCGCTTTCGCGATGGCCTCGGCCAGTCCTCGGGCTTTCAAAGCCACCAGTACCGGCTGATCGAATTTGCCGTTGGCAACCGCAACCCTGCCATGCTGCGCCCACACGCGCATCGCGCCGATTACACCGCCCAACTGACCGCCGAGCTGGCACGCCCAAGCCTTTATGACGCAGCACTGCGCTATTTATATCGCACTGGCCTGCCTGTTCCCAAAGACGTGATCGACCGCGACCTGACGCAGCCATGGATCGCCAATGCCGCCGTGCAATCGGTGTGGGAAACCGTCTACCGCGCCCCCGAAACCTATTGGGAGGCCTATGAGCTAGCCGAGAAACTCGTTGATTTCGAAGATTATTTCCGGCGCTGGCGCTTTAATCACGTCACAACGGTCGAACGGATCATCGGCTTCAAGCGCGGCACAGGTGGGACATCTGGCGTGCAATATCTGCGCAAAATGCTCGATACCGAGCTGTTCCCAGAGCTTTGGCACCTGCGAACCACGCTCTGAACACGCGAAAAGCCGCGGATCGGCCCAACTCTGGCCATTTTTTGCGCCGATCACCTTTGACCCACGGTTTTCTTTGTTCTATCGATTGAAATGATACGGAAATCCGCCCCAGGCGGCATTGTAAAGGTAAGTTTTGATGCGCTCATTCAGTTCTACTCTACGTTACGCGGGCCTTCCGGTCGCTCTCGGCTTTGTTCTTTCGGCATGCGTCCCGCATCAAGATACGCCAACAGCCAGTGCCCCGACCGCCGCCGTCGCCGGGGCAGATACCGTCTATGTCGCCAAAATGGATGGCACAATTCAGGTACCTGCCATTCCGCTGGATAAATTGCCCACGGCCTACCGCCGCCAAGAGGTTGCCTATCAAACCGACCGGCCCGCAGGCTCGATCATCATTCACCCCGGCCAAAAGTTCCTTTACTTTGTCACCGGCAAGAACAAGGC
The DNA here is from genome assembly GCF_001202035.1 of Pseudorhodobacter wandonensis. Classification (GTDB taxonomy): domain Bacteria; phylum Pseudomonadota; class Alphaproteobacteria; order Rhodobacterales; family Rhodobacteraceae; genus Pseudorhodobacter; species Pseudorhodobacter wandonensis. Next base: position 65,015 of record NZ_LGHT01000036.1, on the reverse strand, counting down.
CATCCGCTATGGCATCTCGGTCGGCAAAGCCGGCTTTGAATGGGCGGGTGAGGCCGTGGTGTCCGAGACCAAAAACTGGCCGACCTGGACGCCGCCCAAAGAAATGATCGCCCGCAAACCCGAATTGGAAAAGTGGAAAGACGGCCAGCCCGGCGGCCCGACCAACCCGCTTGGCGCCCGTGCGATTTACCTGCTGTCCGGTGGGCGCGACTATGGCTACCGCATCCACGGCACCCCCGATTGGTGGTCTATCGGCAAGAACGCCTCGTCGGGTTGTATCCGCATGATCCAGCAAGACGTGATCGACCTGAACACCCGCGTGCAGCCCGGCGCAACGGTTCTGGTGCTCAACGCTGACGGCTCGATCCCCAAGGGTCTGAAAATTCCGACCCCGCCAAAGCCAAAGCAAACGGTAAAACCCGTAGCGACCCCCGTCGTGCCCGAGCTTGAGATCAAAACCGTCACCTATCAGCCCGAGCCGGCAACGACAGCTGTTGAAACCCCGTCAACCACGGGTACCGCAGCACCTGTCCTGCCTTTGGTTGTGGCCCCCGAAACAGCGACGCCCGTTACCCAGTAAGCCTCTGCCAAGGCCAAAGAAAAACGGCGGGTCAAATCGACCCGCCGTTTTGCTATTCACCAAGCCGCCAACCTCAGGCCCCTGCCAAAGCCCGCGCCACAGGCGGCCGCTGCCCCGCCGCCCAAGCCGCCGCCGCCGCCCCGAACGCCGTGAACAAAGGCCGCGACACCGGGTCTGCCGCCGCATTCCATTCAGGATGCCATTGCACCGACAGGGTAAACCCGGGCGCATCCTTGATATAAATCGCCTCGGGCGTGCCATCCGGCGCCAGCCCGTCAATCACCACCCGCGCACCCGGTCTGCAAATCCCTTGCCCGTGCAGCGTATTGGTCATCACCTCATCCGCGCCCATCAATCCCGCAAACACCCCACCTGCGGTAAACCGCACCGGATGGCGCAGCGCAAACTTTTCCTCAATCGTCCCATCGGGCGGCATCCGGTGGTTCATCCGCCCCGGCAAATCGCGGATCTCGGGCGACAACGTGCCCCCCATCGCCACATTCACCTCTTGAAAGCCGCGGCAAATCCCCATGAACGGCTGCCCGCGTTCAACACAGGCCCGCACCAAAGGCAGCGTCACCGCATCACGGCAACGGTCAAAATCACCATGCGCCGGCGTTTCAACCTCGCCATATTCCGACGGATGCACATTCGGCCGCCCGCCCGTCAGCAAAAACCCGTCGCACAGCGCCAGCAATTCATCCACGCTCACAAAACCCGGGTCCGACGGAATGATGATTGGCAAACACCCCGCCACCTCGGCCACCGCGGCCGAGTTCATCGTGCCCCCCGCATGCACCGGATAGCTGTCATTCAACATATTCATATTGCCAATAATCCCGATCACTGGGCGTTTGGCTGGGTTATTGCGCATAGGGCCACCCCATAAAATTCAACACCATGCATATAAGATAGGCCAAGCCGCGCCAAGCGTGAAGCCCCCTCCGCCTATCACAACCCCTTGATCTGCACTGCCGCAGCAAAGCGCGTAAATATTCGGCACGATAGCCGCGCAAAAATGCGCAACCGTGGCAGGCCAAATGGGCGGCAGGCCAAATGGGCGGCAGGCCAAATCGCCTTGCGGCCGAAATCATCCGGCGCCACGGCCAACGCCTACCTTTGCCGAAAATCGCCCATATCCAAAACCGCACCGCCCTTGGCCGGAAATAACCCCGTGACAATCGCGCCCCGCTGGTCACAATACCCCAACCCGAACACACGAGGCGCACCATGATCCACAGCTATTCCCTGCAAAACGGGGTACTTACCCCGCATTCAGGCGGGCTAGATACCGCCCTCTGGCTTGACCTCGACAGCCCGACACTGGACGAGGAAGCCGCAGTCGAGGCCGTGTTGAACTGCGACATCCCGACCCAAGCCGAGATGAACGAGATCGAGATTTCCTCGCGCCTCTACACCTATGATCACGCCATCTATATGACGGCAATCCTGCCCGCCAACTCGGATGGCGGCGACCCGATTATGGGGCCGGTCAGCTTTGTCCTGACACCTTCGCATCTGGTCACCATCCGCTATCACAATCCGCGCGTCTTCGGTTCTTTTCCGCCGCGCGCGCAAGCCACCAAACTGGAAATGGACAGCCCAGAGTCCTGCCTTATGGCGCTGATGGAGGCGATAATCGACCGGCAGGCCGATATTCTGGAACGTGCCGCCGCCGAGATTGACTCAGAATCGCGCGAGCTTTTCAAACCCAAACAGCGCGGAACAAGCAAAGACTATCAAAAGGTTCTGGAAAAGATTGGCCAGATGGGCAACCTCAATTCCAACATTCGCGACAGCTTGCTGACGTTTGAACGGCTCGTCACCTATCTTGGCCAGCTGTTGGCCAAGCGTGATGCCAGCCCCGATATGCGAGAGCGCGCGCGCACCTTGGGCAGCGATGTGAAATCGCTGACCGATCACGCCAATTTCGTCGCCTCGAAAATCACTTTCCTGCTTGATGCCACGCTAGGCCTTATCGGGATAGAGCAGAACGGCATTTTCAAAATCTTCTCGGTCGTCTCGGTCATCTTCCTGCCGCCGACGCTGATCGCGTCAACCTTCGGGATGAACTTTACGCATATGCCCGAATTGTCATGGGAGTATGGTTATGCCTATGCCGTGGGCCTGATGGTCACGTTTGCCATGTTGCCCTATCTGTTTTTCAAGTTTAAAAAGTGGCTCTGATCTTAATGTGAAATATTAAGAGTGCAGCGCATACCTATGTTATAAATGACAAATCAGTGTCATTCACTGCAAGCATATAGCGGTTGCCCTCGGTCTCATTCACCGCCCGCAACAACAGGTCCGAATATAAAACATGCCATGTTTGCAAGGCGACGGGCGCAGGTTTGGCGAATGCCCGACAGGTCAGCACCGCCACATTCGCCGCATGGTCTGGGTGGCGGACCGAGGCATAGCGCACAGCCTCGCCCCCGCTGGCCCGAAACGCATCGGCCAAATTCAGGCAATCGCCATAGTCCGTTGCATCCATCCAAGCGCCACGATCGGCCCAATCCGGCGTGGTCAAATCCAAACTAAAGGGCGTTTCAATCCGCGCCTGCACGGCAGTATATTCCACCGCGCGGCGCGGCAAAGGCGTCCCCTTTGAGGCGCGGAAAAACCGCAGCATGCCCCAGATCATCTCGCACATCGCAGTCAGCGGCGCTTCGGACCCGTACCATACGCCCGCCGTGCGCCCCCGCCGCCGAAACCGTGAATCATGCGGATAGCAGCCATAACGAAACGGCGACCAGAACTGATAATCCAGATGCTGGCACTCGGCTGGCACCGGCGGCTTGGCCGCCTCCAGCATCGCCTCCAGCACGTCATGTTCGGCAAAAGTATCGACAATCCGCAGGGTCGAGGATCGGTATTGCCCTTCAATAATCCGCCACAGCCCCGCCTTTAGCGGCTGCATTCCGGCCGCAAAATCGGCGGCTTCAAACCGGTGCACGCGCCGCATCCAGATAGTTCATCACATCCACCAGCCCTGTCGCCGTGGCGATCAGCTCTTTGGGGGCGGCGCCCAAATCGCTGTTATCATTGGCAATCCAGCCACGAATAACCGCCGCCTCGCCCCCCGCCATAGCATCCAACGCCCGGAAAATCCGGATGATACACAGCGCCAGTTCCAGTGGCTTGCCCTCAAGCGCGAACCCGCCGCCTTTCATGCGGCTGACGCTGGGCTCTGACACGCCGATACTGCGCGCCAGATCCCGCTGGCTTAAACCCAATTCACGCGCGGCATTAAACACCGCCTTGGCCGCAATCTGGCCGGGCGTCAGCTGGATATCAGGATGCAAAAGTGGTTTGGGCATGATATTTCTCCTGAAACTACATATAACATAATTTCAGCAGAAATCAACCTGCATTGCCGCCGCAGGTTAACATGCGGTTAACGGAAACCGTAAAATCGTTTACGATCAACCGCTTGCCAACCCGTCCGCGCGCGGTCACCGCGATGAAATCGAGTGCGTCGCGGCCAAAATCCCGCCCTCACCATGCGCGATATTCAAGGCCTGCATCCCCGTTTCCATCACCGCCAGCACCCCCAAAGTCATGTGGGCGTTCACATGCCCCATATGGGCCACCCGCAAAAATCCATGCCAGGCCGGATCATTGGGCAAGGCCATGCCCAGCCCGATGCCCAGCGTCACGCCTGCCTCTTTTTCGCACCATTCCCGCAGCCGCGTCGCATCTTGCCCGCCGATCCGCGCCGCCGTGACCGAGCACCCCCGATCGGCCGGATTGGCCACATTCATCGCGATGGTCGGGCTGCCGCTGCCCCAGACATCAAAGGCCGCCCATACCGCCCCGGCCAGCGCCCGATGCCGCGCCCAGACATTCTCCAGCCCTTCCTCTTCAATCATCAGCAAGGCCTCGGACAAACCATAGAGATGATGGGTGGGGCCCGTGCCGTCGAAATACTGCCAGAACTCGGTCCCATTCGCCCGCAATTCCCAATCCCAATAGGGGGTGCGCAAATCATTGCCACGGCACCGCTCGCGTGCTTTTTCCGAGAACCACACGATCCCGAGGCCCGGCGGCGTCATCAGCCCTTTCTGGCTGGCCGCAACCGTAACATCGACGCCCCAATCATCCATCCGGTACTCATCACACCCCAAGGACGCGATGCAATCAACCGCCAAAAGCGCCGAATGGCCGACCGCATCCAAAACCGCACGCAACTTTTTGATATCGGTTTTGATCGAGCTAGAGGTATCAACCTGCGTCGCCAGCAAAGCCTTGATCTGATGCCCGCTATCGGCCCGCAGCGCCGCCTCGACCCGCGCCAGATCAATCGGCTTTGACTTGCCGAAATCCAGCAGGTCTACATCCACCCCCATCGCCCGCGCAGACTCGGCCCAGCCGATACCGAAACGCCCGACAGCCAAAACAAGCGCCTTATCACCCCGAGAAAACAGATTGGCATTCGCCGCCTCCCAAGCAGCATGGCCGTTACCGATATAAATCGCACAATTCTGCACAGTGCCGGCCACCGCCCTAAGCCGCGGCCAGATGCCCGCCACGACGTCATAAATCTCGCCACCATAAATATTGGGCGCGGCGCGGTGCATCGCCCGCAAAACCCGGTCAGGCATGACCGAAGGGCCGGGAATAGCGAGATAGGGGCGGCCGTGGGCAAGCGATACGGGTGATTTCATGGGGACGGTCTTCCTGCAATTTCCTGCCCAAGTGCTAGGCCCACCAAAGCAGAGCGTCAACTGCCCTTGCATCCTGAAAACGCCTTTCAATTTACACCAAGCCATCGGCTTGCATCCCCCGCCCGTTCCGGTCTTTACATAAAGCCGTGCAAGTTGCAGGTTCTGGCAGAGCCATATCCACCAAGCAGGAGCGAAAAATGCCCAAAGAAGATGCCGATTTTCGCAGTCTTGCCACAGTGACCGGCGCGGATGCCATCGGCTTTCTACAGGGCTTGGTGACCAATGATGTTATGCCCTTGGCCAATAAACCGGGGATCGTGTGGACTGCGCTACTGACACCACAGGGCAAGTATCTGGCTGATTTCTTTGTGGTCAACACGGGTGAGGTGCTGTTGCTCGACTTGCCCGGCTTGGCTGCCGAGGATGTTTTGAAACGGCTTGCGATGTACCGCCTGCGGGCAGATGTAAAAATCGGCCTCACGCAGACCCTACACGCCGCCCGAGGGTTGGGCCCCACGCCAGAGGGCGCCTTTGCCGACCCACGCCACCAAGCCCTTGGCTGGCGGGCCTATCGCACGGTTGCAGACCAAGGCAGCACCCCAGACTGGCAGGCGCTGCGCATAAAACACCTTATTCCAGAGTACGGGTACGAGCTGATCCCGAATGACAGCTACATACTGGAATGGGGGTTTGAGCGGCTACACGGCATCGACTTTCGCAAGGGCTGTTATGTCGGCCAAGAGGTGAACGCGCGGATGAAGCATAAAACCGAGCTGCGCAAAGGCATGGCCCGTGTGTCGATTTCTGCACCGGTCGAAATTGGGGCCGAGATATTGTCCGACGGCAAAGTAGTGGGACAGGTTTTTACCCAAGCGGGCGGAGAGGCAATCGCCTACCTGCGCTTTGACCGCATTGCCGATGTTATGACGGCAGGAAATGCCGAAGTGCGGTATTTGGGGACAGAGTAACCCGCCCCCAAAGGCGTTTCAGGCACGCTCGGAATATTCCATCAACTCGGTATGGACGATGATGTCTTCGTCCACGCCGATAAACGGTGGGATCATGATGCGGACGCCATTGTCCAAAATTGCGGGCTTAAAGCTGTTGGCGGCAGTTTGGCCTTTTTGCACAGGCTCGGTCTCGACGATCCGGCATTTTACCTTTTGCGGCAGACGCATCGAAAGTGCCTCGTCACCGAAATATTCAACGGTTGCCATCATGCCGTCTTGCAGGAAGGGCCTGCGATCACCCAGCAAATCGGCAGGCAATTCAATTTGTTCATAGGTCTCAGAGTCCATGAACACCAACATGCCATCCGTTTCATACAGAAACTGCTGGTCCTTGTTTTCCAGGGTCACACGCTCTACTTTATCTTCTGAGCGAAAGCGTTCGTTCAGTTTGCGACCATCGCGCAGGTTTTTCAACTCGACCTGTGCAAATGCACCGCCTTTTCCGGGCTTTACAATGTTAACCTTAACAGCTGCCCAAAGGCCACCGTCATGTTCCAGAACATAGCTGGGCTTTATTTCGTTTCCGTTGATCTTTGGCATGATGACAAAACCTTGTCGAAAAGTTGAAGAATTTCTTACCAACCCTATATATATCCCTGTTAGCGCCCACAAGCTTACAAGATACAGTATCAATTCGCACGAGCCATGCGATACATGCATGGCAGATATGCTAAATGGGGGATGCCGAATCGCGTAAAAATGGTCATATTGCGCGAACGTCGGAAAACACAAGACCAAGAATAGGACGGCCAGATGCTAGACTTCGTTGATGGAACTGCTTTCAATTTTGAACAAGGCCAGCGCGCGCGCAAGCTTTTTGCTGCCGTCGTACTCGCTGCTTTGGACGATGCGATTGCAGATGACAAGAAATATGGCAACGGCCCGGATCAGATTGCCCGCTGGGCACGCTCGCGCGATGGCCGCGAAGTGCTGTCGTGCTCGGGGATTGACCCGAATGAGCGCGTTGTCAAAGGTTTGATGGAATTCGTTTCCAAAGGCATTCGTACCTCGGTAGCGCTGTCGCGCGAAGAATCCGAGCGTCGCAATGCGGCCGAGCAAGCAGAAGCTGCTTAAGTCGAAACCATCGACCAAGAAAAACGCGCCCAGTTTTGGGCGCGTTTTCTATTTTGGGCTTTCGCTATTTTATCGGCCTGCAAGCCCCGCGATCATTCAAGCGTACGCGAGGTCAGCGCGCGGTTGATTTCGGACCGCACCAGCTTGCGTACATTGCGGGTGATCCGCTCACCCAAGGACCCGCCCAGCTCTTCATGGATCAGATCGCGGACCAGGTCACGCAAGACAGCCTCATCGAAACGCAGCTCTGGCAGATCGTCGTGGCTGGTCGCAACTGTGGCTACGGTGGCAGCTGCACTTGGCGCTGGGCCAACAGTCGCGGCCAGCAATTCAGCCAGCACCGCAGCTTCGGCTTTGTCGGAAATTGCTTTGGCAGTGTTTTCGGGCAAGGGTTTTTCCTTGGGTCGCGCAGACCGTTCTGCCCAGTCTGGCGCTTGCCATGAAAGGTCTGGGGCGTCGCCGGTCTCGGACTCCCATTCTTCATCAACCTCGGACACGGCAGCGGCAATTTCACCGACAACACGGGTTACATTTGAGGTCGTTGGCATTTCCGTCGGGGCCCAACCAGGGTACGGCTCGGCCTCATCATTGCTTTCAGGTAACCAGTCTTCATCAGGGGTTTGCGCCGATTTTGCGGCAGGCGGCGTATCCGGCAAGACGGGCGCGGCAGCTGCGGGGTTTTGCTGCGGCTGCCGAGAGGAAAAAACAAAATTGCCGCCTTCAACAGGCGCCTTTTGCCCCTTTTGCGCAGTGTCGTCAGCTTGGGGTGCGTCGGCATTTGCCGAGACCACACGCAAGGCCGACGTAAGCAAAAGCTTGCCTTTGCCGTCACCGGCAGCGTCTTTGGGCGCGGGTGCGCTTACCGGTTCTTCCTGCGGCGCGGCGGGGCGCAGATCGTCCGAGACAAGCTTACGAATCGAAGACAGAACATCCTCAATATCAATCGTGCTCATTGGTTCTGACATACTACCCGTCCTATCACACAACACTTGGCGCAACGGCCAAATGCAGATTATTCGTAACCTTTGCCGCCATTTGCGGGTTGGCGGTCTTTTCCCAAAGTTTAGCCCTTTGGGCTGGTGATGACAAGGAATTGGACCAAATTCTGCCTGCGATTTCAATTCAAATCAAAGATTGTCGCGGTGAGGGAAACAATTTTCGGCTATTCCCCCAAACAACAAAGCCGCGCCCCTTTGCGAAAAGGACGCGGCTTTGAAAAACTGTCGTTAATCCAGGCTTAGTATTTGCCAATCGATTTCAGAACGCGGTCCAAACGTTTGCCCTGCGACGACGTTGCTGGCGCTGATTTCACCGCATTATAATAGGCCTCTGGGTCATATGTCGCGATACCAAGTTTCAAATGGTCGACCGTCAAGAGCCCCATCCGGGACAGCAAAGTGTAAACCCCGATATAATAGCTTGCCTGTGCAGACAGGCGCGCCGTGCGGGCCGAAAGCAGCTCTTGCTCGGCATTCAACACATCCAACGTGGTCCGAGAGCCAAGCTTTGCCTCTTCCTTTACACCGTCATAGGCCGTTTGCGCCGAACGGATTTGCCGGTCACTTGCCGAAATACCCGCCTTGGCCACTTCGATATTGGACCAAGCAGCCCCCACAGATTGCAGCACAACTGCCACGGTCTGGTTCAAGCTGGCGCGCGCGGAATCGCGGGATGCCAAGGATTGACGATAGAAAGACGACGACCTACCGCCGTTGTAGATTGTCTGGCTCAGCGTCAAAGTTGTGCTAAAGCTGTCGCTTGATTTCTGGCGCACATCGCTTGCCGAAACTTTGCCTGTCAACGTCGGGCCCATATTGGCTTTGGCCAATGCGATACCCAGCTCGGCTGCCGCAACCTGATGCTGCAGCTGGTGAATGGTCGGATGGGTTTTGCGGGCCACGGCCTGCGCCTCGGCCAAGCCCCTCGCCGTAAATGGCATTTTGGGAAGCCGCTGTAAGCTATTGGGATAATGCCCGATTTTCAGCTTGTACGTCTCGCGTGCGACGGCATAGTCGCCTTGCGCGCTGGCAAGTTCCGACTGAGACGCGGCAAGCTGTGCATCAGCGATGGCCACATCGGTGCGGGTAATCTCGCCCACGTCAAACCGGTCTTTCGCGGCCTGCAATTCCTGGCCGATCAGGCGCACGTTTGCCTGACGCAGGGCCACAGCATCTTGCGTTTGTTGCAACATGACATAGGCCGAAACGGCATCAAGCAAAACCTCTTGCTCGTAATTCACCAACGAGGCGCGGGTAGCCAAAACGGTTTCTTTTTGCACAGCAATCGATGCCGCATTGCGCCCGAAATCATAAAGCGACATTTCCGCAACCAGCGAGACGCTTGCTGTTAGCCCTTCGAATGAAGGCGTATGCGAATAACCGCCCGAGGCCTGAAACGACAAGACCGGCCGCAAAAGCGCTACGGCCTGTGCGACATCTTCGTCCGCAGATCGCAGAACGGCGCGGTTTTGCTCTAAAAGGTTTGAATTGCGGTAAGCGGCCGTCAAGGCATCGCCAAGGCTTTCGGCAGATGCCCATTGTGGCAGTGCGAACAGGGCCCCAATCACCCCCGCGCGTACAACTTTTCTAATTGAAACCATTTTCTAATTCCTGCTCGTTTCTGCTATTATTCCTGCTCGCTTTTCGCGACTATTTTCTTGATCCTCAGAATGCAAAGGCTTTGGATTTTGCGAAGCCCTGCAACACAGGGGCCGAGGCGTTAAAAGCGTAGCGCCAAGTCAAACCCTGCGCAGATTTATGGCCGATACGGGCAACACCAAGGCTGCCTTCCATAAAGATCGCAGCAATCCGGCCACCATCTTTCAGCTGATCGATCAAAGCCGCGGGCACATCTTCTACGGCGCCTTGCACGATGATCACATCATATGGCCCATGCTTTGCAGCACCGGCGACCAAAGGCCCGGAAACCACTGCGGCATTGTCGACGCCATGCTCTGACAGGCGGCGTTGCGCATCAGCGGCAAGTGCTTCGTCTTCCTCAACGGCAACAACAACCTCGGCAAGGCGGGCAATCACGGCGGTCGAGTAGCCATAACCACAGCCCAGATCAAGCACGGCCTCATTCGGTTGCACATCAACCGCGTCCAGCAACTTGCCAAAGCTGCGCGGTTCAAGCATCACACGGCCCGGCGCGATTTCAAGGTTGCCACCAACATAAGCGGCCTCAAGCTGGTCGTTCGGCACATAGGCTTCACGCGGGACGGCAAGCATCGATTCAATGATCGGAAACTTGGTCACATCCGAAGGGCGAACCTGCGTGTCGACCATCATGGTCCGGCGGGCGGCGAAATTGGACATGTCTGAACTCTTCGGTTTGGTTATAATTGCGAAAGTGATGCCACAGATCTGTGCCTTGGGCAACATATTGTGCCCCGACTTTTAGTCCATAACGTGCCGTATGTTAGCATGCATTGTCTTACCGGGCCATTACAAAGCTTGCCTCCAAAAGCGCTCCACGTCATTCTGCGCTTTTATGACACACATGACTCCTGAACTCTGGCCCGAAAGAACGGGTGAAACCTCATTCTGGCATCGCCAGATCGGCCCGCAGCCTGTACGGGGGCAGCTGGTCGCCCCCCAAGAGCTTGATATTTGCATCATCGGCGCAGGTTTCACCGGCCTTTGGACGGCTTATTATCTGGCCCGCGCTGCCCCTGCCCTGAACATCGCGGTGCTGGAGGCGCGGCAGGTGGGCTTTGGTGCCTCGGGGCGCAATGGCGGCTGGATGACAGGTGGCTTTGCCTGGTCGCATGACCGCTATCTTGCGACCTCGGATGCAGAAAGTCTGCGGGCGATGGTGCGCGCAATGGCGGGCACAGTGGATGAAATCATATCCGTCGCTCAGTCTGCCAGTATCGACGCCGATATCCGCCGCACGGATGAACTGCTGGTCGCGACCAATGCAGCCCAACTGTCGCGCCTGCAGGCAGAACTCCAAACCCGCAGCTTTTGGGGTGAGGATGTCCATATGATTGACGCCAAAGCGCTTGCAACCCGCATCAAAATTCCTGCGGCCCAAGGTGCGATGGTCGTGCCCAATGTCGCCCGCATCCAGCCCGCCAAACTGGTACAAGGGCTGGCGCGGCTGGTTGAAACCCTGGGCGTGCAGATCTTTGAAAACACACCCGCCACCGCACTGCATCCGGGCCACGTTGAAACGCCGTACGGGACTGTGCGCGCCCGCACGATCCTGCGCGCGACCGAGGCGTTTACCAGCCAGCTTGCAGGCCATCACCGCGATCTATTGCCGCTAAACTCGGCCCAGATCATCACCGCCCCCCTGAGCGCACAGACTTGGGATAAGATCGGCTGGAAAGGCTATGAAATATTTGGAGATTTCGCAAATGCCTATTGCTATTGCCAGCGCACAGATGACGGGCGTATCGCCGTGGGCGGGCGCGGCATTCCCTACCGGTTCAACAACCGGCTGGATACGGATGGCACCCCCGATGACGAAACCATCCGCCGCCTGATTGCCGTTCTGAGAACCCATTTCCCCGCCGCCGCCAATGCACCGATCGACCATGCTTGGTGCGGCACCCTTGGCGTGCCGCGCGATTGGTGCGCAAGGGTGGATTTTGATACATCCACCCGCATTGGATCTGCGGGCGGTTATGTCGGGGTTGGCGTCTCGACCTCAAACCTCGCCGGGCGCACCTTGGCCGATCTTGCCTTGGACAGAACCACCGCGCTGACCTGCCTGCCTTGGGTCAACCGCCCTTTGCGCAAATGGGAACCCGAGCCGCTGCGCTGGTTCGGCCTGCGCGGAATGTACAAACTCTTGAACGCTGCCGACCGTGCCGAGGCCAAAGGCGCTAACCCCTCGCGCCTTGCCACACTTGGCGCATGGATCAAGAACAGCTGATCCATCATCATCTTGGCTCAAATACCTAAAACCTGTCGCCAGCCCCCAAACCCGGCCTTGGCAGAACCGTTACAACCAGCCCGCAGCCCGCACTTTACGCACTGAGGCCCGCGCCTCCATCGCGGCCATAAAGGCATATAGCGTGGGAAAGGCCGTCACATCCACGCCATCCCCCGCCAACCAGGTCGTGGCGACGAACAAGTAGGCATCGGCCAAGGTCAACTGCGCCCCCAAAACAAAGGGCCCTTGGATCACCTCAACCTCCAAATAGGCGCAGGCCGCCCGCATCGTTTCGGGCACCTTGGCCCGCATATCGGCAAAGCTGGCATCCTCATTCGCCCAGCGTTGGCCACGCAGTTTATGCGCATGATTCACATGTAAGGTAGACGCGATATAGTACATTGCCTCGCGCATTTTGGCCGCTTGGATTGCGTCCTGAGGGACAAGTGCGGGCGCCAAACTGCCGATATATTCCAAGATCGCACCGGTTTCCGTCAGCCTCGCCTGATCGAGGATCAAACTTGGCACACGCCCTTTTGGGTTTATCGCCAGATACGCGGGCTGCGTTTGCGCCCCTGCGGCGAAGTCAAGCACCACAGGCGTATAGGACAAGCCCGCCTCTTCCAACGCAATCGCCACCGCGATCGAGATCGTGCCTTTGGCCAAATACAGCTTCATTTTCGCGCCCTATGTTGTTTCGACAAAGCCTAGTCACGGCCGCGCCAAAGCCAAGCACAAAACGCTGTCATGCACCCAAAATCTGGGTGCGGTGCTTGGTCAGATAGATCCGCAGCCAAGGGGTAAAGACCTCTGGTGCCTGCTCTATCTCGCGCAGCAGCGCATCAATGGCCACCCATCGCACGGCTTGCACCTCATCCGGGTTCAAGGTCATCGCCAGATCTGCGCCTGCCTCGGCCACGAACACCGCTACAACTTCATCCTCGGTCAGACCAACACCCACATCGGCGCGATATCGCACTTCGCCCACGGCGCGCAGATCCAGGCCTGCAATGCCCAGCTCATCCACCAGCCTGCGATGCGCACAGGCTGCGTGTGCCTCATCCCAATGCGGGTGGGTGCAGCAGGTATTGGCCCAAAGGTTCGGCGTATGGTATTTGCCCGCGGCACGTTGCTGGATCAGCAGCCGGTCGCCCGCCAACACGAAAACCGACACCGCTTTGTGCTGCAATCCACGCTGATGCACAGCCAGCTTTTCAACCGGCTGCAAAACGCCCTCTATCCAAGCAGGTATCAGATCCATTTGGCCATCGGTGGCAGGCTCATCAACACAGCATTTGCGTCATGCCCCGTGGCAAGGCCAAATTTGGTGCCACGATCATACACAAGGTTATATTCGGCATATAGCCCGCGGTGGACAAGCTGGGCTTCCTTGTCTGCATCGGTCCAAACTGTATCACGCCGTGCATCGACCAGCGGCACATAGGCGGGCAGAAACGCGCGGCCAATATCTTGGGTCAGCGCAAAATCTGCTGCCCAATCGCCTGAATTACGGTCGTCCATAAAAATGCCGCCCACGCCACGTGCACGGTTGCGGTGGGGAATGTAGAAATACTCATCCGCCCAAGCCTTTAGCTTGGGGTAGAGGTCATCGCCATGCGGCGCCAGATGCGCCTGTTGTGTGGCGTGAAAATGGGCTGTGTCATCGGCGTATTCGATGCAGGGGTTCAAATCTGACCCGCCGCCAAACCACCAGGCATGCGGGGTCCAGAACATCCGCGTGTTCATGTGAACGGCGGGCGCATGCGGGTTTTGCATATGGGCCACAAGGCTGATGCCCGAGGCCCAGAAACGCGGGTCGCTTTCCATGCCGGGCACGCCACGCGCTGCCATCGCCTTTTGTGCGGCGGGGCCAAGATCGCCGTAAACGGTGGAAACATTCACCCCCACCTTTTCAAACACCCGCCCGCCGCGCATGACGGACATCAAGCCGCCACCGGCGTCTGACCCATCTTCGGCGCTGCGTTTGGTTGGCGTCACCTCAAACCGGCCTGCTGGCAGGCTGGCGGTCGGGCCTTTGGTCTGGCGGTCCTCCAATGCTTCGAAACTTGCAACGATTTCATCGCGCAACGTGCGAAACCACGCCGCTGCCGTTGCGCGCTCTTGGTCCAAAGCTTGGGTCATTGTCGTCTCCAATCCGGTTTGCGCTGGCTTTAGCACTTGGGCGCGGGGTCGCCAAGACCGCAGCTTACAGCGTGCGCATCAGCCGCAGCGCATCATAAATCGCGGCATGGGTGTTGCGAGAGGCGACAGCATCGCCAATCCGGTAGAGCGAAAACGCGCCCTTTGGGTTGGGTGTTGGCATTTGCGGCTGGCGCGCAATCAGTGCCTCATAATCGACTTGCCCCAGATTTTTCGACAAGGGTTTCAACGTGAAATACAGATCGTCCAGCGGCACGGTACCATTGTTGATGATAACCTGATCGACCCGCCGTTCACGTGTCATATCGCCATAATCCGAGCCAAGTGTTGCCAGCAGTTCGTTGCCGTCACGCCGAACCGACAGCACACGCCATGTAACGGTAAACACCGCATCGGCCCGTTGCAGCGTGCGCATGTAAGGTACAAGGTTCATCGCCATGACCTCGGGCGAAAAGCTGCGGTCACGGGTCATGATTTCAACTTTTCCGCCTGCCGCAATCACCTTGTCGGCGGCTTGCAGTGCGACCGGATCGCCCGCCTCGTCATAGACCAGCACATTGGCGCCGGGGCGTACATCGCCCGACAAAATATCCCAAGCCGAGGTGACCAGATCATTTCCGCTTTCCAGAATAGCCGTTTCTGGCAAACCGCCTGTGGCGATTATCACGACGTCCGGCGCCTCGTCCAACACCTCAGCTTCGTCAGCCAAGCTATTGTATTTTATGACAACTCCCAGCTTTTCACATTGTGCCAGACGCCAATCGATGATCCCGATCATTTCACGCCGGCGCGGGGTTTGTGCGGTCAGCCGGATTTGGCCACCCGCCTGTGGCGCGGCCTCATGCACCACCACGCGATGCCCGCGCACGGCCGCCACGCGCGCAGCCTCAAGCCCTGCCGGCCCTGCGCCGATGATCAGCACCTTGCGCGCAACATCTGCGGGTGCAATCTCATGTGGTTGTTCCAGCTCTCGCCCTGTCGAGGGGTTGTGGATGCAATAGGCGTGGCCGCCCTGATAAATCCGGTCAAGGCAATAATTCGCGCCGACACAGGGGCGGATGTCATCCTCACGCCCCTCGATGATTTTACGCACCAGATGCGGGTCGGTCATATGGGCGCGGGTCATGCCGACCATATCCAGCTTGCCACTGGCAATGGCATGGCGGGCGGTGGCGACATCGGGGATGCGGCTGGCGTGGAAGGTGGGCATCCCCACCTCGGCACGGATACGGCCGGCAAAATCGAGGTGCGGGGCAGATTTCATGCCTTGAATCGGAATTACATCGGTCATCGCAGGATCGGTATGGATTTGCCCGCGGATGACATTCAGAAAGTCCACATTTCCACTGTCACGAAACAGTTTACCAATCGCTACGCCTTCTTCGGCGTCAATGCCGCCCTTGGCCGCCTCATCCGCCGTATAGCGCATTCCGATCAGGAATTTTTCACCCACACGCGCACGTATCGCGGCCGCCACCTCCAGCGCAAACCGTGCTCGGTTTTCCAAACTGCCGCCATAGGGACCATCCAATTCGTTGGTAAAGGGCGACATGAACTGGTCCATCAAATGGCCGTAGCATTCCAATTCGACCCCATCCAAACCGGCCGCATACATGCGTTCAGCGCCATCGGCGTAGTCATTGATAATGCGCGAGATATCCCAATCTTCCAGCTTTTTGGGATAGGCACGATGCGCAGGCTCGCGGGTATGGCTGGTGGAAACAGATGGCAGCCAATCGCCTTTGTCCCACCTTGTGCGCCGCCCCAAATGCGTAAGCTGGATCATCACCGCCGCACCGTGATCGTGGCACTCATCGGCCATCTGCTTCATCCAGCCGACCACTTCATCCTTCCACACAAGGATGTTGTTGAACACCGGCGGGCTGTCGCGCGAAACCGAGCCGGAACCGGCGGTCATGGTCAGGGCAACGCCTGCGCGGGCACGTTCGACGTGATAGGCGCGGTAGCGATCCTTGGGCATCCCATCATCGGGATAGGCGGGCTCATGGCTGGTGATCATGATCCTGTTGCGCAGGGTCAGATGCT
The DNA here is from genome assembly GCF_001202035.1 of Pseudorhodobacter wandonensis. Classification (GTDB taxonomy): domain Bacteria; phylum Pseudomonadota; class Alphaproteobacteria; order Rhodobacterales; family Rhodobacteraceae; genus Pseudorhodobacter; species Pseudorhodobacter wandonensis. The sequence goes on along the minus strand of NZ_LGHT01000036.1, from coordinate 48,594 downwards.
TTAATTGATAGGGCTGCAAAAGCGGATCGCCGGACATGTGACACCTCGTGTTTTTCCGCTCAGGTTAGCGGCCCGCGCGGGAATGCCAATTGGCAAAAGCGACTATTGAAGGTCTGGCCAAGCCACGGCCATCGAACGCAACCGGATTTCTTGCCAAAATTCAGGCGGTCGCTTCGATCAACATGCGCAACCGTTCCACTGCAACGGCAACCAAGCTGGGGTCGCGCTGCGCCTCGACGTTCAGGCGCAACAAAGGCTCGGTGTTGGACGCGCGCAGATTCAGGCGCCAGTCGCCCATATCCAATGACAATCCATCTGTATCGTCACGCGCCACGGCCTGCTTTTCATATGCCGCCAGCACGCGTGTCAGGGCAGCTCCGGAATCGTCCACGCGAAAGTTGATCTCGCCCGAGGATGGAAAGGCGGTCATCCTTTCGGAAATCAGGTCAGCCAATGATGCGCCACGCCGCGACATGAGCTCGATGATCAGCAGCCACGGGATCATGCCACTGTCACAGCAAGCAAAATCGCGAAAGTAGTGATGGGCCGACATTTCGCCACCGTATACCGCGCCTGTATCGCGCAATGCCTGCTTTAGATAGGCGTGGCCGGTGCGAGCCATTACTGCGGTACCGCCCAAGCGGGTTACGATTTCCTTGGTATTCCACATGACGCGCGGGTCATGCACAATCTTGGCGCCTTTTTCCTTGGCCAGAAACACCTCGGCCAATAGGCCTACGACAAATTCGCCCGGCACAAATCGTCCCAAATGATCGAACAGGAAACAGCGGTCAAAATCACCGTCCCATGCCACACCCAAATCGGCCCCTGCCGCCAGAACGGCATTTGCTGTCACTGGACGGTTTTCGGGCAGCAAGGGGTTGGGGATGCCATTGGGAAAGCTGCCATCAGGTTCATGGTTCATACAGATGAATGACAAGGGCGCGCGGCGTTTGGCCAAAGCCGCGGCGATCGCGTCAAAGGTCGGGCCTGCGGCACCATTTCCGGCATTCACAAGAATCTTCATCGGACGCAACGCAGGCACATCAATAAACGATAGCGCCGCGCGCACATAGGCCCCCCGCGCAGCTTTGGCAGGCCGTATATTGCCGCCTGGTTTCTCAGGCTTGAATTGGCCGCTTTCTGCCAAAGCCTTTATCTTGACAATATCGGTCGCCGGATCCAGAGGCGCCGCACCTGCCTTGACCATCTTCAAGCCGTTGTAATCCATCGGGTTATGGGAGGCGGTGACCTCTATTCCGCCGTCGGCCTCGAAATAGGCGGTTGCGTGATACATCTCTTCTGTACCGCAAAGCCCCAGGTCCAGCACCTCGACGCCTGCTTCGACCAACCCGCGTTTAACGGCATCGAACAAAGCCAGTGACGAGGCGCGCGGATCATGACCAACAACCACATGTCCAGTGCCCAGAACCTCGGCAAAGGCGCGGGCAATCCGTCGCGCGACGTCTTCATCCAGCTCGACACCAAGGCGGCCGCGAACGTCATATGCTTTAAAGCAGGTCAGCGCGGTCATCGTTCCCCCATGCATCAATCGGGCAACAATCACCGGCCCTTGCATTGCAAAGACCATAGCAAAGCCAAAACACCAAGACCAAATTTGCGGCATCGGCCACTAATGTCGGCCAGTGTTTCGCAGCGGTTCCCAGTAGGGGTAAATCGCCGCTTTCGTTACAAATTGCGCACCAATCAGGCATGTGGCACGATGTCTTGCACAAGCCCGCCCGTCCCTACTTGTGCACCTGCAGCCGCGGGCTTATCTATTGGTTACAGGCTCCGGCACCGCAATTTGGTCCGCCCCTGATGCCCAATGGGATCACTCGCACGGCTGTTAGCCGGTCGAAGGACACCCAGCGCAGCGATCCGCCTGGCATGGGCCAAAGCGGAAACCTGACTAAGGGAATACGACATGTCCAAAGAAAAAAACAAAGGCAATAAAGAAGCCAAAAAGCCAAAAAAAGAAGTGCCCAAGGTGCTGGCCACTGCCAATTCCAATGCTGGCAAGGACGGCACAACAATCGCGGGCAAAAAAATCAAATAAACTGACCTGTGCCAGATTTGGCCAAGTCTCTAGGCGGGGGCCCGGCCCCCGCTTTGCATAGGTGCAGCGTGACGCGAGCTTTATACCGCTGGCAGGCATAATCGCAGAAGTCAGCAGGTTAAAGGCGCAACTATACCGACAGGCCAATCCGGTTCAGTTCAGCGTCAGGCCGGAAATAGAGGCGCGGATGGCCGAATTTGTATCATCCGAGTCGGCAGAGACCGCCAGCCCAACCAATGCCCCGGCGGGCCCGCCAAACACGCGGCGATAATCGGCGGCAAGGTCAACCTTTTCCGAAAACTTGCCCGTGCCCGCGGCCCGCAGCAAGATGGTTTTACCCCGGTTGCCAAGATATGGGCTGGACAGCACTTTGCCACGCCCTTGGTTATCGCCCCAAACATATACCAGCACCCGCGCAGACTCGGCTGTCAGCAGTTTGCGGATATTGGCTTTGTCCCCAAGTGCCTTGGCTTCGGCCTCGGGCAAGAACACAAAGTAAAGCGAGGCATTGCGGTCATCGCCCCCTTTTTTGGTCAAATCCGTTGCAGGCACCGATTGGCTGACCGCCCAAGACCATTTGGCCGATGTCGCGCCCCAAAGCGGCTGCTTTACCCGCGCATAGGCCAGCGATACCGACGCATCAGATGCGATAGACAATGTGTTGCCTTGAAACCCGTATCGGTTTGATGAAAACAGTGAAAACCGTTGCGTCGACCATGTGCTGTCAAACGCGACACTTTCGGCAAAAACGGATGTCGCTGGCAAGGCGGCGATCAGGGCAGCAAGAAATAGGGAACGTGTCATGTGGCCTCTGGTCAATGGGGTTTTCTTTGACTAGCAGCTTTCGGCTGTAACAGGGCACACAACTGCTTGAGGCAAATGTGAAGTTACAGCACCACGTGCCCCGCCTCTAGCCGCACAATCCGGTCCATCCGGGCTGCCAGCTCCATGTTATGGGTCGCAATCAGCGCCGAAAGACCGGTTTCGCGCACCAGATCCATCAAGGCGCCAAACACCTGATCCGAGGTTGCAGGATCAAGGTTGCCCGTCGGCTCATCCGCCAACAGCAGGCGCGGGCCATTGGCAAGCGCACGGCAAAAGGCCACGCGCTGTTGCTCGCCACCCGAAAGTGCTGCGGGGCGGTGACCGGCACGGTGACCAACCCCGACCTGATCCAGCAATTTACGCGCACGGGTCTCGGCATCGGGTTTTGAGACGCCATTGGCAAGCTGCGGCAAGGTGATGTTTTCCAGCGCGGTAAATTCCGGCAACAGGTGGTGAAATTGATAGATAAAGCCCACATCACGCCGCCGCGCGATGGTGCGCGCGCGGTCTGGCAGGCCCGCCAGATCGGTGCCATCCAGTCGCATCTGGCCGCTATCGGCGGTATCCAGCAGCCCCGCAATATGCAGCAGCGTCGATTTGCCAGCACCCGAAGGGGCAACAAGGGCAACCACCTCACCCCGCGCCACGGTCAGCGATGCCCCGCGCAGCACTTGCACTTCGGCGGGCTTGCCTTTGTTATAGGCTTTGGTGATCGCATCCAGCGACAGCATCACATCACTCATAGCGCAGGGCCTCGACAGGGTTCATCCGGGCGGCACGGCGCGCGGGAAAGATAGTGACCACGAACGACAGGCCCAGCGACAGCGACACTGCCGACAGCACGTCATGCCATTGCAGTTTGGCGGGCAGCGCATAGATGCCGCGAATAGACGGGTCCCAAACCCCGCCGCCCGCGACATAATTCACAAAGCTGAATATCGGGTCGATATAGATCGCAAACAGACATCCCAGCGCCACACCGGCAAAGGTGCCTATAATGCCTGTAAATGCGCCGCAGATGAAAAACACGCGCAAGATTGACCCTTCCGTCAACCCCATCGTGCGCAAAATGCCGATATCGCGGCCCTTGTTTTTGACCAGCATGATCAGGCCCGAAACGATATTCATCGCCGCAATCAACACCAGAATGGACAGGATGATGAACATCACATTGTCTTCGATATCCAGCGCCCGCAAAAAGCTGCCCGAGCTGTCACGCCATGTCCAGACATTCGCGTATTGGCCCGCAGCAGTCATTAAATCCAGCGCGATGTCATCAACTGCCTCGGGTTTGGTGACCATCACCTCGATCTCATCCGCCAGCCCTTCGCGGTTGAAATAGTCCTGTGCAGCGGCCAGCGGCATGTAGACCCGCGTGCGGTCAATATCATAGCGGCCGGCGGTGAACACATAGACCACCTCAAAGGCCGAAACCCGCGGACTGGTGCCAAAGGCGGTTTTCACACCATTGGGCGAAATCAGCCGGATACGGTCGCCAACGGTCACGCCCAATTCACGCGCTACGCCCGAGCCGATCGCGATACCTTCGTCATAGCGCGACAAATCGCCATATGCGTCGGCGCCGTCACCCACACGCGGAATGGCGCGCACATCATCGCCGCGCATCCCGTAGACCTCAACGCCAGAGCTGCGGGTGCCTGCCGTTGCCATCACCTGCCCCCGAACCATCGGCGCGGCACGTGTGACAGTTGGCACCTCAGCCACCTTTTTTGCCACGGCGTCAAAATCCTCAAACCCGCTGATCGTGCGGCCATCGGCAGCCTGATGCTGCGCGGCATAGACGGTTACATGCGCATTCGCCCCAAGGATCGTATCGACAAATTCGGCGCGAAACCCTGCGCGTACCGACAGCGTGGCAATCAGCGCAAACACCGCCAGCGTAATGCCGATCAGGCTGATCCAAGTCATCACGGAAACGCCGCCTTCGGCCCTTTTGGCCCGCAAATATCGCCACGCGATCATCCATTCAAATGGCGCGAAAGGGGGGGTGTTCACGGGGCAAGCTCCTTGGGGTAAACATGCGGGTTATCGGCGTCAGGCATGCGCGCGGAACCTGCGGGAAATGCGCGGGCAGGTCAAGGCACGGCTACGTTATTAGGCGGAACGGTGCAGCACAGGCTGTTTGCGGGGTGCATTGGGCGCACGCGGTGCGGGTGGCTTTTGCGGGGCGGGTTGGCTGCGCACCACAGGCTCTTTGCGCAGCTCGGACGCTTTGCGGGGCGCAGCGCGCCGGCGAAACGGCCAGAGTATGAGCGACAGGATAAACCGGACTGCGCCCCAACCCGCCACAAACCCTAACGCAGTGGCCACGGCACCCGCCACAGTCAGCGGCACTGCCGGGCGGAAATCGGCCCATGTTGCATTTAGCGTGGCCGGGTCGGCCAAACGCTGCGGCATGGTGATGCGTTCAATTGGAGTGGCAAGGCGCAGGAATGTCAGATCTGCAGAAAGTTGGTCAAAACGGGCAAAGGCGCTTTGCATATCAACCTTTCGCGCGGCCAAAAACGCGGTGCCCTGCAATTGGTCCAATGCTGCGCCACGGGTCAGCCCGTTATCGGTGGCGCTGCGGTCAAAGTCAGCAACGATCGCCGACAGTGCATCCACTTGACCACCCAACCGCTGGATATACTGCTGCGAAAACTCGGGGTATTGCGACAAAGCTGTCGCCCCCGCCAATCCGCCCACAAGCGTCAGTGCCTTGCCTATCATCTATTTCGCCTCTGCCTGCCAAGTTATTCAGTGGCGATTACCAGAACCGCCCTGCCCCCGGCTTTGGCCCCTAAAATCGTCCAAATCGGGCCCTGTGTCAAAGACGAAATCGGCGCGCCCCTTTGGCCGGGGCGCACCGTGATGTTTTCAGAGACCGTTGTAGATGGCAATAATGCGGGCCACTGCGGCGTCGGCAGTCATTTCTTCGCTTTCGCCAGTGCGGCGGCTGGTCAGTTCGACCACGCCATTTTTCAACCCGCGCGGACCGACCGTGATGCGCCATGGCAAGCCGATCAGATCCATCGTGGCGAATTTCGCGCCAGCGCGGTCGTTGCGGTCATCATATAGCGGGTCAAGACCTGCCTTTTGCAGCGCTTTATAAATGCTTTCGCAGGCGGCATCGGTTTCGTCGTCGCCCTGCTTCAGGTTCACGATGCCGCAATGGAACGGCGTCACACCTTCGGGCCAGATGATACCTTTGTCATCATGGCTTGCCTCGATAATCGCGCCCAGCAGACGCGACACGCCAATACCGTGGCTGCCCATCTGGACCGGCACTTTGCTGCCGTCAGGCGTGACAACAGTCGCCCCCATTGCCTCGGAATACTTGGTGCCAAAGAAAAAGATCTGGCCGACCTCGATCCCGCGCGCGGATTTGCGGCGTTCCTCGGGGATGGCGTTAAAGGCAGCCTCATCATGGGTTTCGTCGGTGCGGGCGTAAAGCGAGGTGAATTCCTCCATCACGGCTTTGCACTGTACCTTGTCATCATAATCGATGTCGCGTGCGCCAAGGCTGATGTCGGTCACGGCGCTGTCATAGAACACCTCGGATTCGCCGGTTTCGGCCAGAACGAGGAATTCATGCGTGTCTTCGCCACCAATCGGGCCGGAATCAGCACGCATCGGAATGGCTTGCAGGCCCATACGCTCGTAGGTGCGCAGATAGCTGACCAAATGGCGGTTATAGGCATGCAGCGCGTCTTCGACCGTCAGGTCAAAGTTATAGCCGTCTTTCATCAGGAATTCACGGCCGCGCATAACGCCAAAACGCGGGCGCATCTCATCGCGGAATTTCCATTGGATATGGTACAGCGTCAAAGGCAGGTCTTTGTAGCTGTTCACATGGCTGCGGAAAATATCGGTGATCATTTCCTCATTGGTCGGACCATAGAGCATGTCGCGGCCCTGACGGTCCTTGATGCGCAGCATTTCCTGACCGTAATCATCATAACGACCAGATTCGCGCCAAAGGTCGGCAGGCTGCAAGGTTGGCATCAGCAAGGGGATATGGCCTGCACGAACCTGTTCTTCATGCACGATCTGCTCGATACGCTTTAGAACCTTATACCCCAGCGGCAACCAGGAATAGATGCCCGCGGCTTGCTGCTTGATCATGCCGGCACGCAGCATATAGCGGTGGCTGACAATCTGCGCCTCGGCAGGGTTTTCTTTTAGAACAGGCAGGAAATAGCGCGTCAGCCGCATGGGGGCACCTTTTAGGCAATGATGGGTTGGGCGAGGTTTAGGCAAAACCAAGCACGCAAGCAAGTGCATCGCGTTTTTTCGACGAAAAATCAGATTTTTCAACGACAATTCGCGGGTGGTGCCAAGCCGGAGGCCTTGAAATGCCGGGTCCGATGGGCAATGTGTGATAAGCAAACCCAAGGAGGCCATATGGCATTGCCCGCAAAACAACAACTTACCTACTGGGGCATTGCGGCAAGCCTGTTTTTGCTGGCACTATGGTTTTTGGGTCAGGTTCTGGCGCCTTTTCTGGTGGGCGGCGCGATCGCCTATTTTCTGGATCCTGTCGCCGATAGGTTAGAGCGAATGGGCCTGAACCGCGCGGCGGCGACGACAGTGATTTCACTCTCAGCCCTTCTTGTTGCGGTATTGCTGGTTCTGGCGGTTATTCCGTCCCTGGCATCTCAGACGGCCGCCTTGGTTGAGGCTTTGCCGACGATTTTCCACAAGCTTCAGGCCTTTTTGACCGAGCAGTTTCCCGGCCTGTTGGATGAAAACAGTGTTATCCGCCGCACCATCCTATCGATCGGCGACAATTTGAAAGATTGGGGCACCGAAGTCGCAAAAACCGTGTTCTCCAGCGCCTTGTCGGTGCTGAATGCGCTGATGTTTTTGATTGTTGTGCCCGTCGTGGCCTTTTACCTGCTGCTCGACTGGGACAACATGGTCGCCAAGATCGACGCGCTTTTGCCGCGCGACCACGCGCCGGTTATCCGCGATTTGGCCAGCCGGATTAATCATGTTTTGGCAGCGTTTGTGCGTGGCCAAATCAGCGTCTGCATTGTTCTTGGCGCATTCTATTCGGCTGCGCTCATGCTGGCCGGACTTGATTTTGGCCTGTTGGTAGGCGCGATTGCCGGGACGATTACCTTTATTCCCTATGTCGGTGCGCTGGTTGGCGGTGCTTTGGCCATCGGGCTTGCACTCTTTCAGTTCTGGGGCGATTGGGTTTCAATCGGCATTATTGCAGGCATTTTTGCAATCGGCCAGTTTCTGGAAGGCAACGTCATTACGCCGCGACTTGTCGGCAATTCCGTGGGACTACACCCTGTTTGGCTGCTATTTGCACTGTCGGCATTTGGCTCGGCTTTCGGATTTGTGGGCATGCTGGTGGCAGTGCCTGTCACCGCTGCTTTGGGCGTTCTTACCCGCTGGGGCATTGTGCAGTACCACCAAAGCCTGTTGTACCGCGGCATTGGTAGCCGCACCGACCTAGAAAGCCAGAAAGACAATCCGTGACGCGCCAGCTTGTGCTTGACTTGCCGCACCGAACCGCCTTGGGGCGCGGCGATTTTTTTGTCTCTTCGACCAATGCGCAAGCGCTGGCCGCGCTTGATGCATGGCGCGACTGGCCGGGCGGCAAGATGGTGCTGATTGGCCCACCTGCGTCGGGCAAGACCCACCTTGCGCATGTATGGGCAAATGCCTCACGGGCGGCGTTGCACCCGGCATGCGAGCTGGCAACTGCCGATATCGCGGCGCTGGGGGCAAAACCCGCTGTGGTCGTCGAGGATTGCGAAGTCTTGCCGCGCCACCCTAATGCCCAAGAAGCCCTGTTTCACCTGCACAACCTGCTTGCCGCCAAAGGCGCCGCCTTGCTGATGACGGCGGCCTCTGCCCCGCGTGATTGGGGCCTGACGCTTGCAGATCTACAAAGTCGCGTACAAGCCGCCTCGGTCACGCGACTTGAGGCGCCAGATGACCCTCTTTTATCTGCCGTGCTGATTAAGCTGTTTGCCGACCGCCAGATAACAGTTTCGCCCACGCTGATCGCCTACCTGCTGCCCAGGATGGAGCGCAGCTTTGCTGCGGCCCGCGCGCTGGTGGCCAAGCTGGACGCCGAGGCGCTGGCCCGTGGAACCGGTGTTTCGCGCGCATTGGCCGCGACAGTGCTGGACAATCCCTGACCGCGTTGCAAGACTGTCATATGGAATTCACAATTCTCTTGCATAAGCCAACCCTATGACACACGCAGATTTTCTTTCCTCGCCTTTCCCGACAGCCTTAAATCTGCCAGAGGCAGAAACCAAAGGCCCACACCGGTTTTTCAACCGCGAACTAAGTTGGCTCGCCTTTAACTGGCGTGTCTTGGACGAGGCATCGAATCCGTCGGTACCGCTGCTGGAGCGGCTGCGCTTTTTGTCCATTTCGGCCACCAATCTGGATGAATTCTATACAGTCCGCGTGGCGGGCCTTAGGGCGCTGAAACGCAGCGGAAAAGGCACGATCTCGATGGATGGGCGCAGTGCCGGCGAGCAACTGACCCTGATCAATGACAATGCCCGCCGATTGCTGCAAAACCAGCAAGCCGTGTTCAACCGGCTGAAAAAGGAAATGGATGCGCAAGGCATTACCATTGTAACCCGCTCAAAGCTGACGACGCGCGACCTGAAACATCTTGCCGAGTATTTTGTGCATAAGGTTTTCCCGATCCTGTCCCCCTTGGCGATTGATCCGGCACATCCTTTTCCTTTCATCCCAAACACCGGTTTCTGCCTCGCGCTAGAGCTTGAGCGCACCGGCGACAAACGCCCGCTTTTGGCCCTGCTTCCCATCCCGCAGCAAGTCACGCGGTTTGTGCCATTGCCTGCAAAAGAGGGCGAAAACCGGTTCTTGGTGCTGGAAGACTTGCTTTTGCTACATCTTGGCATGCTGTTTCCCGGTTATACCGACCGTGGTCACTGCACATTCCGCGTGCTGCGCGACAGCGACCTTGAGGTAGAGGATGAGGCCGAAGACCTTGTACGCGAGTTTGAAACCGCGCTGAAACGCCGACGCCGCGGCGAGGTGATCCGCCTGAAAATCAGCGCCGGTGCACCCGAGGAATTGCGGGCGCTGATTATGCAAGAGCTGCATGTGACCAATGAAGATATGGTCGAGGTGCGCGGATTGCTGGGGGTTGCCGACCTGAAAGAACTGGTGCTTGACAGTCGCAAGGACTTGCAGTGGCCAAAATTTACGCCTCGCATTCCCGAACGCGTACAGGATTTTGAGGGCGATATGTTTGCGGCGATCCGGCAAAAGGATATGCTGCTGCACCACCCTTATGAAACCTTTGACATGGTGATCCGGTTTTTGGAACAGGCGGCACATGACCCGAATGTTCTGGCAATCAAGCAAACACTCTATCGCACCAGCCAGGACAGCCCGATCGTCAGCGCATTATGCGAAGCCGCCGAAGCCGGCAAATCTGTCACCGCGCTGGTCGAATTGAAGGCCCGTTTTGACGAAGCCGCCAATATCCGCCAGTCGCGGCGGCTAGAGCGTGCGGGCGCCCATGTGGTTTACGGTTTTATGACGTTAAAGACCCATGCAAAAATCAGCACCGTTGTCCGGCGCGAAGGCGACCAGCTTGTCACCTACACCCATTACGGCACCGGCAACTACCACCCCATCACTGCCCGCATATACACCGATCTTTCGTTCTTTACTTGCGACGGTCCATTGGGGCGCGATGCGACCAAAGTGTTCAACTACCTGTCGGGTTATGTCCAGCCCGAGGGGCTTGAAAACCTTGCCATTGCCCCCTCGACCCTAAAGCCCCGCCTGCTGGAACTGATTGCCGCCGAGGCTGACCATGCCCGCGCAGGCCGCCCAGCCGAGATTTGGGTTAAGGTCAATTCGCTGGTCGAGGTTGATATTATCGACGCACTTTATGCCGCATCACAGGCCGGGGTTAAAATCAGCCTTGTCGTGCGCGGCATTTGCGCCTTGCGCCCAGGTATCAAAGGCCTGTCCGAAAATATCCGTGTGAAATCGATTGTGGGCCGGTTTTTGGAACATTCGCGCATTGTCTGTTTCGGCAATGGCTATGGCCTTCCCTCAAAAAAGGCGCGGGTATTCTTTTCCTCGGCCGATTGGATGGGGCGCAACTTGACCCGCCGCGTTGAAACCCTGATCGAGGCAAACAACCCGACCGTGAAGGCACAAATTGTCAGCCAGATCATGGCCGCAAACATGGCGGATGAGGCGCAAAGCTGGGTGTTGGGGCCACAAGGCGACTACTTGCGCAACCTAACGGCCAAAGACGGGCAATTGTTCAGTTGCCACAAGTTTTTCATGGAAAACCCTTCGCTGTCCGGTCGTGGCAGCGCAGGGGCCAAAGATGTGCCAAAGCTGGCCCACAGCCGTGATGATACGACGGCGTAACGCCGACCACCCAGCGTCCTATCCCATCAGTTGACCTTTGCGCTGCGACGCGGCAAGGTCAACCTGCAGCAGCGCAAAGAGCACCCGATGACCAAACCCAAAAAATCCAAATCTGACACAACAGCGATGGACGATGCTGGGCCTTTTGGCCGGTCATTGCTGGATGATCCATCGGCGCGCGCGCTTAGTCGGGTTGGCGTGGTTGATGTCGGGTCAAACTCGGTTCGGATGGTGGTTTTTGACGGCGCGGCCCGTTCGCCTGCGTATTTCTACAACGAAAAACTGATGGCAGGTTTGGGCAAGGGACTGGCCGAGACCGGCCTACTGAACCCCGAAGGCAAAGAACGTGCGCTGATCGCGCTAAAGCGTTTTGCCGTTTTGGCCGATGGCTTGGGGATTTCTCCGCTTACATGCGTGGCGACAGCCGCGGTCCGCGACGCAAGTGATGGCCCTGAATTTGCAGCGCAGGTTTTGGAAAAAACCGGCTTGAAACTGTGGGTGATCGACGGCGAAGAAGAGGCACGACTTTCAGCGCAAGGTGTGCTTTTGGGCTGGCCCGAGGCCAAAGGCATTGTCTGTGACATTGGCGGCAACTCGATGGAGCTGGCCCGCATTGGCGATGGCAAAGTCGGCAAACGCGCCACATCCCCGCTGGGGCCGTTCCGTTTGCAGCAAGTCGAAGGTGGCGCGGAAAAGCGAAAGGCCCTGATTGACCGCGTGTTGAAAAAGCTGAAAACCAAGATCGAACCGGAAAACGACCGCATTTACCTTGTCGGCGGCTCTTGGCGCGCCATTGCCCGCCTGGATATGGAGCGGCGGAATTACCCGCTGACCGTTTTGCACGAATACCGAATGACGCCCGAATCCCTGCTGGATACCATCGACTGGATCGCGGCCAATGACCCCGCCATTTTGCGCGCCCGCACTGGCACAGGTGCCGAACGCATGGCGCTGGTTCCGCTTGCCTGCGAAGTTCTACGCGAGCTGATCCGCATCTTTAAGCCCAAAGAAATCGACGTCTCGTCCTATGGCATCCGCGAAGGTTTGCTGTATGAGCAAATGCACGAAAAGCTGCGCTCGCGTGATCCTTTGATAGAAGCGGCGCGCGCGACCGAGATTACGTCGGCCCGTCTGCCCGGCTTTGGCAAAAAACTGTACACGTTCCTGCTGCCGCTGTTCAAAGAGGCCAGCGACGAAGAAACCCGCCTTATCAAAGCGGCCTGCCTTTTGCATGATACAACTTGGCGCGCCCATCCCGATTACCGCGCCGAAGTATGCTTTGACAATGCCACCCGCGCCAACCTCGGTGGGCTGGATCATCCGGGCCGCGTGTTTCTGGGCCTTGCCTTGCTGCACCGCTATAAAAACAGCCGCACAGGATCGCGGCTTGAACCGCTGTTCCGTTTGCTGACTGACGAGCAGATTCAAAAAGCCGAAGTGCTGGGCAAAGCCATGCGGTTTGGTGCGATGTTTTCGGCGATCGGGCCTGAAAGTGCCGGCGCTTTACGCTGGATCCCGCGTAAACGTGTGCTGGAACTGACGCTGACGCCTTTGGGCAAAGACCTGTTCGGCGAAGTGACGCAAGCGCGCTTTAAATCATTGGCGGCTGCAATGCGTGCGACACCGGTAGTGATTGAAGGTGCAGAAAATGCTGATCTTTGACCATTTTGCTATTTCAGCCACATCGTTGGCCGAAGGTGTAGACGTGGTGGAACAGGCGCTTGGTGTGGCACTTGCGCCCGGCGGTGTGCATCCCCTGATGTCTACGCATAACCGTTTGCTGGGCTTGGCGGATATTTATCTTGAGGTGATCGCGATTGACCCTGCCGCGCCAACGCCACCGCACCCGCGCTGGTTTGATCTGAACCATTTCAGCGGTCGCCCACGCCCGACCAACTGGATTGTAGCTTGCGACAATCTGGATGCGGCGCTTGCCACCCTGCCCGAAGGCGTGGGTGCGCCAGTTGATTTGGCGCGCGGCGATCTGCGCTGGCGCATGGCTGTGCCTGCGGATGGCCTGCTGCCATGTGGCAATGCCCATCCGGCGCTGATTCAGTGGCATGGCTCGGCGCATCCAAGGCAGCGCCTGCCAGATGTTGGCGTGCGGCTGGAGTTGTTAGAAATTGCCACGCCCGATGCCGATGCACTGACTGCCGCCCTCGCAGGCCAGTTTACCGATTGCCGCGTGAAAATAATTCACGGGTCTGAAACCGCATTGCGGGCGCAATTCGCCACGCCGCATGGCACGCGCGTGCTTGAATGACCATTCGCCCCGCGCTGCCCGACGATATTCCGGCCCTTTTGGCGATTTGGAACCCTGTCATTCGCAACACGGCTGTCACGTTCAACGCCATCGAAAAGACCCATGCCGATTTGGCGCAAATGATCGCCGACATATCAGCCGCTGGCCATGGTTTTTTCATAGCCGAACATGCGGGGGCGATTGTTGGATTTGCCAGCTACGGCCAGTTTCGTGCAGGCATAGGGTATGCGCATACGATGGAACACACGATCGTTCTTGGGCCGAATGCGCGCGGCCTCGGGCTGGGCCGTGGTTTGATGACTGCGATAGAAGATCACGCCCGTCGGGGCGGAGCGCATTCGATCTTTGCTGGTGTCAGCGCAGAAAACCCCGAAGGCCGCGCCTTTCACGCCGCTATGGGCTATGCCGAGGTGGCCACCCTGCGCAGTGTCGGGTATAAATTCGGCCGCTGGATGGATTTGCACTTGATGCAAAAGCACTTGACCTGAAAAACAAACCTGACAGCCAAACCCTATCGGAGTACGCTACGCCAATGTCACTCTGGACCCGCATCAATGACGCGCTTACCGCCCTTGCCGCCGGAGAAGGGCTCTCGGTTATTTTTGAACGGCTGCGCGGCACGAAAATGGCGACGCCCGAACGCTCGGTCGGCTTTACCATTGCGGTGATTGCGCTTGGCGCGAAAATGGCCAAAGCAGACGGACAAGTGACCCGCAATGAAGTCGCTGCCTTTCGCCGTTTGTTCACAATCGCCCCCGACGAAGAGGCAAATGCCGCCCGCGTCTTTGATCTTGCCCGGCAAGATGTGGCGGGGTTTGATGCCTATGCCCGCAAAATTGCCGCGATGTTTCCGGATGAAGGCCGCCAAACCTTGATCGACTTGCTAGAGGGGCTGTTCACCATCGCCATAGCAGATGGCCAGTACCACCCCAATGAAGACGCTTTTTTGGCTGAAGTCGCCCGAATCTTTGGTTTAGGGGACCCTTGTTTCCGTTCTTTGCGCGCGCGTTTTGTCGAAGGTGCGCCACGTGACCCCTATGAGGTTCTGGGCGTGCCGATGAATGCCTCGCTAGAAGAAATACGCGCCGCTTGGAAACAAGCAGTACGCGACAGCCACCCAGACAGGCTGGTCGCCCGCGGCGTGCCGCCCGAAGCGGTCGCGCTTGCCAGCCGCCGCTTGATCGACATTAACGCCGCTTGGGAGGAGATTAATGGCAAACGCGCCGCTTGATCCCACACCGGCACGCTTGCGGCTCGCGACATTTAATGTCGAATGGTTCAATGGTTTGTTCGATGATGACGGGCGGCTGCTGGCCGATAATGAACGCTCGGCCCGCTACAATATCAGCCGTGCAGAGCAGTTGACGGCGTTGGGGATCGTGTTCACCGCGATGAATGCCGACGGGGTGATGATCATCGAGGCCCCCGACACCAGTTCTCGCAGATCGACCAAAACCGCGTTGGAAAACTTTGCCCGGCATTTTGACCTGCGGACCCGCTGCGCCTTGCACGGGTTTACCAGCGAGACCGAGCAAGAAATAGCTTTTCTCTATGATCCCGACCGTATTTCGGCCACCCATGACCCGATGGGCGCCCCGCCGGCCCATGCCGAGCCCAAAGCAGTGCCACGATTTGACGGCGTGTTCTGGCATGACCTGAATACAGAT
This sequence comes from Pseudorhodobacter wandonensis, assembly GCF_001202035.1. Classification (GTDB taxonomy): domain Bacteria; phylum Pseudomonadota; class Alphaproteobacteria; order Rhodobacterales; family Rhodobacteraceae; genus Pseudorhodobacter; species Pseudorhodobacter wandonensis. The sequence goes on along the minus strand of NZ_LGHT01000036.1, from coordinate 33,377 downwards.
GCCCGCCCCGAACGGATTAGCTTTTCCAAGCCCCCGCTGGAAGTAGCTATGACTGATATGCAAACAGGCCAGAAACTGCGCCTGATCGGTGTACATGCCAAATCCAAAGCCGCGCATGGTGCCCATAAACCGGCCGAAGTGATGCGGATTGCAATTGAGAACCGCCGCAAGCAGCTTGCGCAATGCCTGTGGTTGCGCGCACGGGCCGAGACACATTTGGCAGCAGGTGATCAGTTGCTGGTTATGGGCGATTTCAACGATGGTCCGGGCCTTGACGAATATGAAAAGCTTTTCGGCAAATCCGGTATCGAAATCATGCTTGGCACTGACGGCCCGCCTGAAATGCAAATGCTTGAACCCCATGCCGAGATGATTTTAGGGCGAAAGCTTGGGGTCGCCCCAACCTCGGCCCGGTTTTATGACGCAACCAAAAGACACTATTTTCAGGCTTTGCTGGATTTCATCCTTGTTTCAAGCAATTTGGCCGCATCAGCACCGGTTTGGCGGATTTGGCACCCGTTGGATGACCCTGCTTGCTGGCGCATCCCCGAGTTACGCGAGGCCTTGCTGACGGCATCTGACCATTTTCCTGTGACGATAGATCTGCACGAAATTCCGTTAGAAAAGGCTGGTAAACCGGCCTGACTGCCCCCATATCTAGGGTATGAAACAGAAAGTCACAGCTTTCGTCCTTTGCGTTGCGCTGACAACCGCGCAGCCTTTGACCGTATTTGCCCAAGATAGTCAGCAAAACCAGGAGGAAGGCCTAAGCCTCGTGGAGCGCGGTATGCGTTTGCTTTTTGACGGGTTGATACAAGAGATTGAACCCGCAATGGGAGAAATGGCCGAGGCGCTGAAAGAGATCGAACCGATGGCGCGGCAACTGGCCGCTTTGATCGGCGACGTGAAAAACTATGAGGCACCTGAGCGGCTGGAGAATGGCGACATCATCATTCGCCGCAAATTGGATGCCCCCGCGCCGCCAGAACTGGCCCCACCCGATGCAAACCCGCCCACAGGCGCGCCGCCGGAAGGGCAAATCGACCTTTAGCGATCTGGGTTGAGGGTAGTAAGGGGGGCGTTCACGCCCCCCTCGGTGCAAAGCACCTCACCCCCTGAGGATATTTGTGCCGAACAGAAAGCGGGTTTCCGGATTTGTTTAGCTGCGGGCCTCTCGGATCAGGCGCAGGATGTCTTTGGCGGCTTCGGGGATGTTGGTGCCGGGACCGAAGATCGCTTTGACGCCTGCATCATAGAGGAACTGGTAATCTTGCTGCGGGATAACACCACCACAAATAACCAGAATATCGCCAGCCCCCGCCGCATTTAGCGCCTGCACCAGTTTGGGCGCCAAAGTTTTATGGCCAGCCGCTTGTGAAGAAATGCCGATGATATGGACGTCATTGTCGATAGCATCTTGGGCGGCTTCTTCGGGGGTTTGGAACAAGGGGCCGACATCTACGTCAAAGCCGATATCGGCAAAGGCCGTGGCGATGACTTTGGCACCGCGATCATGGCCATCCTGACCCATTTTGACCACCAGCATCCGCGGGCGACGGCCTTCGGTCTCGGCGAAATCTTCGACATCTTTTTGGATTGCGGCAAATCCAGCATCGCCTTCATAGGCGGCGCCGTAAACGCCGGCCAAGGTTTTTACCTCGGCGCGGTGCCGACCAAAGCTTTTTTCCATTGCCATACTGATTTCTCCTACCGAGGCGCGGGCGCGGGCAGCGTCAACCGCTGCGTCCAACAAGTTGCCACCTTCGGACGCGCGGCGGGTCAGTTCGGCCAGCGCAGCATCACATGCGGCTTGGTCACGCGTAGCCCGCATTTTGTTCAGGCGTGCAATCTGGCTTTCGCGGACTTTAACATTATCAATGTCAAGAATGTCGATCGGGTCTTGTTTGTCGAGCTTGTATTTGTTGACGCCGACGATCACCTCTTCGCCTCGGTCAATCATCGCTTGGCGGCGGGCGGCGGATTCCTCAATCCGCAGCTTCGGCATACCGGTGGCGACCGCTTTGGTCATCCCACCCATTTCCTCGACTTCTTCGATCAGCTTCCATGCCTCGTCGGCCAATTGCGCTGTAAGGCTTTCTACATAATAGCTGCCTGCAAGCGGATCGACGACATTGGTGACGCCCGTTTCTTCTTGCAAAATCAATTGGGTATTGCGGGCGATACGGGCCGAAAACTCGGTCGGCAGGGCGATAGCCTCATCCAGCGCATTGGTGTGCAAACTTTGCGTGCCGCCCAGTGCCGCCGCCATCGCCTCATAGGCGGTGCGGACAACGTTGTTATAGGGGTCCTGTTCCTGCAAACTGACGCCCGAGGTTTGGCAATGGGTACGCAGCATCAGGCTGCCCGGCTTTTTCGCGCCAAACTCGGTCATGATGCGGTGCCAGAGGAGGCGGGCGGCGCGCAGTTTGGCGGCCTCCATAAAGAAATTCATACCGATAGCGAAAAAGAACGACAAACGACCGGCAAAGGCATCGACATCCATGCCGCGCGCTATCGCCGTGCGCACATATTCACGGCCATCGGCCAGCGTATAGGCGAGCTCTTGCACCAAGTTCGCCCCGGCTTCCTGCATGTGGTAACCGCTGATCGAAATCGAGTTGAATTTCGGCATCTCAGCGCTGGTATATTCGATAATATCCGCAATGATCCGCATCGACGGTTCTGGCGGGTAGACATAAGTGTTGCGGACCATGAATTCCTTAAGAATGTCATTCTGAATGGTGCCGGACAGCAGCGCGCGGTCAACGCCTTGTTCCTCACCCGTCACGATGAAATTGGCCAGAATCGGGATAACCGCGCCGTTCATCGTCATGGAAACGCTGATTTTTTCCAGCGGGATGCCATCGAACAGGAGCTTCATATCTTCCACGCTGTCAATCGCCACGCCAGCCTTGCCGACATCACCTTCGACGCGCGGATGGTCACTATCGTAACCGCGATGGGTGGCCAGATCAAAGGCAACAGACACACCCTGTTGCCCTGCCGCCAGTGCCTTGCGGTAAAAGGCATTCGATTCCTCGGCCGTTGAAAAGCCCGCATATTGACGGATGGTCCAAGGGCGCCCCGCATACATCGTGGCCCGCACGCCACGTGTAAATGGCCCCACCCCCGGCACGCCGCCCATATGCGGCAAGTCCGCGACATCGGCCTGAGTGTAGAGCGGCTTTACCTTGATACCTTCCAGCGTATCCCAAGTCAGCGTTTCCGGATCGCGACCTTTCAGCTCTTTTTGCGCCAAGGCCGCCCAGGTTTTCGTTGCATCACTCATGGGTTTTTCCCTCACTTTGGCCAAAGGACATATCCTTTGACGATCTTACTTTGGTTTGCGGCCGATACATCCTATATCAAAGGAGAGGAGACCGTATGAAAAGACTTCAATTTCTTGTTCTGGCAGTGTTTCTGCCGTTTTCCGCCGCAGCACAGGAGGCGCCGGTACTGCCGTTGTTTGACGCCCCCGGCGTGACAATGGCCGAATTTTTGTGGCTCAAACGCCCCATCGTGGTGTTTGCAGACAGCCCAAATGACCCCGCCTTTGCCAAGCAAATGGAATATCTAGCCGAACAACCGCAGGCTTTGATCGATCGTGACGTGGTGGTGATTGTAGATACCAGCCCTGCGGCCGACTCGTTCTTTCGGCAAAAACTGCGCCCGCGGGGGTTTTCGTTAGTGCTGATGGACAAAGACGGCGGGATTGAAATTCGCAAACCCCGTCCTTGGGATGTGCGCGAGATTACGCGCGCGATCGATAAATTCCCATTGGCGCGGCAAGAAATGCTAGAGCGCTTTCCGAGCGGCCGGTAGGCCCCTTCCCCCGCAGCTGCGGTGCATAGATTGGGGGAAAGGGCGGGCACCTTATTCGAACTCCATGATGATTTCGTCCACTTTCAGGCTTGCCCCTGCAGCGGCCTTGATCAACTTGATCACGCCTTTTTTCTCGGCGCGCAGGATGTTTTCCATCTTCATCGCCTCAACCGTGGCCAGCGCTTGGCCTTCTTGTACCTCATCCCCTTCAGCCACGTTGATTTTGACAATCAAGCCCGGCATCGGGCACAGCAGGAATTTCGACGTATCGGGCGCGACCTTTTCCAGCATAAAGCCTGAAAGCTCGGCCTGACGCGGGGTGCGGACATGGCAGGTAAACTCGGCCCCGCGCAGCCGCAGGCGAAAGCCCGAAGGTACTTTGCCGACTTTCATCACCAAAGGCGTGCCGTCAACCATCAGGCGGGCCAGAGGCTGGCCCGGCGTCCAATCGCTTTCCACCCGCATCGCGGAGCCATCGGCAAAGCGCACGGTCGATCCATCTCGATCAGCGGCAATCGTCACGTCATGCGCCTCGCCTTGCAAGGCGACATTCCAGTCGGTACCGACTTTACGTTCGTGGTTGTCCATCGTGCCGGTAATCCGCGTACGACGAATTTCGGCAACACGGTTCATCGCCGCTGCAGCCGCCACGACACGGCGCGAAAGGGCAGCATCCAGTGTCACACCGCTAAAGCCGTCGGGATATTCCTCGGCGATGAAAGCAGTCGTAATATTGCCAGACACAAAGCGCGGGTGGTCCATCACGGCCGAGCAAAACGGCAGGTTGTGGCCAATGCCCTCAACCTCGAACGTGTCCAGCGCCAGTCGCATTTCTTCAATCGCATCGGCGCGGGTCGGGCCCCATGTGCACAGCTTGGCAATCATCGGGTCGTAGTACATGCTGATTTCGCCGCCCTCAAACACGCCGGTATCATTGCGCACGATGCCCCCTGCTGCGGTTTTACCCTCAACTGGTGGCCGATAGCGGGTCAAACGGCCGATCGAAGGCAAGAAACCACGATACGGGTCTTCGGCGTACAAGCGGCTTTCCATCGCCCAACCGTTGATTTTCAGGTCGGATTGCTTGAACGGCAGCTTTTCCCCATCGGCCACACGGATCATCTGCTCGACCAGATCAACGCCGGTGATCAATTCGGTCACTGGATGTTCCACCTGCAAACGGGTGTTCATTTCAAGGAAGTAGAAATTCCGCTCGCCATCAACGATGAATTCCACCGTACCGGCTGATGTATACCCCACGGCCTGGGCCAAGGCGCAGGCTTGTTCGCCCATCGCTTTGCGGGTTGCCTCATCCAAAAACGGGCTTGGTGCTTCCTCAATCACCTTTTGGTTGCGGCGCTGAATAGAGCATTCGCGCTCATGCAAATATACGCAGTTGCCGTGTTTATCGGCCAGAACCTGAATTTCGATATGGCGCGGCTGGGTTACGAATTTCTCAATGAAAATACGGTCATCGCCGAAACTGTTTGCCGCCTCGTTTCTCGACGACTCAAATCCCTCTTTCACTTCGGATTCGTTCCATGCGATCCGCATCCCCTTGCCGCCGCCGCCGGCCGATGCCTTGATCATCACCGGATAACCGATTTCGCCGGAAATTTTCACCGCCTCTTCAGCATCGGCAATCAGGCCCATATAGCCCGGAACGGTAGAAACCCCTGCCTCCATCGCCAGTTTTTTCGACGTGATCTTGTCGCCCATTTTCTCAATCGCAGGCGAAGGCGGGCCAATAAATACAACGCCCTCCTTTTCCAGCGCAGCAGCAAAGTTCATGTTTTCAGACAGAAACCCATAGCCCGGATGCACCGCTTCGGCCCCTGTCTGGCGAATGGCTTCCATGATTTTATCAATCACGATATAGGATTGGTTGGCAGGTGCCGGGCCGATATGCACCGCCTCATCGGCCATGCGCACATGCAGCGCGTTGCGGTCGGCATCGGAATAGACCGCAACTGTTTTAATGCCCATCGCGCGGGCCGATTTGATAACACGGCACGCAATTTCACCGCGGTTGGCAATCAAGATCTTCTTAAACATAGCAGCCCTTTCTCGGATGCGCGCGCAAGGCGCGGAAAAACAAAAAGACCACCCGGGGAGTTACCCCGAATGGCCTTGTGGAATTGGAACTATAGCTATTGAGCGACGCAATCAGCCCTAGCTTGGCGCCAACTTTAGTTGGTGCAGCCTGCAGTGCCCGGAATGTAGCACGAACCGACACCGGCAACCGCGCCAATAAGCGCACCTTGGGTTTTGCTGCCACCGGTTGCATCTGCGATAACCGCACCGGCAGCGGCGCCACCGATTGTGCGCACAGCAGCGTTATTGGCTGGCGAATTAGGGTTGCTAACGCAGCCAGCAAGGGCCAGCGCGGCACCTGCCACAAGAAGAAGGGTCGTTTTACGCATACTGCAAAGCCTCGTGTTAGGATTTTAATTACGTGCAAGTTTAACGTCTCACACGACAAAAGAAAGGGGAAATTCACGCGATTTGCAGCGGCAAAATCTGGCCTATTCTTGCGGCCCGCGATTTCACCGCCGGCTACCAAAGAAAACCCGCGCAACCCACTGATAACAAATCCAAACCTTGCCGACCTGCGGGGCGAAACACTGCGTGTTTCTGACCGAAGCCGACAGGCAAAAACTTGCCGAGAATGGATTGGATTGCGCGAGAACATGCCTATTCGTCCTCATCATCCCAATCGGCCCAGTCGTCCACATTTTCAGGTGGGGCATCGGGCGCGAAAACCTTGGGAAAGGCCGCTTCGGCGATTTTTACATTTATTTTCAGCAATGCGTCATAGCTGGCCGGATCAAACGGGTCTTCGGCAGGAACGACCTCGCGGCCGAACAACCATGACAACCGGCCTGCATCAAGATTGCCGCGCTCAAATGGCTCTTCGCCGAAATGTTCCCAAAGGGCTTTCATAAAGCCCTCATCAGCCGCACGATCTACATTCGCGCGGTCGCGAAAACGCTCACGGCGAACAATTTTCGTGGCACCGTCCTTATTGGCACGGCGGATCACAAATTGATAATCTGTTGAGGGAAGACGGCCGGGGAAACCACGATGCTTGATCATGCTGCACCCCCAATCAAAGCCGGTGCAAAAAAGAAAAGGCCGGGCGTAGCGCCGAATGCGCCAAGCGCCCGACCTAGGATATTACTTGTATTTGCCGGTGTAGACTGGCTCTTGGGAAACAGCTTCTTCAACGTAAACTGTTTCTGGCTCTTTCTTAGCGCAAGCTGCAAAGAAAGCGATTGTGCAAAGTGCAAGAATTGCTTTGGTGCTGTTCGACATCCTCGTCTCCTGTATTTTTGTGGGGTCGGCGTGACGGATTGTCCGACAGTACGCGCCCAGTGCAAGGTATCGGCCGCTTGGGTTCGGCCAGAGTCAACAATACCCGTTCGTTGCGACGAAGGACATAGTTGTTTATTCAAGTTGTACGCCTGTGGCATGGCTACATCATGGATCGGCAACAAATCGCCCATCGCTGCTATATATAGTATGTTCATTAATAAACCTCCCATATGCAGGCATCGTTCTGAATGCTGTAGGCTTCGAAAAACTGGGTCGCATCCGGGTCTGCTTCGCCAAATGGCACTGCAACATCCGAAAGCGAAATGATGATCTGGTCCGGTTTATCCGCACTTTGCTCAACCTGCGGCTTTACGAATGTTTCGCACAAATAAAGCATGTCTTTCGCTGCAGTTTCATAGTCGATCGTGCCACCGTCGCGCGCGATTTGCGGCGCGGTAAAGCGAACACGCAGCAACAGCGACTCGCCCTCTTCCCAAAACACATCCTGCAGGCTGATAGGCTGGCCCGACGGTACTGCGAATGTTGTCACCCCTTCTGCAGAGGTTCGCCAAAGTGTTTCCAACGCCCCCCGCATCATAAGAACGCCTCGCAAGAAGAGGCACGGCGCTTGCGGCTATGCGCCGCCGCCTGTGCAAAGTGATAGATCAAGGGCATGATAGCTCCGCCAAATAGGATTACAGCGGGATGTTATCGTGCTTTTTCCAAGGATTTGAAAGCTTCTTACTGCGCAAACTTGCAAACGCCCGTGCAACACGGCGCCGCGTCGAATGCGGCATGATAACCTCGTCAATAAAACCCTTTTCCGCAGCAACGAACGGGTTGGCAAAACGGCTTTCATATTCCTTGGTACGTTCGGCAATCTCTTCCGCCGTTTTACCGCGATAGATGATTTCAGTGGCCCCTTTGGCCCCCATCACCGCGATTTCGGCAGTAGGCCACGCATAGTTGAAATCACCGCGAAGGTGCTTGGAGGCCATAACGTCATAAGCGCCGCCATAAGCCTTGCGGGTGATCACAGTCACTTTCGGCACCGTCGCCTCGCCATAGGCGAACAACAATTTCGCGCCATGCTTGATCACGCCGCCATATTCCTGGCTGGTACCGGGCAAAAAGCCGGGCACATCAACCAAAGTCAGAATCGGAATTTCAAACGCATCGCAGAAACGCACAAACCGCGCGGCTTTGCGGCTGCTATCGATATCCAGGCACCCTGCCAAAACGGTTGGCTGGTTTGCAACGACACCCACCGACCGCCCTTCGATGCGGATGAAGCCAGTGATGACATTGCCGGCAAAATCGCGCTGAATTTCAAAAAAATCGCCCTCATCCGCCAGCTTCAGAATCAGCTCTTTCATGTCGTAGGGCTGGTTCGGGTTGTCGGGAATCAACGTATCAAGGCTGTTTTCAATCCGCGCAGGATCATCAAAAAACGGGCGTGTCGGGGCCCTTTCACGATTGGACAGCGGCAAAAAGTCGATAAGGCGACGGGTTTCGGCCAGCGCCTCGACATCGTTTTCATAGGCCCCGTCGGCAACGCTCGATTTCTTGGTGTGCGTACCCGCGCCACCCAGTTCTTCGGCGGTAACCACCTCATTCGTAACGGTTTTTACCACATCCGGGCCGGTCACGAACATATAAGAGCTGTCTTTGACCATAAAGATAAAATCGGTCATCGCCGGCGAATAGACGGCCCCACCCGCACACGGCCCCATGATAAGGCTGATCTGCGGCACGACGCCACTTGCCATGATATTGCGCTGGAACACTTCGGCATAGCCGGCAAGCGAAGCAACGCCTTCCTGAATACGCGCGCCGCCTGAATCATTGATGCCGATCACCGGCGCACCATTTTGCAGTGCCATATCCATGATCTTGCAAATCTTTTGGGCGTGCGTTTCGGAAAGAGAACCGCCAAAAACCGTAAAGTCTTGGCTGAATACATAGACTTGGCGGCCATTGACCGTACCCCAGCCTGTAACCACCCCATCGCCCGAGGGACGGTCTTTTTCCATGCCGAAATCGGTGCAGCGATGGGCCATGAACATGTCAAACTCTTCAAAAGAGCCTTCATCCAGCAGCAGCTCCACCCGCTCACGTGCAGTCAGTTTACCTTTGGCATGCTGCGCATCAATACGCCGCGCGCCCCCGCCCTGCCGTGCAGTTGCGCGCCGATCTTCAAGCTCTGCCAAGATATCTTTCATGCCGCTCTCCTCCAGATTTACCGCGCAACCTATCCAAATCCGTTGGATGCGCAAAGTAAAAACGAGAAAATTTGCAAATCTATTAGCAACACATGTTAGGAAAATGCAAAATTGCAAACTCTTTTATATGCCCGAATGTCTGATGCGCCCAACAATGGGGCGGCACTGCTTTGCGTCAGTTCTGGTCCTGCCTGGGATCAATATTTGCTGTCGCGCAGGTCTGAATAATTAGCCTGAAACACACACGCACTTTGCGTGAGTACGCACCCGTTCGCCCAAAGCGAAGCGTTGGTCGCTTTGGTACTTGATCGGGTTCAGGTCAGGCCTGATCTTCAACGCAACGCAACGCAACGCAACGCATCGTCCGGCAGGTGCAGCCGTGTTATGCCAAAGACAAGATCACATCAAATCTCACGTGCAGATAAGGTTCACTCACCTTGCCCGACAACGCCATGCCTTCGGGGAAATCACTGCTTGGCTTTTTGTGATAGGTCATCACCAGATCATCGCGCACGCCAAACACAGTGTCTTGGTCAAGATAGGGGTCATCGTCAGGGAAAATCTCGGTCACGAGCGTGCGATAACCGGGGGCTGTGACGATGTAATGCAGGTGTGACGGGCGCCATGGGTGGCGGCCTGCTGCATCCAGCAACTCGCCCACGGGGCCATCACTGGGCACCGTATATTCAACCGGCCGCACCGTGGTAAAACGGAAATGACCGGTCTCGTCAGCGGTCATCAGCCCGTGGAAGGAATGGATATCCTGATCGGGGTCTTGGCTGGAATACATACCATTCGGCGCAGTTTGCCAAATGTCGATTTTGGCATGTGGAATCGCCTCGCCATCGGTGCCGCGCACCTGGCCCTCGACCAGCAGTACCGTACCGCCGTAATCGCGGCGCATATCGCCGCCCATTTCCAATGGCGGCGGGTTAGACACATGGAATGGCCCCAGCACCGACGAAGACGTGGCAGCAGGATTGGAATGCATCATATCCACCAGCGACGACAGGCCTAAAACATCGGAAAACAGCACAAATTCATTGCGTTCCGGCGTGGTAATCCGGCCTGCATGTTCCAGCATCGCCAAACCTTTGCGCCATTCATAATGGGTCAGGTTCACCTCGCGTGCGAAATCGTGAATATGGCGCGCCAAGGCCACAAGAACCTCGCGGGTGCGGGGGTCGGTATCCTTGCCGAAATAGGCGGCGAAGACCTCGGTGATATTGTCGACGGTGACGTTGCGCATGGGCTAAACTCCTAGTTCAAAAGGGCAAGGCTAAGGCTTGGGAAGGCGATCAGAATGACCAGCACAATCAGCATGACAAAGGCAAAGGGCAACGCGCCCATGAACACGTCTTTCAACGAGATGCGGTCATCGTTCAGCGTGGATTTGATGACAAAACAGGAAATGCCAAGCGGCGGGGTCAGCAACCCGATTTCGGCGCCAACGACCGTGATGATACCGAACCAGATCAGCGACAGGTTCATCGCCTCGACCATTGGCAGGAACAACGGAACAACAATCAAGATGATCGAGGCAGTATCCAGCAGTGTACCGAGAAACAGCATCAGCAGCACATAGAGGAACATTACCACCCAGAACGACGCCGCATTGCCCGCCAGCAAATCCTGAAGCTGGTTTGGCAAGCCGGCCATGCCAAGCATCCGGCTATAGATTGAAGCGGCGGTAATCAGGAACAGGATCGAGGCCGTGATATGGCCGGTTTCCAGCAACGCATCCCAAAATGCTTTCACCGACATTGACCGGCGCACCAAAGCGATCAGCAGCGCAACCAGCGCCCCTGTGGCCCCCGCCTCTACCGCCGATAGCCAGCCGGTATAGATGCCACCCAGAACGACTGTAATCAGGCCAAGTGTTGGCAGGGTTTTCGACGCGATCTCACGCCCCGACATCCATTCGCTGTCTTCGACAACACGGCCACCGACGAAATTCGGGAAATAGCGCGCCATGAACCAGATCGCAGCAACATAGGCGACGGCCAACATGATGCCGGGAATAACGCCTGCAAGAAACATATCGCCGACGGATTGCTCGGTCACAAAAGAATAGACGATCAGCATCGCCGAGGGTGGAATGATCATCCCCAGAACCGAGCTGCCCGCAACCACACCCACGGCAAAACGCGGGTTGTAATCCTGCGCGATCATCTGCGGCACCGACACTTTGGTAAACACCGATGCCGAAGCGATGGACGACCCTGTAACCGCAGCAAACACCGCGTTCGCACCCACCGTGGCCATGCCGATCCCGCCTTTTACGCGGCGAAAACGCATCGTCATCACTTCATAGATATCTTTGCCCAACCCCGCCTTGGAGACGACAAGCCCCATAAAGGTGAACAGCGGGATTGTCGCAAAGGAATATTCCATCGCGCTGTCACCCACCGCGATTTTCAGCAGGTTCAGCGCCAGCGTGAAGTTGTCGCGCAAAATCCAGATCGAAACGAACGATACCACGCCCAGCGCAACCGGAATGTAGACGCCAGAATAAATCAAAAAGATAATCGCGATGACCGAGATCAGGCCAATTTCAATAGGGCTCATAGCTTTGGCTCGTCATGTTCTGGGGCGCGGATCAGTTGAGGCCGGTCTTGCGCAGTGATGACTTTGATTACGAACAACAGACAAGACAGAGCCGTCCCCAAGGCAATGACCAGCTTGACCGGCCACCAAGGCAGAGTGAACAGGCCCGGCACGCCGAAATAGTCTTGGGTGTTCCACATGTGCAAGAATTCGGGAAACATGATGTAGGCTATCAGACCCATAAAGATCGCCGATACCGCGTTGATGATGCGCCGGGTATTGGCCGTTAAACGGGGATGCCTTGCATGCAGCACATTCAAAAACCCGTCCGATCGCGTCAGCCGATCGACGCGTACCACATCAGCCAGCTGCAAGAACACAATCATCACGACCGAGAATTGCACTATTTCATAAGTGCCCTTTATCGGTGCATGAAAAACGCCGCGCGCGATCACATCGACATTCAGGATAGCCACCAGAACCAGCACCATTAAGGTGCCCGCGGCATTGGCAGCAATCGCAATGGAATTGGCGACCCGAGACAGGCCAACCAGCATGTGCTTTAGCATAAGTCTTCCTCTCTCGGGTCAGCGCAGGTTTACGGCTTGGACCAGTCACGCGCGCCGGTGAAACCATCGGCTGCCAACTTGGCAAGATAGGCATCCAGCATCGCTGTCCCCGGCTCGCCCGCTGCGTTCAGCGTTGTCGCCAGCTCTTGCGCTATGTTTGGCATGGCATTGGCCCAGGCAGCGCGGTCTTCGTCCGACAGCACGACAATCTTGCCACCCGCAGCAACGTAATCCGCCTCGGATTTCGCGGCAATATCCATGGCAAGACCGGCAAGATGGTCACGGTAATCAATGGCCACAGCCTTCAGAACGTCTTTCACCTCATCCGGCAAAGCATTCCAGTAATCGGCGTTAACGGTGACGGTTTTTGAGTTCACAGCGCCCAAATCGGCCTTAAGCATATAGGGTGCCACTTCCGAGATTTTGAAAGTTGCGGCCGCTTCGGGCCACAGCAGTGCGGCATCGACCAAACCGGTTTGCAGCATGTTATAGAAATCGGTCAAACCACCAACCACACCGGCAGCATCCTTGATCCCTTCCAGATAGCGTAGGTTCATCCCCGCACCGGCAACCTTTAGCCCTTCAAGATCCGAAACCTTAGAGACTTCCTTGGCAGAAAAGACCTGATAGCTATCCAGCACGACGCCTGTCGCCAGATACACTTGGTTCTGCGCGGCAAATTCATTCTGCATCGTTGGAAATTCACGTGCGATTTCATCAATCGCCTTGGCAACTGCGCGGGCATCTGACGATACGAACGGCGTGACCGCAGCAAGGCCTTGGCTCGGCAGCTTTGACGAATGGAAAATCGTGGTGACAATACCAATATCACCCAGCCCCAGCTGAATACCCTCGAGCACACCTTTGGGTTTTACAATCGAGCCGCCATAGTTTTCTTGCCAGTCCATGACGTATTTGCCGCTTTCGGCAAGACGGCGATCAACCTCGGGAATAAAGAAATTGCTGAATTCCCGCACCCAGAGCGAGCGATCAGGATAGCCATCGATAACAACCGCACGGATTTTCTCTTGCGCGGCAACAGGCATCGCTGTCATCGCCACCAAGACTGCGCCGATCAGGCTGCGTTTGGTCCAATTCATCATTTCTATATCCTCCCAGATAGTGGCCATATGGCCTGTTATTAAGGTTTAGCTTTCGACCTTTACCCAATTCACCGTCAGGGCCGTGCCTGCAGCCGTAAACAGCTTTGCGATGGCGCAATACTTGGCAGTCTCAGCCCCGACATCCACAAGCTGCGCTGCTGTTGCAGGGCCAGTGCAGGCGACGGTCAACGTGATCTCGGGGAAAGGCACGTCGATCTCTTCCTCCATCAACACGCCGCGCCGATCAAACTTGCAGTCCGCGTCGATGGTGATTTCCCCCAAATCAACCCCCAAACGCTTGGCGTTCTTGTGGCCAATGACATTGGTGCAGGCAATCAAGGCCGCCAGCGCCATTTCTGTCGGTGTGGCCCCCAGATTGGTCCCGCCACGTTCCAGCGGTTCATCAACCACCACCGTCAAATCTCGCAGTGGAATTTCGGTGCGCGCATGGGTTGGGCAGGCCGCTTTGGTGCGGTAGGTCACCACGGTTTTCATCTTGATCGCCATATTCGCCCCCTAAACAACTGTGCAGGCTTGCTCGAAACTGAAACGCGGCAGTTTCTGGAACAGCGCCGTTTCATCCGCATAACCGATGTTGCACAGGAAATTGGATTTCAGGCTGGTGCCTTTGAAAAACTCGTCGTCGACGATCTGATTTGAAAAGCCCGACATCGCGCCCACATCCAGCCCCAGTGCCCGCGCCGCCATCATCAAATAGGCACCCTGCAGCGTGCCATTGCGAAAGGCAGTCTCGGCACTATGCTCGGGTTTGCCCTCGAACAGATGCCTGCGGTCATCATGCGGGAACAGGAACGGCAGTTCCTTCCAGAACTCCCGATCATAGGCGACAATAACGGTGATCGGGGCGCCCATCATCTTTGGCACGTTCTGTGGCTTTAACGACTTTGCCAGACGCGCCTTACCCTCGGCTGATTTCACAAACACAAAGCGCGCAGGCAAAGTGTTCATGCTGGTCGGTCCGCTGATGGTTATGTCATACAGCTCTTGCAACAGCGCGTCCGGGATGGGCCGGTCTGTCCAGGCATAATGTGACCGCGCCTCGCGCAAGATCAGGTCAATCGCATCATCGGACAAGCGATCTATCCGCGACCGCAATTCGCGATGGTTTTCTTGTGCTTCCGCACGTACGGCCTCTAGGGCCTTTCCAGTTGGCGCATTCATCAGGCTACAACCTTCGCGTCGAAATCAACTTCGTCAACGATCGGGCTTGAACAAATGCCGATGCGCTCGATTTCAATATCAACAACTTCACCGGGAATGAGCCAGCGCGGGTTGGGCTTTTTCGCATGGCCAACACCTGGCGGGGTGCCCATCGCGATCATATCGCCCGGTTCCAGCGTGGTATATTCTGAAATAATCGCAATGGCCCGCGCGACAGACCAGATCATATTGGCGGTGTTCGACGATTGCAAAATCTCGCTGCCCACGCGGCTTTCAATTTTCAGCCCCGCCGCACCTGCGGGCAGGTCGTCGGCAGTCACCACAAACGGGCCAATCGCGCCGGTATTGTCAAAGTTCTTGCCGGGGGTCCATTGGTGGGTCTTGCGCTGATAGTCCCGCACAGAACCATCGTTGAACACCGTATACCCAAAGACATGCCCCAAAGCATCAGCCTCGGCAATATGGCGCCCCCCCTTGCCGATGATAACCATCAGCTCTGCTTCGTAATCCAGCTTTTCCGAACAGCTTGGCCGCACCAATGGCGCGCCGGCCGCCATGACCGAATTCTTGCCGCGCATGAACAATGCGGGGTAATCGGGGATATCATACCCCCCCTCTTTGATGTGATCGGTATAGTTCAACCCAAGGCAAATGATCGTTTCAGGCTTGGCCACAGGCAACGCGGGCGTCAGCGAAGCAACCGGCACGCTTTGGGCCGCAGCGATCTTTGTTGCCAGCGATTCGATCAACGCAGGGTTCGCAATAACCCCCATCAGGTCGGTTCCGACCGCTGCATTCAATGCCGTTACATTCACAGCATTTTCACCATTCACGACATAGACAGCGGTGCCGTCCAAATCTTTGCCCACCAGAAATTTCATGCTCAACATCCTTGTCAGTACACTAAAATTCTGCCTACTATATTTCACAAAGTCAATAAATATCGATATTATTATTTTCGGGAGGCAAGGCCATGGTCGCGTGGAATGACTATAAGAACGAAGCGAAATCGCGAGGCGCACTGGCGCTAGAGCTTTATGTTGCAACAAGTATTCCTGCAAAAACCCCAGCAGATGTAAAATCCGCCCTGCCCGCCCATCTGGCCTATCAGGCCGAACTGGAAGGCAACGGATCGCTGGCCTTTGCGGGGCCGATGTCGGATGAAACCGGTGAGCATATGCAGGGAATGGGTCTGATCATCTACCGCGCCGAAAGCCTGGAGGCAGCACATGCATTGGCCAAAGCAGACCCGATGCATCTTTGTGGCGCACGCACCTATTCGATGCGGCGCTGGATGATCAATGAGGGTTCTTTTTCGTTGCAGGTCGGGTTATCAACGAAAAAACTGTCTCTGACCTAAACCAAGTGAAGTGAAAGCATCATGAATGTGATAGACGGCAAAGATGGTTCCGCCACGCATATGGCATATATTACCTTGCGCAACATGATTTTGACCGGTGCGCTGCCCGCAGGCAAAAAGCTGAAGATCGAAGATCTGCGCGCATTGCTGGCCACCGGCGCCTCACCCGTACGCGAGGCACTAAGCCTGCTGACCTCGGACATGTTGGTGGAACGGATAGATCAGCGCGGCTTTCGGGCCGCCCCCGCCAGCATCGCCAATTTTGACGAAATTCTCTCATTGCGCTGTACGCTGGATGATATGGCCCTGCGTCAGTCGATCACCGCCGCCACATCGGATTGGGAAGATCGCCTCGTGCTGTCGCACCACAGAATGACTCGCGCGGCAGCCCAGGACCCCACAAGGTTCGAAGCGGCACACAAGCTGTTCCATATGACCCTTTTGGACAACGCATCCTCGCCGATGTTGGCGCGGTTTTGCAGCCAGCTGTATGATCTGAACATTCGCTATCGCTATCTGGCAGCTGACGGGCCTGACTATAAAAAGCGCGACATTCCAGCCGAGCACGAGTCTATCTTGAACGCGGTCATTCGCCGCGATGCAGATGCGGCCTCTGCAGCCTTGCTAAACCACTATCGACGTACCGGCGAATATCTGGTGGGAAAACTGACCAATCTCTGACCGCGCGGGCGCCGCCTTACCTCGTTTGACGGGGCATTGGATTTCGGACCTCCATGCGACACAGGATGTGTCTGGCCATGACCTCGATTGATTAGATTTTGCCAAAGCGAGTGTATGATTGTGCATGCTTTATCCAGCCGGTTTTTTGTGAAACTGAGGGGGTCTGGATTTACTGGACAAAACCGCGCGGCCAAAACCGCGCGCGCGGTCTGAACCTCTGGATTGATCCTTGACCAAACAACGCAGGACGATGCCAAATTATAGCCAATCTGCCTTGTTCCCCGCCTCATCAAAAGGAACCAACATGAAAGATGCTGCCGAAGATCTTCGTCAAAACACCTTAGTGCCTTTTGAGCGCGCCCGCGCGATGCCGCCGTCTGTCTATACCTCCGAGGCGTTCCTTGAACGTGAGACCTCGGCGATTTTTGCCCGTGAATGGTTCTGTGCCGGGCGGGCCGATGCGCTGGCAAACGCCGGTGATTATGTGACGCTTGATTTGGCCGGTCAGCCGATCATCGTTTTGCGGGACAAACAAGGTGCGCTAAAGGCAATGTCGAATGTCTGCCGGCACCGGATGTCTACACTGCTGGAAGGTCGTGGCAACACCCGCAGCATTGTCTGCCCCTATCACGCCTGGACCTACAATCTGGATGGCTCGCTGCGCGGCGCCCCTGCGATGGATCAGAATGAGGGATTTTGCAAAACCGACTACAGCCTGCCGCAAATTCGGTGCGAAGAGTGGCTAGGTTGGGTTTTCGTGACCCTGAACCCCGATGTGCCGCCTGTGGCAGTGCAATTGGCAAAGGTCGCAGACCTTGTGGGCGACTACGACATGGCCAACTATTCCGAAACCTTTTTTGAAACCCATATCTGGAATACAAATTGGAAGGTTCTGGCCGAGAATTTCATGGAAAGCTATCACCTGCCGGTCTGTCATGCCGGTACAATCGGCGGCCTGTCCAAGCTGCATGAGATGGTCTGCCCGCCGGGTGAGGCTGCATTCAACTATCACACCATCCTGAAAGACGACTCGTTAAGAATTGCAATGGCCCACGCCAGCAACACGCGCTTAAAGGGCGAGCGGCGGCGCACCACCTTTCTGTTGGCAATCTATCCAAGTTTGCTCATCACGCTGACCCCAGGCTATTTTTGGTATCTGACCCTGCATCCACATGGGGTTGGCCAAGTTAAAATCGGGTTTGGCGGCGGTATGTCAAACGACTATGCAAACGACCCCGACGCGCAGGACAATTTCAAACAGCTGAAAACTTTGCTCGATGATGTGAATGTCGAAGACAAGGGCTGCACGGAAAAGGTATATCAAGGGCTCAAGTCACAATCCGCAGCACCGGGGCATCTTTCGCACCTGGAACGCCCGAACTATGATTTTGCGCAATACATCAATGCGCGCATTCAGGCCGCAGGCCAATAGCAGGACCAATCATGCCCCATACCCGCCTTCGCAAATTCAACACCAAAGACACCTACCCCGAGCAAAACCTTGACAATGATCTGTGCCAAGCCGTTGTGACCCAAGGCGGCAAAACGGTTTATCTGCGCGGTCAGTGCCCGCAAAACCTTGATGATTTCAAGAATATCGCAAGCCATGATCCGGCTGAACAAACCCATAAGGTTATGCAAAACATCAAGCAGCTGATCGAAGAAGCCGGTGGCGAGATGGCGCATCTGGTAAAGGTTGTGGTCTATATCACTGACGTGCGCCACCGCGAGGCGGTTTACCGCACGATGGGCGAATACATCAAAGGCGTGCATCCGGTTTCCACCGGTTTGGTCGTGCAAGCCTTGGCGCGGCCGGAATGGCTGGTTGAAATTGATGGCACAGCGGTAATCCCGGCATGACGTTTTCTCTTGTCGCCCGCTGCGCTGATACGGGCATGTTCGGCACTGCCATTGCCTCGTCGTCGCCCGCCGTCGCCGCGCGGTGTTCCTATACCCGCGCGGGCGTGGGCGCAGTGTCCAGCCAGAACATCACCGACCCGACCTTGGGGCCGTTCGCGCTCGATCTGATGCAGGGCGGCATGTCAGCACCCGAGGCCATCGCAGGGGTTCGTGCCCAAGGGCGTTTCATCGAATACCGGCAGGTTCTGGCAATTGATGCGCGCGGGCGGACGGCCATTCATTCCGGCCCCAAATCCTTGGGCATCTGGACACAGGCGGCAGGCGAAAATGTCATTTCTGCAGGCAATCTGCTGGCAAACCCTGACGTGCCACAGGCCATTGTCGACGGGTTTATGCAGGCCAAGGGCCATTTGGGTGACCGCCTGATTGCGGCAATGCGGGCGGGCCTTGCCGCAGGCGGCGAGGCAGGGCCGATCCATTCGGCAGGCATGCAGCTCTGCGACAAAGTACAATGGCCTGTGGCCGACCTGCGCTGCGATTGGACCGATGATTGCCCGATAGAGGCAGTGGCCGTGGCTTGGGGCATCTACAAACCCCAGCTTGCGGCCTATGTGCAACGCGCGCTCGACCCGCGCGAGGCGCCCTCTTATGGCGTGCCCGGCGACGCGTAGGGGCTTGCCCCGAACCGCGCGCCACGTCATATTTCGACATGCCTTTACGCTTTTCATTCAGACAGTTGGAATATCTGGTCGCCGTGGGCGAAGCCGGAACCATTGCTTTGGCCGCCCAGCGCGTCAACGTGTCATCGCCATCGATCTCTTCTGCGATCAGCCAGCTTGAAACCGATTTGGGGATGCAGCTGTTCGTGCGCCACCATGCGCAAGGGCTGACGCTTACCCCCGGCGGACGCAGAGTGTTCAATGAGGCCAAGCACATTCTGTTCAGCGCCAACGGTTTGAATGACCTTGCCAGCGATATTGTCGAAACGGCCCGCGGACCAATTGCGATTGGCGCGCTTTCGACCGTTGCGCCCATCATCAGCGCACAACTTCGCCGCAGCTTTGAGCAGCGCCACCCCGAAGTTCTGGTGACGTTGAAAGAAGGCAGTCAGGTCGATCTGCTGCGGATGCTCGGGCAAGCCGAAATTGACGTAGCAATCACTTATGACATTGAAATCCCGAAAGATGTCGCATTTGAAAACCTGATCTCCTTGCCGCCATATGTCATGCTGGCCAAGGACCACCCAAAAGCAAAACAGGCCTCTTTGACCTTGGCAGATTTGCAAGACGAGCCGATGGTCCTGCTCGACCTACCGCTTAGCCGCGACTATTTCCTGTCTATGTTTCACAACGCCGGCTTTCGCCCGAATATTGCCGAACGCACCTCTGATATCTTTATGGCGCGCAGTCTTGTTGCCAATGGCTTTGGCTTTGGGCTGGTGAACATGCGCACACGCTCGGATATAGCACCGGATGGCGAGAAACTGGCGATTGTGCCACTGACAGGGGCGGTTCGGCCTGTCATTCTGGGCTTGGCGACAAAGCAAACAACGCATCGTTCCGGCATTGTGCAGGCATTCTTTGCGCATGTCGCAGACCACCTGCAAAACAAAGGGCTGCCTGGCACACATGTGCCGCGTTAGCCTGCCGAAATCACTTAGTGATGCGCGTGCTCATGGTTAGGCCGGCCTGCGCCCCACGGCAATAACGGTATCCGTTTTTCAGGTGTGGAACACCACCTGACAGCTTTCCAAAGGCGATGCCGTTTTAGAACTCCGGCTAGAGTATGCGGCTCACATCGCCGCCATCAAACTTTGCAACGCAGCTTTATAGCCGCGGGTGATCTCATCGCGTTTGATGTGCCGGCCCGACTGTACCATATGGCGACCGGCCGACCAAACATCAGTCACGACAGTATCTTTTGACGCAAACACCAACCCGTCCAAAATCTGATCTTGATGCAACGCGCAAAGCGACGGCGCGTTGCTATCAATCGCAACCACATCTGCCAAGGCACCCACGGCAATTTCGCCAGCACCACGTCCCAAGGCCTGTGCGCCGCCTTTTGCCGCCCCCATATACAGGGTTTCGCCTACCGATCCTTCGCCAACCACCATCACATTGCGCGCAACATCGCGCAGACGTTGCGAGTATTCCAAAATGCGCAGCTCCTCGGTCAGCGAGATTAACACGTTTGAATCCGACCCCACCCCGAACGCACCACCCGCCGCCAGATAGCTTGGCCCGTTAAAGGGCCCATCGCCCAAATTCGCCTCGGTCACCGGGCAAAGCCCCGCCACCACGCCAGATTTGGCCATAGTGATGGTTTCTTCTGCCGTCATATGGGTGGCATGGATCAGGCACCAATCCGGCGTCACACCTGCATTGGCCAGCAACCATTCCACCGGCCGCGCGCCCAACCATGCGTGAATATCGGCAACCTCTTTGGGCTGTTCGGCGATATGTATATGAACCGGCCCCGTACCATGTGCAGCCAGCACCGCTGCCAGATCCTCGGGCGACGTGGCCCGCAAGGAATGCGGCGCGAGTCCAACGTGACAATCGGCAGGCAGCTGTGCAACCGCTTCGCGCGCCCGCGCCACCAAGGCATTAAACCGGTCCACCGAATTGCCAAACCGCGCTTGGCCCGCCTCAAGCGGCACCCGCCCCGCCCCGCCATAGCTATAAAGCACCGGCAGATGGGTCAGCCCTATCCCCGTGCTGGCCGCAGCGGCCGCAATACGGCCCGACAATTCGCCCAGATCTTCATAAGGCGCACCGCCCGCCTGATGGTGCAAATAGTGGAACTCTCCGACACTGGCATAGCCCGCCTCTTGCATCTCCAGAAACACAAAGGCCGCAATCGCCTCTATATGTTCGGGCGTCAGGTTCGCGGTGAACCGATACATCAGATCGCGCCAGGTCCAAAAGCTGTCTTTACCCGCCTTGCGATATTCGGTCATCCCCGCCATCGCGCGCTGAAAGCTATGGCTGTGCAGGTTCCCCAACGCTGGCAGCAAGGTGTCGACACATGTGTCGGCGGAGTCGGGTGATTGGCCCACCGCAATCGCCGTGATCCGGCCATTCGCATGCGTTACGCGCACATTGGGCGCCCATCCAGTGGAAAGTTTGGCTTGTTTGGCAAAAATCATTTTGACGGCCCTTATTTTATGTATAGACATAAAGCACACTACCGCATACTAGAAAAGTGAAAAATTGACCATTGGTGACCGAAATGACCAAGAAAAGCGATGTCTTCGTTGATTTGAACGCGGCGACGATGGGCGAATCGGATGCGCCTTACGGGCTTATCAAAGATGCCGCGATTGCCGTGGTTGGCGGGGTTATCGATTGGGTCGGCCCTGCCCGCGATCTTCCCCATAAATACGGTGACGCGCCGCGCCGGCACCTTGGTGGCCGTCTTGTCACCCCCGGCTTGATCGATTGTCACGGCCACATTGTCCATGGCGGCGACCGCGCGGTGGAATTTGAAATGCGGTTGAACGGGGCCAGCTATGAAGAAATTGCCCGCGCAGGCGGCGGCATTATCTCTACGGTCACGGCCACCCGCGCCGCGAGCGAGGCTGACTTACTGACCGCCGCCCTGCCCCGCGTAGATGCGCTGATAGCCGAAGGCGTGACCTGCATAGAAATCAAATCCGGCTACGGCCTCGATGTGGAAACCGAATTGCGGATGCTGCGCGTCGCCCGTGCGATTGCGTCACAGCGCGCGATTACGGTGCGAACCACGTTCCTTGGCGCCCATGCAACACCTCCAGACTATTCGGGCCGCAGTGACCTCTATATCGATCAGGTGTGCATCCCCGCCCTGCGTGCGGCCCATGCAAAGGGTCTGGTCGATGCGGTAGACGGGTTTTGCGAGGGCATCGCATTTCAACCGAACCAAATCGCCCGTGTCTTCGATGTGGCACGCGAATTGGGCTTGCCGGTGAAACTCCATGCCGAGCAACTCTCGAATCTTGGCGGGGCAAAGCTGGCCGCGCAATACGGTGCCCTATCGGCCGATCATATCGAATATCTGGATGAAGACGGCGTAGCGGCCATGGCAGCGGCCGGCACCATCGCCGTCATCCTGCCCGGTGCCTTCTACACTCTGCGCGAAACCCAAGCGCCACCCATCGCGCTTTTGCGCAAGCACGGCGTGCCGATGGCGCTGGCCACCGATATCAACCCGGGCACGTCGCCGCTTAATTCCCTGCTATTGACGCTGAACATGGGTTGCACCCTATTCCGCATGACACCCGAGGAAGCCCTACGCGGTGCCACCCAAAACACCGCCCGCGCCCTTGGTTTGACCGATCGCGGCACGATCACAGCTGGTCTGCGCGCGGATCTAGCGGTCTGGGACGTCCAGCACCCCGCCGAGCTTGCCTATCGCATCGGCTTCAACCCCCTTCATTCCCGCATTTTCGGAGGCTCCGCGTGACCACAGTTACCCTTACGCCTGGCGCAGTGACTTTGGCCGATCTGCAAAGCATCTACTGGAACCAAGACGCGGTGCGGCTTGATCCAGCCTGCCACCCTGCGATAGCGCTTGCCCATGCACGCATCGCCAAGGCCGTGGCAGGAACCGAGGCCGTTTACGGCGTCAACACCGGCTTTGGCAAACTCGCCTCGGTCAAGATCGCAAGCAAAGACACCGCAACTTTGCAACGCAATCTAATCTTGTCCCATTGCTGCGGCGTTGGCCCCGCTATCCCGCGCCGTCACGCACGTTTGCTCATGGCGTTGAAATTGCTCAGCCTCGGGCGCGGCGCATCCGGCGTGCGGCTAGAGATTGTGACGCTGATCGAGGAAATGCTCGCCAAAGGCGTCACCCCCATGATCCCCGCGCAAGGCTCTGTCGGTGCCTCGGGCGACCTTGCCCCGCTGGCACATATGGCCGCCGTAATGATGGGCCATGGCGAAGCAGAATTTGGCGGCAAGGCAATGCCGGGCGCCAAGGCGCTATCGGCCGCGGGCCTGACAGCGATCGAACTAGGCCCGAAAGAGGGCCTCGCGCTGATCAACGGCACGCAGTTTTCCACCGCTTTCGCCCTTGCCGGATTGTTCGGCGCCTGGCGCGCGGCGCATGCGGCACTGGTCACGTCGGCGCTTTCAACCGATGCGATCATGGGGTCAACCGCACCTTTGCAGCCCGAAATCCACGCATTACGCGGCCATGCAGGCCAGATAGAGGCCGGAGCCACCATGCGGGCGTTGCTGGACGGGTCTGAAATCCGCGACAGCCACATGATCGATGATGCGCGGGTCCAAGACCCCTATTGCATCCGTTGCCAGCCGCAGGTGACGGGTGCCGCGATGGATGTTTTGCGCATGGCCGCACGGACGTTAGAGATTGAGGCGAATGCCGCAACCGACAACCCGCTGGTGCTGATTGAGGCCGACATGATTGTCTCGGGCGGCAATTTCCACGCCGAACCCGTCGGCTTTGCTGCCGATATGATCGCGCTGGCGATTGCCGAAATCGGCGCCATCGCACAGCGCCGCGTGGCCCTGATTGTCGATCCGGTGCTCAGCTTCAACCTGCCGCCGTTCCTGACGCCCAATCCGGGCCTGAACAGCGGCTATATGATTGCCGAAGTCACCACCGCCGCTTTGATGAGCGAGAACAAACACCTCGCCAACCCTTGCGTCACCGACAGCACGCCGACATCCGCCAATCAGGAAGATCACGTCAGCATGGCCGCCCATGGCGCGCGCCGTCTGGGGCAAATGATCGACAACCTGAACCGGATTTTGGGTGTCGAATTGCTTTGTGCCGCGCAGGGCATCGATTTCCGCGCGCCATTGCGCACAAGCGCCGCCTTGCAACGCGTGGTAACGCGTGTACGCCAAGAGGTGGCGACCATGGGCCAAGATCGCTATCTCGCGCCCGATCTGGAAGCGGCGGCTGTGATGATTGCAGCAGGTGATATTGTCATCGCCGCCGGCACGCCGATGCCCCCCCTCTCAGTCTAACCCCGAAAGGCATATCATGAGCGATCCGCGCAAAAACACCCGTGACATCTTTCCCGCAACCGGCACCACGCTTTCGGCCAAAAGCTGGCTGACCGAGGCGCCGCTGCGGATGCTGATGAACAACCTGCACCCCGATGTCGCCGAAAACCCGCATGAGCTGGTGGTTTATGGCGGCATCGGGCGCGCCGCGCGGACATGGAAAGATTTTGATCTGATCGTAAGCGCCCTGCGTGATCTTGAGGAAGATCAAACCCTGCTTGTGCAATCGGGCAAGCCGGTCGGCGTGTTCCAAACCCACAAAGACGCGCCGCGCGTGCTAATCGCCAACTCTAACCTCGTGCCGCATTGGGCAACTTGGGATCACTTTAACGAGCTCGATAAAAAAGGCCTTGCGATGTATGGCCAGATGACGGCCGGCTCGTGGATCTACATCGGGTCACAAGGCATCGTGCAGGGTACATATGAAACCTTTGTCGAGGCGGGCCGCCAACATTACGGCGGTGATTTGACCGGAAAATGGGTTTTGACCGGCGGTCTTGGCGGTATGGGCGGCGCGCAACCGCTTGCGGCGGTGATGGCGGGCGCATGCTGTTTGGCGGTAGAGTGTAACCCGGACAGCATCGATTTCCGCTTGCGCACCCGCTATGTCGATGAACGCGCCGACACATTGGACGAAGCGCTGGAAATGATTGCGCGCTGGACAGCGGCGGGCGAGGCGAAATCCGTAGGCCTTTTGGGCAATGCGGCCGACATCTTTGCCGAGATTGCAGCCCGCGGTATCCGCCCTGACATGGTAACCGACCAGACCTCGGCCCATGATCCGATCAATGGCTATTTGCCGCAAGGCTGGACCATGGCACAGTGGAAAGAAAAGCGCGAAAGTGACCCCAAAGCGGTTGAGAAAGCCGCACGTGCATCGATGAAAGTGCATGTGCAAGCAATGCTTGATTTCCAGAAAATGGGCGTTCCGACCTTTGATTACGGCAACAACATTCGTCAGGTCGCGCTTGACGAAGGGCTAAAGGACGCATTTGATTTCCCCGGCTTTGTTCCAGCCTATATCCGCCCGCTGTTCTGCCGCGGCATCGGCCCGTTCCGCTGGGCCGCGCTGTCAGGCGACCCCGAGGACATCTATAAAACTGATGCCAAGGTAAAAGAAATCCTGTCCGAGGATAAGCATCTGCACAACTGGCTGGATATGGCTCGCGAACGGATTGCGTTCCAAGGCCTGCCCGCACGGATTTGCTGGGTAGGCTTGGGTGTGCGCCACAAACTGGGCCTTGCCTTCAATGAAATGGTCCGCAATGGCGAGCTAAAGGCGCCGATTGTGATTGGCCGCGACCACCTCGATTCCGGCTCGGTTGCCTCGCCCAACCGCGAGACCGAGGCGATGAAAGACGGCTCTGATGCTGTGTCCGATTGGCCGCTGCTGAATGCTTTGCTCAACACCGCGTCGGGTGCAACTTGGGTATCATTGCACCACGGCGGCGGCGTTGGCATGGGCTTTTCGCAGCATTCTGGCATGGTGATCTGTTGTGACGGCTCAAAGGATGCCGACCGCCGTATCGCGCGGGTGCTGTGGAATGACCCGGCCACAGGTGTGATGCGCCACGCCGATGCAGGATATGAGGACGCATTGGATTGCGCCCGCGAAAACGGCCTGAACCTGCCGGGTATCTTGTAACAAAACCAAAGGGGGGCGCCGCAGCCCCCCTGTTCAATAGCGCGTCGTCAGGCGGTAGCCTGGACGGTACGACAGGCGCACATGGGTCACCGCATCCCCTTCCCACCACGTCGAGCGTTCGGCCAGAAACACCGGATCGCCCACAGAACAGGCAAGGTAATCGGCAAGCTTCTGATCGGCCAAGCCTGCCGATAAATTGATTTCCACCTTGGAAAAGGGGATCGTTGCAAGCAACCATTCCGTCGGCCCTTGCATCCCAAAATCCGCAGCCTCGGCCGTGGGCAGCGCCGATAAATTGATCCAGCGATCTTCATGCTCATAAGGCACACCATCCGCATAATGCATGCAGATCAAATGCAGCGCCTTACCGCCAGC
Organism: Pseudorhodobacter wandonensis; assembly: GCF_001202035.1. Taxonomy (GTDB): domain Bacteria; phylum Pseudomonadota; class Alphaproteobacteria; order Rhodobacterales; family Rhodobacteraceae; genus Pseudorhodobacter; species Pseudorhodobacter wandonensis. Next base: position 6,676 of record NZ_LGHT01000036.1, on the reverse strand, counting down.
GGGCAGTTGCAGGCGGGCACGCAACCAGTCGGGCGCAAGATCAACCTCTCGGCTGACCAGCGAATACCGGTAATCGGCCCCCTTTTCTTCAACCTCGTCGCGCACAATGGGAATATCAAACCGCGCCTGACGCACCGGTGTCATGCGAACGCGCGTTCCCGCCTTGCGCCGACGCTCGATAATCCCATCATCCGCCAATTCACGCATCGCACGGTTCACCGTAGCCCGCGCACAGCCGTAAGCTAGTGCAAGGTCCACCTCATTCGGAACCAAATGTCCCGGCCCCCAATCGCCTTTGACAATCTTGGCAAGAATGTCGGATTTGACTTCTTTATAGGTGGCTTTCATAACGTATACTGCTTTTACTTTACGTCGATTTCATGGGCGAATAGGGTATTTACACCCATAAACCAAGCACAGCTTCCAATTAACATCCGGCCAGCAAACCTATGCATTTGCCAAGCCAAACTCTGTAGAACCAGATCTAAAGCTCACCTCTTTCTCTTATAAATCTAGACATAACGCAATCAACTAAGACAAAGGGCGACAGCGCGAAACAGGCACTGTCTGATGGCTCTGGTGAAACCGGCCAAAGCTGGCGCGTACTCAACTTTTCGCTGAGTTGGCACCGCTTGTTGACAACTAGTTGATGCTGAATTGCTTTTGTTGCAACCTGTCAAAGCAAGGCAAGGCGGCGACCTTGCTGCGGTCAAATAAAAACGGAGCCTTTGATGATTAGATCAATTCGCAGTGCAGTTTTTGTGTTTTTGCTCATCCCAGCAATAGCTGCGGCGCAGGACTTTGATAAGGGATTGGCCGCTGCAAAGTCGGGCGACTATGCCACGGCGCTTCGTGAATGGACGCCTCTTGCTGATCAGGGCTATGCGCGTGCCCAATTCAACCTTGGGCTCATGTACAGCAACGGCAACGGCGTACCGCAAGATTACGCCGAGGCGGCAAAATGGTATCGCTTGGCCGCTGATCAGGGCGATGCGGGGGCTCAATTCAACCTCGGGCTCATGTACAGCAACGGCAACGACGTAGCGCAAGATTTTACCGAGGCAGCAAAATGGTATCGCTTGGCTGCTGATCAGGGCAATGCGGGGGCTCAGTTGAACCTCGGGCTTTTGTACAGCAACGGTAACGGCGTAGAACAAGATTATGCCGAGGCGGCAAAATGGTATCGCTTGGCTGCCGATCAGGGCGATGCAGGTGCCCAATTCAACCTCGGGCTTTTGTACAGAAACGGCAACGGCGTAGAACAAGATTATGCCGAGGCGGTTAAATGGTATCGTTTGGCCGCTGATCAGGGCGATGCGGGTGCTCAATTCAACCTCGGGCTTATGTACAGCAATGGCAACGGCGTCGTGCAAGATAACGCCGAGGCGGCAAAATGGTATCGGATGGCCGCTGATCAGGGTGATGCAGGGGCCCAGTTGAACCTCGGGCTTATGTACAAGAGCGGCAACGGCGTACCGCAAGACTATGCCGAAGCGGTAAAACGGTATCTGTTGGCGGCGGATCAGGGCGATGCAGGGGCTCAATTCAACCTTGGGCTCATGTACAGCAACGGCAACGGCGTACCGCAAGATTATGTCGAGGCGGTAAAATGGTATCGCTTGGCTGCTGATCAGGGCGATGCGGGTGCCCAGTTGAACCTCGGGCTCATGTACAAGAACGGCAAAGGCGTTCCGCAAGATTATGCCGAGGCGGTGAAATGGTATCGCTTGGCTGCTGATCAGGGCAATGCGCGTGCCCAATTCAACCTCGGGCTCATGTACAGCAACGGCAACAGCGTTGAACAAGATTATGCCGAGGCGGTAAAATGGTATCGATTGGCGGCTGATCAGGGCGATGCGATTGCACAGGGCAATCTTGGGATCATGTATGCATTGGGCCAAGGTGTCCTTCAGGATAACCAAACCGCACATATGTGGTTCAATATTGCAGCCGCCAATGGCGATGAGAATGGCACGGGAAATCGCGACATCGCAGCCAAAATGATGACAGCTGACTCAATCGTAGAGGCCCAACGCCGCGCCCGCGTCTGCATGGCGTCCAACTACAAAGATTGCGATTAGAGCAGTCAAAGCTGCACAATTCGAGGTGGCGTTCTGCGCATTTTCTATTGGCTAATAAGAACAGCCTGCGAAAGCTATGCGACCCAAGGCTTTGCAGCCATACATCAGCGCGGCCCTCCCCTTGAACCCGGCTTTTCCGGGTGCAAACCAAAGGGGTGGTACGGTCTTGGCGCATCGGCCCAAGACATTAGATGCCCCCATAGCAAAAACCTGTAGGAGCAGTCACGCCAGAATGCGCTCAGTAGCATCGCAAGGCTTTGACCAAGAGAACTGCCCCCCTGCGCCGCCACCTCGGAAAAGAACACCGAAAGCCATTCCAGGCAACAAAATGAATTAAAATCAACATATTAACTGCTTGCCATTTAAGGCATTTTATGTGGAAAAATAGAAAACCGCTGAAATTACCCAATAATTTCAATAGGTCATGGCGGCGCGCCCAGTTTTCGAACCGTGAATTACGCTGCAAAGCCAAAATCGATGGGTCCTGACCCTAGCTCTCCAGCTACTTCAATTTCTCAGGCTGCGGAAAGGTCGTGCCACTTGGTCCGAGCGGCAGCACGGTTCGGTTTAAGACTTGATCGGCTGTAAAGGTAGCGCCCAACCTCACCACTCTCCCTCACGGATAGGTGCATCTTTTTGGGCTGCAATGCCTGCCGGGGCGGGCTTGGCGGCGCATTCGACAAAGGCGCGGATTGTGCAGGTCCGGCAAATGCCATCTTCAAGCTGGCGCGTTACGGCTTGTATAGCTTCGCTCTTGTTGGGGTGAAGGTTGGATTTTGGCAAGGTTTCAAACAGCTTCATCCGCTCTAGCGCATCGACCGTTTCCTTGAACGGCACGACGAGGTGATAATCGCCGCCCGCCTTTCGGGCTTTGGTAATTTCGTCAACGAGAAGGTCAACACCCGCAAGATCAATCTTACCCAGCCCTTTCAGAACCAGAATTTTGAACCTCTGCTCGGGAAACTGCGCTTCAAACCGGCGAAACTCGCTTTCGACATGATCGACCGAGCCAAAGAAAAGCGGCCCGTCCAACCGCAGGATATTCACTTGCGGGCAAGGTTCCAGATCGTGAAACAAGACACCGCGCAGCAACCGCCGCCCGTGGCGGGAAATCGGGGCCAGCACGGCGATATGCGGATGAGAGCTGCGGTACAAAAACACGGCCAGCGAAGCGATGACACCGACAAAGATTGCATTCTCCAGCTCGGTGGTAATGCCCGCAAGAAAAGTCAATGTCAGGATCAGGGTTTCGCTTTGGCTACTGCGGACGATGTGGCGGATTTCAGCGAAATTTATCAACCGCCACGCAACATAGACAATGATCCCAGCCATTGCAGGTTTCGGAATATGGTCGACAAAGGGGGCAACGATGAACAGCAGCAAAATCAGCCAGCCCGCCGCGAATATCGCGGATAAGGGCGTCCTGGCACCGGCTTCCGCGTTCATCGCCGATCGGGTAAAGGAACCGGAGCCGCCATAGGCCTGAAAGAAACCGGCGGCCACATTCGACAGGCCTTGGCCGATGATTTCCTGATTGGCGTTGTATCGCTCGCGGCGACGCATGGCAAAGGCTCGCCCGATGCTGATCGCCTCTAGCAGGCCGACAAAGCCGACCGAAACTGCGCCCGGCAGCAGCGCGGGCAAGTCCGCAAGTGCCACCGTGGGCGGTGAAAAACTTGGCAACAATGAGGGCAGCTTGTCGAACATCTCGATGCCGGCGCTGCTGGCACCGGTAAGCGCCCCCATTCCAACCCCGACAAGCAGCGCCAATAGATAGGCAGGGATTTTGCGGCTTAGCCTTTGCGCAATCACGATGGTGGCAAGTGAAGACAGGGCAAGAACCAGCGCGAGCGGCTGGAAGTCGCCAATATGCTCGGACACACGGGCAACGCGCTCGATCACGCCGCCACCACTTTCCACCTTGACGCCGATCGCCCCGCCCAGTTGCGACGCACCAATCAACAAGGCGGCCGCCGCTGTAAACCCGACCATCACCGAATGCGAGATGAACGAAATCATGCCGCCCAGCCGGAATATTCCGGCCAGCAACTGAAACAATCCGGCGATGATTGTCAGGGTCAGCGCGAACTGAATGTAGAGTGGCGTGCCGGGTGGTGCCAGCTCGGAAAGTGCCGCGAACATCACCGCCGAAATAGCTGTCGTCGGCCCCGATACCATGATCATCGACATGCCCCATAGGGCTGCGATAACCGGTGTGATCATTGCAGTATACAGACCATATTCTGGCGGCAATCCGGCGATCACGGCAAAAGCTACACCCTGCGGCAAGACAATAGCCGCATTGGTTAACCCGGCGATTGTATCGTCGCGCAGGGTCTGGCGGTTGACCAGTGCGAACCATGGCCGCCGTGGGGTAAAGCTCTCAATCAAGTGGAATTTGTTTGGCATTGTCTGACTTCCGACAGAAATTGCTTCATGGCGCACCCATCTGAAACGGGCGCAAGACTGCGCAAAACGCTGATGGCCGCGAGGTCGGAAGACCCCGCCAACCAATCACGAAAAATGTACCGCCTTAGGTTTGATGCTTTGCCCTGCCCCGTTTTCGGCAGGGCAAAACGGGCTTAAACCGGCGTTGCGCTTGCAAGGACGCTGCGGAACTTTTGCGTGCGCAGGTCGCTGCGGATGCGCCAGTTCAACAAGAGCCCCATCAGCTCGGCCTTTTTGGCCGCGCAATCCGCATCATCCCATCGGTTCCGCCGTTCCCCCGGATCGCTCGCCAAGTCGAAAAGCTGGCCCTCGTCGGTGTCGACAAAATGAACCATCTTCCAATCATCCAGCATGACCATGGAAACAAAGGCCGTTTCTGTCAGAATGGCATCGCGGGCATGTTCAGCAAAAACGCAGTTGCGGCGTGGGGGCTTGCTGTCGCCAAAGTAGGGCCGCAGCGATTGCGCCTCCATCCATTCGGGCGGCTCCACGCCACAGAACTCCAGAATTGTCGGCCCCAAGTCCATCAGCGAAACATGGTCGGTGACGCGCCGACCGACAGGAATACCCGCCCCCCAGACGATGGCGGGAACATGGACGCTTTGTTCGTACATGTTCCATTTTTGCGAATGGCCGTGATCGTTCAGGCAATCGCCGTGATCGGAAGAAAAGATAATGATAGTGTTATCAAGCACCCCGCGCCGCTTCAGCGCCTCGATCACCCGCCCGACCTGTTCGTCGATCATGGTGACATTGGCAAAGTAATGCTGCCGCTGGCGCTGCAACTGCTCGGCGGTCGGGTCTTTGAGATGCACGACAGCATCATGATCATCTTCAAGGTGGTTGCGACGCAAGGCCCTGAAGGGCGCGGGCTGGCTGTCCAGATCGTAGTCAAGGATCGGCGCAGGCATTTCGCGGCCCTCATATTTGTCCAAAAAGCGTTGCGTCGGGTCATAAGGCGGGTGCGGCCCCGGAATCCCGATCTGCAAAAAGAACGGCTCTTTGCCGGAATAGCGGTCCAACCACATGCAGGCCGTTTGCGGCACGAACACATCGGGATGCAAATCTTCGGGCAGTTCCCATGCGAAAGCCCCGAGGCAATCTGCATAATCCGCGCGATGCCGGTAGGTCTGGCGGCTGGGCTTTTCAAAGCCGCGTGTCCAGATCGCCTTATCCCATTATCCAGATAAAACGGCAGGTTGGGATGCGCGCGATCTTTGTTTTCTGTCACATGGCGTTCGTGAAAGCCGAACGCGCCTTCAACGGGCCAAGTATGCATTTTGCCAACATTGACGCAACGATACCCCGCGCGGTTCAGATCGCTGACCCAGCTGTAGTTCCACCGCTCGTCATTGCGGAACACTCCGTTGGTGTGGGGATATGTTCCCGTGAACAGCGAGGCGCGCGAGGGGCTGCAAGACGGAGATGTGACGTACATCCGGTCAAAACTGGTTCCCTCATTTACCAGACGGTCCAGATTTGGCGTATCAACATGCGGAAAACCAAGTGCCGCTATTGTGTCGTATCGCTGCTGATCGGTCAGGATGAAGACGATATTGGGTTGATTGGTCATTATATTTTTCCTTTAACGGCACGTTGTTGATTGTCATTGAGAACTGACCCGGCATTTTCATCGAGATCTGACCCACCCAGCCGTTATGATCTGCTGGTTATGATGGCGTCAATGCTGTTGCCTCCTTTCGCTTTTTCTTCGCTGTTTCGGAGCTGGCCTTGAAGCGGTAGCTGTCATTGCCGGTCTCGAGGATGTGGCAGCGATGTGTGAGACGATCGAGCAGTGCTGTGGTCATTTTGGCATCGCCAAAGACGCTGGCCCATTCACTGAAGCTCAGGTTGGTGGTGATGATGACGCTGGTGCGTTCATACAGCTTGCTCAGAAGATGGAAGAGCAACGCGCCGCCGGAGGCGCTGAACGGCAGATATCCCAGCTCATCCAGGATCACCAAGTCGGTTTTGACCAGCGCCTCAGCGATCTTCCCGGCCTTGCCTTGGGCCTTTTCCTGCTCCAGTGCGTTGACCAGTTCAACCGTCGAGAAGAAGCGGACGCGCTTACGGTGATGCTCGATGGCCTGAATGCCAAGGGCGGTTGCAACATGCGATTTCCCTGTTCCCGGACCTCCGATCAGCAC
>NZ_LGHT01000035.1 GCF_001202035.1 Pseudorhodobacter wandonensis | reverse complement strand
GCCCGGAAGACAAACACCGTCCCAGTGAACGGATCCTTGCGCAGAACCGAAGACACCAACGCCGCCAACCCATCATGACCCTTCCTGAAGTCGATCGGCTGTGTCGAGACCAGAACCCGCACCCGGTTGGAGGGGAACATCATGGCGAAGGCCCGAGCGCGCGCACAATCTCGGCAATTCTGGTAGCTGTCGCGGCACCGTCCAGCCGGATTGTCACTTGGCCCAGAGCGATTTCGATTGATCCCAAAGGCTGCGCTTCTGGCTTGCCTGGTTGACCCGAACGCACCGGCAAAGAAGGCGCATTTCCCTCCGACAGCACGAGAGACGCAAAGCAGAAGCCGTCGTCCTCCATCGCCGGCAAAACCAACTTGCCGTCCCGAGCCCGACCACGCCATTCCGACAAATGGTTCGCCCGCAGCCCATAACGTGCCGCAACCGCGTTCACCGTTACGCCAGGCTTCAGGCTTTCTGCAACGATCTGCGCCTTGACCTCGTCAGGCCAGCGCTTCTGGCCATTGCCCCGTAAATCCACCCCATAGTCCCTGAGAAACTCCACCGTAGTCGCCATCGCGAAACTCCCGCCCCATGTCCAACAGGTGCGGAGTCGCAGGTTAATCGATCATGCAGAAGGTGGGGGCCCGAGAACGCTTACAGTTCTTCGAAGTGGCCAAGGCGTTCACGAATGACGATCCCCGTGGGCAAATCCCGTTCTTCAGCATCTCGGTGAGCCTGGCTGACAAACCGTTCCACCACGTTGGCCAATGCCCCGCCATCGGGTTTTGTCCGCGTCGAGAGGTTTCGGGCCATCTCGGCATACAGCCCGCGAGCTTGTCCGCCGGTCGCGTGAATGCGCCGATCTGGCGCTAAATCCGCGAACATCACGACCAGGCCTTTCTCCAGAGCCACGAGGCGGATCAGGTTCATGAAGAACGTCTTGCCCGATCCGTATTCCCCGATGATGAACCGGATCGCCGATCCGCCATCGGATATCCGGTCCATGTCCTTGACGAGCTCTTCAATCTCTCGGACGCGGCCAACCTGAATATGGCGTAAACCGAGCTTGGGCACGACCCCGGCCCGAAGCGCCTGTACGATTGCATCGCGTTCACGTGGTTTCAACTTAGACATCCCTGCCCTCCGCACTCATCTTTTCTCTTACCGCCTCCGCAATCTCCGGAGACACTTCATATCCATCATACTCGTCGAGAAGCGCTTCATCGTAGGTCTCAAAAGCCCATTCATTCACTGCTTCCAAAGCCCCGGACGCCATTAAGCCATGCGAGGCGCAGATCGTCTCGAACTCGGTCTCAGACCAATGCTCCCGAGTAACCAGTTCGAGAACAAGGGCGCCGTGTTTCGGGTCAAGCCCTGCCAGCTGGCTTTGGCTGGCAGGCCCGGAGGCACCACTTTCTTCCTCTTCAACATCGAAAATCTGACCGAGGACGGACGACACGCGCTCGGTGTCCGAACGGATTGCCGCGATCCGCGAAGCGTCGAGCTTCGGTCCGCTGGCTTTTTCAAGCGCGGGTATAGCTTCGCCCGGGCGACCCGGTTGCGAGGCACGAACGGTGCGTGGACCATCCGCAACTTCGCCAGCATGCAGGTCCGAGTAGGCCAGCGCAGGATCAAGGCCCAAGGCCTTGTAGATCTTCTCGATGCTTGCGACTTCGTCGGAGTGAATAATGCCATCGGCATGTGCTGCACCGACCAGCGCTGCCCGCATAGCGGCTTGGCTGTCTTGGCCCACCTCCTTCAATTTGCGCCGCAGACGCGTCATGTCCGGTGGCACGGCCAGGAACCATTCAAGGTTTGCACGCAGCCTGCGGCGTTCCTGATCGCTGAGGGCCGCGGCAGCAACTTGCTCTTCCAACGCCCTGCGTTCAGGCTCCGCGATGCGACCATCCGCATGAGCAACGAACGACCCAAGTGCCAATTCGATTAAGGCGCTTCGATAGCTGTCGGAAACGTCCTCCAGTCGCTCGATAGGCTCGCCCAGACGAAACAGCACAACAGGCTCTTCCGCCTTGGGCGACCGGAGCGCAAACCGAGGGTCGGGCGCCAGACCGAAACCGAGGCGCGCGAGCGCGTCGGCCGCTCCTGTCATTTGCCGTTTCCCGATCTTCTCGTCCGTTTCTCCCTCCAGACGTCCGATCACCTCTTCAAGCGGCACCAATCCCCCCCGATCGACGATATCGGCAGCCCAAGATTTCAAGCGGTTCATTTCCTCCGATGGGAAGGCATCCCACAGTTCAGAGGGCAATAAGGCATGCGCTTCCACGCTTCCGCGGCCATCAGGGTTTCGGCCCAGGAAGCGACTGAGCTTGTCGAGGTCGTTCATCACCTCGTCAGCCAACTCCTGGGCAATCTCGACCGGTTTGCGCAGACCGGAAATATCCGGGACCGGCTTGCCATCAACGGTTGGGTTGGCAGACCCCTGAAACTCGCTCGAGGCGGCCCTATAAGAAGCCGTGAGTGATTTCCGGGGTTTGGTTACTTTGAGCCCATCAGGGAAACGCCGATCAAACCGCATACGGAAAAGAGCGACGAACTCGTCACGGCATCGCGTCGCGGGAGTTCTCAGATTTGTTTCCGGATGGCAGATGAGCCAACTCAGCAACCAGTCAGCTGTCAGGTTCTCGCCTTTGTCGATCCGAGCTCCGATTGCGTATTTGAGTGAGAACGGAAGTTCCCAGCCCTGCTTCTCAAAAATCGGATCGATCGCGTCGAGGTCGGTTTCGGCAAGCATCGCTATGTCGAGGAACTCACCCAAATAGCGCCTGACGGAGTGGTTGTCAGGGTAAAGTGACTGCAGCCGCCGAACTTCCTGGACGATATCCTTTGCGTCTTCATTGGACTGATCAACGAAGAAGCGACGCTCTAGCCCGTAGAAGTACAGGAACATGTAGCCGGGGTTGTAGGAGGCATCGTTTCGCCCGCTGGCCAACCAGTCGAGGTAGGTCGCCCGGCACTGAGGTGAGATATCCGAGTACCCAGGCCAGTAGGGCATACCTTCTCCAGCTTTGTCGGGTCCAGAGCGCGCGACCGACAGGGACGGATCGATATAGGCTCGGCATTTGTCACGATACCCGTAGGTGTTCAGCAAGGGGGGCGTGCCGACATAGACCATCCCGCCGATGTTGCGGCCGGCCACGCTAGCTGTTTCGCTAGACGGGACCCACCCGCTTTTCGTTGGTCGGGGCGATACGCTCGATGCCATTCGCGAGGGCTGATTTCGTTCAGCGGCCGCGGCAAGTGCCGGCGCCGCAGACTTTCCAGCCCGAACGATTTCAGCGTAGTCCTGCTTTGGTGGAGAGTAGGCCTGCACGGCAGCCGGTGCTTGAGACGCATTGGCTTCGCGAGTTCGTTCGCGCTCACGCTCGATACGCTTGTCGTAGGCACTTGGGCGCGGCACCGGCTCAGGTCGGGGGGGGTGGGTTTCGGAACTCCCCTCAGCTTGCGCCTTTGCAGCGACTTTCCGCGATCTCCGTTTTTCTTGCCACCAGACCAGAATGACGGGAACACCAAATGCAAACAGCATCTGGCCACCAACCGGCCAACCCTGAAGCATTATGGTCACCACGACCATGCATAAGAAAAAATACAGGGCGAGAAAGAAAGTAATTCGGAAAAACTTGAGTATTGAAGACATTATCGGAACCCTCTCCGAACCACACTATTTTGGATGCCCATCATTGCAACGACTATCGCAATGATTGAATGCGCTTTTGATGCGTAGACGTTCTTCGGTCCGGTTCGATCAACGATCTAGCGCAGGTTCACTCCTTTCAGGTCGTCTGGTTTCAGCCGATAGCGGATTACGTTGCCTTCATGGAGCCCAGCGATCTGCTCACGAACGTAAGCGACAACATCCGCTCGATCAGCATCGGGCACGCCAGCAGCCAAAGCCATCTCATCAACCGCATCGTTTCGGAACTCCTTGAATTCGAGAACGCAACGCCGGACCGCAGCGCGAACGAATTCCCGATATGCAAGCGCAGCCTTTTCCGGGCTCTCCACCTCAGCGCGAAGAATTCGGTATTTCTCCGCAGACGCCAAGTACGCGTCCATGTAGACCTCACGCAGCAGCGCGACATTGTTCAATTCATAAACCCCGATGAGCCCATCGATATAGTCGCTGTCGTCCATCGTCGTGAACGACATCGGCGCAAGATCCGACTTTAGAAGTGGGATGTTCGAGGCCACGCGCGAAGTTCGCTTGTTAACGTCGGCAAAGGCCTGGAGGTACGGAATGTGCACCAAGAGGAAAAAGGACTGCTCGAACGGATCGGTGATCTGCGCAGCCTTGTGGAGCAGGATGTCGAACTCCTCTGCGATCGTGACCGCATCGTCTAGCGGTCGATAGCTCGAGTGCGAGATCCCGACCGGCATCGCTCGCAATCGGCCCGACATTGCCGGATCCGCCAGGAGTCCGTCTGAGAGCAGCGCATGAATCGCGAACAGATCGGGACGCCGAAGCCCTATCTCATCGAGATTGTCGACGACATACTGGATGGCTTCCTTATGGTTGAGGATCATCAGGGCTTCTTTTCGATCCTTTCCCGCAGCTTCTTCGCCAAACCTGATCAGTCGCTCGGTCTGCAGAATATCGTAGGTGTTGCCCTCCATCCTGGATGATGCCCAGCTAAGATCAACCAGAAGCTGTTCAAGGATCCGGCGCGCGTATGTTCCGGCAGGAATTGCGCCGCCCTGCGGACGGCCGGCCTCCAACAATCTTTCGCGGTCTGGTGCAGACAGGTACCAGGTCTTTTCTGGGACGTAGGCGTCGAGAAACTCCGGTCGATAGGATACCGGCGCTCGCCGGTTATATGGCGTCGACAAATGCGCCCGGACGACCGCGCCCCCGGCAATTCTGTATCCTGTCGCCCTGCCCTTGCCGGATACTTCGAGGCGCCCCTCATCCACCATGCGCTTCAAGAGACGCCATACGGTGGTTTCGCTCACATCCCTTGCAATGCCCTTCCGGATGGCATCGCGTCCAGCACCCGGGTTCTCACCGACAAAGTCGAGAATGTCTTGATCCGACAGGGCCATGAAACGATATCCTGCAAGCGTGAAACGATTAGGATATTGATACACCTACACTTTTCCCAGGCGCAAGTTTTCGTTGCGCGGATTTTGCAACGATTCAGGCGTCAGGAAGCAAAAGCCAACTTCGTCAAAAGCACGAAACGATTATCACCTTGAAATTGTGAATATTTCTGGCGCCCCACATGAATCGTTGCGCTGCAGATGAAACGATAACCAGAACGACCGAGTTTGCGCCAAGCATCGGCAACGGAGATCGGCAAGATTCGAAACCATGGTGAGGTAAAACAGTGCTCTCTCAGATCCTTAGCGCCCAACAAGATCGGCAACTCGCTATCCGAAATCGACTTGTGGTGCTTCGCCCACAACCCCGGCATCCACCAGCTGCTCCCGATCGGGAAGATCGCGGAGGCTATCCAACCCGAACGCGACAAGGAACTGCTCGGTCGTCACGAATGTATAGGGCGCCCCGCGCCGAGGCGACCTTGGCCCGGTCCCGATCAGGCCACGCGCATGCAGCCGCCCGATCAGCTCGCGGCTGATTTCCTTGCCGAAGATGTCTTTGAGGCCATCGCGGGTGATCGGCTGGTGATAGGCGACGGCCGCCAGGACCGCGATGTCGAATTCGCTCAGGTCCAGCAACTGATCCCCGACATCCGCAGCCGCGCGGATCGCGGGCGCATAGGCGGCTCGCGTCCGAAACATCCAGCCGCCGGCGACTTGGGCGATCTCGAACGCCCGCCCCTCCAGATCGGCGGCCAGATCCTCGACCAGCAGATCGACCGTGGCCCCCTGCCCCACCACTCGGGCCAGATCCTCGCGCGGGACCGGCGAGGCAGAGGCAAAGAGCACCGCCTCGATCCGCCGCATCCATTCGCGCCAGCGCAGCTCCGGCGGCAGGTCGGCGAGTTCGCGGTCAAGATCGAGGTCGGAACGATCCTTCGCCATCCCTACACCCCGTAGAGCCGGAACGTGTCGCGCCCGGTCAGCTCGCGGACCGCGCCAAGATCGACCAGCCGGTCGCAGAGCCGCCGCGCGGCGCGATCCGGCAAAGGTAAAGTCGACGGTGCGACAGCGTCGCGGGTCAGGAACATCTCGACGGCCTCGCCAGCGCCCTTGGCCCGAAGCTTCGGCGCGACGGCGTTCAGATGCGCCGCCCGCCGCGCGAGATCGGCGGCAAGGCGCACGGCCTCGACCGCCGCAAAGATGAGCGCCCGATGACAGGCCAAGCAAAGGTCATCGCCTTGCTTGCGCAGGTCGGCGCGCTTCAGGCCCGGGGCCAGCAGCGGCACGAGACGGTCCCAACCAAGCGCCTGCGCGAGGGCCGCATCCGCGAGGATCAGCCCTGCTACGTCTGCGTGCGGCGCCTCGCGCAGCACCGCCTCCAGCACCATTGCGGCACGGGTCACCGGCCCGCCTTTCCCCGCGTCGAGCCAGGTTGCGATCGGGCCCGGCTCGAGGGTCGGCAACGCCCGGCCCAGAGCTTTGATCGACATCGGCCGCTCCACCGCGCGCCGCCAGGCCAGGCAGGTTTCGCCGGCCGGTCCGGGCAGGTCGCCGGGGCACAGAAGGTGCACAACGTCACGCAGCTCCCCTGCCCGCTCGGGACGACCGGAAAACGCAACACAAGCCTCAGCCGCGCGCAGCGCCAGTCGCTCTCGCAACAAGGCTTGGGGGACTTCCTCGCGTCCCAACACAAAATGCAGGTGGTTCAGCGCCGCGCCCGACAAAAACGCCACATCTTCAAGGGTTTCGGCCCGCGCCGAGGTGACCCAGCCGGGTATCCTGGGTAAGGTGCCTAAGTCGCTGGCGTGATCCGGTCGGGCAAATGTCATGCCCAGAGCCTACACTTGTGCGGCGCTTTCTGCCAGAAAATAGCGCAAAAACCGCCGCGCCTTGTGGTTTACAGTCATGTCCAATAAGTTTGCCTTATCGGACACGTTGGAATAGGCTGCAAAACAGTCTCAAAATTAGCGTATTTTCGGGGAATGAATGGACTCAGACAACAAGAATTCGATGTCATCGCACTCTAGTAAGTCTGATGATGCTCAAGGCGACGAGAGAGGTCAAGACAGAAGCGATGGGATCGCCCTGCCCGCGTATGTGGCTGGCTCCGGCTCGCTCGATCGCCTGGTGGACACCGCCCGCGACTATGCGCGTGCCGCCGCCTCCGACAACACGCTGAAGGCCTACGCGAAAGATTGGGCGCATTTTGCACGCTGGTGCCGGATGAAGGGCACCGAGCCTCTGCCGCCTTCGCCAGATATGATCGGGCTTTATCTGGCGGATCTGGCCTCCGGGTCGGGCCCCTCCCCTGCGCTATCCGTCAGCACAATCGAACGCCGCCTTTCAGGTCTCGTCTGGAACTACGCGCAGCGCGGGTTCGCCCTTGATCGCAAGAACCGCCATATCGCCACGGTGTTGGCCGGGATCAAGCGCAAGCATGCGCGCCCGCCTGTGCAAAAAGAAGCGATCCTGGCCAAAGACATTCTCCTGATGGTAGCCACCCTGCCCTACGACCTGCGCGGGCTGCGGGATCGGACGATCCTGCTCTTGGGTTATGCTGGCGGCCTGCGCCGCTCGGAAATCGTCAGTCTTGATGTGCACAAGGACGACACGCCGGACTCTGGCGGCTGGATTGAGGTACTGGACAAGGGTGCCCTGCTCACCCTCAATGCCAAGACTGGCTGGCGGGAGGTCGAGATTGGCCGCGGGTCCAAGGATCAAACCTGCCCCGTGCATGCGCTCGAGCAATGGTTGCACTTCGCAAAGATCGACTTCGGTCCAGTCTTCGTCGGCACCTCGCGTGATGGCAAACGCGCATCCGAAGCGAGATTGAACGACAAACACGTTGCGCGGCTGATCAAGCGCACGGTCCTGGACGCGGGCATCCGATCTGACCTGCCCGAGAAAGACCGCCTGGCGCTGTTCTCCGGTCACAGTTTGCGCGCCGGTCTCGCCAGTTCGGCAGAGGTCGATGAACGCTACGTTCAGAAACAGCTGGGCCACGCTTCCGCCGAAATGACCCGCCGCTATCAGCGTCGCCGCGACCGGTTCCGGGTGAACCTGACGAAGGCAGCCGGGCTATAAGCTCCCAAGATGCCTGCCCGCTAGGGTTCACCTTTCCAAGCAGCGCGTTGGCGCCAAAGCTAAGGCAATGCGCCAGCAGGGCCAGATGGCTGCTCTCGCCGAAGAGCGTTACGTAATCCCAGAGTGTGTCATCCGGAGAACGTCTCATAGCTTTATGCAACCCCAGCGTCCAGGGAGCCGTCAACATCATGACCGACCGCTCCGTCATCTTGATCCTTCGGCGGGTCAGCTCCGATTGGCGTGACCACCCTACATGATGATAGTTCCAACATGGTAGCATCGGCATGACCGCAAGATTACAATCATCTCACACCCTACCTGTTCAGGATTAGCACCGTTCTGGACCGCGGTCTCTTCGCGGAGCTCATTCTCTGGGCGCAAATAGCGGCGATAGACAGCGAGTGCGCCGTAACGGTAAAATGTGTCGAACACCCCTGCCCGACCGACTTCCGACGGATCAAAGGTCAATGACCGGGTCTCGAACTTTTTCACCACGGCTCCCGGAGTGTCGATCTCGTCCGGCAATTCACCCTGACCCGCATTTTCTTCTTCCAGCGCCCGATAATCGACGCCCAGCATGGCATGAGTGGCACCTTCGTTATCCGTCATCGGCTCCGGATCGCCGGGCAGGGACCTTAGGTCGTGACTGTAGCTGTAGGGCAGGTCAAGTGCTACCTTGATCCACTTCCAACCCTCAATCGCACTGGTCTGAGTCTCGGCCTGGAGTTTTCGCGTCATCAGGCGATCGAGCAGCGCAGTGTCTTCGTTCCAACCGCCGTCATCGCCCTGAAAGAGGTCAGTCAGCATGTGCCAGAGCTGGAACTGCTCCTTGTTCCAGGATGAATTGATTACATCCCAGACCTGAACCTGACGCGCGTGACCCGAGTTTACAGTGAAAGCTATAGGCTGCTCCAGCATCACGCCGTCCTCGGCATAGACCGCGAGCAGGGCAGGGGTGACGCGGTGCATTTTTTCCGCAAGAGAACCATGCTCGGCGAGAAGCGCGGACTCCGTATCCCGCACGCTTAAACTCTGCAAGAGGGACTAGCGCGATGTCTTCGGCCAGGTTCTCGACGGATAGGCCTGTCCTACTGCGCCTTACGTTGGAGTGGTTCAGTATCAGCTTGTCGAAGGGGATATCCCGGGACGGGGATAGAGTGATTTTCCGGACTGTTTTCATCATCAGATTTACTCCAAGACGGCCGCCGGAAGTCACTCTTTCGATCTCATGGTGCTTCTTGACCGCGGTCAAGAAGCACGTGTGGGAGCAAGTTGTGTGCGTAGGATCCTTTCAAAATAGGCATCAGGGTGTTTGATCGTGTCTGCTCGTGCAATCAGATAGTCGAAAACGAGAAGCAGTTTTCCTGCGCCAGCTTTTTGGATTCCACGCTTCAGTTCATCCTGGCTTATTCTAAGCAATCGAGCGAGGTCATATAGAATGCGGGTAAGAGCTTCTCCTGAGCGAGGCGGTTCTGGGAAAAATCCCGTAACATGGGTGAAGTCTTCCCATGCCATTTGTGCTGGGTCTCGGTTCATCGTGGGTTTGGTTCGCGTAGTTTGTTCAGGGTATCGGACTGTTGAGACAGCAATCTTATTAATATCTTTTTTTATAGACTCTATGTGCCGGACATTTTGTCCGTTTGTGGCGGACAGATCGATGGAATGTGGTCCATGATGCTGGTGTTCGACAGCTTGTAAATTATCTTCGGTTTCATCTTTCGCTGCGGTATGGAGTTCACCGTAGCATGCGTCTGTATCGGCTCCGAGGGCTCTAAGTTCAGAGATAACGCTCAGGACTGCATCCATGGTTAATGTCGCTCGACGCAGGACATTTCTGATCATGTTGAGGGTAGAGACCTTTGCTTCATCGAAGCGTGTCTGTTGGACTAGCGATGCACGTAGGGCCAACGCCTCAGCCTTCAGTGAGCGCAGGCGCTCGCGTTCTTCGGTGAGCTGCAAGGCTTGCGTCGCGAGCGAGCCGTACCTCTGGATCAAGGGCTTCAAGTCGATGCCAAAGGCGTCTCTGATGACGCCTCCATACCGTAGCGGGAAGCGTTTGCCATTTGCTGAGTTCTTGCGTTCGATCAGTTCAGCAGCTGAGAGGCGTCCCAGGCTGCGTCGAAGTGTTCTCTCATCGAGTCCATTTGCGCGCTCTGACAGAGAAGCGTTCGATGGGAACACTACAGTGAGTGCAAGTCGCGGGCTGTCCTGAATCTCACGTTCTTTGCGGGGTAGGAAGCTAATGAGCGCAGTCAGAACGGCGAGGTCATTGGTTGTGAGGCCGAGCTCCTTCCTCAGTACGCGAACCGGGCCCAGAAGCTCATAGGGGTTAGGGCAGGGTAAAGATGTCCGTTCCGCCAGGGCGGTTGTTGCTTTAGTTGCATGTCTCATGGTGTTTCGGAAGAAAAAGCTTCCCCGTTCACCGCGAGCGGTGTTGAAATCGATTCGTTTTGGGGGTATCAATCAGGTGTCGAGACTGATTGAGGCCCTTCGGAAGCACCGCTTTCGGGGGGTCTTTCTTTTTCTAGCCGGTCCTCCTTTCGTTTTCTGCTCGTTGCTCTTGATGTCTTGACCGCGGTCAAGACACGGGGTCGTCACTCTGGCCCATCTTGACCGCGGTCAAGAAGCTCGGTGACCAACTTCCGGACTGCCTCCTCAACTCGCGGGGCAAGATCAGCGTCTACGTCGATGGTGATGCGGTTACCCTTTCGGCCGATCTTCACCCGCTCACTGGGATGTGCCTTCTGCGTCGACGGCTTGGTGGCTGTTAGCAAGGTAACCGCCGCTTCGAGACGGTCGGGGCCTGATAAGTTGCGAGGAATTTCGCTGGCAACTTCTCGGGCTCTCGCGACGTCTTTCTCGCACAGCCTGAAGAGCTTCTCCCAGACCCGCCGACCAACGCCGTGTGCAGGTCCGATAGCCTGGATCAGTTCTATCGGGATGCCCGTCGCGATACGGTTCATCCGCGAGACGAGCGATTCATCGATCTGAAGTGCCCGATAAGCGATTGTTTGAGCGTTCTTGCGCGTCTCGTCGGTTTTCCCAAGTTCTCGAATGATCCCGGCGACAAACAGGGCCCTTTCGATGAACGATGGGTCTTGGCGCGCATTATTCTCCACGCCTTGGGCAATGAGAGCTTCCTCGTCGGTCATCTCCATGACCGTGGCGCGTACCTTCTGACCAAGTTGGCGACAAGCGAGAAGCCGACGGCGTCCATAGACGATCTCATGCGCACCGTCCTGGGTTCGGCGAACTAGCACTGGAACCTTTTGACCGTGCTCGCGGATCGACGAGACAAGCTCATCCAGACCATCGCTTGGATCGATGCGGTCCATGACCGCGGACATCCGTATGGCGGTCGGGTCGATCAGCCGCGTGGCGTGTTTATCCTCTTCGAGCACGGATGATTGTGCGCGAGCTACAGTCGGGCTCGTGCGCTTCACATCCAGATCCTCGTCCGAAAGCGGAGTTTTGCCCATCGCGTTCTTGAGTGAGTCTCCGAAGACCTTACGCGCCATGGCTACGCCCCCATGCCTTCAGGATTTCGCGTTCGACTTCGTCGGTCACGCGCGAAACAGACTCGATCGCGCGCTCGTAAGTTCTGCGGTTCACGTCGCGAGGTTCGACCTCGAAGATGCTCTGCTGGGTGTTCGCAGCGTCACCTACGGCTGTTGATTTCAGGAACTCGGCAGATAGCACGGCATCCCCGAGGACTGTCCGAAGCAGAGACGAAATCTGCACCTGCGGACCATCCGTATTCTCGTAGCGGGTGATCAGAACGCGCACGAAGTTCAGTCCATGTTCTGGGGCGTGTGCCTCGACGACGCCCATTAGGTTGCTCGCCATGCCCAGAAAACTCGACAGCGACATGACATCGAGCATCGACGCGTTGAGCGGGATCAGGACCCCGGTCGATGCAAAGAGGGCAGAGATCACCGAGAAGTTCAGCTGCGGTGGGGTGTCAAATATCACCACATCATATCGGTTGAGGACGGGCTCAAGCGCTTCCCGGATGCGGCTATGGAACGTGGTGGCGCCGTGTCTGAAGCTCAAGGCGACCTCGAACTCGTACTCCATGATGTCCATAGATGCCGGGATCAGATCCACGGTCGGGAAGTTCGTTTTGCGAATGATCTCTGCTGCGGGCAATGGATCGTCGGATCGGATAAGATCGTATGAAGTCGGCATATCCGGATCGAGCTCGGGAGTAACCCCGAACAGGTTTGTCAGACTTGCCTGGCTGTCGAGGTCGATCAGCAAGACCCGGTAGCCGCGCAGACCCAGTAGTTGACCTACATGGGCAACAGATGACGTCTTGGCGGAGCCACCCTTCAGGTTGAAGATCGTCAAGATCTGACAAGCCTCTCCAGGTCTTCTGTGCGGGTGTTCTTCTGGCTTGATCCTTCCGGTCTCCAGAAGTACGCGTTGTGCCTCGACCATCTCCTCTGCAGAAAAGCTACGGCGGTTGCCGCCCTCCAGGACACCTTCGGGAAAGCCTTCGAGGTTTGACACATGATGGCGAAAGGTATTCTGATTGATGCGAAGCAGTTCAGCCGCTTCCCGCATGGCGAAGCGGCGAAGCCCTTTCTGAGCGTCCGGTGGAAAGGTTTCCTGCGCATGTTCACGCAACCGACTACCAAGCCGCTTCGACATGACTTCAAATCTCTGGGAGGCCCGTATCCCGTTCATTACTGCCCTCAAGTCTTTATTGTTTTGCAGAGCTTAACAGATATGGTGGATAAATCCAGACCAAACCGTTGAGCGGCCCAGTGGTGTTGAAGGCACCTATTTCTGGCGACGGTAAACTGTTAAAAATCAGCGTCTTGGGCGACTGTGCTCTCACTCTACTTCAACAGTTCGTTGTCCGCTATGAAATGACCACAAGATGTATTGTGAGTGCGTACAGAAATCGGCCGACAGAATCGGAGGGCGATTCTCGGGGAGCTTAGTCGAGCAACCCCAGCTTCTCGGCCCGCTCCAACAGCATCTTGACCGATGACGGCTGCCAGCTTGTGCGTCCACGGGGCGTGCGTTCGCGCATCACCTCCAGCCGATCACAGATAGCCCGAAGCGTGATGTCGGGATCTGAGCCCTTGATGCCTGCGACAATGGCTGGCAGTCGGCCGTCCGGTACGTTCAAGCACGGTCTCTGCCAAGAAGCCGTCGCGGACATAGACGTTTACGGTGCGCAACAAGGGCGCTTATCTTCCGACGGGTGTGGTCCATTTCACGGTTTGATCGAACCGGGGCCTAAGCCCCGATCCTCTTGATGCGGATCCCGAGCTTGCGGGCCTTGTCAACGATGTTCTCGGTGATGCCCGAGCCGGGGGTGGCGATCAGACCCTGTGGCATGGTCTCGAGCATCTTGTCGTTGCGCTTGAAGGGAGCCGCCTTGCCGTGGCTCTTCCAGTCGGGTTTGAAGACCACCTGGGTGACGCCTCGGGAATCTGCCCAGCGGGCAGCGATCATCTCGGCACCTTTGGGCGTGCCGCCGTGCAGGAGCACCATGTCGGGGTATTTGGCGTGCGTGGCGTCGAGGACGGACCAGATCAGATCGTAGGCGTGATAATCCCCGCCCGAGAAGGCGATCCGCGTGCCTTCGGGGCAGTGCACCTCGGTCTCCTTGCGGCGCTTGGCCGAAAGATAGGCCCGGCTGTCCACCACGGCGGAGGTGAGACCGCGATGCGAGACCTTGGATCCGGTGCGGGGCAGCCAGGGCGAGCCGGTGGCGGCCGAGAAGTGGTCCACGGCCAGATCGCGCATCTGCTCGAAGGCGTCGCGATGGTCCCAGAGTTTGAGCCCGATCATCTGGAGGCGCTCGAGTTCGACCGAGGCGACCTCGGAGCCGTCCTGAATGGCCAGACTTTCCCGGACCTCGAATTCGTTGTCATCGAGAAGCTTCTGGATATGGGTGAGCCGGCGATGGAAGATCGAGGTCAGGGACCAGAGCATCTCTTCGAGATTGTCTTCCAACTGGC
The DNA here is from genome assembly GCF_001202035.1 of Pseudorhodobacter wandonensis. Lineage (GTDB taxonomy): Bacteria > Pseudomonadota > Alphaproteobacteria > Rhodobacterales > Rhodobacteraceae > Pseudorhodobacter > Pseudorhodobacter wandonensis. Next base: position 6,966 of record NZ_LGHT01000035.1, on the reverse strand, counting down.
TGCCGGTGAGAAGGCCGATGCTGGTGTCAAAGAGCGTCGCCATGGCGAGCTCGACCTCGTCTGGCTGGGGCAGGGGGCGATGATCGGTCTCGCCGGGACCCGGTGTTGCGCCATGAAGTGCGAGGTGGTCGAGGATGGCGGAGGTTACGCCGGTGTCCTCGGGGATGTCTGTCTGATGGGGCATTGTCTGGTTCCTCTGTTTGATCTGACCCGATTTGGATGGGGCGATATCAGGACCGGCGGCGACCGGGCCGCATCCGTCAGGATCGGAGCAAAGCGGAGAATGCGCCGCGGGCCGGAAAATTGTTCCCGCGAGGAATGGGCCGACGCGACCACGCGGAGGAGCAGGGGAATTTTCTGGTTCGGGGGGCATTGCTGCCCGGGCGAGGGGCCCCTCTTTCAGCTTTCTTGGGCCCCGACCCGCCGGTCCATCGCTCCCTTTATCCAAACGGGATCAGATTGAACCAGTGGAACCTTTGCCCTCTCGGACATCCCCGGGGAGGTTGGCGGTCACCCGTCCTCGATCTCTAGACATTGTGCTTTCATGGCCCCTAACAGGGACCGGCGCAGCGCATCTCTGCCAAATGCCCGCAAATCGTCGTTGAAATCACCCATGTCTGGCACAAGATCACCACAGGTTATTCCTAATGATTCCAATTTGTTACGCAGTCTCATGGATGCGTTGCGTCCAGCTTCGTCATTGTCCCGCGCGATCCAGATACGCCTGATGCCCGGCGGCGGGATGAAGAGACCGAGATGGGTGGCGGTGAGACAGGAGGCGAGGTCGAACTCAGAGAGAGCCGTTCCGACCGAGAGAGTATTCTCGAGCCCTTCGCCGACGATGAGATCGCTACGAGAGGTACCGGACCAGAAGCGGATGGCATGGCCGTGCAGCTGTCCAAGGATCCGCTTCGGGCTCTCGATGGCGACCAAACCGCCGGTGGACGGGTCGAGATAGGTGCGCGCGCATCCGGTGATCTGGCCACGATTGTCGGTGATCTTTGCGAGCAGGGCAGGGGCCCTTTGCGGCGGATCGGCGTCGTCCGTGCCGCGCCGCAGGAAGACCCGCGGGTGATAGCGGAGGGCCGGGCCGAGCCGTGTGATCCCGCGCCCCTGTAGATAGGTGGCGGCCAAGTTGCCAAGAACCGGCTTGCCTGCGGCAAAGAGCTTCCGCGCCCGCGCGGTGCGTTTGCCGGAGGTTGCATCCGGGCGCTCAACTTTTCGAGCGTCACGAGACTCGGCAGGGCAGGGGGCCTCTCCAAGGAAGGACCGGGCCTCCCTCAGCGTTTCCTTAAGCGTGACCGACCCAAGCCGCTCCTGCAGCAGGTCGATCAGATCGCCATATTCACCCGTCGCGTAATCGGTCCAGGACCCGGCCTTGCGCCCGCCTTCCGCCTGTAGTCGGATTGCGAGACTCTGGCCCTTTGCGCCAGAGGTGTCGCCAATCTGCCAGTAGTTGCCTTGTTTCCGCCCCTCGGGGAAATACTGGCGGCAGAAACTCTCGGCCCGGTCTGCCAGATCGGCCGAGAGGTCTGCGATACTGCGCCGCGCGTTCATGCGGCTGCATTCGCAGCGCTGGCGCCAACTGGATGCGCGGCAAGGACCCGTGCCAGCACCTCGGTGCCATCCACCGGGATGAACACCCGCGTCTTCCACTGGATCACTTCGGTGAAACAGCCCGAGGCCTTCAGTGCGGGCAGGGCCGCGCCCCATACGCCGATCAGTTCAAGCCTCGGCTGTCCCATGACCAGCGACCGGCGCAACTGGTAGCCGCCGAGCAGGCGGAGGCTCGTCTTCGCATTCATCACCGCAGCGAAGACCTCTTGAGGCGACATCTCGATCTGACAATCGAGACCAAGGCGCGCGTAGACATTGAGAAGCTGTTCGTGGCTGACCAAGCGACCGATGGCGCGCTCCCCATCCTGTGTCTGAAGGCGGTAGATGCGCATATTGTCGGCGGGCAGCCGGTCCCAGATCGGCAGGAGGAGGCCGCAGATCAGCGTGATCTTCGATGTAGTGAACTCCGGCACCGCATCGACCTCGGCCTGCCAGAGGTGTTCAAACATCGCATCATCGATCTCTTCCCAGTGCGACTTCGAGAACTCGGCCAGAGCAAGGATCTCGGTTGCCATGGGTCGTAGGAGTTTCACCCGCAGGATCGGCACGCCATCCTCGTCCATGAAGGCCGGCGCCTTCACCATCAGGGCCGCGCGTTTGGAGGTCTTGTTCCAGCAGAGCGTCGCACCCTTCGTATCGGAGCAGATCGCTTTGACGCGGGGCAGGGTGAGCGGATCGTTGCGGTCCGTGCGCTCGACGGTCAGGGCGGTGGCCATCGCCCCCGTCGCCTCATGCTCGAAGATGACTTTGCGGTCTACGATCACGAACTTCTCGGCGCGCAGGGTCTCTAGCCCGACGTCCAGAGTGCCGGCCTGGCGTGCGTCCTCGATGATTGCCGAAAGGAACCCGCCAAAGGCCTCGAAAATCGCGTCCTGCATGTCGATGCGGAGCGCGAGACAGCGGTTCAGGAACTGCTGGATCGGCGGCAGGTTTTCTTTCATGGTGCCATCCGTCTCATCGAGCGTCAGCCCGGTCATTTCCTGGAACTTCGCGTAAGAACAGGCGTCGATCCTGCCCGCCCGCAGCTTGTAGAAGAACTGCCGCAGCGCAGCGCGCGCATAGGCGCTCTCGAGGTTGTCCTCGGCGCGGAACATGTTCTGTCCGCCGGTCTCGCGTTGCCCCTTGGTGATCGCCCCCAGCGTATCGAGGCGGCGCGCGATAGTGGAGAGAAACCGCTTCTCGCCTTTCACATTGGTCGCGACGGGTCGAAAGAGCGGCGGCTGCGCCTGATTGGTGCGGTTGGTGCGCCCGAGCCCCTGGATCGCATTGTCGGCCTTCCAGCCCGGCTCCAGCAGGTAATGCACCCGGAGGCGCTGGTTCCTGGCTCCAAGATCGGCGTGATAGCTGCGACCGGTGCCGCCTGCATCAGAGAAGATCAAGATCCGCTTGGCGTCATCCATGAAGGCCTGCGTCTCACCAAGGTTGGAGGAGGAGGGGCGGTTCTCGACCTTGAGCTGCCCTTCGCGCGTCTTCACGATGCGCCGCTTGCGCCCCGTGACCTCCGCCACCGCATTGCCCCCGAAATGCCAGAGGATCTGGTCGAGCGCGCCCTGCACCGGGGCGAGGGCCCCAAGATGCTCGACAAGATCATCCCGCCGCCGCTCCGCCTCACGGCAGATAATCGGATTGCCATCACCATCGAGGGCAGGGCGCGACCGCAGATCGCCATTCTCGTCGGTGTAGGGCTCAAAGAGCTGCGTCGGGAAGCTGTGCATCAGATAGTCCATGATGTTCTCACGCGGTGTAAAATCGACCTGCAGGTCGTCCCATTCCGAGGGCGGGATCTCTTCGAGTCGTCGTTCCATCACCGCCTCGCTAGTCGAGACCACCTGGATCACGGCCGCATGACGCGCCGCCAGATCCGCCTCGATGGTGCGGATCAACGAGGGGCATTTCATGGCGGTGATGAGATGATTGAAGAAGCGCTGCTTGTTGCTCTCAAACGCCGAGCGCGCGGCGGATTTTGCCTGAGGGTTCAAGGTGCCGGTCTCGGACGAGATGCCAGACGCTTGAAGGGCTGCCTCGAGGTTGGTGTGGATGATCTGATAGGCATCGGCGTAGCTGTCATAGATCGCGATCTGAGCGGGGGACAGCTCATGGACCAGCATCTCGTATTCAACCCCGGCATAGGAGAGAGACCGCGCCAGATAGAGCCCGAGCGCCTTCAGGTCGCGCGAGATCATCTCCATGGCGGCAATGCCCCCAGCCTCCATCGCGGAGACGAACTCTGCCCGCGTCACGAAGGGGAAATCGCCAGTGCCCCAGAGACCGAGGCGCGACGCGTAGGCGAGATTGCCGACGACCGTCGCGCCGGTGGCTGAGACATAGACGATGCGCGCATCTGGCACGGCGTTCTGCAGCGCGAGTCCGGCAAGACCTTGTTGGGAGGCCTTCTTGTCGCCGCGATCAGACTTTTCGCCGGCGGCGTTCGCCATGGCGTGGCTTTCATCAAAAGCGATGACACCATCGAACCCTTCCCCGAGCCAGGACGTCACCTGGTCGAGACGGGAAGCTTTCCCCTCGCGCTCAGTGGAGCGCAGCGTGGCATAGGTGACGAAAAGGATGCCCTCGGGCAGGCGGATGTCGCTTCCCTGACGGAATTTCGAGAGCGGCACGATATCGCTTTCGCGGCCACCGAGCGCCATCCAGTCGCGCCGGGCATCTTCGATAAGCTTGTCGCTCTTGGAGACCCAGACCGCCCGGCGACGCCCCTTCAGCCAGTTGTCGAGGATGATGCCCGCGACCTGCCGCCCCTTTCCGCAGCCGGTGCCATCACCCAGGAACCAGCCCTTGCGCAGGCGAAAAGCGCTTTCGTCGCCCTCTACCGCTGCCATCAGCTGGCCTTCGATCTCGCCGCGCTTGAACCAGCCCTTAAGATGCGTCTCGTGGGCATTGCCCGCGTAGATGACACTTTCGAGCTGCGGCGCGGAAAGGAGGCCGTCCGCGACGAGGGTCTTCGGCAGGAGCGGGCGGTAGCTTGGCACGGGTGGCGGGACCGAGGCCATGGCGGCGGATTGTACCAGCGCTGTCGGATGCACCGCCGCGCCGTGGATCTGGATCGCCTGAAGGTCATAGGCCTCGTAGACTGTGTCCTGGAGCGCACCGTCGGGTTCGCTCCAGGCCTTTGGCAGATAGTCGAGCAGGGCCGTCCCAATGTCATCGAAGGGATGTCTGGCGCGTTCCTCGGCGAGGGCGCGGGTTTCCTGGCGGGCGGCGTTGCGCAGGGCGTGCAGGTTGGTGCGGCTCGGCTGAGACGGGACCGACAGCGCCGATGTGGTGGGACAGGGTGGGGGGCTGCGGCGCTCCGGGCAATGGGTCAGAACTGACGCAAGGAGAGCGCCCGTGGTCGCGCAGATCGGATGATAGGCGGCCTCTATGTCGACCGGCGCGGTCGCTTCAGCGCCAGCCGCGCGCTTGTCGATCACGGTAAGCCGCGTGTCGATCGTGGTGCCATGCCGCGTGAAGACCTTGCCGTCGATCGCGGCAGAAAACACCACCTTGGCGCTCTGGTTGATCCGCTGAAACGTCGACTGGAAGGATTTCGTGGAGGGGCGGAAGCTCTCGCCCGTGATGACAACAAGCCGCCCACCCGGCGCGAGGCGTGCCAGGGCGGACAGGACATGCTGGCTGGTGGCTTGCCGGAACCGGCCTTTGACATGGTTGGCCGCGGAGAAAGGCGGGTTCATCACGATGACCGAGGGCGTGATCGACCGATCCAGCCGGTCGTCGATCGAGGCGGCATCGTGATCCGAGACTGCGGCGTCGGGGAACAGCTGTCCCAGCAAGGCGCGGCGTGTCTCTGCGAGTTCATTCAGCGCCAGGCGGGTGCCGGCGACCCGTGCGAATATCGCGAGCATCCCGGTACCGGCCGAGGGCTCGAGCACCAGGTCGTCGCCCCGAACCCCCGCCGCCTGCGCAACAATGGCCGCGAGAGGCAAAGGCGTTGAGAATTGTTGCAAACGCACGCTGTCCTCAGAGCGCCGCGTGTGGGAGGGGACCAGACCGGCAAGACGTTCGATCATGGTGAGGAAGGCTTGCGGCGAGGTTGCCTGCCGCTGCATCAGCGCACCGTAGCGCGAGAGCATCAGGATCTGGGCGACCTCGGCAGCCTCATAGGCGTCCTTCCAGACCCACGCACCGCTCGTGTCGCTGGCGCCAAAGGCATCCTCCATCGCGGCACGAAGGGCGACGGCGTCGATGGGTTTGCCCGCTTCGAACTGCGGCACGAGGGTTCTCGCAGCCTGGATCAGGTCTTGGGCGAAGCGCGAGGTTTCTGGCAGGGTAGGGGCCTCGGCCTCAGGCACAAGCGGGACGGAATAGGGGTGAGCGTTCATCGGCAATCTCCGGGGTTGAGGGTTGGCCCCAAGCCCCGCGCGCACTCTCTCACCCGGGAGGGGTCAACCCTCCCGCCCTGCCTCTCGCTCTTTTCGGTCAGATCCTAACCGCGACCACAGAGAATATGATTGCAGCCAAATTCTCAGTAAGCGTTCTCGGGCCCCCACCTTCTGCATGATCGATTAACCTGCGACTCCGCACCTGTTGGACATGGGGCGGGAGTTTCGCGATGGCGACTACGGTGGAGTTTCTCAGGGACTATGGGGTGGATTTACGGGGCAATGGCCAGAAGCGCTGGCCTGACGAGGTCAAGGCGCAGATCGTTGCAGAAAGCCTGAAGCCTGGCGTAACGGTGAACGCGGTTGCGGCACGTTATGGGCTGCGGGCGAACCATTTGTCGGAATGGCGTGGTCGGGCTCGGGACGGCAAGTTGGTTTTGCCGGCGATGGAGGACGACGGCTTCTGCTTTGCGTCTCTCGTGCTGTCGGAGGGAAATGCGCCTTCTTTGCCGGTGCGTTCGGGTCAACCAGGCAAGCCAGAAGCGCAGCCTTTGGGATCAATCGAAATCGCTCTTGGCCAAGTGACAATCCGGCTGGACGGTGCCGCGACAGCTACCAGAATTGCCGAGATTGTGCGCGCGCTCGGGCCTTCGCCATGATGTTCCCCTCCAACCGGGTGCGGGTTCTGGTCTCGACACAGCCGATCGACTTCAGGAAGGGTCATGATGGGTTGGCGGCGTTGGTGTCTTCGGTTCTGCGCAAGGATCCGTTCACTGGGACGGTGTTTGTCTTCCGGGCGCGCCGGGCGGACAGGCTGAAGCTTTTGTATTGGGATGGCACGGGTCTGGTGATGGCCTACAAACGGCTGGAGGATATGACCTTCATCTGGCCCGCGATCAAAGACGGGATAATGGCACTGAACCATGCCCAGTTCGAGGCACTGTTTGCCGGTCTCGACTGGCGTAAAGTCAGGGCTCTGGAGACGCGCCCACCGGCTGCGGCAGAGTGACTCAAC
>NZ_LGHT01000034.1 GCF_001202035.1 Pseudorhodobacter wandonensis | reverse complement strand
GTGAATAAGTGCTTGTGGTATTGGGTCACCTGTTTGAATAGGTGTGGCATGGATGGCAGAGGAAACCTCTTGCCGGGGTAAATGCGTTGGACGACGCGCATGGTTTAACGTCCGGTGCGCTGGCGAGGCGCTTTAGTTCGCACACGGACAGCCCTGCGACCTGTCCTTAAATTGGGGTTTCCCCCTTCGCAGAGTTTTCGGTCTTGGACGCGACGCGCGCCCGTAAAGGAACAAACAAATAAATTTGGTTCTACCGGACGCGGACGTGACGTCCGAGGTCCGCGTCCGGCGTTCGCGTCCAGCCTAGTAGAAGTTTAGCCGAGTAAAGTCCGACGGGTGACAGGGTGACGAAGAATTCCCGAACTCCATGGCATTTCTCGCAATTGCCTCTAAATCGCCGTTACACCCCCTCTTTTCCTTTATTTTCTCTATATTTAAGAGAAGCCCCGTCACCCTCGTCACCCTTAGATTAAATAACTAAAAAACAAACACTTACGGGTGACATCTGGGGGTGACAAAGGCGGTTACAATAGGGTGACAGCCTTTCGGGAATTTGCTCACCGTCACGCCTTCGGCGTTTCCAGCACGCCCCCCAAGCGGCGCTGTCACCCTTTCTCCGCGCCTCTGTCACCCTTTCTCGCTTTTCTTTTCGGCGTCCGCAGCAATGCGAAACTCCTGTATTCTGGCATGTTTTGTACGTCCGACCTCTTGGTGTGTGATCCCCCAGAGGTCACGCAACGGGCCTTTAACCCGTGCGATAGCATCTCGGACACGCCCCCTGTGCGGACCCCACGCAGGCCCCCCTTCTACAAAAGCAATTGCCCGCTCCAACTCGTCGTAGCTGCCACGCCAGAAACCACCCGGCTGCGCAAGCAACAGGGCGCGCAAACGAAAAGCAGCAGGATTGTCGGACAGTTGCCCCTCGGCGGCGTCGGCCCGCGCGGCGTTTAGCGCCGTCGTGAGCAAACCCATCGGCCAACCCAATCCCAGCCAAGCGGCGGCCTCAGCAAGCTGTGCGACGTCAGCAAAGCGCGGCGGCGGCGGCAGCAGTCCAAGATTTTGCGCCCCGCGCACACTGTCAACGCTCCGCAGGCCAACCGACAATAAGTCAAACAGGTCAGCCAGAAGGTGCGGCAGGTCAGCGGCCCAAGCGGCGTTCAACTCGCCTTCGCTTTTGCGGCGGTTCTTTTCCAGTGGTGAAGTCGTCAAAGTCAAAATGCGGTCTTGTAAGTCGGCCCGCCGGGTAATCCCGTCGTCCAGAACGCTTGTGAAGATAACCGAGCAAAGGGCGCTGGATAGGGACCGCTCCCCGTCTGTGTAAAGTTTGCGCGTTGCGTGTGCGCTACCTGTCGCCAGAACGCAAAGCGTGTCAGCCTGCTCTGCGCGGACGCCAGACGTGTTGTCCAACACGAAGTTGGACAACTGACTGACCATTGCAAAAATCGCGGTCGGTTCCGTCGGCAGGCGCGATTGGACCGCGCCCACATCGGGGTCGGTCAACCCGTTCAATCGCCGCGCCATTGTAGTTTTCCCGCCGCCTTGCTCTCCCGCAAGCAACAAATGGGCAACGGCACCGTTGCGGGCAAACTGCGCCACGATGAACGTGAACAAGATGGCGCGCTGTTGAACCCCCAAATCCTTCGGATTATTTTTGGCCACGATTGCCGTCAAAGGGATATGCCGTTCAAGCCTATCCATGAAGGACAAGCCGTCTTTCGCGCTTACAGGCGGCGGCAGAGGCAACCCTCCGTCCCGGTGTGCCAAAGGCAAAGGTAGTTCAGCTACCGGGACGATACGCCACCCCTTTCCGTCAATGACTACTGCGCGTCCGGCGTCGTCCATCAAATTCACATAGATTTCAGGCGCGCTCCCGCTACCACCGTTTGCCACCCGGAAAAACACATCTCGCATAGGCTGCGTGGCCGCCCTGCCTTCAAGTGTTTCGATCAGGTTGTTTCGGGCGGCCCCCGTTATGTCCAAGCCGTGTTGAGACAGCCAACCCAACAAAGGCCGAAAGCCCGCCGTGGTCTTAATGTTGCGAAGACGTCCTTCCACCCAAACCCAAACTCCACCCTTCGGGTCTAGGAAGGGAACCATGCCCTTTTCTTCCATGAATTGCGCGGCAATCAAGTGAGCCGCACGCTTGCGCTTGCCCCTTTCCGCGTCTTCCTTTTCGATACGCGCGACTGCTTTTGCCGTCATGGGCGCCGTCACGACCTCTATTACCGCCGCGTCCTCAACCGGGAAACTCGCCCGAGCCAAAAACCCGATGCCCGTCCGGCACCCCTCAATTTCGCCCCCAACAGCCGCCGCAGCTTGCCGATCAAACTCGGCTTCCATCATCCCCCTGAAATCCCGCGTCGATAACTCTTGGCAAGACGCATGGTTACAGTGCATTAGTCCTTCCCCTAAGAAGGCAAACCCTGTCTCGGCCCTGTCGCCATGCGCGGCGATGTTCGGACACGGCGCTTCAACCACACCGGGCCTGATCTGAACCAAACCCATTCCGATTGCTTCGGCCAGCTTCATTAAGGCATCAGGCTTCGACAAGTCCGCCGACCGGACCAAAGCCCCGGCCCCGAGCATCCCGCCAAGCGCCGCAGAGTTGGCCTGCGACCGCCCCCCAGCCGTGGCCGGAAACTCCCGCGCCACCCACTTAGACGTACCCATCAACGCCCAACCAATGTCGTCCAAATTCACGCGCGTCCCGCCCAACTCGGACCTGCACTCGTTCCAATCAACCAGCGAAACCCCCACCGGCTGACCGCCGTTCCCGGCACAGTATTTCTTCTTCGAATTCCAACCACCCGGAAGCCTAACATACCGGGCCACGTCCATTACGTCGTCGGTCAGGCCCATGTCCACCAACCAAGCCCGGACGCAAGCCAAGTCCACCCAACGCTGCGGGTCTTTCGCGTCCCCCGCCAGTGACCAAATCCAAGTCTGGTTCCCCGGCGAAGTCTCAATCTTGGCCGTCGGCTGCGGCATCCCTACCGCGAACAGCGCGTCCCACTTCTTCGGATCGATCTTCGTCCCAATGTCGTCCACAATCAAAAGCGGCTGCGCCACCACATTGCGGTTGCCGCGGGCTTTCGCCGCCGGGTCCATAACCCCAATCGCCATGTACATGTCCGCCTTCATGTCCGGGAAGCGCGTCGAAAGATGGTCCAACCCACCGGCCCCGAACCACTCGCGGTTCGCGCCCTCGACCGTCGGCATCCCGGCGGTCCAGACTTGCCCCTTCACAGCCCATTCACCAAACAACGCGTAAACATATTCGGCCATACCCGGCCAAATCTTTGTGTCGAATGGAAAGGGGCTAGTAGTTTGATCTAGCGAGGCATTAACTGTGATTTTTGACGGGTTGCCAACGCTGACTGGTTGCCCTGCTGGGGCATTTTGGATAGCATATTGCATATTAAACCTATTGTTGTTTGGGCTGTTTGGCGTGGTCGCGCCGGGCAGCCTTTTCCATTCTCGGTATGGGAATCAGGCGACGCGTTGGGCTTGTCGGGATAGCCAATCCTGCACGTCTTCCGCACGCCAGAATGTCGCGCGACCAATCTTGAAAGGCGCGGGCAGACGGCGGGAAGCGTCTGGGTGTTTTAGCAAGATGTAGAGGTAGCGGCGCGTCACCCCAAGACGATCCGCCAAATCACTTGGGCGGATCGCGTAAGGGTGCGGGTGGGGTGACTTTCTTTCGCGGGCTTGGTTCACTGCGGCCTCCTGTCTATTCGCGGTTGTTCTCGCGATAATTGGCATTGCCGGTCAGCGAAGTCGGCGGTGAAAACTACGGTACTTTTTGTTTCCGCCTGCCTGACCCTTGGTTCACAAGCTGGATAGTCGAAGCAAGTTCAAGATTCGATTTAGCGAAAAGGCTGGACGTGTCGTTAGCCGCCCCCGCCGCATGCGCGGTTGTGACCAGATCGCCTTTTGCGCCACCAAACTCCTTTAACCACCTGTCGAGTCGGGACTTTTCTGCGTCGCCTTCACCCATGAGGTCGTTCCACACCGCCTCTTGCGTTTGGCCCGTTCGCCCCACGCGCCAGAACACAACGCCAACTAGTCGAAACCTCGCTGCCTGACGTATTTTTGCAATACCCTTCCTGCCACTCGTGAGAATTTGCGGGTCGCCGCGCCCCACCCCATCCGGTCCTTCCTGCATTCCCAGAAGGTCGTGAGCCACGACTCCGTGTTGGAAACTGCCGGGCAAAAGCGAGCCTTGCCCCGGCATTCGGCCAACATCCATGAGAAGCTGCGCCAACACCCCTATGTGATAAGCCCTTCTTTCACGCTTTGATTTAGCCTTTTGTGGGTTTTGGGTTTTGGACGGAACGTCTTGGACGGCTTCCAATCCAGCATAATGCAAGCCGTCGGTAATCCCGCGTCCTTGGGCCAACCCTGCAACAAAGGTCCAGAAAGCGTCCGCGTCCAGTCGTCCGCCGTTCGCGTCCGCCGCATCAAGAATGGCGTCAAGTGCCACGTGAAGTTCATTCCGGTCAAATGGTTTACTCGGCACGTCTAGGCCCCCGTAGATTTGAATGACACCACGGTCGCTCCTGCCGGGTTCTCCCCGGAACAGACGGTTGCCCAAGCCTCCATCATAGGCCTGCGGCGTTCGTGGGCCGACGCGCGCATGTAAGCGCGCTCGACGGCCCCCAACTGGTGCGCCAACTGTTCCTCGATCAGTTCGCGGGGAAACTCCGTTTCTGTAGCTGCCCAGCTTTTGAAGGTGGCCCGCAAGCCGTGGACAGTAAAGTCCTTATAGGCATCCATTCCGCGTAAAAGCATAAGGGCCGCCATTTCTGAAAGCTGCTTTCCCTTCGGCCCCAAAAACACAATATCGTCCGGTTGCGTTCCTTCGACGCGCCTGCGTTTGGCTTCCGTAAGGATTTCAGCCATGCGGGGGGTGATCGGGACAACATGATCGCGGCGCATCTTCATGCGGGCTGCGGGGATGCACCAAACATTCTTCTCAAGATTGATTTCTGACCACACAGCAAAGCGGGCTTCACCTGTGCGGCAGGCTGACAGTGCAATCCATTCCACCATCAGCGCAGCCATGCTTTCGGACTGTTTAGCCCGGATCGCGGCGATAAAGCCCGCTATCTCGGTGTGAGGGACAGACGCATGATGCCCTTTCTTCATCGTTTTGGGGCGGGTCAGAATTGTATTGAAATGCCGCATCAGCGCGGGGTTTTCGCCACTAAAGGCAAAGTTCTGCTGCGCATGGTCAAACAGCCGTTCCAGCCTTTCGCGGGACCGGGCTGCCGTAACGTACTTCTCAGCCCACAGCGGTTTTAGCACGTCCAGCACGTTTTTTTTGGTCAAGTCCGCCAGTTTCTTGCCGCGTAAGGGCGCAAAGTGGAGCCGGAAGGTTGCGACCCACTGTTGACGGTGGGCCGCGTTGGAAAACCCTTTAATCATGTCCGGCAGGAAAACGTGGTCTGCATACTCGCCCAGCGTGGGGGCGGCCGACTTAGTTGCTGCCCCTTCGACGGCATCAATCCGTTTTGCGTCCCTCTCTGCAATGGGGTCTGCCCCCTTGATAACTATTGCGCGGGCTTCGGTCGCGGCGTCCCGTGCTTGGGATAGGCTAACGGCGGGGTAACTGCCCAAGCCCATTTCGCGGCCTTTCCCGGCCATATCGCCTGATGGGCTGGTGAAGCGAAACACCCAAGATTTTCCGCCTTTTGTGGTGACGCGGAGGAATAACCCCCCGCCATCGCGCATGTTCGTGCCGGGTTTTGCGGCTTGGACTTCTTTGTCCGTTAGGGGTTTGTGTCGCTTGGTCATGTTCGCCCCTCAAATGCCGACAAGTTGGCGATAGTCTGCCACAAGACTTTCCGGCACGGTGGCCTCCCAAGCGGCCATTTCCGTGGTCATGCCTTCGTCCTCTATCAAAATGTGCAAAAGGTTTGTCAGGTCGCTCCACGCTTGGGGGCAAGCGGCGTGGCCTGCATCGGACAAGGTTTGCATGGACGCCAACACACATCCAAAGCCGGGGCCATATGCTGCAAAGTTGACGGGAGTTGCGGACGGGGTGTTGGGGCTGATCTGCATTTGCTTTCCTTTCTGGGGTTTATGGCGGACGCCTTGCCGCTACCCCATATAAACCCCGTTTAATGGGGTGGAAGTCAACTCTCAATAATTCCCAGTAGTGCCCAATGTGTTCGGCTAATACCATGTATTTGTTTGTTTTTAATGCATTAATTTCCCGTGATTTCCGTACAATTCCCATGGCTTATGCGTTCTCTCGCTCCGCCACATTACCTTATAAATGTTTAACTTCATTGGGTTAGATGGAGGATTGGCGGATTTATCCCCCACTATATCCCCCAGTTCATTTTCATCCGTCGGTAAATGCGGCAAAAATGCCCGTTGGTTTTCGGTCCAATAGTGCCAACTTTTCTTTTCCATGTTGGCCGCGCGCAAATATTGCTTCCCCGTCCGGTCCTGATTTAGCGGCGCAGGGGGTTGCACCTCACCCTACGCACTCTTCATATCCGACAGCGCAGAGGCATCTGTTTTCAAAGTCAAGCAGACTGCGGATCTCCTCTGGTCTGCCAAAATTCAAAGGCACTGAGGAATTCCTCGAGACACCACCCGCACTATTTCAAGAACTTTCCACTCGATGGGTGGAGCTTTCGGATGCACCATAAGTTATCAGTAGGGCTTTTATGTCCGCAAATCGTCGAAACTCGGTTGGTTGCCGGTTTGCTTCGCTGGAAACCTCAAGATGCGGTAAACCCTTTTTGTGCACTCTCATGCATGTAAACATGCATTGCCGGGTAACAGTTCCATTGGTGCCCCTACATGTTGCGCAAATGCAGGAAACATAGCACCCCCCCAAGTCTTGCGGGCATCCGTCAGCACGGTCAGCAGATCAGCGATTTGTTCGTTCTATTCACTCAGAAGCGGGCTGTAGCGATAGCAGGTCTCGCTGACACCAAAAGCCCGGCAGGCCAGCGCGACACTGACCCCGTGCCTCTCCATCGCTGATGCGGCCATCTCTCGTCGCTGACCCACGGCAAATGAACGCATTTGCCTTATGGGCAACGGATGGCCCCACTATTTTTTTCCGAGGGCTTCCTTCCGCAACTCGTTCTGCATGCTGACCGCGGCAAACATCTTCTTCAGCCGCCGGTTCTCATCCTCAAGCGCTTTTGTCTGGGCAATCATAGACGAATCCATGCCCCCATATTTGGCTCGCCATTTGTAGAACGGCGCGTTCCCTATCATGGTTTGCAGGCGAATGCATGGCATTCACCGAGAGGGGGCACGCCGCCTTTGGCTTGGCGAAAGATCGCAAGAATCTGGGGTTCGCTATATCTGGTCATCTTTATTCAAAATCTCCTCGTTTATCTTGCCGAGAAAATTCTACTTTTGCAGCCCTTACTTTCGGGGGGGATTACCGGTGCGGCAAGCATCGCTTGCTAGAAAGGTGGGTCTGGCAGTTGCGTGCACAGGTCACGATCATAATCCGGCGTGGCGAGAAACGGTTTACATCAACGCCACATTGTCCCCGAAATCAGATATAGGCGCTTGTGGTGCCGTTTGGTAGGCATGAATTTGGCAACTCTGTTATCCCAGTGCAGCCGTTCAAACGGCAACCATTGCATAGCAGCGCTCTGCGGGCAGGGCATAAAATTGCGGCTCTGGCCCCGAAGCGTCGGGGGGCGAGGCCATGACCACCTTGCGCCGATGCGCAAAGGTGGTCGTCAGTGTCTCGGTCAGGGTGAGCGGATCGCCTTCCTCGTGTTCTGAGGCCGGATAAGCGTCGACCTCTTCGAGAATGATGTAGTGCGCGGGCATCGGGCGCAGGCCGGTCACCGAATGCGCCCCAGTCAGCACCAGGATGCCGCCGGGGGTCTTTTTCGATAGCATTGCCTTGCCAGTGTCACCCGAGAGGCAGCGTTCACCCGTTCGCGAAGTGCAGAGGACTCGGCAGTCAGCGGATCCGTGTACAAGTCTGATTGCCGCGTTGATCTATGGCCCGATACGCAGAGATATTCCTACCCCACGGCTTTGGCAATCATGACGCCCGCCCAGGCCGAAAATCCGGTCAGAAGCCCGCCCCACGTCGTGTCGATGACGACTTGCTGGATCGACCAATCGCGCAACGTGGCATAGTTGGTGAATTCGTAGGTGCCATAGGCCATTAGCCCCAAGAGCACGCCACCCACGAGGGCCGCAACAGGGTCTCCGGCGCGCAGCGCAGGAACGGACACGAACCACAAAACCCCCGAAACGTAACCCAAATAGAACAGTGCAGCGGGAACGACACGGAACGGATCTGCGAAAAGATGGGCAATGTGGCGCTCAAACACAGGTTTGATCAGCAATCGCAGCCCGACGGCATCGGCCGAAAAAAAGATCACCGCGGTTGAAAAATAGAGGATCAGAATTTTCATGGTGTCGCTCCGGTCTTAAGGGATTTGCTGGCACGAAGCGTCAACGCCGCGATGCCAAAGGTCGCCAGAATGATCACCGGCAGGTTTGAGGAAGGTATGTTGGTGGCGATCACGCCGATCAGAGCCCAGATGATTGCCGCAGGATATGCCCATTCCAGTGGCCGGGCCGATTGCACAGCCAGCGCGACGGCCACGACACCGACAAGGCAAATCATGGCCGCAGCCTGTGCAGGCAGGATCGCATAGCCGCCAATAATGACGCCGATTGCCACGCCGGTTGCAGCCGTCAGCCAGCCCGCATAAAGCGCGATTGGCCGTACTTGTAGCCACGGTTGAGTATGCCCGGCGCGCAACATCGAAATAATTGCTGCAGCCGTCATCACCACGATCATCACGGTGGCAAGAATTGGTGCCTTATTCGCCACTATGATCCAGAAACAACCGACAATCAGGCTGACCGCTAACGGAAGCCGCATTGCGTGCCAATTTGGATCGTCTGCCGCGCGCCACACTCCAAAGCTTGCGCCAATGAGCAACCAAAGATAGATCACGGCCCAAATGGAAAACGCGTAACCCGCCGGTTGTACAGGAGGGTTTACTTGTGGAATCGGAAATTGATCTGGCGTGAACCCATTGAAGCCGCTTGTCAGCAGCGGCGATGCCGTAAATCCTAAGGTGGCAATCAACACCACAATTGGCAGAAATCTTTTGCGCCTGTTCAGCCCTTTTGAATATCCACTCATCGTGTCAACCGATGCGTCAGAGGCAAAGCCGCCCAATAGGGCAAGGCGCTGAGCAGCTTTAGCGCGTAGGTCAGACGGCGCGGAAAATGCACTTCAAAATGCCGCGTATTCAACCCATCGATAATGGCACGGGCAGCCGTCTCCGGCGTGACCATTGCGGGCATTGAGAAATCATTGCGCTGGGTCAGGCGGGTATCGACAAAGCCGGGACAGATTAGCCGCACGTCAATGATGCCGGCCAATTCAGCCCGCAGTGACTCTGCCAGACTGATCACACCGGCCTTGGTCGCTGAATAGATTTGGCCCTGTGGCAATCCGATATATCCCGCAATGGACCCACAAAGCGCCAGCTGACCGCCGTCGCGGAGCAAGGGGGGTGCGATCTGCGCGATATGAAAGCTGCCAGTGAGATTGACCGACACGATTTTAGCTGCGGTTTCAGGGCTTAATTCCGCGATCTTGCCCGGATCATAGATCGCTGCCAAATGCACCACGCGATCCAGTGGCCCGATTTCGGAGATCTTTTGGGCTGCGTCTATAAGGGTCTTACGGTCGCTCACGTCCAACGGCACTGCTACATGGTCAGGGCCAAGGCTGGCGGTCAATTCTTCCAATCGTTCGACCGACCTTGCCGACAGGACCAAGCGCGCCCCGCGCCCGGCCCATTCGCGGGCCAAAGCGGCACCAATCCCGTCGCTGGCACCAATGATCCAGATGGTTTCCGCTTTAGGCATGGGTCAGTTCCACTTGGACGACATCGGTGTGACCGACAGCAAAAGTTGCAGCGCAGACTCCGAGGTAATACCGCCAGTTGCGCAGGAAGCTTTCATCATAGCCCAAGCGCAGGATCCGGTCGGCCGCACGGTCCAGCCGATCATTCCAGATGGCGCAAGTGCGGGCATAGTCGGCACCGAAGGCATGGCTGTCCTTGATGGCCAGCCCCGCACGTCGGGCCTGATCAGCGATCACGGCGTTCGACAGCAACATGCCGCCAGGAAAGGTGTAGTGACGGATATAGTCCGAGCTGCTGCGATAGTTTTCAAAATGGGCATCCGATACGGTAATAGCCTGGATCATCGCGTTCCCATGCTCGGACAGCCTCGATTTCAGGGTGGAAAAATACGTGGGCCAATAATCCTGCCCGACGGCTTCGATCATCTCGATAGAGACGATGTTGTCGAATTTTCCGCTGCTTTTACGATAGTCCTGCAGACGGATTTCGGCGCGCCCGTCCAGCCGTGCATCGGCATATCCCTTCTGACTGGGCGAGATGGTCAGGCCGGTGACATCGCGCCCTGAATCTGCCGCACGTTCGGCAAATCCACCCCAGCCGCAGCCGATTTCAAGCACCCTTTCGCCGGTGCCAAGCCGCTGCAATATCCGATCATACTTGCGGTTTTGCGCGCGGCGCAGATCGGTATCACCCGGGGCGAACATGGCTGAGGAATAGGTCATGCTCTCGTCCAGCCACAGCTGATAGAATTCGTTGCCCACATCGTAATGCGCGCGGATATTGCGCGCGGCACCCCGATGAGAGTTTGCCCGCATCAGCCGGTTTACCACCCGGAATTTCAGATTGTTCCAAAACCCCGCATAGACATAGCCTTGAAACTGCTCCAGGTTTTTCAAAGCAACCTCAGTCAGATCCGCGATAGATGGGGTCTCCCACAGGCCTGCGACATAGGTTTCGCCTAACCCGATATCCCCGCGGGCGGTAATTGCTGTAACCACCGACCAGTCATAAATCTGCATCTCGGCGGCCGGACTGCCTTGGCCGAAATCATACACTTCACCCTCGGGTGCACGCAGGCGCAGGCTGCCGGTTCGGATTTGGCCGCAGGTATCAAGAAAATCACGTTTTACGCGTTTGGTTAAGAACAGCATCAGGTCACCTCGGATTTGGGCGGAGTGGGACGGGTACGGTATTTCGCGCCTTTAAGCTTGAGGCGAAGCGCCTGCCAATAAATCAGGATGATCGTACGCAGCGCGCCCAAAGGGCGGGCAAAGCTGGCACGCAAAATCCCTGCATTGGTCAGCGGCATGCGGCGTCCCGACAGGGTTGCTACAACGCCTTCATCGCCATTGCGGTGCAAAATCGCGATGGAAATGTGATCGCGGCGGATATCAAAGCTGAATTCATAGCTGCCTTTGACTTCCTGAAACGGCGAGACATGCAAAGATTTGGGGGTGGTGATCCGAGTGCCCTTGGTGATTGGCGCAAAATCCGGGTTGTGGCACAGATAGGAATGACGGTCGCCAAAGGGGGTTGAAACCTCGGCGATCACCGCGATCAGGGCGTCACCCTCCTGCACAAGCCAAAAGCTGACAGGATTGAACACATAGCCAAGGAAACGCGGCTGGGTCAGCAGCCTTAACTGCAACGCCCGATCCGAGAGCCCATGCTTTGCCAGCACCTCGTGCGCCCAATCCGCACCCCGCCCATCCTTCATCGGACCGCCATGATCGCAATCATGGACCGATACCAGATTAAAACGATTGCGCGAGAACAAGGCGGGGCGCGTTACGGGTGCCTCAGGATCTATCAGCACATAATCGACACCATAGCGAAAGCTGTGCCGGATCTCTCCCTTGCGCTTGTGCGTTGTAATGCCTGAGATATGTTCGGGTTTGTGCGTCATGCAATCTGCCGATCCATCAATCGCGCTATGCGGGCAGCGCTTGCAAATCCATCCTCGTGGAACCCGTGCCGGGTATAGGCACCAGCAAACCAGGTGTTGTTCTGGCCCTGCATCTTGGTCAGCTGCTGTTGTGCCGCCAATGCAGCCCTATCGAACACGGGATGGCGAAATACCGTCTGGTCATAGATCAAGTGCTCCGGAACCTCGCTTGACGGGTTGAGCGAAACAAAGAGCGGGTCGGTTTCGGGAATATTCTGCAGGCGGTTCATCCAATAGGTCACGCCAATGGCGGGCTCGGGGCGCGTGGTGTCGGCCTTGTAAACCCAACTTGACCAGACCGCGCGACGCCGCGGCATCTGAGTGGTATCGCGATGCAGGATCATCTGGTTGTCCTGAAACCGGATCGCCGACAAGGCCGTGGTTTCCTGCGGCGTTGGCTGCGCCAGCAGGCGCAGCGCTTGATCCGAATGGCAGGCAAAAATCACATGATCAAATGGCGTGTGCGGCCCCGCCGCGCTAATGACGGTGCTTTGGCACCCCTCGCGCATGACGTTCTTCACCGGGGTTGCAGTATGGATCTCAACCCCGCGTCCGCGCAGGGAATGCTCTAACCTTCGGACATATTCGACGCTGCCACCATCCAGCGTCCACCATTGATGATTGCCCGAGGCACTTAATAAAGCGTGGTTGCGAAAGAACTGCAGCAAGGATCGGGCAGGAAAGGCGCGAATTTCGGAAGGAGGGGTCGACCAGATCGCCCCGCATAGCGGCATCAGATAAAAGCGTTGGAACCAATCTCCCAGTTTCAGATCATTCATCAGCTCTCCGATGGTGGTGCTGTCGTCTCTGGCGAGGCCCTCGGCCTTGTCATTGAAATGCAGAATGTCGCGCACCATTCGCATAAACCCCGGCTTCAGCAAATTGCGCCGCTGCGCCGTGAGTGCGTGCAGGTTGCGCAGCCCGTATTCAATCTCTCCATCGTTGATTGAGGCACCAAAGCTCATATCGCTTTTGGCCACTGGCACATCAAGGTCGTGAAACATGCGCGTCAAATGCGGGTAATTGGCATAGTTGAAAACGATGAACCCGGTATCGACCGGTTGATCGCCGTTCAGACCGGCCAAAACCGTACGCGCATGCCCACCCAGTTTGGGCGCAGCCTCGAACAAGGTCACCGCATGATGTGGTGCCAAAAGGTATGCGGTGGCGAGACCAGAAATACCGCCACCGATGATGGCAACACGTTGCGGGTGGATAGGGCGAGCATCAAACAATATTCTAACTCCGGTCGGTTTATTGTGTTTTGTACGTTCAGGAAAAGAACTTGGATCAAAAATGATCCAACTTCGTTAGCGATGTTCCGATCATAGGGTTGCAGCGTCGTTCCAGGGTGGCAGATCGTCGATCTGGCTTTGTTTGTGGCCGTTGACGATGCAGGTGAGAGTTCTGGCCAGCCATGCTTGGGGGCGACTGCGTTGAGTTTACAGGTCTCGATTAACGAGGCGATGATGGCCCAGTTTTTTGATCCTGCGTCGTGTCCTGCATCTTTCGGCTTAGAGCGATAGGGCGGATCGTGCGTTCTCACCATCGTCCGGCAATCGATACAAAGTATCGATGAGAGGGGTGTTGTTGTCGATCTCGATGCGGCTATCTGTCAGGAAACGGCCCAAGCCCGCGCGGTATTTGGCGATAGAGGCCAGTGTTTCGCCGAGGGGCGATGTGGTGGAAGCGCGGGCGCGGTGATGGCGTAGCCGGTTATCAAGGCGGGCAAGGATCGGTGCGGAACGTTCTTGGCGCGCAGCCAGGCGTGCGAGGGGGGCTTTGCCGCGTATTCCGGCCTCGATGGCGTAGAGGCCGCGAATGAGTGCCACACCTCCCTCGGCAATCGGCGCGTGGCCAGTGCGTGTGATCTAGACGAGCTTGCGACGGGCGTGGGCCCAGCAGTAGGCAAACTAAATGTCGGGGCCAGATCGGTCAGATGCGATCAAGCTGTTGTATCCTGCATAGCCATCCACCTGCAGGATGCCACCGAAGCCCTGCAATATCTGTTCGGTATGCTGCCCGTTCCGACCGGGGGCGTAAGTGAAGGCCACGTCCGGAGGTGCTGTGTCGCTCCAGGGCCGAACATCGCGGGCCAAGGCCCAGACGTATCCTGTTTTGGTCTTCTTTGCCCCCGGATCGAGAACCGGCGCGCGAGTTTCGTCTGTTCCCCGGCAGGCGATTGCAGGGCAATCGGCCGAGACGGCATGAACAGCTTTGTTGATCGCTTCAGGTCGGCCATCTCTGCGGCAAAGACAGGACGCAACTCAAAGGCGGCACGATCTACGGCATTGCAAAGCGAATGCGCAAGGCGAAGGTACAGCGTTACCGCTGGGCGGCTGATTTCCTGACTGGTCTTGATATAGCGAAAGGGACTTGGCCTATCATCTGGCGAGGCTACGAAACCACTCTGCTCGTTTTAAGCCGGTTTCGTCCGACAGCGCCTGCTTCCCTGTTTCACCTGCATGTCAGGAATTGCGCAGGCACCGAGGCAATAAATATCCGCAAGAGTGTGCGACCGCCGCCCCGAGCGGTTTCAAAACAACACTTGACAGAATCCCTCGACTCCTACACTAAATAGAAATACCAATAATGGAATATTGAATGCCATATGTGGAATAGTCATGGACCCAACTGAGCGCACTTTGCAAGTTCTGGAATATATCATGGCCGCTGGGCCTGCGCCGGTGAAGCAAATCGATATTGCTCGGCATTGCGGTTTGTCGCCGTCGACGCTGAACCGGATCGTCAAATCGCTGTCCGATTGGGGCTATCTGTTCCGCACAAGCGAGAAATACTGCGTGCGCAACTTCCGCCTGGAGCGGAACGTGCCGATGTCGCAAAACTATCTGGCCAAGCTTGATAGCACGATGCGCGATCTTTCCAGCCGACTGGGTGTGTCGGCCGAGGTTATTGTGATCGCAGGGCATGAACTGCTTTGGCACTCTAAAACCGACCACCCTTCGCCGGAAGTGGTTATTCGCGCAGGTGTTGGATTCCGCCGTTCGCTTTATGAATTGGACGTGCTGTCGCAATTGTATCTGAGCCGGTTGGATTGGGCCGATATTCAGGCACAGTTCTTTATCGACGGCTTTTTCGAAACCCTGCGGGGCGACGGGCAACCCACACGCTGGCTGCCCGAGGCCAAAGTGAAATCGACGCTGGTCAGTATGCGCTCCGAAGTATTTGCCGCCGACATTGCAGGGAACCACGTCGGAATCCGCCGCTGTGCCACCGTGGTCGAAGACCCGAACGGCAAGTTTCTGCATCTGCTGGCCCTTGCCGAACCGGATGACGGTTCGCCCGACCAGATGGAAAAATACCGCGACGCGCTTTTAGGGGTGCGCGCCGAATTGTCAGACCTTGGCTACGCCGAAAGCGCCGCCAACCGTCTGGCCCCGAAACACCACGCCATGCCG
Organism: Pseudorhodobacter wandonensis; assembly: GCF_001202035.1. Lineage (GTDB taxonomy): Bacteria > Pseudomonadota > Alphaproteobacteria > Rhodobacterales > Rhodobacteraceae > Pseudorhodobacter > Pseudorhodobacter wandonensis. The sequence goes on along the minus strand of NZ_LGHT01000034.1, from coordinate 5,831 downwards.
CTGCGCGGAGGATAACCGGAACAGCGGGCTTTTATCAAATGGGAGGAATCATGAACATTTTTACAGCATTTCCGTCGGGCAGGCAGGTCAGCGCATGACCTTGAAAAGTCTGAACAGCATCATGTCTATCCTGCTTATCATAGGCGGGATAAGCTATGCGTTGAACCTGAACCATAGCGCGTCACAAGCGATCTTCTTTTCATCTTCGGGTGTCGGGCCGGTCTATTTTCCCAATATCCTGACAGGGCTGCTGATATTTCTAAGCCTTGTCACACTGATCAAAAACCTGCGTGACTCTGGCCCCGAAAACATGGCGCGGGTCGTGACACCCAATCTTGGGTATATTCTTGTCACGCTGGCGCTGGTTATCGCATTCATCGCAAGCTGGCAGTTCATCGGATTTTTTTACCTGAATGTGTTTGCCCTGCTGACCATTCTGATGACGATCTACAGGATTGAATTTGGCATTCGTAACAGCCTGCTGGTGGGTGTGGTTACGGCCGCTTGCACGACAGGCTTTCTGTTTGGCCTGTTCGGGAAAATCCTTGGAATTTCTTTCTGAGGGGGGGAAGATAAATGGAAACATTCATAAACGATCTGGGCAATCTGTTCACGATTACCAATATGCTTTGTATCCTGCTGGGTACAGGTGTTGGTTTGGTGTTCGGTGCGTTGCCCGGTCTTGGTACCGTTATCGCCGTGGCGCTTTTGCTGCCTGTCACGTTCACCTTGCCGCCGCTTGCGGGCATTTTGATGTTGCTTGCGACCTATCAGGCCGGTGAATATGGCGGCTCGATCTCGGCCATTCTGCTTGGCGTTCCGGGCACACCGCAGGCCGCAGCGACCGTTCTGGACGGCTATCCGATGGCGATGAACGGCGCACCCGGTAAGGCGCTTAGCTTTTCTTTGCTGTCATCCAGCATCGGCGGCATTTTCGGTGGGCTGGTACTTATTTTCGTCTCGGTGCCGCTGGCAGAATTCGCGCTGAACTTTGGCAGCCCCGAATATTTCCTGCTGGGCGTCATCGGGCTGATAACTGTCGGATTGCTGAGCGGGACAGATAAGATCAAAAGCCTGATCTCGATTATTCTGGGCCTGATGGCAGGAACCGTGGGCGTGGACACGCTGACCGGTGTTGATCGCGCTACTTTCGGGCAACCCGAACTGATGGATGGCATCAACCTTGTTGCGTTTCTGGTGGGGATGTTCGCGGTTTCCGAACTGTTCATCATGATCAGCAAAGGGCTGAACACCCGCTATATCAGCGCCCATACCAAGCTGGAAACTCGCCTGACAAAAGAAGATGTAAAGCTGATCGCCAAACCGACATTGATCGGATCGTTGATCGGCGCCGCCACGGGTATTTTGCCCGGTATCGGGGGGGGGGCATCGTGCTGGTTTGCCTATGCAGCCGTTAGCAAAATGTCCAAGCACCCAGAAAAGTTTGGCAAAGGATGCGCCGAAGGCATCGCCGCACCCGAGTCGTCAAACAACGCATCTGCCGGTGGCGCGATGGTGCCGTTTCTGGCCCTTGGCATACCGGGTTCGGCGGCTGTTGCGATCATCATGGGCGCATTCATCATGCATGGCATTCAACCGGGGCCAAATGTATTCACCGCCGAAAGAGACCTCGTTTACGGGATTTTCTACGGCTTCATGCTGACCACGGTTGCCATGTTTCTGGTTGGCAGCCTTGTAACGCCGGTGTTCTCGCGGGTTCTGCTGGTGCCGAACTCGTTTCTGGTGGCGATTGTGCTGGTCCTGTGCCTGATCGGTATCTACGCCTCGAAAGCTGCGTTCTTTGATCTGTGGCTGGCGCTTGGGGTTGGTGTGGTTTTCTACATCCTGAAGCGGCTGGATTATTCGGTTTCATCGGTCATCATCGCCTATGTGCTGGCCCCGATCATCGAAGAAAACTTCCGCCGGTCGCTGACGCTTTCGAATGGCAGCTATCAGGTCTTTATTTCCAACGGTTACTCGATTGCGTTGGTCCTGATGATCCTGCTCGCCGCTGCGCCAAGCATCCACAACGCCTTTAAAAAGCGCGGAAACCAGTCGGCCTCTGCCACGGCGGAGGGTCGGACAAATACAGCTGACTAAGAAGACAAAGCAGGAGGAGAGGAATTGGCCGACACCCCGTCGGCCGATGCGAAAACGTCCGCAAGGACATGCCCAATGTTCCGCACCTCGGGGATTTGGGCGCACCAAGCACTGACTAAACTTTAGGGAGATCAACCACATGCTCACGTTACTGAAAAAGACGACAGCGGCGACTTTGGCATTCGCCTCGATTGTTCTGGCAACAAACCCTTCGGCAGTTGCCGCTGAAGGCTATCCGGAAAAACCAATTACCTGGATCGTACCAGATGGCGCGGGTGGCGGCCTTGATACCGTTGTGCGGACCATCTATCCGTACATCGCGAAAAACCTGCCCAATGACGCTACTTTTGTGCTGAAAAACCTGCCGGGGGCTACGCAGACCATCGCCGTTTCTGCCGTGTATGAGGCCGAACCGGATGGTTACACAATTGGCCAAGCCTCGGTTGCCCCGCTGACGATCATGCCGCATCTTGGTAAAACCACCTATGCAAGCTTTGAGGATTTTGAGCTGATCGCCAACGTGTTCGACGCGGCGCATTACTTGGTTGTGCCGGGCGATTCACCCTTCAAAACCTTGGAGGAGCTTTTGGCCTTTGCCAAAGAAAACCCCGGCAAGGTACGGGTTGGGTTGGATGGTGTGTACAACGTACAGCATCTTCCGCTGCTGAGCTTGGAAAAGACGGCAGGGGTCGATCTGAACGAGATCACTTATAAAAGCAGTGCCGAAACCAAAAAGGCGCTTTTGGGTGGCGAAATCGAAGCAGGCATCGTTCCGTCCCATATCATCATCGCCGAGAGCGAAAACGGTTCGATCAAGCCAATCGTCGATGTGATGGAGGTCAAGCCTGACTACTTCGCCGATATTCCGTCGCTGAAAGATCTTGGTTTTACGCCCAGCCAGCTTTTCGTGGGCGTCATCGCACCAAAAGGCACGCCGCAAGACATTCAAGATATTCTCGCCACTGCTATCGATGCAGCGCTGAAGGATCCTGAATTGATCGACGCGCTGACCAAGCGGCAGATCATGATCAACTTCAACGACTCTGCAACTTACAAAAGCCGCATGACGGAACTGGATACCGTGAACAAGGGCATCCTGACCGATCTGGGCATATTGAAGTAAAGCCAGAAATGAAATGGCCGGTGCTGGGATGGCGGTTGAAAACGTCTGGAACAGCATCGGCCATCGACCGGCCAATGTGCTGGAACTCAAGCCGCGAAAACCGATTGTCGGGGCCGCGGGTAAGGAAAATGACTGATGCTTTTGGCCAATACCAAGCGTCTATTTTGAGGTTGTCGAACGCATGAGCGACCAGAACAAACCGAACTTCTTGTGGATTTGCACAGACCAGCAGCGCTTTGATACCATTCGGGGGCTGGGAAACACGGTCATCAACACGCCCAATCTGGACAGGTTGCTGGATGAGGGTGTCTCGTTCAACCGGACCTATTGCCAAAGCCCCGTCTGTACACCAAGCCGCGCGAGTTTTCTGACAGGGCGCTATCCGCGCACGACCCGCACCACCCGAAATGGCAATGACCATTTTCCCGATGATGAAATTCTGGTGCCGCATATCCTTGGTCAGCACGGCTATACCTGCGGGCTGATTGGCAAGCTGCACCTTTCGGCAGCCGATGGGCGGACGGAAATTCTGCCCAAGTGTCATGGCTATGAAATGGTTAAATGGAGCCACGGCCCTCGGGATGGTTGGGGCGATGACAATGCCTATCAAGCGTGGTTGCGGTCGCAGGGAGTTTCTTGGGAAACCGATTACCATGGCAAGAATGGCGGTATCGACCCGCAACACCACCAGACAACCTGGTGCGCGAATGAGGCAATTGATTTCATGGAGCAGCATAAGGATGCGCCATGGATGTTAAGTATCAACATCTTTGACCCGCATCACCCGTTCGACCCGCCAGAGCAGTATAAAAAGAAATATCCTGCCGCTGATATGCCCCTGCCCAAGTGGAAGGATGGCGAGTTGGACAACAAACCGCTGATCCAACGGCAGGACTATGAGAACGGTGGGCAAAGCGGTCTGGGGCCAAGCTGCAAGGCCCTAAGCGACCTTGAAAAACAGAACTATGTTTCCGACTACTATGCGATGATCGATCTGATTGACGAACAGATCGGCAGGCTCATCGACCATCTCGACAAGACCGGAGCGCGGGACAATACCGTCATCATCTTTCACAGCGACCACGGCGAAATGCTTGGCGATCATGGATTGATCCTGAAAGGCGGGCATTTCTACGAGGAACTTGTGCATGTGCCGTTGATCGTTTCCTGCCCTGCAAGGCTGGCGAAAAACCTTCGCAGCGAAGCCTTGGTCGAGCTTGTCGATCTGGCGCCGACCATTCTGGATCTGGCGGGCATCGAAATTCCCCAACGCATTCAGGGGCAAAGTCTGGCAGGCATTTTGCGGGGCAGCGCCGCGCCGGATGTGCATAAACCATCGGTTTATTGCGAGTATTACAACGCGTTGCCTGCGGCGCATAAGGGCGTGTTCGCAACCATGTATCTTGACGGGCGCTACAAACTGACCGTGTTCCACGGGCAAGAGACAGGCGAGCTATATGACCTTGCGACAGACCCGAATGAATTTGACAATAAATGGGATGACCCCGCCAGCCAGTCTTTGAAATGCAATCTGATACTGGCGAATTTTGCACAAAGCGTCGCGACCGTAGATCCTGTGCGGATCGTCGGCAATTTCTAACTGTCAACCGTGACTTGGGGCACCGGTTGAAACGTGCCCCTGTTGATTGTCATTGAGAACTGACCCGGCACCAGCAGAAATTGTCATTGAGAATTGACCCATGTGTAACCTTGCCCCGGCTTGAATCAGCTGGGGGCGCATGGAGTGATAGACATGGGATTTTTGAGGGTAATTCGGAAATGGGCACTGCGGGATAAGATGCCTATTCGCGAGATCGCGCGGCGGACGGGCGTATCTCGCAACACGATCAAGAAGTATCTGCGGGAGGGGATTGTTGAACCTGCATTTCAGGTGCCAGATCGCCCCAGCAAGCTGGACCCTTATGCTAAGCATCTTACTGCGTGGCTGACGACTGATCAGCGCAAATCACGCAAGGAACGCCGAACGGCGAAGCTGATGCATGCCGATCTTGTAAAGCTTGGATATGACGGTTCCTACGAACGTGTTGCGGCCTTTGTGCGGGAATGGAAGGGTGACCGGCAGCGTGCGCATCACACGACAGATCGTGGGACTTTCGTGCCGCTGGTGTTCGCGCCGGGCGAGGCTTTCCAGTTCGATTGGAGCGAGGACTGGGCCTATGTCGGCGGCGAGCGTATCAAGCTGCAGGTCGCGCATATCAAGCTGTCGCACAGCCGGGCATTTTTGGTGCGGGCCTATCTGTTGCAAACGCATGAGATGCTGTTTGATGCCCACTGGCATGCATTCCGCGTCTTCGAAGGCGTCCCCGGGCGTGGCATCTATGATAACATGAAGACCGCGGTCGACCGGGTTGGCGTCGGCAAACAGCGTGATGTGAATGCGCGGTTCCTGGCCATGACCAGCCACTACGTCTTCGATCCCGAGTTCTGCAATCCGGCGGCGGGCTGGGAGAAGGGTCAGGTTGAGAAGAGCGTGCGTGATGCCCGACATCGCCTATGGCAGGTCGCTCCTGTCTTCCCAGACCTTGCTGCACTGAATGAATGGCTGGAAGATCGTTGCAAGCTGCTGTGGGCGGAGACGGCACATGGC
>NZ_LGHT01000033.1 GCF_001202035.1 Pseudorhodobacter wandonensis | reverse complement strand
ATCTCCTCCCGCCCGCAGGTCATACCGAAAAAGAAGCGCAGCGCCACGATGCGCGTGTTGAAGGTCGACGGGGTCACCCCGGTATCCGACATGTGGAGCTGATATGCGCGCAGGTCCTCTGGCGTCGCCGTGTCGGGTGATCGTCCGCGGAAAACGGCGAAATCCTTGATCGCACGGATGTGGGACTTCTGCGCCTTGTCCCCCATTCCACGGATGCGCATGTCTTCGATCATCCGCTGGCGCAGCGGGGTTACTTTCTCTTCTGTCATGGGAACCTCCTGTCTGATGATTGAGAAGACCCCAATCGTCAGGCAGGTCGGTCAAAACGCAAAATGCGCACCACTTTGGGGGCGTGTCACGCCATTAGCCAAATGCACCAATGCCGCGAAGCGGCTTCGTCCAAGGGCCGCTTTCCGCCATTCATGTCGAACGAAGGATCAGGTTCTCTGTATTCGGATCCAAATTTTCAGCACCCCATTCAGTCCCCCAATGGTGAAAGAAAAAGTTGAAACGTCTTGATACACTGCGCTAGAACGCTTCCCGAAGCCCAAGTGTGACGCCCTCCGAAGATTAATTGCCATTCGTTGCGGCACTGAAACTAGCCGTCAGATCGGTTGACGGTGACACGTCATAGTCGACCTCCATCGTAAAGTGTGCCCAGTTCTGAGTCAGCTTCGGGCCAGGAAAGCTAAAGGCGTTAGGTCCCTTTTCATGTCGAGGCTCGCCCCCAACTAAGCGAACTGCTAAGTTTATCCAAATTGATGCGCTCAACTTAATAAAGATGTTAGCCGAACCAGGTACACTGCTAGCGCCCCACTCATAAACCTTCTGATGGTGCTGCTTAAAGTGTGGTGTGAAGAGCGTCTTCCAGATCCTTTACTGACAATATAAAGGGATTGGCTTTCATAGAAGAAGATACCTGTGCAGACGCCGCGAGAAGGGTTAAATCATGTCCTGCAAGCCATCTGCCCAGCCTTGGTAAGCCCCAATCGTCCAAGGCTATTTCCAGCCTGTCCAGCGCGAGCGCAGGGGGGCATTCAAAGCCAAGCGCGATCCAGGCGGCCACTTCATCATAACGCCCAATATCTGCAAAATTTGCCTCTGCAGCCGCCCGGTTGGCACGCAGGATCGGCACTAAAAGCCGTGCACAAATCACGCCGTGGGGGGCAGCACTTTGGCCGCCAATCACGCCCGCTAATCCGTGAACTGCCCCTAGGCCGGAATTGGCTAGACACAGCCCGCCAAACAAGCTGACCAGTGCAAGATCATCACGTGCGGACGCATCCTCGCGGTTCATCAGTACCGTCAACGCAGCCATGCCCTTTGGGATAGCTTCGCGGGCAAGCGCATCGGTCATGGAGTTGGGCCTGTTGCACAAATAAGGCTCTATCACTTGCACCAAAGCATCCATGCCCGAAGCGAGAGTCACAGGCATTGGGCAGCCATCTGTCAGGCTCGGATCCACCAAGGCGAGATCGGCCAGCATTCGATTGTCGCGCAAACTCACTTTGCGCCCTGATACGCCGATTACCGCATTCTTGGTTACTTCCGCACCAGTGCCCGCTGTCGTGGGCACCGCGACAAATGGCAGGGGGGCCGCCTCCAGTGACAGGCCTTCGCCGACTACCTCTAGATGCTGCATCGGGGCGCTGTTCCCCGGAATGAGCGCGGCCACGGCCTTTCCCAAATCCAGAACTGACCCGCCACCAACGGCCAAAACCACATGCGCGTCAAAGGCACGGCCTTTTGCCAAAGCCGCCTCTAGCTGTGCCAAATCCGGTTCGCCGACGCTGCGTACAGCCAGTACTGTGGCACCAGCCGCGCGCAACGCCTCGGCGGCATGGTCGGCCCAAGGGTGTGATCCATGCACCAGCATAACCCGCTGCCCAAGGGTCAAAACAAAGCTCAACGCCTCATCCGCGCGCCCTCGACCAAAGACAATTTGCCCTGCGGTTGCGAACCCGAACCCTTTCAAAATGACACAGTGGCGGCAACAGCGCGCTTCCAGGCTTGGTATTTTGCGGCGCGGGTCGCTTCATCCATCTGCGGCTCAAAAGTCCGTTCCAAGGCCCAATTGGCAGAAAACCCGGCTTGATCAGGGTAGATCCCTGCCCTTTGCCCGGCTAACCACGCCGCCCCAAGTGCTGTGGTTTCGCGCACGGCAGGGCAGTCAACTTTGGCACCAATAATATCTGCCAGAAACTGCATCGACCAATCCGAGGCTGACATGCCGCCATCCACTCGCAGCGTTGGCTGTGTTCCAGTTGCCGCCCAATCTGCCTGCATTGCCTCTAGCAAGTCGCGAGTCTGGTAACCCACAGATTCCAGCGCCGCCTTGGCAAATTCTGCGGGCCCCGAATTGCGAGTCAGGCCAAACACTGCGCCCCGACACTCTGCATTCCAATAGGGTGCGCCAAGGCCTACAAAGGCAGGGACCATAACCACATTCTGAGACGGATCGGCCTTTTCGGCCAAAGGCTGCGTTTCGCTAGCTTCTCGAATGATTTTCAAACCATCGCGAAGCCATTGCACAACGGCGCCTGCAATAAAGATCGACCCTTCCAAGGCATAGGTCGGCTTGCCATCAAACTGATAGGCGATGGTTGTCAGCAAACGATTGTTCGAGGTAACGGCCTTGTCGCCGGTGTTCAACAGCGCAAAACATCCCGTGCCATAGGTGGATTTCATCATACCGGGGGCAAAGCAGGCTTGGCCTACGGTGGCGGCCTGTTGGTCACCCGCCACGCCCAAAATCGGAATAGGGCGGCCAAACAGATCGGCGCGGGTCATGCCAAAATCGGCGGCGCAATCCTTTACTTCGGGCAGCATTTCCATAGGGATATCAAAGAGGTCGCATATGGTTTTGCTCCAACGCCCTTTGTGGATGTCATAAAGCAAGGTGCGCGCTGCATTGGTCGCGTCGGTTACATGTGCGGCACCCCCAGTAAGCTTCCAGATCAAAAAGCTGTCGACTGTGCCAAACAGCAACTCGCCGCGCCGCGCCTTATTACGCGCGCCATCGACATGGTCTAAAAGCCATTTCAGCTTGGTCCCTGAAAAGTATGGGTCAGCCAGCAATCCGGTACGGGCTGTGATCATCTTGTCGTGCCCCGCCTCGCGCAGGGCGCGGCAATAATCAGAGGTGCGCCGATCTTGCCAGACAATCGCATTGTGAATGGGTTGGCCCGTCACGCGGTCCCAGACAATCGTTGTTTCGCGCTGGTTCGTGATGCCAATTGCAGCAATATCGTTTGCTCCCAGCCCGGCTTTCTCAATTGCTGCACGCGCCGTGCCTGCTGTGGTGGCCCAGAGGTCCGAAGGGTCATGCTCTACCCAGCCGCTTTGCGGAAAGTGCTGAGGGAATTCTTCTTGCGCGGTGGCAACAATCTGCATCGCAGCATTAAAGATAATCGCGCGGCTTGATGTTGTGCCCTGATCAATTGCTAGAATATGGCTCATCAACGCCTCCATACAGGTTTTTTCTTTGCCGCACTTGGTATCAAATATCTCCGGCGGGGGCATTTGAAACCATGTGAATAGGGGCAAAGCGCAAACTTTGCCCCCGTTCGTTATTTTACTGCCAGGACTTGAGCAGCTCGTCATAGCTGATCGTTTCTGGGGTGCCACGCTCATCAGCAAGTTTGGCAACGGGTGCGCCCGGTGCATCCAGCCAGACTTGCGCATCTTGCGGCTCGTTCATCTTTGGACCAATATCGCCTTGAACGCCCGAACGCTCGATACGTTCCATGACTTTTTCCTGTTCAGCACACAAAGCATCCAGCGCTTCTTGTGGGGTTTTTGCACCCGACATTGCATCGCCAATGTTCTGCCACCAAAGCTGCGCCAACTTTGGATAGTCCGGTACGTTAGTGCCGGTTGGCGACCACTGTACACGGGCTGGTGAGCGGTAAAACTCGACCAGACCACCTAGTTGTGGCGCACGATCGGTGAACGACTTGTCCTGAATCGTGCTTTCACGAATGAAGGTTAGACCAACATGCGACTTCTTCACGTCGACCGTTTTCGAGGTAATGAACTGCGCATAAAGCCAAGCCGCTTTTGCGCGATCGACCGGGGTCGATTTCATCAATGTCCACGAACCGGCATCCTGATAGCCAACCTTTTGACCATTCTGCCAGTAAGCGCCGTGGGGTGAAGGTGCCATGCGCCACTTTGGCGTGCCATCTTCGTTCATGACTGGAATACCGGGCTTTACCATATCGGCGGTAAAGGCGGTGTACCAGAACATCTGTTGGGCAATCGCGCCCTGCGCCGGAACGGGGCCAGCCTCGCCAAAGGTCATACCAGCCGCCGATGGGGGCGAGTACTTGTTCAGCCATTCAATCGCTTTGGTCACAGCGTAAACTGCAGCCGCATCGTTGGTCGACCCGCCACGCGTTACGCAAGAGCCTACGGGTTGTGATTGCTCATTTACCCGGATGCCCCATTCGTCGACTGGCAGGCCGTTCGGCTCACCCACGTCGCCCATGCCGGCCATCGACATCCACGCATCGGTGTAACGCCAACCCAAGCTTGGGTCTTTCTTACCATAGTCCATGTTGCCATAGACTTCTTGGCCATCGATTGTCTTGCCGGTGAAGAATTCGGCAATATCTTCGTAAGCCGCCCAGTTGACCGGAACGCCCAAATCATAGCCGTACTTTGCTTTAAATTCGGCCTGGAATTCTGGGTTGTTGAACCAATCGTACCGGAACCAATAAAGGTTTGCGAACTGCTGGTCTGGCAGCTGGTAAACCTTGCCATCTGGTCCCGTGGTAAATTTCAACCCGATGAAATCATTCAGGTCGAGGCCGGGGTTGGTGACATCAGCGCCTTCGCCTGCCATCCAGTCGGTCAGGTTGCGGGCTTGCTGATAGCGCCAGTGGGTGCCGATCAGATCGCTATCGTTGATATAGGCGTCATAGATATTCTCGCCAGACTGCATTTGAGTTTGCAGCTTTTCAACAACATCGCCTTCGCCGATCAGATCGTGGGTGATTTTAATACCCGTAATCTTAGTGAAAGCATCGGCCAAAACCTTGCTTTCATATTCATGCGTTGTGATGGTTTCAGATACTACTTTGATGTCCATGCCTGCAAAAGGCTTGGCGGCATCTACGAACCACTGCATTTCAGCTTCCTGATCAGCGCGGCTTAGCGTTGAAAGGGGACCGATTTCAGTGTCCAGAAAGGCCTTGGCAGCATCCATGTCTGCCCAAGCAGGGCCCGTCAGCATGGCAATCGCCAGCGTCATGGCCGTGGTTGACATATGTCGCAGTTTCATCTTGTTCCTCCCTTAGAACATTTTGCTATCTTTGACGTGTTCAGGTGGCCTTTTGGGACTGATACACCCGAGGGCCACCGCTTTTCATCTGTGCCTCTATACCCAGCGAAACACCGCTACTGCATAGGCCGCGCAGATAACCAAGGCGACCCATTGAGGCGAGCCGCCTAATCCTAGCCAAGCCAAGTTGATAAAGGCCGAGCCAAGAAGCGTGATGAATAACCGGTCACCCCGCGTGGTTTCGATCCGAAGCACACCCATGCGGGGTGTTTCGGGAAATTTGATTGCCAGCACCGTAAAGGTGATCAAAAGCGAGGCGATGACGATAAAGAAAATTGCGGTTGGTCCGGTCCATGCCATCCAAGCCATTTTACACCCTCCCTAGGGCAAAGCCCTTGGCAATATAGTTACGCACAAAATAGATCACCAATGCGCCCGGCACGATCGTTAGAACCCCGGCCGCGGCCAGCACGCCCCAGTCCATACCGCTTGCCGAAACTGTCCGCGTCATTGTGGCCGCAATAGGTTTGGCATCAACGCTTGTAAGGGTTCTGGAAAGCAGAAGTTCAACCCACGAAAACATAAAACAAAAGAACGCGGCCACACCGATGCCAGAGGCAATCAGCGGCATGAAAATCCGGGTGAAAAACCGCGTAAAGGAATAGCCGTCAATATAGGCAGTCTCATCGATTTCCTTGGGAACGCCGCGCATGAAGCCTTCCAAAATCCACACCGCGAGCGGCACATTGAACAGGCAATGCGCAAGCGCCACGGCGATATGCGTGTCAAACAGCCCGACCGAGGAATAAAGCTGAAAGAACGGCAGGGCGAAAACCGCAGGCGGTGCCATCCGGTTGGTAAGCAGCCAAAAAAACAGATGCTTGTCACCCATAAAATGATAGCGGCTGAACGCATAGGCTGCAGGCAATGCCACCGCCAAACTGATGACGGTATTCATCACCACATAGATCATGCTGTTCACATACCCCATGTACCAGCTCGGGTCGGTAAGGATCACAGCGTAATTTGCCAGCGTCAAATCTTGCGGAAATAGGGAAAAGCCACCCAAAATCTCCTGATTTGTCTTCAGGCTCATGTTCAGTAGCCAGTAGATCGGCAGCAAAAGAAACAGCAGATAAAGCCCCATCACAAGGGTCGATCCGTTGATGCCAAAACGCTTTCTCATCACACACCATCCCTTTTATCCATTTGAGTCATGACCGTGTAGAACACCCAGCAGATTGACAGCACGATTAGGTTGTACATCAGGCTGAATGCCGCCGCTGGCCCAAGGTCGAACTGGCCTATTGCCATCTTCACCAAGTCGATCGACAAGAAAGTCGTCGCATTGCCCGGACCGCCGCCCGTCACCACAAAAGGTTCGGTGTAGATCATAAAGCTGTCCATAAACCGCAGTAGAATGGCGATCATCAACACGCCCGCCATCTTGGGCAATTCGATATAGCGAAACACTGCCCAACGGCTGGCTTGGTCAATTTTAGCGGCTTGGTAATAGGCATCAGGGATGCTTTGCAGCCCGGCATAGGCCAAAAGCGCGACCAATGAGGTCCAGTGCCAAACATCCATCACGATAACCGTGATCCAAGCGTCAAGGATGTTTTGGGTATAGTTGTAATCTACACCAATTTTCGCCAGAAAATACCCTAGCAAGCCAATATCCACCCGCCCAAAGATTTGCCAAATTGTGCCAACCACGTTCCACGGGATAAGCAGCGGCAAAGACATCAGTACAAGGCAGAACGACGCCCAAAACCCTTTCTTCGGCATGTTCAAGGCCACAAAAATGCCCAAGGGCACCTCAATTGCCAGAATGATCGCCGAGAATATCAACTGCCGACCCAGCGCATCCCACATGCGCTGCGAGTGTAGCATTTCGTCAAACCACTCCAACCCGGCCCAGAAAAACTTGTTGTTGCCGAACGTGTCTTGAACCGAATAGTTCACCACCGTCATCAACGGGATAACCGCAGAAAAGGCGACCAGAACCAAAACCGGCAAGATCAAAAACCATGCCTTTTGATTGACAGTTTTGTTCATGCGCTCTCTCCCATCGGTGCCACACGCCAGTCGTTGGCATAGACGTTAATCGCGTCAGCCTTTAGCTGAACATAGTTTGCATCGGTCGCAATCTCGCTGCCTTCCGCCATAATGACCGCCATCTCTTTGCCCATAACCTCAAGCCGCACGATCTTGTGCCGCCCGACATCTTCGACTCGCCGTACCCGTGCGGGCAGACCTGAACGATCACTGGTTAGCTGCATAAATTCTGGCCGAACGCCGAGCTGCACGTGGCCTTTTGGCATTGCGTAATCAGCCCCTAGATCAACCGTCACATCGCCCACTGTTGCCGTGCGGCCAGAGACTTTGGCATCCATCACATTCATGCCCGGTGAGCCGATAAAATACCCCACAAACGTATGCGCGGGCCGTTCAAACAATTCCTGTGGCGTGCCAATTTGTACAACCCGCCCGTCAAACATTACCACCACTTTATCAGCAAAGGTTAACGCTTCGGTTTGGTCATGCGTGACATAAATCATGGTATGGCCAAACTCGTGGTGCAGGCTTTTCAGCTGTGTGCGCAATTCCCATTTCATATGCGGGTCGATCACTGTCAGGGGCTCATCAAACAAAAGAGCATTAACATCTTCGCGTACCATCCCGCGCCCGAGACTGATTTTTTGTTTGGCATCGGCGGTCAACCCGCGCGCTTTGCGGCCCAATTCAGCTTCCATGCCAATCATCGCTGCAATCTGGTTTACCCGTGCCTCAATATAGCTTGCGTCCGCCCCACGGTTGCGCAGGGGAAAGGCCAGATTTTCACGCACTGTCATTGTATCATAAACGACCGGAAATTGAAAAACTTGTGCAATGTTGCGCTCTGCGGTTGGCGCGTGGGTCACATCCTTGCCGTCAAACAAGATACGGCCTTGGCTTGGCTGCAAGAGCCCCGAAATAATATTGAGAAGCGTCGATTTCCCGCAGCCTGATGAGCCAAGAAGCGCATAGGCCTCACCATCAACCCAATCGTGGTTCAACTCTTTCAGCGCGTAATCATCCTCTGATTTAGGGTTTTTCAAGTAAGAATGCGCCAGATTATCCAATGTTATCTTTGCCATTGTTCAGGCCGCCTTTGCATAGCTTGCGGCCGACACCAAAGCGCCGCCTTTTTCAAAAATGTAGATATGGGCCGGATCCAAATAGACGGGCAGTACCCGTCCCAGCACCAATTGCTGCACCCCGTGCACCAGCCCAACCCAGCGTTCACCGTGGTGATCCAAATGTACGTAGGTTTCCGACCCGGTGATTTCTGTCACCATAAGCTTAGTCTCAAACTCAATCGCACCAGCGACGTGCGGGCTTAGCTCCAAGTGGTTGGGCCGAAACCCAGCTTGATAGGGGCCATCTGGCAATTTGGACCAATCGCCCAGCGCAGCCATCTTCTGGCCGTTACCAAACCGGAAATCGTCGCCCGACTTCACCAATTTCAGAAAGTTCATTGGCGGATCCGAAAAGACGCGCGCTGTCGTTGCATTCACCGGAAAGCGGTACACTTCAGGCGTTGGTCCAAATTGTGTGATGCGCCCTTGCCAAAGCGTGGCGGTATTCCCACCCAGCAGCAGCGCCTCTTCTGGCTCTGTCGTCGCATAAACAAATATGGAGCCAGCTTCTTCAAATATCTTAGGAATTTCGGCCCGTAGCTCTTCGCGCAGCTTATAGTCGAGGTTGGCGAGCGGCTCATCCAGCAACACCAATCCGGCATCCTTTACCAATGCCCGCGCCAAAGCGCATCGCTGCTGCTGCCCACCGGACAGTTCCAAAGGCTTACGCGTCAAAAACGGCACCAATTTCATCAGATCAGCGGCCTTTTTCACCGCCGCATCAATCTCGGAGGCAGTTTTGCCCATTAGTCGCATCGGACTTGCGATATTGTCGTAGACGGTCATTGAAGGGTAGTTGATGAATTGCTGGTACACCATCGCGACGCGGCGATCTTGGACCCGCATACCCGTCACGTCTTTGCCATCCCAATAAATGCGCCCTGTATTGGGCACATCTAATCCCGCCATCAACCGCATCAGGCTGGTCTTGCCAGAAGAAGTTGGCCCTAGCAGCACATTCATCGTACCGTTCTGCAATTCCAGATCGGATTCATAAATATGCGTTTGCGACCCGATAACTTTTGAAACGCCTTGTAAGATCAATGACATCCTGTCCCTCTTATTCTGCTATTTTGGCGCCGCGGGCCAAAAGCCGTGCGTGCATCCAAATCTCAAGCGCCTCAACCTCCGAGGCGGCCATGCGCAACCCCAGCTTGTTGCGTCTCCAGACTACATCTTCGGCCCGACGCGCATATTCGCGGTCCATCAACCATTCAACTTCTCGCCCGGTCAGCGTGGCACCAAACTCCTGCCCCATGTCCGCTGCCGCCTTGGCATCGCCCAAAACCTTGCTCGCTTCGGTTCCGTAGGCGCGCACCATGCGCCGCGCCCAAAAGGGGCTAAGGAACGGGTAATCGCGGGTAAGGCGCTCAATCAATGCCTCTACCCCGTCCACAGGAAAGTCGCCGCCGGGCAAGGCCACACCTGCGGTCCAAGGCCCCGAAAGGTTCGGAAAATGCGCGCCAATTTTCTGCATCGCGGATTCAGCCAAGCGGCGATATGTGGTGATTTTGCCGCCAAATATATTCAAAATCGGCGCGCCACCTGTCGCATCAACTTTCAGCGTATAGTCGCGGGTGGCGGCCGTGGCGGAGCTTGCGCCATCGTCATAGAGCGGGCGCACACCAGAATAGCTCCAAACCACATCGTTGGCGGTAATATCGCACTTGAAGTATTTGTTCGCAAAGTCAATCAGATAGTCGCGCTCTTCGTCGGTGCAAACCGGCTTTACAGCGGGGTCGTCATGCTCAGCATCTGTTGTCCCGATTAGGGTGAAATCGGTTTCATAGGGAATCGCAAAAATGATCCGCCCATCCGTCCCCTGAAAGAAATAGCATTTTTCGTGGTCATAGAAACGTTTGGTGACAATATGACTGCCGCGGACCAAGCGCACGCCTTCAGTCGAATCGATCCGCACCTTGTGTTGGATAACATCGCCAACCCAAGGCCCCGCCGCATTGATCAGCATCTTGGCCTGCACAACGCGGCTCGCGCCACCGCTTTCCAGAGTGATCTCCCATACCCCATCAACCCGCGCGGCGGAAATCACTTTTGTACCTACAAGGATCTCTGCGCCACGGGCCTCGGCGTCACGAGCGTTCAGAACAACCAGACGCGAGTCTTCAATCCAGCAATCCGAATACTCATAGGCCTTTTGAAACCGATCCTCAATCGGTGCCCCTTCTGGCGTTCCGGGCAACGACAGCGTGGTTGTGCCCGGCAAGATCGCTCGTCCACCCAAGTTGTCATATAAAAACAACCCCAATCGAATAAGCCAGGCAGGCCTGCGACCCCGCATCCACGGCATAACAATACTTAATATCCGGCTTGTAGGGGTATCCCCCTCAAAGCGCATATCTTCATGATAGGGCAGCACAAATCGCATGGGCCAGCTGATATGCGGCATTGCACGTAACAAGGTTTCACGCTCAATCAACGCCTCACGCACCAAACGCAGCTCAAAATACTCAAGATAGCGAAGACCCCCGTGAAAAAGCTTGGTCGAGGCAGAGGAAGTGGCTGAAGCCAGATCGTTCATTTCCGCCAACCGAACGCTCAAACCACGGCCTGCTGCATCCCGAGCAATGCCGCATCCGTTGATGCCGCCGCCAATGATGAACAGGTCTGTGATCTGATTTTCGGTTGATTTAGACGACATAAGGCCTCCCCACCAAATGGTCTCACTGCGTGGCATATCGAAACATGAAATGTTCGTTTAGGCAAGTATTATTTTCGCTTTATGAAAAATCGAACCTTTTGCGGGATGGGTGAGGTGCAACCATCTGGCACAAATTGATAATCACGACGTTTCCGTAATGGCATTCCACTCTAGACACGGCGCAAAAAAGCATGAAAGTTCGCGAGGTGGGCAAAACCCTTGCTTAAACGAGTGAAAAAGAAAACGGTCATGGCCGGAGGAATAGAATCATGTCCCAAAGTTTTCGTCAGCCTGATATCCTGGACATTGCCCGCGTAGAGGGCAAAGTAACGGTGGAGGGCTTGGCTGAGCGCTTTGGTGTGACCGTCCAAACCATTCGCCGCGATTTGGCAGAACTGGCAGATACAGGGCGTTTGCAGCGTGTGCATGGTGGGGCAATCATGCCTTCCGGCACAACTAACATAGGCTATGAAGATCGCCGTGCTCTAAATCAAGCTGCAAAGCGCGCTATAGCCCGTGCCTGCGCTGCACACATCCCCGACGGGGCTTCGTTGTTTTTGAACATCGGCACAAGCACAGAAGCGGTCGCCCACGAATTGTTGAACCATAAACGCCTTTTGGTGGTCACCAATAACATGAATGTCGCACAGATTCTTTCCGGCAACCCCGAATGTCAAGTCATCGTTACCGGCGGCACATTACGACGGTCCGACGGTGGGCTTGTCGGCAATCTCGCGTCTAATACGATCCGCCAGTTCAAATTTGACATCGCCGTGATAGGTTGCTCGGCGTTAGATCAAGATGGCGATCTCTTAGACTTTGACTTTCAAGAAGTCGAGGTCAGCCAAGCCATCATCGCCCAGTCGCGTCGCTGTTTTCTGGTCTCGGACCATTCCAAGTTTCAACGATCCGCGCCGGCCCGCATTGCGTCACTTGCCGATATTGATATCTTTTTCACAGATAATCCCTTGGCTCAAGGCCTCGCGTCCCGCTGTCGGGACTGGAATACTGAGATTATTCGACCAGACAAAATGTGTGATCCCACGGCTTGATGGTACAGTCATTCGATTTATATGAGGTTATTGCTTGGTTGCCTGACCTCACTTGGCGGCTATTTGAAGCGACAGGTATGAGCCCCACACCCGAACTTGTGGCTATCAGGGCACGGATCTCAGCCAGCACAGTGTGAATGAGTTGAGCGCGGTCGCGCATGCTTTGAACACAAGACCACGCAAAACCCTCGGCTGGAGAACTCCCGCCGAAGCTCTCGACCAGCTGCTCAAAAAGGATATAATCGAATGTGTTGCGACGACCGATTGAATCCGCCCAATACTGTTGATTGGTAAGCGTTCTCGGGCCCCCACCTTCTGCATGATCGATTAACCTGCGACTCCGCACCTGTTGGACATGGGGCGGGAGTTTCGCGATGGCGACTACGGTGGAGTTTCTCAGGGACTATGGGGTGGATTTACGGGGCAATGGCCAGAAGCGCTGGCCTGACGAGGTCAAGGCGCAGATCGTTGCAGAAAGCCTGAAGCCTGGCGTAACGGTGAACGCGGTTGCGGCACGTTATGGGCTGCGGGCGAACCATTTGTCGGAATGGCGTGGTCGGGCTCGGGACGGCAAGTTGGTTTTGCCGGCGATGGAGGACGACGGCTTCTGCTTTGCGTCTCTCGTGCTGTCGGAGGGAAATGCGCCTTCTTTGCCGGTGCGTTCGGGTCAACCAGGCAAGCCAGAAGCGCAGCCTTTGGGATCAATCGAAATCGCTCTGGGCCAAGTGACAATCCGGCTGGACGGTGCCGCGACAGCTACCAGAATTGCCGAGATTGTGCGCGCGCTCGGGCCTTCGCCATGATGTTCCCC
>NZ_LGHT01000032.1 GCF_001202035.1 Pseudorhodobacter wandonensis | reverse complement strand
CCACGAAAATACCAACGGCTTGCTGCGACAATACTTTCCAAAGGGCACGGATCTCAGCCAGCACAGTGTGAATGAGTTGAGCGCGGTCGCGCATGCTTTGAACACAAGACCACGCAAAACCCTCGGCTGGAGAACTCCCGCCGAAGCTCTCGACCAGCTGCTCAAAAAGGATATAATCGAATGTGTTGCGACGACCGATTGAATCCGCCCAATACTGTTCACATCACTATCAGAAGCGTCTTTCGAAGCATGGGTTCAAAGTATCGATGAGCGGAAAAGGAAATTGCTACGATAATTCCATGGTGGAAACGTTCTTCAAATCCATCAAGGCAGAGCTGATCTGGCGGAACCACTGGGAAACCAGACGCCAAGCCGAGGGGGCGATATTCCAATATATCAATGGGTTCTATAATCCACGACGGCGGCATTCGTCGTTAGGTGGCAAAAGCCCCTTGGCCTTCGAACGAAAGGCTGCCTAAATGAGTTGAGAGGCCGGAACGTAAGCGTGACAAGACCAAAGAGCTGACGGACATGATCCGCGCCGCTCGTATCACCAACAAAACCTGGCATGAGTTCCTTGATGACTTCGTGGATGACACCGATCTCGCGGCGCGCATCAAAGCTAAATCGCCGCGGTAACAATGGAGCGGTTACCTTTGAGAATGCGGTCCTCGTGGCGAAGGCGATAATTCTCTTGCGCGAGGCTTGAATCCTCTGTTTGACACCACGCCAGTTTTTTGATGCGCCGTCATCCATTTATTCAGCGTCGACATCCATATGCCAAGATCGTCAGCCAGCTGCTTAGGGGTTAGCCCGCCTGTAAGTGCAATGCGCACCGAATCTTGCCGGGATTCGTCTGTCCGTTTCAGCCCCAAACTCTGTCTGCTTTGGTGCAGCAATTGCTTTCAAAGGCGCGGCATCAAACCATGAAACGACCCGGATTCGCTCTTTTTGGTGATTTCGTTACCGTCCTAATTCTGAAGTGCTCGTACCCGCCTCATCTTTAGGTAAATCTGAACAAAGCGGGCAGGTGAACCAGAAAACGGTTTCTTTGTCTGGTTCGCTCTCAAAGCCCATCCTGCCTCCCATCGCTTCGACCAGATGGCGCGAAATGTTTAACCCCAGCCCTGTGCCACCCCGTTCCCGTGTGGTGGAATTGTCAGCCTGCGAAAAAGGTTGGAAAATCATACTCTTAAATTCGTCTGGTATGCCCGTTCCAAAATTGTGAACCGAAATTTTTGTAAAGCCGGGCAGAATTTCAGCCCTTAGACTGACGGTCGTGCCGCTATATGCGAATTTACATGCGTTCGACAAAAGATTGGTTAAAACCTGCATAATTCGGTTTTTATCTGTCCAGATGGTTTGCTTAACTTTGGGTGCCACAACTTCTATGGCCACTTGCCATTGCGTTGCGTAGGTTTCGATTTGCGCAGATGCGAGGCTAAGGATGTGTTGAATATCTTCGGCCTTGGCATCATGGGTCATTTTGCCCGCATTGATTTTCTCAATATCCAAGATGTCATTCACAAGGCTGACAAGCCGGTCGCAGTTTGAAATACCAATCTGAAGCAAGCGGTCAGTGCCGCGTGAGTTTTTGTCTTTCATTTGTGCGCGCAGAAGGCTCAACGCCCCGTTGATTGACGTCAAAGGTGTACGGAGTTCGTGGCTGACAGTAGAGACGAAATCACGCTTCATCTGCTCAAGCTTGAAGCTTTCTGTGATATCGGTCTGGATGCCGAGCATTCTAAGGGCAGTCCCATCGCTAGCGCGCTCTGCAATAACGGCATCGGATTTGATCCAGCGCCATTCACCATTGGCAATTTTTACTCGAAAGTGGGCCTCGGCGCGGTCTGTGATGCCTTTAATGCATGCCGCTTCGGCATTTTCCAGGATGTCGCGATCGTCAGGATGAATGTGATCCAACTGTCGCCGATACGGATCTTCGCAGTCCGGCTGAACCGTGAGCTGCAGACATTTAAGCCAAGTTTCAGAGACAACTGACGTTTTGCGCTTTAGATCGACATCAAAAACGCCAATCTGTGCGCCCGTAAGCGCAAGATTCCACCGCTGCTCGGTCTCGACAACTTCTCGCGCTAGCCTTTCGTTAACTGTGATATCCCGTATCAGTAGCGTAATTCGAGTTTCACTGTCAGCGGTAAGCCACGTCTTTTTCTCAACTTCGATGGTTAACCGTTCCGCGTTTGGAAATCCCACAAGTACATTTAGCTTTGTCCAACCGTCAGGGCTTGTGAGGTCAATGTCAGGCAGAAAATCACGTAGGGCCCGGCCACTCAGCTCGGCGTCCCATTTGTGCGGAGATACAAATTTCGCAAGGGCGTCGTTTGCATGGATGATCTCGCCTGACTGGGTTACCGATACGATTGCGAGCATCGCATTTTCGAGGATTGAACGTTTCTCTATCCCCTGCGTATCAAGTTCACGCGACTTTTTCTCAACAAGGGCAGTTACTGTAAGGTTCCTTTTCGTCAGGACGCTTATGATTAGGTTAATCAATGCAGTGATCAAAAACCCCAAAGACAAGGCAATCCACTTTGCGCGAAAAGGCTGGATTGCCTCGAATTCAGGTCTGCTGCTCCATGCCAGCGACATGGGCTGCCCAAATTTGTTAATTTGGCGACGAATGACATAAATGGCCGATGTTGGCACGAGACCAAGAGTTTTTACAGGTATGCCGCGATCGACCTGCGGATCACGCTGATCAAATTCAACATATAAATCTATCAATTTGCCCTGAGATATCGTGAGATCTCTAAAGATATTATCGACGTTGAGCACAGCAAATGCAAAGCCAAGAAAGCCCATTTGCGGTTGATCTTGTTGGATTGTATTCTGTGCAGAGCGATAAACCGGTTTAAGCAAAAACGTCTGAAGATGCCCTCCGTTTGGGGAATCCCTGAAGAAAATCTCGGTAGCGAGCGTTTGTCCCGTGTCACGAGCGGCTGTCGCAGTGGCTATAAATTCAGGATTGTGGCCAAAGGCCGACTCTAGAAACGTCTTGTGGTCGGAATATGGCTCCATATATTTGATGGAAAACGACTCTTTACGCAGTTCGGGCTGTGAGGGGGTGACCGTATTTCGGTTTTCGTCAGCTGTAAGGTCAGTGCTTGAAGGGATGGTGGCGGTGGTATCCAATGACGCAAAACCGATAGCATCAATTTCAGAGCTGTTGGTGTCGATTTTCAATGCCCGCACATACTCTGACACGCTCTCTGCCGAAACTGGGTTGGCGGCTAAAATAAATCCGGACACTCCGCCAAGGGTGTGACTTAGGTTGTCGGCGCGTTGCTTGAGGCTTGCTGTGCCTTGATCTACCAAGACCTCAAAGTTTTCTATTGTCTTGCCCTGAGCAATGTTTTTAACGACGAGAAATGAAATGTATGAAAGCGTAAGACAAAAAATCAAAACCATCCATTGGAGACGGTGCACATAGAGATTTGAAACCATATTCGTCCAGCTAACCTTGCTTCGTTTGAAAATGACTTGCGCTGGCGATTTGATCAAGTGCGCCTTTTAGTCATGGTAAGTTAGTGGCCGTCTAACTGCGTCAAATCAAGAAATTAATCGAAAAAAGAGATTGCAATAGTACATTTAGCTGATCCCCCGTCGTTAAAAAGGGGGGGCGGCCATAGAAGTTGCACGTCCGTTTCCAGCTTTTGTCCGGACGGGCGGTATAGCAGAGCTCTCATGGAAAATGTTTCATTGCGTGTCTTTTGGGGCGCTTGTGACCACAGGGGAGACGCTCTCAGCCATTGCTGCGCGGGTGATTTGAAGTGATACGCGAGAGGTGCGTCGCTCGCCTGAAACCACGGTCTTTGATTGCTTTCACGACTACTATAAACCGCATTTGCGCCACTCGGTACTTGGCCGGAAAAGGCTAGCATCATTTGTGTGAAAGATGGCCTGGTCGTGTGCTTGTGTAGGCAAAAGGTCCACGCTCCGCGCCGGATTTGAAGAGCCCATGCCCCTCATGGAGCCATAAATACTTTGTATCAGGTAACCGCCCCTTCACTTTCGTGACGCGCGGCTTTCAACTTTTGAAATAGCGCGGTCAAAAGTTTTCCGGACACGCTGAGACTTGCTCGTATTGGGCCGGATCGGGTTGCTCGCCAGAACAGAGATTTTTATCGGGTCGCCGTTGTCATATTGGAGGTTTTTACTGTCCAAAATAGACTGAATTTCCACTTCGATTTTGCTTGAGCGTTCCAAATTGGGCTTGTCCGCGACCATCAGGAAAGTTCCGTTTCCGATATAGGCCATCATTGGACAAAACGCCTGCATCACTTGATAGGTGGTCAGTGCCACTTCGGTCAGAGCAAGGATAAATTTGTCGGCAGAGGCAAGTGAATGGATCTTTTCGACTTGGTCGATCTTAAAGGCCAGCACTTGTGAAGAGCCGATACCAGTCACTGATAGCTGAGAGAGATAGTTCCGCAAGGCGCTGTATTCGATCACGGCTTTTACGCCATCGATCTGAACCTCTTTATCCAACGGAAAGATTTCAGATTGGGTATTATTTTGCGGGCTCGTTTGGTCCGGCCGCGTGACACCTTCGGCGACGCGCCGGGTGGCGATCAGCATCTCGGCCAAGCTAAGCCTGGCGCCCAGCTCGACGACATTGAATGGCTTGTTGACGTAATCGGTCGCCCCGGCCGCAAATGCACGATCGACAACGGATTTCTCAGCCATAGCCGTGACCATAATGATCGGGGTCTTTGCGTAACCCTCTACGGTCCGGGCCAAAGTGCAAAGCTCGATACCGTCCATCCCGGGCATACTGACGTCGAACAGCAAACAATCAAAGGTTTTGTCGTTGCTTCGCAACATTTGCAGCGCATGTTCGCCCGAAGTCGTGGTGGTGACATCTTTGAAACCAGCTCTGGCCGCCACCATGGGAAGCAACTCAAGGATGATTGGGTCATCATCAACTGCTAAGATTTTCATTGTATTCCTATCGCTAAGAACGTTCACACAGCAACCTTAACTTGTGCATACATCGCAATTCTTCGGGGTTACAGGGGACAGGGCCGTTTTGGCATGGAAATTGTGGCATTAAATCAATAGTTGTTTGCATTTATGGCAAGGCGCCCACAATTGCCGAGATCACACAGCTGCAGACGAGTGATCCGCCGCTGTATTTCCACCAATCGTTGAGGCTACTCTCCAGCTATTTTCAGTACTGTGGCAGCCTCTTTATTCGCAATTGGAACCGTAAACCAAAAGACTGTCAGTTTGTTTGGCTCACTGGTAAAGCCGATGCGGCCGCCCATACTTTCAACAATTTTTTGCGTAATATGTAGACCAAGCCCTGTACCTTCGAATTGACGCTTTGCCGAATTGTCTGCCTGAACAAACGGCTTGAAAACTTGAGAACGGAAAGATGCCGGAATACCGCAACCTCGGTTGCAGACAAAGACAATATGGAAACCGTCGACAATGCTGGTTCGCACTTCGACGTCACTTAAAGGAAAGGAGAATTTGCATGCATTGGACAGCAGGTTGGCCAAAACCTGATGGGTGCGGGCAGGATCGATCCTTGCCATCAACGGATCGTCTGGAAGATCAAGCTTGATTGAGACGTTGCTTCTATTTGCCATTGTTTCAATCATCGTAGCAGCATCAACTATCACATCTTTCAGCGGATGTTCGGTGACATCAAAGCTGAGTTGTTGCGAGGACATTTTTTCGAAATCCAGAATGTCATTCACAATCGCCCCGAGACGGTCCGAGTTGCGCCGGGTAATGTCAAGGAGGCGCTTTGTCGGGCCCTGAGCAAATTCAGCCGACGATTCAAGCAATGACAGTGCGCCCTTGATTGAGGTCAATGGGGTCCGCAACTCATGGCTTACGGTTGCCACGAATTCGCTTTTCATGCGTTCGATATTTTTCTTATCCGTGATGTCACATAGCTGCGCGATGTAGATGTCGCTTTGTGCTACCGGATCAAACGTCCAAGAAATGCTGAGCAAGGCCCATATTTTATTGCCATCGCTGGCCGTGCATTCATGCTCGCCGTGGTACGCGCGCGACCTGTCAACGGCCTGTGGCCCGACGACACTGATAACGTGTTTCATGACAGCCTTATCAAGCACGTCTCGGATGCGAACGCCGCCGAGGATCTCATCTTCGCGGTAACCAAGGAATTGGCAAAGTGCATCGTTGACGCTTATGAAAACGCCGTCGTTGGTAAAGACTGCCATTCCGACCGGAGCTTCAGAGATCATAAGCTCAAAACGCTTTTGGCTGACCTCAAGCGCTTCGCGTGCCATACGCAGATCGGTGACATCCATCTGTGCGCCAATCATGCGCAATGCTTGGCCATCTTGTGCGCGTTCGACCACTGCGGCGTCTGAACGCATCCAGCGCCAATTTCCGCTACGGTCTGAAACCCGGTATTCGCTGATGGAACGCTCGGTCTCGCCATTGATGCAACGACGATCTGCATCTTGCAGGCGGCCAAGATCTTGCGGGCTTATGCGGCTTAGGAATTCGGCCTGCGGATCAAAGTCAGCGCTTTCATCCTCAACCTGCATCATCCGTTTCCAAGCCTCGGAAACGATTGATCGACCAGTTTTGAGGTCAATGTCGAACACACCAATATCCGAGCCGTTCAGCGCAAGTTGCCAGCGTTGCTCGGCTTCGGCGATACGAAGCGCAGCATTGGCCTCTTCGGTTACATCTTGAATGATGAGAGCATGCCGCAGATCGCCCTTGGCATTTTTCCAACTGCTTCGCCGAATGTTTAAAAGGCGTCCATTGGCCCCCAAATGGGTCCATCCACCCATACCGGGTCGCACTGACGGATCTGGTTTCGCTACGGGAGACACGTATTTGCTTATCGGCATACGCTTGACTTCAGACCGTTGGCTGTGCCCCATCAGCTCAAGGGCCGCCGCATTTGCCTGAACAATCTCATCCTTTTCGTTCAGGATGAGTATAGGAATATAAGCACTTTCAACGATAGACTTGTTTTCGTCGCCCCGTGCTTTCAATTCCTTTGTTCGACGCGCGACAAGCAAATTAACTGTGTTAACGCGCCGGACCAGAATTTCCATCAGCAAGCATAGCAACCCGCTCGTGAATAGGCCCGCAATCAGCGTAATCAAAGGGGCATAACTTTTGACTGTAGCGTCAAACAGGATGGTGCTTGTAAAGTGCAACGCCCAGTTGCGGCCAAAGATCGGTTCCGTCAGGGTTACTTCGAACTTGGGTTGGTAGGTCGTTTCGTCCGGTTTATGGTTATAGATCAAGACTTCATCAGCGTCGGCCGAGACATCATACACAGAAAGGCCAAAGTATTCCGTTGGTTGGGCTGTCAGGTTTGCAAGCGTCACGGCGCCAATGAAAGGCGCAACCACCCATCCCTGAAAGGCGCGGGGTTGCGCGGGTGAACCATTTGCATTGGCTTTTGCATAACTATAAACCGCACGCGCAAAGACAAATCCCGGACTGGACGGGTTTTGAACCAGACTGAGCGGAGAAGACAAAACTTTCGCACCTGAAATTCTTGCATCATCGAGAACTTGATGCCGCGCCTTATCGAACATTAGGTCCAGGCCCAAAGCGTTTACATTCGTGGCAAGCGGCTCCATAAACTCGACTACCAAATGTTCGTTCGCTTTGACCTTAGGGTGAACGGAAAAACCGTCCATTCCGTCCATTCGACGTTTTGCAACAAATTCTGAAAGTTGTGAATCCGGCACTGCGCGGATCACGCCGAGTGCGCTGACACCTGGTAGGTTTTTGTCAATATCGATAAGCTCGACGAAATTACGCCAATCAGCTGCACTAAGTTCCGGAGCACTGGCAACATAAGCGCTTGCGCTGTCCAAACTGTGGACATAAGCGTTCAGCCTGTTGTTGAAGTTGAACTGTGCATCATTGACCAGCGCGGTAAACTGGGCTTGCGCGCGTTCGTCTACGTTCCACGCAGCCATGACCGATGCGAGTGCAGTCAAAGCCAGACAAGCAACGGCAAAGAGGATTCGAGCGAGGATTTGCACTTTGCAATACATCCTTCTATACCGCTGCAAACTTCGGTTGGGTCGATGTATGCGCAATCAACCGTAAGGGTATTATATGCACAGATCAGTTGGCGATGAAAGTCAGCTAGCCAAGTTTATTGTCGCATCCTGCACAAGTATTTTAACTGCACATGGTTGTAGTGCCTTTTTGCACAACCTGCTGAGATGCAAAGCCTATTCTATTTGACCTCGGTAAGACTTCTGGCCAAGTGCGCCGCAATCGCATATGCGGCGTGCGGTTATGCCGCGGTGCTTACACCTTTATTCCCCGGCGCTTGTTTTTCCGCGTTGTTGGCTGGGCCAGGACACAAGGCCAATTCCAAGAAGAATGTCGTTCCCGCCCCTTGGTTCTTATAAAAACTGATTTGACCGCCATGTGCCTGCATGATCTTTTCAGATATGCTCATGCCGATCCCGGTGCTACCAACTTTCTTCGTGCCAACCGTATTGACCTTGCTATAGCGGTCAAACACATCCGCTCTTTCATTTTCGGTCAATCCTACGCCCTTATCGATAACGAGAACGCGCGTCTTGCCGTTACCGCTTTTGATCTGGACCTGCACTTCGCTGCCTGTTGGGGAAAACTTTGCCGCGTTTGACAAGACGTTCGTCATAACCTGTTCAAGCCGCGCCCAATCGCCAAGAACGCACAAATCCTTAGCATCCCTATCGAAATGCAATGTAATGCCAAGACGTTCCGCATAGGGGCGATTGGCGGCGACGGAGGACTCAACCAGATGCGACAAGTTAATATTCTTCATATCAAAAGACATTTTCCCAGCGGCAATCTTTTGAAGGTCGAGTGTGTCGTCAACCAGCCGGACCAAGCGATTACAATTGCGCTGCGCGATCTCCAATGCTTTTTTCACGCCATCGGGGATAGGGCCAAGCCGTTCTGTCGACATAAGGTCAATCGATCCTTTGATCGATGTAAGGGGCGTTCTCAACTCATGGCTGATGGTAGAGAGGAACTCGGCCTTTGCTTCGACGGCTTCGTTGGCGATCCGTGTTTTACTCTCAAGCGCAACCATTTGCTTTTGGTTGACGCGATAGATCGAAAGATAGTTGCGCGAACATTCAACAACGAAATGCAAGACAAAAACGCTGGTGAATAGATTGGCCCACAGCTCTGCCTGTAGCGGTGCCCCCGTGACCACAATATCCCAAAGCGGTATAAACAGAAATGCAACACCATAGGCGACCAGCCGTGATATCAGAATGACCTTGACCTGGTGGTTATGCATCGCCGCGAATAAGCCCGCCGCCAGCAAGAAGAACATCGAAATAAAGTGCGGGCCCGGACCCTGCACAAATGCGATGGCGATAGAGAAATACAGTATGATTCCGCAGCTCAGCATTGCGCCAAACAGCAGCTTGGCCAAAAACCACCGCGCAGTTTGTTGGCTTTTGTCCGGCCAAGCGGCGATTTGGCGAAAGATCACGGTGTCATAGATTTCAGAGCATGCGATAATGACTGTGCACACAATCGCGATCGTAATGCTGTAGTAATAGCCTGCCAGCAACACGCCTGAAGCAAAGGCCATCCGCCTTTGTCCCGCCATTTTCTGGCCAACCCAAGCATAGTCTTTCAGGTTTTGGGCCAGATCCTGATCATTCGTGGCCTCGGCAGTTTCATTCTCAACGACTTCACTCATTAGACACCTCACGCTTTGGCCTGCAACTGTGGCGCGACACAAACTTCATCGCTTGCCTCAAAGAAGCGCTGCTAGGGACGTACAGGTTTGAAGTGGTAAATCCATGGCAAGAATATGAAAAATCATAACCTATGCGAAAAGCAGCCTGTGAGAGAACAATCTGCAATGCGTCAACTGCTGCGCAGGGCAACTTCGATCTCATCACTGAGATCCTCCAAAAGCCTGCGAACTTTGTTTACATCAGGAACGGCGGTTGCGGACAATGCCTGGCTTACGCAAATTTCAAGGTTCGCAGCCTTAGTACCAATTTCGTCAAACCCAACTGTCTTGGCTGTTCCATGCAGCCTATGCGCGATGGTCCGAATTTCTGCACATGTCTCTTGATCGGTGTCTGGTTTGCCCAATGCCTTTGACAAACGAGATATTCCATCCGAATGGGTATCCAAGCTTTGCAAAAAACGTTGTCGAATTCGCATAAGCCCGGCTTGAAATGTGTCTAGTTCCGTCATCTGTCTTTTATGCCCCTTTTAGTCCCGACATCACTTTGCCCCAAGCATGGCGTTTTTGGTCTTGGAAAGCCCGATCGCAAAGCTGTCGTTCATTGCAATTCACGAGATGTTGCACTCACATGCGATGATACTAGTATTTCCGATTTAATTTACGCAGGCGTCCGGCAAAGCTATTTTGAAACAGCTCTCGGAAAAAATCTACTTCAGGCCTTACGCTTGTCATAATAGAATTTTTCGAGCTGGTCACTTAGTGTAATCGGGTCAAATGGTTTGACAATAACGCCGACCGCGCCGCAATCAATCAGTGCCTTTACCTCGGTTGCCTGTGCACGCGCCGTCATAAAAACAACGGGCACATCTTTCAAATGTGGCATTTGACGCAGCTTTTCAAGCAGTTGCACACCTGTCATGTTGGGCATCATCATGTCCAGCAAGAAAATGTCCGGCACAAACGTTTCCAGTGTCTTAAGGGCGCCGAACCCGTCAACACATTGTGTCACCTCAAATTTTCCGTACAAATCAAGCGCCATCTCGGCAATCTCGCGAATATCTTGATCATCTTCGACGTGTAGAAGACTTATCACACCGAGTTCCTTTAGGTATTTAACAAAGAGCGACGGCCTATATGACTGCTATGACCGAAATTTTATTGCGACGATAGTTGCACTATCTAACCCGAGCACGCAACTGGTCCCCGAGCAGGTGTTCAGCAACTCTTGCCAACTGTTGTGCGTGATAATCCTGTTAAGCTACGTGCCGCCGAAAAACGCCGGGGCGTCTTACTAGGGCTGCGGATTTATGCGGTAAATCGCCGGCATTCATGGTGTCGTGGCCTGATCTGTCATGCTCTGCAGCTGCGGCTACTGCGCTTGCTTGTGCGTCTGACAATGCGTTCAACACCTCCGCGCCTTTTTTCCAAACGAGCCGGATAGGCCGACCGGCACTTACACGCGGATGCAAACGTTCTTTGCCACTGCGGTACACTTCTCTATTTGAAAAGGCGATGTTTAAGGTATCCGTCAATTCGCGCATATCGGGCAAATAGCCACTTTCTACGATGCAGGCGAACGTGCCATTCCCAGCATAGGTGATCAAGTTTTGTCGCCCGACCAGGCACTCTGAAATAACTCTAGCAGCGTCTTCGATCATTCCATGAAAACTTTTGCTGCTTAGAGCATTGTGGTAGTTCCCAATCTGGCGAATTGTAAACGCGAATACTGTAGAGCCGAACAATTTCGAGCGCGAAAGCTGAGTGACGTAGTTTTCCATTGCAGCGTAATCGATCACATTGTCTACGCCCCAAATGGCAAAGGCCTCGTGGAGCAAAGCCTTGTTAGCCAAGCGGCCATCCGTATCGCCGAGATGCGGGGCATTTCTGTTCCTGAATGGATTGGCCGTGCGGGCTGAGACCAGCGCCTCTGCCATGCCAATGCGTGCATTTAGGTCCCGTATTTCAAATGGTTTGGTCGCGTAGTCTGTGGCACCTGCTGCAAAAGCCTTATCGATGTTCATTTTTTGCGACATCGCGGTCAGCATGATGATCGGCGCATCTTTGTATTTTAGTTGCTTACGGATGCGGCGTGCCAGCTCTATCCCGTCCATTTCAGGCATCTGAATGTCAAGCATGAAGCAATCAAAAACGTCAGCGCCTGCCTGCACCATAAGTTGCAACGCTTCTGCACCTGACGCAGCCATCGTCACGTTATGATTTTTAATCGAACCGAAATACGCCTCGAGGAGGTACAGAATAATAGGATCGTCATCAACGACTAGAATTTTCATTTGCTTGCCCCACGATAGATATTTCGCCCAGTGCGGATGCTTAAACCTGAGGTTGAAAGTTGGCGTTAATTTGTCCTATAGGTGGCAAACGTGCCATATTCGAAATAAACGCGTCAAGATAAGCTGCTTGAAACCAACACCCGACCCGGACGAAAGCGCGTCAGGTCTAACCACCTGCGCCCGTCTTGATCAATTCTGACTTGTTTTCATTTGGGGCAGGGGGGCTAAAAATCTAACACTACACTGAATTCATTGTATTTTATCGGGGGGGCGGCGCAAGATGTTCCCCCATGGTTGTGGTGTTGGACTGTGGCCTGCGATTCGGGAGAGATCTGTCGGTCCCGCGGCCACAATCCGGCTGTGCGCTGTTCATCTGGTGGTTCGCATTCCTGAATGGCGTTGCATTGCAGGGAAACACGACTCGCGCCGAGGCAAAGAGTATGTTTGATTTGTCCGAGGGCCGCGCGCGTTTGCCGAAGCCGGAACTGATGACAGTCAAACCCAAGCACATTCGTTATGACAAAGGGATAACCGGCGGTCGAGGGCAGATCAGTCTGCAACCTGTGTTTTTAGCAGCAAAGGGGGCCCTATGGGGATGCAACAGTACGATAAGTGACGATAGGCCATTCATTTTGTCGTAATGCGGTCATTGCCAGCCAGACGACGTTGTCGCCGATCTTTGCTCTGCACCAAGGGCCGTCAGACGCTGTCAGGCATTGATCAACTTGAACCCTTATGCCTAGCGCAATAACACCAAGTGACGGCGCATCTCGGCGTGGTTGCGCGCGGGCATTGATATTGGCCAGAGTTTCGATTGTGGCAAAACTTTCGCCTTCGCTGATTTCGGGTATCTTTAAATCAGCTTCAACCGCGCATCGCTGGCTAAAGCCAACAAAATAACACTTATGCTTCCGCAAGGCCGCAGCAATTTTGGCGCTGTTGCCATCACCTTGCCCGCGCTCAATAACCAAACTCTTCCCGCTACCGTTAAGCTCGCCAGTGACGCGAAACTGATTTCCACCCATTGCGGCAATCTCGGCAGTTTGGCTGGATAGGATGATCCTTCCATCTCTGATCGACCAACGGTCAACAGTGCTGAGTGGCGCTTCGCATCCATCCACCCCTACGGGGAGGACGCCATCTTTCTTGGTGCCCAAAAGGGCCATCAAACATGCCGCGCTTCTGGTATGCATATCCGCATCGAACACATACCATTCACCAGAAAAAGCGTTGATAAATTCTTGCTCGGATTGGGCGGCAACTGGAGCCGCAAAGCAAAGTGCGCCAACAAGTGATAAACCAGCGCCGAGCAAAGATTTCATAGAAAGCAGCCCCATATTTATTTGGAAGTATGGCCAAGTTCTGTCGTGGCCAAGCCAATGATAGCATCCTGATTCATTAATGTTAGCTTTACAGTTAGGATGAGATCTGGCTGTGCCGATATGCTGCTTTGCGAAACGACTTCGTTACTTCCGCGTATAACAGTCATCTCGCGGCCTTGGCTGGTTGATAAGCGACCTGCCGTATCAGACTTTTCGATGCTTAGGGTTGCGTTGATGGTTCCCGAACCTAGCCCGATCACGCGACCAGAAATCTCCAACATACCATCCTTTGGGACGATACTAATTTCGGGCAAAGCGATGGGCGTGGATTGGGCATAAGCTGGCATGGAAAAAACAGCACTGAACAGGATCAATAGGATGGCGCGTACCATCTGAATCCCTCCTCAGTTTGTGGTAGTGGCGAAAGCGCCAGAGGCACTCATTTGCGTAATCGACACTGTACCGCCGTTTGTTATCACCGTCGGGGCTGCAACAAAGCCGTTTCCGATCTGAGTAACACTCACATTGGCATTTGCACCAGTTACCGTAAGCCCCGTTTGATTGTTGTTACCCTTCTGGATCAGCTCACCTACCGAGTCATTTCCAGTGACGCTAACACTACCAATATTATTGTCGCCGATCTGCAATAGCTTAGCCATAGAGTTATTGGCAGATACTGAAAGCGTCCCCTCGTTCCCTAATCCGGTTTGCGTTAATATTCCGGTTGCCAAAAGTCCGCTCAGGTCAATGTTCGCCGTATTTCCCGTTGCCCCTGATCCGGTATTTGTCTGGTTCAGCGCGACCCTGCCATTCCCGTTTTTAACCGAAACATTCGCCGAGTTGCCATTGCCGATCTGCGTTGCGGGCGTTGACGCGCCAAGCTCACCGCTGACAAGCGATCCGTTTGCTTGCGATTGATCCACAAACAGCGAGTTTCCTAAGGTACCACTCAGCCCATTGTCCTGAAGGATGAAAATACGGTTCTCATCTGCATACGCGCCAGTTGAAACGACGCATGTAGACAAAATGGCAGCTGCCAATTTTGAAAAGCCATTCATATCAATAATTTTCCCCAATTACCGTAAGTATTTGTATCACATACTTTGGTAAACGGAAAGTCTATTGCCTTGACCTGATTGAATGAAGGTTGTGCGGTTGGCAATGCCCGTCTGCTGGACAATTGCGGTATTCGCAGTGCCACTGATTTTCGCTGATAAAACATTACCTTGGCCAGATTGCGCAACAGAAAACAGGTTTCCGACACCCGAGATGTCAATCGTTGCAGTCTGCTGTATCCCTGACTGAGAAAGACTGCTTATGGCACTTGCATCAAATAAGGATTGTTCCGTTGAAAGCGTTTCACCGGCAGACTCGCTATTCGTGCCCGACACCGTAATATGTGCAACATGACCGCCAGAGGGGCTTTGAATTATATACAATTCATTGCCAAGCAAGCCGCTAATTTCGAGTGTATTTGCCTCGGAGGTCGGGTCTGCGGCTGCAGTTAGACTCATGGTTGCAAAAACGAGCGCAAAAAATGCCTGAAACAGGCGTGAAAGCAGCATGGAAGCCTCTTAATTCTGGGTCCTCAGAATAGAGTTTCCGCAACAAAGATGTCCCAATTGAGGAGCGATTGAGGTTAAAGTCTGTCGCCTGTTTATCCATTGCAACGTTACAACAAAAGCGGCCGAAGCCGCTTTTGTAAGCAATATCAGTTTTCTAGCCGACCGTTTCACCAGCTTGTGCGCCGATCGGAGGAAGCTCTGTTCGCGCTTCGGGGGGCTTTGGGGGAACGCGACGTTCAGTCACGCTTGTAGACCGTACACTTGCGCGGCTAATTGGACGCGTTTTTATCGTTTGGGCTGCATTTAGTGTTTCAGGCCGCAAAATAACCGTCGCAGTGGTCGGCACATCCCCTTGATATTTCTGCGCCCGATAATTTGACACATAGGCCGAACCTGCCGCTTTGTCCTGGAACGACCATATGCCCAGTTCCGCACCTTCCGCGATCAGCGCCATCACAGCTTTCTCAATCGCTTGCTCGACAGCAATTTGCTTTGGTTCGTTAGACGCGACGCCCGCTTCAGCCTCGAGAATTTCATCCAACGCAACGTAACGGAAGATTGACCCGCGATCTGCAACCGACGCAATCGGTTTGCGCACAACGACGCTGGCAAGCACTTCGCCAGAGTTGGTTGAAACGGCACGCAATGAAACCGTGACCAAATCAAGCTTCCATTTGCGGTCGCCACCGATACCAAGATAGCGGGCGCCAAAACCACCGGTCATGGTATTGCTATCGTAGCCGATAATCCCACCCTGCAAAATAATGCCCGAGTGGTCGAGCGGTGCCAAAGCGCTAGGGCTTATGTTCTGCTCGTTCCGGTAAATTCGGCGCATTTCCGTAACAATCTGCCTCTCGCGGATCAAAGATTCGAGGTTGGAACGGTCGAGAACGGAAAACCAGCGCCGCTCCCCCGCATCTTGCAAAGCCTTGATCAGCATCGGGGCGCCGCCTTGTGTGACAGCGCGCGAAAGCGACTGCACGTTTTCAGGCTCTTTATACTGTCCGGTAAGGTCGGGGAAATCATAGACGGACACGGTAAGGCGCTGTACGGGTGCTGGAACTTCGCGAAGCGCCCGGTTTTGCGGCGTCACCTGACTGAACTGTGCGGTATACTGGCCAATATTTAAGTCTGACATGACCGTGCAACCAGTCACCCCAAACACCAGGCCAACAACACTAACCGCTCTAAAGACGGGACTTTGTCTCATGTGCTCATTCCTCAATATTCTTTTTTTATTTTTTGTAGAATTCCGCTGAAAAACCTTTCAGGGCTATGGTGTTACGAGCTGTGGCACAATGATCTCGGTGACAGTGCCGTCCAGCGAGTTAGTGATCAAAAGCCTTATGCTGTCGAGTGTTCGCGTAAATTGAACCGTCGTGGTCCCAAAGGTTACAAGGCCGGAATCTTGCGGGTTGTCACCAAAGATCGCATCCGTTACCTGGCCCGCCAATGCCGATAACAGGCGCCCTTCAAGCTGTCGTACGAACAAGTCAGCATTGGATGCGCTTTCGGTCGTGCTGCCGGCGCTACTGCTTGATCCAACGCCAGTAACCGCATCACGTGCTGTTGCATCTCGTTGCGCGCTCGCAATAGCCAGCAGGTGGCTTGAGTTCAGGGCGTTGCCGCCAAATGACGGATTGGTCGGAGTGTACACAAGATCTTGCGCAACTGTCGGCACTGCAGCAAAAGCAAAGCAAATGACGAGTGCGCCAGCGCTTTGGGTTTTGTTGTTTCTATCCACGTATGCACCTCAATGTCTGTTAATTAGAAGCGCTTAACGCGCAACGGTCGACTGCGACATAATGCTTCGAAAACGTTAAACATTCCTAAGAGAATAACACCGTAAAGCAATCAATCAAATGCGCTCAATTAAGGCATGAGGCGTTGTTGCGCGGGCGCAACGTTCAATCGATTCGATAATTCATAAATCGCCTCAGGGGTGACGAATATGACCGTGCGCAACCCTAGATTGCTGAAATGTGTGGACAATAGGTTACATTTTTATGGATCGTCGCTGAAGTTAGACGAATGCGGCGAAATTAGGGCAAAAAAGTGAATTATGTTTGCTTGTGCGTAAAACCCTTGCTACCACTATATGTGGCACCAGTTGTTCAAATTCGGGGATTCTAATTTCTTGGGGTGAGTCTCTTGGCGAAATTCAACGCCCGCGGTTTTAGAGCATTCTGATTAAGTGCCCGCGCCATAGTTTGTGTCGTGCAGCTATCGTTTTGACCGCGTTAGCTGCTGGATGCGACGCAAATTGAGAACAGTTTCGATGCGACCGACATGTCGGCGCATATCAGCAATTGTAGTAAAGGAGATTGACGTGAAAATTACAAAGATCACACTCGTAGCTTCCACAGCATTGACGCTGTCTATGGGGTCTGCTTTGGCGGATGGCAACGATGCGTATATCGCTCAATTCGGGGCGGGCAACAATGCTTTGATCCAGCAGCCTGGTAATAACAACGACGCGGGTAAATCATCCGCGAAGCTGACCCAGATAACAACTCCTTGGGGCGATGGTAACGATCTGGATATCATGCAAAGCGGGAACGGCAACGAAATTGGCATGAGCGGTTTCGTGCAGACCAGTGGATACCAGAAATCCAACAAAGCGGATATCACGCAATCTTCAAACAATAACTCTGTTGGTCGAGTACTGCAGACCACCGGCCCTGGTGGCGGAATTCAGTCTGGCAACGACCTGACGATCTTGCAAGAAGGTGGCAACAACAACGCTGTCAATGAAGTTTACCAAACCCGCAACTTCGCCACACGCGGCAACATTGCAGATGTGACGATGACCGGCGCTGGCGGCCGCAACACAATTGACGTGATCAGTCAGTACACCCAAGGCAATGTGAACGAGAACCGGATTACTGCAACAATTTCGGGCCGCAACAACGGCAACGGTTTCCTGAACGGGAATGCGTGGACTAGCGGTGCTGGGTCAAACGATTTGATCCAAGGCAAGCTTAGCTTGTCGGCTCAAGGTGAAAACTCGATTAACCTGCTGATTTCCGGCGATCGCAACCAGTTTGGCGTCACCCAATATGGTACAAAGAACGACGTAGGTACCCTGTCGATATCGGGTAACAGCAACCAGCTGGGTATTGTGCAAGATGGCATCAGCAACCTCGTCACGGTCGCTGACATCTCCGGCAATCATAACAATATCGGTATCAAGCAGCTTGGCAATGACAACTATACTTTGGCGCTGGTCAACCAAAACGCCAACGATGTCTATCTGGAGCAGATCGGTAATCTGAACGAGACCTTGTATGAAGCCGATGGCAACCACAACGACGCAACGATCACAATGCTAGGCGATAAGAACTTTGTTGATGCCGAGCAGCGTTATGGCAATTCCAACTACATGGATGTCGAGATTAACGGCAGCAAAAACAATAACCTGTCTCCGGCCATGAACTTTACCGGCGATGCGCTAACGGCGCGCAATGTCGGGGATGGTGCTACTGGCCAAGTATTTGGGCAAGGCAGTCTGTGGCAGCATGGCACGGACAACAGCCTGATCTTGACTGTATCCAGTGACAGCAACATGTTTGCAACGTTGCAGCGTGGCGACCACAACGCAATTGTGGGTAAAGTCAGCGGCGGCAGCTATAACATGGCGGTCGTTTACCAAGCCGGGAACAACAATGCGGCCAACTTTACCCAAGTCGGGTCGAACAACAATGTAGGTATCCTGCAGTAACAAGCAAGCTAAAGGTATTTCATGGGGCGCACCCCATGGGTATCCGGCGGCCAGCAAGGAACAGGCAGAACTGCCCGAACCTTTGGAACTAAAGATTACCTCGGTTCGGGCGATGAAAGTCGCCCGAACTATTTGTATAGTGGTCTAGGTATTTGTCGTGTTTGATCGACTTATCTTGGCATTGGCGTTCGTATTCGGCATGGCAACGCCGCCTGCCCAAGCCCAGACGGACCTGCATGACGGAATTTCTCCGCAGTCTGGTGCAGGGGCTGCACAATCTTGAAAAAGGGCCGACGACATTTTGATTGCGTGTGGCGTATATCGGCCCAACCCAGCGGTCGTCAAAAGCTGTGTTATTGCTTTGGCTGTTCCGGGGCGCGTTTTGTCGCCTCATCAAAGTTGGCGATGATGCGCCAAAGCGCAATCCTACCTCGCCCAACGACGATATGGCCCCCGCCACATGACCAGCAAAGCATTTACCAACCGGGGGTACTCGACGTGGACCAAGTGAAATTCCAAGCGTTTTGTACCAAAAGCCCCACGGCTACGGCCGCTGGCTATCTATAGGTCCAGACCGCTGCTCGCTATTGCGCTTGCCGACGTCTGTTCCGTTAGAAATGAGTGGATGTCGTAAAACCATGGTTTGGCGGCGTGACTTGGGCTTGCTAGGGCGTGAAGGGCGGGGCAAGATGCGCCGAATGCTAGGAAAAAAGGATACCCCGATGATGCGAACGCGCGCCGCAGTTGCAGTTGCCCCCGGAAAACCGCTCGAAATTATGGAGGTCAATCTAGAGGGCCCAAAAGCGGGCGAAGTTTTGATTGAAATCAAAGCGACGGGCCTTTGCCATACCGATGAATTCACCCGCTCGGGCGATGATCCCGAAGGTATTTTTCCGGCGATCCTGGGCCATGAAGGGGCAGGCGTCGTAATAGAGGTGGGCGAAGGCGTCACCACGCTTGAAGTCGGCGATCACGTGATCCCGCTGTATACGCCCGAGTGCCGCGAATGCGAATATTGCCTTTCCGGCAAGACCAACCTCTGCCAGAAAATCCGCCTGACCCAAGGCCGCGGGCTGTTGCCGGATGGAACCACACGGTTTTCAATGCTGGATGGCACGCCGATCCACCACTATATGGGTTGTTCCACCTTTGCCAATCATACGGTCATTCCTGAAATCGCACTGGCCAAGGTGCGCAAGGATGCCCCGTTTGACAAAATCTGCTATATCGGTTGCGGCGTGACCACGGGTATTGGCGCGGTAATCAACACCGCCAAGGTCGAGATCGGCGCGCGCTGTATTGTGTTTGGTCTGGGCGGTATCGGATTGAACGTTATTCAGGGCCTGCGTATGGCGGGCGCGGACCAGGTTGTTGGTGTCGATCTGAACGATAGCAAGCAAGAGATTGCCCGCTATTTTGGCATGACCGATTTTGTGAACCCCAGCAAGGTTGAAGGCGATCTGGTAGCGCATTTGGTCGAATTGACCAAAGGTGGCGCGGATTACACATTTGATGCCACTGGCAATACAAAAGTGATGCGCACCGCGCTTGAGGCCGCGCATAAGGGTTGGGGCGAAAGCATCATCATCGGTGTGGCGCAAGCGGGTGCCGAAATTTCTACCCGGCCATTCCAGCTTGTCACTGGCCGCGTTTGGCGTGGCACAGCATTTGGCGGGGCCAAAGGGCGCACGGATGTGCCGAAATTTGTCGATTGGTACATGAATGGCAAAATCGAGATCGACCCTATGATCACGCATAAGCTGACTTTGGACCAGATCAATGAAGGGTTCGAGCTGATGCACAAAGGCGAATCCATTCGGGCTGTCGTAGAGTTCTAAGACCGAAATCGCCTGATCACGCCGAAACAATGGGCTGAAAGCGCAAGCTAGCAGCCCATTGTATTATTGGGCTGGAAAACTGTCATTTTCTCGCCACACCATTTTGACATGTAATTTGTTGCAAAGTTTGAAAAATACTCGAATCTGATTTGGCTGAGGGCTTAGACGCCGATTGCGCCGTGTTAAAAAGAGTTCGTCCGAGGGTGAGTGGATGATGAGTGGAACGCAAATCAATGAAGGTCCGCAAGAAAGCGGGCTGCCCAACGGCATCTTGTCACGTGCGGCGCGAGGCTCGGCTTGGACGGCAATGTCATTCGTAGCGGCGCAAGGCTTTCGGCTGATTTCCAACCTGATCCTGACCCGCCTGCTTTTCCCCGAGGCGTTTGGCATCATGGCCTTGGTCACGATGCTGTTGGTTGGCCTGACTTTGTTTTCCGATATGGGCGTCGGCCCGGCGATTATGCAAAGCAAACGTGGCGATGACCCTGATTTTCTGAATACCGCTTGGACAGTTCAGATATTGCGCGGAGCAGGCTTGTGGCTGGCAGCTTGTGCTTTGGCCTATCCGGCAGCGCTTTTTTATAATCAGCCGATGATTGCGCAATTGCTGCCCGTGGCCAGCCTGTCTTTGCTGCTTGCCGGGTTCGAGCCGACGCGCGTGGACACGGCGTATCGGCATTTGCTGTTGGGGCGATTGACGGCGTTGGACCTGATCGCCACTTTGTCGGGCATTGCTTTGATGCTGGTCTTTGCCGCGATCACGAGATCGGTTTGGGCCTTGGCCTTTGGCGGCGTGGCAACGGGCGTCATGCGCCTTGCGTTGCTGTGGTTGTTCATGCCGGGGCAGGGCAACCGCCTGCGCTGGGAAAGAGCCGCCGGGCATGAGCTGTTGCATTTCGGCTTTTGGATTTTCCTAAGCTCGGTATGCGGGTTTCTGGTGTCGCAAGGTGATAGGGCTGTTTTTGGGAAATACCTTTCAATCGAAGGGCTTGGGGTCTATAATATCGGTGCGTTTCTTGCGATGTTTCCGATCATGCTTGGTTCAAGCGTCACGGCAAGGGTGCTTATTCCGATTTACCGCGAGCATCCGGAAAATGACCCCGCCGCCGCCAAAAGGTTAGAGCGGATACGGTTTTTCGTGACCGGTGGGCTGATTGGCGTTTTGGGGTTTTTGGCGCTGACCGGGCCGCTGATTGTGAACCTTTTGTATGACGCACGGTATCATTCGGCGGGCGGCGTGATGGTGGCGATTTGCGCAGTGCAGATGATAGTGGTGGTGTTTTTGACCTATGATCAGGCAGCTTTGGCGCAGGGCGACAGCCGCGGATTTTTTGTGGTCAGCGCAGCCAAAGCGATGCTGCAAACTTTGGGGTTTTTGGTCGGGGCGCATTTTATGGGCCTTGCAGGGGCGATGCTGGGGCAGGCAATCGGCATGTTGATATATGTTCCGATTATCGCGCGGCTGGCGTGGCGGCATCGGGTTTGGGATGCGCGCCATGATCTGGTCTACCTTGCAATTGCCTGTTCCTTTGGTCTGTTCGCGATTTGGTTTAACTGGGAGCATGTGTATCTGCTGTTCCCGGGTACGGGTGGCGGGTTTCATGGTGGGCAATTGCCATGACAGACACCTCGACCGAGACCTCCGGATTCGCCCTGACGCCTGTTCAGGCAGGTATGCTTTATGAAGTGATGGCACTGCCTGCGCTCTCGGTGAACCGCGAGCAAGTGGTTGTGCAGATGATGGATGAGGCGATGGACGTGCCGCGCATGCAGCGGGCATGGGATGGGGCTATAGCCCGCCATGACGCCTTGCGCCTTTCGTTTTCGCAAGACGATTCAGGGCAGATGCGGCAATTTGTAATGCCTGCGTTCCCGGCGCCTTTGGTGGTCGAGGATCTGACACATGTCGCAGACCCAGCGGCCGCGCTGACCGAACGGCTTGCCCAAGACCGGGCGGCGCGGCTTGATCTTGCCAATGCCGCAAGTTGGCGGTTGATCTGGTTGCGTTTCGGGCCGCGCCATTCGGTGCTGATCTGGAGCTTTTCGCACGTGGCGCTGGATGGCCGCGGTTTTCAGGCCGTTCTGCAAGAGGTATTCGCCGAATATGACGGCGCGGCAAGTGTCGCCCCCGCGCGTTCACAGTTTCAAACCTATTGCGAGGCTGTGGCGCAGCTGGATAGCCAAGCCGCAAAAGCGTATTTCTCAAACTATCTCGCCGGGTTTGACGCCCCTACGCCAATTGGTTTCGCCGCGCCACAACCGGCAGCGGTAGCATCGGCCCATGCAGAACTGCAAGCCGGTTTGACGCCCGAGCAAACGCAGGCTCTGGTTCAGCGCGCAGCCCAAGCAGGTGGCAGCTTTGCTACAATGGTGCAGGCCGCCTGGGGCATTGTTCTGGCGCGCATATCGGGGCAGAGCGAGGCTGTTTTCGGCATTACGCGGTCGGGGCGTTACCTTGCCGGCGCCGCGACTGACACGGTCGGCTGCTTGATCACAACCCAGCCTTTGCGCGTGACGATCGGGCCGCAAACCAGCCTTGATGCGGTGCAGGGCCACATTCGTCAGGACCTATTGGCGCGCCGCCCGCATGAGGGGCTTGGCCTGCCGGATATTGCTGCCGTTACCGGCCTTGCAAAAGGTGCTGCGCTGTTTGACAGCCTGGTTATGGTTGAACGCCAAAGCCTGCATGCGGGATTGACGGCCAGTGATGGGGCTTGGCGTAAGCGCCAAGTTGCATTGTATGAACAAGGTGCGTTGCCGCTGACCCTTGCGGTCTATGGCGGCACGGCACTTGAGCTGCGGCTGGAATATCTGCCAGACAGAATCTCGGCGTCCGATGCTGCGCGCTATCTTGAATACACCGTCAACCTGCTGGTGGCGATGGCCCAGGCGGCCCCCGATGCGATGCTGGCCGATCTGGAAATGCTGCCCAAGGTGGAACGTGATGCACTTATGGCCTTGGCGCAGCCGCTGCAGCCTTTGCCGCAAGCAAGGCCCGATTGTTTTGCCTCGGCGTTTCAGGCCATTGCAGCCAAGTATCCCAGCAATATTGCGGTAAAGCAGGTCGGCAAATCCACTAGCCTTACCTATGCGGCCCTGGATCAGCGCGCCAATCAGATCGCCCGCCAATTAAAGCATTGGGGCATCGGGCCGGGAATGATCGTGGGGTTGTGCTTGCCGCGCAGCCCTGCCTTTGTGACGCTTTTGCTTGCCGCGTCCAAGGTAGGGGCAGCCGTGTTGCCAATGGACCCAAGCTATCCAAGCGAGGCCTTGCACCATATGGCCGAGGATAGCGCCGCTGCGATGATCTTTGCCGAAACAACTTTGCCTTGGATGGCTGATCTGCCCGTCAAGCTGATGAGCGACCGCCTGGCAGCCGATGCCCCCAAAACAACGCCGACGATGGTGGGCCATGTGCCTGATAGGGCGGCTTATGTGATTTATACGTCGGGCACCACAGGGCGGCCCAAAGGCGTGGCTGTGTCGCAACGCGGGTTGGTTTCCCATGCGCTTGCAGCAATTGCGGCCTATGACCTTGGGCCGCAAGACCGTGTCTTGCAAATGGGCGCGCTCAGCTTTGATGTGGCGCTAGAAGAAATCGTACCAACGCTATTGGCGGGTGCGGCCTTGGTTCTGCGCGATGATGAAATGATGACTTCGCCGCAAGCTTTTGTCGAAGGCGCAACAGCGCAAGGCATCACCGTGCTAAACCTGCCCACAGGGTTTTGGCAGGTGTTGCTGACTGCGCTAAAGGGCGGATCGGCATTGCCGCCCGATCTGCGGTTGATGGTGGTTGGTGGCGAAAGGATGCCGCCCGATGCCTTGACCCGCTGGTTTGATTTGCCCAATCCTCCGCGCCTGCTAAACGCCTATGGCCCTACCGAAGCAACCATAACCAGCGCAATATTTGAGCCGCTTTCACCGGTGGAAACAGCCGAAGTACCTGTAGGCCGCAGCTTTGGCCATGCGCTGGCGTATTTGCGCTGCGCCGATGGCAGTCTTGCCCCCAAAGGTGCGCGGGCCGAGCTGTGGCTGGGCGGCGATGCGGTGGCGCTGGGCTATCTGGGCCTGCCTGATCTGACAGAGGCGCGGTTTGTGCCTGATCCGTTCACACGAGGTGCAGTGTCGCCGCGGCTGTATCGCAGTGGCGATATGGCCTATTGGACGGCATCCGACCAATTGGTCATCGCGGGCCGCAATGACCGGCAGATAAAACTGCGCGGCTTTCGGATTGAACCAGCCGAGGTAGAGGCTGTGCTTGAACGCGTGCCGGGTGTAGCGCAGGCGCATGTCGGGGTGCTTTCGCAAGGCAGGCGCTTGATGGGCTGGCTGCGGGCCTCAAACCCGCAAGCTGTGCCAGATATTCCCGCGATTGCTGCCTATATCGCCACGCAACTGCCACGATCGCATTGCCCCGAGCTGATGTTCGTGCCGGATTGGCCGCAAACGCCCGGTGGCAAGATCGACACGCGTCGCTTGCCTGTGCCGGTAGGGTCGGCCCAGCCACTGGCCGAGGCCGAAAGTGTCGATCCTTTGGCCATGCGGCTGGCCGATATCTTTGCCACAGTCTTGGGGGGCGAGGTGCCGCCACCAAGCGCGTCCTTTTTTGATCTGGGCGGGCATTCGTTGCAGTTGCTAACCCTGATCGGTCATATCGAAGCGGCGTTTTCGACGCGGCTTTCGGTTGCGCAGGTCCATGCAAACCCTTCGCCTCAGGCGCTTGCCGCATTGTTGTCGGGGCCTGTGACCATTGGTGCAGGGGCCCATCTGTTTGATTGTCTGATGCCTATTCAACCCTTGGGAACAGGTGTGCCGATTTATGGCGTGCATGTGCTGGGCGTGAATGGCAGCTTTTTCCGGCCCTTGGCACGGGCGATGGGCTTGGATCAGCCGATCTTTGGCCTGACGGTGGGCTTACTAAGCGCAGACACCCCTACAAACGT
This sequence comes from Pseudorhodobacter wandonensis, assembly GCF_001202035.1. Taxonomy (GTDB): domain Bacteria; phylum Pseudomonadota; class Alphaproteobacteria; order Rhodobacterales; family Rhodobacteraceae; genus Pseudorhodobacter; species Pseudorhodobacter wandonensis. The sequence goes on along the minus strand of NZ_LGHT01000032.1, from coordinate 58,583 downwards.
GCCTGATACTGCAGCGCTGTATTTTCAGGCAATTCAGGCGCATCGCCCGACAGGGCCAATCGGATTGGTCGCCGTGTCTATGGGCAGCTACATGGCGTTTGAGCTGGCCCAACAACTGCGTGCGGCGGGGCGCGACGTGCGCCTTTTGGCGCTGTTGGATGCCGATGGGCCCGGCGGGCGGGAAACCATCAGCGGGTTTGAATGGGTGCGGACGCATTTGGCGCTGCTTCGTCAAGCTGGCCTAGGCCACGCCAAATTGGTTCTGCGGAACAAACTGGCCAGCGCGATGCACAAATTTGAAACCATGCGCTTGCAGCTAGGCGAACGGTTTTCGCGCACTACTCCGGTTTTAACCTCGGTAAATGGATTTGTCGCGGCCAATGCCATGGCTATCCAAGATTATGCGCCACGCCCCTACGACGGCCATTTGACCATTATTCGCGCGAGTGACAGCGTGTTTGACAGCAAAGCCGCATTAGAGGATGGCTTGGGCTGGAAAGGGGTTGCCAGTGGCGGCTGTGACGTCATCGATATTCCCGGCAACCATCTGACAATCATGGAAGAACCGGGGGTCCGCGATCTGGCAATCGCCTTGGCCGCAGCTTTGGCGAAAGATGAAAATGTTGACACGGGCCCTGACGCGACCCCATATACAATATGATCAAAATATTATAAAAGCAGCCTTGGCCCCTCTTTTGGGTCTTGGGGTTTGGAAAGATGAGCTTGGACAACCTGCCGACCCATGAAATTGTCTATCGCCGGATCCGCGATATGGTGCTGTTTGGTGAACTGGCGCCGGGTCAGGCCGTCACCATTCAAGGCTTGGTCGAGGTGCTGGGAACGGGCATTACCCCTGTGCGCGAGGCTATTCGCCGCCTAACAGCTGAGGGCGCGTTGGAATTCAAAGGCAATCGCCGGGTTTGTGTGCCCGAACTGACCGCCGCACATCTGGCAGAGCTGGGTTTCGCCCGCATCGCTTTGGAACCGCATTTGGCGCAAATCGCGGCAAATCGTATGCAAGATATTGATATTGATGAATTAGAAAAGATTGATGCGCAGGTAAATGCCGCGATCCGCCTTGGTGATATTCCGGCCTATCTAAAGCAAAACTATCTGTTTCACACCACGCTTTATGCCCATTCCGGCGCTGAAATTCTTGGGGCGCTGGTACAGGGGCTTTGGTTGCGTGTCGGCCCGTCCTTGCGGGTTGTTTGTGGCCGCTATGGCACGCAAAACCTGCCGGACAAACATGCCGAGGCGATCTTGGCTTTGCGCCAAAGGCGTGTAGCGGATGTGGCTGCTGCAATCCGCGATGACATCGCGCAAGGGCAAGAGCAAATCGCGATGGCGCTGGCCGAGACTCATTGACTTTGAATAATTTGATCATATTCTTGGCGCAAAGTTTGAACTAGCCTGCAATTGCGTGGAACGATGCCGCGCCGCGAACCCTTTGACAACCTGACACCTGCCAGCTGCATCACTGCCCGGCACTGCGAAAAGGACGATGCCATGACTGCGATCACCAATCATATGCCCACCAAAGAGCTTCAGGCGCTGGATGCGGCCCATCACATGCACCCGTTTACAGATGCCAATGATCTGAACGCCGTGGGCGCGCGCATCATCACACGGGCCAAAGGGTGCACGATTACCGATAGTGAGGGGCTGGATATTCTGGACGGGATGTCAGGCCTGTGGTGCGTTGGTGTGGGCTATGGCCGTCAGGAACTGGTCGATGCCGCAGCGCGCCAAATGCTGGAGCTGCCGTTCTACAACACGTTCTTCATGACCAGCCATGTGCCTGTTATTGCGCTAAGCGCAAAACTGGCCGAGCTTGCCCCCGACAATATCAACCACGTCTTTTATGCCAGCTCGGGGTCTGAATCGAATGACACCAATATCCGCCTTGTGCGGCATTATTGGGCGAAAAAGGGCAAGCCGACAAAAACCACGCTGATCGCCCGCAAAAACGGTTATCACGGGTCCACCCTTGGGGGCGGCAGCCTTGGCGGGATGAAATCGATGCAAAATCAGGGCTGCCCGGTCATTCCCGGCATCCATCACATCGACCAACCGCATTGGTGGGCCGAAGGTGGTGACATGACGCCCGAGGAATTCGGTCTGGAACGCGCGCGCCAGCTCGAAGCCGCCATTCTGGAAATCGGCGAAGACAATGTCGCGGCATTTATTGGCGAGCCTATTCAAGGCGCCGGCGGCGTTATCATTCCGCCAAGCACCTATTGGCCGGAAATCCAGCGCATTTGCGACAAATACGAAATCCTGCTGATCGCGGATGAGGTGATTACAGGCTTTGGCCGCACGGGCAACTGGTTCGGTTCCACCACGATGGGCATCCGTCCTGACATCATCACCATCGCGAAAACCCTGACCTCGGGCTATATTCCGATGGGGGGCTCGTTGGTAAGTGATGAGATCGCCACGACAATTGCCGATGGCGATTTCAACCATGGCTATACCTATTCTGGTCACCCTGTGGCGGCGGCTGTGGCGCTCGAAAACCTGCGGATCATCGAAGATGAGGCGCTGGTGGCCCGCGTGCGTGACGATGTTGGCCCGTATTTGGCAAAACAATGGGCAACCTTGCTGGACCACCCGCTGGTGGGCGAGGCGAACTCGGTCGGCCTGATGGGGACGCTTGCACTGACCCCCGACAAGGCCAAGCGCGCCAAATTCAAGGGCAATGAAGGTGACGTAGGGCTACGCTGCCGCACGCATTGCTTTGCCAATGGCCTTGTGATGCGCCATGTCGGCGACCGCATGATCATCGCGCCGCCCTTTATCATCACACATGACGAAATCGACACGCTGGTCAAACGGGCGCGTCTGTCGCTGGACCAAACGTATGAAGGTTTGATCAAAGACGGATTGTTAGTTGCGGCGGATGCCTAACACATGCATGTCGGGGCCGGTGTTACCGGCCCCATTTGCAGGGTGAACTGATCCAGTCTCGCGGGATTACGCGGCGTTTTCTCAATGCCTTGTAACGAAACGGCTGTGGCCGCGTGGTAGTCTTTGGCTTGGCGCATATTCGGCGCTGACTCTCTGGGTAGGCGCTAGCCAAGCTCGCTTTGCTGGTGTTTGGCGTGGGCCAGCCACTCTGGGTTGATTTCAACACCCCAACCGGGCCCTTGGGGAATTTGGACTTTGCCATCCGTGACGGCAAAAGGATTGCCAATGAAAAGCCCGTTTTGCCACGGGTAATAGTCATCGCCCTCAATGGAAAATTCGAGGTACTTGCCCGCGTTGGGAATAGCCCCCAGCAAGTGCATTGTGCAGATTGTAACCAGCGACAGATTGGCGGAATGGGGGGTGCAGGGCATGCCCGCCGCTGCCGCCATTTCGGCCACCAATACTGTGCGCGCCATGCCACCCATATACATTACATCGGGTTGAACGATATCGACGGCTTGCATGTCGATCATGCGACGCCATGTGGCCAGATCCCAATCTTGCTCGCCGCCGGTCACGTCGATGTCCAGCGCAGCAGTGACCTCACGCGTTTGGTCGAGCTCCCAATAGGGTGTGGGCTCTTCAAAATGGGAAATGCCGTTGTCTGACAGTATTTTACCAACTTCGATCGCGCGTTTGGGCGAAAAACCCGAATTGCCATCGACAAGTTTTGCGATGCCTTGGCCCAAAGCGGCGGATACCACCGGAATAACCTCTTCGGTGCGGCCAGCCCATTCGTCAATATCGCGCCCACATTCCGCAGCAACCCGCCATTTGAAGGCGTCAAAACCGTAAGTATCGCGCAGTTTGACGAAGCGCGCCGCCTCATCCTGCGGTGTGATGTCGCGTTTCATCGAACTTGCATAGGCGCGCAGCCGACCCGGCGTACCACCAAGCAGTTCAACCACGGGTTTGTTCTGGCGCCGCCCCTCCATATCCCAAAGCGCGGTATCAAGGCCTGCATTGGCGCGGCAGCGGTAGGAGCCGGGGAATTTGTGCTCTCGTTCCTCGATGCGCTGGATAAGGGGGAGGATGTCATTTGTGCTGTTGATATCGGTGCCCAAGGCCCAAGGTGCAATTTGGCGGTGCAAGATTTGCGCTGTGATATCAGCATTGTAGGTGGATGTTTGGCCCCAACCGACCGCGCCATCAGCGGCTGTGATCTTGGTAAAGCAAACAAATTCATTGGAGAAGGTTTCGATTCTGGTGAGCTTGGGCATAGACGGCTCCGTTTGAGATGGGGCGAGTGTGCGTCAGTATTTGCTTTGGATCAAGCGGCGGTAGGGGGGCGCTGCCCCCCTCTGGCCCTGATGGGCCATTCACCCCCCGGGATATTTGGGCCGAAAAGAAAGCAGGGGCAGGGCGCTTTACCTGTGTAGGGGTTGCGCAGTAGAAGGGGCCAAATGAAGGAGTGCCGGCCATGACATTTTCACGCAATATTAAGATCGCCCCATCTATCCTGTCGGCTGATTTTGCCAATTTCGGCGCCGAGTGCCGCGCGATTGAAGAACAGGGTGCGGATTGGGTGCATGTTGATGTGATGGACGGGCATTTTGTACCCAATATTACCTTTGGGCCTGCGACTTGTGCTGCCATCCGGCCGCATATCAAAGGTGTAATGGATGTGCATTTGATGATCGCGCCAGTGGACAGCTATATTGACGCTTTTGCGCAGGCGGGGGCGGATGTGATTTCGGCGCATCTGGAGGCAGGGCCACATATTCACCGCACGCTGCAAGCCATTCGCGGGGCAGGGGCCAAGGCAGGGCTTGCGATCAATCCCGGAACGCCGGTGGAGGCGGTGGAATATTTGCTCGATATGGTGGATCTGATCTGTGTGATGACGGTAAACCCCGGTTTTGGCGGGCAAAAGTTCATTCATTCGCAAGTGGCCAAGGTTGCCAAACTACGGGCAATGATTGGCGATCGGCCTGTGCATATCGAGATTGACGGCGGTGTCACGCCCGAGACGGTGCCTTTGGTGGCAGCGGCGGGGGCAGATGTGCTGGTGGCAGGTTCGGCAGTGTTCAAAGGCGGGTCAGTTGGCAATCCGGCACCTTATGGCGTAAATATTGCCGCCATCCGGGCCGCCGCCCAAGACGCGCTATGACCGCTGTTATTTTTGATTTGGACGGCACGCTGATTGATAGCGCAGCCGATATTGCCGCCAATGCCAATGCTGTGTTGGAAGAGGTTGGCCTTGGCACCTTGCCGCCTGAGCAGATCGCCAGCTTTGTGGGGCGCGGTGTGCCGCATTTGCTGCAAAGGGTGCTTGAGGCATCGGGTATGGCACCAGAGGGCCCATTGCTAAAGCCAATGATCCAGCGATTCAACGCGTTGTATGAAACCGCGTTTGAGCATACTGTGATTTACCCCGGTGTGACTAAGGCATTGGCGCAACTGTCTGAAATGGGCTGCGTGTTGGGCCTGTGTACCAACAAGCCCATCGCGCCGACTCGTGCCGTTTTGCGCCATCTGGGCTTGGAACAACATTTTGCGTCTGTTTACGGCGGCGACAGCCTGCCGCAGCGCAAACCCGACCCTGCGCCTTTGTTTGCCACAGCGGCCGATCTGGGCCGTGCTCGTGTGATCTATGTCGGCGATAGCGAAGTTGACGCCGAGACGGCCGCCAACGCAAAGCTGCCATTTCTGATTTACACCGAAGGCTATCGCAAAACACCGGTACATGATTTGCCGCATGATGCGGCGTTCAATGATTTCAAACAGTTACCAGGGCTGGTTGCCAGCCTGATGAAAGGCTGAGCCATGTCTGCTTCCTACCACTTTACCCATGCGATCACCCGTAAACCCAGCGCCAGCATCACCAGCGGCCTGCGCGCAGTTGATATTGGCACGCCTGATCTGGCCAAAATGCAGGCCCATCACGCCGATTATATCGCAGCCCTGCGCAGTACGGGCGCCGAGGTCGTAGAGCTTGACGCGCTTGAGGCGTTTCCCGACAGCGTTTTTGTCGAGGATACCGCCCTATGCTTGCCCGAAGGGGCGGTTGTGATGCGCCCCGGCGCGCCCAGCCGCTTGGGCGAGGCCGCTTTGATGGCCCCGCACTTGCGGGCGCTTTATGCGCAGGTTCGGCAAATCTCTGGTGCTGACAGTTTTATTGAAGGTGGCGATATCCTGACCACAGAAACCGAGATTTTGGTTGGTCGTTCGGCGCGTACCAATGCTGCCGGAATTGTCGAACTGACCGCCCTCGTCAGCGACTGGGGCCACACTGTGCGCGAGGTGTTTACCCCGCCGGGTGTGCTGCATTTCAAAACCGATTGTTCCTTGCTGGACGGCGAGACAATTCTTGCGACCGAGCGACTTGCTGCGTCGGGGTGTTTTGACGGCTATAAGGTAATCCATACCGCGATCGGCGAGGAGGCCTGTGCCAACACAATCCGCTTTAACGATTTGGTCATCATGCCCGCAGGCTTTCCAAAAACCCGTGATACGCTGGTCGCGGCAGGCTATGCGGTGCGCGAGGTTGGCAATAGTGAATGTGCCAAACTGGATGGCGGCATGTCTTGTCTTAGCCTTAGGTTCAGCCCGCGCGGGTGAAGCCAGGGCCTTTGGCGCTGACCGTTTGATGGCAGCACTACGCGCCCGCGCAAGCGTTTTGAAAACCCAGTCACGATTCCGACGGTTTCGGCATCAATAAAACATGCCATGCTGCCGTGCAGAATATTGATATGTGTCTTTTGCATGGCGGAAATGCGCCTATCGCATCACAAGCAATCTGGCGCTTCTCCTGATAGTCTGCGATTTCTGTTGAGTTTTTCGAGAATCGAAGCAGGGAGCTCTTATGCCGGTCCAACCGCGCCTAAACGTCAAACTATCGCGCCGCGCCATTCTGGCCGGGGTTGGCGCCTTGGCTATTCTGCAATGCAGCACAAGCTTGTCTGGCTTTGCGATGGCGCAAATTGCACCTGAAACGCCAGCTGTGCCGGCACCTGTCGTACCGTTCGATTTCGATTGGTTGACCGATGATGCACGTGCACGCGCAACCCAAGCACAAGTACCTGCGACAAAGGTCGAAGGGTTCTTTACGACCTTCAATTATGATGATTATCAAGCCATTCAGTTCAACCCGCAGCAGGCGCGTTGGGCGGGGGCGGAATCGGGCATTCAGCTGCATGCGTTCCACCTTGGCTGGCTTTTTGCCTCGCCGGTCACGCTGTATGAGGTTGATGGCGGCGTTGCACGTCCGATGCTGTTTACCACCGATGATTTTCTCTATTATGACCGGATCAAAGACCGGGTTCCGGCGCATGAGGCGTTGCCCGGCGTCGCAGGGTTCCGTCTGAATGCGCCGCTGAACCGCGCTGACCTGTTTGATGAGGTTGTGGCCTTTCTGGGGGCCAGCTATTTCCGCGCTTTGGGGCGTGGCAACGGCTATGGTCTGTCGGCACGTGGTCTTGCGATCAACACCGGCTTGGGCAAGCCCGAGGAATTCCCCCGCTTTACGCAGTTCTGGATTGAAAAGCCGGTACCGTTTGCCCGCAGCATCACCGTCTATGCCGCGCTTGAAAGCGAAAACTGCACGGGTGCCTATCGCTTTGTCATTTCGCCCGGCACCAATACTGTCATGGACGTGACTGCACGCCTGTTTTTCCGGTCCGAGGTGGATCAGGTAGGGGTCGCGCCATTGACGTCAATGTTCTTGTTCTCGGAAAAAAACCGCGCCGATTTTGATGATTTCCGGCCGAATGTACATGACAGTGACGGACTGGTCATTCACCGGCGCGATGGCGATCATATCTGGCGGCCGCTGAACAACCCAGTCCGCCTGACAGAATCATGGTTCGTCGAGGAAAGCCCGCATGCGTTTGGCCTTATGCAGCGTGACCGCGACTTTGATGATTTTCAGGATGCCTCGGCACATTATGAAAGCCGTCCGTCCTTGTTGATCGAGCCTCTCGGCGATTGGGGCCGTGGCGCGGTAAGGCTGGTCGAAATTCCAACCCGGCAAGAGGTGAACGACAATATCGTTGCATTCTGGGTTCCCGAAGAAAAGCCTGTCGTCGGTGAACTGCGTGAATTCCAATACCGCATGCATTGGGGGGCTTTGCCTGTCGATCCTACGGCAGATATCGCCTATGTGCTGGAAACCCGCGCTGGATTGGGCGGTGTTTCAGGCGCCGATACGCCAGATGGAACGCGCAAGTTTGTCGTCGACTTCGCGGGCGGCCTGCTGGCCAGTTTGCCTGCCGAATCCGCGCTTGTCCCTGTGGTTTCGGTTTCGGGCGGAACGATCGCAGTCCAAACACTGTCAAAAATCGAGGGCCACAATATTTGGCGCCTTGTCATCGATGTGATGCCGAACTCTGGTCAAACCGTAGAAATGCGGGCGCATGTGGCCGGGTTTGGACGCAAACTAACCGAAAACTGGTTCTACCAATGGGTGCCTGAATGACCAATCATATGCCAAATCTTTCCACGTCGGCAGCAATGGTTGCGGATGAGCCATCTTTGTCGCTGCCGCCATATGCGCCGCTGGCGATGCCAAAGCAGATCCTCGCTTCGGACCTGCAGCTGTTCAGTTTTGTGGCCGCAGTGCTGAATTTGGTGCTTTCGGCCCTAAAGCCCGGCTATCGGAGCGCAAACTGACCGATGAAACGGGCCGCTGACCAAAATCGCACCCTATGGGTGCGCCTGTTTGCGGTCGTTGCAAGTGTGCTGCTTGCAGCTGCAGCGGGCATGGTCTTTATAATATACGGTGCCACCGATGGAATATCGTGGCTAGACCTGCTGCGCGCGGGTCTGATCATGCTGTCAACGTGGTGGCTGGCGTGGGGCGCAGTGACCGGGCTTTTGGGCTTGGTGTTCCGCAAGCCACCTGTGGCAAGCAGGCTCGAAGGGCCGATCACTGGCAAAACCGTTATTATTGTTCCGGTCTATAATGAAGATCCGGTAGCAACTTTCGCGCGCGTGGCTGCAATGGACAATTCATTGCGCGCCAATGCAGCGCTGCCTCATATCGATTTTGCCATTCTGTCTGATACCCGTGATGTCAGCATCGCGGCGCAAGAGCAGCACTGGTTTGCCCACCTGATCGCGCAACAGAATGCGGCGGGCCGGATGTTCTATCGCCGCCGCATCCAGAATAAAGGGCGCAAAGCTGGCAATATCGAAGAGTTCATAACAACATCGGGCGGCGCGTGGGATTACGCAGTGATCCTTGATGCCGACAGCCTGATGGAAGGCGCGACCATTCTTGAAATGATCCGCCGGATAGAGGCAGATCCTGCTGTTGGTTTGCTGCAAACCTTGCCCAAAGTCGTCGAGGCCAATTCGATCTTTGGCCGGGCTATGCAATTTGCCGCGGCCTTTCATTCGCCGGCCTTTGCGCGGGGGCTTGGCGCTTTGCAAGGGCGTTCGGGACCGTTTTGGGGGCACAATGCCATCGTGCGGATCAACGCTTGGGCCGAAAGCTGTGGATTGCCGGAACTGTCGGGCCCGCCACCCTTTGGCGGCCATATCATGAGCCACGATTCCGTAGAGGCGGCCTTGCTTGCGCGGGCAGGTTGGGTTGTGCGTTTGGATGATGATCTGGAAGGCTCTTATGAAGGGGCGCCCGAAAACATCCTTGACCATGCCAAACGCGATCGGCGCTGGTGCCAGGGCAACCTTCAACATAGCAAAATCCTTGGCGCGCCCGGCCTGCTGATGTGGAGCAGGTTCAGCCTGTTCCAAGGCATTTTCTCGTATCTGGCGCCGTTGATCTGGGTCGCCTTTATCATAACCTCGATTGCCGCAATCCCGCTTGCGGGCGATCTGAACTATTTTCCCGAGGCAAACTGGCCCTTTCCGGTGTTTCCGAATGACGAAACCCAAAAGGCTATTGGTCTTGCGTTCGGTATTTTCGGGTTGCTTGTGATGCCCAAATTTCTGGTCGGTTTGGATGCAATTCTAACCGGCCGCGCCAAAGAGTTTGGCGGCGCGCGTCAAAGCCTGCGGTCGGTTTTGGCCGAACTGGCCTTGTCATCGCTGTTTGCGCCTGTGCTGCTGGCGTTTCAGACCCGCTCGGTCTTGCAGGTTTTGTTGGGCCGTGACGGGGGGTGGCCGACGAACAATCGCGGCGATGGCAGCCTGAGCGGCGCCGAAAGCTGGGCCGCTGCCCGCTGGATAAGCCTTTGGGGCTTTGGTGTGCTGGCGGCAACGCAGTATATCGCACCAGAGCTGACGCTGTGGCTTTTGCCCGTCGCTTTGCCTTTGGCAATTGCGCCGTTCCTGATCTGGTGGACTTCTCGCGCGTCAAAGGGCCGGTATTTCCGTGTGCCTGCCGATCAAGCCCGCCCCGCCATTCTTGCCGCGAATGATGCCATTCTGGCGGCTTGGTCAGATCAAAAAGCGGGGCAGGTCAGTGCCTAATCCTATCCGTACGCGCGACCATCGCATTGACATGTTGCGCGGCATTGCCTTGGTGATGATTTTCATCAACCATATCCCCGAAACCGCATGGGAACATTTTACCTCACGCAATTTCGGGTTTTCCGACGCCGCCGAGGGATTTGTCCTGATGTCCGGTATGGCGGCGGGGCTGGCCTATGGTGCGGTCTATTTGCGCGGCACACCTACTCTGGCCGAGGTGCTGCGTCCGTGGCGACGGGCCGTGACCCTTTGGTGGGTGCATTGCATCATCATTTTCAGCGTGCTGGCGATGTTCCTTTTGCTGATAGATCAGCCCGGCATCCACAGCATGGCCTATGATCGCAATATCCTGTTTGCGGTCGAGGATCCGGCCAAACTGTCGATCGGGATGGCGTTTTTGGGTCATCACTTTGCCTATGCCGATATTTTGCCGCTTTATATTGTGTTGATGCTGGCTGCGCCGTTGCTGCTGTTTGCCTGTGCCCGTTGGCCGCGCCGCGCGCTTGCGGGGTCGATTCTGCTTTGGCTTTGTGTCGGTGTCGTCAAGCTGAAAATGCCGACATGGCCGACAGATTATGGCTGGTCTTTCAATCCGATGGCGTGGCAGTTGTTGTTTGTTGCAGGCATCTTGACCGGATATGGGTTGCGGCAAGGGCGGCGGTTTTTGCCGGTGAACCGTTTGGCCTTGCAGTTGGCAATCGGCTATCTGGTGTTCGCCTTGATCTGGACAAAGGTTCCAGTCGTGGCCGATTGGGGCGGGCATGCGCTGTGGCTGCTCTATGAATATGCGGGCGTTCCAAGCCTTTTCACCGCGTTTGACAAATGCTTTGTCTCTGTGCCGCGGCTGTTGCACATCCTTGCGCTGGCCTATGTGCTAAGCGTGTTGCCGGTGGTCAAGGCGATGTCGGCTCATCCATGGGCCACGCCGTTTTGCCTTTTGGGCCGCAATTCCCTGCCGGTTTTCGCTGTGGGGTCTGTCTTGGCCTATGTTGGCCAGCTAACAAAGGCATTGCAGCCTCCGTCGGCCTTGCTGGATGCTGCGCTGATTATTTCGGGGCTTGCCGTGCTGTTCTTGGTGGCCCATTTGCGGGAAAAGCAGCGCCTGCCCAAAGCAGCACAGTTTGCAGGCGCGCCCCGCGCCGCATAATCCACGGCATGTTTTTAGAATATGGTTTCCCCCGCCGCCCAACAGCCGCGAGGGGGGAGTGTATCAGGCCAGTTCGCCTGCCGCTGTAACCCGGGTTTTGCCGCGCAAATAGGGGTGAAGCACCGCAGGCAGCTCTACCGAGCCATCGGCCTGCTGGCCGTTTTCCAGCACGGCAATCAAGCAGCGCCCGACGGCAAGGCCCGACCCGTTGAGGGTATGGACAAACTCGGGCTTGCCGCCAGCGCTGGGTTTGTAGCGGGCGTTCATCCGGCGCGCTTGGAAATCGCCGCAGACAGAAACCGAGCTGATCTCGCGGTAGGTATCCTGACCGGGCAGCCATACTTCGAGGTCGTGGGTCTTGGTCGAGCCGAACCCCATATCGCCGGTACAAAGCACCATCACTCGGTAGGGCAGGTTCAGTTTTTGCAAGATTGCCTCGGCGCAGTCGGTCATCCGCTCATGTTCCGCTAGGCTGGTTTCGGGGGTGGTGATGCTGACCATTTCCACCTTTTCAAACTGGTGCTGGCGCAGCATCCCGCTGGTGTCGCGGCCGGCCGAGCCTGCCTCGGAGCGGAAGCATTGGGTGTGGGCGGTCATGCGGATAGGGAGCTGGGCCTCGTCGAGCGTGTCACCCGCGACGGTGTTGGTCAGCGTGACCTCGGAAGTGGGGATAAGCCACCAGCCGTTGGTGGTTTGATAGCTGTCTTCGGCAAATTTCGGCAGGTTGCCGGTGCCGAACATCGCCTCATCCTTGACCAGAACTGGCGTCCAGACCTCATTCAGGCCGTGTTCCTCGATATGGGTATCCAGCATGAACTGGGCGAGGGCGCGGTGGATGCGGATCATGGCGCCCCGAAGGACAACAAAGCGGCTGCCGGACAATTTGGCGGCGGTCGCGAAATCGAGACCCGGGATGGCTGCGGGCAGCTGGTAATGCTCTAACGGTTTGAAATCGAGCGTGCGCGGGGTGCCCCAGCGGCGGATTTCGACGTTATCTTCCTCGCCCTTGCCAAAAGGAACCTCTGCTAGCGGAAGGTTATCGATGGCCATCAAAAGGTCGCGCAGGCGAGTGTCTTCGAGGCCGGCTTCTTCGTTCAGCGTGGCGATCTCGGCTTTCTTTTCGGCGACGAGGGCGCGGAGGCGTTCAAATTCGGCGTCATTTCCGGCGGCTTTGGCGGCGCCCACCTGTTTAGAGGCGGCGTTTTGGGCCGCGGTCGCGGTTTCGGCGGCCAGAATTTTGGTCCGGCGGGCGGCATCGATATCGAGGATTTGAGGCGAGAGGGGCGACAGGCCGCGCCGTGCGAGGGCGGCGTCAAAAGCTGCGGGGTTCTCTCGGATCGCTTTGATATCGTGCATTTTAGGCCTCTTTTTTCGGATGGGGTAGATATGCCCGATTATGCGGGCGAGGGAAACGGGGAAATTTGTCCCAGATGTCCGCGCGCGGGCATTTTGCTAAGGTGTTGTAATCAATCAATCTTCAGTGCGGCGTTAACGGAATGTTAGTGTTTGCAGCGCGGCTTGGGGGTAAGGGCGGCAAGAGTCGCGGCGAACCACGACCCAAGGGGAATTGCGCGGGTGGGCTACACATCTGCGCGAGGGGAGATTATATGGCGCGGGCAGGGTGGTTGCGCTGCCTTGCGGATAGGGCGCGTCAGATATAGGGTGCGCGCGATAAAACAGGGGCAAATGGCCCGTAAAGGGGCGAATGCCCACCGACCGAGAGGACTAATTGATGTTTGCTACTCCTGCTTATGCTCAGGCTGCTGGTGGCGCGATGGGCGCTGTAACCTCGCTGATGCCGCTGATCCTGATCTTTGCGATCATGTATTTCCTGCTGATCCGTCCGCAGCAAAAGAAGCTGAAAGACCATAAGGCGATGGTTGAGGCACTGCGCCGTGGCGACCAGGTTCTGACCCAAGGCGGCATTGTTGGCAAAGTTGTCAAAGTTGCCGAAGACGGGATCATCGAAGTCGAGATTGCCGATGGCGTGAAGGTTAAAGTGGTCAAGCACACAATCGCGCAGGTAATGTCGAAAACCGAACCGGCAGCGGCGTAAGTCAAGCCTGATTCAAGCCTGAATTAAGAAAGCCCTATCCCATGTTGCAGATACCGCTGTGGAAGCGATTGATAATTGTAGGGCTATGCGCCCTTGGGATTATCATCGCTGTTCCGAACCTGTTTTATACCAAGGTTGAAATGCACAATGACGCCGTGGCAGCGGTGACGGCAGCAAAGGGTGTTGCAACACCTGAGCAGACGGCGGCAGAGGCGGCTTGGCCTTCGTGGCTGCCGTCTGGTCTGGTGAACTTGGGGCTTGATTTGCGCGGCGGTGCGCATTTGCTGGCCGAGGTTCACGTGGCCGATGTCTATGCGTCGCGGATTGATGCGATGTGGCCTTTGGTGCGTGACGCGCTGCGCGATGTGCGCGACGCGGCGGGTTCGGTGCGCCGCCAGCCTTCGGTGCCAGGTGTGCTGCGGGTTGCGATTTCCAACCCTGCGGGGATGGATGCGGCTTTGACTGCGGTTAAGGCACTGGCGACGCCGGTGGTATCGCTGACCGGTGTTGGGCAGAACGATATTGATGTGACGGCCGAAGGTGACGAGATCGTCGTGCAATTGTCCGAGGCCGAGCGTGTGGCAACCGATAGCCGGACTATCCAGCAATCGCTGGAGATCATTCGGCGTCGGGTTGATGCAGCAGGCACGCGCGAACCAACGATCCAACGCCAGGGCGAAGACCGGATTTTGATTCAGGTGCCGGGGATTGGTTCTGCATCTGAATTGAAAAAGCTGATCGGCACCACGGCCAAGTTGACATTTAACCCGGTGGTCGGCCGCACGACCGATGCCGGTGCAGCCCCCGGCCCGCGCAACCTGTTGTTGCCGGCCATGGGCGAGGACGGGCAGTTTTACATTGTCGAACAGACGCCGGTTGTAACCGGTGAAGACCTGACCGACGCGCAACCCGCGTTCGACCAAAACAACCGCCCCGCCGTCAGTTTCCGGTTCAATCCGGCGGGCGGGCGTTTGTTTGGTGATTACACCGCCAATAACATCGGCAGCCCGTTTGCGATTGTCTTGGACAACGAGGTGATTTCGGCGCCGGTTATCCAAAGCCATATCGCGGGCGGTTCGGGTATTATCACCGGCAACTTTAGCGTTGAGGAAAGCACCAATTTGGCAGTGTTGCTGCGGGCAGGGGCCTTGCCTGCTGAAATGACCTTTCTGGAAGAGCGCACCGTTGGGCCGGAACTGGGCCAGGACAGCATAGACGCGGGCAAAGTCGCGGCAGTGATCGCGATTGTGATCGTGGGCCTGTATATGCTGGCGTCTTACGGGTTGTTCGGCATGTTTGCCAATCTGGCGCTGGCGATCAACATCGCGCTGATCTTTGCGATTTTGACGATGATCGGCGGCACATTGACGCTGCCGGGGATCGCCGGGATTGTGCTGACAATCGGTATGGCGGTGGATGCCAACGTGCTGGTGTATGAGCGGATCCGTGAGGAATTGAAAACCGCCAAAGGGCCTGCGCGCGCGATTGAGATCGGGTATGAGCGGGCGATGTCGGCGATTATCGATGCGAACGTGACGACGTTGATTACTGCGGCGGCGCTGTTCTTTTTCGGCGCGGGGCCGGTGCGTGGCTTTGCGGTGGTTTTGGGCATTGGTATCGTCACATCGGTGTTTAGCGCGATCTTTGTGACGCGTTTGTTCATCTCGATCTGGTTCGGCTGGCGCCGGCCCAAGACCATTGAATTGTAAGGAGAGCCGAAGATGGCATGGCGTTTAAAGCTCGTTCCTGAGGTCACCAACTTTAACTTCTTTCGCTGGCAGTGGTTTACCTTTGGTGGCTCGATTGCCCTGATGGTGGTGGCGTTGGTGGCCTGGGCCTTTATGGGGCTGAACTTTGGCATTGATTTCAAAGGCGGCACGACATTGCGCACCGAAAGCACCACGGCAGTGGATGTGGGCGGCTACCGGCAGGCGTTGAATGCGCTGGATGTGGGCGATGTGTCGATCACCGAGGTGTTTGACCCTTCGTTCCGTGACAATCAGCATGTCGCGCAAATCCGGATTGGTGCGCAGGATGGTTATGAGGCGGTGACGCCAGAGACGCTGGACAAGGTGCAAACGGCTTTGGTGGCGTTTGACCCCGCGTTGAAGGTGGTGTCGGTGGAATCTGTGGGGCCAAAGGTTTCGGCCGAGCTGGTCTGGACCTCGATCCTTGCGGTTATGGCGACTTCGGCGGGGGTGTTGGTTTACATCTGGCTGCGGTTCGAGTGGCAGTTTGCGCTGGGTGGCGTGTTGGCCTTGTTGCATGACATGCTGATTACCATCGGCATTTTCGCCGTGTTCCAGTGGAAGTTTGACCTGACAATCGTGGCGGCGTTGCTGACGATTTTGGGCTATTCGATCAACGATACGGTGGTGGTGTTTGACCGGTTGCGCGAAAACCTGGTAAAATACAAAACCATGCCGCTGCGCGATGTGATGAACCTGTCGGTGAACGAGACGCTGAGCCGGACGATCATGACCTCGGGCACCACATTGATGGCGTTGGCGGCGATGCTGATCTGGGGCGGCGATGTTATCCGCGGCTTTAGCCTTGCGATTTTCATCGGCGTTATTCTGGGGACGTATTCTTCGGTTTATGTGGCCAAGAACATCGTTTTGCTGATCGGCCTCGATCGTTCGGAAAAGCCGAAAGGCGGCAAGGGTACGCCGTCGGAATATGCCAATATTGATGCGTAAGGGGATCTGATGCGCTTGACCGAAGTGACCTATGACAATGCCCAGCCCATAGACAGCTATGGGCCGGGCTTTTTTCGGGTGGCGGGGCAGGTTATTCATGGCCCGGTCTTGGTGACGCCGTGGGATGCGGGGCCATGGGGCGGGCTGGAAGATACGGCGGCGCCTTTGGCCCTGATCGGCAAGATCGATGTATTGTTTGTGGGTATGGGAACCGAGATCGCCCATGTGCCGGTTGCGTTTCGCACCACGCTAGAGGCGGCAGGGATCGGGGTTGAGGTGATGAACTCGCCCGCCGCTGCACGGACCTATAACGTGCTGCTGTCCGAAGGGCGGCGGATTGCGGCGGCGTTGATGCCGGTTTTGTGACCAGTTGGCAGTGGCGTCATTTTTCTGTTAAATTTCACGCAATCCCTGCTTGCTGTGCTTTAATTGCGGGCGCATGATTGGGGCAAATAAGGGCTGGCTGGTTGACAGCCCCATCCCGCAACACCAGATATGGTGACCAGAGAGGGGAAAGCCGATTGCTGCCGAAACGACGGGGCATGGCTTTCTTGCCAGAGAGGAAATGAGATGAACGACGTTAAATCCAACAGCTACCCCGTATTGCCGCTGCGCGATATTGTGGTGTTTCCGCACATGATTGTGCCGCTGTTTGTGGGCCGTGAAAAATCGGTCCGCGCCTTGGAAGAGGTGATGGCCGATGACCGCCAGATCCTGCTGTCCAGCCAGATGGACCCAACCGTTGACGACCCGGCAGCAGACGGTATCTACCGCGCGGGTGTGTTGGCCAATGTGTTGCAATTGCTGAAACTGCCCGATGGCACTGTGAAGGTGCTGGTCGAAGGCAAGTCGCGCGTGCGCATCACGAAATTCATTGAAAACGACCGCTTCTTTGAAGCCGAGGCCGCGCCTCTGACCGAATTGCCGGGCGATGAAGCCACGGTAAGCGCCTTGGTGCGCGCAGTGGCTGACGAGTTCGAGCGTTATGCCAAGATCAAGAAAAACATCCCCGAAGAGGCGCTTTCGGCTGTGGCCGACACACGTGAGCCATCGCGCCTTGCCGATTTGGCCGCAGGCCATCTGGGGATTGAAGTTGCCGACAAGCAAGCCTTGTTGGAAACGCTTGATATCGGCCAGCGTCTGGAAAAAGTCTACGGTCATATGCAAGGCGAGATGAGCGTTTTGCAGGTTGAGAAAAAGATCAAGACCCGCGTCAAAAGCCAGATGGAGCGGACGCAGCGCGAGTATTATTTGAATGAGCAGATGAAGGCCATTCAAAAGGAACTCGGCGATGGTGAGGATGGCCAGAACGAGGTGGCCGAGCTAGAGGCCCGTATCGCCAAAACCGCGCTGTCGAAAGAGGCGCGCGAAAAGGCCGAGTCCGAGATCAAAAAGCTGAAAAACATGAGCCCGATGAGCGCCGAAGCGACCGTCGTGCGCAACTATCTGGATTGGTTGCTGGGCGTGCCATGGGGCACAAAAAGCCGTGTGAAAAAGGATTTGTCCAAGGCGCAGGCTGTGCTCGATGCCGATCACCACGGGCTGGAAAAGGTTAAGGAACGGATTGTCGAGTATCTGGCGGTTCAGGCGCGCTCGGCCAAGCTGAAAGGCCCGATCCTGTGCCTTGTTGGCCCGCCCGGCGTTGGTAAAACCTCGCTTGGCCGGTCGGTTGCCAAGGCCACGGGGCGTGAGTTTATTCGCATCTCGCTTGGCGGTGTGCGCGACGAATCCGAAATTCGGGGCCACCGGCGCACCTATATCGGGTCGATGCCCGGCAAGATTATTCAGGCGCTGAAAAAGGCGAAAACCACCAATCCGCTGATTTTGTTGGATGAGATCGACAAGATGGGGCAGGATTTCCGCGGAGATCCGGCCAGCGCGATGTTGGAGGTGTTGGACCCGGAACAGAACGCGACCTTTACCGACCACTATCTTGAGGTCGAGTATGACCTGTCGAACGTGATGTTTTTGACCACGGCGAACAGCTATAACATGCCCGGCCCGTTGCTGGACCGGATGGAGATTATTCCGCTGTCGGGCTATACCGAGGATGAAAAGCGCGAGATTGCCAAGCAGCATTTGATCCCCAAGCAGGTTAAGAACCATGCGTTGAAAAAGGGTGAATTCTCGATCGCCGATGATGCGCTGCTAGAGGTCATTCGGACCTATACGCGCGAAGCCGGGGTTCGCAACCTTGAGCGCGAGCTGGCGAAACTGGCACGCAAGGCCGTGACCGAGATCGTGAAAGGCAAGACCAAAGCGGTGAAGGTGACGATTGAGGGGCTGGAAGGCTTCCTTGGCGTCAAACGGCATCGCTATGGGCTGGCCGAAGCCGAGGACCAGATTGGTGTGGTCACCGGTTTGGCGTGGACCAGCGTGGGTGGCGAGTTGCTGCCGATTGAAGCGCTGCGGCTGCCGGGCAAAGGCCGGATGAAGACAACCGGCAAGCTGGGCGATGTGATGAAAGAGTCGATCGACGCGGCGAGCAGCTATGTGCGGTCAATCAGCCCGGAAATCGGGGTGAAGCCGCCGAAGTTCGAGACGATTGATATTCACGTTCACGTGCCGGATGGCGCGACGCCCAAGGACGGGCCGAGTGCCGGTTTGGCGATGGTAACGTCGATTGTGTCGGTGCTGACGCAGATTCCGGTGCGCAAGGATATTGCAATGACGGGCGAGGTTTCGTTGCGCGGCAATGCGATGCCTATCGGTGGTTTGAAGGAAAAGCTGCTGGCGGCGCTGCGCGGCGGGATCAAGACGGTGCTTATTCCGCAAGAGAATGAGAAAGACCTGTCCGAGATTCCGGACAATGTGAAGGAAGGTCTGAGCATTATTCCCGTTAGCCATGTGCGCGAGGTGCTAAAGCACGCATTGGTGCGCCAGCCCGAGCCGATTGAATGGGATGAGGCCGCAGAAGAAGCGGCCGCGGCGGCGCAAAAGGCCGTTGCAGGTGCGGCATCGCAGGCGACAGCGCATTGATGTGCGGCGGGGGCGGTTAAGCCTCTGACCCATACAGGATTGAAAGGCGCGCCGTGATTGGCGCGCCTTTTTGCATTTGGTGGCGCGATATTACGCGACCGGTTGCAAATTTGGCAAAGCGGGTTAGCCTGTTGCGACATCAAAGCCAATTTCGAGCAGGAGCCATCATGGCCACAACCAAAATTACCGCAAACGCAAAACCTGCCGAGGTGGCTGCGTCAAACGCCCAGCCCAAGGCGACGGGCAGCAATCCGGTGCCGACGATCACAGCGGCCGAGGTTGTTGTGCCGAAGGTTTCGGTGGTGGACGCTGGGGCAGTTGCGGCGCCGCTGCCGGGCGCAGAAGGCACTATGCTGAAAAAGCAGGAGCTGGTGGAACGTATTGTGCGGGCATCGGGGGCGAAGAAGAAGGACGTGAAGCTGATCGTCGAGGCCACTTTGGGGGTGATCGGGGATGCGCTGTCTGCGGGCGAGGTGCTGAACCTGCAGCCTTTGGGCAAGCTGAAGGTGAACCGCAAGCGCGATGAGGGCAATGCTGAGGTGTTGATCGTCAAACTGCGTCGCGGCGGCGGGAAAGCGGCCGGGAATGAGGCGCCCGATGACGACGATACGGACGACTAGAATCGCAGAGGTGGTTGATTCGAGCGGTTTCGCGGGTCTGCACCGAGGTTGATTCTGTAACAAAGGCGATTTTAGCCGTCATCGGCCGTTAGGATCGAATTTATGAAGCGCCCGTATTTTGCGGGCGTTTTGTGTTTTTAAGGTGTTTGCTCCAACATAGTCATACGGCGCCGTGGGGGAATCCGTCTGTGCAAAAATGCACATGAACGGTGTAGTGCCCGTTTTCGACGCGATGTCGCGCCAGGCGTGATCGGCTGAAACAAACCGTTTGATCAAAAAAGCGCGGAATTCCTGAGTAAACTTGATCTTTGTGGGCGGAATTGAAAAAGTTTCGTTAACCCTTTGCCGAATAGGGAAAATTTCCGTGATCGCAGGTGAATGTTCTGTGATTTGAAACTTGGCATGGCAAGGCGCATTTCATGTTCACCGGACCAAACAACTGGTTCCGCAAAACAAAACTGAAATGGAACACATGATGAAACGTATTATTCTTGCCTCGCTGATCGCCCTGACAACTGCTGGTGCTGTGAGCGCTGCCTCTGCGCCGACCAACCTGTCTTCGGCTGCAAAAGCAGAAGCCCAGAACATCCTGCCAGCTGCATCTTTCGACAACCTGACGGCTGACCAAGCGGCCCGCATCGAAGGCGTTTTGACGGGTGGCAAAGACCTGCAAGCCTATGAAGTTAAACTGATCATTTCGAAAGCACTGGCCAGCTAATCGCGGCCTGCCCTGAACCGAACACATAAAGGAACACATGATGAAACGTATTATTCTTGCCTCGCTGATCGCCCTGACAACTGCTGGTGCTGTGAGCGCTGCCTCGGCGCCGACCAACCTGTCTTCGGCTGCAAAAGCAGAAGCCCAGAGCATCCTGCCAGCTGCATCGTTCGACAACCTGACGGCTGACCAAGCGGCGCGTATCGAAGGTGTTTTGACAGGTGGCAAAGACCTGACAGACACCGAAGTGAAGTCGATCATCGCAAAGGCACTGGCAAGCTGAGCGCTGCCGGAGCATAGTGGACGCAAACCAAAGGAACACATGATGAAACGTATTATTCTAGCCTCGTTGATTGCCCTGACGACAGTTGGCGCAGCGAATGCCTGGACTGAAAAAACCACGCTGTCGGCACCTGCCAAGATGCAAGCCGAGCATATTTTGCCAGGCGTGTCGTTTGACAATCTGACAGCCCGCCAGGCGACAGTGATCGAGGGCCTGTTGACCACCAACTCTGATATGCTCGATTATGAGGTGAAACAGTCGATCAAGGCGGCTTTGGCGCGCTGAGACGGCCAGAAAAATGGGGTGCCTTTGCTGAAGGCACCCCCAAATGCGGGATTTTAGGGGGTTAGCATTGCGCTGACCCCTTCGCTTTGTTGTGCATAGGGCTGCAATCGTCTAAGGGAGACGGGAATCCTTGGGCGCAGATGCGACCTATGAAACCGGGGGCGGATATGACGGGTAAGAACGGGCTGACCTATGCCGATGCAGGCGTGGATATTGATGCAGGCAATGCGCTGGTAGAGCGGATCAAACCTGCGGCCAAGCGCACGGCACGGCCGGGAACGATGTCGGGGCTGGGCGGTTTTGGTGCGCTGTTCGATTTGAAGGCTGCGGGCTTTGTCGATCCGGTTCTGGTTGCCGCGACCGATGGTGTGGGCACCAAGTTGCGGATTGCGATTGATACCGGCAATGTGGATACGATTGGCGTTGATCTGGTTGCGATGTGCGTGAACGATCTTGTGTGCCAAGGGGCCGAGCCGCTGTTTTTCCTTGATTACTTTGCGACGGGCAAGCTGGAGCTGGACCAAGCGACGCGGATTATCGAAGGCATTGCCGCGGGGTGTGAGGCGTCGGGCTGTGCGCTGATCGGTGGCGAGACGGCGGAAATGCCGGGCATGTACCACAAGGGCGATTTTGATCTTGCCGGTTTTGCGGTTGGTGCGATGGAGCGCGGGACTGCGCTGCCCGAAGGGGTAGAGGTTGGCGATGTGCTGCTGGGCCTTGCGTCGAACGGCGTGCATTCCAACGGCTATTCGTTCGTGCGCAAAGTGGTTGAGATGTCTGGCCTTGGCTGGGATGCAAAAAGCCCGTTCAGTGCGGGCAAGCTGGGCGAGGCGCTGCTGGCGCCAACGCGGTTGTATGTAAAGCAAACCTTGGCTGCGGTGCGGGCAGGCGGCGTGCATGCGCTGGCCCATATCACCGGCGGTGGGTTGACCGAAAACCCGCCACGGGTTTTGCCCGAAGGCATGGCCTGCGAGATTGATCTGTCGGCATGGACCCTGCCGCCGGTGTTTCGCTGGTTGGCGGAAACCGCAGGGATGAGTGAGCCCGAGCTGTTGAAAACCTTTAACTGCGGCATCGGGATGATGCTTGTGGTCAAGGCCGATCGTGCCGAAGCGTTGGCGTTGCAACTGCATGATGCGGGCGAAAAAGTGGTGGTGATGGGCCATGTCGTACCCGGTGAGGGCGTGGTTTACAAAGGTAAGCTGCTGTGAAGCGTGTTGCCATCCTGATTTCAGGGGGTGGTTCGAACATGGTTGCCTTGTGTCGGGATATGGTGGGCGACCACCCGTGCCGGGCGGTTCTGGTGGCGTCGAATGACCCCGAGGCGGGGGGGCTGAAAACGGCCTCTGCTATGGGGATTGCGACAGCGGCGGTCGATCATCGGCCCTTTGGCAAGGATCGGGCGGCCTTTGAGGCAGCGCTTTTGAAACCGGTTTTGGCGGCGAGGCCCGATATTTTGTGCCTTGCCGGTTTTATGCGCGTGTTGACACCCGGCTTTGTGGCGCAGTTTGAGGGGCGGATGCTGAATATCCACCCCAGTTTGCTGCCGAAATACCCCGGTCTGCATACCCATGCCCGCGCGATTGCGGCGGGTGACACCGAGGCGGGTTGTTCGGTGCACGAGGTGACAGCGGTTCTGGATGACGGCCCGCTGTTGGGGCAGGCTGTGGTGCCGGTTTTGCCAGATGACACCGCAGATACTTTGGCCGCGCGGGTATTGGTGCAAGAGCACCGGCTGTACCCGGCTGTGCTGCGCCGCTTTGGCGCGGGCGAGCGCGGGTTGCTGCGGCTTTAACGGGCCGGATTAGTGCGGCGCGGTAAAGTAGTCGGGGTGCGCAGCCTCGATACCCGGCAAGTCCGCCTCGATCAGGCGCAAATGGGCGCGGAGTTCGGCCTCGGCTGCGTCTGCGTTTTGGGTTTCAATCGCATCGACCATGGTTTTGTGCTGTACGATCAGCGCCGGGATTGGGAATTCTTGCAGTTGCAGGAACCGTACGCGGTCCATCTGGGATTTCAGCCTTTGCAGGTGATCCCATGCGCGGGCGCGGCCTGCAATTTCGGCGATGCTGCGGTGGAAGGCTTCGTCGAGTGCCATGAACTGCGTCGGCGTATCTGCGTTTTCTTGGGCGGCCAGCAGATCCCTTAGAGTATTGATGGCGGGCGGCGTTGCATTCTTGCAGGCGACGCGGATCAGATCGGCCTCAACCGCTTCGCGTACGAAACGGGCGTCGAGCACCTCGGCGGTGGTGATTTTAGAGACGAAAGTGCCGCGCTGAGGGCGGATTTCAAGCAGACCTTCGCCGGCAAGGCGCAAGAATGCCTCGCGCACGGGTTGGCGCGAGGTGCCTATGGCATCGGCGATCTCTTGTTCCGAAACTTTGGTGCCGGGCGGTAGGGTGCCGGTCAAAATAGCGTGGCGCAGCGCCTCGGCAGCCTGAGGCTGGGCGCTTTTGCTGGGTTTCAGTGAAAATTGAAAGGCGGTGGGCAAGGGCATTGTGGCGTCCGGTCAATAGGCTTTGCCCTTTGTCGCAGGAATCGTCGGCCGAGGGAAGTCGTTGGGTTGACAGGGCTGCGTGCGGTGCGGCCTATTCGGGCAGAACAATGGATAGAGAGTGCTTATGCAAAAAGAGGTACGGGTTGGAATCGCGCCATTGACGCGGTTTTGTGAGGCGGCGTTTTTGGCGGTCGGGGCGGATAATGAGACCGCGCGCGATGCCACGCGGTCGATGATGCACGGGTCTTTGCACGGGGTAGACAGCCATGGCGTGCGGTTGCTGCCCTATTACGTCAGCGTTTTGGCGGGAGGAGAGGTGGCGCGGGCACCGGTGATGAATTTTCGGCAGGTCAAGCCGGGGACAGGGTTGCTGGATGCAGGCCATGCGCAAGGCGCGCGGGCGACCTATCACGCGCTGGATTTGGCGATAGAGATGGCGGGCACACAAGGGATTGCGGCGGTTGGCATTCAGAATACCAGCCATTTCGGGCCTGCAGGAGCCTATGCCTGGGCTGCGGCAGAGCGGGGGTATGTAGCGCTTGTGGTGGCCAATTCGGACAGTTTTGTTCGCCTGCATGACGGGGCCGAGAAGTTTCACGGTACCAATCCGATTGCGGTCGGGGTGCCTACGGGCGAGGCGAATCCGTGGCTTTTGGATATGGCGACCTCGGCCGTGCCGTATAATCGGGTGGAGCTGTACCGTTCGCTTGGGGTGGATTTGCCTGACGGTGTGGCATCGGATGCGGCGGGCGAGGCGGTGTTGGACCCCGCGCTGGTGGCAATGCTGGCGCCGGTGGGCGGAGTGTTCGGGTTCAAAGGGGCGGCATTGGGCGGGGTGGCCGAAATATTCTCGGCCGCGTTGACGGGGATGCGCCTGAGCCCCGAGATACCCTTTATGGGCGGCGAGGCGCATTCGGAGCCGCGCCAAATGGGGGCGTTTGTGATGGTGATGGACCCCGAGGGGTTTGTGGGCGGAAACATGTTGCGCGCGATCATGCAGCGCTATTTGGCGGCATTGCGCGGCTCTGCGCCGCGTGCGGGATGCCGCGTGATGGCGCCCGGAGATCGGGAGTGGGAAGAAGCGGCCCGGCGGCGTGATTTGGGCGTGCCCTTGGACCCGGTGACGGTGAGCGGGTTTGAGGCATTGGTGGCGCAGTACGGGTTGGAAGCGCCGTGGTTGTGAGAGTGACGATGATTTTTGTTTGGGGGATGGGCGGAGCCTAGAGTCGGGGGGCCAGCCCCCCGGACCAAGCTTAAAGCCGGGGGGCCAGCCCCCCGGACCCCCCGGGATATTTGAGCCGAAAAGAAAGCGCGGTGCGGGGAAGGGGGTGGTAAGGGTTGGCTTTTGGGGGGCTTGGTTGTAGGGATGGGCGCTTGTTTGTAGAGGCGGCCGCGGCGGCGGATTATTGGGGAAGCGGGTTAGATGATGTCACTGGATTTGTATCGTCAGCAATGGTTTGGCAATGTGCGGGCGGATTTGCTGTCGGGGCTGGTTGTGGCTTTGGCGTTGATCCCCGAGGCGATTGCGTTTTCGATCATTGCAGGCGTTGACCCGAAAGTCGGGCTTTATGCCAGTTTTTCCATTGCTGTGATTTGTGCGATTACAGGCGGGCGGCCGGGGATGATTTCGGCGGCAACCGCGGCGACGGCGGTGTTGATGGTGACTTTGGTCAAGGACCACGGGTTGCAATATTTGCTGGCCGCGACGGTGCTGGCGGGGCTGTTGCAGATTGGGGCCGGTTTGTTGAAGCTGGGGCGTGTCATGCGCTTTGTGTCGAAATCGGTGATGACGGGCTTTGTGAACGCGCTGGCGATTTTGATCTTTCTGGCTCAGGTGCCCGAGTTGGACCCGACCAAAGTAACTTGGCTGACCTATGCGCTGGTGGCGGCGGGGCTTGGGATTATCTACTTGTTTCCGTATATTACCCGCGCCGTGCCTTCGCCTTTGGTGACGATTGTGGTGCTGACGGCTTTGACGCTGCTATTTGGTTGGGATGTGCGGACGGTGGGCGATATGGGGGCCTTGCCCGACACGCTGCCGGTGTTTTTGATCCCGCAAATTCCGCTGACGTTTGAAACCCTGCAGATTATTTTCCCTTATTCGCTGGCGGTGGCTGTGGTGGGGTTGCTGGAAAGTCTGATGACGCAGAATATCGTCGATGATCTGACGGATACCACTTCGGACCGCAATCAGGAGTGTATCGGGCAGGGGCTGGCGAATACGGCGACCGGATTTATTGGCGGCATGGCGGGCTGTGCCATGATCGGTCAGAGCATTATCAACGTGAAATCGGGCGGGCGCGGGCGGCTTTCGACCTTTGTGGCGGGGGCGATGTTGCTGGTTTTCGTGGTGGGCCTTGGCGATTGGGTGAGCCGGATTCCAATGGCGGCCTTGGTGGCGATTATGATCATGGTCAGCATTGGCACGTTTTCCTGGTCGTCGATCAAGGCGCTGCGGACGCATCCGACTTCAAGTTCAGTCGTGATGTTGGCCACTGTGGCGGCCGTGATTTACACGCATAATCTGGCCATCGGGGTTGGGGTTGGCGTGTTGCTGTCGGGGATATTCTTTGCCGGCAAGATTGCGCAGCTGTTCCGTGTGACTTCGGTTTTGTCGGCGGATGGGGCAGAGCGGACCTATCGCGTTGAGGGACAGTTGTTCTTTGCCAGCGTTGAGGATTTCATGAAAGCCTTTGATTTCCGCGAGGTTCTGGACCGTGTGGTGATTGACGTGTCGGATGCGCATATCTGGGATATTTCTTCGGTTTCGGCGTTGGATATGGCGGTGCTGAAGTTCCGCCGCGACGGGGCCGAGGTGCAGATTGTCGGCATGAACAAAGCGTCCGAAACTATTGTGGATGAGTTGGCGCTGCACGACAAACCGGGCGCGCTTGACAATATGTTGGCACATTAAGGGAGGCGGAAAATGAAGATCGTCGCATTGGTGGATGGATCGGTTTACGCGCAATCGGTGTGTGAATTGGCAGGTTGGGCGGGCGCGCGTTTGGGCGCGGGAGTCGAGCTGCTGCATGTTTTGGGGCGGCGTGAGACGGGCGAGCAGGATTTATCCGGCTCTATCCGGCTGGGCGCGCGGACTGCGTTGCTTGAGGAATTGGCCGAGCTGGATGCGCAGCGGGCCAAGCTGGTGATGCATCGTGGTCGCGCAATTTTGGACGATGCCCAAGCGGTATTGGCCAAGGCGGGGGTTGCAGATGCGACCACGCGGTTGCGCCACGGTGATTTGCTGGAAGAAATCGGGACAGGGTTTGACCTGATTGTTGTGGGCAAGCGCGGCGAGGCGGCAGATTTTGCCAAGGGGCATTTGGGGTCAAACCTTGAACGCATTGTGCGGGGCAGCAAAGTGCCGGTTTTGGTGGCGGCGCGAGCCTTTGCGCCAGTGACCAATCTGCTATTGGCCTTTGACGGTGGCCCGTCGTCGCAACGCGCAGTGCAGCATATTGCGCAAAGCCCGCTTTACAAAGGTATGGCGGTGACGGTGGTCAGCGTGGGCGAGGCGCTGTCTGTCAGGCCATTGTTGGCCGATGCGCAGGCGCAACTGCTTGAAGCAGGGATTGAGGCCGAGACGCGGCAGGTGACAGGCCAGCCCGAGGTTGCCTTGGGGAAGCTGGTTGAGGATGAGGGCTATCAGATGTTGGTTATGGGGGCCTATGGCCACAGCCGCATCCGCAGCCTGATTATCGGTTCGACCACGACCGAGATGATCCGCTCGTGCAAAGTGCCTGTGATGTTGGTGCGCTGACAGGGCTTGATTTATCGGGCGGCATTGGCTTTGCATGGGGCGACCCATAAGCGAGGCCGCCTTTCATGCCCACAACGCCTGCCAAGCATCGCACCAAACCCAACGTATTGTTTATTGTCATCGACCAGTTGCGGGCCGATTGCCTTTGGGGCGGTTTGGCCGATGTGACGCCGATGCCGAATTTGCGCGCGTTGATGGATGAGGCTGTCAGTTTTACGCAGCACTATTCGGTTGTGAACCCCTGCGGGCCGTCGCGGGCGTCGATACTGACAGGGCAATATGCAATGAACCACGGGGCGGTGCGCAATGGCACGCCTTTGCCGCATGACACGCCCAATATCGCGACCGAGCTGCGTAAGGCGGGCTATTTGCCGCTGCTTTATGGCTATACCGATTCCGCGCAAGATCCGCGCCAGTTTCACGCCAATGACCCGGCGTTGACCAGCTATGAAGAGGTGATGCCGGGGTTTCACGAGGTGGTCGAGATGCGGCTTGAGCAAAGCCTGCCGTGGCGGGCGGATTTGCTGGCCAAGGGTTATGACGTGCCGCCCTATCCCGATATTTTTCGCCCAAACGGGCCGCGCCTTGACGATCCTGCGCTGTACCGCGCCGAAGATAGCGACACGGCCTTTCTGACGGATCAGTTCTTGCGTGGGCTGTTGGGGCGGCCGGCAGGTTGGTTCGCGCATTTGACCTATATTCGCCCGCATCCGCCGCTGGTGGCGCCGGAACCCTATAACCACTTGGTTAACCCCGCCGAGGTGCCTGCACCGGTGGTTGCGGGGACTCTGGCGCAAGAGCAAGCGCGGCACCCATTTATTGCCCTGAACCATGCGCAGACGCCGATTTCATCGGTTGTTGAAGGCTTTGCCGGATTGCAGCCAACGCGGGAAAACGTGGCGAGCTTGCGTGCTGTCTACCTTGGGTTGGCGGCCGAGGTAGACCACCATATCGGGCGGGTGATTGCGGCGCTAAAGGAGGCGGGGATTTATGACGATACGCTGCTGGTGGTGACGGCCGACCATGGCGAGATGCTGGGCGATCACTATGCCTGGGGCAAGCAGACGTTTTATGACGCAGCCTATCATACGCCGCTGATTATTCGTGACCCGCGCAGGCCGCAGGCGCAGGTGGTTAAGGCGCCGACTGAATCTGTGGATGTGACCCCGACGATATTGGAATGGTTGGGGCAGCCAGTGCCGGATACGATGGACGGCCGCAGTTTGATGCCGTTTTTGCGCGGGGAAACCCCGACAGACTGGCGCGAATTTACCTTTTCCGAGCTGGATTTCGGCAATCCGATCACTGCTACTGCAACGCAAAAGGCGCTTGGGTTGCGGGCAGAGGACGCGAATTACTGCATCTTGCGCGGGGCGCAGCATACGTTGGTGCATTTTAACGCAGGCCTGCCGCCTTTGTTGTTTGACCATGCAGGCGAAGGCGAGAAACGCGATATTGCCGGGGATGCGGCAGCGCAGCCGGTGTTGTTGGCGATGACGCGCGCCTTGCTTGACCACCGGATGCGCCACAGAGGCGGGCGCTTTCGGCGCATGATGATTAGCCAAGAGGGCGCTGTCGTGGCGCAAAATCAGGCAATCTGATCAATTGATAGGTTTTTTTACCAAACAGTTCACTTGACTGAAAATTAATTGCACGTCCATACTTGGGCCTGGGCAAGGCAGTTGCAAGCCTTGTGACCCAATGTTTACCCGCGCCAGTGTCTGGTTCCGGACTGCGCGAAAAACCTGACTGCCCTGAGACGCCGCAACTACGTAGCGTTTTTGTTACATAAGGCGGATACGCCACAAGAAGGAAGAAACTTCCGCATTAACCCACGACAGGAGAGATCATGAAACGCCTATTATTGAGCAGCGCTGCGCTGCTTATTCTACCGTTCGCAGCCCTCGCCAACTGCCCTGCAATCTCGGTCGCCGATATGGGCGGCGTTGCCCCCGGCGCTTTTCCCGAACAATATGACCTTGCTGAATTCCAAGCGGCTGCCAATTGCACGATGGAGCTGTCGGAAAACCCGAGCATGGCCGATTTCAACAGCAAAATTCGCAACAACCCTGCCTTGCCTGCTGTAGCTGACCGCCTGCCGTCCGAGCCGCTGGTGGTGGTGCCTTATGCATCGACTGGCAAATATGGTGGCACGCTGGACGCGTTGTCGAACGCGACCGAGGCGGGGACATCGGATTTCATGTCGATCCGGCATGTGAACCTTGTACGCTATTCGGATGATCTTGAAACCATCGTGCCGAACGTCGCAAAATCCTGGGCGTGGAACGATGATTTTACGCAACTGACCTTTACCCTGCGCAAAGGGCATAAATGGTCTGACGGCCAGCCCTTTACCTCGGCCGATGTAAAGTTCTGGTATGATAATCTGGCGCTTGACCCGAATATCAACGAAAAACCAAAGGATTACGTGACTGTCGGCGGTGAGCGTATGACGGTGGAAACACCCGATGACGTGACGGTCGTGTTCAAACTGCCTGCACCGAAACCCGGCCTTTTGGCGCATTTCGCGACGCATTTTGCACAGGCCTTCCAGCCCAAGCATTTCCTTGGCCAGTTCCACCCCGCTATTAACCCCGATGCCGATAAACTGGCGCAATCTTTGGGGTTTGAGAATGGCTATGCGGTGATCCGCGCCTATTACGGTAACTCGGACTGGATGGATACAGCGACGCCAATGCTGAACTCACCCGATCTGGTGGCCAAGATGCCGGGCGATGCCGCGCCAACGCTGGAAAGCCATATCGTGGTGAAAGAGACCACCGAAGGGCGGCATTTCGTGGCCAACCCCTATTTCTTTATGGTGGATACAACGGGCCAGCAATTGCCCTATATCAATGAAATGGATGAGCTTTTTGCCAATGACCAAGAGGTTCGTTTGCTAAAGCTGGTCAATGGCGAGGTGGATTACAAATCGCAAAGCTTGCAGCTTTCCGATGCACCGCTGCTGTTGGAAAATCAGGAGAAGGGCGGCTATACCATTCAGCTGAAGCCCAAGATCGCGATGCAGACGATTTCGTTCAACGTGACGCATCCGGATGAGGCCAAGCGTGCGGTCTTTGGCGATGTGAAGTTCCGTATTGCGATGTCTGAAGCGATTAACCGCGATAACCTGAACAGCACGGCCTATTTTGGCCAAGGACAGTTGCAGCAATACACCGGCTTTTCACCGCTGCCGGAATATATCGATCCAAAGTGGAAAACCTTTGGGATGGAATATAATCCGGACGCCGCCAAAGCGGTGCTGGACGAGCTGGGGCTGAAGGATGTTGACGGTGACGGCTTCCGCGAATTGCCGGATGGGTCGCCTTTGGTCATCAACATGCAATTTGCCACCCAAGGGATTGCCGGGCAGGTGGTTGAACTGATCAGCCAGGATTGGGCCAATGTCGGCATCAAATCGGCGGTCAAAGAGGTGACGCCGGATGAGTATCGCTCGGCGCAATCGTCAAACCAGCTGGACGTGGGCCTGTGGGAAAAGGGCCAGCCGTTGGGCATCATCCTTGGCAATAACGAGCTGTGGGTGCCGCCGTTTGAAAACTATTTTGCGCATCGCACAGGTATGCTCTGGGCTGAATGGGTGGATAGCAAAGGCGCCAGCGGTGTTGAGCCGCCGGAATATGTAAAGACGCTGATGGCTGATATCAGCACCTTGCAATCAACACCAAGTGGCACGGATGAGTTCAAGGCGATTGCAAACCGGATGGTTGCTGCAATGGTTGAAAACATGCTGTTCATCGGTACCGCGCTGACGCCGGACCCGATCTATGTGAACAACAAGGTCAAGAACTTCCCCGAGTTCAAAACCGCGTCTTATGAATACTATCGCACCTATCCGTACCGTGGTCCGCAATGGTATCTTGAGCAATAAGATCAAGGCGTTATCCCTTGTTCTTAAAGTGGTGGCAGGCGTTCGCGCCTGCTGCTTTTCCCGCCCTTGTCTGTAGGACGCGCCTATGCTTCGTTTCGCGCTGACCCGTGCCTTTTTGGCCATCGTCACCTTGCTGACCGTTTCGCTGATTGTGTTTACCTTGATGGAACTGGTGCCGGGCACCTGCGCCGAGCGGTATCTGGCGTTCAAGAACACCTCGGGGTCGCAGATTTCACTGGCCGATATCGAGGCGGAAAAGGTGCGGCTGGGGCTGGACCGGCCGTTTCTAACGCGCTGGGGCTCATGGGTCTATGACGTTGTTGTGCATGGCGAATTTGGCGACAGTTGCATTTTGCGGCTGAACATCAACCAGCTTTTGGCCGATAAGTTCTGGGTGTCTTTGGGCATATGCATGGCGGCGCTGATCTTGTCTTATGCGATCGCGGTGCCGATCGGGATTATATCATCAAGCTCGACCAGCCCGATTGCCAACAATTCCTTGCGATTTGTCAGCTATCTGGGCCTTGCGCTGCCGAATTTCTTGCTGGCGCTGATTATCATGCTGATTTCCACGGTGTATTTCGGTGACAGCCTTACTGGCTTGTTTTCAAAGGAATATCGAGATGCGGCTTGGTCTTGGGCCAAGTTCGGCGATTTCCTGTCGCGCGCGTGGCTGCCGGTATTTATTCTGGGCTGGTCGGCCACGGCCTTTGCGCTGCAAACCGTGCGGGCCTTGATGCTGGATGAGATTGGCAAGCTCTATGTCACTGCCGCCTCGGCGCGGGGTGTTTCCGGCTCGCGGTTGTTGTGGCGCTATCCGGCCAAGCATTCTTTGGGGCCTGTGATCAACTCGCTCGGGTTTGATTTAAACAGGATTTTCAATGAGTTGCCGATTGTCGCGCTGATCTTGACGCTGACCGAGGCGGGCGCCCTGTTGTTTGACAGCCTTGCGCGATCAAACGATCAGCAGCTTGCCGGCGCGATTATTTTCCTTCTTACCGCCAGTATCGTTGCGCTGAACTTCGTGACCGATATTTTGCTGGCCCTGATTGATCCGCGCGTGCGTCGCGGGCTGATAGGATAGACGTATGTTTTGGCGCAAAACCGCAACCGCACCCGATATCGACCAAAAGGCCAAAGAGGCCTATTTTACCGCAGGCCAAGGCCAGTTGATCATGGCGCGGTTCAAATCGAACCGCACGGCGATGATCGCGGCCTGGGCGCTGATTATCATGATTATGATGGGCCTGTTTGCGCCGTTCCTGTCGCCCTATGACCCGACGATTG
The DNA here is from genome assembly GCF_001202035.1 of Pseudorhodobacter wandonensis. Taxonomy (GTDB): domain Bacteria; phylum Pseudomonadota; class Alphaproteobacteria; order Rhodobacterales; family Rhodobacteraceae; genus Pseudorhodobacter; species Pseudorhodobacter wandonensis. Next base: position 26,022 of record NZ_LGHT01000032.1, on the reverse strand, counting down.
CGGGGCGGGATGACCAGTATGAAAACGGCGCGCCGCAATTGCCGAAAATGTGGGATGAGAACGGGTTTTCCTTGCGGCCGTTCATTTACGCAAACGAGCGCGAACGGTCTATGGCGACGAATTTCCGCTGGGTGGTCAAGGAAAACCGCGAGCATCGGCTGTATATGCAGTTCTTTACCCGCGACTGGGAATATTCGCTTTTCGGGTTAGATCTCAGGAGCTTCGGGCTGAATGTTGATGTGGCGTTGATCCGGTCGAATATCCATTTGTTCGGGGTTGAGGGCGGTAAGATCCATCTTTTTGGCACCGATGCCAGTGGCAAGGATATTTTCAGCCGCACGCTGCACGCGATCTGGACCTCGCTTGCGGTCGGGACGCTGGGGGTGCTGATTTCATTCGTGCTGGCGCTGGCGATTGGCGGGGTGGCAGGGTATTTCGGCGGCTGGTTGGATAGCGTTTTGCAGATGATTACCGATGCAATCCGAACGGTGCCGCAGATACCGCTGTTCATGGCGATGGCCGCGTTTTTGCCGCCCGAATGGTCATCCGAGGCGCGTTTCTTCTTTATCTCGATCATCCTTGGCCTGATTGGCTGGCCCACCCTCGCGCGGCGTATCCGGACGCATTTGCTGACCGAGCGGTCGCAGGAATATGTGCTGGCGGCCGAGCTGTGCGGGGCGTCGAGCAGCCACATTATCCGGCGGCATTTGTTGCCCAGTTTCACCAGCTATATCATCGTCGATCTGATGATTTCGTTTCCTTATATGGTGCGGTCGGAAACGGCGCTGTCGTTTATCGGGCTGGGGTTGAAAGACCCCGTAAACAGCCTTGGCGCGATGATGCAGAACGTATCCAAAGCGGATGTTTTGCTGAATTATCAATGGTATTTCATCCCTGTTCTGTTTTTCGTCGCCCTTGTTCTGGCCTTTGTTTTCGTGGGTGACGGCCTGCGTGATGCTGCAGACCCTTATTCGGATAGCAAGAAATGACTGTGCTGATTGACGTTCAAAACCTGACGCTGAAATTTCGCACCGATGAGGGGCTGATTACGGCGGTGGATGATGTGAGCTTTACCATCGACAAAGGCGAGGTGATGGGGCTGGTGGGCGAGTCCGGGTCTGGCAAATCGGTAACGGCCAAGGCCTTGATGCATTTGAATGCCAAGAACGCGGTATACGCGCCTGAAAGCAAGATCTTGTTGCATACCGATGCGGGCGTTGTCGATGTGTTGAAACTGCGCACGGCCAAAGAGCTGAAGGTCGCCCGTGGCGGCGCGATTTCGATGATTTTTCAAGAGCCTATGGCGAGTTTTGCACCTGCGATCACCATCGGCAGCCAGATGGTTGAACAGCTGCTTATTCATGGCGATATGACCAAAGCGCGGGCGAAAGAGATTTCGATCGAGATGCTGGACCGCGTGGGGATTTCGGACCCCAGTAAACGGTTTGACCAATACGCGTTTGAACTGTCGGGCGGGATGCGGCAGCGGGCGATGATCGCGATGGCGCTTTCAACCAAGCCAAGCCTTTTGATTGCGGATGAACCGACGACTGCGCTGGATGTGACGATTCAGGCGCAGGTTATTGATTTGATGAAGGATTTGGTGGCCGAGTTTCACATGGGCATCTTGTTCATTACCCATGATCTGGGGGTGATTGCGCAGACTGCCGATAAGGTTTCGGTGATGTATCTGGGCAAGGTGATTGAAACGGGGCCGGTGCGCGATGTGATCCGTCATGCCAAGCACCCTTACACCCAAGGGCTGCTGGCGGCTTTGCCGAAACTGGATGATCTGGATGCGCCTTTGACGCCGGTGGCGGGCGATATTCCGTCGCCGCTGGAACGGCCGCCGGGCTGTGTGTTTCATACCCGTTGCCCGCAGATTATTGGTGACGTGTGCAAGGCGAAACTGCCCCAGCGCGTGCAGCTTGATGCCAACCATTCTGTGGCCTGCCATCTGTATTCCGAAGGGGGCAAAGCATGAGCGAGAAGCCGTTGATTTCTGCGCGGGGCCTGTCGGTCGGGTTCAAGATCGGCTCGGGGATGTTTAGCAAAAGCATTCTGAAGGCGGTGGATAATGTAAGTCTGGATATCGAGAAGGGTTCGTTTTTCGGGCTGGTGGGCGAGTCTGGCTCGGGTAAAACCACGTTGGGGCGGGCGTTTCTAAAGGCGGTGCCGATCACGGGGGGGCATGCGGCCTATAATGATGATGAGGTGAGCTATGACCTTGGCACGCTGACCGGCCCTGCGTTGAAAGATTACCGCAAACGGGCGCAGCTGATTTTCCAAGACCCCTATGCCGCGCTTTCGCCGCGCATGACGGTACGCGATATCATTGCCGAGCCGCTAGAGGTGATGGGCCTGACCAAATCGCGCGAGGAAACCGATGCCCGTGTGCGCGAGATTGCCGCGAAATGCCGGTTGAACCTTGAGCATCTGCGGCGTTTCCCACATGCGTTTTCGGGCGGGCAGCGGCAGCGGATTTCGATCGCGCGGGCGCTGGTTTCACGGCCGAACTTTATTGTGGCGGACGAGTCTGTGGCAGCGCTGGATGTGTCAATTCAGGCCGATGTATTGAATTTGCTAAAGGATATTCAGCGCGAAATGGGGCTGACGTTTTTGTTTATCAGCCATGATTTGTCGGTTGTGGCGCATACCTGTGACCATCTGGCGGTGATGTATCTGGGCCGCTTGGTGGAAACTGCGCCGACGCGCACCTTGTTCAAGGCGCCGCGCCATCCCTATACCAAGGCGCTGTTTTCGGCCATTCCGTCGCTTGACCCCGATGATCGCCGGGGCGGGCAAAAGCTGACGGGGGAAATTCCGTCACCGACCAACCAGCCGCCGGGGTGCAAGTTTCATACACGCTGCCCGAATGTGATTGACCGATGCCGTGTCGAGGAACCGACGCTGGAAAACCCCGGCGACGGGCATTCGGTTTCGTGCCATCGCTGGCGCGAATTGCTGGCCGTGCCTGCGGGGTAGGGTTGGCTTTAATTGGTATTTGTAATGCCAATTGAAATGTGCCAAAATGGGTATGAAAAATACCTATTGGGGAAACGCTATGAAAATTGCTGACGTGATACTCTGGCCTGGCACCAAGATGTGCGAGCGCCTTGGCGTTGACCCTACATCAGATGCGGGGCTGATCCGGTCAATGTTTAATATGATTTTCTATCTGGTGGTTATTCTGGGCGGCATGTGGGCCTTTATGGGCTGACACGCAAAACCATTCCAGCAAAAGGCCCGCCCAGAGCAAACGAGGCGGGCCTAGGTTTAGGTTAGGTTAGCTTAGAACCCTGCTTTGATTTTCTCAAACTCTTCCAACATCCGGTCACGCATCTGGCTGTTGATTGGCGTTTGCGCCAGCAATGTGGTGTCGATCGGGCTTACATCGGCGGCAACCAGATCTTCGGTCGGAATTTCAGCCATCGCTTTGTCGTTGGTGTGGGCGTAGCCGAACCCGTCAAGCAAACCGCGGGCCGAACCGTGGTCGAGCCAGGCATTGATGAAATCATAGGCCTTGTCTTCGGAACCCGGTGCATCCTTGAAGTTCACATAGCCGCAGAACCAAGATGCAGCACCCTCTTTGGCCTGACGTTGGAACCCAACGGGGAATCCCTCTTCGCGCATCAGGGCAATCGAATCATTCCATGACCATGCTACCTGAACCTGACCGCCGGCCATCAGCTGCGACAGCTCGGACGGGTCGGCCCAATAGGCGACGACGTTTTCATGGGCCTGACGCAGCCATTTGGCGGCGGCTTGGAACTGGTCTTCGGTTATGTCGGTCCAGTCGCTTACGCCGGTGGCCAGCAGCGCCAGCGACCAGATATCATCGGTGTTATCTGGCAGCGAGATGCGGCCTGCGTATTTCGGGTTCAGGAACACATCAAGCGAGGCCACATCTTCGGCGGGCACATCCTTGGTGTTATAGGCGATGGCGGTATAGGCGTAATCGGTAGGGATGTACCAAACGCCGGTGTCATCGCTGAAAATCTTGGATTTCAGGAAGCGCGGGGCGATTTCGCCGAAATTGGGGATGCGCGACACGTCCCATGGTTCGATCAAACCAGCATCGCGGTATTTTGACACCATCTGCGAGCAAGGGTGTGCCACATCGGCCTTGAAGCCTGACGCGACCTTTTGGAAGGCTTCGTCATCATCACCGAAAAACGCATAGGTGGGCAATTGGCCGTATTTTTCGACATAGGGTTTGATAAGGTTGGCATCTTCAAAGCCGGCCCAGTCAAAGACGATCAGGTCCGGGTCGGCGGCATGGGCCTGGGCAAAGGGCAAGGCAAGCGCGAAAGCGGCGCCGATCAGCAGTTTGTTTTTGGTTTGCATTGGTAACCTCTGTTGTTGGGTCATTTTTTGTGTTGGGGCACGAAGCCCTTGACCAGCAAAGGCTAGGCGGTTGCGGCGAACGGCTCAAGGGGGAAAAGCGGCTTTTCCTGCGTCAAATCGGATCGAATGGCGGGTTGCGGGGGCGTCGTTTATGGCTAAGGTCTGCCAGATATGTTTGCGCGGTGGGTGCGCGACAGTTGTTTTTGCGGGGATTTATGGAATTAGATGTCGATTTCGTGCGCAGCCAGTTTCCGGCGTTTCAAAGCGAAGCGTTGGCGGGGCAGGCGTTTTTTGAGAATGCGGGCGGGTCCTATACTTGCGGGCAGGTGATTGACCGGCTGACGCGGTTTTACACGCATCGCAAGGTGCAGCCCTATGCGCCCTATGCCGCGTCACAGCTGGGCGGGGCCGAGATGGATGAGGCCCGTGCGCGGCTGGCCGCGATGATGGGGGTTGAGGGCGACGAGGTGTCTTTTGGCCCTTCGACCAGCGCGAACACCTATGTTCTGGCGCAGGCGGTGCGGCGGTTGATTGCAACGCAAGGCGGCGCTGTTGTTGTGACCAATCAGGACCATGAGGCGAATTCGGGCGTGTGGCGGCGGCTGGCTGAAGACGGGGTTGAGGTAAGAGAGTGGCGGGTTGATCCGCAAACGGGGCATCTGGATCTGGCGGCTTTGCGCGGTTTGTTGGCGGATGGCAAGGTGCGGATGCTGTGCTTTCCGCATTGTTCCAACGTGGTGGCCGAGGTGAACCCCGTGGCCGAGATTTGCGCGATTGCACGGGATGCAGGCGCCTTTACCTGTGTGGACGGGGTTAGTTATGCGCCGCATGGCTTTCCGGATATGAACGCGCTGGGGGCGGATATCTATTTGTTTTCGGCGTATAAAACCTATGGTCCGCATCAAGGCATCATGGTGTTGCGTCGCGCCGTGGGCGAGGCTTTGCCAGCGCAATGCCATTATTTCAATGCGGGCAGCCTGTATAAGCGCTTTACGTCGGCGGGGCCGGACCATGCGCAGGTGGCGGCCTGTGCGGGAATGGCCGATTATATCGATGCGCTTTATGCCCATCATGTGCCGGATGGGGTGGCGGGGCCGCTTGAGCGTAACCGCGTGGTGCATGATCTGATGCGGGCGCATGAGGTGCGGATATTGCAGCCTTTGCTGGACTATCTGGCCGCGCGCAATGACCTGCGCCTGATCGGCCCGCGTGATGCGGCGCGGCGGGCCCCGACGGTGGCTGTGGCACTGGACCGCGCGGCCGAGCCTGTGGCGGCCGAGTTGGCCAAGCATGGAATTATGGCGGGGGGCGGCGATTTCTATGCCGTGCGGCCGTTGGAGGCGATGGGCGTGGATGTTGAACGGGGTGTGCTGCGGCTGAGCTTTGTGCATTACACGACCGCGGCCGAGGTGGCGCGATTGATTGCGGCGCTGGACGCGGTTTTGTGAGGGCGGAAGGGGGGCTGTCTGCCCCCCAACAGGGTTTGCGGGGCAAACCCTTCCCCCCCGAGGATATTTTTGGATAGATGATGGGGTAAGGTGATCTGTTGGTTGCGTGGCGGCGTATAGGGAACAAGTGGTTTTGAGTGGAGCCTATGACAGATAGCCCTTTGATAGTTTGGATACGGCGGGATTTGCGCCTTGGGGATAACCCGATGCTGGCGCAGGCGGTGGCGTCAGGGCGGCCTGTGGTGCCGGTATTTGTGTTGGACGCCGAGACCGAGGCATTGGGGGCTGCGGCAAAGTGGCGGCTGGGCCTTGGGGTGGCGGCGTTTGCGCGGGCGTTGGAAGGCATTGGAAGCAAGCTGATTTTGCGGCGCGGTGCGGCGTTGCAGGTGTTGCAAGGTTTGGCAGCCGAGGTTGGGGCGGGGGCTGTGCATTGGTCGCGGCTATATGACCCTGTATCCAAAACGCGGGACACAACCGTCAAAGCAGGGTTGCGGGCGGTTGGGCTGGAGGCTGTGAGCCATGCAGGGCATGTGCTGTTTGAGCCTTGGACGGTGGCCACGGGGCAGGGCGGGTTTTACAAGGTCTATTCACCTTTTTGGCGGGCAGTGAAGAATTTGGATGTGGCGGGACCTTTGCCCGCGCCGGTTGGGATGCGTGCGCCGCAGGTTTGGCCTGTCAGTGACGTGTTAGAGGACTGGCAGTTGGGCCGTGCGATGCAGCGGGGGGCCGCTGTCGTGGCGCGCCATGTCGGTGTGGGTGAAGCGGTGGCTGAGGCGCGGCTTGCGGCGTTTTTGGATGGGCCGGTTGATGGGTATAAAGAGCGGCGCGATTTTCCGGCCGAGGATGCGACCTCGCGTTTGTCGGAAAACCTGACCTATGGCGAGATCGGGGTACGAGCGGTGTGGCACGCAGGAATGCGGGCGCTGCATGAAGGGCGCGCAGGGGCCGAGCATTTTTTGAAAGAGCTGGTTTGGCGCGAGTTTGCCTATCATTTGCTGCATCATTCGCCGCATATCACCAGCCGCAACTGGCGCGAGGAATGGGACGGCTTTGCATGGCGCGGTGACAATGAAGATGCCGAGCGTTGGCGGCGCGGGATGACGGGCGAGCCCTTTGTCGATGCGGCAATGCGCGAGATGTATGTTACAGGGACGATGCACAACCGTGCGCGGATGATTGCGGGGTCGTATTTGACCAAGCATTTGCTGACCGATTGGCGCGTGGGCCAAGCGTGGTTTGCCGAATGTCTGACCGATTGGGACCCGGCTGCGAATGCGATGGGATGGCAATGGGTTGCGGGCTCTGGGCCTGATGCCTCTTTGTATTTTCGGGTGTTCAACCCCGCGACGCAGGCCGAGAAATTTGACCCGAAAGCGGCCTATCGCCAGCGGTTCATTGCCGAATTGGCACCGTCGCCCGGTGAGGTGGCGTTGAGCTATTTTGAGGCTGTGCCGCAGGCTTGGGGGATGGATGCGGGGCAGGCCTATCCGGAGCGGTTGATCGGATTGGCGCAGGGGCGGCAACGCGCGCTTGACGCCTATGCTGCGCGCGGCAAGGGTTGACAGCGGGTCGTTGACCGAACGCAAGGAAATGAAATCAAAGATATGAACTCTGGGGGTCTTGCGCTTGTGCGGCTGAACGCGGAAACTGGGCGGCGATGCAATTCATAAAACGCGCCGAAACGCGCGTGACAGTTCAGCCGGACAGGGGCCATATGCCGACGATTTCGAAACTGTTTGCTGCCGTCTGGTTCGGGGCAATCGCGTTTATCGCCGCCGAGGCGTATAAGCTCGGGATGCCAGAGGGCATGCGATACGGCCAGTTCAACGTGATTTGCGCGGCAATCGGTGTGATCTGCGGCTGGCGCGTGATGGGGGCCTTGACGGGCAGTGGGTATCGGCGGGCCATGGGGTCGGGCATTCGCACATCGGTGACCATTACGGCATGGGCAATTCTGGTGTTTTCGATTGTTTTGATGGTGCGCGAGGCATTTCGAAAGCGCTATGACAGCCCGCTGACGGCGATTGTGGATATATTCGCGCTGGCATTGGAATATGGCCAGAAAGCTCTCACTGTGGAGGTTGGAAGCGTTTTGATTATGGGTGGGATTTTGGGTGCGCTTGGCGCCGAATGGGCCAAGAGGCGTTGGGATTGATATGACGGAACCGCTGTTTATCTATGGCACCTTGTGCCACCCCGCGCTGCTGCACCTTGTATTGGGGCGCGTGCCTGTTGCGGTTCCTGCGCGCTTGGCCGATCATGCGGTGCATTGGGCCGAGGGCCATGATTTTCCGTTGATCATTGCGGCGCAAGGGGGCGAGGCCGAGGGGCTTTTGCTGACCGATCTGACGGCGGAAGATGTTGCGCGGCTGGATTATTACGAAGGCCCGTTTGGGTATAGTTTGCAGCCGTGTACGGTGCGGTTGGCAGGCGACATGCCCCGACCCGCGCGGGTTTATGTGCCCGATCCCGGCCTGTGGCAGCCGGGCGCTGCATGGCGTCTGGACGATTGGGTAACGCGGTTTGGCGAGATCATTGTGACGACAGCGGCGGATGTGATGGCGCTCTATCCTGCGCCGATTGCGCCGTCGCGGCGTTGGCCGATGCTGGTGCGCGGGGCAAGCCGCGTGCGGGCCGCACAGGCCCCTGCGAACGGCCTGCGGCGCGTGACGCAAGCTGCGGATGTTGCTGTGCAAAACAGCAAGCTCGCCTATGCGGATTTCTTTGGTGTCGAGGAATATTTCGTTTCATTCCAGAAGTTTGACGGCAAGCAAAGCCCTGTGGTCAAACGGGCTGTGTTTGTGTCTGGCGATGCGGTGACGGTACTGCCCTATGACCCGGTGCGTGATAGGGTGCTATGTGTCGAGCAGTTTCGCGTGGGGCCATTCGCGCGGGGTGATGTGCAGCCGTGGCAACTTGAACCCATCGCCGGGCGGATCGATCCGTTCGAGACGGCCGAAGTGGCGGCGCGGCGCGAAGCGGTTGAAGAGGCGGGTTTGAACTTGGGGGCCTTGTTGCCGATCGGGGGCTATTATCCGACACCGGGGGCAAAGACCGAGTATATCTATTCTTATATCGCCCTGACCGATCTGCCCGATGGGGCGGCGATTTTGGGCGGTGAGCCAAGCGAGGCCGAGGATATAAAGGGCCATATTCTGCCGTTTACCGAGTTTGCGGCGTTGGTCGCGCGGGGCGAGGCGACAACGGGGCCGCTTTTGATAAGCTATTTCTGGCTGGAGCGTGAGCGCCCACGGCTGATGGCCGAGGCTGCACGCACAGGATTGTGAGGGATTGTTTGGCGCGCGGCCTGTTTGCTGGCGGTCTCGCGCTTGAGTTTGGGCTTGTCAGCCCGTAGACACGGCATAAAGAGCGATGGCCGTAAAAACCGTTGGCCGTGAAGATAAAAGGAATGCGCAGATGCAGATTTACAGCGATTTGGCCGACGCTATTGGCAAAACACCCCTGATCCGGCTGAACAAGGCATCGGATGCGACGGGCTGCGAGATTCTGGGTAAGGCCGAGTTCATGAACCCCGGTCAATCGGTCAAAGACCGTGCGGCGCTGTATATCATCAAGGATGCTGTGGCCAAAGGCTTGCTGAAGCCGGGTGGCACGATTGTTGAGGGGACAGCCGGCAATACCGGCATCGGCCTTGCGCTGGTCGGGGCCTCGATGGGGTTTCGGACGGTGATCGTTATTCCGGAAACCCAAAGTCAGGAAAAGAAAGACATGCTGCGGCTTGCGGGGGCGGAATTGGTACAAGTGCCAGCCGCGCCGTACAAGAACCCCAACAATTATGTGCGCTATTCCGGACGCTTGGCCGCCAAGCTGGCACAGACTGAGCCGAATGGCGCAATTTGGGCCAACCAGTTTGACAACACGGCAAACCGGCAGGCGCATGTCGAAACCACTGGTCCCGAGGTTTGGGAACAGACGGGCGGCAAGGTAGACGGGTTCATTTGCGCGGTCGGGTCTGGCGGCACTTTGGCGGGTATGGCGCTGGCGTTGCAGCCCAAAGGTGTGAAAATCGGTCTGGCCGACCCGGAAGGTGCGGCGCTGCATTCGTTTTACACGACAGGCGCATTGGATAGCCCCGGCTCGTCTATCACCGAAGGTATCGGGCAGGGGCGGATTACGGCCAATCTGGAAGGGTTCAAACCCGACTACAGCTATCGCATTCCTGACGCCGAGGCGCTGCCGATTGTGTTTGATCTGCTGGCCGAGGAGGGGCTTTGCCTTGGCGGATCGTCTGGTATCAACGTCGCGGGGGCCATTCGCATGGCGCGCGAGATGGGGCCGGGCCATACAATCGTGACTATTCTATGCGACTATGGCACGCGCTATCAGTCCAAATTGTTCAATCCGGAATTCCTGCACTCCAAAGGTTTGCCTGTGCCAGAATGGTTAGATGCGGCGGGGCGCGAAATTCCGGCCGTGTTTGAAGAGTGAGGCACATGGCTGATCGCAAATCCGCCGGTTTTATACTGTCTTCGGTCTTGGCTTCGATCTTGGCTTTGACCTTGGCAATGCTGCTGGGCTTTGGCAGCGTTGCGCCGGTTTTTGCCCAGACAAATTTGTCAACCGGGGCAAAACCCGAAGCGGCAGATGCTGCGGCACCGTTGGATTATCCTGCGTGGGAAAAATTTGCCTCTGCTGCGGATAAGCTGATCGGGGATCCTAGCTCTAGTGATATCCGGCTTGAAACCTTGCGCAGCGAAATCGCATCCTGGCGCGAGAGATTTCTGGCCGCGCAAGGGACAAATGCGGCGCGGTTGACGACGATCAAGTCGCAAATCGATGCTTTGGGGCCGGTGCCTGCCGATGGTGCAACCGAGGCAAAAGACATCGCCGCACGGCGGGCCGATTTGAACAAGCAATTAAGCGTGCTGCAAGCGCCATCTATCGCCGCGGTTGAGGCCTATAGCCGCGCCGACGGCATGATCCGTGAAATCGACGCGTTGGTACGAGAGCGCCAGACGGATGCGTTGCTGCAGCTTTGGCCAACGCCTTTGAACCCGGCAGCCTGGCCTGCGGCGATGGAAAGCGTGCTGGCCGCGACCAAAGGTTTGACCGATGAGCTGACCGCCAATTGGCAAAATGAGGCCAAGCGCGCCACGGCTTTGGACAAACTGCCGCCGATCGTTTTGCTGCTGTTGTTTTCGGCGCTGACCATTCTGCGGGGCAGGTCGTTTGTTGAAGGTGTGGCCTTTCGTCTGTTAGAGCGTGGCCATTCGAATGCGCGCGAGATCTGGGCCTTTGTTGCCTCGCTCGGTCAGATTGTTGTCCCGACCCTTGGGGTTCTGGCCTTTTCAACGGCGGCGATCATGTCGGGGATGTTGGGGCCGCTGGGCGAAGTTGTCGCTGGCGAAGTGGTGGTTTTCGGCATTATTGTTTTTGTTGCGCGCTGGATCGGGTCTTGCAATTTTCCACGGGCAAATAATGTGCAAACCCATTTGGGTATGTCTACGGCCGCGCGGACCAAGGGCCGGTTTCTGGCGCAGGCTTTGGGCCTGGTGCTGGGGCTCGAAGTTCTGCGAAAGGCGTTTTTGCCAAGCAGCCAGTTGACCGAGGCAAGCAACGCGGTGCTTTCTTTTCCGACGGTCGTTGTCGCCGGTTATTTTCTATACCGTCTGGGCAAGTTGCTGTTGCGGAATGCGAAAGAAGAGGCAGGGGCCGATGACGAGGCTGATACGGCGCAGACTTTTGCGACGCGGCTGATTTCGCTGATTGCACGTGCCTCTATTGCGGTGGCCGTCATCGGACCGTTTCTGGGGGCGGTTGGCTATATTCCTGCGGCTTCGGGGCTGGTTTTTCCGATGGTGGCCTCGCTTGGGCTGATCGGGTTGCTGATGACGCTGCAAAATCTGGTTGGGGCGATCTATTCGGTTATTATCCGCTCGGACGAACGGGGGCGTGATGCGCTGGTGCCGGTGTTGATCGGCTTTTTCCTGAGCTTTGCCTCGACCCCGTTTTTTGCGCTGATATGGGGGGCACGGGTTGCCGACCTGACCGAGGTTTTCACCAAGCTGCGTGACGGATTTCAGATTGGGGCAACCCGAATTTCGCCGTCCGACTATATCTTGCTGGCTGTCGTTTTCGGGTTTTGGTACTTGGTTACGCGCCTTTTGCAAGGGGCGCTGAAGGCTACGATCTTGCCGAAAACCAGCCTCGACCAAGGCGGGCAAAACGCGATTGTTGCGGGTGTCGGCTATATCGGTATTTTCCTTGCGGCACTGATCGGGGTGACGGCCGCGGGTATCGATTTGTCGGGCCTTGCGATTGTTGCCGGTGCGCTGTCGGTCGGTATCGGTTTCGGTTTGCAAAACATCGTTTCCAACTTTGTGGCAGGCATTATCTTGCTGATCGAGCGGCCGATTTCGGAAGGTGACTGGATTGAGGTGAACGGTGTGATGGGCACAGTGAGCGGGATTTCCGTGCGCTCGACCCGAATTCAGACCTTTGACCGCACCGATGTGATCGTCCCCAATTCGGATTTTGTGTCGGGCATGGTGACGAACTGGACCCGGTTCAACCTGTCGGGGCGGTTGATTGTAAAGGTTGGGGTTGCCTATGGCACTGATACCCGCAAGGTCGAGAAGATCTTGAAAGAGATCGCCGAGGCGCAACCGCTGGCCGTTCTGAACCCGCCGCCGAATGTGCTGTTGGTGAATTTTGGTGCGGATAGTCTGGATTTTGAAATCCGGTTGATTTTGCGCGATGTCAATTTCTCGATGGCGGTGCGATCAGAGATGAACCACGAAATCGCGCGCCGCTTTGCCGAAGAGGGCATCGAGATACCCTTTGGCCAGCGCGACATCTGGTTGCGAAACCCCGAGATATTGGCCCAAATGGTGGCGCCGGCGCTCCAACCCGGTGAGCCGGTTGCCCTTGCAGAGCCGGAAGGCGACGCGCCCCCGGCGGACAGGCCGCGAAAGGAGGTTTGAGTGACTGACTTGTTGTTTCGAACCGACCCGTATCAGGCCGAGGCCGAAGCCGTCGTCGTGGCGCATACGCCCGAAGGCGCGATTGTTCTGGACCGAACGGTGTTTTACCCCACCGGTGGCGGACAACCGGGCGATAGCGGGCATTTGTTGTGGCAAGATAAGGCCTTACCAATCGCGACCACTGTCAAGCTAGGGCCTGAAAAGGTGGGCTTGGTTGCCGCCATACCTGCCGAGATGCCTGCCGTGGGCGCAATGGTGCGACAGGTGCTGGATTGGCCGCGCCGCCATCGGCATATGCGCGTGCATACTGCGCTGCATTTGCTGTCGGTGGTCATTCCTTTGCCGGTGACAGGCGGGCAGATCACAGCCGAGAAGGGGCGCCTTGATTTTGCGATGCCTGACGCGCCGCAAGATATGCAAGCGGTTGAGGATGCGCTGAACCGTTTGATCGACAGCGATCTGCCGGTAACAGAAAGCTGGATCTCGGAAGAAGAGCTGTTGGCCAATCCGGGTCTGGTGAAAACCATGTCGGTCATGCCGCCGATGGGGGCAGGCCGCGTGCGATTGGTGCGCATAGGCCACGCCACGCGTCAGGTCGATTTGCAACCCTGCGGTGGTACCCATGTGGCCCGGACCAGCGAAATTGGCCGCGTGGCACTGGGAAAAGTCGAAAATAAAGGCCGCCAGAACCGCCGCGTAAGTCTGAGTTTGGTGGAATGATGAATTTGGCAGCGCAATCGTCGAAATTCTGAACAGCCCCCCTTGTCACTACCTATAAATGCAGGCTAAAGACCCCACAACGGAGCGGTGGCCGAGTGGTCGAAGGCGCACGCCTGGAAAGTGTGTAGGCGGGGAACCGTCTCGAGGGTTCGAATCCCTCTCGCTCCGCCATTACATATTGAAATCATTGAATAATTTCGTAATTTGGCAGGCCTACCCCATCCTGACCCCGTTTAGAGCGTGGGCTTGGCTTTGTTGGTTTTGTTTGCAGCTTCATCGCATCGGTATGGATAGAGGGTGCGTCAGAATGTCGCGGCTTTGCGCACGGCTGGGTTATCACTGTCCGGCACGGACAGCGATGGTTGGGGCAAGCCGGATTTGAAGGCCGCACCTGTGCCGGACAAGCGCAGGACGTCGGACAGGGGGCGTGGCTAACGGGCGTGGACGTGAAGTGCGGACGTGGAGACAAAGGACACAGCGCCGGAAGTGGGGGCCGGACGCGGACTGCGTCCACGTCCGACCCCACCCCCCGGCCTACCCCGGCGGCGCGGCTGCAACCTCTTTATGCCGCGCCTATAAAGCGGGCACTCCCCCAACTTTTTCTGACAAAGCAGACAACCATGCCAATTTGGTTTGCAAGGCACTTACTTGCTTTGTCTGAACACTAACGACAAGCCCAACTGATTTAGGGCTAGGCTTGACGGCAACTAGGGCTTAGGCAACTGTTCAACAAAAGAATTTGGGGCAGATATGTTTGAACAGACCTTCAAGAACCTAGACGACATTATGTTCCAAGAGCCCGGCTGCAACACCGAGTTGGATTATGTCGAACAGTCCTCTTGGATGCTGTTCCTAAAATACCTCGACGACCAAGAACGCAACCGCGCGGTTGAGGCACAGTTAACAGGCACGCCCTACGATTATCTGTTTGAAAAGCAATACCGCTGGTCTGAATGGGCCGCCCCCAAACTGCCCGATGGCAAGCCCGATCTTGACCGCACCCGTATCGGTAGCGATCTGGTCGAGTTTGTGAACAACCACCTGATGCCATATCTGCGCAGCTTTCGCCAATCGGCCCCGGCCCCCGATACCATTGAATACAAAATTGGCGAGATTTTCACCGAGGTCCGCAACAAGTTCCAAAACGGCTATATGCTGCGCGATGCGCTGTCCCTGATCGACCAGCTTAACTTCGGCACCCAAGCGCAAAAGCATGAACTGTCCGACCTCTATGAAACCCGCATCAAGAACATGGGCAACGGGGGCCGCAATGGCGGGCAATACTACACGCCGCGCCCGCTGATCCGCGCCATGATCGCGGTGACGCAGCCCAAGCTTGGCGAAACCATCTATGATGGCGCTGCTGGGTCGGCAGGCTTTCTGTGCGAAGCGTTTGATTACCTGCGTCCCACCGTCAAAAGCACCGACGATCTGCAACGGCTGGAACGCCGCACCTTTTACGGCAAGGAACAGGCCCCCTTGGCCTATGTCATCGGGCTGATGAACCTTATCCTGCACGGCGTCCCTGCGCCAAACCTGCTGCGCACCGATACGCTGGCCGACCGGATGGCTGATATTGAGGAAAAGGACCGCTACAACGTCATCCTTGCCAACCCGCCCTTTGGCACCAACAAGAACAAGCAGTTGCAACAGAACTTTCCGATCAAATCGTCGGAAAGCGCCTATATGTTCATGCAGCATTTCATTGAAAGCCTGAAGGCAGGCGGACGCGCCGCGATTGTTATCAAGAACACGTTTCTGAGCAACACCGACAACGCCTCTGTCGCCCTGCGCAAACAACTGCTGACCGATTGCCATCTGCACACCGTGCTGGATTGCCCCGGCGGCACGTTTCTGGGCGCGGGCGTGAAAACCGTGGTGCTGTTCTTTGAACGGGGCCGTAAATCGCGCGACATTTGGTATTATCAGCTTAGTCCGGGCCGCAATATGGGCAAAAACAACCCGCTGAACGATGCGGATTTGGCCGAGTTTGTGGCGATGCAGAAAACCTTTGCGTTGGGTGAGAAGTCTTGGGTCGTGAACGCCCTTACGCTGGACCCCGCCACCTATGACCTATCGGTGAAAAACCCCAACGCGCCCGAGGAGGCCCCCTTGCGCGACCCCGCCCAGATTATTGAGGATATGCTGGAACGCGACGCCGAGACGGCAGAGATTTTGGCAACCATCCGGGGGATGCTGTGAAGGCGGGCTGGGAAGTTAAGGCGCTAGGGGATGTCATCGACTTGATTTCCGGTCAGCATATAGACGCCAAAGACTATAATACCGAAGGCCAAGGAATTGGTTATCTCACCGGACCTTCGGACTTTGGCTCAATATGCCCGACAGTGTCAAAGTGGACTGAATTTCCCAAGAAGAACGCCAAATCGGGCGACGTTTTGTTGACCGTAAAAGGTTCTGGGGTTGGCAAAGTTAACTTGTTGGATATCCCCGAGGTCGCGATTAGCCGACAGATTATGGCCGTTAGAGCCAAGACAATTGACCCACGCTTCCTTTTTTTGCTACTTCAGTCATTTCAGAATTATTTTAATGGCCGCGCAAGCGGTGCTGCTATTCCGGGAATTTCAAGGACAGATGTAACAGGGCTGCGCCTACCACTCCCGCCCCTAGAAGAACAAAAGCGGATTGTTGAGGTTTTGGATGCGGCGTTCGAAGGCCTCACCCGCGCCCGCGCCCATACCGAAACCAACCTCCAAAACGCGCGGGAGTTGTTTGAGAGTGGACTACTAGAGGTGTTCGGCGGCCTCAACGATCCAGACGATCAAAAGCTGCTGAGCGATGTGTCTCTGCAATTTGGGCGAGGAAAATCCAAGCACCGTCCACGCAACGATAAGGCGCTTTATGGCGGCACTTATCCCTTCATTCAAACTGGTGACGTGCGAAACTCTCGCCATATCATCGAAAGCTACAGTCAGACTTATAATGATGTTGGGTTGGCGCAGAGCAAGCTTTGGCCTTCAGGAACAGTTTGCATTACAATCGCTGCGAACATCGCAGAGACGGGCGTTTTGGGTTTCGATGCGTGTTTTCCTGACAGCATCATCGGTATGGTGCCAAACGCGACCAAGACAAGCAGCACTTATGTCGAATATCTGCTTCAATTCTTCCAAAAGCGTATAAAGGCACTTGGCGAAGGCAGCGCGCAACAGAACATCAATCTGGCAACCTTCGAAACGGAGTATTTCCCATTTCCGCCGCTGCATGTCCAAGATGACGCCGTCGAGCGCCTATCGTACTTGCGTTCGACAGTTCAAGATTTGGAGACCCACTACCGCGCCAAACTCGCCGATCTTGATGACATCCGCCAAGCCCTCTTGCAAAAGGCCTTTGCGGGGGAACTTACCTGATGGGGAAGAAAGTGGATCGCAAGCCGCTCCCGCCTCGGGTCACTGCGCGTGACGAACTTCTCCGCAAACTGACACAGAACTTGCGCCTTTTAAGGGGAACCTTGCGCCCCTGGATTGCCAAATGCGAAGCTGGCTATAAGCTCAACCCTCTTGAGAAAAAGCAGGTTAAGGGATTGCTCGCCGAAGTTGCATCTGTGAAGCTGTCAATGGTGAAGTGCCGCAGCAATATTTCGAAACAACAAACCAATTGGAACGGCGCAACGAGTGAACCCTTGGACGAAACCGGCACAGGGCCAAAGGGGCGGAACTCCGGCGGCGTTGGCCTTTACGGAATGGGATCAGGCGCGAAATTTTGGAATGGGTAATTGATCGACAACGAAACCGAAGCAGACACCCGCGCCAACCGGATTGATCCGGTACTGATTGCTGTGGGTTGGTTGCCACCCGATGCGCATATCAAGCGCGAACAGATCGCGCCGGGCCGGATTGTGCCGGGCGGCAAACGTGCCAACCCAATGTCTGCCGATTATGTACTGCATTACCGCGACCAAAAACTGGCGGTGATAGAGGCCAAGCGCGCAGGCATCGCCACCGCCGAGGGTGTGCAGCAAGCCAAGGAATACGCCAAACGCCTGAACGCGCCCTTTGCCTATGCCACCAACGGCTTGACTTGGTACGAGATTAACATGGCAGGGGGTGAGGCCGAGGTTGCAGGCCCGCCCAGCCCCCAAGCCCTGTGGGACCGGGTTTACAAGGTGCCTAACGCATGGCGCACCCGTTTCGGGGCCGTGCCGTTTGAACTGGGCGGCGGCAAATGGGACCCGCGCTATTACCAGCACAACGCCATTGCAGCGGCGCTAGAGGCGATTTCAACAGGCCAGCGCCGCATCCTGCTCACCCTCGCCACCGGCACCGGCAAAACGGGCATCGCGTTTCAACTGTGCTGGAAACTGTTTGAGGCGCGCTGGAACCTTGGCCTTGAGCCCACCCGCCGCCCGCGCATCCTGTTTCTGGCAGATCGCAACATCCTCGCCAATCAGGCCTATAATTCATTCGGCACGTTCGAGGATGGCGCACGCACCCGTGTTAACCCCGACAGCATCGCCAAACGCGGGTCTGTGCCGAAAAATGCCAGCATCTTTTTCACCATCTTCCAGACCCTTTCGACAGGCGGCGAAGGCAATGAAGCGTTTCGCCAATATGCCCCCGACTTTTTCGATTTCATCATCATCGACGAATGTCACCGAGGCGGGGCCAATGCCGAAGGCTCATGGCGGGCAATGCTTGATTATTTCGAACCCGCTTATCAGCTTGGCCTGACCGCGACCCCCAAGCGCACTGATAACGTGGACACCTACGCTTATTTTGGCGACCCGGTTTACACCTATTCCCTGCGCGAAGGGATTGAGGACGGCTACCTGACCCCATTCCGCGTGCGCCAATATTCCTCGACCATCGACACCTACACGTTCGAGGGTGAGGACAAGGTTGTCGCGGGTGAAGTAGCCGACGGGACCACGTTTGAGGAAAAGGATTTCAACAAAATTGTGCAGATGAAAGCACGGGAACTGCACCGCGTCCGCACATTTCTGAGCGAGATTAACACCAACGAGAAAACTATCGTTTTCTGCGCAACCCAAGCCCATGCCGCCCTGATCCGCGACCTAATCAATCAAGAGGTCAAACATAGCGATCCCGACTATTGTGTAAGGGTGACGGCGAACGACGGGACCGAGGGCGAACGCCATCTTGAGACGTTCCAGCAGAACAGTAAAACCATTCCGACGATACTGACGACGTCGCAAAAGCTATCAACGGGAGTGGATGCAAAAAACGTCCGCAATATTGTTCTGATGCGCCCGATCAATTCGATGATTGAGTTCAAGCAAATCATTGGGCGCGGCACCCGTACATTTGAGGGCAAAGACTATTTCACCGTCTATGATTTCGTAAAGGCGCATGAAAAGTTTGACGATCCGCAATGGGATGGAGACCCAGCGGACGTTATCATTGATCCGCCCAATGCCCCGCGACCGCCGAAGGGTGATGATGAACCGCCCGAGCCAATGGCACCACGGGAACCGGGCGAACCTGACGATCCCGTTGATCGCCCACCCATGATCGAAATTGAACTAATCCCCGGCAAGATCATCAATATCGCAGCTACGACGTTCTGGGGGCCAGACGGCAAACCCATGAGCGCAAGAGATTTCATCACGCGCATGTTTGGCGAATTGCCGGAACTGTTCCAAGATGAAGATGAACTGAGATTGCTTTGGGGAAACCCAGATACGCGCAAAGCCCTTTTAGGGCAGTTAGCCGAGCGCGGATATGATGACGCTGTGCTAAAGCAGATCAGGCAAACGATCTTGGCCGACAATAGCGATATTTTTGACGTATTGGCGCACGTCGCCTATGCAGTTGACCCTTTGACCCGCGAGGAAAGAGCCTCAACGGGAAGCGCCGCCATTGACGCAAACTACAATGACAAGCTTGCGGCCTTTTTGCAGTTCGTACTTGGTCAATATGTTGCAACTGGTGCCGAAGAATTGGACAGGTCAAAGCTGCCCGATTACCTGAAACTAAATTATGGAAATCCGGCAGATGGCGCGGCCATTTTGGGTGGCCCTGACTTGGTAGTCGGTGCGTTCGTGGACTTCCAGAAGTACTTGTATCCTAAGCCTCAATAGGTTCGGGGTGGGTGGGCGGTTGGGTCAAGCTAGACCCGTAAGCACTTGGCCCTGCTGGGCAAGACGCAGTGCTGAGGCCAGACGCGGAAGGGAGGTCCCCCGGCCTCTCTTGGCGACACGGCTGGGTACGTTCTCTATGCAGTCTCGACAGAGCAGCCAATTTCTTAACATCTATGAAAAACGGTAGTCTTCGCCAAAGAACTGACGCTTCGTCATGTGCTGTCAAGACTTGTCGTTTTCGACCCAAACCGGACCTTCAACCAGCTTAGAGAATGCCTCGGTGCAACACGTCAAACTTGCCGTTCGCCGCGCACGCGAGCCTTGTGCCTTTCCGGACACTAATTTGAAACCAACAATCGCGCTTGCTCGCATCTGCAACCTAGGCGCAATTCATTGTGTGGTTCTTGAATACGTGAGAGATGTGCTAGAATGACGCCGATATTGTAAGGAATACACCATTGCCATTGCGAGTACAGCCAATGGTCCAGTATCTGACTGAACAGGTCGAACAGATGCGGGACAAGGATTACACCTCACTGTCAATAGCAAAAGCTATAAAAGGCCGAAATCCTGGCGGAATGAATAAGTCGCTTCGGCTAGGCGGTAAGGTTTACAATTTTGGACCGGGCTCTCCCGATGGGGCAGTGGACCTTTGGACAGCGTGGGCCGTGAGTTTGATAAAAGGAGCAATGGACCCACCTGACGCTCAGTTGGTAATTATTCCTGTTCCCAACTCACACGCGACGGTTGGCAACAGCAGTGACTTTAGAACTTGGGAATTGGCACGTCGCATCGCCGAACAGTTTGGTGATAACGTTACAGCTTTCGACGAGCTGAGGTGGACTGAAGTAATGCGGAAGGCGAGCGAGGGAGGGCCGCGCCAAGCACATGAACTTTATCCAAAGCTGCAATGTGAACTGAAGGCCGACGCTACCATCGACCGAATTCTCATCGACGACATCATGACCAGCGGTGGACATCTTCAAGCTAGCGCAGGGCAAATTCGAAATGCAGGTGCCTCAGTTGAGGCAGCGCTAGTGTGTGGCCGAACGAAGCACATTCAGGTGTCGAATCCGTTTGCGATGCCTGTTGAAGAACTTGCTGATTTTGATCCCAACGATCCGTTTGGGTTTGGTGCAATCTTCCATGAGGTAGAATGATTAACGGACAGGGCTATATATGTTACAATATATGACGGTCCGCGAGTTCCTCGCGAGTCCACCAAGGCCGTGACGCTTGCACCATCCCATGGCAGTTCGCGCAGAGCAGGACCAGATCGATCAGCTTGGTCGTCTCGCCCGTGGCGAGCGCCGAAACAAGCTTGGTGTGACGACATTCGATAAAGCTGTCTCCGCGCTCGCTATCGGTGGCCTGGAAGTCGAAGCTGCATGCCTCGCAGCACAGGTGCCCATGCTGCTTTAGTTAGGATGCCTTCTTATGCTTCACGATGGCGGCGGTCTGCTCCCGATACCGGTGTATCCGAGTTAGGAGTTGTCCCTCAGCGGCTTCGGTTAACTCATCCTCTGGCAGCACAGGCGCGTTCTCTGCTGTCGCTGTTTTCGTCGCGTTGAGGATCGAGGCGAGCACCCTCTTTAGTGCAGCCGGATTATTGGCAAATTCTGCCCAGAAGACCTCTTCGAGCTTGTTTCCCCGGCTACAGACCTTCGGCGTCATGGTTCGGGCCGTGGGCGCGAAAGTTCAGGAGTTTCATCGACACGCTGTTGGCGTTGCGGAGGGTGTCACAGACTGTCAAGCCCAACGCCATAGCGACCAGGCTGATCTTGGTCGTCAGATCGAGCACTCATTCGCCGATCGGCGACAAATAATCGTTGGGATAGCAGAGGTAGTGGTCAAACGCGACGTGTAACTCATCACGGGTCCAAGGTAGGTTTCGTGCTTCTGCCATTTCTAGCGCCATCCTAAGATTTCCCTGGGTCGAAGAGGTCATCCCAGAGTGCGGCGTCCTCGGATGGAAGCAGCATGTGCGCGCCAAGACATTCTAAGATGGGTTCGACGCTCAAAACGGTCAGATATCCGAGTTCCTCCGGCATGTCGTTTTTCAGCAAACTCGACGTTACCATTCCCATAGCGACGCCCCATTCCGACAGCACCACACCGCCACTGAAGCCTCCGCGAGCCATTGTCGAAACGATAAAATGGACATGCTCCGCGACAGTTAGGTCGACGACTGCGTTAATCTGACCTCTAGAAGTAACGAGGATGTTGCTCTTGGCAAGCGGTATTGGCGGAAATCCAAGAACGAGGACCTCATTCAGCACAAACTGTTCGTCGTTGATCCAATCGTCCAGATGCCCGCCCAAAGGTATTCCGGGTAGGTCAGACAGACTCGGGACCGAAAAGACTGCGACGTCCTTTTTACTGTCCGGATGAAAGAGTGGTTGCAGGGCGACTAATTCAAAACGATCGGGTTTCTGAAAGTGTACCGTCTGTCGTAGCCATCGATGGTGCCGATAAGAGTCGATTTCGACGCTGCATTCGGCCTTTCCCTCCATGACATGTCGTGCTGTCACGAAGGAACCATCACCAACGTGAAATGCAGACCCGATGCCGTGATCACCGTTTTTGTCTTTAACCACGAGGGGGAGAATGGCCGCACTGAAGTCAGTGTAGAGCTCTTTGGCGAATAAATTGGCTCTTTCGCGCTCTGGCTTTCGTTTTTCCATACATTGGCGTTAAACCTGAGGACGAAAGGATGCTAGCGAATTGAGTAAAAACCGTGGAAAACAAAAATAACCAAATGATCCAGCCTGACCGTCGTCGCTATGACTTGCAACCCGATTAATCAGTTGCCCAGTTCAAGATATGTCAGAAGGGTCAATATCCTTGAACGGATTTGGATGTATGGTCCTTGCGACAAAAATACCCGTTATAGGTACTCCGGGAAAGCGATCAGACAGGACGCTGTGCATTGCGCGGTAATGCCTACCAACTGTTAAGACATCATCGAAAACACCAATGCTCACAGGCGCGGGGTTAGTCAGGGTATCGTCTATCTTATAGTTTGCAATTAAGTCTTCGACCGACGCGCGATTGCCATCTCCGGCTGCGTGGGAGGCATCCATCGAGCTGATTTGCTTGACTAGGCAACGCACATCGAGACCATCGCGGATGCCATTGCATATCTGTTCCATGCGGTTATCGTAGTCAGGGTGGCCGAACGATTTTGAACCTGGTACAGGAACCAGCGTTGCGTGGTCCAGCCATTTGGGATTTAGAGAATCGGCTAGCTCCTGTGAGAACTGGTGGATGGCACGCGCCTTGTAGTGCCAGCCGCCCTTGGTGAGGCGTTCGCTTGGCTTCTTTTTGAGGTTTAGAATCAGGCTGTTGGTATCACCTTCGTAGCCTGCACCGGCTCTGTACTCCCTTAGGAAGATGCAGCTATCTAGAGCGGTCAAGGCGTTGTGATCGCCTAAGATCAATTCGTCAACTTTCGTGAAACCCATTAGGACTGCAAAGCCTTCCAGATGTCTTCTGGTTCCCGCACGCGAATTGCGCCTTCCTTTTCAAAGCGGGCAGGCCAGGTGATTGCAGGGTTTCTGAAGCAACTATCCAAGATGAACAGCTTCCGACCCTGATACAGAGCAGCACGGGCTTGGGTGAGGGTGCCAGACGTCTCACCGGCTTCAACGATGATGGTCCCTTCGGTGAGGGCGCTCATGGTAGCGTTGCGTTCGGGGAAGTAGAATCGCTTTGTCTTGAATGGCTGGGTCGAATACCGCAGCACTGGTACTTGTGAAACCAGCAGGTGTTCTTTGGCTATGTGTGCCTGAAGTTCTGCATTCTCTTTTGGGTAGCTCTCACCAAGGGGGGTTCCGATCACCGCGATGGTTCTGCCACCGGCTTCGAGCGCTGCAGTGTGAGCGGCTTTGTCTATGCCTATTGCGAGGCCAGAAACGACTGCGAAGTCTCGGGCCACGAGCTCCCTAGCAATTCTCGCTGCTCGCTGCGCGCCTTCGTCTGACGGTTTCCGGCTGCCGACAACGGCGAGGCCCCGCATCTCGCTTATTTCCCATGTGCCTTGGTAATACAGCAATTCGACTGGATGCTTTGCATGACGCAGTTTGGAAGGGTAATCGCCAGCTTTGTTTATGCGGACACCGAATTGGTACACGCCTGCCTTATGCAGCATTTCGAGCACCTTGGTCGCCGTTTCATCAGCCACTGCCGGTGGTACAAAATCGGATGGAAGCGCGGTTTCGTCCGCAGCGAATTTCTCTGCTAACGTCTTGAAAGTCGCGCCCTGTTCCATGAACAATGCTTCGTAAGCCCCAAGTTCCCTCCGGGGAGAAATTGTGGTTCTTGCCGGTCCATCATGGTCTGTCAGCAGCAGCCTATTCAAGGCATGTCAACGCGCTGTCTGTGGTCATCTGCGTCTCCCCTTGCCGTCATTTTGTCCCGACCCGTTTTGCCTAGAGTGCCCCAAAAGTAACGTGAATTACAATACCAACATATTAACCGAGCCTTCGTTTCTGCTTCGCAGCGACGATGACTGGTTCGCATCCACGCTCCCCCGGCACTTCCTATGCGAAATCTTTGGATTGCACTTGGAAGATTGTACCAATGGTCATAGCTGTAACCGCATTTCAGCATGAAGCCGAGGTTCTGCAAAGTTGGTCGACGATCGACTAGGCGCAAAGATGGTCCGTTTTTGACTGATGCAATAGAGTTTTCACAATTACGCAAAACTTCCTCAATCCGCCAGCCTGTGCATTGGGCGGTAACCGATATTCTTTACTGCTCAATGTTGGTTGGGGTATTATTTTACCTCACATGCTTGTTTTGCATTCATCAGAAAGCGGTACCATGCAGCGCCCATCCGGATTTAAGTCCAACACCCAGCGCCAAAACTTCTTTGCGGCTGCCAAGTTGCACCAACGCGGCGGGGTTTTGTCGCCCATTTGCGGCTCGCGGACGCGGACGGGAGCAGTCTGCACCCAAGTCCCGATCAGTGAGGGTAAAGGCCGTTGCCAGCGTCATTGCGGGCCGGACGCGGCACGGGCGCATCGGGAAACCCAACTCCGGCAGATGCAAACCGGAAAGACCTCTCCGGAGGAATTTGCGCGGGCCGAAGCTCGCCGCGCCCGCAACAGGCTGACAAACGGCTGGAAGAAAAATCCGGCCCTGTCGGGGCGTACGATTGATCTTGGCGCGTCAGAAGGGCCATTTGTAGACGCCGTTCGGGCGCTGGGCGCGGACGTGGACGCGCTTTTGCCCGCCGTCCGAGATTGGTTGGCGTGGCGCTTCCAGCGGACGCAACTGGACCGGACGGCGGACGAGGCATGGACGCGGGCCGTCCGGGTTGATCTGCCCAAACGGATTACGGACGCGGACGCCGCGATGGTTTGGGTCCGGTTGGGCAATCTGGACAAGCGGACCAAAGAAGGCCGCGCCATGAAAGCCGCACTGCGGGCCGGGGGCGAGCCTTTGGCCGCGAGATTAGCCTCAACGGCTTCCCGGCCCGCGCTGGACGGCGCAGGGGGCCAGATCATCGCCCCCATAAGGGTCTGGGCTGCGCAGACGCCAGAGGGACCTTCTAGGCGCTCTTTGCCAGATAGGGCCAAGGCGCCCAAATCGGCACGAATGAGTGCGCCTAAGCCGTTGGGGCGGCCAAGGAGGCGGCCAGACACGCCGGACGAGTTGGCGGCGCTCATGGCGGTCTATTGGGCCGCCGACAGCGCCGTGCAAGGCATGTTTCAGGCGATTGAGGGGGAAGCGGATAGGTTGGCCTTCCTGCGGGCCTTGAAGGGCGTTGCGGATGCGCCCGACGATCCAAACGCACAACGGCGCTGGGGGCACTGGTATAGGGCGCTTGCGCGGGCCTAGAACAGCCCGCGCAAGGCGTTACTCGGACACAGGCAAAAGCAGAAACCGTGCTTGCGTCTCAACCGCCCCTCCGACGCGCTTGGCATCGCGCCAAAGCGTTTCGTAGATCAAAGTGTCTTCTATGTCCGGGCTGGGGTTTCGCTTCCATGCGGTAAAGGCTGGGATGTGCGTAAAGGCTTCCCTTTTTAGGCGGCTTCCGGGGTCCGCGATGTGGTGCCCCAAGATCCAGCCGCCGGGGGCGTCAGGATCAGCGACCCGGAAAGACAGGATCAAAATCGGCTTGCCGAAATTTCTTTCCGCAAACAACCAGACCCGCCCAAGGCGCTTTGGGTTGCTTCGCAACCAATCAGCGTCATTGCCGAGATCAAGTCCCTCATAGGCTTCGTCTGGGTATTTGAAGCTGATGTCATAAACATGGGCGGTGTTGCGTTTGTATTCGGCGGCGACTTTCGATGTGGTCAAAGTACTATTCATTGGGTGTTCCTTCTGTTGTTTTCGAGCGTCGGAGTTGGTGGTGTTCGCGGTTTGCGCGTTCGGGTGGCATTGGCTTGAATTGCGCCCGCCAATGGGCTGGGAGTTCCGAAAGGTCTGCGATGGTCACAAAGCGCAGAATTGACATGGCAAAACCGCCTTCGGCTTCTGCGTCTGCGGCAATGACCGACAT
>NZ_LGHT01000031.1 GCF_001202035.1 Pseudorhodobacter wandonensis | reverse complement strand
TTCGCGAGGAGAGGGAAGTGTTAAAAAAGGCCACCATCTTCTTTGCAGGCCAAAACCGATGAGGTTCGCCTTCATTGATGCCTGGAAAGAAGAATGGCCGGTGGAATTTCTCTGCCGCATTATGCAGGTTACATCGCGTGGTTATCGTGCGTGGCGGGTTCGCCCGATGAGCCAGCGGCAGCGCGGCGATGTGGTTATCTGGCGCATATCCGAGAGCAACATCGTCTGAGCCTGCATAGCTATGGTCGACCACGCATGACCGAAGAGTTGCAGGAGATGGGGCTGAGGGTTGGGCACCGCCGGATTGGCCGCCTAATGCGCATGAACGGCATCAAGACCGTCAGGACCCAGAAATACAAGGTGACCACGGACAGCAACCATGCGTTCAACATCGCGCCCAACCTGTTGGACCAGGACTTCACTGCGGATGGCCCAAACCAGACATGGGCTGGTGATATAAGCTACATCTGGACCAGTGAAGGCTGGCTATATCTGGCTGTCATCCTCGACCTCTACTCCCGTCGTGTCATTGGGTGGGCTGTCAGCAACCGGATGAAACGCGACTTGGCGATCCGAGCACTGGATATGGCGGTGGCCCTACGGCAACCACCGAAGGGCTGCATTCATCATACGGATCGTGGGTCGCAATACTGTTCACATGACTATCAGAAGCGTCTTTCGAAGCATGGGTTCAAAGTATCGATGAGCGGAAAAGGAAATTGCTACGATAATTCCATGGTGGAAACGTTCTTCAAATCCATCAAGGCAGAGCTGATCTGGCGGAACCACTGGGAAACCAGACGCCAAGCCGAGGGGGCGATATTCCAATATATCAATGGGTTCTATAATCCACGACGGCGGCATTCGTCGTTAGGTGGCAAAAGCCCCTTGGCCTTCGAACGAAAGGCTGCCTAAATGAGTTGAGAGGCCGGAACGTAAGCGTGACAAGACCATTACCCTTCTGTTGCAAATAAATGCCGACAGCTTCAGACAAAAGTACAGATGAAGCAGATATGGCAGGTTGCTGATTGCTGAAGGTCGCTCCGAGCTTTTGCTGCAATCTAAGCATGTGTTTGCCGGGCAATTCTACTTCACGAGACCTCAGATGATACCAGTACTCGTCAAGCTGGTCAGCGGCCCGTCTGGCTCTGGCTTCAGCGATTCTGGCTGACCTAGTCCGAAGCGAATAGGCAATTCGAGGTGATGTGTAGTGACGCCTCAGCTCTTTCGGAATGCGACGGCTGAAGTAGAAAACACCATCCTTAACGAAGGTAAACGGGCGCGAAATGGTCTCCGGCTCCTAGCAGTGGCTAAAAGCTGGTGCGATACCAATGGGTTAGCTGATTAACTGGTGCCCGAGGGGAGACTCGAACTCCCACGTCTTGCGACGGGGGATTTTGAATCCCCTGCGTCTACCATTCCGCCACTCGGGCCCAGTGGGTGCGATGTAACGCGCCTTTTGCGGCGCGTCAATCGCCTGTTGCAGGTTTTTTTTCTTAAAGTTGATTTATCGAAAACGTATCGCAGGATCCAAGCTTACCTGATTGATATCCGGTCACAAACCAACGCGACCTTTGCTCGGATGTGCCATGGGTAAAGCTGTGAGGGTTTGGATACTGGCCCGCATTGCGCTGCAAAGTATCGTCACCGATCTTGCGGGCAGCGTTCACAGCTTCTTCAAGATCGCCGCGATCTATCGATCCAAATTTCTTTTGTGCGGCCCGCGCCCAGATTCCCGCCAGACAATCGGCTTGCAGCTCGATACGCACCGAAATGGCATTGCTTTCGGCCTGTGACACTTGGGCGCGCACCTCATTTGCGCGGGACAGAATGCCCAGTTCATTCTGGACATGATGCGCGATTTCATGCGCCACAACATAGGCCGCAGCAAAATCGCCTTTGGCACCCAACTGCTGTTCAAGCGTCACAAAGAAATCCGTATCCAGATATGCCTTGTTGTCCCCCGGGCAATAAAACGGCCCCGAGGCCCCCGAAGCCCCGCCGCAGGGCGAGCTCGTGGCGCCTTTGAACAGAACCAATGTCGCGGGCGTGTAACTACGGCCCAACTGATCCTTAAAAATTTGGGCCCAAACATCTTCGGTATCAGCCAGAGTGACAGACACAAACTGCCCTGCTGCCTTGTCGGCGGCAGTCATCTCGGTTGCAGGGGCACGCTGCCCGCCCCCCTGATCTTGCAACAAGGGCGTTACATCAATGCCAAGAAAATAGCCGACGACAAGAACGGCAACCAAACCGAAACCGCCAATCCCGCCCACGGCACGCGTATTTGACCGGCCGCGCCGATCCTCGATATTCCGGCTTTCGCGCCGCCCTTTCCATTTCATCGCCCCATCCCCTTGCCTGTTTGGTCAAGTTTTACCGCAGAGCGCATAAATCACAAAGCCTGTTTGTCCTCTTGACGCCCCCCGCCCTGCGTGATGCAAGGTGCCACGCAACCAAGGAGATCAGGATGATCCGCGCTTTGTATGATTGGACGATTGGTCTTGCGCAGTCCAAACACGCGATTTGGGCCTTGGCCTTTGTCGCGTTTATTGAAAGCTCGGTATTTCCGATCCCGCCGGATATTCTGATGATTCCGATGATCATCGCGGCCCCACGCCGCGCGTTCTGGATTGCGTTTGTTGCAACGGTTTCATCGGTCGCGGGCGGTGCGTTCGGGTATTTGATCGGCTCGTTGTTCTTTGAAAGTATCGGCCTGCCCGTGCTAGAGTTTTACGGCCAGACGGCGCATTTCGCGACATTCCAGGAACGGTACAACGCATATGGTGCTTGGGCCGTGTTGATCGCAGGCGTCACACCATTTCCCTATAAGGTCATCACCATTCTATCGGGTGCCACCGGGCTTTCCTTGCCGGTGTTCATGTTGGCCAGCATTGTCGCCCGCGCCTTGCGCTTTTTCCTGATTGCGGCCCTGCTGTGGAAATTCGGCGCACCTATTCGTGATTTTATTGAACGTAGGCTAGGGCTTATGTTCACTTTGGCGGTGGCATTGCTGATCGCCGGATTTGCAGCTGTGAGGTTTTTATGACGCGCACCCAGTTTATTCTGTTGGCAATTGGCGGATCGGCTGCGGCGCTGGCCGGGGCGTATGGGTTCGAATATATTGGCGGATTGCAGCCCTGCCAGATGTGTTGGTGGCAGCGCTATGCCCATATGGCGGCAATTGTGATCGGCCTTTTGGCGCTGGTGCTAAAGGGGCGGACCCTGCCCTATCTAGGGGCACTGGCCGCGCTGACTGGTTCCGCGATTGCGCTGTATCACACCGGTGTCGAGCGCGCCTGGTGGCAGGGCATAACCTCTTGCAGCACCGGATCTATCGCCGGTCTTGATGTCACCCAGTTGCTGGACCCTGCGGCAAATGTAGTTGCCCCTGTGCGCTGTGATGCCATTGCCTGGGAAATGTTCGGCCTGTCAATGGCATCCTGGAACGGCATTCTGTCCCTTGGCTTGGTTATTTTCTGGCTGATGGCCGCCAGAAAACGCGCCTAAACGCCTTCGCCCTTGGGCGGTGATAATGCCAACAAACGCGCGCCCGCCGCAGGCGTTTGCTTGCTGTCATTGCCAACAAACCGAAAATCACCGGTTGCCGATATGACACATAGCAAAATCGACTCGGGCCGTTCATCCTTCCAGGCCTGATAACCATATTCCTCGGTCAGTTTGGTGGTGCGGATGGTCCAGCCTTCGGCCATCAATGTCTCATACTCGTCATAGGTGCGCCCATCGCCGAACCTGCGCCCGCCAAGCGTTACCGGCAATGCATGGCGCGTGCTTTCGCTTTTCACCCGCGGCAGTTGCCAAACTTTATCGCGGCCGAATTCGGGCGCCAGATCGGTCGCAACCAAGGTGTTGTAGGCATCATTATCCGTAGCAGCCAGAATGTTTGAAAAGCCGATGAATTCGACTTTATTCTCGGCCGCCTCTGACAAAATATCACCAAAGAAAACCGGCAGCGCAGCAGCCCGCGCATAGCGCAGGTGGCCAAGGTTCCAGTCTGTTACCAGCACCGGCACATCGGCTTTTTTCAAGGCTGCGCCCAAACCCGTTGTCAGGCGCGTCCCACCAACCAGCAATACGCCCGGAACCTCGGCCGCGCGCAGGCCCAGCAGGCTGGCCAAGGGTGTCAGGCCAAAGCCATTGAGAACAACAGTTGCCGCCACCAAAGCAAAAGCCAGCGGCCCAATCGCGGCGCCGTCCGGCACGCCCAATGCGACCAAACGTTCCCCGAACAGGCCTGCAACGGCCATCAGCACCACACCGCGCGGGCCGGTCAATGCGACCAAAATTCTTTCACGCATCGGAACGGTGGTACCCACAAGCGAAATCATAACCGACAACGGGCGTGCGACCAGAACCACCAAAACAACAAACATGACCGCGCGCAGATCAAGGCTTAGCAATTCCTGCAAATCAAGGCCTGCCGCCAGCAAAATGAACACGCCCGATACCAGCAAGATCGTCGCGTGTTCCTTGAACCGGCGCAGTTCCTCATAGCTGGGCAAGGCCGCATTCGCGATCACTAGGCCCATCACGGTGACGGCCAGCAGACCGCTTTCATGCAAGGCGCGGTCGGAAATAGTAAACGCTGCAAGCAGCACCACGAACAGCACAGGAACCTTCATAAACTCGGGCACCAAGGCTTTGCGAAAAGCCAAGGCGATGCCTCGTCCGGCAACCCAGCCCACCAAAGTTGCAAAGAAAATCCCGAAAAAGAAATGCATGGTGGCGGCAACGCCGCCTTCATTCTCACTTAGCACCGTCACCACACCAAAGGCCAAAACGGCGGCCAAAGCGCCCACCGGGTCATTCACAATCGCTTCCCATTGCAACAAGGCTGCAGGCCTGCGCGACAGCCGCGCCTGGCGCAGAAGTGGCGCAATCACTGTCGGACCAGTCACGATCATGATGCCACCAAACACGGCCGAAGCTTCCCACCCCAAACCGGCCCCGTAATGCACCGCGAGCGTTGAGGTCAGCCACCCCAATGGCGCGCCGACAATCACCAACCGCCGGACCCCTTTGGCCGCGTCTTGAAGGGCGTGAAAGTTCAGCGTCAGCCCGCCTTCGAACAAAATCACCGCCACAGCGATAGAGATCATCGGCCCCACCAGATCGCCGATATCGCGCGATGGGATAAAGATGCCAGTCAGCGGGCCAATAATCAGCCCCGCCGCCAGCATCAGCACAATCGCGGGCATCTGGATGCGCCACGCCAGCCACTGTGCGCCGACGCCAATTACGCCAACAAGGGCCAGTGCCTCGACAGGGTTCATTCCAACAGATTCAACGCTCATTGATGCATACTCCGGTCACAGTGGCCCTGTTTGAAACAGGCGCGCATGCTCTTGCAAGGCAAATCGATCCGTCATCCCCGCAACATAGTCGGCGACGATTCGCGCTAGCAGCTGCTGCGTATCGGCCTGGGCCACGTCCTGGCGCCATTCCTGTGGCAGGTATTCAGGCTGCGACATGAACAAGGGAAACAGATCGCGGACAACGGCCGTCACCCGTGCACGTTCAGCCATCACGCTGGGGGCGCGATACATGCGGGTAAACAGGAACGACCGGATGACCTTCAACTCTTGGTACAGTGGCTTGGAGAACCGAATGACGGTTCCCTCCATCGCCCTGATTTCATTCACAGATTGCGGCTTGGCTGCATCAAGGCGGATGTTTGCCACATTAATCACGTCCTCGACCATCCGGCCAAAGACACGGCGCAAAGCCTCATGCCGACGGCGCATCGGGTCAAGGCCCGGGTGCAGGGCGTCAACCTCGGCGAAGGCAGGGCCGGTGACGGGCAGGTCCATCAGGTCAGCCTCATCAAACAGGCCCGAACGCAGGCCGTCATGCAAATCATGGTGCGAATAGGCGATGTCATCGGCAATAGCGGCCACCTGCGCCTCGGCGCTGGCGAATGTGTGCAGCTCCAGATCCCATTCGGCATTTGCTTCGACCAGCGCATAGGGCAACTCTTTGCCCTCATCTGCGATCACGGGGCCGTTGTGTTTTGCTATGCCTTCAAGGGTTTCCCATGTCAGGTTCAGCCCGTCAAAATCGGCATAATGACGCTCCAGACGCGTCACAATACGCAAGGCTTGGGCGTTATGGTCAAAGCCGCCGTAAGGGGCCATCAACTCGGCCAAGGCATCCTCGCCCGTGTGGCCAAAAGGGGTGTGGCCAAGATCATGCGCCAAGGCAATTGCCTCGGCCAGATCGGTGTTCAGGCCCAAGACGCCCGAAATCGTACGAGCAACCTGCGCCACCTCGATCGAGTGGGTCAAACGGGTGCGGTAATAATCGCCCTCATGTTCGACAAACACTTGGGTTTTATGCTTTAATCGCCGAAACGCGCTGGAATGGATGATCCGGTCGCGGTCGCGCTGAAAGGGCGAGCGGAACGACGACATCCGTTCACCGTGCAAACGGCCACGCGACGCATCAGGATGGCAGGCGAAGGGTGCAAGCATGTATCAAACCTTATGTGCCGTGGTTAACAGCTATCGCATTCATCTATATGCGATTCCACCGGGAATGGCACCCTATGACCGCATGGCTTGTTTCAAACCAGTCCAGCCCCTATATTTGAATTTGAACGCTAACCCAAGGCCTCCTAACATGACGTTAACTTTGCCCCCCCGCGTGACCGACCGTGCCTTTGCCCGCTTGGCCGAAATTGCCGAGACCACTGGCGATACCAAGGCCCTTCGCGTGGCTGTCGAGGGCGGTGGCTGTTCGGGCTTTCAGTATGACATCCGGCTGGATGACCCCGCGGCAGATGATATTGTGCTGGAAAAAGACGGGATGAAAGTGCTGATCGATGAGGTGTCTTTGCCGTTTCTGTCGAACGCCGTGATTGATTTCACCGAAGAGTTGATCGGCGCCCGCTTTGTCGTGGAAAATCCGAATGCCAGCAGTTCTTGCGGCTGCGGCATCTCATTTTCGATGTAAGCTTGCCCCCTGCCCGCCTGCCCCGTAGAACAGATGCAAACAAGGGCTGCACAGGGGCGGGTGATGAAGCTGGCGACATTCAACATCAACGGAATCAAAGCGCGAATCGAGGCGCTGCCCCGCTGGCTTGAGGCAGCGAAACCCGATGCGGTGGCCTTGCAAGAAATCAAATCGGTCGATGAGAGCTTTCCCCGCCAGATGTTCGAGGACATGGGCTTCCGCGTCGAAACCCATGGGCAAAAGGGCTTTAACGGCGTCGCCATTCTGTCGCGCCTACCGCTGGAAGACATCACGCGCGGCCTGCCCGGCGATGACAGCGATGAACAGGCCCGGTGGATAGAAGCAACCGTGATGGGCGAGCGTGCAGTGCGGTTGTGCGGGCTGTATTTGCCAAATGGCAACCCTGCACCTGGGCCGAAATACGACTACAAACTGGCATGGATGGCGCGGATGAAAACACGCGTGGCAGAGCTGCTGTTGACCGAAGAACCGCTGGTGATCGCGGGCGATTACAATGTTATCCCCCAGCCGGAAGACGCTGCAAACCCAATGGCTTGGGCCGATGACGCGCTGTTTTTGTCCACCACCCGCGCCGCCTTTCGCGAAATTGTGAACCTTGGGCTAACGGATGCCTTTCGCGCCTGCAATCAAGCCCCCGGCCAGTACAGCTTTTGGGATTATCAGGCCGGCGCGTGGGAGAAAAACAACGGCATCCGGATTGACCATTTGCTGCTGTCACCCCAAGCTGCCGACCTGCTGCGCGATTGCCGCATTGACCGCGAGGTCCGCGCCGAGGAACGCCCCTCCGACCATGTGCCGGTTTGGATAGGCCTCGCAGCCTAACCCGCAGCCGTGACGTCGTGGCGATAAATCCAGTCAAACTTGCCCAGTATCATGCCCGGGGCCACTGCCCCGCCCAGCTTTAGCCCCAGATGCGCAAGGCCGCGTATTGGTTCGCGCAGATGATAGGCGCGGGCATTGCTATCGGCGGCTTTGACGATCCGCGCACAGCGCTCTTGCCGCGCGGCCTGATAGGCAGGCAACCCTTTGTCGATGCCCAAACGATCAAGGCAATCTGCCAACACCCAAGCATCTTCAAGCGCCATATTCGCGCCTTGGGCCAGAAACGGCAGCGTCGGGTGGGCTGCATCGCCAAGGATAGCGGCATTTTTGCCGACCCATGTCTTGGCGACAGGGTGGCGGAACAGCCCCCAAAGCCAAACCTCGTCTACCCGTTCCAGCCATGCCCGCACACGCGGTGAAAACCTTGCAAAGGCCAAACGCATTTCCAAAGGGTCGTCCCGCAGGTTCCAGCCTTCTTCGACCCATTGCCGGCGCTCTTCGACGGCGACGATATTTCGCAGGGTACCGCCGCGCAGAGGGTAGCTGACCAAATGCCGCCCTGCCCCCATATGCACCTCGGCCTCGACAACCTCGCCGGGCTCAGCGGGAATCACGGCACGCCACGCCACTTGATGTGTAAAGAACGGGGCGACGGCCCCATTCAACGCCGAACGCACCCGCGAATGCAGCCCATCGGCCCCAATCAAAAAGCCGGCATGGCGGCTTGCGCCCGTTGCCATTGCCATTTGCGGCTGATCGCCTGAAAGATCGACACTCTCGACGCGCTGCAGCAGTTGCAGTTCAACCCCTGCGGCCTCGGCGCCCGCGCGCAAAACCTCGATCAGATCGGCGCGGTGCATCAAGTAAAAGGCCTGATCGGGGCGTTGTACCGCCAAATCCAGCCGAACCACTGTATCACCACTGATACCATCGCGCAGGTGAACCGCCTGGTTGCGCATACCCGCCGCAACAAGTGCTTGCTCTAGCCCCAAGGCCCGCAACACCGCAACACCATTGGGGCTGACCTGCAGGCCTGCCCCGACCTCACGTATCGCGTCGGCCTGTTCCAGCAAGGTAACCTTGGCACCACGCTGTGCCAAAGCAGTACTAACAGCCAGCCCCGCCACACCCGCACCCAAAACCGTGAATTCGGTATTATTCAGAGTCATCATTCTGGCCTTTTTACAGCACAAAGCCGGACCATTTATTTGGCCCGGCGTTGTAAGCATCCCTTATTGTCGCCCTGCGATCAATGCCCGCGATCAGTCTTCGCGGTGCACACGCTCACGACGTTCGTGCTTTTCCTGAGCTTCCAGCGTCATCGTCGCAATGGGACGCGCATCGAGCCGCTTTAGCGAGATCGGCTCGCCAGTAACTTCGCAATACCCGAACTCACCGTTTTCAATCCGGCGCAAAGCGGCGTCGATCTTGGAAACCAGTTTCCGCTGACGGTCGCGTGTGCGCAATTCCAACGCGCGATCGGTTTCCTCGGATGCGCGATCCGCAATATCTGGTACCGAACGGGCCGAGCCTTGCAATCCCTCAATCGTTTCTGCCGACTGGTCAAGCATCTCTTGCTTCCACGTCTGCAGCTTGCGACGGAAATACTCCACCTGGCGATCATTCATGAATGGTTCGTTCTCAGCTGGGCGGTAGTCGTCGGGAACAAAGGTATCTACCTTCATATTGTCACTCTCCAATTGGTCGAATGCAGCCGATACAAGCGCTTGGAACAAATTTCGCGCCCGTTATTGCGGTCACTTAACGGAAGCGAAAGCCAATGTCACTAGCGGTTGCGACATTTTGATGGCGCGGTTAGGGTTTGATGGAAACTTATCACAAGGCCGCAAAGCAATTATGAAATTCGCGTCGACTGACAGCTACATAGCCACCGATGATCTAACCGTTGCCGTGAATGCCGCAGTCGTGTTGCAGCGCCCCTTGCTGGTAAAAGGCGAGCCAGGAACCGGCAAAACCGAACTTGCCCGGCAGGTGGCACAAGCCTTGGGCATGCCTTTGCTGGAATGGCATGTGAAATCGACCACCAAGGCGCAGCAAGGCCTGTATGAATATGACGCCGTAAGCCGTTTGCGCGACAGCCAACTGGGTGACGCGCGCGTGCATGACGTCAAAAACTACATCCGCAAAGGCAAGCTTTGGCAAGCGTTCGAGGCCGAAGAGCGGGTCGTCCTGCTGATTGACGAAATCGACAAGGCCGACATCGAATTCCCCAACGATCTGTTGCAGGAATTGGACCGGATGGAATTTTTCGTCTATGAGACCGGCGAAGTGATCAAGGCTCGGCAGCGGCCGATTGTCATCATCACGTCGAACAATGAAAAGGAACTGCCGGACGCGTTCTTACGCCGCTGTTTCTTTCACTTCATCCGTTTTCCCGAAATGGAAACCTTGCGCCAGATTGTCGAAGTGCATTTCCCCGGCATCAAAGAGGCCTTGCTGACCACGGCCCTTACCCAATTCTACGCCCTGCGCGAGACGCCGGGGCTAAAGAAAAAGCCGTCCACCAGCGAGGTTTTGGATTGGCTGAAACTATTGCTGGCCGAAGATCTGCGCCCCGAGGACCTTGCACGCGACAAGGTATCTTTGCCGCGTCTGCATGGGGCATTGCTGAAAAACGAACAAGACGTGCACTTGTTCGAGCGACTGGCGTTTCTGGCGCGGGGGCAACGCAGCTAACACAGAGTTTGGCAGCAAATGCGGCGGCGCTGCACATAGACAGTCAGTGCTGGGCGCGGTATGGCTTTGGTTCGGATGCGCAAATCAATGCGCGAGCGGCCGAAATCTTGGCGCTTGCGCGGCGCAGTAACAAAAGCTGACGGTCAGGCAGGTGCCTTTTCCGTCACGGGGGCAAATGAATGATCGTATTGGGTGGCATGCTGCTGGGCGCAATTGTCGGCGCAGGACTGGCGCGCAAACGCGGGGGTAAGGCCTTGGATATGTTGCAATATGGCGCAGGCTTTGCGATTGCCTTTACGCTGCTAGGCCTGTTTGTAACGATCATAATCGAACGCTCGCTCTAGCCCGATGTTCTTGCCGTTTTTCGACACTCTGCGGCGACACGGTGTTCCCGTAAGTTTGCGGGAATATCTGGCCTTTCTGGAAGGCGTGGTCGCGGGTCTGGTGACCTATGATGTCGACGGGTTCTACTATCTGGCCCGCCTGACTATGGTCAAGGATGAACGCCATCTTGACCGCTTTGATCAAGCTTTTGCCGCCAGTTTCAAAGGCTTGGAAACGGTGACACCCCAATCGGTGATCGATGCGCTTGACTTGCCCGAGGACTGGCTGCGCAAACTGGCCGAAAAGCACATGACCGCCGAAGAACGCGCCGCGGTTGAGGCACTCGGCGGGTTTGACAAGCTGATGGAGACGCTAAAACAGCGGCTTGAGGAGCAAAAAGGCAGGCATCAGGGTGGCAATAAATGGGTTGGCACCGCTGGCACCTCGCCCTTTGGGGCCTATGGCTACAACCCCGAAGGCGTCCGGATCGGCCAGAAAGAGGGTCGCCACGGCCGCGCGGTGAAAGTATGGGACAAACGCGAATTCAAAAATCTTGATGACAGCGTCGAACTGGGTACCCGCAACATCAAGGTCGCTTTGAAACGCCTGCGCAAATGGGCCCGCGATGGCGCGTTGGACGAGTTGGACCTAGATGGCACCATTCGCGCCACGGCGGAACATGGCTACCTAGACGTCAAAACCCGCCCCGAGCGACGCAATGCCGTTAAAGTACTGTTATTGCTGGATGTCGGCGGGTCAATGGACCCCTATGTCAAAGTGGTAGAAGAGCTGTTTTCAGCCGCGAGATCCGAATTTCGCCACCTCGAACATTTCTACTTTCACAACTGCGTCTACGAAGGCCTGTGGCGCGATAACCGCCGCCGCTGGGATGCCCAAACCCCAACATGGGAAGTATTGCGCACCTATGGCCCGGATTGGAAATGCATTTTTGTCGGTGATGCCAGCATGAGCCCCTATGAAATCCTGCACCCCGGTGGCGCCAACGAGCATTGGAACCAAGAGGCCGGGCGCGTCTGGCTGGAACGTCTCTGCCATCAATGGCCCAGCCATCTGTGGATCAACCCGACGCCCGAGCATTATTGGAACCACAGCCATTCGATCCGCCTGATACGCGAGACGCTGGGCGACCGCATGGTACCGATGACATTGGACGGAATTTCACGCGGAACAAAGGGGCTTAGCCGATGAGACGCAAGGCCATGCTTGCAAGCTTTATAATAGCGGCCGGATTGACTGCATTTTTCATCATCCGCGCGGCCTTCTTTGCCTTTGTCTGGATGGATCCGGACCGCGGCATCCATCCGATAGAGCCGTGGATGACACCACGCTTTATCGCGCGCACCTACAATATTCCGCGGCCCGATATGCAGGCCATTCTCGACCTTGGCCCAGATGATACCCCGCGCCAACCGCTCGTGTCCTTGGCCGAGGCGCATGGTGTGGCGGTAGAGGACTGGATCAACGAATTTAACGCCTATCTTGATGCGCGGCCCCCACATGACTGATCTTTTGCTGCTTTGGGTTTCGGATTACGGCCTAGTAATCATTTCTCTGGCAACCTTGCTATCATGCTTTGCCTTGCCGATGCCTTCGTCGCTAATGATGATGGCAGGCGGGGCTTTTGCAGCAACAGGCGACTTGGTGCTGTGGCAGGTCTGCGCGGGTGCCTATGTCGGGGCCGTTATTGGCGATCAATCCGGCTATTTCATGGCCCGCCGCTTTGGTGCCGCCCATTTATGGGCGTGGCTGCAACAACGGCGCAGCTCGGCCCGACTTTTGTCGCAGGCAGAGGCTTTGCTGGAAAAGCGCGGCGGTTGGGCGATTTATCTGACACGCTGGCTGTTCAGCCCTTTAGGGCCTTATATCAATGTATTAGCAGGTGCCACCCATATGCCTTGGCGGCGTTTCCTGCTGGCCGATCTGCTGGGCGAGGCAACTTGGGTCACCGTTTATGTCACATTGGGCTATGTCTTTGGCACCCAGATCGAAGAGCTATCAGACACGCTCGGCAACGTCATCGGTGCATTGACTGCGGGTATGGTCACCCTGCTCTTGGGCCGCGCTTTGTGGCAACAACGCAAACCCCATGCCAGCTAGAATTTGCACCCAAGCCCTTTCCTTGGCAGTTTCCGCCCCCATATTAACCTTATGACAGCACTGCTTCCCCTTATTCTGCCCGTTGTGATGGCCTATGTGATGTACCGCTTTTCGGTATGGCAGACTGGCAAGCATCTGGACGCGACCTCAAAGCCCCTGCGTGATCCCGTGCTGGAAAAGGTGATGGCCCGCATGGCAGAGGCGCTTGAGGTGCCAAAAGTCGCGGTGCATATCTATGACATCGAACCCGTAAACGGATTGGCGGCACCCGACGGCCGCATTTTCCTGACACGCGGTTTTATTAAAAAGTACCAGCAAGGCATTGTAACAGCCGATGAAATCGCCTCGGTCGTGGCGCATGAAATGGGCCATGTGGCACTTGGCCATACCAAGCGGCGGATGATTGACGTAACGGGCCAGAACGCCGCCTTTTTGCTAATCGCGACATTGCTTGGCCGCCTGATTCCGGTCGTTGGGGTATTCATCGCCTCTTATGTCACCAAAGCACTGGGCGCTGGCCTGTCGCGCAAAGATGAGAATGAGGCCGACGCCTATGCCAGCGCGCTTTTGGTCAAGGCGGGCATAGGGCTTGAACCCCAGAAAAGCCTGTTTCGCAAGCTTGACCGGCTGACAGGAGCCGCAGGCCAAGAGGTGCCGCAATGGCTGCGCTCACACCCAAAAACCGCCGAGCGTATCGCTGCCATTGACGCACGGGCAGCGAAATGGGGCGTCTAAGCCCTACCCCGCTACAATAACTTTTGTATTCCATTCCAAGCACTTATTAGCCACGCCCAAGGTTAGTGCCTGATCGGTGACAAAGGTATCGATCTGCTGCAATGAGACGATGCGCGCAGGGGCATTGCGGTGGAACTTGGAATGATCAGCCACCAATATGCTGTGCCGCGCCTGATTTAGGATGACCTGGCTAACAGTCACCTCTTGCACATCGAAATCCAGCAAATCCCCGTCCTGGTCCAACGCCGAGCAACCGATTACCGCGAAATCAAACTTGAACTGGCGGATGGTGTCTGACGCCAGCGGCCCCACCAAACCGCCGTCAGATCTGCGCAAGGTGCCGCCTGTTACAATTACTTCGGCTTCGGGGTTTGCCGCAAGAATTGTCGCCACATTCATATTGTTAGTCACCACCAGCAAGCGCCGATGTTGCAACAACGCACGGGCCACTGCCTCGGTGCTGGTACCAATATTCAAAAAGACCGAGGCCCCTTCAGGGATCAGCGCGGCACAGGCCCCTGCCATCGCCTGCTTTTCAACGGACTTCAGGGCGCGACGGTCTTCATAGCCAATATTGGTGGTGCCCGACGGCAAAACCGCTCCACCATGCACCCGCTGCAACTGCCCGGCATCGGCCAGATCTGACAGATCGCGCCGAATGGTTTGTACCGTCACGCCAAAACGTTCGGCCAATCCCTCAACCGTCACGCGGCCCTGATTGCGGGCAAGATCCAAAATTTCGGGATGACGAAGATTTGGCTGCATAATGCTTTCGCTTTAAGTCGATTTCCAAATGTCTAGCAGATGTTCGCCACATAGGAAAACCAAAAAGCGAGCATTTAGCGCATCAAAACGAAAACTAACGAAAGCAGTTCTTGCACTTTTAACCAAACAATGGCTAAAAGGGGCGCCAAAGATCTCGGGGGATGCGATGCAAGATAACGCGAAAATCTACGATGTATTCATCATCGGCGGCGGCATTAACGGCTGCGGCATCGCGCGGGATGCTGCCGGGCGCGGGTTGTCCGTTGCATTGGCCGAGATGAACGATTTGGCATCGGCCACTTCTTCTGCATCGACCAAACTGTTTCATGGCGGGCTACGTTACCTTGAATATTTCGAATTCCGGCTCGTGCGCGAGGCGTTGATAGAACGTGAAACCCTGTTGCGCGCCATGCCACATATCAGCTGGCCTATGCGCTTTGTTCTTCCTTATCATAAAGATATGCGATTTGAGAGTGCCACGCCGACCTCTCGACTGCTGGGTTTGCTCATGCCATGGATGCGGGGACGCAGGCCTGCCTGGCTGATCCGTTTGGGATTGTTCTTGTATGACAACCTTGGCGGCCGCAAAATCCTGAAAGGCACGACAACCCTGTCCTTGCCCGGCACACCCGAAGGTGCTGCCCTCGATGACCGGTTTCAAACCGCCTATGAG
This sequence comes from Pseudorhodobacter wandonensis, assembly GCF_001202035.1. Lineage (GTDB taxonomy): Bacteria > Pseudomonadota > Alphaproteobacteria > Rhodobacterales > Rhodobacteraceae > Pseudorhodobacter > Pseudorhodobacter wandonensis. The sequence goes on along the minus strand of NZ_LGHT01000031.1, from coordinate 335,092 downwards.
TATTCAGATTGCTGGGTCGAGGATTCGCGGCTTGTAGTTTTGAATGCCCGTGATGCCGAAGCGCGCGGCGCAAATATCTATGTTCGAACGAAAGTTACAGCAGCGGCGCGGGTTGATGGCCTGTGGCATATCACGCTGGACAACGGCGAAACCAAATATGCGCGGGTATTGGTGAATGCGGCCGGGCCTTGGGTGGGCGAAATTATCGGCCAAACTCTGCGGCTGAACTCGCGCGATGGGGTGCGCTTGGTCCGCGGCAGCCATATCGTCACCAAGCGCCTGTATGATCATGACAAGTGCTATTTCTTTCAGGGCACCGATGGGCGGATCATATTTTCCATTCCCTATGAGACAGATTTTACCCTGATCGGCACAACCGACGCCGAGCACTCCGACCCCGACACCAAGCCATTTTGCACCGACACAGAGCGCGATTACCTTATTGATTTTGCAAATAAATATTTCAAGAAAGCGATCAGCGCGGCCGATGTTGTCTGGACCTATTCCGGCGTGCGCCCTTTGCATGACGATGGCGCCAGCAGCGCCTCGGCGGCCACGCGCGATTATACGCTAAAGGTTGATACAAAGGGTGGCGCGCCTGTGCTGAATATCTTTGGCGGCAAGATCACCACCTATCGGCGGTTGGCAGAAAGCGCGATGGATAAGCTCGCGCCGTATTTTCCTGCTCTGCCCGACAAATGGACGGCTGGCGTGCCCCTGCCCGGCGGTGATTTTGCAGTAAACGGGGTTTCGGATCTGATTGCCAGGCTGCAATCGGATTACCCGTTTCTGACAGCGTTTTGGGCGCGGCGCCTGGTGCGCGCCTATGGTACCGAGGCTTGGGCCGTCCTGGATGATGCGGCCGCTGCGGATGATCTGGGCCAAGATTTCGGTGCGACATTGACAGCTCGGGAAGTAGACTGGTTGATAGGCCATGAATATGCCCGTGCTGCCGAAGATGTGGTTTGGCGGCGCAGCAAGCTTGGCTTGCGGATGACTGCCGCACAGATTGTGGCACTGGATGTCTGGATGCAATCACGGCCAAATTAAAGGCAGCATGCCGGGCCAAAGGATAATAACGGGGGGATTATGCGATATATTCTGGCGATAGATCAGGGAACAACGTCCAGCCGGGCGATTGTGTTTGACGCGGCAATGCAAATCATCGCCACCGCGCAAGAGGAATTCCCGCAGCATTTCCCCGCCTCGGGCTGGGTCGAGCATGAGCCCGCCGATCTGTGGGACAGCACTTTGCGCACCTGCCACGCGGCGATTGCCAAGGCCGGGATTGCCGCAAGTGCTATCGCCGCGATCGGCATCACCAACCAGCGTGAAACGACCCTTGTATGGGACCGGGTGACGGGTGCGCCATTGCACCGCGCAATTGTTTGGCAAGACCGCCGCACCGCCGATTATTGCCGCGACTTACGCGAGGCGGGGCATGATGCGATGATCACTGCACGTACAGGGCTGCTGGCCGATCCGTATTTTTCCGGCACCAAACTGCGCTGGATACTGGACCATGTGGAAGGCGCCCGAGATCGCGCAAAGCGTGGCGAGCTGGCCTTTGGTACAGTTGACAGCTACCTGATCTGGAAGCTGACAGGCGGGGCCGCGCATGTGACCGACGCCACCAACGCAGCACGCACCATGCTGTATGACATCCACAAAGGACGGTGGAGCAAGACCATTTGTGATCTCTTTGACATTCCGATGGCCATGTTGCCAGAGGTCAAAGATTGCGCCGCCGATTTTGGCACGACACAGGCCGATATCTTCGGGCAAGAGATTCCGATTTTGGGCGTAGCAGGTGACCAGCAGGCCGCGACCGTTGGCCAGGCCTGCTTTGCGCCGGGCATGATGAAATCGACCTATGGCACCGGGTGCTTTGCCTTGCTGAATACGGGTGACACTGCCGTCACCTCGAAAAACCGGCTGCTGACCACGATTGCCTATCAACTGGATGGCAAACCGACCTACGCGCTAGAGGGCTCGATCTTTATTGCAGGCGCAGTGGTGCAATGGCTGCGCGACGGGTTGGGGATTATCGGCAATGCCGCCGAAACCCAAGGCCTGGCCGAAGCCGCAGATCCTGCGCAGAATGTGGTTTTGGTACCAGCATTTGTCGGGCTGGGCGCCCCCTATTGGAACGCCGAATGCCGCGGGGCCGTTTTCGGGCTGACGCGCGGATCGGGGCCAAAGGAAATGGCCCGGGCGGCGCTTGAATCCGTGGGATTTCAGACCCGCGATTTGCTAGAGGCGATGCATGCCGATTGGGCCGCAACGGGGGCCGAGCCTACGTTGCGGGTGGATGGCGGCATGACGGCCAGCGATTGGACCATGCAGTTCTTGGCCGACATTATCGGCGCAAAGGTAGACCGCCCTGTGATGCGCGAAACGACTGCCTTGGGTGCTGCTTGGTTGGCTGGCCATCGGGCGGGTTTGTACCCCGACCAAGCCGGTTTTGCCGCCAATTGGGCGCTGGAACGCACGTTTGAGGCAAAGATGGATGCCGATGAGCGTGAAGAGCGGTATACCGCGTGGAAGCGGGCCGTGGCAGCGACGATGGCGTTTTGACCTTTTGCCGCCAGCGCTTGGGGCACTGGCGGCGTTAGGTATTTAGGCCAAGATGAAATGCGTTAGATTTATTTACGCCCTTGGAATTGCGCAACTTTGATGCCGGCAAGTTCCAGCGCAGCGCGGGTTGCCTTGGCAATTTCGACCGCCTCGGCCGTGTCACCATGCAGGCAGATTGTATCGATTGGCGTCGGGATTTCATGGCCAGACGCAGTGATAATCGCACCTGCGGTGACCATTTCGACCATGCGTGCAGCCGCAATGGCCGGATCATGGATAACCGCATCGGGCAAGCTGCGGTCTACCAAAGTGGCATCGTCATTATAGGCGCGATCGGCGAATATCTCGGCGGCCCAGGTGCAGCCAAGACTGTGCACGGCCTCTTGTTGCGCCGTCGCGGCCAGGACCATGATGATGATATCAGGGTCCACGGCCAACGCGCCTTCGTAGCAGGCCTGCGCCATCAGCGCATCTTCGGCCGCCATATTTGCCATAGCGCCGTGCAGTTTCAGGTGGCGCACCTTGCCGCCCGCCAGTGCCGCCATCCCCTTTGCCGCCCCCAGTTGGTAGGCAACCATGTGGCGCAGTTCGGCATGTGACAATTGCAACCGGCGCCGACCAAAGCCTTGCAGATCGGCAAAACCGGGATGTGCGCCGATACCTGTGCCATGCTTGATAGCCGCTTTCATGGTTTTCAGCATTACATCCGGATCGCCGGCGTGAAACCCGCAGGCGATATTGGCCGAGGTGATTGACTGCAACAGTGCCGCGTCATCGCCCATTTTCCACGGCCCAAAACTTTCGCCCATATCGGCGTTCAGATCGACGGTAAGCGTCATGCATCCTCCCATCCGGTGATCATACCGGAGATAAGTTGATAACCAAGAAGATCGGCGATCTGCGCCGGATCGCGCAGACGCGGCTGGCACTTGCTGACAAGGCCTTTTCGGGCCAACAGATCTTGGCGATAAAGTTCCACAGCCTGGTCCAGCGTTACAAAGACAAAGCGAAGCGGCGCACCCGCAGGGGTTTGCGCCAATAGCGGCAGGTCAGGTGGGATGACAGTGCCAATGCGCGGGTAGCCACCGGTGGTTTGTGCCTCGGGCAAAAGCACATAAGGCGCGCCATCGCCGGGAATTTGAATATCGCCCGAGGTGATGACCTCGGACAATATCGTCTGACCTCGTGCAAGGCCAAAGCCCTGCCCTTCGGGCACCAACCTAACGCCTTGGCGGTTGGCGCGGGCATCACGGTGAAAGGTGGTTTGGGTAAAGCGCTGCAAATCCTCGGCAGGGAAAAGGTCCGTCTGCAACGAGGCGATTATGCGTGCCGTGCCGCCTGAAAACCGGTTCGCGACACCAACGCCAAGCCCGGTTGGGCCGCCAAAATCGGGGCCGATTGGCAAGCTTTGGTTTGCACGCAAGGGCGCGCCAATGCCTGCTGCCAAATGGGCCGCGCGCGCACCCAAAACGGGCGGCGTATTGATGCCGCCGCCAATCGACAAATAGCCATAGACGCCTGCCTCGACCGCGCCGATGGATAAAACCGCGCCCGCGGCCAGCAAATGGCTTGCGTTCCACGCAACGGGCGCACCATCAATCGTTGCCCGCATAGGTGCACCTGTCAACGCGATGCGCACAGGCGCCGAGGTTGTGAAATTGCCACCAAAGCCGGCCATTTCCAGCACTGCCAGATCCGTTGATTGCCGCAACAACGCCGCCCCTTCGGCTACAGCCAGCGTATCTGCTGCCCCCCCCCGCGACAGGCCCGAGGCAATATGCCCGGGGCGGCCCAGATCCTGCACTGTCACGCCGGGACCGATGCTGACAATGGTAAGCACTGTCATGGGATGGCCTCCATGACTGCGCCACCATTCCCAGTGGAATCAGATTTCATGATATTGCGGTATTCCTCAAAGCTGACGGGCTGAAACTGCACCTCATCGCCCGCGCGCAGCGCAAAAGGTTCCGCCGCGTCGGGGCGAAAACATCGAAAGGCAGTTTGCCCGACATGGCGCCATCCGGTGGGCGTGGCATTGGCAAACAGCACAAACTGGCGCACCGCCACGACCAAGGCGGAGGCAGGCACCTGCGGCGTCAGGCTACTTTGGCGCGGAATGTTCCAATTGGCCGGCAGATCCCCCAGATAGGGCTGCCCCGGCGCAAACCCCAATGTCAGAACCCGGGTCCGCGCTGCCGATAAGGTTGCAATCGCTTCGGCTTCGGTTTGGCCGGCAAGCTCTGCCGCCTCGACAAGTTGCGGCGCCAGATCGCCGCCAAAAACGGTTGGAATGCGCCAGAACCGTCGGCCATGCGGCGGGGCGGCCGCATACCAATCGCGGCATGCCAACAGCGCGGCCAACTGCGCCGTCAGCGCGCCATGCGTCAAATGCAAAGGGTCAAACCGCAGGTAGGTCGAGGTCAGCGAAGATGATGTCTCCTCAACCCCTGCCCAACCCTCGGCCGCGACCGCAGCTTGAAACGCCAAGGCCGCGCGATTTGCAGGCTCGGACAAGGTATCGGCAAAGCGCACAAGCAGGCCATTAAGGCCCACAGACTCAATTTTAGGAAAGGTATCAGCGATTTGCATGGCGCAATGGTGCCGTTTTGAATGCGCCACTGCAAGGCCTGAAATAGCCTGAAAGCAGCGATTGCATGCGGGCGCAAATCCAAGCTCCCTTGCCAGACCCGCCAACGCATGCAATGCAAGGGTGACCCTGAAACCAAAGGCGCATCATGGCATTTCCGGCTTTTTCCGCAACCCATATCGACCATTTCCAGGCGAATCCAATATATGGTGACGCCGCATCGCGCGTCATTACCCCCGAAGATTTCCGCAGGGCGCGTGCCGAAATTTCCGGCTGGCAAGGCTATGCGCCTACGCCACTTTTCGCCTTGCCTGGCCTCGCGGACTCACTTGAGGTGGCGCAGTTGCTCTACAAACACGAAGGCCCAAGGTTTGGCATGGGCAGTTTCAAAGCACTCGGGGCGGCCTATGCCGGGCTGCGCGTTTTGCAAACCCAACTGTCTGAAAAACTCGGCCGCACTGTGACACTTGCCGAAATCAGCAACGGCAGCCTTGCGACCGAGGCCCGTACCATAACGCTCTGCTCTGCCACCGATGGCAACCATGGCCGCTCATTGGCTTGGGGCGCCCGGCGTTTCGGCGCAGGTTGCAAAATCTACATCCATGCCGAGGTCAGCCAAAACCGCGCCAACGCGATGCGCAGCCTCGGGGCCGAGGTGATCCGCGTCAATGGTAATTACGATGCTTCGGTTGCCCGTGCGCGCGCAGATGCCACGGCGAATGGCTGGTTCATGGTCGCAGACACGTCTTGGACCGGCTACACCCAACCTCCACTGGATGTGATGGCCGGCTATGGCCTCTTGGCTGATGAGGTCTGCCGCACCATGCCAACCGCGCCAACCCATGTGTTCTTGCAAGGTGGCGTCGGCGGGCTCGCCGCTGCAGTCGCCGCATATCTGCGCCAGTTCTGGGGCGACAAAACCCCGCGCGTGATTGTTGTCGAGCCCGACTTGGCCCCCTGCCTGATGGCCAGTGCCCGCGCAGGCTGCGCCGCAACTGTTGCGGTAACAACAGAAACCATCATGGCTGGCCTGTCCTGCGGCGAACCGTCAAAGGTCGCATGGGACATCCTGTCCGATCTGGCGGATGATTATCTGACCATCCCCGACAGCATCATCGCCCCCGCAATGCGCCGCTTGGCCCAGCCGCAGGCAAATGATCCGCTAATTGAAGCCGGTGAAACAGGCGTCGCGGGTTTGGCGGCTTTCATCGCAGCCGCCACACAACCAACTTTGCGCAATGCGCTCGGCATCACACCCGACTCCCGCGTGCTGCTCATCGGAACCGAAGGCATAACAGACCCCGCAATCTATGCCGCCATCATGTCCGAAACCGCACCCTAACATGCGTCAAGGTCATCCTGCAAAACCAGACAAAGCAACACGCCCAAACATCATCTATCCCCAAATATCCTGGGGGAATTGGCCGCAAGGCCAAGGGGGCAAAGCCCCGCTTTACACTTACATCATGGCCAAAGCGATCACGCCCGACGCCACAACACATGCCGCCAAAAGCCTCCCGCGCCAAGGCCTCTCTCCAAACACCAAAACCCCGATCAGCGCGGCAATGATAACACTCGACTCGCGCAATGCCGAAACGGCCCCAAGCGGCGCAATCGTCTTTACATATAGCACCAATCCATAAGCTGTTACCGCGGCGACGCCGCCCATGACGCCAAATAGCATCGTTCGGGGTGCGAAACTCCCGCGATTGCGTCGGCGGTGTAACGCAATCACCAACGGCACTGGCGCCTCGCAGAAAAACAACCACCCCATATAGCCCGTTGCGGTGCCCGCCTCGCGAATGCCTATCCCATCCGCAACCGAATAGGTCCCGATACAAACCCCCAGCGCCACTGCAAGGCCGATACTCGCGTGCCCCGCCCGCGCTGCCCCGCGCAACAAAGCCAACAGGCAAATCCCCCCGCTGACCGCGATCAGCCCTACAATGCCCCAAAACGGCAACCGCTCTCCCACGAAAAGCCAGGCCGTTACCGCAACAATTACTGGCGCCAGCCCGCGCGAGATCGGATAAACTTGGCTTAAATCGCCGTGCCGATACGCGCGAAACAGCAACAGATAATACCCGTAATGCACGGCGGTCGAAACAAAGATAAACGGCCAACTCGCGCGGTCCGGAAACGATGACAGGCCAATCAACAACAGCCCCGCCAACGCATGCGCCAGTGACACCGCCCCTAACACTCCCGCGCGGTCATCGACCGCTTTCAGCATCGCATTCCATCCGGCATGCAGCAGTGCCGAAAACAGCACCAGCCCAAGGGCAAAGCCGCTCATACTTCGGCCAAAATCGCGGCCTCAACGATGCCCAGCGCGCTGTCCAAGTCTTTGCGCGAAATGGTCAACGGTGGCGAAAGCGTCAAAACACTCCCTGCACTGATCTTGAACGACAACCCCGCCGCAAGACAGCGGTAATAAATCCGTTCGGCCCGATCACTAGCCGCGTCACGGCTGGCACGATCTTCAACTATCTCTACGCCAAACATCAAGCCGCGCCCCCGCACATCGCCGACAAAGGGGCTTTGTACGGCAAAGGCCTGCAACCGGCCCAAAGCATATGCACCCAACGCGGCGCTGCGGTCTACCAGACCTTCATCCTCAATGATCTGCAAGGTGGTCAGGGCCGCGCGGGCGGTAACAGGGTTTTTCTCATGCGTGTAATGGCCAATCGCAAAGTCGCCGCATACATCCAGCCCCCGCCGCGCAATCACCGCAGCAATTGGCAAAACCCCACCGCCCAGCGCCTTGCCCAGCGTCACGATATCAGGGATCACCCCGTCATGCTCAAAGGCAAACATGCGACCGGTTTTGCCCAAACCGGTTGGAATCTCATCCATAATCAACAAGGCGCCGTGGCGGTCACAGGCGGCGCGCACCGCTTGCCAAAACCCCGGCGGCGGCACCACAGGCACTGCCCGCATCGGCTCGGCAATCACTGCCGCTACATCGCCTTCGCGGCCCAACACATAGTCAACCATCCCAGCACAGGCCAGCCCGCAAACCTCGGGGCCCTTATGGTTATAGGGGCAGCGGTAACAGTTAAACGGCGCCACATGTTCGGTGCCCGTCATCAAAGGCCCCGCAATATGGCTGCGAAAGGTCGCCTCGCCCCCAACCGAGGCCGCGCCAAAGCCAGCGCCATGAAACGCATCCCAAAAACTGATGGTCTTGAACCGCCCTGTCGCCGCGCGGGCTATTTTCAGCGCCACCTCATTGGCATCCGACCCGCCAGTCGTAAACAAGACTTTGTTCAAATCGCCGGGCGCAACCGCGCCCAGCTTTTCGGCCAGTTCCACCGCAGGTTCATTGGTAAACCGGCGCGGCGCAAAGGGCAGCGCATCCAATTGCGCCTTGATCGCCGCAATCAGGCGCGGGTGGCCATAGCCGATGTGATGCACCGAATTGCCGTGAAAATCCATATAGCGGCGGCCTGCGGTATCTTCGATCCAGATACCTTCGGCCCTGGCAATCGTCGAGACACAAGGGCTCGACAAAGACTGATGCAAAAACGCATCTGAATCCCGCGCCAGCAAGTCGCGTGTCGCCGCATCCGGGTGCTGTTGCGCCCAGGCCTTTCGCGCAGCCGATTGATTGGATTCGCCTTCGGTGTGGGTTAACTTCATCCGCCAAACACCTGACCGTTCATGTTAATCTGCCCCTATCGTGGCCAAGGAAGTGAATAGGTCTTGACGTTAGTAAAGAACTTCATCGCCTCTAGCACGCCTTCCTTGACCGCGTTGCCACTGTCTTTGATCCCGCCAAAGGGTGACATTTCAATCCGGTAGCCGGGCTGCTCCCAGATATTCACCGTGCCTACGTCCAGACCATTCACATAAGCAATCGCGCGGTTCAGGTCATTGGTGCAGACGCCTGACGACAACCCGAATTGCGTGGAATTGGAAATCTGCATAACTGCCGCGTCATCATCCGGTACGCGCACAATGGGCACAATCGGGCCAAAGGTTTCCTCCATCACCAACTCGGAACCATGCGGCACATGGTCAACCACAATCGGCGGCAACAACGCCCCTTTTCGGCCCGGATGATAGAGGATTTTCGCGCCTTGACGTTCGGCATCCATCACCCGCCGCTCAAAGGTCTCGGCCGCTTGCGCATGCACCACACAGCCCAGCTGCGTATCAGGGTCCATCGGGTCACCAAAGCGCAGCGCCTTGGCCCGTGCCAGCACCATTGGCACAAACCTGTCTGCCACGCTTTCCTGCACCAAAATCCGCTTTACTGCCGTACAGCGCTGCCCCGAGTTGCCCGTAGCCCCCGCCACCGCAATCACAGCCGCCTTTTCCAGATCATCATCCGACAGGTCATTGCAAATGATCAGCGGGTCATTGCCACCCAGCTCTAACGCCATCCGCTTATACCCCGCCTTCGCGGCAATCAGCTTGCCCACCGGCACGCCTCCGGTAAAGGTGATGATGTCGATATTGGGGTTGGTGATCATCTCGTCCCCGATATCCTTTGGCCAGCCGGTCACCACTTGGAACATTTCCGGCGGCAGACCTGCCTCATACAGAATATCAGCCAGCGCAATGGCCGTCAGCGGCGTCAACTCGGTCGGCTTGCACACCATGCAGTTATTGGTAGCAATCGACGGCGCGATTTTATGGGATACCATGTTCAGCGGATGGTTGAACGGCGTGATCGCCGAAATCGCCCGTACCGGCTCACGCAGGGTGAAAATCTTGCGCTCCTTGCCTTGCGGCGTCAGATCGCAGGAAAAGATCTGCCCGTCATCCAGAATCGCCATTTGCCCCGCCAATGTGAACACATCATAGGCGCGGCCGGTTTCATAAAGCGCGTGCTGCCAGCAAATCCCCAGTTCCAACACCAGCCAATAGGCCAATTCCTCGCGCCGTTCCTTAATCAAAGCACCCGCGCGGAACAGAATTTGCTGCCGCTCATAGCGCGACAACTTCGGCTTATACGCCGCGGCAATCTCAAATGCGCGGGCGGCGTGTTCGGCACGGCCTGCAGGCACCGTTCCGATCACCTCATCGGTAAAAGGATAGCGAACCTCAACCACTTCATCTGTAAACACCTTTTCGCCACCAATGCGCATGGCCTCGTGTTTTGGCACAATCTTGCGGGTTCTGGGATCAAAGCTCATAATGCTGCCGCCGTCGTTGCTACGAAAAACGCATCAAAATTGCGCAAGCCCGCGCCATTGGGCAGGTCCATCACGCGATTCACGATGAACGGCACCTCCTGCTCGGTTAACCCGCCATGGCTGCGCAGGGGTTCATTCAACGCCGCCAGATCATGCCGGTGCTCTGACGTGCCGATGGTCATATTCTCGGTTGAGATCATAACGATATCGCCAATCCGGTCGGCGGGCAGATCATAGCGGGATACAGCCTCTTCGCGGCTGATCACCTCCAACAACTCAGGCCGTGCAGCCAGACGGGCGATAATATCGGCGCGGTCGGCCCCTTTCGGCAAATAGGCCGTACCAAAGCCACCCAAAGCCCCATGATGCACAACATAGGGGTCGGTGATCGGCAAGATCACCCGCGCCGCCGCCGTGCCCAGCCACGCATCCAGCAAATCCTGCACATAGATGACCTGCGGGTCGCCATTGGCATCATGCTTGGGTTTCATGCCGTGATCGGCGGTGACCACAATCGCGGCCCCCATCGCATCCAGCTGCGCCAAGTATTTGTCAAACATCGCATAAAACGCCTGCGCCTGCGGCTGATGCGGCGCATATTTATGCTGCACATAATCGGTGGTGGTCAGGTACATCACATCGGGTTTCCATTCCGCCAGCAGCTTGACGCCCGCTGCAAAGACAAATTCCGACAGCTCGGCCGAATAGACATCGGGCTGGCCAAAGCCCAACCATTCGGCGGCATTGTCCTGCCCATGCTCGGCTTGCGTAGAACTGGCCGAGCGTTCTGCCGAAAAGCATTTCGCGCGGTCCTCGTCAAAGCTCAGCCCCGCCCCAAGCAACGCCCGCAGCTTATCCTTGGCAGTGACAATCGCCACCCGTGCGCCTGCATCATAAAATTTGGAAAACACCGTGGGCGCGCGTAAAAACCGCACGTCATTCATCATGACTTCTTCACCGGTTTCCGGCTCATACAGGTAGTTGCCGCAAATGCCATGCACCGATGGCGGGCGGCCCGTAGCGATAGACAGGTTGTTGGGATTGGTAAAACTAGGGATCACCGAATGCGCCAAACGGTCGGTTCCGGTTTCGCGCATCCGCTTTAGCGTGGGCATCAACCCCTTGGCAATCGCCTGGGTCAGATACTCGGGTTCGCAGCCATCAAGGCAAATCGCAATCGCAGTCACTTTTGGCCAAGGGTACACACGGTCATTGGCGGTTACGGCTTTGGTCATATCTTGTCCTCTATCCTAATCTCAGGCCGCCAGCTTGGCGCGTTCTATCAAAGCCTCGGCAGGCGGGGCGGCGCTGGTCACCCCCATATCCGCCAGGCATTCGCCTGCCGCTTTTACCACTCGGGTCATCACGGCACTGTCCATCCGGCCAATGCAACCGATCCGAAAACTCTCTACCACGGTCAGCTTTCCGGGGTAGATGATAAACCCCTTGGCCTTCATCCGCTCATAAAATTCGTTAAACACAAAACGCGGATCGGCTGGGCAAAAGAAGGTGACGATGATGGGCGACAGCCAGCGATCCTTTAGCAAGGTCTCAAACCCAAGGGCCCGCATCCCCGCCACCATCACATCACGGTTTTTCGTGTAGCGTGCGCAGCGCCCCGCCACGCCGCCTTCCTGCGCATGCAGGCGCAGCGCCTCAAGAAACGCCGCCACAACATGGGTCGGCGGGGTGTAGCGCCACTGGCCGGTTTTTTGCATATTGGCCCATTGCGCGTAAACATCCAACACCAGCGAATGCGAATGGCCCTGGCACTCCTCCAGCTCGGATTTGCGGGCAATCACAAAGCCAAAACCCGGCACGCCTTCGATACATTTGTTGGCCGAGCTTACCATCGCCTCATAGCGAATACGCCCGACATCCAGATCAATCGCGCCGAACGCGCTCATGCTGTCAATCAGCAGCTTGCGGCCTGCGCCATAGGTTGCCTCGGAAATCTCGTCAATCGGGTTCAGAATGCCCGATGACGTCTCACAATGGATCGCCATCACATGGGTAATCAAAGGGTCGGCCTGCAGCGCCTCGGCCACCTCATCCCCGCGCGGCGGCATGTAATCGCCCTTATTTATCACCGTATTGGCCCGCCCCAAATAGCGCATTGTTTCGGCAGCACGCTGCCCGTAGGCGCCATTGGCCAACACCAGCACCTTGCCATCGCGCGGCACGAATGTGCCCAACATCGCCTCGACGCAATAACTGCCCGAGCCTTGCATCGGCACGCAGACAAAATCGCCCGTATCACCTGCCAGCGCCAAAAGCTGGTCACAAACCGATTTGGTCATCGCCCTGAAATCACCATCCCAAGAGCCCCAATCCCGCAGCATCGCCTCTTTGACCGACAGCGCGGTGGTCAATGGGCCGGGGGTCAGCAAGAACGGCTCACCTTTGGCAGGGTCAGGGAACGCATCATTTTGAAACAAGGACATTTGCGGCAACCTTATCGTTGGAATGACCATATGCGTTGGTTCTAGGCGACTCGCCCCATATCTGTAAAATCGTTAATTTGTATCCACCTATCGTTTCTTCTGCCAAACAATCAGCTCGGCTGTGCCAGACGGCTTTCCAGCAGATGCCCGCTTTCCGTCAAAATCGGATAGGCAACAGTTACCAGCAACGAGTTGATTTCTTTAAACGCCCGCACCGTTTCAAGGTGAATATCCGACGTGTCAATGCTGTCGCTATGCGCATTGCGCAGGCGTTCCAAATGGCGGTCATGGCTTGCGCGCTCTAACTTGCGCATCGCCTCTTTTTCCTTAACCAACTGCCGCGCGCTTTCCACATCGCCCGAGATCAGCACATTCAACGCCAGCTGCATATTCGCCGCGACCCGCCCATGCAAATCACACATTTCGGACCAGCCCTCGGGCGAAAAGCGCAAGGATTTGCTGGCGCGGGTCTCGGCCAACGTCAGCAAACTTTTGGAAATAATATCAGCGATATAATCCAGATTGATGGAAAAATCTGTAAGATCGGTGCCCAGCTTTGCCTCGCGCTCGGTCAATTTGCCACGGTTCACTTCGGCAATGAACAGTTTGATTTCACTGTGCTTTCGGTTGATTTGCTCGTCCATCGCACGCACCCGCGCGATCTTGGCCAAATTTCCGCCATCCAACAACTCTAGCACCGGTTGAAACATCGCGGCCACGGTTTCACCCATGCGCAGCAATTCGCGCTTGGCACTGGCCAAGGCGACGGTCGGGTTTTTCACCGAGGCGCGGTCCAACATGCTGGCAATCGGCGCGATGTCTTCACCGGTCTGCTCAATCGTCGGGGCGGGCAAAATCAGCATGGTCAGCCGTTCCATCGGGCGCACAAACGGCACGGCAAGCACCACCAACACAAGGTTGAACGCAAGGTGGAAATTCACCAGTTGCACCGATGCCGTGGCACCCAAATGCTGGGCCGGGGCCTCAATCACTTGTAACAAAATCAGCATCACCAATGCCGCCACCCCGCGAAACATCAGATTGCCCAGCGGAATACGCCGCGCCTCGAGTTCCATGCCACGGGTCAACCACACAGCGATAATCCCGCCGCCAAGGTTTGCCCCCAAGACCATTGGCAAGGCCACCTCAAGCGGCAACATGCCGCCACTGGCAAAAGTAACAAACAGCAACACCGTCGCCACCGAAGAATGCACGACCCATGCAATCACCGCCGCGGCCAAAAACGCCGTCAACGGATCATTGCGCAAATAGCCAATCAGACCGGGCAACAAGCGGCTGTCGCGCAATGGCTCTGTCGCCTGCCCCACCATCTGTAACGACAACAGGATAAACGCGATTCCCAGAACGATGCGTCCGGTTTGCTTAACCCCACGGCCCTCAAACTTTAAAAACATCGTGGCACCGATCAGCAGCAGCAACGGCACCAACCCTGACAGATTGAACGACAAGATTTTCACCACAAGCGCCGAGCCAAGATCGGCCCCCAGCAAAGCCGCAATCCCCGTGCTCACCGTCAAAATGCCGCTGGTCACAAAACCTGCCGCAAGTATCCCAACGGCTGTCGAGCTTTGCAAAACCACTGCCAATATCATTCCCACCAGCGCCATTTGCGCAGTACCACCGCGCGCGCCACGCAAAGCCGCCTTCAACCGCGTGCCATGCGCCCTCTCGACCCCTGTGCGCACCATCCGAACTGCCCACAATAGCAGCATCACCGCACCCGCGAGGTGAATCAAAAACGCAACTGGCAGCATAGGAATCCTTTCATTCGGGCAGAGTGTTCAACACGGGCCGGAGGTTTATAGAGCGCTGTTGCCGATCATAAAACAAATCGTTAGTTTCAATACAGCTATAGCTCCACCCTATAAAAGGCAGATGATATGCGCTATGTCCAGCTTCGTGCCTTTCACTACGTTGCGATTTGTGGCGGGTTTTCCCGCGCCGCGGAAGAGCTTTTTCTAACCCAGCCCGCCATTTCCGATCAGGTACGCAAGCTGGAAGATGAATATGACATCTTGCTGTTTAACCGGCATAAAAAGCAAGTCACACTGACGCCCGAGGGCGAAAAGCTGCTCGATATAACGCGCCGCCTGTTCGACAATGAATCCCAAGCCCGCGACCTGCTTTCTGAAAGCCGCGCCGAAAGGGCAGGCAACTTGCACATCACTGCCGATAGCGCCCTTCATGTGCTGCAAGTTCTGGCCGCGTTCCGGCAAAAATACCCCTCTGTTGCTGTGACCGTCAGCGCGGGTAACACCGAAACTGTGGTCGAAAGCCTGCTCAGCTACACCGCCGACATCGGCGTTCTGGGTGACACGCCCCCTGACCGCGATTTTGTGACGATCCCGCTGAATGCCACGCCTATCGCAGCCTTTGTCGCGGTTGGGCACCCGCTGGCGCAGCGTACCTCTCTGGGGTTTGGCGACCTGTCCAGCCTGCCATTGGTCATGCGGGAAAATGGCTCTAAAACCCGCAAAAAGTTTGAAGAGGCCGCCGCGGCCCAAGGGTTCACCTATACCCCCGCCATCACCGCCGAAGGCCGCGAAGCCGTGCGTGAAATCGTTGCCTCTGGCGCAGGCGTCGGATTTGTTTCAGCCGCCGAATTTGGCACGGACCCAAGGCTGGTTCTTATCCCGCTGGAGGGTGGCGCCGAAATGATTATGGAAGAAACCCTGATCTGCCTGCGTGAACGGCGCAGCAGCAAGCTCGTCAGTGCCTTCTTTGAAATCGCGGAACAGATGGGGCGTTAACGTACCCAAAGCCCTTCGCGTTTGATCCGGTTGCGGATCATCTGTTCTTTGCGCGGCAGATCATTGCGGTCAAACATTGCCCGCACCTCGCGCCCTTTGCCCTGATACACCATCTTTTTGAATGGCAAGTATTCCTTCAACACCTTCTTTACCGGATTGGGGGCCATTACCTGTTCGACAACCGCCACCACCGCATCGCTTTCGCGGGCATATAACAGCGGCAACGTGCGCCAATGGCACGTTACATCGCCATCCAAACCGGCCAATTCTGGCCCCGGACGCCCGCCGCCAAAGGCATTGATGACCAAAGGCAGCGCCACTTGGTCAAGCCACGGGTTCATCGGCTGGCACACCAGTTCTTCCGGCGCGTCATCGCGGATCGCAACTGCATAGTCCATGAACCGTTGGCCAAAGGCGCGCGGGCTGTGATGAAAGAACCATCCGGCATTGAAATAAAGATAGCGTTGCCAATATTCGTCCGGTTGGCTGGTATCGAGGCTGCTGACGAAATCCAGCCCAAAGCGATCATAAAGCGATTTCCAGATCGCATTATAGCCGGGGCCATACAGCTCTAGTACCGGCCACGTCCCTTCCCGCTTCATCGAGGCCGAGGGCCGTGCAAAATCAAACCCCACTTGCGCCAAAGGACCGGTGAAAACCGTATCTGTATCGACAAACAAAAACGGTTCATCCGGTATGGCCGCCAGACATTCTATCTTGTTGCCATAGGGATAGTCCGACCCGAACTGCACAGAGTCAAAAGGCACGACCTCGGCGCCGAACTGCTCCAAAAGGCCAAGAATACCAACATCATAGATCACAGGGTCTGCGGCCCACTTAGGGCCGTTCTGCGGCACTGCAATCAGCAAGCGCCCGTCAAAATCGGGGTTGGTCGCACGCAAGCTTGCCGCCAAAAGGACCGCCTCATAAGACAGCCTGCCACTTTGCCCCACGGCCACAATGTTGAATCGTTCAGTCCTACCCGCGCTCTGCGCCATATTTGGCCCTGTCCTGCCCTACATTGCAATCACGCCACTATAGGCGGCTCGATTGACTTTGAAAACACGGCCGCCACAGCAATTCTGCGACTGTTTCCTGCCAAAGAAATCCCCTCTTGACCTGCAAGCGCGGCGTTGCCCCCAAATGTATATCTTTTCACGCCAACTGGTTGGCTTGCCCCCCTTCCCCAAATGCAAATCGGCGCGGAAAAACCGCGCCGAAATTTGCCCTTGTCAAGGCTATGGGACGAGCTTCGTTTCTGCTCGGGGTGGTTTTAATCCGATTTGGGGGCAATAATGCTCGGACTTACAAAACCTCTTGTCCCGATCAGCTACACCCTGACGTCCCTCCGCAAGTGTTGCATTTCATGCAGGTACCATTGCGGACCAGAGTATAATTACCGCATTCGCCACAGGCTTCGCCTTCATAGCCTTGCATCTTGGCTTTGACGCGTGCGTCCATTGAGACTGCGCCGCTTGAAATAGCGGTCGAAGATACAACAGCCGCCTGTGCGGTTTGCGGGACCAATGTATTCAGCGCCGAAACCGGGTCCATTCCGGCCCGCGCCGCCGCGTTGATGCCGCCCTGCAACACTGTCAATTCCTGCGGCAAACGCTTGCGCAGATAGCCTGTGGACGAAATCTGACGCAGCACTTCCAACCCGCGGTTTGCCGCAGCATCGTCAATCGGGTTGATGTTGCGTTTGCCTTCGTCCTTGCCACCGCCAAGATCGTCGAATGTGGCGCCTTGCGGCTTCACATGCGCCAGATCGGTGCGGTCAAGGTAAGACACCGCCAATTCGCGGAAGATATAGTCCAGAATTGAGGTCGCGTTCTTGATGCTGTCATTGCCTTGCACCATGCCGGCGGGCTCAAACTTGGTAAAGGTGAACGCCTCCACAAACTCTTCCAACGGCACGCCATATTGCAGACCAACCGACACCGCGATCGCAAAGTTGTTCATCATGGCGCGGAAACCTGCACCTTCTTTGTGCATGTCGATAAAGATCTCGCCCAGTTGGCCGTCTTTATACTCGCCGGTGCGCAAATAGACCTTATGGCCACCGACAACTGCCTTTTGCGTGTAGCCTTTGCGGCGCTCGGGCAGCTTTTCGCGGTGCGATTTGATGATCTCTTTGATGATCACCTTTTCCACGATTTTCTCGGCCAGAACGATGGCCTTTTCCTGATCCGAGCCGTTGACCAGGATTTCTTCGGCCTCGTCATCATCCTCAACCAGTGCCGAAGCCAAAGGCTGCGACAGTTTCGACCCGTCACGGTACAAGGCGTTGGCCTTGATGCCCAAAGAATGCGACAGCTCATAGGCGGCCAGCGTTTCCGGGATAGTGGCCGAGTTTGGCATGTTGATGGTTTTGGAAATCGCACCCGAAATAAACGACTGCGCCGCGGCCATCATATAGATATGGCTGTCAACCGACAGATAACGCTTACCTTTTTTACCGCAGGCATTGGCGCAATCGAATACCGAATAATGCTCGGCCTTCAGGAACGGCGCGCCTTCCAGCGTCATTGTGCCGCAAATATGCTCATTCGCCTGCTCAATCTGCGCGCGTGTAAAACCGAGGTGACGCAACAGATCAAAGGTCGGATCGGCCAGTTTATCGGCCGGAATGCCCAGCGTGTTCTTGCAGAAATCCTCGCCCAGGGTCCATTGGTTGAACACAAAGCGGATATCAAAGGCCGATGTCAAAGCAGACTCGACCTTTTCAATCTCGCGCGGGCCGAAACCGTGGCCGACCAGCGATGTATGGTTCACACCGGGGCAGTTGCCCAACGAGCCATGCCCCACCGCATAGGCCACAATTTCCGAAATCTGTGCCGAGCCATAGCCCAGTTTTTCCAGCGCCGCAGGTACCGACTGGTTGATGATTTTGAAATAGCCGCCGCCCGCCAGTTTCTTGAATTTAACCAAGGCAAAATCAGGCTCAATCCCTGTGGTATCGCAATCCATCACCAAACCGATAGTACCAGTTGGCGCAATAACCGTGGTTTGCGCGTTGCGGAAACCATGCGCCTCACCCAGTGCCAGCGCCTCATCCCAGGCTTGCGTTGCCAAGGAAACCAGCGTCGCGTCCGGGCAGTTTGCGTGGTCCAAAGCAACAGGGTTCACGTTCACCCCATCATAGTCACCCGTGGCATGGGCCGCTGCACGGTGGTTGCGGATAACCCGCAACATATGCTCGCGGTTACGCTCATACCCCGAAAACGCGCCCAATTCGCCCGCCATTTCGGCGCTCGTCGCATAGGCCACACCGGTCATCAGCGCCGTCAGCGCACCGCACAGCGCGCGGCCTTCGTCAGAATCATAGCCAAAGCCCATGTTCATCAGCAGGCCGCCAATATTGGCATAGCCAAGACCCAAGGTCCGGAAATCATAGGATTTCTGCGCGATTTCCTGGCTCGGGAACTGCGCCATCATCACCGAAATTTCCAGCGTCACCGTCCAAAGCCGCGAAGCATGGATATACGCCGCCGAGTCAAACTTGCCGCCGTTATAGAAAGTCAGCAGGTTCATCGAGGCAAGGTTACAGGCCGTATCATCGAGGAACATATATTCGGAACACGGGTTCGACCCGCGGATCGCCCCATCTTCGGGGCAAGTGTGCCAAGCGTTCACCGAATCGTGGAACTGGATACCCGGATCAGCACAGGCCCAAGCGGCATGGCCAACCTGCGCCCACAAATCACGCGCCTTGATGGTTTTGGAAACCGTGCCATCCTTGCGGTTAATAAGGTCCCAATTGCCGTCGTCCTTGATCGCCTGCAAAAACGCATCGGTCACGCGGATCGAGTTGTTCGAGTTCTGGCCTGAAACGCTTGAATACGCCTCGGAATCCCAATCGGTATCATAGGTCGCAAATTCGATGTTGGTATGGCCCTGCTTGGCATAATCCAACACGCGCTTGATATAGGTTTCGGGAATAGCAACCCGCTTCGCGTCTTTGATCGCGGTTTTCAAACCTGCGTTCGCCGATGGCTCATAGGCGCCCTCTGCCGAACCATCAAACGCCTTGATCGCCGCGAAAATCGCGTTCAGCTTTTGCTCGTGCATCTTAGAGCCGGCAACGATGCTCGCGACCTTTTGCTCCTCGATAACCTTCCAGTTGATGAAATCTTCGATATCGGGGTGGTCGGCGTCTACGATAACCATTTTCGCCGCGCGGCGTGTGGTGCCGCCCGATTTGATCGCACCAGCAGCACGGTCACCGATTTTCAAGAACCCCATTAGGCCCGATGATTTACCGCCACCCGACAGCTTTTCCCCTGCGCCGCGAAGGCTGGAAAAGTTGGTGCCCGTGCCCGACCCGTATTTGAACAAACGCGCCTCACGCACCCACAGGTCCATGATGCCACCATCGCCCACCAGATCATCGGCAACCGATTGGATAAAGCAGGCATGCGGCTGCGGATGCTCATAGGCGCTGGCCGATTTGGTCAGCTTGCCGGTCTGATAATCTACATAATAATGGCCTTGCGACGGGCCGTCGATGCCATAGGCCCAATGCAGGCCCGTGTTAAACCATTGCGGGCTGTTCGGCGCGGCCATCTGATTGGCCAGCATATAGCGCATTTCATCATAATAGGCGCGCGCATCGGATTCGGCGGTGAAATAACCGCCCTTCCAGCCCCAATAGGTCCAGGCGCCGGCCAAACGGTCAAACACCTGCTTGGCCGAGGTTTCGCCCACAATCCGTTGATCTTCTGGCAGTTTTGCCAAAGCGGCCTCATCAGGAACCGATCGCCACAGAAACTCGGGAACGCCTTTTTCCTTGACCGCTTTCAGCTTTGCCGGAACGCCAGCTTTGCGGAAATACTTTTGTGCCAACACGTCCGAGGCGACCTGGCTCCAACCCACCGGCACTTCGACTGCTTCATTTCGAAATACAATCTTGCCGTCAGGATTGCGGATTTCAGATACCGTGGTGGTAAAATCGATCGTCCCATAGGCACCAGTTGATTCAGCTGTGAATTTCCGCTCGATCTTCATTCTGCCCCGTCTCCGATTTTTTGCGGGCGTTCAGCGCCCGATGTTTCCGTCAAAGACAAGCCTTCCTATCGCGCCTTTTTTTCAAAAGCGCGCGCCATAGGCCGGCATGGGCTCTACGGTCGTAGATATTGAAGATTGTCTCTTTGCGCCACCATATGTGGTGTAAATCAGCGGCACGTCGTCAAACTGTCGTATTTCAGCGCCTGGTTCAACGGCATTTTCATTTTTCTCCACAGATTTTTCGCGGCCTGTGGGCGGTTTTGAAATTGTCAGGTTTTCTCGGGCCAACCGACAAATTGATGAATAAAAATTTAACGCCGTTTCAAATCACAAATCGCAGCGACCGCCGGTTGCCGCTTTCCCCAAGCATTCAGCCCATTTACCACCACTAGCCCATATTCCGTCTTAACCTGCTCCAAGCCACTATATCTTGTATTCACCCCAGAATCACCCACGACAGATGCACTCAACCTGGACTTGTCACTGTTGCCTTGATGCGACTATCGCTCAAATTTTCAATTTCGGCTTGTTCGGTCTTGGCCTCACGATTCTGCGTGTTCCGCCGCGCATAATCGAAGCGCGCACATAATAACTTGGAAAGCGCGTGTTCCCACACCAACGCCCCCCAGATTGCCGCGCCCAGCATCAGGCCGCGCCGCACATTGCCCACCGCAAACCCGCGCCAACGCCACTCCCGCCTTCCGCATGAATGCCCAAACACCAAGACAAACGGGTGGAACCTTCAGATTTTTGTGCCTAAATATGCGCAAGGAAAATCAGGGCGTAGTCACATGGACAAAAACATCATAGCACGCTGCGAAGCCAAAGGCCTGCGCATGACCGAACAACGGCGCGTTGTCGCCCGCGTGATTGGCGCCGCCGAAGACCACCCTGATGTCGAAGAGCTCTTTGCCCGTGCAGCCGCCATTGATCCGCGCATTTCAATCGCCACCGTCTATCGCACCGTTAACCTGTTCGAAGAGGCCGGAATCCTTGAAAAGCTGGAATTCGGCGATGGCCGCGCCCGCTATGAGGACGCCGAGCGCGATCACCACGACCATCTGATCGACCTGCATTCCGGTGAGGTCATCGAATTTGTGGATCCCGAAATCGAGGCTCTGCAAGAACGCATCGCCGCCCGCCTTGGCTACAAACTAAAGGGACACCGGCTAGAGCTGTTCGGCGTGCCGATCAAAAAGCCAAGTTCCTAACAACTTACTCGGCCCTTCCCAAACCACCTCCCCCAAGGTAAAGACAAAGCCGAGTAAGCTCTTCCCCACAAAACCGGAGGCAAAATGTCTACAATCGTCGATATCCACGCACGCGAAATTCTTGATAGCCGGGGCAACCCAACTGTCGAAGTTGACGTATATCTCGAAAGCGGCGTGATGGGCCGCGCGGCCGTTCCTTCGGGTGCCTCAACCGGCGCGCATGAAGCCGTGGAAAAGCGCGATGGCGACAAATCGCGTTACATGGGCAAAGGCGTGCTCGAGGCAGTTGCCGCCGTAAACGGCGAACTGGCCGAAGAGCTGGTGGGTTTTGACGCGCTGGAACAGGTCGGTATCGACCGCACGATGATTGAACTTGACGGCACACCAAACAAGGCCCGCCTCGGCGCAAACGCCATTCTCGGCGTGTCGCTGGCCGTGGCCAAAGCCGCTGCCGAAGTATCGGGCCAGCCCTTGTTCCGCTATGTCGGCGGCACCTCTGCCCGCATGTTGCCCGTGCCAATGATGAACATCATCAACGGCGGCGAGCATGCCGACAACCCGATCGACATCCAGGAATTCATGATCATGCCTGTGGCTGCGGAAAACATCCGCGACGCCGTGCGCATGGGCTCCGAAGTGTTCCACACCTTGAAAAAAGAGCTGTCCAACGCTGGCCTGTCCACCGGTATCGGCGATGAGGGCGGCTTCGCACCAAATCTTAGCTCTACCCGCGATGCGCTTGATTTCATTCTAAAATCCATCGAAAAAGCTGGATACCGCCCGGGTGAGGATATGTTCCTCGCGCTCGATTGCGCCTCGACCGAATATTTCAAAGGCGGCAAGTATGAAATGAAGGGCGAAGGCAAATCCCTGACCTCTGCCGAAAACGTCGATTACCTTGCAGCCCTGTGCGACGCCTACCCGATCATCTCGATCGAGGACGGCATGGCCGAAGATGATTGGGCCGGCTGGAAACTGCTGACCGAAAAACTGGGCGGAAAAATCCAGCTTGTCGGCGACGATCTGTTCGTGACCAACCCGCGCCGCTTGGCCGATGGCATCAAACAAGGCTGCGCCAACTCGATGCTGGTCAAAGTAAACCAGATCGGCACATTGACCGAAACCTTGGCAGCCGTTGAAATGGCGCATCGCGCTGGCTTTACCAATGTGATGTCGCACCGCTCGGGCGAAACCGAAGACGCGACCATCGCCGATCTGGCCGTTGCCACAAACTGCGGCCAAATCAAAACCGGTTCGCTCGCACGGTCTGACCGGTTGGCGAAATACAACCAGCTGATCCGCATCGAGGAAATGCTGGGCGAAACCGCAGAATTTGCGGGCCGCTCGATCCTCAAGCGCTAAACCTATCGCCTTGGCAGGCAAACCCGTCTGCCAAGGCCCCATCATCTATCTAAAAATATCCTCGCCGAAGGCTCCGCCCTGTCCGCCAGCCCAAGCATCGGCAAGCCCCAAAATGTACCCGACACAAGTTTGGGTCTGGCCGACCCGCCAACATGGCGCTACGCCAATGCCATGACCCAGAACACACAAAACCCGACAAACCAAGACAGCCTTGCAGGCTTCTTCTTCGCCATGTCCGCCTATATCTTCTGGGGCTTTCTGCCGCTCTACATGAAAGAACTGGCCCATATCCCCCCGCAAGAGGTGATCGCCCATCGCGTGCTCTGGTCCTTGCCCATCGCCGCTGCGGTTCTCATCCTCCAAGGTCGCACGGCCGATCTCAAGCGCGCCTTGCGCACCCCTGCGATGCTGGGCATGGCAGCCATAACCGCAACACTCGTCTCGCTTAACTGGGGCGTTTATGTTTGGGCCATCGGCGCAGGCCACGCCCTTGATGCTGCTCTCGGCTATTACATCAACCCTCTGTTCAGCATCTTGCTGGGTGCCGTTTTGCTGAAAGAAAATCTCAGCAAGCTGCAAAAATACGCGGTCTTGCTGGCCGCGATAGCCGTGGTCGTGCTGACCGTGGGCGCAGGGCGGCTGCCCCTCGTCGCACTCACCCTCACTTTGACATGGGGCTTTTACGCCTATTTCAAAAAGCAGCTTCCCATTGGCCCGAACCAAGGCTTCACGCTAGAGGTATTGCTGCTAACCCCATTCGCGATTGCCTACATCGCTTATGCCCAAACCACGGGAACCAGCCACTTTTTCCAAGGTAACACCACTGACACCGTGCTGTTGCTGGGATGTGGCCTTGTCACAGCCATTCCCTTGATGCTTTACGCCAATGGGGCAAAACTGCTACGGCTTTCGACCATCGGCATCATGCAATACACGGCGCCAACAATGATTTTCCTTATCGCGGTCTTTGCCTTTGGCGAACCGTTCGGCCTTGCGCGAATGATCGCATTCCCGATGATCTGGGCTGCATTGGTACTGTATAGCGTCGCCATGTTTCGCGGCCGCAAATCTAAGGTTGGCTGATCTGCCCGCCGCCAATTGCCGCCCGCACCCCTGTGGTGCCGGGGCAAGAGGTCGGCAAACCCATCGCCACACGCACCGCCAAATAGGCAAAGGCCTGCGCCTCTAACATGTCGCCATCCAGCCCCACGGCCTCAACCGGCAACACCTCGCATTGCATCAACTCGGCCAGCATCGACATCATCGCCGCATTATGCCGCCCGCCCCCTGTCACCAAAAGTTTGGACACCGGCGCGGGGAAATGCTCGGCCCCTTTGGCCACGGCCGCCGCGGCCGCTGCTGTCAAGGTCGCTGCGGCATCGGCATCCGACAACCCGGCTACTGCCGCGCTTAAACTGGCAAAATCGTTCCGGTCCAGCGACTTGGGCGGCATTTTATAGAAATATGGATGCGCCAGAAACTGCGTCAGCACGGCTTCATCCGGCACACCCGCCGCCGCCAAAGCGCCACCTTCGTCACGCTCTAGACCCAAGCGCGCGGCGACCAGATCATTGATCGGCGCATTCGCGGGGCCAGTGTCAAAGGCCAAACACGCCCCCGCCTCTTCGGGCGCATGATGGCGCGGATCAACCCATGTCACATTCCCCACACCGCCAAGGTTCAAAAACGCCACCGGTGCCTCGGCCCCGATAAACTTGGCACAGGCGAAATGGAAAAACGGTGCCAAGGGCGCGCCCTGCCCGCCCATCTGCACATCGGCGGTGCGAAAATCCCACACGACAGGCAGGCCCAAAACCTCGGCCAATACCGCGCCGGACCCGGCCTGATGCGTTCCGCGCCCGCCCGGGTCATGCGCAAGGGTCTGCCCGTGAAAGCCCACAATCTCGGCCCCTTCGAACATTCCCAGCACCGCAGCGTGGGCCGCCTCGATTTCCTCGGCGATCGGCTCTACCCCGTCATCACCCGGCCACAGCCCCAGACCGGACCGGATCAATTCCCGCTGCGCAGCTGAATATTCACGGTAGGCGGTATTGCCGAATTCCAGAATCCGGTGCCCGTCGGTCAGAACCATCGCCGCATCCACCCCGTCAAGCGAGGTTCCCGACATCGCACCCAGTGCCCAAACTGTTCCTGCCTTCAACATCAAAGCCCCCTTTGACGGCACCCCGCCGTCCCGCTATACGCGCATAACATATCTATAAAGCACGAGAGCCCCATGACCTACCATGCAAAATCGGAATTCATGCGCGTAATGATCGAGCGCGGCTTTTTGGCCGACTGCACCGACTATCAGGCGTTGGACGAAGCTTTGGTCAAAGGCACCTTGCCCGGTTACATCGGTTTTGACGCCACAGCCAAATCGCTGCATGTGGGGTCGCTTATCCAGATCATGATGCTGCGCTGGTTGCAAAAATCCGGCGGCAAGCCGATTGTCCTGATGGGTGGCGGCACCACCAAGGTGGGCGACCCGTCTTTCCGCGCCGATGAACGCCCGCTGCTGGGGCCAGAACAGATTGACGAAAATATCGCGGGCATCCGCAAGGTTTTCACCTCTTACGTCCAGTTTGGCGATGGCCCGAACGATGCGTTGATGCTGAACAACGCCGAATGGCTGGACGGCCTGAATTACCTCGATTTCCTGCGCGACATCGGGCGGCATTTTTCCATCAACCGCATGCTTTCGTTTGAAAGCGTAAAGTCACGGCTAGACCGCGAGCAATCGCTGTCTTTCCTTGAATTCAACTACATGATCTTGCAAGCATATGACTTCCTTGAACTAAACCGCCGTTACGGCTGCCTGCTACAGATGGGCGGCTCGGACCAATGGGGCAATATCGTCAACGGTATCGACCTTACGCGCCGCGTGCTGGACAACCAGATCTTTGGCCTTACCTCGCCCTTGCTGACCACGTCAGACGGCAAGAAAATGGGCAAAAGCCAGTCGGGCGCGATCTGGCTGAACGCTGACATGCTGTCGCCTTATGAATTCTGGCAGTTCTGGCGCAACACCACCGATGCCGATGTTG
Source organism: Pseudorhodobacter wandonensis (assembly GCF_001202035.1). Taxonomy (GTDB): domain Bacteria; phylum Pseudomonadota; class Alphaproteobacteria; order Rhodobacterales; family Rhodobacteraceae; genus Pseudorhodobacter; species Pseudorhodobacter wandonensis. The sequence goes on along the minus strand of NZ_LGHT01000031.1, from coordinate 308,942 downwards.
GCCGCTTCCTCAAACTCTATACCGAGTTGCCGCTTGACGAATGCGACCGCCTCGGCGCGCTGCAAGGCTCGGAAATCAACGCCGCCAAAGTTATCCTCGCCAATGAGGTGACAACCCTGTGCCACGGGGCCGAAGCCGCAGCCGCAGCCGAGGCAACCGCCCGCGAAGTGTTTGAAAAAGGCGGCACCGGTGATGATTTGCCAACCTTCGCCGTTACAGCGGCAGAACTGGCCGATGGCGTTTCTGTCTCGTCCCTGTTCGTCAAATCCGGCCTTGCGAAATCTGGCAAAGACGCCAAACGCCTGATCGCCGAAGGCGGCGCGCGCCTGAATGATGAACCCGTGACCGAGGCCGGCCAGATGATCACCGCTGCCGATTTGGCAGCCCCGATCAAACTGACCGCCGGCCGCAAGCGTCACGCTTTGATCGTTCTGGGCTAATCAACTGCAGCGGGGCTTGGGTAAACGCTTTCCCCAGCCCCGCATCGGTCTTGCTGTAAGACGCAAAAACAGCTAAGAACGAAAAAAGAACGCTTGATCCCGCTGCGGTGCCCTAGGTCGCACCATCACCACAGGTTTCAGGCCGAAATAGGAGCAGGCCAGATGCTGACATCCGTTGAACTTTGCGCAGGCGCCGGCGGTCAGGCCTTGGGGCTGGAAAAGGCCGGCTTTGCGCATACGGCGCTGGTCGAAATTGATAAGCATTGCTGCAACACCCTGCGCCACAACCGCCCGCAATGGAACGTCATTGAAGACGATGTGCGCGTTTTCAAAGACCGCGCGGCGGGCTACACTGGCATGGATTTGCTGGCGGGTGGCTTGCCCTGCCCGCCGTTTTCGGTTGCCGGCAAACAGCTTGGCGAAAAGGATGAACGCAATCTGTTCAACGACGCGCTTGATATCATTGACGCCGCCCGTCCCCGTGCCGTGATGATCGAAAACGTGCGTGGCTTTCTCGATGCCGTGTTTCATGACTACCGTGAGCGGTTAAAGTCACAACTGGATAAACTGGGCTACCGTGCCGATTGGCGGTTGCTGAACGCGTCGGACTACGGCGTGCCGCAGCTGCGCCCGCGTGTGGTCATCGTCGCGATGCAAAAAGAGCGCGCCGATCTTTTTGACTGGCCCGAGCCGAACCCCCATAACCCGCCCACCGTGGGCGAAACCCTGCGCGACCTGATGGCCGCAGGCGGTTGGCACGGCGCCAAAGATTGGGCGGCCAAAGCTGATGAGATTGCGCCCACAATCGTCGGTGGGTCCAAAAAGCACGGCGGCCCCGATCTTGGCCCGACCCGCGCCCGCGCCGCTTGGGCCAGCCTTGGCGTCGAAGGCCGCACCTTGGCAGCCGAGGCACCCGATCACCTGCACACCGGCATGCCACGCCTCACCGTCCCGATGGTCGCCCGCATTCAGGGTTTCCCGGATGATTGGCACTTTACCGGCGCAAAAACAAATGCTTACCGCCAAGTCGGCAATGCCTTTCCACCGCCTGTGGCACAGGCCGTTTCGGCACAAATCGCCAAGGCCCTGCGCAAACGGGTGTTGCGGGCGGTAAACGGCTAGGCGCTTGAAACAGGCAATTCCAGATAGCCTGGTCGTCGCGGGCCACCCTGATCACAGCCGCCTGTCCCTTCTCGCGGATGAGATCACAAAACGGGCAAACGGCGATTTGGCCAACAGCTTTCCCGCCATGCTGCGCCGCTGCGTCGATGACGTAATCATGACGCCCAAAACCGGCCGCAGATCCTATGATGATCTGGAAAAGACCGAAAAAACCTATATCGGCACGCGGGTCGAAATAGAGCTGCGCGCCTTGCTGCGCCTGCCCAAGGGCAAGCTCGACACCCAGATCCTTGGTCAGGATGTTGATATCAAAAACACCATGGGCAATAATTGGATGATCCCGACCGAGGCTGTGGGGCACCCCTGCTTACTGGTCGCCGCAGATGAGGCCCGCGCCCGCTGCTATCTGGGCCTGATCAACGCGCGGCCTGCCTATCTGACCACGGGGCAGAACAAAGACGCCAAGAAAACCATTTCAGCACAAGGTTTTGCGCATATTTTGTGGCTGCTGCAAAACCACCCCTACCCGCCGAATTTCTGGCGCGGCATTGCGGCGGATGAGGTTGATAAAATCTTTGCAGGCGCAACAGGCAACCAACGCATGGCGCAGCTGTTCCGCAGTGTCCAAGGCCAGCCCATCACCCGCGACGTGGTCGAGGCCGTGGCACAACAGCAAGATTTCATGCGGCGCATCCGGTCCGATAACGGCCGTGGCACCCGCGACCTGTTGGCGCGCGAGGGCATTTTGCTGCTCTCTGGCCAATACGACGCGCCTTTGATTGCCGCTTTGGGCCTGCCCAAATGCGCAGGCAGCGAATTCATATCTTACCGCCCGATAACACTGGCCGAGGCAACGCTTGCAGCCGAACAGGGCGTGGCCATAAGCCACACCCTGTAAGCCCTTTATTTTGCGCAATAATCCATGATCGTTGGCGCACAGCCCTTTTCCCAGATGCTGGTCAACGCACGCCCGAATGCCTCGGCAAAGCGGGGCGCATTGGCCAAATCACCATAGATATGGCTTTGCTCCAGCCACGCTTGTGGGCGCGTTTTGGCAGCACGGGCCGCCGTTTGCAGCGCATCCCAATAGGGGTCGTTCGGCTCGATCACAGTGCCGTCTTCCCGCGTGCTTTCGCACATCCGCGCCCAGATCGCCTCAACCAGCGCCAATCCCTCAACCGGCACGTCTGCCGCCAGACCCGAGCGCACCAATGGCAGCAAGAATCCGGGGTGGCGGGACGAGCCATCAAAGGCAACACGGCGCGTGGTATCAACGATCGACGGGTTCGAAAACCGCCGCTCGATCAGCTCGACATATGCATCGGGCGTCATACCTGGCACAGGATTCACATGCGGCGCAATCTCGGTTTTTTCCACCTTGTTGAACAGCGCACGAATGGCCGGATGCTCCATGCAGCCCGCGATCGTAACCACCGACAGCAAATCACCCGCATTGGCAATCACCTGATGCCCCGCGTTCAGAATGCGGATTTTCATGGTTTCATAGTCATGCACATGGGGCGTAAAGGTTGCGCCCACTTTATCCCAATCAGGGCGGCCTGCGCAGAACGCATCCTCAATCACCCATTGGCGAAAGTTTTCATGCGTCACAGGGGCAGCGTCCTCAATCCCGAATTCCCGCACAAGCGCCAGCTCATTCGGGCCGGTCGCGGGCACGATGCAATCGACCATCGAGTTCGGGAAGGTGCAGTTGTCGTTAATCCAATCAGCCAGCGCCGGGTCAGACAAACGCGCAAGGCCAACCAAAGTTTGGCGCAAAATCGCGCCATTGCCTTGCAGGTTGTCGCAGCTTTGGCAAGTGAACGGGCCAGTGCCAGCATCACGCCGCAGCCGCAATGCTGCAATCATCGCGCCAAAGGCAGTTTTCGGCGCATCCATATGCCCAGCGTCATACACAATATCGGCATGGCCCGCGTTAAAGCTGCCATCGGTCGGGTTGATGTAGTAGCCGCCCTCGGTCACCGTCAACGCGACAATGCGGATCGCCGGGTCAGCCATTTGGCGGATCAACGCGCCATTGCCTTCCTCGATCGCCACAAAATCGATCATTGAGCCTGTCACCTCAACCGACTTGCCCGAGGGGTCAAGCTCGATCAACGTGGTCAGGCAGTCTTGCGCCAACAGCTTGTCGCGCATCACCGCGTCGTTGGCCCGCACCCCTGCCCCGATGATCGCCCAATCATGGTTCAGCCCAAGGTCAAACAAGCGGTGCAAATACCACGCCTGATGCCCACGGTGAAAATTGCCAAGCCCGATATGCACGATCCCCGGTGTCAGGCCAGCGCGATCATATTTGGGAACCCGAACCGTATCGGGAAGGCTGGCCAAAGTGGCGTTCGACAATTTCATCTGCGTTTCCTATCAACTCATCCATTGCCCGCCGTCGACGTTGTACGTCTGCGACAGAATATAATTCGACTCTGACGAGGCGAGAAAAACCGCCATTCCAGTCAGGTCATCAGGAGTGGCAAAGCGGCCCGCTGGCACACCTGCGGCCACTTCGGCCTTTTTCTGGCCGGGTTCTTTGCCCTCAAGCTTGGCGAACATACTGTCCACATGCTCCCAATGATCGCCATCCACCACACCGGGCGCGATAGCATTCACATTGATGCCGTGCTTGATCAGGTTCAGCCCTGCCGATTGGGTCATCGAAATGACGGCCGCCTTGGTCGAACAATAGACCAACACAAGCGGTTCCCCGCGACGCCCTGCTTGGGACGCCATGTTGATAATCTTGCCGCCATGGCCTTGTTTTATCATCTGTTTTGCCGCGGCCTGCATGGTGAACAGCGTACCCGCCACGTTTACGGCATAAAGCCTGTCATAGCTGGCACGGGTAATATCAACCGTTTCCGCCGCATCAAACAGCGCCGCATTATTAATCAAGATATCCAGCTTGCCTGCCTGCGCCACAACCGCCGCGATGCCTGCGTCAATACTGGCCTGATCAGTCACGTCCAACTGCACGGCATAGGCACCCGCGCCCAATTCCGCCGCAGTCGCTTGCGCCGCCGCCAAGTTAATATCCGCGATGGCGACTGTTGCGCCCTCGCGGATATAGGCTGCGGCAAACCCGCGCCCGATGCCACGGGCCGAGCCGGTGATAAGTGCGGATTTGCCAACAAGCCGTTTCATTCGAACCTCAATCCTTTGTCATCAAAGCGGTGGATTTTGTCTGCTTCGGGTGTCAGGTAAACAGTGTCGCCGGATTTCAAGTCAAATTCGCCCGGTACGCGGACGGTGATGTCATCAACCAAACCGGTGTCATGCACATAAAAGAACGTGTCAGACCCAAGGTGTTCGGAAACGCCAACGCGGCCTTTCCATGCGCCTTCGGTTTTGGAAACGTTAATATGTTCAGGACGGATACCGATCGTTGCAGCGCCGTGCTTTTTGGCCTCGGCCCCGGCGATCAGGTTCATTTTCGGGCTGCCGATAAAGCCAGCCACGAACAGGTTGCGCGGGCTGCGGTACAGTTCCAGCGGGCTGCCCACTTGTTCAATATGCCCTGCGCGCAGCACCACAATTTTGTCGGCCATAGTCATGGCTTCAACCTGATCATGCGTCACATAAATCATTGTGGTTTTCAGGCGCGAATGCAGCTCGGTGATTTCCAGGCGCATGCCAACCCGCAATGCCGCGTCAAGGTTCGACAAAGGCTCGTCAAACAAGAACGCCGCAGGCTCACGCACAATCGCACGGCCAATCGCCACACGCTGGCGCTGACCACCCGAAAGCTGGCCGGGTTTACGGTCGATATAATCGGTTAGGTTCAGAATTTTCGCAGCATTATCAATGCGGCGGTCCTGTTCAGCCTGATCCATCCCCGCCATTTTCAACGGAAAGGCGATGTTTTTGCGCACCGACATATGCGGATACAAAGCATAGGATTGGAACACCATCGCCAACCCGCGCTTGGCAGGTGGGGTCAGCGTGGCATCTTTGCCGTCAATGCGGATCTGGCCGCCCGACACATCTTCCAGCCCTGCAATCAAGCGCAAAAGCGTGGATTTGCCGCAACCCGACGGGCCAACAAACACAACAAACTCGCCCTCTTCAATCGTCAGATCCAGCGGTGGAATGACCTCTACGTCACCAAAACGCTTTGCGACTTTATCAAGTGTAATACGTCCCATAGTCTGAACTCCTTATTTCACTGCGCCGAAGGTGAGACCGCGGACGAGTTGTTTTTGGCTGAACCAGCCCATGATAAGAATTGGTGCGATAGCCATGATCGAGGCCGCGCTAAGTTTGGCATAGAACAGACCTTCGGGGCTGGAATATCCGGCGATAAAGGTCGTCAACGGCGCCGCCTTTGAGGCCGCAAGGTTCAGCGTCCAGAACGCCTCATTCCAAGCCAAGATCACGTTCAACAACAAGGTCGATGCAATGCCGGGGATGGCCATCGGCGTCAGCACATAGATGATCTCTTCGCGCAACGTCGCACCATCCATCCGTGCCGCTTCCAAAATCTCGCCCGGAATTTCCTTGAAATAGGTGTAAAGCATCCAAACGATAATCGGCAGGTTGATCAGCGTCATCACGATGACCAAGCCGGTTTTGCTATCCAACAGGCCGGTAGACCGGAAAATCAGATAGATCGGGATCAGCACGCCAACCGGCGGCATCATCTTGGTCGAAAGCATCCACATCAAGACATCCTTGGTGTATTTGCCCGGCACAAAGGCCATCGACCACGCGGCAGGCACCGCGATAATCAGGCCCAACAGGGTGGACCCGCCGGCAATTACCACCGAGTTCCAGAAGTGCTTGAAATAATCCGACCGTTCCTGCACGGCGAAATAGTTTTCCATCGTCCAGTGAAAGTTCAAAAACAACGGCGGGTCGGCAATCGCATCAGCTTCGGATTTAAAGCTGGTCAGAAAGGTCCAAAGGATCGGAAAGAAAATCAGCAGTCCCAGCGCCCAAGCCAGGGCCGTGATGCCGATCTTGCGACGTGTTGATATTGCACGGGCCATCAGGTGTCCTCCATGTGCTAAGGGTTTAGGAATCCAGGTTCTTACCGATTGCGCGCATCAGGAAGATGGCAACAATATTGGCCAGAATAATCGCAATCACACCACCTGCCGAACCGGCACCGACGTCAAAGGACAAAAGGCTCTTGGCGTAAACAAGGTAGGTCAGGTTGGTACTTGCCGTGCCCGGGCCGCCATTGGTGGTAACCAGAATTTCGGCGAAAACCGACAGCAAAAAGATCGTCTGGATCAAGATCACAACCGTAATCGCGCGGCTAAGATGCGGCAGCTTGATATAGAAAAAGCGGCTGAGTGCAGGCGCGCCATCCATTTCGGCAGCTTCCAACTGCTCACTGTCAAGGCTCTGGATCGCGGTCAGCAAAATCAGCGTCGCAAAGGGCAACCACTGCCAGCTGACAATCCCGATGATCGAGGCAAGCGGCGCCTGAGACAGGAAGTCATAAGGTTGCAGCCCCAACGCCTTGGCCGCAAAGGCGAACAAACCATTGACCGGGTTCATAAAAAAGTTCTTCCACACCAGCGCGGAAACCGTTGGCATAACAAAGAACGGCGCAATAACCAAAATCCGCACAATGCCTTGGCCGAACATCGGCATATCCAGCAACAGCGCGAACAAAATACCGAAAACGATGGTGATGACCAGAACGCCGCCAACCAACAGCAACGTATTGCCCATCGAGCTCCAGAACGCGGGGTTGTCGATAAAGTTGACGTAGTTGTCAAACCCGATAAATCCACGCCGATCCGGCGTCAGCAGCCGATAGCGTTGAAACGAGTAGTAAATCGTCATGACCAACGGAACCAACATCCAGACGAACAAAAGGAACGTCGCGGGTGCAATCATCAGTTTCGCGGCAGAGCGGGAATGCTGTGTGGACATTGGGGCCATCCTGCAAATTGCGGTAAAGGGGGAGTCTCAGCCTAACGCCAAGATGCATCAAAGCTATCTTTGAAAAAAGTGGGGCCAGCCTTTGTGGCCGGCCCCGACAGATCGGACGCTGGCTTAGTTGTAGCCTGCTGCCTTCATTTCTTTTACGGTCAGGTCCTGCGCTGCTTTCAGTGCATTTTCTGCCGTTTCAGTACCGGCCAAAGCTGCCGAGAACTGCTGACCAACAGCTGTTGCGATACCCTGGAATTCAGGAATAGCGACGAACTGAACGCCTGTGTAAGGCACTGGGTCAACGGTTGGGTGCGTTGGGTCAGCTGCGTTGATGCTGTCCAAGGTCATTTTCGCAAATGGAGCAGCTGCCAAGTACTCAGAGTTTTCATACAGCGAAGTACGGGTTCCCGGAGGCACGTTTGCCCAGCCTTCTTTCGACGCAACCAAGGCAGTGTACTCTTTCGAGGTTGCCCAAGCTACAAACTTTTTCGCAGCATCGGTCGAGTCTGTGCCAGCAGGGATAGCCAAGGACCAAGCCCAGAGCCAGTTGCCGCGCTTGCCCAAACCGTTGTCGGGTGCCAATGCATAACCCATCTGTTCAGCAACTTGGCTGTCCTTCGGGTTGGAAACAAAGGATGCCGCAACAGTTGCGTCGATCCACATGCCGCAATGGCCGGTTTGCATCAACGACAGGTTTTCGTTGAAACCGTTGTTAGCCGCACCAGGAGGACCGTAGTTGGTCATCAGGTCAAGATAGAAGTTCAGCGTATCAGCCCATGGCTTCTGGTCGAACTGTGCGTTCCAGTTTTCATCAAACCACTTTGCGCCAAACGAGTTGGACATCGCGGTCAGGAACGCCATGTTTTCGCCCCAGCCTGCTTTACCGCGCAGACAGATGCCATAAACTTCGTTCGCTTTGTCGGTCATCTTTTCCGCAGCTTCTTTGATGAACGCCCAGGTTGGGGCGTCTGGCATGGTCAGGCCAGCTTTTTCCATCAAGTCCTTGCGGTACATAACCATCGAGCTTTCGCCGTAGAACGGCGCTGCATACAGGCTGCCGTCAACCGACAGACCGCCAGCGATAGCAGGCAACAGGTCTGCTTTGTCCCACTCGGCAGGCAAGTCGTCCAGCGATACCAGCCAGCCCTGCTTTGCCCAGATTGGAACTTCGTATGTGCCGATTGTCATAATGTCGAACTGCCCGCCTTTGGTGGCAACATCAGTTGTAACCTTCTGGCGCAGTACGTTTTCTTCCAGCGTAACCCACTCAAGCGTGATGTCTGGGTTTGCTGCGGTGAATTCGGATGCAAGACCCTGCATGCGAACCATGTCGCCGTTGTTAACGGTCGCAATTGTCAGTGTCTCAGCGCTTGCAGCTGCCGAAAAACCAGCAACCAAACCAAGACCAACTGCTGTGTTAAGAAGTGCGCGTTTAATCGCCATGTAAATGACCTCCCGTTTTTTACATGCGTAAAGATTGCGGGATTTTTTTACATGCGTCAAGAAAAAACTTTTGAAAACTTTTTGCCGCAAAGCAGCAATCGTTCGAAACTAGGCCGACTCGCGCAATTTTAAGACGCCATCAAACAGCTGAACCTGCGACTCATTTGCGCTATTTTCCCCGCGTATCATTTCAACCAGCCGCGAAACCGACGCCTTTCCAATGGCTTCGACATTCTGCGCCACTGTCGTCAACGCTGGCGTGGTAAAGGGGCACAGCGGGTAATCATCATGACCCGCGATCCGCAAACCGCCCTTGGCCATCCGCCCCGGCACCAACCCATGCCGCGACGCGGCACGCAAAGCGCCAATCGCAACACGGTCATTTACGCAGAGAATCGAACGGTCCAGATACGCGCCATGCGAAAAATACTGGTCCAGAACCGCCTCGCCATGCGCCTCAAAGTGCCAGCGCGAATCGATAGGATCGATACCGATAACCTCGGGTTTATGGCCAAGCTCGGTCAGTTTGGCGATATAGGCGTTCTCGCGCTCAACGGCGTTGAAATTCACGCGCGGCATGGCCAGAAACACCGGCGGCCTTCCCACACGGCACAGATATTCTGTAATTAAACCAGTGCTTTGCTTATGGTCCGTGCCAACGAAATCGACATCCGGCATCGTCGTCGGGCGCGAGTCGACAAGCATAAACGGCAGCCGCGAACCCAGCCTGCGCTGCACCTCGGGGTCGCTCTGATCGCCCAGCGGCGCCACCAGCGCGCCATCCACGCTCATCGACATCAGGGTTTCGGCTGCACGCGCCTCAATCGACGGGTCAGAATGCGAACATTGCGTGATAACTGTATAACCCGCCTCCATTGCGGCCGTCTCGATCGCCATCAACAGCTTGGTAAAGAAAAGATCGTTTAGATACGGTATGATAACCCCGATAATGCCCGTGGTTTTGCGGTTCATCCTTGTGGCAAAGAAATTCGGCACATATTCGACACGTTCCAACCCCTGCCGGATCTTTTCCGAGGTCTTTCCACGTACACTGTCGGGGCTTTGAAAATAGCGCGACAGCGTTGGGCGCGAAACGCCAATCGCTTCTGAAAGCTCTTCCATCGTATTGATCTTAGGTTTCATCCGTTGCCCAACTCATGCGGTATTCTTTTCGGCAGCAGCGATATCACTCAAAACTACCCTACTACAGTCACCAATTTATTTACACATGTAAAGATTAATTACCTACTTGCCGGGATTAACCAGTCTCTGTCGGCCCATACAATGCCGCGGCAAGCCGCCTATCTGACAGATAAGGCCCAACAATTGCCCGAAAAACACTGGCCCTCGGCCAACAGGTTCTGGCAACGTTTCAATCGCCACCCATTCCGGAGCCTCCCATATGTAACCCTTATTCCCAAACCAAAAGCCAGGATGCGATGCGCCATGTCTTTGACGACATGGAATGCGCTTTCAAATATCTGACGGGCAACCTGCCCCCCGCAACCCGGCATTTATCCCGATCATCATCTGCCACGCCCCCAAGGCGGCTTGCCGTTGGCCAATGCCCGCCGGGGCATGCCCACGCCGCAAGCGTTCCTGAAAGGCAAGCGCACAGCCCCGATCTGACGCGCGCGGCACACACCACCCGTTTACGGCCACGCAGCCCACTCTTGCCCCGCACCGCTATCAGCCCTACCGTCACGAAACACCACCCTCCAAAGGCCAAGATGACCCAAACCGTAATCCCCACCCCCGCCACGCCAACCATCCCCACCAGCACAGGTGCCGCTTTTCCGGTACGCCGCGTCTATTGCATTGGCCGCAACTACGCCGCCCATGCGGTTGAAATGGGCCATGACCCGAACCGCGAAGCGCCATTCTTTTTCCAGAAAAACCCGGACAACCTTGACGCTTCGGGCAGTTTTCCCTACCCGCCCCATTCCAGCGATGTGCATCACGAGGTAGAACTGGTCGTCGCCCTGAAATCCGGCGGCAACAATATCAGCCTTGACGACGCGTTGAACCACGTCTGGGGCTATGCCATCGGCCTTGATATGACCCGCCGTGATCTGCAGGCCGAGGCGAAAAAAGCAGGGCGCCCGTGGGAAATCGGCAAGGCCTTTGAACGCTCGGCCCCCGTCGGCCCGCTGCACCCTGTCGCCGCCACAGGCCACCTGACCCAAGGCCAGATCTCGCTGGCTGTGAACGGCACCCCGCGCCAAACGGGTGATCTGAACCAGATGATCTGGAAAGTGCCGGAAATGATCGCCTATCTCTCCGAGTATTTTGAACTGCAAGCCGGCGATGTCATCCTCTCTGGCACCCCCTCGGGTGTGGGGGCCGTACAGCGCGGCGACGTGATGGAGGCGATGATCGAAGGCCTCGGAACGCTGACCGTCAAAATCACCTAAGCTGTTAGCGATAAACCCAACATCGCACAGCATTTTCGCGCAGAAATATGGCACGCCCTTGCGGCGTGTCATTGCATTTTACATCAAACTCGGGCATGGCAAAGCCAATTCCTAACGCATTTAACCAAGATGAAAGATAGGCCTGACCATGACCAATGCAGATATCATTTACACCAAGGTTGACGAAGCTCCCCAGCTTGCCTCGGCATCGCTTTTGCCGATTATTCAGTCCTTTGCGGCGGCAGCCGGTGTTTCGGTTGGCGTCAAAGATATCTCGCTTGCAGGCCGTATCATCGCGACCTTCCCTGAAAACCTGACGCCCGAGCAGCGCCAACCCGATGATCTGGCCGAGCTGGGCCAGCTGGTCAAAACCCCCACTGCCAACGTCATCAAGCTGCCAAACATCTCGGCCTCGGTGCCACAGTTGGTAGCCGCCGTTAAGGAATTGCAGTCCAAAGGCTATGCCATCCCCGACTACCCAGCAGACCCAAGCACAGACGCAGAAAAGGCAATCCGCGCCCGTTTTGACGCGATCAAGGGCTCGGCCGTGAACCCGGTTCTGCGCGAAGGCAACTCGGATCGTCGCGCGGCCGTTGCCGTGAAAAACTATGCTATGGCCAACCCGCACTCGATGGGCAAATGGGCACCAGACAGCAAAACCGTTGTCTCAACAATGTCGGCCAACGATTTCTTCTCCAACGAAAAATCGGCAACCATCACCGCCGAACAGGCCGGCCCCGCACGTATTGAACTGACCGCCGCCGATGGCAGTGTAACTGTGCTGAAAGACGGCGTGAAATACGCAGCTGGCACCGTGGTTGATGCCACATTCATGTCGGCCCGCGCGCTGGATTCCTTCTTGGCCGAACAAGTGGCCGCGACCAAAGCTGCAGGCACGCTGTTCTCGATCCACCTCAAAGCCACGATGATGAAGGTCTCGGACCCGATCCTGTTCGGCCACGCTGTTAAGGTTTTCCTGCAGCCGGTGTTTGACAAATTCGGCGACAAAATGGCCGCCGCAGGCGTGAACCCCAATTCCGGCCTTGGCGCGGTTTTGGACCAAGTCGCCAAAATGGATGAGGGCACCGAAATCCTCGCGGCAATCGATGCCGTTATGGCCGAGCGCCCGCCGATGTATATGGTGAACTCGGACAAAGGTATCACCAACCTGCACGTCCCTTCTGACGTGATCATCGATGCCTCATTGCCCGCCCTGATCCGCGCAGGCGGCAAAGGCTGGGGCCCGGATGGCAAAGCCGCCGACACAAACTGCGTCATCCCCGACAGCTCTTATGCGCCCGTCTATGATGAAACGGTCAAGTATTTCAAAGAAACCGGCGCGTTGGATCCAACCACTGCGGGCACCGTGCAAAACGTCGGCCTGATGGCCCAAAAGGCCGAGGAATACGGCTCGCACCCGACCACCTTTGAAATCCCGACCGCTGGCAACGTTCGCATCGTTCTGGCAAATGGCGACATCTTGCATGAACATACGGTCGAGGCAGGCGACATCTGGCGCTCGGCCTCGAGCAACCAAGCGCCGATCGAAGACTGGGTGCAACTGGCGATCAGCCGTCAAAAGGCCGAAGGCTGCCAAGCGATTTTCTGGCTTGATGAATCCCGCGCCCATGATGCCGAGTTGCTGAAATATGTCCGCCCGATCCTTGCCAAGGCAGGTGTGGCCGACAAGTTCCAGGTTCTGACACCCCGCGCCGCGACCCGCCTGTCGCTGGAAACCATCCGCAAGGGTCAAAACTCGATCGCAATCACCGGCAACGTGCTGCGCGATTACCTGACCGACCTATTCCCGATTCTGGAACTGGGCACCTCGGCCAAGATGCTTTCGATCGTGAAACTGATGAATGGTGGCGGCATGTTTGAAACCGGCGCCGGCGGCTCGGCGCCCAAACATGTTCAACAGCTGGCAGAAGAAAACCACCTGCGTTGGGACAGCCTGGGCGAGTTCTGCGCCTTGGGGGAAAGCCTGAAGTTTCTGGCTGAAACCAAGGCGAATGACAAAGCCCGCATTCTCGGCATTGCCGTAGATCGCGCGACCCAAGGCGTGTTGGACAACAACAAATCGCCCGCCCCCAAGGTTGGCCAAACCGACAACCGCACCAGCCACTACTACTTTGCACTGTACTGGGCGCAGGCTTTGGCCAACCAGAACGAAGATGCAAGCCTGACTGCGCATTTCGCCCCAATCGCCAAGGTATTGGAAGAAAACGAAGATGCAATTCTGGCCGAGCTGATGGCAGATGAGGGCAAGCCCGCAGATCTGGGCGGCTACTTCCTGACCGATGCTGAAAAAACCGCCAATGTGATGCGCCCTTCGGCCACCATGTTGAAAATTCTGGCCTAAACCAACCAGCACCGGTCCCCGTTGGGGGCCGGTGCGCCGCTTTGCGTTTCATGCTTGACCCATCCAATGTTTCGCCCTATCAAATCGTCAATCGACGATAGGCGAATTAAATGACCCCTGATTCCGAAACCCATCTCTCCGAACTGGCCAAGGCCCTTGCCCACCCCGCCCGCCTGCGCATTTTGCAGCTGCTGGCGCGCACGCCGGGCTGTATCGGCGGCGATATCGTCGGCGCCATCGGCCTTGCGCAATCCACCGTCTCCGAACATCTGCGCATCCTCAAAGCCGCCGGAGTGATAAGCGGCGAAATCGACGGCCCGCGCATTTGCTACGCACTGGCGCCACAGGCCTTTGCCCCGCTGTCACAATTCATCGCCACGCTGCCGCTGGCCGATGATACCTGCTGCACCCCTTCCCCGACCATGCCCGAAAAGGACCTGACATGAGCCTGTTTGAACGCTATCTTTCGCTTTGGGTTGCCCTGTGCATCCTTGCGGGGCTTATCTTGGGCAACGTGCTGCCCGCACTGTTCGCCAGCTTGGCCGCGTTGGAATATGCCTCGGTTAACCTTGTCGTCGCGGTGCTGATCTGGGCGATGGTCTACCCGATGATGGTCGCGGTTGATCTCGGCTCGCTCAAATCCGTGGGGGCGCGGCCCAAAGGGCTGGTCATCACCATTATCATCAACTGGCTGATCAAACCGTTTACGATGGCCGCGCTTGGCGTTTTGTTTTTCCAACATGTCTTTGCCGCTTTCATCCCCCCTGCACAGGCGACTGAATACATCGCAGGCCTTATTTTGCTGGGCGCAGCCCCCTGCACGGCGATGGTCTTTGTCTGGTCGCAAATGACCAAGGGCGATGCAAACTACACCTTGGTGCAGGTGTCGCTGAACGATCTGATCATGGTTGTGGCCTTTGCCCCCATCGTCGCCTTTCTGCTGGGTGTGACTGAAATTGCCGTGCCGTGGGAAACGTTGATCCTGTCAACGGTGCTTTACGTTGTCATCCCGCTGGTCGCAGGCGTGCTTACCCGCGCGGCACTGGTCAAACGCGGCGCGGCCGTCAACGATTTCACTGCCCGTATCAAGCCCGCCTCGATCATGGGCCTGCTGCTGACCGTTGTGCTGCTCTTCGGCTTTCAAGGGCCGGTCATTCTGGCACAGCCCACGCTGATCGCGCTGCTTGCCGTACCAATCATCCTGCAATCCTACGGCATCTTTGCCTTGGGTTATGGCTGGGCTTGGGCATGGAAACTGCCCCATTCCGTCGCCGCCCCTTGCGCATTGATCGGCACCTCCAACTTTTTCGAACTGGCGGTCGCTGTCGCGATTGGCCTCTTTGGCCTGAATTCCGGCGCGGCGCTTGTCACCGTGGTCGGCGTGCTGGTCGAGGTGCCTGTCATGCTGTCACTCGTCGCCTTTGCCAACCGCACCAGAGAGAGCTTTCCAAAATGACCTTTCCTATCGTCATCCACCACAACCCCGCCTGCGGCACGTCGCGCAATGTTCTGGACCTCATTACAGCGGCGGGCTACACGCCCGTGGTCATCGATTACCAAACCGAAGGCTGGACCCGCCCCCAACTGCTTGCGCTGTTCGCTGCCGCCAACCTTACACCGCAACAGGCGCTGCGGGTCAGCAAAACCCCGGCGGCTGAACTGGGCCTCACGCAGCCCGGCGTCACCGACGATCAACTGCTCGACGCGATGATCGCGCATCCGATCCTTGTGAACCGGCCGATCGTCTGCACCCCCAAAGGTGTGCGCCTGTGCCGCCCATCCGAATCCGTGCTTGACCTGCTTGACCAATTCCCCCCCGGCCCCTTTGCCAAGGAAGACGGCGCGTTGATCATTGATGCGAAAGGAAACCGTGTTGTCTGATACCCCCAACATCAACCCCGCCCTGCTGCCCGCAATAGATGAGGCCGCATTGCTGGCCCCGCCGCATAAAACCCATGCGCCGCGCATCCTCATACTCTACGGCTCGCTCCGGTCGCGCAGTTTCAGCCGGTTGCCCGCCAAAGAGGCGGGCCGCATCCTGACCCATCTAGGGGCCGAAGTGCGGTTTTTCGACCCCTCGGGCCTGCCGCTGGTCGATGACAACACCGATGCCAGCCACCCCAAAGTGCAGGAATTGCGCGGGCTGGTCGCGTGGTCCGAAGGCATGGTCTGGTCATCGCCCGAACGTCACGGCGCCATGACCGGCCTGATGAAAACCCAAATCGACTGGATTCCTCTGTCTGACGGCGCGGTTCGCCCGACCCAAGGCAAAACGCTGGCGGTGATGCAGGTTTCCGGCGGCTCACAAAGCTTTAACGCCGTCAATCAGATGCGCATTCTGGGGCGCTGGATGCGGCTGATCACCATCCCCAACCAATCGTCAATTCCCAAAGCGTTTCAAGAGTTTGACGAGGCTGGCCGCATGCGCCCCTCGCCGCTGTATGACCGTATCGTTGACGTGATGGAAGAATTGTACAAATTCACCCTGCTTACCCGTGATCGCGCCGATTACCTTGTTGACCGCTATTCCGAGCGCAAGGAATCCGCCGCCGAGCTGATGAAACGGGTAAACCAGACTGCCGCAACCTAACGCTTGGCGGGCGTCAGGTTTTCGCCGCCCGCTCACATGGCACCCTTTCCAGCTGCATCGTCAGATGTGCAGGGTCATGGGGCATGACTCGGGCCTTCCAGATTCACCCTGCCGCCATACAGGCATATTTGAAACTCGGCAGCACCTGATACTATGCCTTTCGCATGGCGACCCGCCACCGCCACATCGGAAAAATACACCTCTGGCGCTGCGCCAATACGTTTACAGCAAGGCGCTGATTTCATCGATTGTCAGCACCTTGCCAGATGCGATCAACTTTTCATCGACCACCAAAGCAGGCGTCGACATCACACCATATCCCGCAATCTCGGCAAAATCCGTGACTTTCACAATCTCGGCGGTTTTGCCCGCCGCATGTGCCGCAGCCAAGGCATTCTCCGCCAAAATACCACATTTCTTGCAGCCAGAACCAAGGATCTTGATAATCATGATATCTCCTTTCATATGAACATATGTGTGATCGCGTTAAACGCGAATCCGATGGTCAGAATGCCAACCGTCACCAGCCCGGTAAACGCCACAAGCAACGGCATTTTAACCACCCTTTTCAGCATGATAAGCGACGGCAGCGACAGTGCAGTCACCGCCATCATAAAGGCCAGAACCGTGCCCAGCCCCACACCTTTGCCCACCAGCGCCTCGGCGATCGGTAAGGTGCCAAAAATATCGGCATACATCGGAATGCCCACCACCGTGGCCACCGGCACCGCCCACCATTTGTCTTGGCCCAGCAGCGCCGAAATCGTCGCCTCGGGCACCCAATTGTGAATAACCGCCCCGATACCCACGCCAATCAGAACATAGGGCCAAACCTTACCCGCAATATCCAAGACCTGACCGCGGGCAAATCCAATCCGCTCTGCACGGCTCAGGCTTTCATCTGCATCCGTCACCGGCACGTTATGGACAAAGCTTTCCACCTGCCCCTCCATCCCCAGCTTGCCAATGATTGTCCCCCCGACCACTGCCACAATCAGCCCAACCCCCACATAAGCCAATGCAATCGGCCAGCTGAAAATTGAAGCGAGCAGGATGACCGAGGCCATATCAACCAAAGGCGATGAAATCAGAAACGAGAACGTCACCCCCAACGGCAAACCTGCAGCAGTAAACCCGATGAACAAAGGAATAGACGAGCAAGAGCAAAACGGCGTGATCGTGCCCAGCAATGCCCCCAGAATATTCGCACCGATGCCCGAGCGTCCGCCCAATATCCGCCGCGTCCGCTCTGGCGGAAAATAGCTTTGCAGGTAAGAGATCACGAAAATCAGCACTGAAAGCAGAATGAAAATCTTGACCACGTCATAAACGAAAAACTGCACCGACCCGCCAATCCGCGACGCAGGGTCTAGGCCCAATCCTCGCACACCTGCTGTCACAAGGCCAGAAAGCCACTGCATCCGCAGCAACTGGTCATTCATCCAGCTAAAAATACTCATGCCTTTACCTCGTCTGCCAGCGCCGCATCCAACAACGCCCGCAACGGGGCCGCCAAATCAGGCGTAATCCGATAGCGCACCCATTGTGCATCGCGCTTGTCCACCACCAACCCCGCCTGTTTCAGCACCTGCATATGCCGCGACATCCGGCTTTGCGTTGCGCCAATCCGCGCCATCAACTCACAAACACAATGCTCGTCACCGTCCCGCAAGGCCCGCATCGCGGCCAGACGTGTCGGTTCGGCAAGGGCAGTTAACGCAGTCAGAATCATTGGCACACCTTGGCTTTTGCGCATGTGCGCATAAGCGCGATTGCCCAACCATGACGCAAATCAAGTCACAGAATACCACTGGCACATTCCCGCAATTCTGCGACAAATCCCGCAAATCCTACAAAAGGTCCCACACATGCCCACGCCCCTTATCACCATCGGCCTGCTCATCGCTTCCAACGTCTTTATGACCTTTGCGTGGTATGGCCACCTCAAGTATAAATCCGCGCCGCTGCTGGCCGTGATCGCCATCAGCTGGGGCATCGCGCTGTTTGAATATATGCTGCAGGTGCCGGCCAATCGCATCGGCCACGGCTATTTTTCCGCGGCCGAGCTGAAAACCATACAAGAGGTCATCACCCTGCTGGTTTTTGCTGCGTTTTCCGTTCTTTACCTGAAAGAGCCGCTGTCCTGGAACCACCTTGTCGGCTTCGGCTTTATTGCGCTTGGGGCGTTTTTCATCTTTCACAAATGGGTTTGACGCCGCGTCAGGCATTTCCGCAATAGACAGCCCGCCGCGATGGGCGTAGCCACCTGACATGATTACACCACCGACTGTCCGCTATTTTGACCGGACCACCGCACCACATATAACAACACTCGTGTTCATGGCCGGCGTCGCGGCGATGTCGCTGAATGTATTTTTGCCGTCATTGCCCTCGATGGCCCTGTATTTCGATGTCGATTACGCCGTGATGCAGCTGTCCTTGTCGCTCTACCTCGCCACCACTGCGCTGCTGCAACTGTTCGTTGGCCCCGTGTCCGACCGTTTTGGCCGCCGCCCCGTTATCCTTGCGGCCACTGCAATTTTTACACTGGCCAGCGCAGGCGCGCTTCTCGCACCAAATTACGGCGTGTTTATTACCTGCCGTCTGGTGCAGGCCGTCATCGCCTCGGGCTTTGTGCTGTCGCGTGCCGCCGTTCGTGACATGGTGCCCCAAGATCAAGCCGCCTCGATGATAGGCTATGTCTCTATGGGCATGGCAGTGGTGCCAATGATCGCCCCGGTCATCGGCGGCCTGCTGGATGAAGCGTTCGGCTGGCAGGCCTCGTTCATCATGCTGATGCTATCAGGCGCGACCGCCTTTGTCGTGATCTGGTTCGATATGGGCGAAACCGCAACCACCCGCGCCAGCAGCTTTACCGCCCAAATGCGCCAATACCCGGCCTTGCTGCGGTCACAACGCTTTTGGGGCTATTGTCTGGCGGCAGGCTTTTCCTCTGGTGCATTTTTCGCCTATCTCGGCGGGGCACCCTATGTCGGCACAACGTTTTTCCACATGGATGCGGCCACACTCGGGCTGTATTTCGGTGCGCCGGCCTTTGGCTATATGGCAGGAAACTTCTTTTCGGGCCGCTACTCGGTGCGCTACGGGGTGAATCGCATGGTTCTGGCGGGGGCCCTCACCTCAACCGGCGGGATGGTTGCCCTCGCCCTGCTTACTCTGATCAACGCCGCAGGGCCCAACCTGTTTTTCGGCTTGATGGTCTTTGTCGGGCTGGGCAACGGCCTTCTGAATCCCAGCGCCAACGCAGGCATGCTCTCTGTCCGCCCCAGCCTTGCAGGCTCGGCAGCGGGGCTGGGTGGCGCCTTCCTGATCGGCACTGGCGCTTTGCTCTCGGCGCTTGCAGGCGTGGTGCTTGGCCCGCAAACCGGCCCGATGCCTTTGGTTCTGCTGATGCTGCTTACGTCGGTTGCCTCGATCGCCTGCATTATTTGGGTCTTGCGCCGCGAAAGCCAGCTGAAATCGTCTTGACGCCGCCGCTTTGCAAAGCCACGCTAAACTTTGCAAACCAGAGGGCGCGAAATGGCCACCCAAAAACTCTATGCCGGCGCGAAACTGCGTGAATTGCGCGGCCGTCTGCGCCTGACCCAAAAGATTTTTGCCCAGAAACTTGGCGTCTCCCTGCCCTATCTGAACCAGATGGAAAACAACCACCGGCCCATTTCGGCAAGCGTGGTGCTGGGACTGGCGCAAGAGTTCGGCCAAGACGTGACCGAGCTTTCCACCGGCGACAGCGAGCGCATCGTCACCGACATGCGCGAGGCGCTCGCCGATCCTGTCTTCACTGCGCCGCCGCCACTGTCCGATCTGCGGCTTGCTGCCTCGAATGCCCCAGGGCTGGCCCGCGCCTTTCTCGATCTGCACCGCGCTTATCGCCAAAGCCACGAACGCCTCGCCTCGTTGGATGAGGCATTGGGCCGCACCGACAGCGCCCCCTCGCCGTGGGAGGAAGTGCGCGACTTCTTTCACTATTGCGATAATTACATCGATGCCGTCGATAAGGCAGCCGAGCGTTACGCCACCTTAAAAGGCCCTGATATACCAATAGAAAACACGGCTCTCGCTACGCTTGAAAGCCTGAACATCGATTTGACACTTTCGAACATTTCTGAATTGCGCCGCTTTGATCCCAAGGCCAAGCAGCTTGCCCTGTCCAGCCGCGCAACAGGTGCCACGCGGCGCTTTCAACTGCTGCATCAAGTGGCCCTACTTACCCAGAATGATTTGCTCGAGGCGACGCTCGACCTCGCCCAATTCCAAAGCCCCGCCGCCCGCAGCATCGCCAAAATCGGGTTGGCCAATTACTTTGCCGGCGCAGCGATCATGCCCTACACTGCGTTTTTGCGCGCGGCTGGGCAGGAACGCCACGACCTTGAACGCCTGTCCGATCTTTTTGACAGCTCGATCGAGCAGGTCGCCCACAGGCTATCGACATTGCAACGCCCCGGCGCCAAAGGGGTGCCGTTCTTTTTTGTGCGGGTCGATCAGGCCGGCACGGTCACGAAACGCCATTCGGCCACCCGCTTTCAATTCGCGCGGTTCGGCGGTGCCTGCCCGCTGTGGAATGTTCACCAAGCCTTTGAAACGCCGGGCCGCTTTCTGCGCCAACTGGCAGAAACGCCTGATGGCGTGCGCTATGTCTGCCTTGCGCGTGATGTGTCAAAATCGGGGGGCGCATTTGGCGCGCCCGTCCGGCGCTATGCCATTGGTTTAGGCTGTGAAATCGGCCACGCCGAGCAATTGGTCTATGCCGACGGCCTTGACCTGAAGGGCCGGTTTGAACCCATCGGTATTTCCTGTCGGATATGCGAGCGGTCCGATTGTCATCAGCGCTCGGTACCGCCACTGGAAAAGCGCCTGTCGGTCAATCCCGATGCGCGCGGGGTCGTGCCCTATGGCATCGACCCCGACTTGCCTTAGGCCGCCGAAATCAGCGCCCAGATTTCATCTTTCAGCCGCGCCCGTTGCTTGCGCAGCTCGCCTTCATGCGCATCATCCGTGGGCTCAACGCTAACCTCGGCCCGATGCACGGCGCGATTCACCTCATGATATTCATCAAAAAGCTTGGCGAAATGCGCATTTTCCAGCTTCAGCTTGTGCATTTTCTCAACTTCAGCGGGGAATTCTTCGGCCAGTTCATGGGGGGTATGCGACATGGGTCTCTCCTTCTTTGTTCGCGTCAAAGAAAGCATATCCCCAGCCATTCGATACCGCTTTGACAGGGATCAAACCTGCAATAAAATATTGCGGAATCAGCGTTTTGCGGCCCGAAACCCGGCGGCGCGCGCCTGCGCTTCGGAACAAAAGAACGCTTCGCCCTTGGCCTCGGAAATCTGCGTTGCGGCGTAATCGCGCTGGCCGGGCATGTGGTAAATCCGTTTGCCCTTGGCATTAATATTGCCCTTGATCGTACAGCCTTTGGGCGCCGGTTGCTGACGCGCGATTTTGCGATACTCGGCCGGTGCCGTCACCGCCCCCGACCATATTCCGCGCGCCTCGGCCTTGGCAGCGGCCTCAGCCGCTACATAGTCATCCGAGTATTGAACATAGGCCGCAGCCGCCCCCGCACGTACCATTTCACCACCTATATCGCGCCCCGATACCGTGCAACGTGCCACAGTGCGGCCATAGCGGTCACGATCCAGCGCCTCACATTTCAGCCCCCCTCGGTCGGTAAGCTTGGTCAGCACCTCTGCGGCCCAAGCCCCACACGCCCAATTGCGCCCCGAGTTGTCACAGCGTTGCCGCAGCTCTGGCGCGTCAATACCAAACAGGCGAATGCGCTCGCCCGCCAAAATCAATGTATCGCCATCCACAACCCGCGCTTGCCCGGACAGCGTTAGCGCACCCACCGGGCCCGCAAGCATAAGATACAGAACAAGGATAGAACGAAAGGTTAACATGGCCTCGTTTTCCGCCCAAATCGGGCGGAAATCAAGAATTTTGTTAACCTTTGGTTAACCTTGGTTAACCCTAATCAAATATTAGCGCTGCGTGTCGCGCCAATCTTCATTCATCTCTGGCCCAAGATTCAAAGGCGCAAGGGGCGTGCGACCCAAAATGTGGTCCGCCGCTTTTTCGCCCACCATGATCGACGGCCCGTTCAGGTTCCCGTTGGTAATACGCGGAAAAATCGAACTATCGGCCAGCCGCAACCCTTCAACGCCGATCACACGGCATTCGGAATCAACCACCGCCATCGGGTCATCACGCCGCCCCATCTTGGCCGTGCCGCAGGGGTGATAGGCGCTTTCGGCATGTTCGCGGATGAAATCATCGATTTCGGCGTCACTTTGCACGCCTGCCCCCGGTTGGATCTCATGCTTTACAAAGGGTCGCATTGCGGCTTGCCCGAACACTTCGCGCGTCAGGCGGATACAGGCACGGAAATCCTCCCAATCCTGCACCTCGGACATGTAGTTGAATTTGATAACCGGCTTATCCGCCGGATCCGCCGAACGCAGCCGCACCGTGCCCCGCGACGGGCTGCGCATCGGGCCGGTATGGACCTGAAATCCATGCCCCTCAGCGCTGGCCTTACCATCATAGCGCACAGCAATCGGCAGGAAATGATATTGAATATCAGGGTATTCCACGCCGATCTTGCTGCGAATAAAGCCACAAGCCTCAAACTGGTTCGACGCCCCAAGCCCCTTGCGGGTAAACAACCACTGCGCCCCGATCAACGCCTTGCCCAGCAGGTTCCAGTATTTATACAGCGTAATCGGCAGTTTGCTTGCAAACTGCATATAAACCTCAAGATGGTCCTGCAGATTGCTGCCCACACCCGGACGGTCAGCCACCACCTCAATCCCATGTTCGGCCAGATGCGCGGCGGGGCCAATGCCCGACAGCATCAACAGTTTCGGCGAATTCAGGCTGCTCGCCGCCAAAATCACCTCTTTGCCAGCCGAGATCACCTCAACCGAGCCGCCGCGCGCAACCTCTACGCCCACCGCGCGACCGTCTTCTATCACTACTTTGCGCGCCAGCCCGCGCACCACCTTTACCCGCCCCGACTTCAGCGCAGGCTTCAAATAGGCATTTGCCGCCGACCAGCGTTGCCCTTTGTAAATCGTGGCCTCCATCGGGCCAAAACCTTCTTGCGCGGCACCGTTATAATCGGGCGTCACAGGATAGCCGGCCTGTTCGCCCGCCTGAATAAAGGCGTCGAACAAGGGGTTGTCACGGGGCCCGCGCGTAATGTGCAAAGGCCCGTCTGTGCCGCGATACGCGGACGTGCCGCCGTGCCAATGCTCCATCCGCCGGAAATAGGGCAGCACATCGGCATAGGCCCAGCCCTCGGCCCCTGCTTCGGCCCAATGGTCGAAATCACGCGCATGGCCGCGCACATAGACCATGCCGTTGATGCTGCTTGACCCGCCGATCACCTTGCCGCGCGGCGTAACCAACGACCGCCCACCCAAATGCGGCTCGGGTTCTGACGACATCCCCCAGTCATAAATCCCCATATTCATCGGATAGGACAGCGCGGCCGGCATCTGGATAAACGGCCCCACATCACTGCCGCCAAACTCGATCACAATAACCGAGGCACCCGCCTCGGCCAGCCGGTACGCCATCGCGCACCCTGCCGAGCCCGCGCCAACAATCACATATTCCGCCTGCATCATCTCACCCAATTTCCGGCCTCAATACGGCGCATCGACCGGCCCCATGCCGACATATACGCTCTTGGTCTGGCTATAATATTCCAGCGCCGCCTTGCCGTTTTCGCGGCCCACGCCAGACTGCTTCATCCCGCCAAAGGGCATTTCTACCGGCGTCAAATTATAGGTGTTGATCCAACAAGTACCGGCCTGCAGCGCCGCAATGACGCGGTGCGCCCGCGCAAGGTTGGCCGTAAACACACCTGCCGCCAGCCCGAAATCCGTATCATTTGCGCGGCTTACAACCTCTTCTTCATCCGAAAACGAAAGCACGGCCATCACCGGCCCAAACACCTCTTCACAGGCCAGAACCATATCGTCCGTCACATCGGCAAAAACCGTGGGCTGCACAAACATGCCGTCACGCTTGCCACCCGTGACCAAGCGCGCACCTTCGGCCAGCGCACCGTTCACATAGCCCATGACCTTATCGACCTGCGCGGCATTGACCAACGGCCCCATCTGCGTGGCCATATCCATCGGGTCGCCCAAGACAATCTTTTCGGCGCGCTTGGCCAAAGCCGCCAGAAACGCCGGCAGAATACCCTTTTGCACAAACACCCGCGTGCCATTGCTGCACACCTGCCCTGCCGAATAAAAATTCGCCATCATCGCCGCCCCGACAGCGCTGTCCAGATCGGCATCATCAAAGATGATCAACGGCGATTTGCCGCCCAGCTCCATTGTCACATGGCGCACACCTGCGGCTGCAGCGGCATAAACCTTGCGCCCCGTCGGCACCGAACCGGTCAGCGACACTTTGTCCACGCGCGGGTCGGTCACCAGCCCTGCGCCCACCGCGCCACGCCCTTGCACCACGTTAAACAACCCTGCAGGCAGGCCCGCCTCGATGAAAATCTGCGCCAGTTCCAGCGCGCCCAAAGGTGTCTCTTCGGACGGCTTGAACACCATCGCATTGCCCATCGCCAAGGCCGGTGCCGACTTCCAACACGCGATCTGGCTTGGGTAATTCCACGCGCCAATGCCCACGCACACGCCCAGCGCCTCACGCAAGGTATAGGCAAAATCGCCGCCCAACGAAATCGTCTCGCCTGTCACGCTTGCGACAAGCCCGCCAAAATACTCCAACGCATCCGCGCCCGAGGGCCAATCGGCCACCAGCGTTTCCTGCATCGGCTTGCCGGTGTCCAGCGTTTCCAGCCGCGCCAGCGCATCGCCACGCGCGCGGATCAAATCCGCCGCCCGCCGCAAAACCCGACCGCGCTCGACAGGTTTGCGCGCCGCCCATTCCTTTTGTGCCGCCTTGGCAGACTCCAGCGCCGCGTCGATCACCGCCGCAGTCGCCTCATGCAATCGCGCAATCACCTCGCCCGTGGCCGGATAGATCACCTCAATTGGCGCCCCGGCGCTGTCTTCCATCCAGTCGCCATTTACAAAATGGCTCGCTTTTGGCTGCGCAATCATCGGCTTACTCCTTACGTTCTTGTATTTCTGCGGCCAGATAGGCCCTGATCAGCTGCACCGCGGCCTCGGCATCCGACGGCCGCTCGCTCAGGGCCGCGCGCAAATAAACCCCGTCAATCAACGCGCCCACAGCATCAGCAAGCGCCACCGCACGCGCCCCCACCAAAGGCCGCAGCGCCGCCACAAGGTTTGATTGCAACCGCCGCTGATAGACCGCCAGCAAACGCCGCGCGCCGGGTGTGGTTTGCGCCAGCACATAAAAATTCAGCCACGCGCTCACCACTTCGCGGCGAAAGTTGGCAGGGCTGAATGACGCCAGCAAAATCGCCTCCAACCGCGCCTCGGGCGTCTTGGCCAGAACCATAGCGCCCCGAACCTCGGCCCCGTAGAGCGTCAGAATATGGCGCATCGCCGCCAAAAATATCTGCTCTTTACCGCCGAAATAGTGATGCGCCAGCGCGGTCGACATGCCGGCCCGCTTGGCAATCTGCCCCACCGTTACATCCAAAGACCCGGCCCGCCCGATCTCCATGATCGTCGCTTTGACCAGTGCTGTCTTACGAATTGGTTCCATTCCCAGCTTGGGCATCGCGGGATTCCCTGAATTAAGTGCAGGTCGCAATTTGCGGGAAGTTTATTGACTCGTCAATCAATAAAAGACTGCCCGTCGCCTACCTCGCGTCACCAAAGCCAGATCCCTACAGGTTTGGTTTGGATATTCCGCAGCCATGCCCCAGCCTGCGGTCAATCGCCCCAAGAGGATGCATGAGGGGCGGACAAAACATTAAAAAAGGGTTAAGTTTTTCAATAAAACCTAACCCTTTCAGATAGTTACAGAAATGCTCGCACGCGGACGAACCGCCTTACGCCGCGTCCCCGCTTGCCGCTTTCTTGGCTGGGGCCTTCTTTGCAGGCGCCTTTTTTGCGGCCGTTTTCGGGGCAGCTTTCTTGGCAGCAGGCTTCTTTTCCGCCGCTTTCTTGGGGGCGGCTTTCTTGGCAGGAGCTTTCTTTTTTGCCCCCGTTTTCGCCGCCCGCTCTGCCAACAATTCAATAGCCTGCTCTACTGAAACATCAGCCGGCTCAACCTCTTTCGGAACGGTCGCATTGATTTTGCCCCACTTGATATAGGGCCCGTACCGCCCTGGCATCACAGTCATCGGCCCGCCATCGGGATGCTCGCCCAAATCCTTGATCGGCTCGGCCGCTACCCGCGCCTTGCTGTATTTATTGGCCAGAACCTCAACCGCGCGGTTCATCCCGATCGTGAAAACCTCTTCGACATCGGGCAGGTTTGCATAGGTTTTGTTATGCTTCACATAGGGGCCATAACGCCCGATTGCCGCCTCGACCATTTCGCCATCTTCGGGGTGCGGCCCGATTTGGCGCGGCAAAGACAGCAAGGTCAGCGCCTTTTCCAAATCCATCGCCTCAGGCGACCAGCCTTTCGGAAGGCTCGCCCGCGGCGGTTTTGGCACGTCTTCGCTCGCCTCGCCACGCTGAACATAGGGGCCGAAACGGCCGGTCCGCAGGCTGATCTGTTCGCCTTCATCCACACCCAAAACCAACCCATCGGGCGAGATAACTGCGCCTTCCTCCCCACCCGGCACTGAAATCGGCCGCGTATACCGGCATTCCGGATAATTTCCGCAGCCGATAAACGCCCCGCCCGACCGCGCCGTTTTCAGATGCAACCGCCCGTCACCGCAGACAGGACAAGCCCGCGGGTCAGACCCGTCAGCACGCTCGGGGTACAAATGCGGACCAAGGAATTCATCGATTTTGGTCAGAACCTCGCCAATCCGCAAATCTGCCGTTTCGGCAATCGCGGCTGAAAAGTCACGCCAGAACCGCGCCAGAACTTCCTTATAATCGCGGTCGCCTGCCGACACGTCATCCAGCTGCCCTTCAAGATCGGCCGTGAAATCATATTCGACATATTTGCGGAAATAGTTTGACAAAAACGCCGTCACCAAGCGCCCCTTATCTTCGGGGAACAGACGGTTTTTATCTTTGCGCACATATTCGCGGTCAACAATTGTCGTCAGAATAGAGGCGTAGGTCGAAGGCCGCCCGATCCCCAGTTCTTCCATCCGCTTGACCAGCGTTGCCTCGGTATAGCGTGGCGGCGGCTGGGTGAAATGCTGGGCGCCGAGCACCGATTGCGCGGCATTCGTTACCGCCGAAGGCACCCGCGTGGCCGATGCTTCGATCACGTCATCGCCCGAAGCCGCTGCCTTGGCAAAGGCTTCGGCAAAGGCGCCTTTTACAAAGTCGGCAGCCTCACCTTCCATGATCTGTGGCAAACGGCCTTCGTCGCCATCCTCATCATCGCGGCCTTCTTCATAAAGTTTAAGGAAACCGTCAAACAGCACCACCTGCCCGGTTGCACGCAGCACCACTTGGCCATCCTTGCTGCCGACATCTACGGTGGTCCGCTCCAGCCGCGCTGCCGCCATTTGGCTGGCAATCGTCCGCTTCCAAATCAGATCATAGAGCTTTTTCTGCTCACCATCCAAGCGCAGGTCTTCTGCCGCCTTGTCCATATCGGTGGGGCGGATACATTCGTGCGCCTCTTGTGCGTTCTTGGCTTTGTTTTTGTAAACCCGCGGGGTTTCGGGCACATATTTATCACCATAGCGCGACTTGATGGCTGCCCGTGCGGCTGTAATCGCCTCGGGCGCCATATCAATACCGTCGGTCCGCATATAGGTGATGTGGCCTGCCTCATACAGGCGCTGCGCGGCGCCCATCGTCTGCTTGGCCCCCATACCAAACTTGCGGCTTGCTTCTTGTTGCAAAGTCGAGGTCATGAAGGGCGCAGACGGGTTGCGTGCTGCGGGCTTTGCCTCAACCGACTGCACCGTCAAATTTCGGGACGTAACCGCCTGAACAGCCAGATCAGCCGCTTCGACATTGGCAATGTCGAATTTGTCCAATTTCTTACCGCCGAGAACTGTCAGACGGGCGTCATATTCCTGCCCGCGCGGCGTTTGAAGCCGGGCATTCACGCCCCAGAACTCGCGCGCGCGAAAGGCTTCAATCTCCATTTCACGCTCGACAATCAGACGCAAGCAAACCGATTGCACGCGCCCCGCCGATTTTGCCCCTGGCAGTTTGCGCCACAAAACCGGCGACAGCGTAAAGCCCACCAAATAGTCCAAAGCACGGCGCGCCAGATAGGCATCAACCAAGGGCACATCAATCTGGCGCGGGTTTTTCATCGCCTCGGAAACTGCGGCCTTGGTAATGGCATTAAAGGTGACGCGGCTGACCTTGGTATCTTTCTTGATGCTCTTGGCAAGCGCCTCTTGCAGGTGCCAGGAAATCGCCTCTCCCTCACGGTCAGGGTCGGTCGCGAGGATCAGTTCGTTATCGCTTTTCAGCGCATCCGCGATGGCCTTTACATGTTTTTTGCTGTCAGAGGCCACCTCCCATTTCATCGCAAATTCGTCTTCGGGGTCTACCGAGCCGTCTTTGGGTGGCAAGTCGCGCACATGCCCGAATGAGGCCAGAACCGTATAGTTGGAACCGAGATATTTGTTGATTGTCTTGGCTTTAGCGGGGGACTCGACGACGACAACAGCCATAATAACCTCTTGTTCAAACGGACCCGACAGGGGCAGGGCAAGATGTGGGCGAATGGCAGGCAATGTCAATGGAGCACTGCCAACGTCCCAAAACCGCTGACCTGATTGCCTTTTTGAACTTATACTGCAAGTGCAGAAACGCAGATCAACCAATGTTTCACGGCGTTGTGTCGTGGCAAAACCTGCCTTGGCTCCCTTGGCATGCGTGCAAAGCCCTATGCAATCAGTCGCGCCGCGACAGCAATCCACCGGCCTGACGCAGCACTTTGCCTTCCAGTTCCAGCATCAACAGCTCGGGCGCGATGCGGGCTGTGGGCATTGCCAAATCGCGAACAAGCTGGTCCTCGGCCAGCGGGCTTGGGCCAAGACGGGCGAGGATCTGGCTGTGGAGGCTGGCTATTTCGGCCAATGGTCGGCGTTCGGGCACGGGGCCGGGCAAAGGCGGCGCAGCCTGCGGCAGTGGGCGAACGGGCACTTCGTGGCGCTTGTCAGGCATGCCGGTGCCGATCGCCTCAATCACGTCGGATGAATTGCGCACCAAGGTTGCGCCATCGCGGATCAGCATATTGCACCCCGATGCACGCGCATCAAAGGGGTGGCCCGGCACGGCCAGCACCTCACGCCCTTGGTCAAGCGCGTTGCGGGCGGTGATCAAGCTGCCCGACCGTGCTGCAGCCTCAACCACCACCACTGCCCGCGACAGGCCCGAAACCAATCGGTTGCGCATCGGAAAATGCCGCGCTTGTGGGGCCATGCCCATCGGCTGTTCGGATATCCGGCAACCCTTGGCGGCAATGTCTTGCGCAAGGCTTGTGTTTTCGTCGGGGTATATCACGTCAACCCCACCCGCCTGAACAGCAATGGTACCCAGCGCCAGCGCCGCCTTATGTGCTGCGGCATCAATGCCGCGCGCCAAGCCCGACACCACCACAAAGCCCCGTTCCCCCAAGGTTTCGGCCAATCGCGTCGCCATCCGCAACCCAAGACTAGAGGCATTACGCGCACCAACCATCGCCACGGCAGGCCGGTTCAAAAGTGTGAGATCACCCATGGTCCACAGCACTGGGGGCGCGTCGGTCAGATCATACAGCGCTTCGGGATAGGTCGCCTCGCCCCAGCAAACCATCCGCGCATCCGCCACCCGTGCCAATGACATTTCATGCAAAGCAACATCTTGGTGACAAACAGAATAGTCTTTCACACCTGCCTCGGCAGCAATACGTGGCAGCGCGGCCAAGGCGGCCGCTGCGCTGCCATGCTCGGCCAAAAGCCGGTGAAAGGTCACGGCCCCCACCCGCCGTGACCGGATAAGACGCAGCCAATCCAGCCTTTGATCGGCCGAAAGATCGGCAGGGGCACCATGTTTATGGGCAAAAAGATCCGAATCCATTGGGGCAGCCTTCGATTGGTCCTGTAATCTTTGTCGCCAACTAAAGTTAATGGATCGTGAATCATTCCTCGAATTGCAGATTTTGATGCCAAATTCCAAAGCTTTGCATTTCGGCCAATTGGCACCGCAACCAATCCCCCTTATATGGGCTCTATGTTTGATGCATTGCTGCGCCGCCTGACGGCCCCGACCCCTGACCGCCTGCCCGAACCGGATGCCGATCTGGCACTGGCCGCATTGCTTGTGCGGCTGGCCCGTGCCGATGGTGACTATGCCCAAGTTGAAATGGCGCGTATCGATAACATATTGGCATCACGTCACAATCTGACACCTTGGGCTGCAGCGAAAATGCGCGCACAGGCTGAATCCCTGGAACAGGAAGCCCCCGACACCGTACGCTTTACCCGCGCGATCAAGGACGCAACGGCACTGGAAGATCGCGCAGGGCTATTGCAGGCGATGTGGTCGGTTGCGCTTGTTGACGACAACCGTGATGCGGGCGAAGACCAGCTTATGCGGCTTGTCGCCAATCTTTTGGGTCTGACAGATCAAGAATCGGCACTCGCACGGCAAAAGGCATCAAAACTGTGACTTCGACCACGTTTGCCGCCCCAACCGCATCTTTGCAGATGTATGATTTTGGCGATTTGGTCATAGCGAATGACGCGCTTTGGCGGTTGATACGCGATGGTCTGCGCCATCAGGGGCACGCCGCCCCGGACAGCTTGACACGCGGACCAGATCTGATGGCAATTTGGCGCGCGCCCGATATGCTGTTGTCGCAGACCTGCGGCTATCCGTTTCGCGCGCAACTTAACCCTATTGTCGCGCTGGTTGGTACGCCTGATTATGGCGTACCGGACTGCCCGCCCGGCCAGTATTGCAGCTATTTTGTCGCCCGCAAGGATGACCCGCGCAGCGAATTAGCCGCGTTTGATGGTGTGGCTTTGGCCTATAACGACCCGATGTCGCAATCCGGTTGGGCCGCGCCACAGACCTATGCCGCGGAACTGGGGCTGCACCTGCCGGCAGGATTGGTAACCCAAGGGCACCGCCTGACAGTTCGTGCAGTGGCCGATGGGCGGGCCGATATTGGCGCGGTTGATGCTGTCACATGGCGGCATCTGATGCGGCTTGATGAAAATGCGCAAAAGCTGAAAGTGATCGCCCGCACGCCACCCAGCCCGGGCCTGCCCTTGATCACCGCCCAGCATGGTCTGACCAAGGTTTTGTTTGATACTGTCGCCCAAGCCATTGCCGATCTTCCCGCGCCAATACGCACGATTCTCGGGCTGCGCGGATTGATAGCCATTCCTGCCAGCGCCTATCTGGCCGTGCCAAACCCGCCTCCTCCCGACCAAATCAGCGTGTAAAGCCCCGAAATCCGGGCATGTGACGTGACGCTTTGTAAAATAGCCCGTTGCATCGCGGCAATTTTTACGCCCTAATTTGGGCGAGTACACCTTCAAAGTGAGTTTTCGTGAAACTAGAAACCCGCCCTGACGCCCGGCTCACCGACGGCTCTGAAACGCCTGTCATTGAAATCCGGGACCTTCACAAAAGCTATGGCCAGCTCGAGGTGCTGAAAGGCATCGATATGGTTGCGCCAAAAGGCCATGTCATTTCGCTGATCGGGTCGTCGGGTTCTGGCAAATCCACGCTCTTGCGCTGTTGCAACCTGCTTGAGGATAGCCAGCAGGGTGAAATAAAGTTTGAAGGCGAGGCTGTGCATTGGCGCGGTGAGGGCTTGAACCGCCATCCCGCCGACCGTGCGCAGGTGACGCGCATCCGCACCAACCTCTCGATGGTGTTTCAACAATTCAATCTTTGGTCGCATATGACGATTTTGCAAAACGTCATGGAAGCGCCAGTGACGGTGCTGAAACGCGACCCGGTAGAGGTAGAGGCCAAGGCGCGCGAATATCTGGAAAAAGTCGGTATTGGCGACAAGGCCGATGCCTGGCCGGCAATGCTGTCTGGTGGCCAACAACAACGTGCCGCTATCGCGCGGGCGCTGTGCATGGAACCTCGGGCCTTGCTGTTCGACGAACCCACTTCGGCGCTTGACCCTGAATTGGAACAAGAGGTTGTCAAGGTTATCAAAGCCTTGGCCGAGGAAGGCCGCACCATGCTGCTGGTAACGCATGATATGCGACTGGCGGCGGATGTATCCGATCATGTCGTGTTCTTGCACCAAGGACGAACCGAAGAAGAAGGCCCACCAGAAGCCGTTTTCGGAAACCCGCAAACAGAGCGTTTGCAAGGCTTCCTTTCTGCCGGTGGCTAGGGCACAAAGCATCACCAAGAAACTAAACAATAGGGATCAAACAATGAAAAAACTAATTCTGACCACTGCCATTCTGGCGCTGACTGCCGGTGCCTCTTTCGCCGAAACCGTGCGCATGGGGACCGAAGGCGCCTACCCTCCCTATAACTTCATCAACGACGCCGGCGAAGTAGACGGGTTTGAGCGCGAACTGGGTGACAAGCTGTGCGAAATGGCCAGCCTGACCTGCGAATGGGTGACGACCGATTGGGATGGCATCATCCCCAACCTGCAATCGGGTAACTACGATGTTATCATCGCGGGGATGAGCATCACCAAAGAGCGCGGCGAAGTTGTTGATTTTACACAAAACTACATTCCGCCAGCGGTTTCGGCCTATATGGCGCTGGATGCAGGCGTTGATGTGAAATCCGTTCCCGTTTCGGCACAAACCGGCACAATTCAGGCCGGTTATGTACAGGAAAGCGGCGCGACCCTGGTCGAATTTGCCACTCCGGATGAAACCGTAGCGGCTGTGCGCAACGGCGAAGCCGATGCTGTGTTTGCTGATAAAGAATATCTTGCACCAATCTTGGCAGAATCGAATGGCCAGTTCGCTTGGGCGGGTACCGACGTTCCGCTGGGTGATGGTGTTGGCATGGCCTTCCGCAAGTCGGATTCCGCGCTCCGCGAAAAGTTCGACGCCGGCATTACGACGATGAAAGCTGATGGCTCGTTGAACGAACTCATCGTAAAATGGTTCGGCGATACGGTCGCAACGTACTGATTGCGGCAGGTTTCGACATAAAAGACGGGCAGCGCAACCATTGCTAGAAAATGCGTTTGCGCTGCCCTCATTGGATTTTCATGTTTTCAAGCTGCGCCGACCCAAACAATCTACACGGCCTAACCTGGCTGTTGTGCTACCTGACCACAGGCAAGCATATTGATTTCTATTGGTCTTTTCTGACCGTGCTGACGCTGTTGGCGGTTACGGCGCCGGTCGCTTTGGCCTTTGGCTTTGGCGGCGCCATGATGTCGCGTTCCCAGCGCTTGCCGCTGCGCATAATTGGCAAAACCTATACCGCCATGGTGCGTGGTGTGCCCGATATTGTCTTTTTCCTGTTCTTTGTCATCGCGCTTGACCAGGGGATTGAGTATTTCTTTCACGTCGTCCGCTGCCCCGACTGGACCGAACCTGTGCGCAACGGGTTAGAGTTTCGCGTCTGCCCCGAGGCCAAGGTGCCCTTGAATTCCTCGGCCCAGATCTGGCATTCGCTTTACGGTTTTGCGCTGGCGGTGGTGACATTCGCGCTGGTGTTTGGTGCCTTTGCTTCGAACGTTCTCTATGGCGCGATGCAAGCCGTGCCGCGCGCGCAGCTTGAAACCGCCGAGGCCTATGGCATGAACCATGGCCAGGTATTTCGCCGCGTTCTGGTGCCGCAGATGTGGGTTTACGCCCTGCCCGGCCTTTCAAACCTGTGGATGATCCTTATCAAGGCTACGCCGCTTTTGTTCCTGCTGGGTGTGCAGGATATCGTTTATTGGGCGCGGGAACTGGGTGGCGCGAAAACCAGCGCCTATGCCTATCCGCACCCTGATTGGCGGCTGTATTACTTCTTGGGGTTGTTGGTGTTTTATCTGGCGATGACCAAGATTTCCGAATTGGTTTTAACCCGCATCCAAACCCGTCTTAGCCACGGTCAGGCAACCGCCTCGGGCGAAGCACAACGAAAGGCCGCCGCATGAGCTGCCTGCAAACCATTGCCGACTATGGCCTGCGCTCCATGGGGATGGGCGAACGCCTGTTACCCAAAACCGATTTCACCCTATGCCAGCAATTCACGCTGATTGGGTCCGGGATGATGTGGAACATCTATTTCGGCGTTTTGGCCCTGTTGTTCGGCTTTGTGCTGGCAAATGCTGTGGCAATGGCCAAGGCATCTAACCAGATGATCCTGCGCAAGCCTGCCGAATGGTTCATCTTTATCTTTCGCGGGTCGCCGTTGTTTATCCAGTTCTTCTTGGCATATGAGGCGCTGGTGCTGTTGCCTCGAAACGGTATTGAACTGTTTGGCCTGACGGCCGAGGTCAGCTGGTTGTCACGGGCCTGGGCCGGGGCGCTGATTGTGCTGTTTTTGAATACCGCTGCCTACACAGCCGAAATTTTCTACGGCGCGCTGCGGTCTATCCCCAAGGGCGATCTTGAGGCGGCCGATGCCTATGGTATTTCTGGCTGGTCGCGTTTTATCCGCATTCAATGGCCTACAATGCTGCGGCTGGCCTGGCCCGCCTATACGAATGAGGCGATCTTTCTATTCCACGCCACGACGCTGGTGTTCTTTTCGGGCTTTCCGGCTTTTCGGCAAGAAGGCGACGCATTGTATTATGCCAGTTATCTGGTGGATAAAACGTTCAACCCCTTTATCCCCTATCCTATTGTTGCCTTCTATTTCATCTTGCTGACACTAGCAGTGATCCGGCTTTTCGGGGCGGTTAACCGGCGGCTGAACAGGCATTTGCCAAGCAACGAGCGGAGCAAGATCAAAGTGCGGCCGCAAATCATCAGGTGACATATGAAAGACTGGCTGAGAAAGCATCCCGAGGTTCGCACGATCCGCGTCGCTGCGGCAGACCTGAACGGGCAAGCGCGCGGGAAACGTGTGCCGTCGCGATTCGCAGACAAAGCCGTGAAAGACGGAATCCGTTTTCCGTTTTCGGTGCTGAACCTCGATATTTGGGGGGAAGATATTGATAACAGCCCGCTGGTGTTTGAACAGGGCGATGCCGACGGCGTACTGAAACCGACCGAGCGTGGATTTATGCCGATGCCGTGGCTGGAGGCACCGACGGCCCTGCTGCCAATCTGGATGTTTCGCGAAAATGGCCAACCTTATGATGGTTGCCCACGTCAGGCCCTTGCAGCCGTGGTGGCCCGCTACAAAGCGCGCGGTTTGACCCCTGTTTGCGCGATGGAGCTGGAGTTCTTTCTGATCGACGATAGCGGCAAGAAAATGCAGGCGCCTGCCTCGCCGCGATCGGGCAAACGGCGCAAAGCGGCCGAAACGCTGTCGATACGGGCGCTGGATGCCTTTGATGTGTTCTTTACAGACCTCTATGACGCTTGCGAAGCGATGGATATTCCGGCCGATACCTCGACCTCGGAAACCGGCCTTGGCCAGTTTGAGGTGAACCTGATGCATTGTGATGATGCGCTGCGGGCGGCCGATGATGCGTGGCTGTTCAAAATGCTGGTCAAAGGTCTGGCGCGGCGGCACGGGTTTGCGGCCTCTTTCATGGCCAAGCCCTACCCCGAATATTCCGGCTCGGGGTTGCACACGCATTTTTCGATTCTCGACAATGATGGCGACAATATCTTTGACAGTGGCGGGCCAAAAGGGACGGCCAAGCTGCGGCATGCGGTGGCCGGCTGCCTTGAGGCAATGAAGGATTCCACGCTGCTTTTTGCCCCGCATGGCAACAGTTATGAAAGGCTGGTTCCTGATGCCCACGCGCCGACTGTGGTTTGCTGGGGCTATGAAAACCGCACGGCGGCCATCCGGATTCCGGCGGGCAGCCCTTCGGCGCGGCGGATCGAGCATCGTGTTGCGGGGGGCGATGTGAACCCTTATCTGATGCTGGCCGTGATTTTGGGGGCCGCATTGAATGGCATCGAAGACGGAATAGAGCCACCCCAGCCGATCACCGGCAACGCCTATGCCCAAGAAAATCTGGATCAGATTCCGACCGATTGGGCGGCGGCGATCGAAGCGTTTGAAAAATCCGAAATCTTGCCACGGATTTTCAGCCGGGACCTGATCCGGAATTATGCCCTGACCAAGCGGCAGGAAATGCTGTATCTGGATGAATTGAGCGCCGAGGAACAGCTGGAGCTGTACCTTGACACGGTGTGATTTTCGCCTGCTGGCCGCGCGCGGACGTTTTGGTAATACATTGATATAAAACGAATTTGCGTTTTGCATTAACCGGATATTAACCCCTGCGGTCAGCGCAAAATCTGCCCACCTCTTGGCGCGGTTCAAGGCGATGCTGCGTTGTGGAAAATGCTGGGCTGGCATAGGATTGTGCCAGATTTGGAGCACTGCATATGACCCCTATCCTCTATTCCTTTCGCCGCTGCCCCTATGCGATGCGGGCGCGGTTGGCGGTGGCGGTATCTGGCGTGCCGGTCGATCTGCGCGAGATTTTGTTGCGCGACAAACCTGCGGCGTTTTTAGCGGCCTCGCCCAGTGGTACGGTGCCGTGTTTGGTGAGCGAACAAGGGGTGATCGATGAAAGCCTTGACGTGATGGTCTGGGCCTTGCGCCAAAACGACCCCGAGGCTTGGTTGGAGATGCCCGACGCCGGATGGGACTGGATTGCGCGGGGCGATGGGCCGTTCAAGCGCGCGCTGGACCGTGTGAAATACGACAGCCGCTATGACGCGGCAGAGGTTGAGGCCGCGCGGGCCGAGGCGGTGCGGTTTTTCGAGGATCTGGATGTTGCACTCCGCGCCGGAACGGGCGAGTGGATTTTTGCCCGCGCCAGCCTTGCCGATTATGCGCTGCTGCCCTTTGTGCGGCAGTTCGCCTTTATTGATAAGGCCTGGTTTGACGCGCAAGACTGGCCGCATGTGCAAGCATGGCTGGAACGCTTTTTGGCATCAGACAGGTTTGCCGCCGTGATGGTCAAGCATCCGGTTTGGCAGGCGTGAATTGAGGATTGCGCGCGCCCGATAGGCGCACAGCCAGATGCCCCCCTAAAATCACAACAGGTCTTCTTCCTCGCCTTCGACATCGACGCCCATAGCATCGAGGCCGGCTTCGAGGTTTTCCGGCAGATGCGGCATACCCATCAGGTAATCAGCGGTTGGTGTGGTTTTTTCCGAACGTGCGGTGGCAAGCGCCTCGGCGTATTCTTCGGCCTCAAAGCTGCCGCGCCCGACCCATGCGATTGCGGTTAGGTGGGCTTGTTCATCCTCATTCAGGTTTTCGATGAATTGGCGCAACTCTGCTTCGGCCACACGACCTTCGCGGGCTTGAAAGATCACTTGGACCACTTTGCTGGCGCTGATGTCGATCATGGGATGTTCCTTTTCGGTTTGGCCTATGGTGGCGCAGGATGCCGACAGAGACAAGAGGTTGCAGCGCGTGTTTCCCCCCTTGCCGCCCCCCCTGTGGTGCGGATAGGGTTTGGTCATCAACAGATAGGTATTTCATGCTGATTGGCATTTTACAAACGGGCCTTTCCCCCGACCAACTAATGGACGAGATGGGGGATTACCCCGATATGTTCCAGCGTTTGCTGGCCGGGCACGGGTTTACGTTCAAAACCTGGCGCGTGCTGGAGGGTGAGTTTCCGCCAGACGTAAAGGCCGCTGACGGTTGGTTGATCACGGGGTCGAAGTTCGGCGCCTATGAGGACCACCCGTGGATACCGCCGCTGGAGGATTTTATCCGCGCCAGTTATGCCGCGCATGTGCCGATGGTCGGCATTTGTTTTGGCCATCAGATCATTGCGCAGGCCATGGGCGGGCGTGTTGAAAAGTTCACCAAAGGCTGGGCCGTGGGCGCCACCGATTACGATTTCGGCGGCAAGACTGTGCGGCTGAATGCCTGGCATCAGGATCAGGTGGTTGAAAAGCCTGACGCGGCCGAAGTGGTTGGCAGCAACGATTTTTGCGCCAATGCCGCACTGCTTTATGATGATCGCGCCTTTACCGTGCAGCCCCACCCCGAGTTTAAGCCCGCATTTGTTGACGGTTTGATGAAAACACGTGGCAAGGGTTTGGTACCGGACGGGTTGCTAGAGGCCGCAACCGCGCGGCTTGACGAGCCGTTGCACGATAGCAGCATGGCAGACCAGATCGCCGCATTTTTCAAACAGCCGAGAGGCTGAGATTTCAAAGGCCGGAGCCTTCTGATGAGCAAGTGGACAGACAAGCTACCCGATGCAGCACGTGAGTATATTGCGGGGCGGAGATTGGACGAGGTCGAATGTATCATCGCCGATATTGCGGGGGTGGCACGCGGCAAGGCGATGCCTGCGTCCAAATTTGCGACGCAGGCGAACTATTTCCTGCCGAACTCGATTTTCTTGCAGACGATTACGGGCGAGTGGGCCGATAACCCTTCGGGGCTGTTTACCGAGCCGGATATGGTTTTGGTGCCGGATTATTCGACCACGACAGCCGCCCCCTGGACGGCGGATGTGACGGTGCAGGTGATCCATGATGCGCAGGACCAGCAGGGCAACCCCGTGCCGACCGCGCCGCGCAATGTGTTGAAACGCGTGCTGGCGCTGTATGCGGCCAAGGGCTGGGCCCCCGTAGTCGCGCCCGAGATGGAGTTTTTCCTGACCGCGCGCAATCTTGACCCGAATATGCCGGTTTTGCCGCCGATGGGTCGGTCGGGGCGGCGCGCTGCGGGCAAGCAGGCCTATTCGATGTCTGCGGTTGATGAATATGGCAAGGTAATTGACGATATCTATGATTTTGCCGAGGCACAGGGCATGGAAATCGACGGCATTTTGCAAGAGGGCGGCGCGGGGCAAGTTGAGATCAACCTTGCGCATGGCGACCCGGTGCGGCTGGCCGATGAGATCTTTTTCTTTAAGCGGCTGATCCGCGAGGCGGCGCTGCGGCATGACTGCTTTGCCACCTTTATGGCCAAGCCGATCGAGGGCGAGCCGGGGTCGGCGATGCATATCCACCACTCGGTCGTGGATATCAAAACCGGCAAGAACATCTTTTCAAATCCGGACGGGTCGGAAACCGATGCGTTCCTGCATTTCATCGCGGGGATGCAAAACCATTTGCCGGGGGCGGTGGCGTTGCTGGCGCCCTATGTGAACAGCTATCGCCGCTATGTGCCTGATTTTGCGGCGCCTATTAACCTTGAATGGGGGCGTGACAACCGCACCACCGGCCTGCGTGTGCCGATTTCGGGGCCCGAGGCGCGGCGGGTGGAAAACCGGCTGGCGGGGATGGATTGCAACCCCTATCTGGGCTTGGCGGCCAGCCTTGCCTGTGGCTATCTGGGGTTGATCGAGGCCAAAGCGCCCCGCGCGGAATGCACGGGCGATGCCTATAACATCGAAACCGATTTGCCCTATACCATGGGCGATGCGCTTGACCTGTTGGAAGAGGACGCCGAGCTGCGCGAGGTATTGGGGACCGAGTTCTGCAAGGTTTACGACTCGGTAAAACGCAACGAATACAAGGAATTTCAGCAGGTCATTAGCCCCTGGGAACGTGAGCATCTGTTGTTGAACGTATGAACCTGCTGCATGTGAACGATAAGCCGGGGCAATACCCCGCCTCTTACTATGCCGCGACGGCGACGCCGCTTGCCGCGTTTGCGCCGGTCAAGGGGCAAGTCAGCGCGGATGTTTGCATCATCGGAGCAGGCTTTACCGGATTGTCGGCGGCCTTGCATCTGGCGCGGGCGGGGCTGGATGTCGTGGTGGTTGAGGCGCAGCGCGTGGGCTTTGGTGCGTCGGGGCGCAATGGCGGGCAGGTTGGGTCGGGCCAGCGGCTGGAGCAAGACGCGCTGGAAAAGATGGCAGGGCAGGACGCCGCGCGCAAGCTGTGGGATATGGCCGAAGACGCTAAAGCACTGGTACGCAAGCTGGCGGCCGAGATGAGCCTGCCCTTTCATGCGGGCGTGGCGCATGCGTGCTATTCCGATGCCGAGGTTGCGCATGCGCGGGCCTATGCCGAGAAACTGTCGCGCGTTTATGGCTATGACCAGATAGAGCCGCTGCCCGATGGGTTGATCGGATCGGCTGCGTTCAAGGGCGGCGATCTGGACCGTGGCGCGGGGCATTTGCACCCGCTGAACTTTGCCATCGGGCTGGCCAAAGCCGCTGTAAAAGCGGGCGCACGGATTTATGAGCGGTCCGAGGTGCATCACATCCAGCACAACCTGCGCACCGAGGTGCTAACCGCGCATGGCCGTGTCAGCTGCAACCATGTGATTTTGGCGGGCAACGGGTATCTGAGCGGGCTGGACCGCAAGGTTGCCGCGCGGGTGATGCCGATCAACAATTTCATCCTTGCGACCGAACCACTGGGCGAGCGTGCGGCAGGGATTCTGGCGCAGAATGTGGCCGTGGCAGACAGTAAGTTCGTGGTCAATTACTGGCGCTTGTCAGATGACAAACGCCTGCTGTTTGGCGGCGGAGAAAGCTATGGCTACAAATTTCCCGACATCGTGAAAACCGTGCGAAAACCGATGCTTGCGGTCTATCCTCAGCTGGCCGATGCCAAGATTGATTATGCTTGGGGCGGCACGCTGGCGATAACGATGAACCGGATGCCCTGCTTTATGCGCACGCATCCACGGGTGTTTTCGGCCTCGGGCTATTCGGGCCATGGCGTGGCAATCGCCACATTGGCAGGCAAGCTGATGGCCGAGGCTGTGCGGGGGCAAGCGGGTGGGTTTGATGTGCTGGCCACCCTGCCCCAGCCGCGCTTTCCCGGCGGAACAGCGCTGCGCTGGCCGCTGCTGGTGGCGGCAATGACTTGGTACGGGATGCGCGACAAACTGGGGGTTTAGGCAGGCCGCTTTACGGCTGCGGCCTGACCCGTTGTGACAGGCAGGTTTTCGACGCGAAAACGCGGTTCAGAGCTTGGAAAGCTTCTTTTGCAATTCTGCAAGTTGCGCCTTTATCTCGCGCAGCTCGTCTGAATCTGATCCTGAGGCCGCGGGGGCGTCATCTTCAGACCCGGCTTTG
Source organism: Pseudorhodobacter wandonensis (assembly GCF_001202035.1). Lineage (GTDB taxonomy): Bacteria > Pseudomonadota > Alphaproteobacteria > Rhodobacterales > Rhodobacteraceae > Pseudorhodobacter > Pseudorhodobacter wandonensis. Next base: position 267,581 of record NZ_LGHT01000031.1, on the reverse strand, counting down.
CCAGACCACCCCGGAACACCGCCCATGATGGTTTTCAAAAACGCTTCTTGCTGTTTGCGCATGGCATCAAAACCCGGCACATTGGCCATCGGGTTTGGCACCTTGGTCAGGTTCTCGACCATTTTTGACTGGCTGTCGCGCAGCATATCAAAGGATGCGGCCAGAAACTGCGGCACAACAGAATTCACCCCGCTGGTATAGCTGCGCACCAGATCGTTCAGCACGTTTGTCGGCAAGACGCTTTCGCCTTTGCTTTCATGTTCGGCCACGATTTGCAGAAGGTATTGGCGGGTCAGGTCATCGCCGGATTTCAGATCGATGATCTGGACCTCACGGCCTTTGCGGATAAAGCCCGAGATATCCTCAAGCGTCACATAATCTGAGGTTTCGGTATTATAGAGGCGACGGCTGGCGTAACGTTTGATCAGCAGCGGCTGTTGAGTTTCGGCCATGGTGCCCCCCTTTGGAAATCAGAAAATTCACAACGCAATAATGTTGCACTGCGGAAAAGCTTAGTGCAGCGCAGAAAAAAAAGAAAGAGCGGGCTTCATCAGAAGCCCGCCTTTGGCGCATCATTAACAGGGAGTGTGTCGGACGCGCCGACGAACCTTACTTTGTAGCAGCAGTTGCTTTTTTGGCAGCAGTCTGAACGTCAGCAGTTGCTTTTTTAACAGCAGCAGTTGTTTCTTCGGACAGGTCTTTGCCAGCAGCCAGCATCAGTTCAACAGTTTCCATCTGAACTTTTTTCGCAACTTCAGCGAAAGCAGCCATGTTTTCAGCAGCCATTTCCGAAGCAGCCGATGCAAATTCGGTTGCAGCTTTGGTGTAGTCAGCGGCGTCAGCTTTGGCCGAGGTTACGCCCGAAACTTTTGCCAGCGTGTCTTTTGCCCATTTCGAGGAAATCTCGTTGGACTTTTCAGCAGCTTCCAAAGCCACTTTCGACAGCTTTTCAGCCATAGCAGCCTGAGTTTTAAACGCGTTCTGGAATGCCGCGTTGTCAACTGGGAAGGAAGCCATCATGTCTTGAACCATTTTCGTCATGTCTGGGGTCTTAGTCATTTGAATTCTCCTATCGGCGGCGCAGTACCGCGTTGCTTGATGAGAAAGATATACATGCTGCAGTGCGGCATTTCAAGTATTATTCTGCATTGCAGCATGATTTTTTACAACGTAGCAAGGAAAAACCTTTAAGCTGCCCCTAGGTCACTGACTCTGTTGATGTTTCCGGCTTTTGGCCGGGAGTGGCGCTGACATAGGTGCCGGGGGCCGGGGCAAGAACGGGGTTCTCGGGGCCACCCGGATCGCGGGCTGCGACCATTTTTCCCGATTGTTCGGCCAGCCATTCGCCCCAACGTGGCCACCAGCTGACCTTATGAAAGGTAGCGCCGTCCATAAACTCCTCGGGCGTCGTCATCGGCGACTCATTGGTGTAATAGCCGTATTTCTGCTTGGTCGGCGGGTTGACGATGCCTGCGATATGGCCCGATTGCGCCATGAGGAAGGTTTTGTCCTTGGAGCCAAACTGCTTGATGCCGTTGTAGCTGCTTTTCCACGCGGCGATGTGGTCGGTTTCGCATGCGATGGCGCAGACCGGCACTTTGATGTCTGACAGGCTGACAGGCTCGCCAAAGACCGGAAATACGCCGCGCGCGAGGCCGTCGGCTTGGCACAGGCCGCGCAGGTATTCGACCGACATCTTGGCCGGAAGGTTGGTGCCGTCACCGTTCCAGAACAGCAGGTCAAAGGCCGGCGGGGCCTCGCCCATCATGTAGCTTTTGATGGCAGGCTGGTAGATCAGGTCGTTCGAGCGCAGGAAGGAGAAGGTGCGCGACATGAAGGATTTGCTGAGAATTCCGTCCACCGCCACTTGCCGTTCGATGCCATCAACGAAATCGTCGTTCAGAAAAACGCCCACCTCGCCCTGATCGGAGAAGTCGGTCAGGGTGGTAAAGAATGTAGCGGATTTGACGGTTTTATCGCCCGCTTTGGCCAGATGCCCCAGTGTCAGCGACAGCGTGGTGCCTGCAATGCAATAGCCGACAGCGTTGATCTGCTTGGTACCGCAGATCCGCCGCGCCTCGGCCATTGCGCGCAGATAGCCATCGCGGATGTAATCATCCATGCCGACATCGGCATAGCTGGCATCGGGGTTGACCCAAGACACCACGAACAGCGTAAAGCCCTGATCGACGATCCATTTGATCAGGCTGTTCTGGGGTTTCAGATCGAGGATATAGAATTTGTTGATCCATGGCGGAAACATGACCAGCGGGATGTCATGCACCTTTTCGGTGGTCGGGCTGTATTGGATCAGCTCCATCATCTTGTTGCGATAGACAACGGCGCCGGGTGTGGTGGCGATGTTTTCGCCGACTTTGAAGGCCTGTTTGTCGGCCAATGTGACCAGCAGGTCGCCCTGATTGCTTTCGATATCGCGCACGAGGTTTTCAAGCCCCGCAACAAGGCTTTCGCCATCGGTCGCCACCGCTTTTTCCAGCGCATCGGGGTTGGTGCCAAGGAAATTGGTTGGCGAGAGCATATCGACGATCTGGCGGGTAAAATACTCGACCCGCTTTTTATCGGCGGGGTCGATATGGTCGAGACCTTCGACGGTATTGGCGATCATTTCCGAGTTCAGCAGATATTGCTGTTTGAGATAGTTGAAAAAGGGGTGTTCTTCCCACAGGGGGTTGGAAAAACGACGGTCTTTCGGGGTCGGATCGGCCGGCGCCTTAATTTCGCCCTTAAGAAGGACATGCTGTGCATCGACGTAATGCTTTAGGGTCTTGCCCCAGTAGCTGACCTGATTTTCGATAAGTTTGGAGGGGTTTTGCATCATCTCGGCGACATAGGCCGTCGCGGCCTTCAGATAAACATCCTCGCTTGGGCCAGACAATGCGGGATCGGCCTCTTTACGCTGCGCGAGTGCCATGGTCAGACGTTTGGACAATTCCTCAACCTTTTGAAGATTTGCGTTCAAACGTGCCAGACGTTCTTCGCCTTCATTCTGAGTTGTTGCCATATTAATCTTTCCCCCCTATATTCGCTGCAATGCAGCATACCCGTCGTAATTCGAAATCGGAATGCGACCCTTACGCCGCACCCCAAATGGCTTTGGAGCTGACATGAAGTATATGATGACCTACGACCTTATGGAAAGTGCCCGCAACACAAATGAATGGTTGGGTGCTACTGCGCGGGCTATGGCGTCCTACCCTGCGTTTGGCCTTTCCATGAACCCGATGATCAAATTGACCGCCGCTTGGGGTGAAGTGACCGAGCGCACATTCGCGCGTATGGTCGATAAACCCGATTGGGGCATTCGCTCGATCCCCGGCCCCGAAGGCCAGGACCATTTGGTCGATGTGAAGAAAGTGGTCGAACGGCCGTTTGGCAATTTGATCCATTTCTTTGTCCGCCGCCGTGCGCCGATGAAACGCAAGGTTTTGCTGATTGCGCCGATGTCGGGCCATTATGCTACGTTGGTCCGCTCGACTGTGACCAGCCTATTGCCCGACTGTGATGTTTACGTGACGGATTGGCACAATGCGCGCGAAATTCCGGTTTCGGCAGGCAAGTTCGATGTTGAGGATTACACGCTGTACCTGACTGATTTCATGCGTGAATTGGGGCCGGACACACATGTTATCGCAGTTTGTCAGCCTGTGCCTTTGGCGCTGGCCGCCACGGCCTATCTGGCCGCCGAAGACCCTGACGCACAGCCGCGCAGCCTGACGCTGATCGGCGGGCCGGTAGACCCGGATGCCGCAGCAACCGAAGTGACCGATTTTGGCCGCCGCGTCACAATGGGCCAGTTGGAACAAACCGCCATTCAGCGCGTCGGCTATATGTATCCTGGCGCGGGGCGGTTGGTCTATCCGGGGTTGTTGCAGCTGCAAAGCTTTATTTCGATGAATGCCGAGCGTCATGGCAAAGCCTTTCAAGAGCAGATCTTGCGCGTGGCGCGGGGCCAGGCATCGGACCATGATGCGCATAACCGGTTCTATGATGAATATCTGGCTGTGATGGATATGCCCGCCGAATTTTATCTTTCGACAGTCGAGCGGATTTTCAAGAATCGTGAAATTGCGAAGAATGAATTTACGATCAAGGGCAAGAAAGTCGATATTGGCGCGATTACCCGAGTCGCCGTGAAAACCGTTGAAGGCACGAATGACGATATTTCGGCCCCCGGCCAGTGTATTGCGGCCTTGGCATTGTGCACGGGCCTGCCTGACAGCAAGAAAGCCAGCCACCTGGAGCCAGACGCAGGCCATTACGGGATTTTCGCGGGCAAAAGCTGGCGTTTGAACATCCGGCCTTTGGTGTTGGCATTCATTGATGCCAATTCGGGCGACACCCCCGCCGATTCGGAAAAAACCGTGGCAAAGAAAGTGGCCAATACGAATGCGCAGGTAGCTTCGTAAGCATTGAACCAGATCTGAAAAGGCCCCCGGCAGGGAATGCCGGGGGCCTTTTTTATTGGATCAAGGGTAAAACCGAGCGCAGCAAAGAGGCGTAACCCACGGCGAATTGCCTTGCCGCCCCTACCTATCCGGCGCCTTTGGGCATTTCGGCCAGCGCCAAGGCGATCAGCGCAAGGCACTCGGGCGTTGAAAAGCGGTGATCGGCGCCTTTGACCAACGTCAGGCGCAAATCGGGGCTTTGCGCGTGATCAAGCAGGCGAAGGGCCACTGCGGGCGGCACATCCGTGTCATCCGTGCCTTGCAACAGGCGCACCGGAAACGGCAGATGCAGCGGGCTGCGCAAGACAAGGCGGTTGCGGCCTTCGTCAATCAGGCGTTTGGTGATGATATAGGGTTCATCCGCGTAATCCGAGGGCAGTGCCACCTGCCCCGCGGCCAGATCAGCCTTTTGCGCTTCGGTGAAACTGGCCCACATGCTGTCTTCGGTGAAATCGGGGGCGGCGGCGATGCCTATCAGGCCAGCGACACGGTCAGGAATGGCGAGGGCGACCAGCAAGGAAATCCAGCCGCCCATCGAGGAACCGACAAGGATTTGCGGGCCGGTGGTCAGCGTGGTGATCGCGGCCAGCGCATCCTCAAACCAATCGCCGATCGCGCCATCCAGAAAGTCACCCGAGGATTGACCGTGGCCGGAGTAATCAAACCGCAAAAAGGCGCGGTTATTGGCCGCTGCCCAGTCTTGCAGAAACAGCGCCTTGGTGCCCTGCATATCCGATTTGAAGCCGCCAAGAAACACCACGCCCGGCCCCTGCCCTGCGGTGAAATGATAGGCGATTTCGCGGCCTTGGGCCGTTGTAAAGGTTTTGGTTTGCATGCTGCCCCCCTGTACTTGCCCCAGCTATAGACCGTTGCCGCGACAGGGCCAAGCCGCCTGCGGCTTTTCGCCCGAAAATCTGGATTTTTGACGGAAAGTCGGGGGCGGTTGACTTTTTTCCAATGCACAAGCATATCGGGCCGACATAAACCCGCAACCGGGCGCATCGTGGGCGCCAAACCGAGGAGGTGGCCCAGATGGCCCAGATTTCCCTTACCTTTCCCGATGGCAATATTCGCAGCTTTGACGCGGGCGTTACCCCTGCCGAAGTCGCGGCCAGCATTGCCGTCAGCCTTGCCAAAAAGGCCATCAGCGCCACGGTGAACGGCGCGCATTTTGATATGCAGTGGCCGATTATGACGGATGCCACGATTGCCCTGAACACTTTGGCCGATGACGCGCCCGCGCTGGAACTGATCCGCCACGACCTTGCGCATGTGATGGCGCGCGCGGTGCAAGAGCTGTGGCCTGACGTAAAGGTCACGATTGGCCCCGTTATCAAAGACGGCTGGTATTACGATTTTGACCGCGTGGAACCTTTTACCCCCGAAGACCTTGGCGCGATCGAAGCAAAGATGAAACAAATCATCAACTTGCGCGACCCTGTTCGCACCGAGGTGTGGGACCGCGCCCGCGCCATCGCGCATTATGAGGCCAAGGGCGAACCCTATAAGGTTGAGCTGATTAACAGCATCCCCGGCAACGAAGACCTGCGCATGTACTGGCACGGCGATTGGCAAGACCTGTGCCGTGGCCCGCATTTGCAGCACACAGGCCAATTGCCCGCGGATGGGTTCAAGCTGATGTCGGTGGCCGGTGCCTATTGGCGCGGCGACAGCAGCCGCCCGATGTTGCAGCGGATTTACGGCGTGGCGTTCAAGAACCGCGACGACCTGAAGGCGCATCTGACCATGCTGGAAGAGGCGGCCAAGCGCGACCACCGAAAGTTGGGCCGTGAAATGAACCTGTTCCACATGCAAGAAGAGGCCCCCGGCCAGATTTTCTGGCATCCGAACGGCTGGACGATCTATACCGAATTGCAAGATTACATGCGCCGCCGCCAGCGCGCGGATGGCTATGTCGAGGTGAACACCCCGCAAGTGGTTAGCCGCAAGCTGTGGGAAGCCTCGGGCCATTGGGAAAGCTATCAGGAAAACATGTTTATCGTGGAGGTGGATGAAGACCACGCCCGCGAAAAAACCATCAATGCGCTGAAACCGATGAACTGCCCCTGCCATGTGCAGATTTTCAACGTCGGGCTTAAATCTTACCGCGACCTGCCTTTGCGCATGGCCGAATTCGGGTCTTGCAACCGGTACGAGCCAAGCGGTGCGTTGCATGGCATCATGCGGGTGCGCGGCTTTACCCAGGATGACGGGCATATTTTCTGCCGCGAGGACCAGATCGAAGCGGAAACCAAGAAATTCATCGAGTTTCTGTCCAAGGTCTATGCCGATCTGGGCTTTGACAAATGGCGGGTCAAACTGTCAACGCGGCCAGAAAAGCGCGTGGGCTCGGATGCCAGCTGGGACTTGATGGAGACAGCACTTGCCAATGCCTGCAACGCCGCCGGCTGCGAGTTTGAGCTGTTCCCCGGCGAAGGTGCATTTTATGCCCCCAAACTGGAATTCGTGCTGACCGATGCGATTGGCCGCGATTGGCAATGTGGCACCTTGCAGTTGGACCCGAATATTCCAGCCCGTCTTGGCGCAAACTATATTGGCGAGGATGGCGCAAAGCACACGCCTTATATGCTGCACCGTGCCTGCCTTGGCTCGTTTGAACGGTTTATCGGCATTCTGATCGAATCCCACGAAGGCAAGCTGCCGTTCTGGATCGCACCGCGTCAGGTTGTCGTGGCGGCGATTGTGTCGGATGCCGATGATTACGCGATGGAGGTGGCCGCCGCGCTGAACGCTGTCGGCGTGCGGGCCGAGGTGGATCTGCGGAATGAGAAGATCAACTATAAGATCCGTGAGCATTCGGTTGGTAAAGTGCCGGTGATCTTGGCCGTCGGTATGCGTGAGGTCGAAGAAAAAACGGTTTCCGTGCGCCGCCTGGGTGAAACAAAAACCATTTCGGAAAGCCTTGATGCGATTACCCGGATTTTGGCGGATGAGGCAACGGCCCCTGACCTGAAATAACCAAACCGTTGAAAAACAGAGAAAAGCGCCGGGGTTCCGGTGCTTTTTTTATGGCCTTTTCCCCCTGCGCCAGATGCCCCGCTATGTTACAATAGGTCACGCCCGCGTTGGACACGCGGCTGTTATTGGTCTGTGATTGCGGCGGCAGGCTAGGGTTACTGTATCGCGACACTGCGATGAAACGAAATTGCCCAAGGGGAGAAGAAAATGTCTATCAATTCAAAAACACTGGTTGTTGCTGGCGCATTGGCGGCGGCGTTGTCGGCAGCGGCGATGCCTGCTGCGGCACAGGATGCCAAGGAAAAATGCTTTGGCGTCGCTTTGGCTGGCAAGAATGATTGCGCGGCCGGTCCTGGCACCACCTGCGCAGGCACGTCGAAAGTTGACTATCAGGGCAACGCCTGGTCGCTGGTTCCAACCGGCACATGCACCACGATGGAACTGCCCGAAGGCCGCATGGGCAGCCTTGAGCCGCTTGAGCGCGACATGGCTGGCTAACCACCACCGGCCCCCTGCCCGATGCGGCGGGGGGCCCTTTTCTTTGCAAAAGGAGCGAGCATGTTCGATTCCGCCGCACAGCATTTGCCCGCCCGGCCCGGCGTTGGCTATAAGCCCCAGCATTTCAAAGATATTCTGGAAAATCCGGCACCGGTAGAGTGGCTGGAAATTCACGCCGAAAACTATATGGGCGATGGCGGCAGGCCTTTGGCGCAGTTGCGGCATCTGGCCGAACGTTTTGCCATTTCGGTGCATGGTGTCGGGCTTTCGATCGGCGGCGAAGGTGGCTTGGATGAGGGCCATCTGGCGCGGTTGAAGCATTTGTGCGACTGGCTGAAACCGGCGAGCTTTTCCGAACATCTGGCATGGTCCAGCCATGATGACACGTTTCTGAATGATCTGTTGCCCCTGCCCTATACGGCGGCCACGGTGGCACGGGTGGCCGATCATATCGACCGCGTGCAAGAGGTGTTGGGAAGGCGCATGCTGCTGGAGAATCCGTCCTCGTATCTGGCATTTCAGGATGCCGATCTGGCCGAGGTTGAGTTCTTGCGCGAAGTGGCCACGCGCACCGGCTGCGGGCTGCTGCTTGATGTGAATAATGTCTATGTCTCGGCCACCAATCTGGATTTTGATGCCGAGGCGTATCTGGCTGATTTTCCTGTTGAATTGGTCGGAGAGGTGCATCTTGGCGGGCATTTTGCCGATATGGATGACCATGGCGCGCCCTTGCTGATTGATAGCCACGGCTGCGAGGTGGTCGATCCGGTTTGGCAGTTATATGCCGGGCTGATTGGCCGCGCGGGGCCGCTGCCGACGCTGATCGAATGGGACAATGATGTCCCCGACTGGCCTGTTTTGGCGGCCGAGGCAGCGCGGGCCGCCCGCATTCTGGTGCCTGCGGCATGAAGGAATCGGCGTTCACCCAAGCCCTGCTCGACCCCGATCTGGCTGTGCCGACAGGGCTGATAGATGCGGAGGGGCGCCCTGCGGGGCGGCGCTTTTCGGTCTATCGCAATAATGTCGCGGGCAGTTTGATCGAGGCCTTGGAGCAAGGCTTTCCCGTGTTGCAAAAGCTGCTGGGCGAAACCTATTTCAAGGCGCTTGCGGGCGCGTTTTTGCGTCAGCATCCGCCGAAGTCGCGGCTGATGATGTTCTACGGCGCTGAGATGCCTAATTTTTTGGCAGATTTCCCGCCGCTTGCGAATCTGCCCTATTTGCCCGACGTGGCGCGGCTCGAATTTGCGCTGCGCGAAGCCTATCATGCAGCCGATGCTGCCCCGATTGCGGCCGAAACTTTGGCTGCCTTGGCGCCGGAACGATTCATGGCGGCGCGACTGCATCTGGCACCGGCCCTGCGCTGGGTTGCGTCAAAGTATCCGGTTTGGTCGATCTGGCAGGCCAATACCAGTGGCGGCGCGGCGCCCCAAATGCGACCTGAATCGGCGCTGGTTCTGCGCCCCGGTTTTGACGCCGTGCCACATCTTTTGCCGCCACAGGGGGCGGATGTCATAGCGGCCCTACACGCCGGAACTACAGTTGGACAAGCGCTTGAACAGGCGGGGGAAAATTTTGACATAACGGCGCTGCTTGGCCTGCTGATACAGGGCGGCGCGATAACCGGATTGGATGAGGATTGCGGATGAACACCTTGATTACAAAATATAATCATGTTGCAGCCGCGCTGGACGAACTTGGCACCTTGCTGCTGCCACTGCTTGCACGTCTGGTTTTTGCTGCGGTGCTATTGTTTTATTTTTGGGCCTCGGCCAGTACCAAAATCGGGCCGGGGTTGACCGGTTTTTTGATGCCAACCGACGGCGCCTATATCCAGATCTTTCCGCAGGCAACCGAGGCCTTTGGCTATGATTTCAGCCGGTTCGGGGCCCTTCACTATCTGGTCGTTGTGGCGGGAACGCTGGCCGAATTTCTGCTGCCATTGCTGATTGTGATCGGGCTGTTCACGCGACTTGCGGCCTTGGGGATGATCGGATTTGTTACGGTGCAAAGCATCGTTGATGTCTATGGGCACGGGGTTTCGGGCGACACATTGGGCGCGGTTTTTGATCGGGCCTCGGGTGCGTTGATTTGGGATCAGCGGCTGTTATGGGCGTTGTTGTTAAGCATTCTGGTTCTAAAAGGCGGCGGCTTGCTGTCTTTGGACAGGCTGTTGCAGCGCAGGATTGCCGGTCTTGCACAAGCATCTTGATTTTCTTCTACGATTCGGCATGATTTTAACTGTGATCGGAGGTTTCCCAACCAAAGCCTGACCTTAGGGCAGCGGGCACTTGGGAAAGCACGGATCTCGCAGTCCCGCGGCATGTCGCTGGCGGGGGAATCGAAGAAGGAGACGCGGCATGCCTACCGGCACCGTAAAGTGGTTTAACAGCACTAAAGGCTATGGTTTCATTGCACCCGATAACGGCGGAAAAGACATTTTTGTCCATATTTCAGCCGTCGAGCGCGCCGGCTTGACCGGGCTGAGCGACAATCAGAAAATTGGCTATGAGATGCAATCTGGCCGCGACGGCAAAGAATCGGCCGGCGATTTGCGGCTTCTCTGACGGCTTGCTTGGCCTGCGGCGGCCCGCTTTGGGCGGGCCGGGTACGCCGACGGGTTGTGGTCAGAGATATTTGGCCTGAACGGCCTCATCCCAGCCCAAGGTCAGGCCTTGGTCGCTGCGAATGACAGGGCGCTTCATCAGGGTGGGTTGCTGTTTTAGCTGCTCATCCGGCTCTGACGCTTTGAGCCAATCAGACGCGCCGCGCCATGTGGTGGATTTCTGGTTTATTATTGCGCCACCAAAGTCGGTGACGAATTCCAGAATTTCCGCCTCGGACAACGGGTTGGCCCGGACGTCGTGGAATTGAGGGCTGTGGCCTGCGGCCTCTAGGGCTTTGAGGGCTTTTTTGCAGGTGTCGCAGGTAGAGATTCCATATAGGATCATCGCAGTCTCCCTAGGTTGAGGCGCGTGCGGATGGTTTTGCAACGCATTGTTTGTCATACGGTTTACAGTATTGCGCGCCAGAAATGGCGTTGAGGTATGCACGCAATATAGGCGCAAACGCGGCGGGCAACACCCCCAAGCGTTTAACGTGGTTTAGATTTCGCGCGCATCGCTTGGGGCTGCGCCAACCGAGCGCAGGGCCATTTCGGCGTAAAGGCTTTGCACATCTTCACGCGACAGCCTGCCATCGGGGCGGTACCAGTTGGTAACCCCTGTCAGCATCGCAATCAGGGCCAGCGTGGCCATTTTGGCATCGGGCAGCAAAAACGCCCCCGAAGCCGCGCCTTGTGTCAGGATGCTTTGCAGATGGTCTTCATATTCGTGGCGCAGCGCCTCGATCGCGGTGAAATTTTCAGGCGTCAGGGCGCGCAGTTCCATATAGGCGATGAAAACGGCCTCGGGGCGGTCAAGGTGATAGCCGATGTGAAAGCGGGCGAATTGATCAAGCCGGGCTTGTGGTGTGGCCTGGGCCGGCAGGGCGGCAAAGGCGGCAAGCAGGCTGGTCATATGGTCGTGCATCAGGTCGAACAGCAGGGCCTGTTTATCGGGCGTGTAAAGATAGAGCGCCCCGGCCTGCACGCCGACTGCAGCTGCGATCTGGCGCATGGAGACGGCAGCGAAGCCGTGGCGGGCAAACAGCCCCAAAGCCGCGCTGCGGATGCGCGGGCCGGTGATATCTGCAGAGGAGCCGATTTTGCGAGCCATGGGCTGTGTGTAGCGGATGGTCTGTTTGAGTCAAAGGTAGGTTCGTGCGGTACGGGCAGGATTTAGGTATTTGAGCCAAGATGAAATCGCAGGCAGGAGCGCTTGCCCCGAGCCATGCTGGGCAGTATGCTTGGCGGACCCTTGCTTGTGTGAAAGATTGCAATGCTGCGCGCCTTGGTTACATTTTCGCTGTTGGCCCTGTTGCCAGGCTGTGCAAGCTTTCCCGAGGTGGATAGTGCACAGGCGGCGTTTTCCGAAGAATCCGGGCCTTTGTCTGCGCCGCAGCTGGTGCCGATAGAGGGATTGACTGCGCAAGCCGTGCCCGGACGCGCCACAGCCGAGGCACGCGATGCGCTGGCGGCGCGTGCGGCAGGGTTGCGGGTACGGGCCGCGGCGATGCTGGGGCCCGTGCACAGCCCCGAGACGCGGGCGCGGTTGGCGGCGGCGTTGGCGGACTATCCGACGAAATTTGCCAATAAGAATTGACCGTGGAATTGGCGGCGGCTTAGGCGACATGCGCAGCCCCGCGATGTTGCAAGCCCGCGCGTGACAGGCTAACAGGTCACAAGATTTACCCCCCTGCTGATGGAGAATGATATGGCAGCCCCTTTGCGTTTAGGTTTGGCCGGTCTTGGGACGGTGGGGATTGGTGTGGTGCAGATTGTGCAAAAACATGCCGATCTGCTTGCCGCCCGCGCCGGGCGCGAAGTGGTTATTACTGCCGTTTCTGCCCGTGATCGTACAAAGAACCGCGATGCGGACCTATCCGGCTATGCCTGGGAAGTGGACCCTGTAGCCTTGGCGCAGCGCGATGATGTCGATGTGTTTGTTGAGGTGATGGGCGGCCATGAAGGCCCTGCGCGTGATGCGACCGTAGCCGCGATTGCGGCAGGCAAAGATGTGGTGACGGCCAACAAGGCCTTGCTGGCGCATCACGGGCATGGGCTGGCGCTCTCGGCCGAGGCGGCGGGGCGGGTTATCCGCTTTGAGGCGGCTGTGGCGGGTGGCATTCCGGTGATCAAGGCGCTGACCGAGGGGTTGGCTGCCAACGGGATGCGCCGTGTGATGGGCGTGATGAATGGCACCTGCAACTATATTCTGACGCGGATGGAAGATGCGGGCCTGCCCTATGCGCAGGTTTTCGAAGAAGCGCGGCAATTGGGCTATCTGGAGGCCGACCCGAATTTGGACGTCGGCGGGATTGACGCGGGGCACAAGCTTTCGCTGCTGGCTGCGATTGCGTTTGGCACCCGTGTTGCCTTTGACTCGGTCGAGTTGGAGGGAATCGGTGCGATTATGATCAACGATATCCGCCACGCTGCCGATCTGGGCTACCGGATCAAATTGCTGGGGGTGGCGCAGGTTACAGGGCGCGGGCTTGAGCAGCGGATGACGCCGTGTTTGGTGCCGGTCAGCAGCCCATTGGGGCAGCTTTCGGGCGGCACAAATATGGTGGTGCTGGAAGGCGATTCGGTGGGCCAAGTGGTGATGCGCGGGGCCGGTGCCGGTATGGGGCCGACCGCAAGCGCTGTGATGGGCGACGTAATGGATATTGCGCGCGGTATGCGGATGCCGACCTTTGGCATGCCTGCCACACAGTTGGCGGTGCCTGTGGCTGCGGCCGTTACATCGGCTTCGGCGTGGTATCTGCGGATGATGCTGGTCGACAAGCCGGGTGCGCTGGCCAAAGTGGCGACGGCCTTGGGCGATGCCGGAATCTCAATTCACCGGATGCGGCAATATGATCATACCGATGCGCAAGCGCCGGTGTTGATTGTGACGCATAAGGCCACACGCGACGATGTGAATGACGCGTTGGCGCGGATGTCAAAGACCGGGGTTGTTCTGGGCGATCCGGTGGCCTTGCGGATCGAAGAGGTCTGAGTGGACTGGTTCGCCGCGGTTGATATTTACTGCGAGCGGCCGGGGCCCGGGTTTTGGGCCGAACCCTTTAATGCGCTAAGCAATCTTTCCTTTATTGCCGCGGCCCTTTGGGCTGCGGTTGAGGCGCGCCGACGCGGTGCGGATGGCGTTGTTTGGGCGCTGATCGGGATGGCGGCGCTGATTGGTGTTGGCTCATTTCTGTTTCACACCTTTGCGAACACTTGGTCGGAATATGCCGATACAATCCCGATATGGAGCTTTGTCGCGGCCTTTGTGCTGGTGGCGATGCAGCGGATTGGTGGGGTAAGGCCAAGGCGGATCGGGGTGATTGCCGCAGCAGTGGCGGCGGTGGTTATCATTGTGATGCTGGCGAGTGGTGAAGGCGAAAGCGGCCCGCCCGGCGTTCTGAACGGGTCCGAGCAATATGCGCCGGCGCTGCTGGCCTTGCTGGTGTTTTCACTGCTTAGCCAACGGCGGCGCCACCCGATGTGGCCGTGGGTCTGGGCGGCGACGGGGGTATTTTGTCTGTCACTGGTGTTTCGGACGATTGATATCGCGATTTGCCCGAGCTTTGCCATTGGCAGCCATTTTCTTTGGCATTTGCTGAACGGTCTAATGATTGGCGTGTTGTTGCAGATGCTGTTGCGGGTGCAAAGGCCGATTTAGCGTTAGATTTCTGCACCAAACAGTGATTTAGCGGCAAATGTCCGGCGCTAACATGCTTGTCCTGCCCCTAGTGAACGCGCTACGACATTCCTAGTTTTTTGCCCTTATTTGGAAAAGGAAGTCGCATGTCCGACGCTTTGGAATTTCACGATCGCTTATTGTCGCTGGGGTTGGCCCGCGTGTCTGAAGCTGCGGCTTTGGCCTCGGCCAAGCTGGTAGGGCGCGGCGATGAAAAGGCGGCGGATCAAGCGGCAGTGAACGCGATGCGCGACCAGCTGAACCTGCTGGATATTGCCGGTGTGGTGGTGATCGGTGAAGGCGAGCGCGACGAAGCACCGATGCTGTTTATCGGCGAAGAAGTGGGCACAGGCAGCGGCCCTGCGGTGGATATTGCGCTGGACCCGTTGGAAGGCACGACGCTGACCGCCAAAGACATGCCTAACGCGCTGACCGTGATTGCGATGGCACCGCGCGGCACGTTGTTGCACGCACCAGACGTATATATGGACAAACTGGCCATCGGGCCGGGCTATGCCGTAGATACTGTCACGCTGGATATGACGCCTGCCGAGCGCGTGCATGCGCTGGCCAAGGCCAAAGGATGCGGGCCGGAAAACATCACCGTTTGCGTGTTGGAGCGTCCGCGCCATGAAGAGATCATTGCTGAAATCCGCAGCACCGGCGCGGCCATCCGCTTGATTACCGATGGGGATGTAGCGGGGGTTATCCACTGCGCCGAAGCGGATGTGACCGGTATTGATATGTATATGGGGTCTGGTGGCGCGCCTGAAGGGGTGCTTGCGGCCTCGGCGTTGAAATGCATGGGTGGGCAAATCTATGGCCGCTTGTTGTTTCGCAATGATGATGAGCGGGGCCGCGCAGCCAAGGCTGGCATCACCGATTTGAACCGCGTTTATACGCGTGATGAAATGGTGACGGCAGACGTGATTTTTGCCGCAACCGGCGTGACCAGCGGCTCGATCCTGGCGGGCATCAAGCGTGAGCCGGGTTGGGTGACGACCGAGACCCTGTTGATGCGGTCAAAGACCGGATCGGTGCGGCGGATGACCTATCGCAGCCCAGTAAAGTAAACTGCCCTTGGATTTGTCGTATTCTTTGAAGCCCGCGCCTGTCATTGGCGCGGGTTTTTAGGTATTTAAGCCAAGATGAAATTGCAGGTTTGGGGATTGGCATGGCAGAGCGCGCGTTTTTGGGGGTTGAGGCCTCGGCCACAGGGCGGCGTTGGGTTGGGCCGGATAGCGAAGAACAGCGGCTGGCCGAGGCGATGGCGCAGGTCACGCATTTGCCGCAAGCGCTCTGCGTGACGCTGGTGCGGCGCGGGGTTAGCCCGGATGCGGTTGAGAGCTATATGGCCCCTGCCCTGCGGGATTTGTTGCCGGACCCGTTGACCTTGAAAGATATGGATCGCGCGACCAAGCGGTTTATGGCCGCCGTAAAGGCACGGCAACGAATCGCGGTTTTTGCAGATTATGATGTGGACGGGGGCGCGTCTGCCGCTTTGTTGATTGTGTGGTTGCGGGCGATGGGGCACCGCGCCACGCTGTATATTCCCGACCGGATTGACGAGGGCTATGGCCCCAATGTGCCCGCGATGGAGGCATTGGCGCGCGACCATGATTTGATTGTCTGTGTCGATTGCGGGACGTTGAGCCATGAGCCGATTGCCGCCGCGCGGGGTGCGGATGTGGTGGTGCTTGACCACCACTTGGGCGGTGAGGATCTGCCTGCGGCATTGGCCGTGGTAAACCCGAACCGGCAGGATGAAAGCGGCGATCTTGCGCATCTTTGTGCGGCCTCGGTGGTGTTTTTGATGTTGGTCGAGGCGAACCGGCAGTTGCGTGGCGAAGGCGTGACCGGGCCGGACCTGATGGCGATGCTGGACCTTGTGGCGCTGGCCACTGTGGCCGATGTTGCGCCGCTGATCGGGGTGAACCGGGCGCTAGTGCGACAAGGGCTAAAGGTGATGGCACGGCGTGACAGGATTGGCCTGCGTGCGCTGGCCGATGTGGCGCGGATGGATCAGGCCCCCAACACCTATGCTTTGGGGTTTTTGCTGGGGCCGCGTGTCAATGCCGGCGGGCGGATTGGCGCGGCCGATCTGGGCGCGCGCCTTTTGGCCTGCGAAGATGCGTCCGAGGCGGCAGCACTGGCCGAGCGGTTGGACATGCTGAACTCCGAGCGGCGCGATATCGAGGCCGCTGTGCGGGCAGCGGCACTGGCGCAGGCCGAGGAACGGGGCCTTGACGGGCCGCTGGTTTGGGCGGCCGGTGCGGGCTGGCACCCCGGCGTGGTTGGCATTGTGGCGGCACGGCTGAAAGAGGCCACGGGGCGGCCTGCGGTGGTGATCGGGGTTGAGGATGGTATTGGAAAAGGCTCGGGCCGGTCTATTGCGGGGGTAGACCTTGGGGCCGCGATTCACCGCGTCGCCGCCGAGGGGCTGCTGTTGCGCGGTGGCGGGCATAAGATGGCAGCAGGGCTGACAGTAGAGGAGGCGCAGATACCTGCCGCGATGGCACGTTTGGCCGAGTTGTTGGCGCGGCAGGGCGCCGGTTTGGGGGGCCCTGCAGATTTGCGGCTGGAGGGGCTGCTGATGCCTTCGGCGGCCACACCAGCGTTTATCGAGCAGATCGAAGCGGCGGGGCCGTTTGGGGCAGGCTCGCCCGCGCCTCGTTTTGCCTTTGCCGACCAACAGGTTACGGGGCGGCGTGTGGGCGATAGCCATTTACGCATCAGCTTTGGTGACGGCATGGGCGCCAAGATTGACGGCATCGCCTTTGGCGCCTTTGACGGGCCACTGGGGCCGATGCTGGAAAACCCCGGCGCGGCGCGTTTCCATTTGGCAGGGCGGCTGGAGATCAACAGCTTTGGCGGACGCAGCAAAGTGCAGCTGCGTTTGGAGGATGCCGCGAGGGTGTAAAGGTGGCCGATAGGCGGCAAAAAAGTTTTTTTAAAAAAGATGAATTTTACCCCTTGCGCCTCTCGGCACGTCTGACTAAAAACCGCCTCACAGAAAGCGCGGTCCGTTCGTCTATCGGTTAGGACATCAGGTTTTCAACCTGAGAAGAGGGGTTCGACTCCCCTACGGACTGCCACTGTACCCCCAAAAAATACATAAATTTCGCCAGAATGTCTCGGCATTGGCTAGCCTCTTGCGATGCCGTCGTTTTGCACGGCCAACGGATTCCACGCCCTCGATGCGTTTTGGTTAACTTGTGGTTGCGCGATTATTTTGGGCTATCTCAATGCGGGAGTATTGGTTAGGGTTCCTGCAAAGCGTTGCGGAAAAGGAAGACGTTTCAATGCAATCGGCAGACGGGCGCGATACCGAAAACCATATCCATGAAGCCGCAGCTTTGCGCACACTGAACGCCTTTGCCATTGATCTGATTGCAATACCGAACATTGACGACTTGTTTTGGTATGTGGCGAAAAAAGTTGTGGGGCATTTGAACTTTGTCGATTGCGTGATCTATCAGGCTGACGACAACCAGACGGTGCTTACCCAGGTCGCGGCTTTGGGCGAAAAAAACCCCTATGGGCGCAGCATTGTGAACCCGCTGAAAATACCGTTTGGCGAAGGGATTACGGGGCAAGTTGCGCAGAACAAGCAGCCGGTTGTCGTTGACGATCTGTTAAAGAATCAGAATTACATTCCGGATACGCAGCCCGCCCGATCTGAGATTTGCGTGCCTTTGATCATTCGCGGTCGTGTGGTGGGCGTAATTGACAGCGAACACCCGCGGCCCGGTGCCTTTGGCGAAGCCGAGCTGGAGGTTTTGACGACTATCGCCGCAATGACCAGCGCCAAGCTTGAGCTTTTGGCCGAAGTGGCGCGATCAACCCAGCAATACCATACTTTGGTGCAGGCCCATGCCAGTTTGCACACTGAAACCGTAAGCCGCAAAGCGTTGGAGGCCGAGCTGTTCACCGCCCGCAAGCTGGAGACGGTCGGCCGCCTTACCGGACGCTTTGCGCATGATTTCAACAACTTGCTGACAGTGATCTCTGGCAACTTCGAGCTGATCGAAGCCGAGATCGTCAGCCCTGCTGCAAAGGAATGCTTTGGCGAAGCGCAAGCTGCGGCGGCGCAAGGGGCCAAGCTGATCCGCGATATGTTAGCCTTTGCACAGCGCACCAGGCTAGAGCCGAAAGTTGTAGATTTGAACCTGCTGGTGACGGCGGCCTGCGACCGCAGCAAACAGCTGTTGAATGGTTGGCTCGACATAGATTTGGCACCCGACCTTTGGAGCGTAAAGGCCGACCCGAAACTGGCAGAAGAAGCCATTTACAACCTGATTTGCAACGCACGCGATGCCGCACCCAAAGGCGAGCGGCCGATTATTTCGACGCAGAATATCAGGTACAACTGGGCCGATTCTGACAAGCTGGGTTGCAAGCTGGCGCAAGGGCCGTATGTGCGCGTTAGCGTAAAAGATTTCGGCCAAGGGATTCCGGCGCAAAACCTGCCACAGATTTTCGACCCATTTTACACAACCAAACCGGAAGGGGCCGGAAAAGGCTTGGGGTTATCGATGGTTATGGGGTTCATGCAGCAAAGCGGCGGCGGGGTATCGGTCGAATCTGATGTCGGGTTTGGCACCACGATTCATCTGTACTTCCCCGCGATCGCCGGTAGCGCAAATGATTTGTTAACTATGAATCGATAGCGTCATGTCACACCAAAAGGGGGAACTTGAAGTGACATATTTATTGCATCGTGACATTGACGATCTGGACCGTCTGCCGCTTATTTCTGTAGCGGATTTATGGTCGGGGGACCCTGCAAAAATGCAGGTTGTGGCCGATAGAATTGGCCGCGCAGCGCGCCATTTCGGCTTTTTCCGGATCTGCGATCACGGCATTCCGCTAGAGATGATTGAAGCGACCTATGAGGCCGCCGCAGAGTTTTTCGCGCAGCCACTGGCAGCCAAGCAAAGGTACTATATCGGCAATAGCTCGAACCATCGCGGATATGTGCCCTTTACCGAAAAGGGCGATTATCCGGATGAGGCAAATCGCAGCTATGAAGCTTTTGACATGGGGCTGGATCTGCCGCGCGATGACCCGGATTACCTTGCCGGAAACCGGGTTCTGGGGCCAAATGTCTGGCCCGACCTGCCCGGTTTTCAAAGCACCGTGGCACAATACTATGCCAGGATTTCGGCGCTGGGGCGGCTGGTTTGCTCTGCGCTTGAACTGCATCTCGGTTTGCCGTGCGGCGCGATGACCGACCAGATGAGCAAACCGATTTCGCAGCTGCGTTTGCTGCATTACGTGCGCCAGACAGCGCTGGCCGACCATAAATCGGTGAATATGGGCGCGCATACGGATTACGAATGCCTGACCCTGCTGCACACGCGCAATCAGGGCCTGCAAGTGATGACACGCGAGGATCGGTGGATCGATGTGCCGGTAGATCCTGCCGTTTTTGTCGTCAACATCGGGGATATGCTGGAGGCGTGGAGCAATGGCCTGCTGCGATCAACGCCGCACCGTGTGGTGAACCTTGCGCCCGAGCGGTTTTCGATGCCCTATTTTGTTGCCGCAAACCATGACACGGTTATCAAACCCTTTGCGCAGCTGGTGCCTGCCGGGCAAACGCCCAATTACGAGCCATTTCTGGCCGGCGCGCATCTAGAGCGGATGCTGATCCGCGACTTTCCCTATTTGCGCGACCCAAAGCGCAATACAGCCGTGCCAAACAACAACCCGTTTGAGCACCGATTAAGCCGGAGTACACATTAATCCATGCCCGAAGTAAGTACGATTTTGGCCGTTATGTTCGCGGGCTTTGCATTAAGCGCAACGCCGGGGCCTTCGATGCTGTATGTTTTGTCGCATACGGTGGGGCAAAACCGTGCGGCGGGCCTGGCCTCGGCCATCGGGTTGGCTTTGGGCGGGGTTATCCTCGCCCTCGCCACGGCTCTGGGGCTGGCTGCGGTTTTTGCGCAGTTTGGCTGGATGGTTGTGGCCTTGCGCTATGTCGGTTCGGCCTATCTGATCTGGTTGGGCATCGGGATGATACGGGGGGCGCAAGCCAGTGCCAGTATGACACTGTTGGCGCATCAGGTGGTGCCAAAGTCTTTTGCGGCAATCGTCCGGCAAGGCATTCTGGTCGAGCTGTTGAATCCGAAAACCGTTCTGTTCTTTGCGCTGTTTTTGCCGCCCTTTGTCAAGGAAGGCATTGGCAGCGTACATTTTCAGCTGTTGTTTCTGGGGGCCTTGGTGCCGCTGACGGCAGTGCCTTCAGATGTTTGCGTGGCCTATATGGGCGGCGCGCTGGCCAAAACCGTCAACGACAATCGGGCTGCCCGCTTGGGGATGGCCTGGTTTGGTGGGCTGGTATTGATTGCGATTGCCATTAACCTGCATGTGCGGCTGTTGTAGTGGCGCGCCCTACCCTGCCAATTCCGGCAAGATTATGAGCAAAGCGTAAGCCGTTCAAATCAAACCCTTGCAAGGCTGCGGGTTAACCTTAAACTCGGCCGGGTTTGATTGAGGAGTGCAAAGATGTCGATTTGGAAACCTGTGTTATTGGCGTTGTTGATTTCTGGCGCAAGCAGCGCTGCTTTCGCGGCATCTTGTTCAAATTCGGCCGGGGGATATGAGGCGTGGAAAGCTGAGATTGCCGCCGAAGCTGCCGCACAAGGGGTCGGTGCCAAGGGTCTTGCCGCGCTACAGGCCAGCAGCTATTCGCGCGAAACCATTTCAGCGGACCGCAATCAGAAAAGCTTTAAATACACGATCGACAAGTTCATGCAGGTGCGTGGCGCGGATACGATTGTGAAACAGGGCCGCGGGCAAAAGGCGAAAAATGCCGCGCTTTATGCCGCGCTAGAGCGCCAGTATGGCGTTCCTGCAGGGGTACTGATTGCCATTCACGGTATGGAAACGGCCTTTGGCGGCTATATGGGCGGCACCAATATCGTTTCGGCGATTTCAACCCTTACCTATGATTGCCGCCGGTCCGATTTCTTTCGCCCCCACATGATGGCCGCGCTAATGCTCGTCGATCGCGGGTCGATCACGTCGCAATCGGTGGGGGCGAAACATGGCGAATGGGGGCACACGCAGTTTTTGCCCGGGAATGCGCTGAAATACGGGGTAGACGGCGATGGCAACGGGCGGGTGGATTTGAATAACCGTGTCGACGCGCTGGCGTCAACCGCCAACTATCTGCGCCAAAAGGGCTGGCGGCCCGGCCAAGGCTATCAAAAAGGCCAGCCCAACTATGCCGTGATAAAGGAATGGAACGCGGCGAGCGTGTATCAAGAAGCAATTTCGATCATGGGCGCGCGAATCGACAAATAGGCCGATGAAACGGCTGTTTGGCCGACCAGCCAAAGCAGCCCTAGTCCGCCGCGCCGTAACTTGACCGCAGGGCCGCACGCAAGGCATCGGCCAATGCGCCTTTGGCTTGTCCGTTGTCATAAAGACAAATGCAGGAGTGGCCGAGTTCGGGCAGCCCTGCCTCGGGGCCGATTGCGACACAACCGCCCTGCGCCACCAGGCCTTCGATCCGCACCGACAGGCCAAGACCCGCGGCGACGGTTGCCTCGACCACGGTTTCGCTATCGCCATCAAATGCATTTTCCCACGCAATTCCGGCCGCATCCAAGGCGGCATGGGCGACCGGGCGGAAAAGGCATGTTTCCTTGAACGCAAGGCGCAGCGGGCGGCTTGCAACAGCGCGCTGATCGGCCGACCCTATCCAGACAAGGCGGCGTTTTGCCAGAACCTCCACGCCTTCGGGCGGTGGAAATTCGGTTGTCAGAATCATATCAAACTCGCCCGCCTGAAAGTCTTGTTTCAGGGTACGGCTGTAAGACGACACCAGATTGATTCGCATTTTCGGGAAGCCGATCGACAGGTCGCGCAGAATATTCGGAATCTGCGGCGCAACGATATCATAAGGCACCCCCAGCCGCAGCTCGGCGTCAAAGCTTTCAGGGGAAAGGCGCATCAGCAATTCATCATTCAGCACCATGATCCGGCGCGCATAGGAAATCAGTTTTTCGCCCTCGGGTGACGGCTCCATCTTGCGCGCGGCACGGATGAACAACTGCACCCCCAGCGCCTCTTCAAGCCGACGGATCTGCATGGAAACCGCCGATTGCGTAAGGCTAAGCAGCCCTGCCGCACGGGTCACGCCGCCTGTGTCGGCCACAGCTAGGACGGCACGCAGGGCAGCAGTTTCAAGATTTCGCGACATATCAATATCCGTGCGGTTATGGCCAACAATCATTCATTTCCATGATGCGTCGGCCTGCGGCATAAATCAATGACTGGAATGGACCACCCTAAAAAAAATCATGAATAGGAATGTATCATGGCACAGATTTCAACACATGAGGCTTGCCCCCCGGTACGCCCGCATATGTTTTGGGGCCAGCGCTATTGGAAAGCGCTGCGCCTTGCGCTTGGTCTGCGGCGTCAACGCCGCTCACTCGGGCTGCTCAGCCCCGAACTGCTGCGCGATATCGGCCTGACCCCGGCCGAGGCCGAAAGCGAAAGCCGGCGCAAGCTGTGGGATGTGCCAAAGCATTGGTTGGTCTAAAATAGCCAAGGCCTTGCCTTTGTGCGCAAAAACTTATGCCTAAATTGACCTTTTGCCGTACTGAACACTTGATATTGCAGCCCCAGCCCCCAATATCATTAAATAATTGGATTTGCATTCTGTGCAGGGCCAATCCTGAATTCTAACGGAGGCTTTTATGGCTGAGTATCAAACCATCAATTCGGTCGGCGCAGGCACCCGTAGCGCGCAGATCGATGTCGGGCTTCGCGCCCACATGAACAAAGTTTACGGGCTGATGTCGGTTGGCATGTTGCTGACGGGCGCTGCAGCTTGGGCGATTGCGGGTCTTGCTACGACGACCGACCCAGCACTGGCAACGGTGCAGATGGGCAATGGCACGATGCTGACCAGCCTTGGCCAAGCAATCTATCTGTCGCCGCTGAAGTGGGTGGTGATGTTTGCACCGCTTGTCATGGTTTTTGCCTTTGGCGCCGTGATCAACCGCCTGTCCACTAGCGCAGCACAGCTGTTCTTTTATGTCTATGCCGCGTTGATGGGCGTGTCGCTGTCGTCGATTTTCCTCGTCTATACCGGGGCTTCGATCGCGCAGACCTTCCTGATCACCTCGATCGCCTTTGCGGGTCTGTCGCTCTACGGTTACACCACCAAAAAGAACCTGTCCGGCATGGGCACGTTCTTGATGATGGGCCTGATCGGGCTGTTGGTGGCGATGGTTGTCAACATCTTCCTCGCGTCTTCGGCACTGGCATTCGCCATCTCGACCATCGGCGTGCTGATCTTTGCTGGTCTGACCGCCTATGACACCCAGTCGATCAAGAACGAGTATATCGCGCACGCCCAGCATGGCGACAGCGAGTGGTTGGGCAAGTCGGCTATCATGGGCGCGCTGCGCCTGTACCTCGACTTCATCAACATGTTCATGTTCTTGCTGTCGTTCCTTGGCAACCGCGAGTGAACGGTTAACAGCCTAGACGTTAAAGGGTCGCCTTAGGGCGGCCCTTTTCATTTGGGCAGGTCGCTTTGCAGAAACTGCCTGATCTGAAAATTGCTGCACAGATATACGCGGTGTTTATCTGCGGGGGCGCTATCCCAAAGGCGTCGAATGCCGCTGCGCTCCGTGTGCCGTGTGCGCCAGATAAAGCGCCAGAACGGCAGCATCTCACGGTGAAAGCCCTCTGCGCAGCCTGCAGGCAGGTCAGGGCGGCTGCGGCCATGCAGCGCTACAGTGCGGCGCGCCACCCTGCCCAGGCGGCGCCAGACCGGCACATCCAGCCAGATCAGCATATCGGCCCGTGCAAGGCGATTTGGCCAGGTTGCCGAATGCCCGCCCTCAAAAATCCACCTATCGCCTGCCTCGGCGATATTGCACAGACGGGTCTTTTCATCGCGTGGTCGTTCAACCCAGCCCGCTTGCCAATGGATGTGGTCAATATGGACGACAGGCAATCCCGTCTTGGCAGCCAAGGCGCGGGCCAGGGTCGACTTTCCCGCCCCCGGTTGCCCAACGATCATGATCCGTCGCATCGTGCCCCCCAAAGACGCGGCCAGAAATGACAAAAGCCGCACCAAATGGCACGGCCTCGTCTTAGTTAGGGTTCGGCAGATCTTACTTGATCTTGCCTTCCTTATACTCAACATGCTCACGCTTAACCGGGTCATACTTACGTACAACCATCTTTTCGGTCATGGTGCGGGCGTTCTTTTTGGTCACGTAAAAGTGCCCGGTGCCCGCCGTCGAGTTCAGGCGGATCTTGATTGTCGCCGGCTTCGCCATAGTCATCTCTCCTGCGTGCGAGGGAAACAGACTTTCCCCGCGAAATCCTTATGAGCCGCGCTTATGCCCATAACACGGCGCCGAGTCAACGCGATATTCCCAGTTTTCTTTGATCTTTTCTTTACAGATTTTGGCGGCAGCCGAAACCCCGTCAAAGCCTGCGGTCAGGGGCTGTTCATACCTTGCCTGCGCTGCGGCGCACGGGGCCAAATTAGTCCTGATATAGCGGAATTGCGCGGATAGCCTATAAGCCGGATTTTGTTCCAGGGCTTTCGCCCCTTCGATGACCATTCCTCTGGCCCCACTGTTACCAGTGGGATCTAGCTGCCAACCCGGGCCTCTGGGCTGATGCGTCCCTGCGGCGGTATCTGTTGCCAGACCTGCCCGCGTGAGGCCCCTATTCGGCATTGCTCCGGGTGGGGCTTGCCTTGCCATCCGTGTTGCCACGTCTGCGGTGGGCTCTTACCCCACCGTTTCACCATTGCCCTGACATGCAGGGCGTTCTCTTCTCTGTGGCGCTTTCCCTTGGGTTACCCCAGCCGGGCGTTACCCGGCACCCTTGCCTCATGGAGTCCGGACTTTCCTCGCATCTGGCGGTTTCCCCGAAGGGACTACGCCAAACACGCGGTCATCCAGCCATCCGCGCGAGATCGGGCTTACGCTTGGCCAGCGTTGTCGTCAACGCGTTTCGCAAGCGCCTGTGCAAGTTTAAGGTCGGTCGAATCAAGCGGCCCCTTGGCCATCGGGCGAAAGCGCAGCCGAAACGCCTGCAACACAACATCATCGCTTGCGTCACGGTCATAGCCAATGGCCAGCGTGAAATCGCGAAAGTCTTGCAATGCGGGTGGTTCGGCATCGTCAAACTGTGGCCAAACCGAAAGCCCGCCCCGCGCCAAGCGCTGCCAGTCAAAGCGCGCACCAGGGTCAGTTTTGCGCCCCGGCGCCATATCCGAATGGCCAATCACCCCCTGCGGCGGAATTGACCATCGTGCCATTATGGCAGCAAGCAGGGTTTCAAGCGCGGCCATCTGCGGCTCGGGGAAAGGTTCAAACCCGTCATTCGCCAGCTCTATCCCGATAGAGCGAGAGTTCAGATCATCCAAGCCCCGCCACCGCCCTGCCCCCGCATGCCACGCGCGCGCCGTTTCGGGCACCAAGGCGTGAAGCGCCCCGTCATAATCAATCAGGTAATGGGCCGAAACCTCGGCCGCAGGGTCGCACAGCCGGTCAGCCGCCGCTTGGCAGCTTTCCATCGCCGTGTAATGCAATACGATAAATTCGGGCAGCAAACCGGCCCGCCGCTCGCCAAAATTGGGGGAAAGCGGCATGGGCTTGGTTACTTCAGCGCGTTACGGAACGGCCGCGGGTCCCAGCCGCAGGCAAAACCGTCGCCATCGGGGTCGAGACCCTCTTTATCTTTTTCCGGCCCGCCTTTTGCCAGAAATGCCTCTTGCGCAAGGTCCGGTGATGCGTATTTAGCGCATGTTTTCAATGGGTCACGCGCAAACAACCCGCCACGGCTGTACATTTTCACACCCGGCGCATGGGATGTCGCAAGGGCGAATTGCACAATGCTGGCGCCGTTTTGATCGGCACGCTGCGGCAAGGCCGTGGGCGCGATCACTTCATATTGCGCGCGCTGCTCGGCCAGACGCTCGGCGTTGCTCGCAATTGTTTCTCTGGAGGAAACAGCCTTGAAATCCTGCTCATCCGAAATGGCTGCCGCGCGGGTCATCTCGCCTGATTCTTGTTTGATGCCCGCAGGGGCATCGCCGCGCGGACGGTTGGCATCTGTTGCAGCGTAAGGCGCAGGCGGATTTTGCCCGATCACACGGCCCGTCGTTGGCGTGCCACCCGACGCGGCATTATCAATCGCCGCACCAACAGCGTCAGTCGAAAAAACCGGCTGGCTGGGCATTGCACTTTGGGGCTGGCCAGTTGTCGTTTGGCCCAAATCGCGTTGACGAACGTAATCGGAATAATTGCCAAACCCGACCCCGGCCCCGCTATCCGGGACCGAAGGCGAACAAGCAGCAACGGCCAAAACAGCCGCAAGAACATTAAGCGAGCGCATAGGCTACTCCGACAGCAAGTGATTTAACGTTGGCGTTTACCACCATTTTTCCGCTTTGGCCACAAAGCCCGCCGCCTGTTCCAGCACATAGGCGTGATTCAGCAGACCTGCCTCATCCCACGGCTTGCCGATCAGTTGCAGCCCCAAAGGCAGGCCTTGCGCATCTTGACCGACCGGCACCGAAATGCCGGGCAGGCCCGCAAGGTTCACAGTGACGGTGAAAACGTCGTTCAGATACATCTGCACCGGATCGGCATTCGCCATTTCGCCCAAGCCAAAGGCCGCAGACGGGGTCGCCGGCGTCAAAATCGCATCCACACCGGCCGCAAACACGTTATCAAAGTCGCGCTTGATCAACGCCCGCACACGCCGCGCGCGGTTGTAATAGGCGTCATAGAACCCGGCCGACAGCACATAGGTGCCGACCATAATCCGGCGCTGCACCTCATAGCCAAAGCCTTCGGCGCGGGTTTTTTCATACATTTCGGTGATGCCATCACCGGCTTTCAGGTTCGCACGGTGGCCATAGCGCACCCCGTCATAGCGCGCGAGGTTCGAAGATGCCTCGGCAGGCGCGATCACATAGTATGCAGGCAGCGCGTATTTCGTATGCGGCAAGGAAATATCAACGATTTCCGCGCCCGCATCTTTCAGCATCGCCGCGCCGTCATCCCACAGCTTTGCAATCTCGGCCGGCATGCCATCCATGCGGTATTCACGCGGAATACCAATTTTCTTGCCGCGAATATCGCCGGTCAAAGCCGCCTCAAAATCCGGCACGGCCAAGTCGGCGCTGGTGCTATCCTTGGGGTCATGGCCGCACATCGCGCCCAACATGATCGCCGCATCACGCACCGATTTGGTCATCGGGCCAGCTTGGTCCAATGACGAGGCAAAGGCCACCACGCCCCAACGGCTGACACGGCCATAGGTCGGCTTAATCCCGACAATGCCCGTAAAGGCCGCAGGCTGGCGGATAGAGCCGCCTGTATCTGTACCCGTTGCCGCCAAGCACAGATCAGCTGCCACAGCCGCAGCCGAACCGCCAGACGAGCCACCCGGCGTCAATTGCCGATCATCAACCTTCCACGGGTTGATCGCATTGCCATAACAGGACGTTTCATTCGACGAGCCCATCGCGAATTCATCCATGTTCAGCTTGCCCAGCATCACCGCCCCTGCGTTGAACAGCTGGGTCGTCACAGTCGATTCGTATTCCGGTTTGAACCCTTTCAAAATGTTGCTGGCTGCCTGACTTTCTACACCCTTGGTGCAGAACAAATCCTTAATGCCCAAAGGAATACCGCACATATCGGGCGCATTCCCCGCCTTGATACGGGCATCGGCGGCGCGGGCCATATCCAGCGCAATCTCGGGCGTTTTATGGACAAAAGCGTTCAGCCAGTCACCTGCATCGATCGCGCTCAGGCACGCCATAGTCAGATCAACGGCGCTGGTTTCTCCGGCGCGCAGGGCGTCACGGGCGGCCGCGATGGTAAGTTCGTTCAGATGTGTCATTCTACCACCTTCGGCACTGCGAAAAAGCCTTCCCGCGCGTCGGGCGCGTTCTTCAAAATCTGTTCTTGAATATTGCCATCCGTGACCACGTCTTCGCGGCGTTTCAGGCGCTGCGGCGTGACCGAGGTCATCGGCTCGATGCCCTCTACATCCACCTCATTCAGCTGCTCCATAAAGCCTAGGATTCCGGAAAGTTCGGTTGCGAGGGCGGGCAAATCCGCCTCTTCCACCCGAATACGGGCGAGTTTCGCGACCTTGCGCGCGGTATCGATATCGATGGACATGACGGCCCCTTTTTCAACGTTTCCCCCGTTTAACCCCGTGCGAGGAAGGGTGCAAGCGGGGGTGCGTGTTCACCGGTTTGACCGCGCGCGGACATTTCCGGTTATTAAGCGTCCCCAAGGGCTTATGCTTTCCCGTTAACCGCCTGTTAATGGGTAGAGAATTGGCAAGCTGACAGATTTCAACGGCTTCTTAACCAAGTTGCGGCAAGGTGCGGGGATGTCATGCTATATCCGCCCCCAGATCCCCGGCGCTGCCGTGTTCTTTACCGTCGCCCTGGCTGCGCGGGGAACTGATGTTCTGGTCACCCATATCGATGCGCTGCGGGCAGCCGTGCGCGACACCCGCGCCAAGCGGCCCTTTGGCGTGGCGGCATGGGTGGTGTTGCCCGACCATATGCATTGCGTGTGGCAATTACCGAGGGGCGATTGCGATTATTCCACCCGCATGGGCGCGATAAAGGCGCGGTTCAGTATGCACCTGCGTAGGTCGGGGTTCACCCCGACTCCGGCGCGAAATTCCTACGGCGCAAGAGGCGAACGGATTCGCAGAGTCGGGGTGAACCCCGACCTACGGAAAGGTGAGGTGGGGATATGGCAAAAACGATTCTGGGAACATCATATCCGCAATGACGCCGAGTTTCGGGCCTGCGTGCGGTATTGTTGGATTAATCCGGTGAAACACGGGTTTGTCGCGCGGTCTTAGGCTTCTAACTCATCTTGGGGAGGAAACAAGTAAGTCCGCACTTCCACCCATGGCTGGTCCAAAATCTGATACTCAAGCTGATAAACGCCTGGCTTTTCAAATTTCAGATTTTGCAAGTTTAACATTAACTGGACATTAACTTCCATTTTAGAAAAGTCAAAATCGGGGCGCACCGTCAAAGTATCGTCCTTATATGGAAAGGTCATCGTATCAGAGAAAACGATAGTGTCCTCGTCCACATTTCGAAGACGAAATACAACTTCCTCGACATCAACAGCCACCCCTTCAACGTAGAAGCCAAGCCTTTGGAGTACAGTCTCACAATTCGCAAGCGCGGGCCCTCTGTTAGTTGCGCCAAGAATAATCCCGCTTCCGTCCATGTCACGGCGAACCTCGTCGCACATTACCGACGCTAACACTCTGAACGTAGGGCTCATTATTGCACCCGCGGTACAGCGGAGACATTCCAGATCGATTTGCTAGTATCACGTTGTCCAGTTGCCCCACCAATGTGCGCATCTGAGAGGCGAGATCCAAGGTGTTTCTTAGTACCCACCGCAGACATAAATATAGCAGGCTCATTAGAACCTTGAAGTAGAACGGTTATCTCCGCTTTACTCTGCTTAACATTTCCATTGCTATCAATATGCTCATGGCAGCTTAGAATTGTCTCTACATAATCGTTCAAGCTTTTGTCGCATTGCGATGCAGCTATTGCGAGGCTCCGATGTAAAGACGGCGCAACTCTTACATTGAACTGTCCCTTGAGCGGACGATCTGCTTCCCTTCCCTCTTCAACACAATCTGCAAGGTACTCGTCTACCGCCGCTTCAAAAGCTGCTTGTAAGCCGCTAGGGGACTCAGACTCATAGGTGATAAGATCACGAATGAATAGCAATTTCCCAAACACCACCCCATCTTCGACTGACACCTCTGCCGAACCAAACTGGCCTTTGTACTGCATATGTTTCATATCAGCGCTTCTCTCTCCAAAAGCTCTTTAACTTGGTCAAGCACATATTGTTTGACCACTGGGTTCGGATGAGGCTCATGAAGTTTAATCTTAGGAAGCCCAGCACCCGAGAAAGTGCGCCGTGATCCAGACCCATTTGCCATACTGTACCCAAACCCTCTTAGCATTCTTTCCATTTCTGACCACTGAAAATCAGAAGGTCTCGATTTGAAACGTTCGATGAGTTTGTCTGACCTGCTCATCCAACCTCACATGTAACTAAATTTAGTTACTGATACGTTCTGAACCAGATCGCAAGAAGAAAATTTTTCACCCATCACAGTATTCACCCTTCAACCACTCCCATAAACTCCCGCCATTCCCCTTTGCTCATGCCGGAATTCTCCTGCGTGACCTCTTCGCCTTTCAGCATCCGGCGCACGCAATCGATCGCTTTGCCGCTCAGGGTTGCGCCGCCCATCCGGTAATCCTCAAAGGCCGCAAAGGCGATTGGGACCCAGTCGGCGACGACTTTGCAGATCGCGTCGGCATAGACGCGGATTTCGTATTGCGCGTGGGCGTCGGCGCGCAGGCGGAGGAAGTGGAACAGGTTGTGCAGGTCAACCTTCCAATACCATTGGGTATAGATATTGGCAGGCAGGTTCATGCGGGCGAGTTCGCGGGCGAGGCCCTGCTGGCCGTCTTGGGACAGCATCTCTTCATAATGGTCATAAGCGGTGTTCGAATCGCGTTTCAGCATTTCCAGTACGCGCGCGGCCTCATCCCCCGTCAAAACCGCGCCGCGGCCTTGGTTGTTGACCACCGATTGCGCGGCGAGTTGCTCGGGCGCGGGGATATAAAACTCGCGGTCCAAGATCGAGTAGCGCGCGGAATATTCGTTCACATTGGCGGTGCGGTGGCGGATCCATTGGCGGGCGACAAAGACCGGCAATTTGACGTGCAGCTTGATTTCGCACATCTCGAACGGGGTCGAATGCCAGTGGCGCATCAGATAGCGGATCAGGCCTTCGTCATTGGAAACATGTTTGGTTCCAGCACCATAGCTGACGCGGGCGGCCTGCACGATAGCGGCATCATCGCCCATATAATCGATCACGCGGATGAACCCGTGATCGAGCACCTCATGCGCATGGTACAGATGCGCTTCCATCCCCTCGGACACGGCGCGCAAGGTGGGTTTTGGTGTGCTGCGCTGGTCATTGATCTCAGCGATTTGGTCGGGGGATAGGGGCATCGGGGCCTCGTGCAAATGGGGTTGGCCCCGGAACATCGGGGGGTTGGGGCGCAGCATAAGAGATTGGGGGGTATGGGGGCAAGACCCAGTGGCCGTGGCGCGTTTTGCATCTGTTTCGCGACGGAAGCTGCTGAAAAACGGCATTAAATGGGGGGCGGAATTTGTGCAATTTTGGCAAAGACCTGTTCTGCGGCCTTTTGCCCTGTGGGTGGGGTAAATGTGCGTTGCGATCGGTTCACCCAACCCGGCACCCTCCGCAGGGCCGCAAACGAAGCCACATGCTGCGGGGCTTGGTTACGGGGAGTGGCTGCAAAATATCGCCTGCATTCGGCTCGCATTCCTTGAATATCGGCCTATAGTCAGGCGCAGAATTAGGAGAGACATATGACACTGAAATACCTGCACACGATGGTTCGCGTAAAAGACCTTGACGCCTCGATGGCGTTTTACAAGCTGCTTGGGCTGGTTGAAACCAAACGTATGGACAGCGAAAAGGGCCGGTTCTCGTTGATCTTCATGGCCCCACCAGACCAACCGGAGTGCCCTGTCGAACTGACCTATAACTGGGATGGCGATGAGGGTTTGCCAAGCGATAGCCGGCATTTCGGCCATCTGGCCTATCGTGTTGATAATATTTATGAAACCTGTGCCCATTTGGCGGCGAACGGTGTTGTGATCAACCGCCCGCCGCGTGACGGGCATATGGCCTTTGTGCGCAGCCCTGACAATGTGTCGGTGGAGCTGTTGCAGGCAGGCGATGCCTTGCCGCCCGCCGAACCTTGGGCAAGTGCGCCGAATATCGGGCATTGGTGAACAGGCGCGAAACCGGTTTTTGATAAAACCGGTGCCTTCGGCGAGGATATTTTTGCCAAAGAGAATGCGGGGCGCTTAGCTGTTCAATAGGGCCATAGCGGCGGCGTGAATATCGGCGTTGGCGGCGGCGAGGATTTGGCCGCCGTTATGGGCGGGCTGGCCCTGCCAGTTGGTAACGATGCCGCCCGCAGCCTCGATCACTGCGATGGGGGCCTGCACATCATAGGTTTGCAGGCCTGCCTCGATCACCAGATCAACCTGACCTGCCGCAAGCAGCGCATAGCCGTAGCAATCCATTCCATAGCGCACCAGCCGGACATTTGGCACAACACGGCGAAAGGCAGCGCCTTCGTCAGGGGTGCCGACCTCGGGGAAAGTTGACAGCATGATAGCCTGCGACAACGGGCGCGGCGCACGGCATTGCAACGCGGCTGCCCCCATTGGGCCGGTAACGGTTGCTGCACCAAACCCGCCCTCAAACCGTTCCTGGATGTAGGGTTGGTCGATGATGCCGTAAATCGGGCCGGTATCATCTGCGATTGAGATCAGAACACCCCAGGTGGGCGTGCCAGACAGATAGCCGCGCGTTCCGTCGATTGGATCAAGCACCCATGTCAGACCAGAGCTGCCGGTGGTCGTGCCAAATTCCTCGCCCAAAATGCCGTCATGCGGGCGGCGGCGCTGCAAGATCGCACGCATCGCCTGTTCCGAGGCGCGGTCGGCCACGGTCACAGGGTCAAAATGCGTGGTTTCCTTGGTATCGGCTGTCAGACCCGGTTTACGGAAATGTGCCAGCGTGGCGATACGGGCAGCATCGGCAAGCTCGGCCGCGGTGGCACGAATATCGTCTATATCAGATTGGGCAAGCATGGTTTTCTCCGCAAACGTCCTACCCGCGCTAGCCCGTTGTGCAGCGCGGGTCAACAAAAAGCAGAGCTTTGGTCAGGCAACGTCACTCAGAACGCGGGCCAGATCAAACAGGCGACGGCGCTGCGCCTCGGGGATCGCATAATAAGAGCGGACGAGCTCAAGCGCTTCTTTATCGGCCATCATATCGCCTTCAACACCGCGCGGTGCTTCGCGTGCGTCGTCAAGACCTTCAAAGAAAAAGCTGATCGTTACATCAAGCGCTTCGGCCACATCCCAAAGGCGCGACGCTGAAACGCGGTTCATGCCGGTTTCATATTTCTGGATCTGCTGAAACTTGATGCCGACTTTATCGGCAAGCTGCTGCTGTGTCATTCCCACCATCCAGCGGCGGTGGCGGATACGCTTGCCGACATGGGCGTCAACAGGGTGTTTCATCAATTACTCCATCTATAAAGTCGCATTGCCCCAATACAAGCAAAAATCGTGCCAAAACTACCTCCACAGAAAAAATCTGAAAAACCTGTCCTTTTAGACAGGTCCCTCGATCCGGATGGACAGGGCTTTTCGCCCTGACACGGCAGTCTCCCACCGGATGCTCTGCATTGCAAGTACTCGCCACTAACGTGTTTTTCATTTTGCATTGCAAAATGCAACACGCCTTTGCCATAGTTGTAAATTGCAATAGGCACATACTCTGGCGAAACCTCTTAAAACAACGTAACTTTCCGCAACACCAACCGCAGGAAACAACCTAAAATGCGCGCTTTTCGTTTGGAAACCATTGGCCAGCCCTTGCAACTGCGTGCCATCGCGCCCGCGACACCAGCCCCCCACCAGGTTCGGCTGCGCATTCGGGCCTGCGGGTTGAACTTTGCAGATTTGTTGATGATTTCCGGTACTTATCAAGAGCGCCCTACCCTGCCCGTGACACTGGGAATGGAACTGGCAGGTACGATTGAGGCGTTGGGCGACGGGGTTGATGGCTTTCAGATTGGAGACCGGGTTGCCGTCTTTGCGGGCCAGGGCGGGTTGGCCGAGTCAGGCTGTTTCGCAGCCAACGCCTGCATCAAAATTCCGGACACCATGGGGTTTGACGAAGCGGCTGCCTTTCAGATTGCCTATGGCACCAGCCATCTTGCGCTGGATCATCGCGCACGGCTGCAAGCGGGCGAAACCCTGTTGGTGATGGGCGCAGCGGGCGGCGTGGGCTTGACGGCGGTTGAAATTGGCAAGCGGATGGGCGCGCGGGTAATCGCAACGGCGCGCGGGCCGGATAAACTGCGCATTGCAGCAGCTGCAGGCGCCGACCATGTGATCGACAGCGAGGCACCTGATCTGCGCGGCGCCCTAAAGGCGCTTGGCGGGGTGGATGTGGTTTATGATGCCGTTGGCGGCCCCGCGTTTCTAGAGGCCCTGCGCGCAACCAAACCCGAAGGTCGGCTCATTCCGATCGGTTTTGCAAGCGGCGATGTGCCCCAAATTCCCGCCAATCTGTTGTTGGTGAAAAACCTGAGCGTGATCGGGCTTTACTGGGGCGGCTATCTGAAATTTGCGCCGCAAACCCTGGCGAACAGCATGCAAACCCTGTTCGGCTGGTACAAAGCAGGCGGGTTGCGCCCGCATATCAGCCACCGCTTTCCGCTGTCACAAGCCAATGAGGCGCTAGAGTGCCTGCGTGCGCGCAAATCAACCGGCAAGGTTGTCGTGACAATGGACGACGCCTAAGCGCGCGCCCTTTCATCTTGGCAAAAATACCTCCGCCGGAGGCAGCCCGTAGGGCTTCACTGCCTCAAGCAGACGCTTGCAAAAACACCGGGGCCTTCATGCTGGACGGGATCTCAGCCCCCAATCGCGACAGGATGGTCGGCGCAAGGCTAAGCTGGTCAAGCAAAACCTCAGGGCTGGGCCCTTTGGCTGGGCCGAAATAATACAGCGCGAAATCCTGCTGATCCTCGCCCGTACCGCCATGGTGGCCCCGCATAGACTGGCCGTGGTCGGCGGTAACAATCACCTCATAACCCGCACGGCGCCAGCGGTCGATCCACGGCGCCAGCGTGGCATCCAGCGCATAGACTGCATGGTCCATCTCGCGGCAATCGTGGCCGAAACGGTGGCCCATGCTGTCCAGCGTGCAGGTATGCAGCATACCGTAATCCAGCCCGAACCGCTCGGTCAGCATGGTCAGCGTGGCGAACAGGTCATAATCGGCCGGGGTCGCCTGATTGATCAGGTTATAGCCATACATGCTGTGAAAGCGGCCGTGGTTGATCGTTTGGCTGGCAGGTTCGTCATATTCCAGATCGCGCACCGGATCGAACGGCGACCGGTTGAAAAACTCGGACCAAAAGCTGTGCGCGACGGCGCCTGTGATGCCGCCAGCCAAACGGGTCTGGCTGAAAATATCCGGTTGGGTCAGGCGCTTGACCGCCTCATTCCCCCAAGTGCCATGCACCTGTGGCGGGGTGCCGGTGTGGATGGTCGCGTAACAAGACGCCGAGGTGGAGGGCAATGTCGCCCGCATTTTCCACACTTGCGCCTCGCCCTGCGCGACCCAGCCTTCCAGGTTGCCAAACAAGCGGCGCCAATTGCGATAGGGCACGCCATCGAGGATGATCAGCAGAAGTTTGTTTTGCATAACGCGGTCTCGTCCAGTCCCCACCGGCAGAGCCTCCGGCGGGGATATTTAAGGATAGATGATGAGGCGAGCGGCGGGATTAATTTCCCGCCGCAGCCATTTTGCGATTTGCGATTGTGCGTTCCAGCCAACCCAGTTCCATTTCAGGCACCGAGGACAGCAAAAGATCGGTGTAATCGTCGAAAGGCGGGCTGAGCACTTCGGTTTTTCCGCCGTAGCGCACGACGCGGCCTTGGTACATCACCGCAATACTATCGGCGATGGCGCGGACGGTCGCGAGATCATGGGTGATGAACAGATAGGCCACGTTTTCGCGCTTTTGCAGATCCAGCAGCAGTTTCAAGATGCCATCGGCCACCAGCGGATCAAGCGCACTTGTCACCTCGTCGCAGATAATGACCTTGGGTTTGGCAGCCAGAGCGCGGGCGATACAAACGCGCTGTTTTTGCCCGCCTGAAAGCTCGGCCGGATAGCGGTGGATATAGCCCTCGCCCATTTCGATTTCATCCAGCAGCTCTTGCACGCGCTGCTTTTTGGCATCGCCGCGCAGGCCGAAATAGAATTCGAGCGGGCGGCCGATGATCGTGCCGACAGTTTGGCGCGGGTTCATCGCGACATCGGCCATCTGATAGATCATCTGCACCTCGCGCAGATCATCGCGGGTTCTTGCCTCAAAATCCGCAGGCAAAACGCGGCCATCAAAGGTGATTTCCCCCGATGATGGCGGCAACAGCCCGGTAATCACGCGGGCCAAAGTGGATTTGCCGGAACCGGATTCGCCCACGATTGCAAGGGTTTGTGCCTCGGGCAGGTCCAGCGTGATGTTTTTCAGCACGTCAAACTTGGTGCCGCGATACCGCGCAGTGACATCGCGCACCGACAGCACCGGCGCGCCGCCCGATTTTTCGTGATGATTGATCGAGCGTACCGAAACCAAGGCTTGGGTATAAGGTTCAGACGGCGAATTGATGATATGGTCGATCGTGCCGTATTCGATCATCTGCCCGCCTTGCAGCACCAGAATATGGTCTGCAACCTGCGCCACAACGGCCAGATCATGCGTGATATAAAGGGCCGCAACGCCAGTATCGGCAATCGCCTCTTTGATCGCGGCGAGCACCTCGATTTGCGTCGTCACGTCCAGCGCGGTTGTGGGCTCATCGAACACCACAAGATCGGGTTTCGGGCACAGCGCCATCGCTGTCATCACCCGTTGCAACTGACCGCCTGAGACCTGGTGCGGATAGCGGTTGCCGATGCTTTCGGGTTTTGGCAGGCCCAGCCGTGCAAACAGCGACACAGCGCGCTCTTCAGCCTCGGCCCGTGTCATCAGCCCATGGTGCAGGGTGGTTTCAATCACCTGTTCCATCAGCTTTTTCGCGGGGTTAAAGGCGGCGGCGGCGGATTGGGCAACATACGTCACCTCATGCCCGCGCAAAGCCCGCAGCCCCGCAGGCCCCGCCTTTAGTATGTCGTTGCCATTGACGAACACCTCGCCGCCGGTGATGCGCACACCGCCACGGCCGTAGGCCATAGACGACAGGCCGATAGTCGATTTGCCGGCACCGGATTCGCCGATCAGCCCCAGCACCTTGCCCTTTTCCACCTTGAACGACACGCCTTCAACGATGGTAATATCGCGCGGGGCCTCACCAGGTGGATAAGCTGTCGCCTCGATTTTCAGGTCTCTGACCTCTAGCAAGCTGCTGCTCATCCTCGGCCCCCTTTCAAACTGGTGGTCCGGTTCAGCACCCAATCGGCAACGAGGTTGACCGAAATGGCAAGCGAGGCGATGGCAAAGGCCGGGATCAAGGCGGCGGAAATGCCGTAAACGATGCCCTCTTTGTTTTCTTTCACGATACCGCCCCAATCCGCCAGCGGCGGTTGCACGCCAAGCCCAAGGAAAGACAGAGTCGAGATGAACAGCACCGCAAAGATAAACCGCAGGCCCATTTCAGCCACCAGCGGCGACAATGCGTTGGGCAGGATTTCGCGGAAAATGATCCAAAGCTGCTTTTCGCCGCGCAGGCGGGCCGCCTCGACATAATCCATCACAGTGATGTCGACAGCCACAGCGCGGCTAAGGCGGAACACACGTGTGCTATCCAACACGCCCATCACGATAATCAGCACAGGCAGCGATACCGGCAGCACCGACAGCACAACCAGCGCCGAAATCAGCGACGGGATCGACATCATCAAGTCCACCAAGCGGCTAAGCAACTGGTCAACCCAACCGCCTTTCACGGCTGCGAAAAAGCCCAAGATCGAGCCCATGCCAAAGGACAACATAGTTGCCGCGGCGGCCACGAAAATCGTGGTCTGCCCGCCCCAGATCATCCGACTAAGCAAATCGCGCCCGATGGAATCGGTGCCCAGCCAATGCGCTGCCGAAGCAGGCTCCCAGCTGTCACCGACAATTTCGGCCATGCCATAAGGGGCAATCCAGCCAGCAAACACCGCTGCGCCAAAATAGAGGCCGGTAAAGAAAAGCCCGATCAGGGCTGCCAAAGGAATACGGGTCATTTCGGATGCCTCAAACGCGGGTTGGCAAGGATGGAAACCACATCCGCCACCAAGTTTAGGCCGATATACACAGCCGCAAAGACCAAGCCACAGGCCTGCACCACAGGCACGTCACGCTTGGACACATGGTCAACCAGATACTGGCCCATGCCGGGATAGACAAAAACCACCTCAACCACGACCACACCAACCACCAGATAGGCAAGGTTGATCATCACCACATTGACCACAGGCGCAATCGCGTTGGGGAAAGCGTGGCGGGCGATGATGGTGAACTTGCGCAAACCCTTCAGCTCGGCCGTTTCGACATAGGCCGATTGCATCACGTTCAGAATGGCGGCGCGGGTCATCCGCATCATATGGCCAAGCACGACCAGCACCAAAACCAGCACCGGCATCGACACGGCATAAAGCTTTTCACCGAATGTCATCCCGTCATAAACCGTGGCCAGCGATGGAAACCAGCGCAGCTGCACCGACAGGAAATAAACGGCGATATAGCCCAACAGAAATTCCGGCACAGAAACCGTTGCCAGCGTGATGGTTGAAATCACGCGGTCTGGCCAGCGGCCTTGGTAACGCACCGCGATCAAGCCCAGCAAAATTGCGGCGGGCACCGCGATAACGGCGGCACAGCTGGCCAAAAACAGCGTATTGCCGAGGCGTTTGCCCATGGCAGTCGCAATATCCTGACCATTGGTCAACGCTTTGCCAAGGTCGCCATGCATGATACCTGCCAGCCAGTTGAAATAGCGCACAGGGGCCGGCACATCGAGGCCAAGCTCGGCGCGTAAATTGGCAAGGGATTGCGGGGTTGCGGATTGGCCCAGAATGCTTTGGGCCACATCGCCGGGCAAAATCTGGGTGCCGATAAAGATCAGCACCGAAGCCGCGAACAGCAGCAGGAGGCCCAGCGCTAAGCGCTGGGCGACCAATTTGATTACCGGATGCATCGTCCGATCACGCGAACCATGTTGTCGAAGAGGCAAAACCGCCCGACATTTCATAGTTCGGGTTTTCAATCCAACCCGCGACCTTATCGGAATGTGCGTCGATGAAATCGTTGAACATCGGGCAAATCACGCCACCCTCTTCGTTCACGATTTTATAGATCTTGCCATAGAGTTCCGTACGCACTGCCACATCGGTTTCCGACCGTGCCTGCAGGATCAACGCATCCACATCTTCGCGCTTGAACTTGGTGTCGTTCCAGTCAGCGGTTGACAGATAGGCCGTCGACCACATCTGGTCTTGGACCGGACGGCCACCCCAATAAGACGCGCAGAACGGTTTGACGTTCCAGACATCCGACCAATAGCCATCATCCGGCACGCGTTTGATTACCAGCGGAATGCCCGCAGCCTCGGCCGATTGCTGGAACAATGCAGCAGCATCAACAGCACCCGGGAAGGCGGTGTCAGCAACGATCAATTCAATCGGGCTGCCATCATGGCCGGAAGCGGCGTAATGCTCTTTGGCTTTTTCAATGTCATAAACGCGCTGCGGTGCAGCCTGACTGAACAACGGATAGGCTGCGTTGATCGGCGTGTCGTTGCCAACACCGCCATAGCCGTCAAGGATTTTGTCAACCATTTCAACGCGGTTGATTGCAAACTTCAACGCCAGACGCAGATCGTTATTGTCGAACGGTGCAGTGTCTGTGTGCATGATGAACACATAGTGACCACGGCCCGACACGTTCTTTACCTCAACCCCCGGCGCGCGGGCCAGCAATTTGGCAACTTTGGGGTCGATGCGGTTGATCATATGCACCTGGCCCGACTGCAAGGCGCTGGTACGGGCAGTCGCATCGTTGATTACCAGAATTTCCACAGCATCATAATGGCCGCGGGTTGTATCCCAGTCATCAGCGTTCTTTTCAAAGGCATAGCGCACGCCCGGATCTACCGAAACCACCTTGTAGGGGCCGGTACCGATAGCTGCGTTCGGGTTATCCACGCCGCCTTTTGGCTGCACGATCAGGTGATAATCCGACAGCAGATACGGCAAGTCGGCGTTGCCATCGGTCAGGGTAAACACAACAGCGTTGCCGTCGGCCTTGATGTCGGCAATGCCTTTCATAATGCCCAAAGCACCCGATTTCGAATTTTCATCCGAGTGGCGCTTGAACGTGGCAACCACGTCATCCACCGTCATATCCGACCCGTCATGGAACTTTACACCCTGACGGATGTTGAACGTCCAAACCTTGCCCTCTGGATCCGAAGACATCGACTCGGCCAGACGCATTTCAATTTCGCCACCGGGTGTCACGTTGACAATGGTATCGCCCCACTGACGCCCAACCGAGAATGGTACCGGGCTGTCGGACAGACCTGGGTCCATCGTGTCGGTCGTCTCGCCGCCACCCAATCCCAATTTCAGGGTGCCGCCTTTGTTCGGATCGGCCGCAAAAGCCGGTGCACGCATCGTAGCCAGCGCACCGACCGCGGCGACACCGCCCATAAAGCCACGGCGGCTCAGGCGTGCGGCGTCAATTTGATCGATCAATTTTGCTAGGTCGTCTTTCATTCGTATCTCCCTGGTCAGCATTAGCTGTTTTTGTTGTCTGTTGAGTCAATAAACTCGGTAAAAACGGTTCCGGCAACAAGTTCTTTTGATTCGGCCCTGTAATTTTTTGTCCATCCAGTCAAATCCGGCGCGGCAGGTCCGGTGTCGCAACGCCTGCCACCCCCAATGTCGCGGCCCATCACGGGCCTGATAGCG
The DNA here is from genome assembly GCF_001202035.1 of Pseudorhodobacter wandonensis. Taxonomy (GTDB): domain Bacteria; phylum Pseudomonadota; class Alphaproteobacteria; order Rhodobacterales; family Rhodobacteraceae; genus Pseudorhodobacter; species Pseudorhodobacter wandonensis. The sequence continues at coordinate 226,684 of NZ_LGHT01000031.1, read as the reverse complement.
CTATCTTGGCGCATCAAACGCCAAGTTACCACCCTAGCCTCCCGAATTTACACAAATTCACGTGACACATCTTGTGAAAACTCGCGTTCAAAAACAAGTGTTTCGCCCTCCCATGCTTGCAATTTCGCGTAAAATTGCAAGGCATCGGCGGTGGTGCGCATTTCGGCATGGGTCTGCGTTCGCACCTGCCAATCCCCGCGCGACAGGCATTGCGTCCAGTCATTTCGGGCAAGGGAATCGCCGGGGTTTGCGGGGTCAATTTCAAACCGTTCGGCAAAAATTTCTTCGGTGATCAGACCGTGATCCAGATTTTCCACACGTCCCGATCGGTCCTCTACCACCAAAGCCAGTTTGCCGGTCAGCAAGTCTGTCTCTGTCCGGCGCGCCGAATGGGCAGAGGTATGGGCCAGGTGATTCCATGCCCGCGCGGCCCGTGCCGGCGGCGGCACCCATTCACCCGCCGCAACGCCGCGATGGATGGGCAGGCTCAGGTCTCCCTCCAGCAGAGTCAGGGTCGCGGCCTCGGGGCTGGGGCATAAAAACGGCCAATAGGTCGTTGACAGCGCAAGCCGCAAATGGTGCCCCGCTGCCACCCGATAGGCCATATCGTCCAGCACCAGTTCCACCGCGACATCCTCGCCCGGCGTCAGTTGGCTGGGGGCCTCCATGCTGTCGCGGTGGCACAGGTTCAACATGCCATGCGCTATCCGCACCGATTGCCCGTTGGGGGCGACATCGCACAGCCGCGCCACGATAAAGGCGCGGGGCTTGTCACTGCGCAGCCGCAACCGCAACCGCGCCGCCCCCAGCATCGGCAAAGGCGCGTCCAGCACCGGCCCGTCAAAACACACCGATAGCGCGTCGTCCTGCGCCTGATCGCCCGGCATCTCGGCGTTCAACCCCATCGGGAAAAACTCGCCCGCCATCAGCCCAAGCTGCGGCGGCGTGCATACCGCTTGCGCCAACGCGCCCCCTGCCCCGCCCAAAACGCCGCCTGCGGTCAAAGGGATCTGCCGGTCAGTCACACGGGCCGACGGCAGCGCATCCTCGGCCACCCATGCGCCCGCACGATAGGCGGCACTGGCGTCAGGCGGCGCACTGTCCAGCATATAGGCGCGATAGGCGGGGCCATCCTCGGCCCCGTTTTCCACGCCCTTTAGCCACCGGTCCCACCAGCGCAGCGCCTCATCCAGAAAACCAATCGCAGGCCCAGGCACGGCCTGATGCGGGTATTGATGCACCCAAGGGCCGACAATCGCCTTGGCCCCTGCCACATTGCGCACCAAATGCGCCGAAGTGTTCATGTAATTGTCCGCCCAACCGCTGAAACTCAGCACCGGCACCTGCATCCGGCTGTAATCCTCGCAGATCGACCCGTGTTTCCAATAGCCGTCCCGCGCCTGATGGCTGGCCCAGCGCGGCGCCAAAAACGGCTCGGCCTCTAACCGCGCCAACCAATCCGCCCGCCAGTCAGGCCGCAAAGCCGGGTCCGCAGGGCGCGAGGAATAGGACAGCATCACGCCGCCCCAGCCCAGATTTTCGCCCAACAGGCAGCCGCCCTTGAAATGAATATCATCCGCAAACCGGTCGGTCGTCGAACATACCGTCACCACGGCCTTTAGCGCAGGCGGCTGCAAAAAGGCGGTCTGCAAACAGTTAAACCCGCCCCAGCTTTTGCCCATCATGCCCACAGACCCGTTGCACCACTCCTGCGCGGCAAGCCAGGCAATCACATCACAGGCATCTTGCAACTCCTGCGCGGTGTATTCATCCGCCATCAACCCCTGGCTATCGCCATTCCCGCGCATATCCACGCGCACAGCGGCATAGCCATGGCCGGCAAAATAAGGGTGCATCCTCTCATCCCGCGCCAAAGTACCATCGCGCTTGCGGTACGGGATATATTCCAAAATCGCAGGCACCGCCCCCGCCCCCTTGGCCCGCCAAATCCGTGCCGACAAGCGGCAGCCATCGGGCATCACTATGCCCACATCTGCCTCTTCCATCACCTCGAACGGAAACTCTGTTACCACCTGCATCGCCTGCTCCCAATTTCATCTTGGCAAAAATACCTATCTGTCTTTGCCCCCTAAAACAGGTCGCAAAAAGAACAGACCACCCTTGCCTTTGCGCCCATCAAAGGCGCAGACCGCCGCAAAGGCAAGCAGCAATAAGGGCCCATGATGACCAAACCAAACATTCTTATCCTGATGGTAGATCAGCTGAACGGCACCCTGTTTCCCGATGGCCCCGCCGACTGGCTGCATGCCCCCAACCTGAAAAAGCTGGCCGCAAAATCGGTGCGCTTTGCCAATGCCTATACCGGCTCGCCACTCTGCGCCCCCGGTCGGGCCAGCTTCATGTCCGGCCAACTGCCCTCACGCACCCGCGTCTATGACAACGCGGCCGAGTTTCAGTCAGATATTCCCTGCTTCACGCATCACTTGCGCAGCAAAGGCTATGAATGCACGCTGTCGGGCAAAATGCACTTTGTCGGCCCCGACCAGATGCACGGGTTTGAACACCGCCTGACCACCGATATCTACCCCGCCGACTTTGGCTGGACCCCCGATTACCGCAAACCGGGTGAACGCATCGACTGGTGGTATCACAACCTCGGCTCGGTCACAGGTGCCGGCGTGGCCGAAATCTCGAACCAGCTGGAATATGATGATGACATAGCACATCAAGCCACGCAAAAACTGTATGACCTGTCACGCTCATCCGACGATGCAGCCGCGCGCCCGTGGTGCCTGACCGTCAGCTTTACCCACCCGCATGACCCCTATGTCGCGCGCCGCAAATATTGGGATTTGTACAATGATTGCGCCCATCTGGACGCGGTAAGCCCTATCGACTATGCCGATCAGGACCCCCATTCCAAACGCCTGATCGACGCCTGCGACAGCGACAAATTCGACATCACCCCCACCCACATCCGCCGCGCCCGCCAAGGCTATTACGCCAACATCTCTTATATCGACGACAAGATCGGCGAGATTTTGCAGGTGCTCGAAGACACCCGCCAAGAGGCAATCATCGTCTTTGTTTCGGACCATGGCGATATGCTGGGCGACCGCGGGCTCTGGTTCAAAATGAACTTTTTTGAAGGCTCGGCCCGCGTGCCCCTGATGATCTGCGCACCCGGCCTTGATCCGCATCTGGAAACGACCCCCGTTTCCTCAATCGACGTCACGCCAACACTCTGCGATCTGGCGGGCATTGATATGTCGGCGGTCATGCCTTGGACCGATGGTGAAAGCCTGCTGCCACTGGCCAAAGGAACCGAGCGCACCAGCCCCGTGGCAATCGAATATGCCGCCGAAGGCTCAATCACCCCTTTGGTCATGCTGCGCTATGGCAAGTGGAAATACACCCGCTGCCTTGCCGACCCCGACCAGTTGTTCGACATTGAATCCGACCCGCTGGAACGCCACAACCTTGCCGATAACCCTGCCCATTCGGCCACCCTGCAAACCCTGCGCGCGAAATCCGAGGCACGATGGGATCTGCACGCCTTTGACGCGGCTGTGCGCGAAAGTCAGGCCCGCCGCTGGGTGGTCTATGAGGCGCTGCGTCAGGGCGGTTATTTCCCGTGGGATTACCAACCGCTGCAAAAGGCATCCGAGCGCTATATGCGCAACCATATGGACCTGAACATCCTCGAGGAAAGCAAACGCTTTCCCCGCGGCGAATAACCGCCCCCCGAGTTTTCGTCGAAAATTCGGGGCTCCCGTTACGCCTCGGCCAACCAAGCGCGCGCTGCATCCAGTTCTTCCAGATCAAAGGTGCGCAGCTTGGTTGCCATAAACGCCCCTGCCGCCTTGGTCAGCGGGCTGATCCAGCCCATATCCGACACCACGGCACAATGGCTGATATGGGGAATGATTTTGAAGTCAAACTTCATCCCCTGCCACATCATCATCGGGTCAAAGCCCTGAAAATCCTCGATAATCTCTAGCAGCTTGATCTTGTCATGCTCTTCGGCAAAATCCTCTAACGGGCCGGAAAGCGCGTTAAAATCCTCCATCGTCACCTTGCCCGACACGGTGAATTCAAAGGTCTTGGTCTCGGGGATCATGCGAAAACTGGTTGCCATGTCTCTTCCTCCTGTCTGAAAGGGGCAGCATAACCTATTTTTGCCGAATACGCTTTGCCCCAGATCAGCCAGCGCCAGCAGGGTGCGACTTTGTCCCGCAATTGCGCGAAACGGTGGTAAAGATCAGGTTAACGAAAACATCATTACCACATCTTTTCAATGCGTTACATATATGTCCGCGCGCGTACGAAAGCGGCGACCAAAGCCCACATAACAACCGCTTTCACCGCCCCTGATCGGCCAAAATCACCTCGGCGCCTTTCCAACCCATCAGAATCGCCGGCGCATTCGTGTTGCCCGCGATCAGGTTCGGAAAAGCCGAGGCATCACAAACCCGCAGCCCCTCAACCCCTTTGACGCGCAGATTTTCATCGACCACATCCCCCATCCGGCAGGTACAGGATGGATGATAAACCGTGCCAGACCGCACCCTGAAATCGGCAATCAAATCCTCGTCCGACATCACCGCAGGCCCCGGCCGCAACTCTTCGGCAATCACATCGGCCATCGGGCCTTGCGCCGCAATTTTGCGGACGAATTTCACCGCAGCCAACATTTCAGCCACATCCTGATCGGTCGAAAACGCATTGCCCACGATCTGCGGCGCCGCAAACGGATCAGAGGTGCGAATTTTCAACCACCCGCGCGAGGTGGGCCGACAATTCGACAGGCCAATCGACAGCCCTGAAAACGGGTCCGGCGTCAGCAAAGGCCGCTCGCCCACCTTGGGCACCAAGGTTGAAAACGCCTGCATATAAAGCTGCATATTCGGGCGCGACAGCTCTGGTGAGGTTCGGAAAAAGCCGCCCGCATGGTTGATACTTTTCGACAGCACGCCGCGCCGCGTCAGCAGATATTCCAACCCGACCCGCAACTTGCCCCACCAAGGGCGCAACAGGTCATTATAAGTCGGCACAGTCATGCGATAGGTATAGTTGATGCCCTGATGGTCGTTCAAATTACCGCCGACATGGGGATTATCCTGCAAGACCGGCAGGCCCAAACCCGACAAAACCTCGGCAGGGCCAATCCCCGATAGCTGCAAAAGCTGCGGCGAGTTGATCGCACCACCGGCCAGAATAACCTCGCGCGCACGGATCACCTCACGCACTCCGCCCCGCATCACCTCGACCCCCACCGCGCGGCGGTCTTCGAACACCACGCGGGTTACATGCGAATGCGTCCGCACCTCCAGGTTCGGGCGCTTGCGGGCGGGCCGCAAAAACGCGCGGGCAGTTGAATTGCGCCGCCCGTCCTTGATTGTCATCTGATAGACACCGGCGCCTTCTTGCTGCGCACCGTTGAAATCGGGGGTCTCGGCCAGACCCGCCGCGGCACAGGCGTCCAGATAATTGCGTACCAAGGGGTGCAATCCATCCTTATTCGCCGAAATGAACAGCGGGCCGCCCTGCCCGCGCCATGTGTCTGCGCCGGCCTCATTATCCTCAATGGCGCGGTAAGCGGCCAAGGTGGCATCCCAGCCCCAGTTCGCGCCCCCAACTGCGCCCCATTCGTCATAATCAGCCCGATGCCCCCTGATCCAGACCATCGCGTTGATTGACGAAGAGCCCCCCAAAATCTTGCCACGAGGCCAGTAATCGTGGTTCCCGCCAAGCCCTGGGTCGGCATCGGTCTCATAGGCCCAATTCACCGCCTTGTCATAGAACAGCTTGCCATAACCCAGCGGCATATGCACAAAAAACCGCGCATCCGTGCCACCAGCCTCTAACACCAAAACCTTATGCTTGCCATTCGCGCTCAGCCGCTCTGCCAGCACCGAACCGGACGAGCCCGCGCCTACAATCAAGAAATCAATATCAGCCACAAGATGCCCCTTTGTTTGGAGGCCACCTTATCGGCCCAACACGGCCATGCCTTAGCCCTTAGCGACCGAAAATGTCGAGTTTCGCTTATGCGTCAATTTCAAATCGCGGCGCATAGGTCACAGGAAAATTTACCGATCTCGCAATAAAACAGACCTCATGGATGCGATGATGGATGGCCTCTGCCTCAGCCATATCTGCCCCAAGCGCCACCCAGATCACCGGCCGCAACTCGGCCGAAACAAACCGCCCCGCGCCACCGCGCCCGACTTCGCCCACACCAATCGGCGTGTCTTCGTACCGCGTCACAACGATCCCCGACTCTGCGGCATAGTGCAAATACCACAGCATGTGACAGGCCGAGAGCGCCGAGAGAAGCAGATCCTCGGGGTTCATTTTGGCCGGATCGCCACCCAAAAGCGGATCATTTGAACAATGCACGGGCGGCTTGCCCGGCACGGCAATATCCCAAGTGCGGGCATAGGCTTTGTAATGCGCGGTCCCCTCACCGGTGTTGCCCGTCCAAATCACGCAACTTGTGTAATTATGCAAACTCGCTCCATTTCATCCTGGCTCTCCATTTCATCTTGGCCCAAATACCTGCCACCTTTTGCATAAAGCGCAATGACTGCCGGTACGGGCCAGTGTGTTGGGCGAAAGACCTGGCCCCGCCTTAACGACCTTTCCAAACCGGATCACGCTTTTCGGCAAAGGCCTTTGCCCCCTCTAACTGATCCTCGGATGAATAGAGCCTGTCAACTGTCGCAAACTGCCGTTTGGTGATACGGTTCAACGCGTCCTGGAAACGCATATCCTCGGCCTCACGCACCACTTCCTTGATCGCGGCATAAACCAAAGGCGGACCGGATTCGAGCAAGCGTGCCAGATCCCACGCCTTGGCCAACAAATCTGCCTGCGGATGAATTGCTTTTATCAGCCCCCAGCGCTGCGCCTCATCGGCATCAAACCAACGGCCCGTCAGCAAAAGATCCATCGCGACATGGTAAGGAATGCGTTTGGGCAGCTTGATCGAGGCCGCGTCGGCCACCGTTCCCGACCGGATTTCCGGCAGCGCAAAACTTGCGGTCTCGGCGGCCAGGATCAGATCGCAAGACAGCGCCAGTTCTAACCCGCCACCACAGCAAATCCCGTTCACAGCAGCGATTACCGGCTTGTTCAAATGCGGCAATTCCTGCAAGCCGCCAAAGCCGCCAATGCCGTAATCGCCATCGACTGCATCACCCTCAGCCGCGGCTTTCAGGTCCCACCCCGGGCAAAAGAATTTTTCGCCCGCAGCGCGCAGGATGCAGACCCGCAAAGCATCATCATCGCGAAAATCGCGAAACACCTCGCCCATTACCCGGCTGGTCACCAGATCAATCGCATTGGCTTTGCCACGCGACAAGGTGACCTCTAGAATGGCCCCTTCAGAGCGCGTCAAAATCGGGCCATCGGTTCGCATTTGCATCATAGCGCTTCCTTCCAAATTACTGCATCCGCCGCGACGGCACCTTGTTCGCGCACCATCAGCGGGTTGATCTCTATTTCTTCCAACGTCTCGTCTTGCATCAGGTTTTGCAAGCGCATGGCAACGTCAACCACAGCTGAAACATCGGCACGCGCGCGACCGCGATAGCCATCCAGCAGCGGCCATAACCGCAACTGGCGCAAACCGGTGTCGATTTCAGCGGGGGTAACAGGGCAAATCAAGGTAACCGTATCACCCAAGAGCTCTGCCGTAACACCACCAAAGCCAAGCGTCAGCGTCACACCATAGACCGGATCGCGCCGAATGCCGATCAGCAGCTCGGCCACTACCCCCGTCACCATTTCTTCGGCCAGATAACCCGTAGCGCCGGGCATTGGCGCCTGCCCCTGCAGGCTCGGCAACCCAAGACGCACAGCGCCGTTTTCGGATTTATGCGCAAAACCCAAGCCCTTTAGCGCGAGCGGCGCTGCAAGTTGGCGGGCTGCGACGTCGAGCGTCTGCAAATCCGGCGCAGACACCCCGCGCGGCACTCCAACCCCTGTTCCGGCCAAAAGCGCCTTTGCCGAAGCTTCGTCCATCAAAGCAAGTCGGGTCGGCTTGCGCGACGGCAAGGGCCGCCACCCCGCCAGACCCGGCGGCGTTTGCGCCGCGACCAAGGCCCCAAGGGCAGATTCAAGCCCCATCAGCGGCACAGTACCGCGCGCCATCATCGCTATCGCGCGATCCTCATCAAAATTTTCTGGCAAGGAGGCGACAGGGAAGGCCGGCTTACCGGTGCGCTTGGCAGCTTCTTCAATCGCAAGCAAAGCAGGCTCGAACGAGGCAGGATCGCATAGGTCAGGGCGCGGCGGGTCAATGATAAACACCCCCGCGTCATACCCCGCCAGCATTGTCGCAAACACATCCGTGGTGCGCGGCCCGTCACCCCAAATAAAGGTATGATAATCCAACGGGTTATTGATCGACACAATCGGCCCGAGGATTTCACCAAGGCGCGTGCGCTGTTCCGTGGTCGGCGGATCAAACGAAATACCGAAAGGCGCCGCCAGATCCGCAACCAGACCCGCCTCGCCGCCCGAACAGGACAAAGAGCACAAGCGCCGCCCGAGCTGCGGCCCGTGGACATGGAAAATCTTGAGCGTTTCCAAAAGCTCAGGCAAAGTCGCGGCCTCAGCCACGCCCGCCTGGCGCAGGAATGCCGAAGACGCGGCCCCGCCCCCCGCCAGCGCCGCCGTATGCGAGGCCGCCGCCATCCGCGAGGCCTCGGTCTTGCCAGACTTCAGGCAAACAATACCTTTGCCGGCAATGCGTGCCGCCTCGGCCACCGCTGCAAAACCCGGCGCATCATCAATACCTTCGACATAAAGGCCAAGCGCGGTAACCCTATCATCCGCCAGAAGTGCAGCCGCCAGATCGGCCAGGCCCACCTGCGCCGCATTGCCCAAACAGGCCACATAGGCCACAGGCAAGCCACGCGCCTGCATGGTCAGGTTGATCACGATATTCGAAGATTGCGACAGCAGCGCCACGCCCCGTTCCACCCTGCGGCCACCGTGTTGATCGGGCCAAAGCAACGCCCCATCAAGGTAATTTATAACGCCATAGCAATTAGGCCCGAGAATAGGCATGTCGCCTGCGGCCTGCACCAACTCGGCTTGCAAGCCCGCCTCGCCCGCCTCGGTCCAACCCGATGCAAAACAGATTGCGCCACCCGCGTTAATCGCGGACAGGCTACGCACGACCTCAACCGTCGCGTGCCGATTTACGCCGATGAACGTGGCATCGGGTGCGGCGGGCAAAGCCTCGAGAGAAGGAAATGCAGGAACTCCACCAATAGACTGTTTATTCGGATGAACCGGCCAAACATCCCCTTCAAACCCCATCTTACGGCATTGTAAAATAACGTTCTCGGCCCAAACAGACCCCAGCACGGCAATAGAGCGCGGCCGCAACAAGCGAGACAGCATCACCATGCGCCCCCCTCGGCAACCAGCGCAAAAGCGGGGCGCTGCCCCACCTCGCTTGGCAAGCCAACCGAGGTTCCCCGGGATATTTTTGGATAGATGATGGGGGAAAGAGGTCGCTCTGTCTCCAGCCAAGGAGACAGAGAAACATCACCTATCGCGGTCATCGGCGTCCCCGCCTGTACCGCTAGATCATTATGCAGGCTCATAGTTAACAATCCGTTATTCATCTATCTGAAAATATCCTCGGGGGGAATTCGCCGTCAGGCGAAGGGGGGCAGACAGCCCCCGCTTTGTTTCACCCACCATGCGCCCGTAAAAGTTGGCGGCTGATAATGTGACGCTGGATCTCGGAGGTGCCTTCCCAGATCCGCTCTACCCGCGCATCCCGCCAGATGCGCTCCAAAGGCAGGTCATCCATCAAGCCCATACCACCATGGATCTGGATCGCCTCATCCGCGACCATGGCCAACACCTCGCTGGCTTTCAGCTTGGCCATAGACATGTCAGCCTCGGTCACGTTGCCTTGATCAAACCGCCATGCGGCGTCCCATGTCAGCAGTTCAGCGGCTTTCAACTCCATCGCCATGTCGGCGAGCTTGAAAGAAACGCCTTGGAACTTGCCAATTTGCTGGCCGAATTGCTCGCGCTCGGCGGCGTATTGGATGGCGTGGCCCAAGGCACGGTCGGCGCGGCCAAGGCAGGTTGCGGCGACTTGCAGGCGGGTGGCGCCCAGCCATGTATTTGCCACGTCAAAACCTTTGTGCACCTCGCCCAGCACCTGCGCCGCTGGCAGACGGCAATTGTCAAATTCCAGCACCGCATTGGTATAGCCACGGTGTGATACGTTGCGATAGCCATCGCGGACCGAATAGCCCGGCGTGCCTTTATCGACAAAAAACGCAGTAATCAGTTTTTTCTTACCGCGCGGCGTGTCTTCCTCGCCTGTGGCCATAAACACGATTGCGAAATCGGCAATGTCGGCGTGGCTGATGAAATGCTTGGTGCCGTTCAGCACCCAGTCATCGCCATCCTGCCGCGCGCTCGCCTTCATGCCGCGCAGGTCAGACCCAGCCCCCGGCTCGGTCATTGCCAGACAATCCCATTTTTCGCCACGAATACAGGGATGCAGATAGCGTTCGCGCTGTTCTTCGGTACCGGCCAGCAAGATATTCGACGGCCGCGCCACGCAGGTCCAATGCAAGGCATAGTTTGCCCGCCCCAGCTCGCGCTCATACAACAGCCAAGACAGCGTATCGAGCCCCGCACCGCCCACCTCCTCGGGCATGTTCGCGGCGTAAAGGCCGGCGCTGATCGCTTTGGCCTGCACCTCGCGGATAATTTCCATCGGCAGGTGGCCGGTGCGTTCGACCAACGCCTCATGCGGGTAAATCTCGGCCTCGACAAAGGCGCGGGTGGTGTCAACGATCATGCGTTGTTCGTCAGTCATGCCAAAATGCATCGGTTACACCTTTGGATCAGGGTTAATGGTAAAGCCGTCAACGGCGATGACCTGGCCCGCGATACGCGGGGCGCTGGCCAGAAATACTGCCATATCGGCCACGTCTTGTGCAGTGACCAGACAGCCCAGCGCAGTACCTGCGGCATAGCCTGCCGCGACCGCCTGCGGGGTCATACCCTTGGCCTCGGCCTCGGCGGCAAACACGCGGTCAATGCGCGGCCCTTCGACCGAGCCGGGGGCGATGGCATTGCAGCGAATGCCCTTGGGGCCCAGTTCCATCGCGGCGGTTTTCATAAGCCCGATGATGGCCCATTTCGCCGCAGCATAGGGGCTGCGATACGGGAACCCGTACAGCCCCGCCGTCGATGAGGTAAAGATCATCGCGCCGCCCTGCTGCATCAATGGCGCCGCATGCTTGACCGTTAGAAAGGCACCATCGAGGCACACCGCCAAACAGTCACGCCACGCGTCCAGATCGGTATCAACAATGGCCGATGTAGGGCCTTTGACGCCTGCGTTCACGCAAACCACATCCAGCCCACCCCACTCGGCCTGTACCTCGGCCATCAGCGCGGCCATGCCCGCCTCATCCGCCACGCTAACGGTGCTGCCGCGCAAGGTAGCGGGCAAGGCGGCAATCGCGGCGGCGTCAACATCCGTCACCCAAACCTGCGCGCCGGTGGCGGCAAAGGCCTGCGCCATCACCAGCCCAATGCCTGCCCCCCCTGCCGTTATCAGAACGCGGCTCATTTGCGCTGGCCAGTAAACCGCCCAACGCTGGCATCACGGGGCAGCACTGCATGGGCCTTGGCCACAGGCATCAAGCGGTCCAAGATCGCCGCAGGTGCCGCCACCGTACGCCCTGCTTTCATATCGACATGCAGCAACATCTGCTCGATCGTCGCCACATCTGCCCCGTCTTTCTGGATACGAACAAAGATATGCAACCGCTTTTCATCGGCGGCCAAAACCTGCACCGAACCCGTCAAACGGTCGCCCAGCTTGGCCTCGCCCTTATGCATGATATGGCTTTCGGCGGTGTAATAGCTGAACCCGCTGGCCACATAGTCCATATCGGCACCAATAAACCGCAAGAACGCGTCAGAAACCTCTGAACTTGCAAACAAATAGCGGCTTTCGGTCATATGGCCGTTGTAATCGATCCACGACGGCAACACTTGCAAATGCGCCAAGACCATCGGCGCTGCCGCCACATCACGGGTCCCATCGGTATAGGCCACGCGGCGGCGTTCGTCGTGTTCCCGTAACACCTTACCAGCGCCCCAGTTGCGGTCTTTCAAGGCCCGCAGAAAGCCCACAAGGTTGCCGTCGCGAATGCGCTCCAGCTCTCGGATGCTATAGGCCCCCGATTGCGCATCCGACTGGCCAGCGATCAGATCCACCAGCTCATCGGTAAACTCTGGCACGTCGGTCAACTTGGTCCAAGGCCACTGCAAACACGGGCCAAACTGCGCCATGAAGTGCTTCATCCCTGCTTCGCCACCGGCCACGCGATAGGTTTCAAACAGCCCCATCTGCCCCCAGCGCAGGCCAAAGCCCATGCGGATCGCCTCATCAATTTCTTCGGTCGTGGCGATACCGTCCTTGACCAGCCACAGCGCCTCGCGCCAGACAGCCTCTAGAAAACGGTCTGCGATATGGGCGTCAATTTCCTTGCGCACATGCAGCGGGAACATACCGATTTCGCGCAAAATCTCCTTTGCCCGCTCAATCGCGGCCAGGTCAGAGGCAGGCGAAGGCACAACCTCGGCCAAGGGCAGCAAGTAAACAGGGTTGAAAGGATGGGCGACAAAAATCATCGCGGGATTCGCGGCGTTTTGCTGCAATTCCGAGGGTTTAAAGCCGGAAGTTGAGGAACCGATCAAAGCGTCGGGGCAAGATTGCTGGATTTGTGCAAAAACGCGATGCTTCAACTCCAACCGTTCCGACACGGATTCCTGAATATACTCGGCCCCTTCAACGGCCTCGGTAATCGTGTCGGCCATGGTCAACACACCTTCGGCCACCATCGGAATGTCCGACAGCGCAGGCAATGCGGCCCGCGCATTGGCCAAGACCTCACCGATTTTGCGCGCGGCCTCGGGGTCCGGGTCAAAGACCGAGACATTCCAGCCGTTCAGCAAGAACCGCGCGGCCCAACCGCCGCCAATAACCCCACCGCCTATGATTGCCGCTTTGCGTGCCATGTGTTTTTCCTACATCCTAATTAAACTTATGCGGGCGCTTGTCCCGGCCGTTATTCCGCTGCTTTGGCCCCTCGGCAGGTTTGGTCCGCTAACCGTCGCTAGCGGCTTGCATACGCAACCAATAGCCCCACCGCGCCACCCAATATAATCAACAGCTTGCTACGGTTTGGCACCGGCCCTTTGATGAAAAACCGCAACATTAGCCATCGTCCCAAAGCGCTCAAAAGCACCAAGAGGCCGACAATCGAAACCAACCAAATCGTTTGCAAACCCTGACCACTAGCCGAAGCTCCGCCATTCCACAGATATGTGCCGGTCATTGCCGCACAGGCCGCAACTGCAATCAGCCCCAAAAGACGCGGGCTGGTCACGGTTTGTGGCGCAAGGACCGATATCATGATGACGATAGCGAGCATTTGCAGATTTCGCTCATCTTGGCAAAGGCGCCCGTTTTTCCAGTTGCAACCGCGTGCGCACCTCGGCAGGCGTAATCACCCGCGCGCCCAGCGCGGTGATAATGCCAACCGCACGCTCGACCAGCTGCGCATTGGTCGCCAAAACGCCCTTGTCCAACCACAGGTTATCTTCCAAACCAACGCGCACGTTACCACCCGCCAACACAGATGCCGCAACATAGGCCATCTGGTTGCGGCCAATCGAAAACGCCGACCAGTTCCAATCGCTTGGCACGTTATTCACCATCGCCAAAAACGTGTTCAGATCATCCGGCGCGCCCCATGGCACGCCCATGCACAGCTGCACCAGAACCGGATCAGGAATGATCCCTTCCTTTGCCAACTCCTTGGCCAGCCACAAATGGCCGGTATCAAAGGCCTCAATCTCAATCCGCACACCCGATGCCGCCATGCGCTTGGCCATATCGCGCAACATGCCGGGGGTGTTGACCATCACATAATCGGCCTCGTTAAAGTTCATCGTGCCACAGTCGAGCGTACAAATCTCGGGACGGCACTCTACCACATGCGCCACACGCTCCTCTGCACCCGCCATATCGGATGTGCTGGCCATCCGGCCCATGTTTTCCGTACCATCAAACAGCAAATCCCCGCCCATGCCGGCCGTCAGGTTCAACACCACATCGATTTCTGAGTCGCGGATCCGCTCGGTCACTTCGCGGTAAAGCGCAGGGTCACGGCTCGGTTTGCCAGTTTCGGGGTCACGCACATGGCAATGCACAATCGCGGCACCCGCTTTTGCCGCCTCGATCGCGCTTTCCGCGATTTGCTGGGGCGAGCGTGGCACATGCGGGCTGCGGTCTTGGGTGCCACCCGATCCGGTTACGGCACAGGTGATAAAAACCTCTCGGTTCATTTGCAGCGGCATTGGAATCTCCCTTTTGTCTCTCGGTTGCGGGCCAGCTTAACGGCCTTGGCAAATGCTGTTTTGCAATATACGAAATATTTATGGCAAAACACGCAACTCTTTTCGCCCCCTCAACCGAACCGCTTACTTTGGCGGTCTTGGTACTCCCCCAAGCCTCAATCCTCGAGGTGGCAAGCACATTGGACCCGATGCGCTCGGCCAATCGTCACTTGGGGTCACAGGCCTATCGCTGGCGCATTCTCACCCCAAACGGCGCCCCGATTCCGCTGACCTGCGGCATAGAACTGCCCTCCTCTGGCACATTGGAGCATGCCGGAGAGGCAGATGCCTTGGTGGTCATCGCGGGGTTCAAACAGGCCGAGGTCGCCACACGCCCCCTCATCGCGTCCTTACGGCGCGCGGCCCATCGCTTCACGATGATCGGCGGAATAGACGCTGGCCCTTGGGTTCTGGCCCGCGCGGGCCTGTTAAACGGCTACCGCGCAACCGTGCATTGGGAAGATTTCGAAGACCTCGCCGCCGCCCACCCCGAAATTGACGTGGCCCCCGACCGTTTTGTCATCGACCGGAACCGCTTTACCGCAGGCGGGGCCGCGCCTGCCGCAGATTTCATGCTGCACCTGATCGGCAGCAGGCACGGCCCCGCAGTCGCGCGCCAAGTTGCCGCCAGTTTCATCACGACACCACAGTCTGGGTCCGAACCGCAAATGCAAAGCAGCCACCAAAAACTGGATCCACGCCTTGCCAACGCCATCTCGCGGATGGAAACACGGCTCGACATGCCCGAGCATATCGCCGATCTGGCCCGCAATCTCGGCCTGTCAACGCGCCGTTTGGAAACACTTTTCCGCACAACGCTGAACCAAAGCCCCGCTGCCTACGCGCTCGGCCTACGGCTCGCGGCCGCGCGACGCATGATAACCGACACCCATCACCCGCTTGCCGAAGTGGCACTACGCACCGGATTTTCCAGCCAATCGACCCTCAGCCGCGCCTTTCAACGCGCCTTTGGCCGCACCCCTAGCAGCTTGCGCAAATCGTCCTGACATCATCTATCTACAAATATCCCACGGGGGTCCGGGGGTGTGAAACCCCCGGCTTTCTCTTGGGTCCGGGGGGTGTGAAACCCCCGGCTTTCTCTTGGGTCCGGGGGGTGTGAAACCCCCAGCCTTCTCTAGGGTCCGGGGGGTGT
This sequence comes from Pseudorhodobacter wandonensis, assembly GCF_001202035.1. GTDB lineage: Bacteria > Pseudomonadota > Alphaproteobacteria > Rhodobacterales > Rhodobacteraceae > Pseudorhodobacter > Pseudorhodobacter wandonensis. Next base: position 211,104 of record NZ_LGHT01000031.1, on the reverse strand, counting down.
GAAACCCCCAGCCTTCTCTCGGGTCAGGAAAGGACCCCAGTTTTTTCCATCGGCACGCCGCCCTCAACTAAGCCTACGCCACATCCAACAAGCCGCGTCCCTTCAACAATGGCTCTACCCCGGGCATACGCCCGCGAAACTGTGTATACAGCGCCTCCGCATCCTGGCTTCCGCCTGCCGAAAGGATAAACCTCTCCAGCCGCGCCGCCACATTCGGGTCAAACGCATCACCGGCCTCTTCAAAAGCGGCAAAGGCATCTGCATCCATCACCTCGGACCACATGTAGGAATAATAGCCCGAGGAATAGCCGTCACCTGAAAACACATGCGCAAAATGCGGGGTCGCATGGCGCATACGGATAGCATGGGGCAAGCCCAATTCCGCCAAAACCTCGGCCTGTTTCGCCATCGGATCGGCGGGTGCTGCCCCTTCATGAAAGGCCAAATCAACCAAAGCACTTGCCAAAAACTCAACTGTGGCAAAGCCTTGGTCATAAGTCCCCGCAGCCAAAAGCCGCTTCAACATATCAGCAGGCATCGGCGCGCCCGTATCCACATGCCGCGCGTGTTTTTCCAACACTTCTGGCACTTCCAGCCAATGCTCGTACAGCTGGCTTGGCAGTTCCACAAAATCCCGCGCCACACTTGTCCCCGAGATGAACCCATAGGTCACATTCGACAACATCTGGTGCAGCGCGTGGCCAAATTCATGGAACAATGTCCGCGCATCATCGTATGACAATAACGCAGGCTCACCCTTGGCAAAATTGCACACATTCACCACGATCGGCCGCACATCTCCGCCCAACTTTTTCTGCGACCGCATAGCCGAGCACCACGCGCCCGAGCGTTTCGACCCACGCGCAAAATAGTCACCCAAGAACACCGCAATATGCTGCCCCTTGCGCGTGACCTCCCATGCGCGCACATCCTTGTGATACAGCGGCACATCAAGCGCCCGGAACTCCAACCCGAACAAGCGATTGGCACAATCGAATTGCGCGGCCAGCATCGCCTCAAGGCTCAGATACGGTTTCAACACCGCCTCATCTAAATCATGCTCCGCCTTTCTGCGCTTTTCCGAATAATAGCGCCAATCCCAAGCCTCCAACGCGCTGTTAACGCCATCAGCATGCATCATCGCCTCTAGCACTTCGGCATCCGCGATTGCTTTGGCCTTTGCAGGTTCCCACACCCGCATCAACAAATCCCTAACGGCTTGCGGGGTTTTCGCCATTTCCGGCTCTAATTTGAAATCCGCAAAACTGGCATAACCCAGCAGCTTTGCCCTTTCTTCTCGCAGGGCCAGCGTCTCGGCTGCAATTGCACGATTGTCATTGGCATTGCCGTTTTCGCCCCGCGCCACCCAGGCCTCATAGGCCCGCTGCCGCAACGCCCGACGCGGTGAAAATTGCAAAAATGGAACAATTAGCGATCTATTCAGTGTGATAACCGGCCCGGATACACCCTTTTCCGAACCAGCGGCCCGCGCACTGGCAATCACAAAATCGGGCAAGCCCTCCAGATCAGCTTCGCTGATTTCCATGAACCATTCCCGTTCATCCGCCAGCAGGTTTTGGCTGAACTGGGTGCCGAGCACAGCAAGACGCGCCTTTACCGCCGTCAACCTGTCTGCTGCATCCCCCCGTAACTGTGCACCCGCGCGGATAAACATCTGGCGGTACAGCTCCAACACCCGCAGCTGCTCACCCGCCAACCCGTTGCGCGCAGCCCAGACCGCCTCTATCCGCGCGAACAACGCAGCGTTATTGGTGATTTCAGACGAAAACGCACTCAGCTTCGGCGCCAGATCACGCTGCAATGCTTCGCGCACAGGGGTGCTATCTGCACCGGCAAGGTTGTAAAACACCCCCGCCACGCGGTCCAGTTTGGCCTCGGCTTGCTCCATCGCCTCAATCACATTTGCAAAATCGGGGCTGGCAGGATTGTCGGCAATTGCAGCCACATTCGCGCGCGCTTCGGCCAATGCGGCGTCAAAGGCGGGGGCGAAATCGTCATCCTTAATCCTATCAAAAGGCGGCAGGGCAAAATCTTGGGTCCAGTCGGATAAAAGCGGATTGGTCATCGGGATCTCCTTTGCGCACAAGCTATGCAGCCCGACCGCATTCGTCCAGAGCACGCGTATCGAATTACCTGTGACCACCTCGCAGGGGACGGACGCCAAGGGTGTTTTCCCTATCAACTGTCAAATCCCACCCCTTGCCAAACGTTCCCGCTTCGTTCACAATTTCAGACATGTTGTCATCCACGCTCACCCCCGGCCAGAAATTGGCACAAGGCACCTGCCGCCACCTGCAAACACACGGCTTTGCTTGCGTTGAAGAATTGGTCCCGACCGCGGGCCTGCGCGTCGATGTCATGGCCTTGGGCCCAAAAGGCGAAATCTGGGTGATCGAATGCAAATCCTCGCGCGCCGATTATCTGACCGATCAGAAATGGCACAAATACTTGCCCTGGTGTGACCGGTTCTTTTGGGCGGTCCAGACCGATTTCCCCACCGAGTTGCTTCCCGATGGCACTGGCCTGCTTTTTGCTGATGAATATGATGCCGAAATCATCCGCATGGCCAACGAGTCAAAGCTCGCAGGCGCGCGGCGCAAGTCGGTTACCCAAATCTTTGCCCGTACGGCCGCACAGCGCCTTCAGGCCCTGCGCGACACAAGGTTTGGTCAGGTTTTTACGCCTTCGCCCGAATAGCCGCACCAAACGCTCTATCATCTATCCAATAAATATCCTCGCCGAAGGCACCCGCCCCCGGCAGCAGATCTGGCGCCAGCCCGTCGCGCTCAGCGCTTTTTCTTGCCAGCGCCGTCGCCCATCGCACGCGCCGCCGCTGCGGCAGCGCGCAGTTCTTCGGCAATCTCTTCGGCTTCCTCCGGGTCAAAGTCCAAAGGCAATTCTACGCCATCGCCTTCGACATACAGCCTCACCATGCCCATGCTCGTCGGCCCAATCTGCAAATTGGCCGCAACATCGCTCTGTTTATCAATCCCCATGACCCAATCCTTTAACCAATTCGGTTTTTTCCCGCATAAACCGAACCGTCTCGTCTGACAAGCGTTCCAAAGGGTATTGCATTCACCGCAAGCACGGTCTAAATCGCCACCAGTGCCGCGTTAGCTCAGTTGGTTAGAGCGCTTGATTGTGGATCAAGAGGTCCCCCGTTCGAGCCGGGGACGTGGTACCATCCCCCCAATATCACGTTGTTTAAACAGGTTTTGCCTTGCGCCCATAGGGCAAACCGCTAGCGTTTACTGATCGTCATATCAGGGATTCGGCCATGAAATACTTGCTCGCACTCAGCCTTCTTACCCTTTTGTCAGCCTGTGGTGACGGTATCCCGGTGATTCCCTTTATCTAAGGCAAGGCACGCAACCTAATTTGCCAAGAGTGTTTGCACCCACTCTTTAGGGTCTTGGCCCCGCCGTAACGCTTGGCTATTGTCCGGTTTCCCAACAGGAAGCCGTTAGCATGACCCCAGATCTCGCCGCCCGCATTGCCCGCCTTATCGCCTCGGAAATCGGGGCAAACCCCGGCCAAGTCGTTGCTGCCGTTGACCTTTTGGATGGCGGCGCAACCGTGCCTTTCGTCGCGCGCTACCGCAAAGAGGTCACCGGCGGGCTGGATGACACCCAGCTGCGCAACCTCGCCGAACGACTCGCCTACCTGCGTGAACTCGAATCACGCCGCGCGGCGATTCTGTCCTCGATCACCGAGCAAGGCAAACTAACCGATGATCTGACCGCCAGCCTGACCGCCGCCACCACCAAGGCCGAGCTGGAAGACATCTACCTGCCCTATAAGCCCAAGCGCCGCACCCGCGCGATGATTGCCCGCGAAAACGGCCTTGGTCCGCTGGCCGAGGGTATTCTGGCCGATCGCAGCGCCGATCCCGTTGCCTTGGCGGGCAGCTATCTGAATGCCGAGGTCGCCGATACCAAAGCCGCCCTTGAAGGCGCGCGCGACATCATTGCCGAAGGTTTGGCCGAGGATGCTACGCTTTTGGGCAAGCTGCGCAACCATATGAAATCGGTGGGCCGCCTTGCTGCCACCGTCGTTGCAGGCAAAGAGGCCGAGGGCGCCAAGTTCTCCGACTATTTCGCCCATTCCGAACCCTGGCATTCCGCCCCTTCGCATCGCGTTCTGGCCATGCTGCGCGGCCGGAATGAGGGTTTTCTAAGCCTCGATCTGGAAATTGACCCCGATGCCCCGCGTGGCACTTCTCCCTGCGAGTCGATGTGCGGCGCCTCATTGCAGGCAAGTGGCACAGGCAAAGGCGATCTTTGGTTGCGTGAGGTTGCGGCTTGGGCTTGGCGTATCAAGTTGAAAACCAGTCTGACACTTGATCTTATGGGCGATCTGCGTGACCGTGCCGAGGCCGAGGCCATCCGCGTTTTTGCGCGCAATTTGAAAGACTTGCTTTTGGCAGCCCCCGCTGGCGGCAAGGCCACGATGGGGCTTGATCCGGGTATCCGCACCGGCGTCAAAGTCTGCGTGATCGATGCCACGGGCAAGTTGTTGGCCACCGATACGGTCTATCCGTTCCAGCCCAAAAACGACCTGCGCGGCGCACAAGTGGCGATTGCGCAGCTGATCGGCAAGCACGGCGTTGGCCTGATTGCCATCGGCAACGGCACCGCCAGCCGCGAAACCGAAAAGATGGTTGCCGATCTGCTGGCCGTTCTGCCCGCTACCGCCAAAAAGCCCACCAAGGTTATCGTGTCCGAGGCCGGTGCCTCGGTCTATTCCGCGTCGGAACTGGCCGCGCGCGAGTTTCCCGATCTTGACGTGTCCCTGCGCGGTGCCGTCTCGATTGCCCGCAGATTGCAGGATCCGCTGGCCGAACTTGTTAAAATTGAACCCAAAGCGATTGGCGTCGGCCAATACCAGCATGATGTTGACCAGCATCGTTTGGGCCGCAGCCTTGAAGCCGTGGTCGAAGACGCGGTGAACGCGGTTGGCGTTGATCTGAACACCGCCTCTGCCCCCCTGCTCGCCCGCGTGTCAGGCGTGGGGCCGGGCCTGGCCGAGGCGATTGTTGCCCACCGCGACGCCAACGGCCCTTTTGCCAAGCGCCGCGACCTGCTGAAAGTTGCGCGGCTGGGGCCGAAAGTGTTTGAACAGGCGGCTGGTTTCTTGCGCATTTCCGGCGGGTCAGAGCCATTGGATGCCTCGGCAGTGCACCCGGAAGCCTATGATATTGCGCGTAAAATCGTCTCCGCCTGTGGCCGCGACCTGCGTGAGGTGATGGGCTCGCCCAAACTGGCGCAGCTTGATCCGATGACCTTTGTCGATGACCGCTTTGGCCTGCCCACGATCAAAGACATTCTTGCCGAGCTGGAAAAACCCGGCCGCGACCCGCGCCCCGAGTTCAAAACCGCGAGTTTTGCCGAAGGCGTCGATGACATCAAAGACCTCAAACCCGGTATGATGCTGGAAGGCACGGTGACGAATGTCGCGGCCTTTGGTGCCTTTGTTGATATCGGCGTGCATCAGGATGGTTTGGTCCATGTCAGCCAGTTGGCCGACAAATTTGTCAGCGACCCACATGAGGTGGTGAAAGCCGGTGATGTGGTCAAAGTGCGGGTGGTAGAGGTGGACGTGCCGCGCAAACGCATTGGCCTGACGATGAAGAAAGACAGCGGCGAGGCGCGCGAGCAAGCCTCGGAACGGCGGGCAGAACGGGGTGGCGACAAACCCAAAGCCCCGCCCAAACCGGCACAGATGCAAAGCGCGCCGAAATCTACGGCGGCGGCCAACCCGTTTGCCGATGCATTGCGCGGAAAATTCGGCAAGTAAAAAAGGCCCGGCTGCAATATGCCGGGCCTTTATCACATCATATCAATCAGTTGGTCAAAATGTAATAGCTGTTGCGCTTGCCACCTTGGTTGGCAACCGTGACGTTGAAATACCCGTTCCAGCGCGGCACAAAATCGCAATAAAACTTGTCATAGACCCGCGCCGGGCAACCGACACGGTTGCCGTTCTCATCGGTTACCACCACCGCAAGCGGCGCATCGCCATCGCCCGAAATTCCGATTTCGGCATAAGAGTTGCCGTAAAACGGGATCCGCCAGACATCAATCGCACCCGCAGGCAAGCGGCTCATTTGGCGGGACGCCCCGCCAATGCGGCCGCGCGCGCCTTCGGCCTCGGCATCCTCAATCAGGCCCAAGATGGTTTCATCGCCCGCCGCAAATTCACGGGCCGAGGCCAGCATCATTGCAACATCCGCCGGTGCATCGGCCACATCGGCCTCTTCGGTCACGCCTTCGGTCAGCTTTTGCTCGCCCTCGCGTTCAACATCGGTCATTTCGACACCTGCAGCAAGTTTGGCCGCCGTCAGCGCCATCAGCGCATCTTTGTTCGCCAGACTGATCGTATAAAGCCCCTGCGCCATATCAAATTGCGCCACACCACCAGGCTGGCCGCTTGCAGCCTCATCCACGTTCGGGCCGGATTTATCCTGTGCCAGAACAGGGGCAGCAAACCCGACAAGCGCCGTGGTAGCCAAAATAATTCTTAATGATTTAAATGTCATCTTATGCTTCCTCTGTTTAAAATCTCCGCATCGCCGCGGTCCTTACCAAAACAATTGCATTGAAATTAAGGTTTGAGAAGCCTGTTTTATGTGACAAATCCCGTCACCGGTTGGCTATTCAGCGGCACCGCGATACCTGGCCAAACGGGCCAGGCCACGCGCGCCCCCCATGCGGGCCAGCGCCACACTCGCGGAATGGGCGCCAGCGTCCAGACATTCTGCCAGCCCGCACCCCTCTAACCAGCGATCCAGAAAGCCCGCGTTAAAGGCATCGCCCGCACCGACTGTATCCACGACGTCCACCTTCAGGGCTGGCCGCACCGTTTTGGCGCCGCCCATGATCGCTTCGGCGCCGTGACTGCCCTTTTTCACCACGACCAAATCCGCATAATCGGCCAGTGCGGCATGCCGGGCAAGGGCCTCTGCCTCTGCCTGATTGGGCAAGAACACGTCCACACCGCGCAGCAGGTTTACCAGATCATCCCGCGCCAAAATCTCGGCATCCCAGGCACAATCAACCGAAACAGACATGCCCGCAGCCTTGGCCAGCGCCACCAGTTGCGGCATATCGGCAAGGCTAGCCAACTCGCCGATATGCAAATGCGCATACTTGCCACTTTTGATCTGCGCAGGCACCGTATCGGGAACTGCGGCCCCGCTGCGGCGGGTTACAAAGGCACGGTCGCCGCCCGTAACCATCGCAACCGTAATCTGCGGGTCCGCCCCGATGGGCGCGCAAACGCAAGCGTCCAGCGCAATCCCGGCCGCGCCCAGCTCATCCGCGATTTGGCCAGCAAAGGGCTCGGCCGGAATGACGGCGGCCAACCCCGCACCACGCCCCATCGCAGCCAGATAGGCCGCCGTGATATAGGCCCCTCCACCTGCTGCCATGACCATCGCGCTGGCATAGACCTCTTGCCCCGCGACGGGTGGCCCCGACAGACCGGACATCACCACATCACAATACAACCGCCCCGTACACAGCACGCGCTTTTCGTGCTTTGCCGGTTTTGCCGCGCTCATCTGATCGCCTTTCCATCGGCGCCGAACAAATGCAGGTTTTCTGGCGCCACCGACAATTGCACGACAGCCCCCAAAGCGGGCGGGTTGCGACCATCGGCACGCGCGACAACCTCTTGCCCGCCGATATCAACATAGGCGAGCGTTTCCGAACCCAGAGGTTCCAACACCGTGATCCGCCCTTCAAAACTGCCCGCCTCCTCCGTGACGAGCAGATCATCGGGCCGGATGCCCACAGTGACTGCCGCACCCTCTGCGACCCCGGTCGCGCGGGCAATTTTCCGCCCTGCAACCTCGACCCCTTGCCCCTTGGCACGCCCTTCCAACAGGTTCATCGACGGCGCGCCAATGAACTGCGCGACAAAGATATTTGCCGGTTTATGAAACACCTCGGCAGGTGTGCCAACTTGTTGAATATGCCCATCTTTCATAATTACGATTCGGTCGGCCATCGTCATGGCCTCGACCTGATCATGGGTCACAAAGATGATCGTTGTGTTAACGCGTTGGTGCAGTTTCTTGATTTCCAACCGCATCTGGCTGCGCAACTGCGCATCAAGGTTCGACAATGGCTCATCAAACAAAAACACCGCTGGGTCACGCACCATTGCGCGGCCAATCGCAACCCGCTGGCGTTGCCCGCCTGAAAGCTGCGCAGGCTTGCGGTCCAGATACTCGGTCATCGACAACATCGCGCCGACCTCTTCGATGCGCTTTTCTTTATCGGCCTTTGGCATCTTGGCCCGCCGCAACCCAAAACCGATGTTCTTGCGCACTGTCATATGCGGGTAGATCGCGTAGTTCTGAAACACCATCGCAATATCGCGGTCCTTGGGTTCCAGATGGTTCACCACCTGCCCACCGATCGAAATTTCACCGCCCGACACTTCTTCCAGCCCTGCAATCATGCGCAAGGTCGTCGATTTGCCGCAGCCCGAGGGGCCGACAAACACGACAAATTCGCCGTCGCCTATCTCTAGGTTCAGCCCGTGCAGCACGCGGGTTTTGCCATAGGCCTTGGTCAGGTTTCGCAAGCTTACGGTTGCCATATCTTACTCCACCAACAATGCGTTAAACGCGGTTTCTAGCATCTTGGCCGCGCGCGCAGCGCGTTCTGTGCGCAGCTGATTCACCTCGCCGCATTCGTCAAGCTGATAGGTATAATGCCGCAATGCGTCGTCCATCGGCGCAGGGGCCGGCCCCCCGAAACGGTCGCGCTGTGCGACAAAGTTCTTGGCACTGACCGCCACAGCAAAGCCCGCCGGATCAAGGGCAGGTTTGCGGCCTGTCTCGGCAATAAAGGCTTGTTGAAACGCTGCAAACCCATCGGCAAGCGGCACCGCGCGGGCAATCACATCTTGCGCGGTTTTCGCAGCAATCTCATGCGCTTGGCGAAAACTCAGCCCCTCGCCCCGGACCAAACTATCGGCAAGTTCGGTCACGGTTACACAGGCCGCATCCATATTGGCGGCCACACGGTCGGCGTTTATCGAACAGGCCGGAATAAGCGCATTCAGCAGCGCCAGCACGCGGGCAGCACTGTCAAACGCGGCATAGCCTGCTGCCTGCACCTCGCCCTCGCTATCATTCATATCGGTAAAGGGCGTGTTATGCATGGTGTTCACCACAGCATCGCAGCGCCCCACCGTCATACTGGCCAAATGGCGCAAATGTTCGATCGGCACGGGATTGCGCTTTTGCGGCATGATTGATGAAATTTGCACCATCGCGTTGGGCACATAAAGCTGCCCCACCTCAAACGCCGACCAGAACTGCATGTCCTGGATCACCCGCCCGAGGTGCAAGAACATCAGCTTCATCGCCGAATACAGGCCGGTCACATAATCGACCCCCGCAATACAGCCATAAGAATTGCGCAAAGGCTCGGCAAAACCCAGCAGCTCGGCCACGCGGTGCCGGTTGATCGGAAAGCCCGAGGTGGTGATCGCCGCCGCACCCATCGGGCAATGGTCAAGCGCACCACGCGCATCGCAAAGCCGCTCGCCATCCCGGATCAGCACCTCGATCGCCGCAGCAAGGTAATGCCCGTAAGTCGTGGGTTGGGCTGGCTGGCCATGGGTATAGGCCACGATCAGCGTGTCCCGTTCGCGCCGCGCCGTTTTTATCAAGTCCCGGCTCAGCACCATAGCCTGCGCCAACAGCGCATCGGTTTTGCCGCGCAGCACCAGCTTGAACACTGTATGGTCCATATCATTACGCGACCGGGCCGTGTGCAATGCCCCCGCCACATCCGGGCCAAGACGGCGTTTCAGCTCGGCCTCGACAAGGAAAAAATAATCCTCATATTCGCCGGTATAGCGCAGCTTGGTAAGGTCAATCTCGGCATCAATCTCGTTCAGCGCCTGCGCGATTTTGCGCGCCACATCGCGGGACAAAATGCCTTCTTCAGCAAGCATGACCAGATGCGCGCGGTTTATCGCCCGCACGGGTGCCGCATAGTGCAGCTTTGCCGCATCGAACAGCGGTTCCAACACAGTGTCACGATAGGTCGGATCAGGGAATTTACTGTTATCTTTCATCCTTTTAACCCCGCCATGGCCACACCACGAATGATATAGCGCTGGAACAGCAAGAACACGATCAACGTCGGAATCGTGGCCAATGCCGCCCCTGTCATAATCAATTCCCATTCCACGGCTTGCTCGACGCTAAAGGTCGTCAGGCCCACCGGAAGGGTATATAGGTCTTGGGAATTGGTCACGATAAGCGGCCACAAAAACGCGGTCCAATTGCCCAGAAACACAAAAATCGCAAGGGCCGACAGTGCCGGCGTCACCAGCGGCAAGGCCACCGACCACCAGATCTGAAATTCGTTCAGCCCGTCAATCCGCGCGGCCTCAAGGAAGTCATCCGGCACGGTTTCAAAAAATTGCTTCATCAAAAACGTACCAAAGGCCGTCATCACACCCGGAAACATGATGCCCCAATAGCTATCCAGCCAGCCAAAGGTTTTGGACATCAGATACCACGGAATCACCAGCATTTCGGTTGGAATCATCAGCGTTGACAGAATGGCGATGAACACGAATGTCCGCCCGCGAAACTGAAACTTGCACAGCGCATAGCCGACCAGCGCATCAAAAAACACTGCCGAAATCGTGGTCAGCGTGGCAATCAGGAACGAGTTGCCGAACCAGCGCAAAAACCGCCCGTCCGACAGCACATAGGTATAATTCTCAAACGTCGGCTCCTTTGGGATGATGTTCAAGTCATACATTTCAAACGGATATTTGATACTGGCCGACAGCATGTAGATGATCGGCATCACCATCACAATCGCGCCCATCGCCAGCAGCGTCCAGCGCAGCACGGCCCAAGGATCGCGCGGGCCTTTTGCAACCCGCGCCTGCATCAGGCTGTTGGCGCTTGCTTTGACCTCGCTCATGGCTTTTCCTTTAACACGCGCAGTTGAACCAAGCTAACCACTAGCAAAATACCAAATAAAACAACCGTTTGCGCGGCTGCATACCCCATATCAAAGCTGGAAAACGCGGTTTGGTAAATCATCAAAACCAGCGGCTTGGTGCTATCCAATGGCCCGCCGGGGTTATTGGTGGTCATGTTGAACACCTGATCGAAAATCCGCAGAAAACCGATGCTAGAAAACACGACCAGAAACACAATCGTCGGCTTTAGCAGTGGCAATGTAATCTCGGACATAATCGTCCAGCTTGATACCCCGTCAATCCGCGCCGCCTCATAGTAACTGGTGGGGATCGCCCGCAATCCGGCCATGAAGATGATGATCTGAAAGCCAAGGCCCGCCCAGATTGCCGGCAGCAAAATCGATGGCAGCGCATTGGTGGTCGAGTTCAGAAAATCCACCTGCGCAAAGCCCATCGATGCCAGAAAGTTGTTAAACAACCCAATCGGCACCGGTTGGTAAAACCAGCGCCAAACCCAAGCCATCGCCACAGTTGACGTAAGGAATGGCAAGAAATACAGCGCCCGCAGCGTGCCATGCAGCAACCGCGTCTTGTCCAACTGATAGGCAATCAAAAAGCTCAGAACCAAGGAAATCGGCGTACCAAGGATCAAGTACACAAAGGTATTGCGAAACGCCTTCCAGAACACCGGGTCGTGCCACAGCTTGACATAGTTATCAAACCCCACCCATTCGCGCGGGCCAAGCAGGTTCCAGCTTTGAAAGCTCAGGATGATCGCGTTCAGCGTCGGATAAAACCGGATCACGCAGTAAAAAACGATGGGCAGGGCCAAAAAGCCCCAAGCCCAGACCACCTGTTTCTGACGGATGGAAAGATTGCGATACACTGCCATTTGCCCCAACCCTGTATTCTGCCCCGGAAAAAGCGGCCCGGCGAACCGGGCCGCAAGTCAGGGAGGGTTACTTTTTGTAATAGCTGTCCAGAATGGCTTGCTCGGCCTTGGCCGCTGCCGCAAGCGCATCTGCCGCCGATTGCCCTTCTAGCGACATCCGGCTAACCGCATCCACCAGCACTTGGCGCTGACCGGATTCGTCTGCGAATACAGTCGTTTGCGCATAGCCAAGCCCCGCCACGAACGGCCCGAATACCGGGTCGGCAAGGTTTTTCTCGGTCATCGCGGCTGATGGCTTTGCAGGCAATTCACCAACCGTATCCAGCCAGATCTGCATCGCCTCGTCACTGGTGATATATTCCATGAACTTCACCGAGGCCTCGTATTTTTCATCCTTGGCCTTGCTCGTAATCGCGTTCACCCAATAGCTGGCATAGTTTGATTTGGTCCCGTCCGGCCCCGCCGGCAATTCGGCCACCGCCCAATCAAGGCCCCGCGTATCCTTTAGCGCGCCAATACGGAAGGAACCGTCGATATGCATCGCTGCACGGCCCGCTTTGAACGCGGCTTGCGGCTCGTCCATAAAGGTCGATTTGGTTACGCCATACTTGCCTTCCAGGTCGGCATAAAACTGCAAGGCCTTAACGCCGGCCTCGGTGTTATAGGTCACAGTCTTGTTGTCATCCGAATAGGGCACGCCACCGAACTGCCGCAGCAGAACCTCGCGCCACCAATGGTGGTCTTGGGCGGTCATGCCGCTGGTCAGGCCTTCGGCGGTGATATTGCCTGCACCATCCTTGGTCGTCATCTTTTCGGCCATTGCGACCAGCTCGTCCAGATTGGCCGGCGCCTTATCATAGCCTGCCTCTTTGAACATGCGCGTATTGTAAAACAGCGCCAAAGACCGAACCGCTGTCGGCAAAGCCATATAATTGCCGTCGATTTTCATCGCACGGACCATCGGGAAAAACTCGGCCTCGATCTTGTCAGCCGGAAAGTTGGACGCAGGCAGCGGCTGGATCAGATCAGCCTGCACATAGTCATTCAACCAACCATAAAACAGTTGCACCACATCCGGCCCTTCGCCCGCCGGAATGGCGGCTGCCACCTTGGTGCGGTAATCGGCATAGGGAAATGTGCTTTGCTTGACCGTAATATCGGGGTTTGCCTTTTGGAAATTATCGATCAGCACATCCATCGCCTTGATGCGGGCGTCAAAGATGTACTGCCAATACTCAATCTCGACCGCCTGCGCAGGGGCGGCCGCAATCAACGCGGAAAGGCTGGTCGCCGCCGCCATCGTAAATGCCTTGAATGCTTTCATTCGTCATCACTCCCATGTTGTCCGCACTTGCGGCGGTTCTTGTGGCTCGAATCCCCCCCTTTTCGGTCGGGTGGGTCACGCAACTGAAACCAAGTGTTGACGGCTTCGTGACAAAGATCAATATTTTATTCAAATGTTTTGAGTTAAGGTTGCAGAGTGTCGTTCCAACCCCAGCAAATCGCCGGCAATAACGCCGAAAAGACCAAAGCGCATAATCGCCGCGTGGTTTTGGGCTATTTGCAAACCCGCGCGGCGGGGCGGGCCGAGATTGCCAAAGCTGCAGGTCTATCGACCCAAACCGTGTCAAACCTGATGGCCGAACTTGAAACCGAGGGCCTTGTGCTGCGCACAGGTCGCAGGGCGGCGGCACGCGGCCAGCCGCCGGTCGTCTATGCCTTTAACCCCGCAGGGGCCGCCGCTTTGGGGTTTGAGGTGCGGCCAGATATGCTGACGATGGTGCTGACCGACCTTGGTGGAACGGCACTGGCCAGCGAGCACCATCGCCTTGCCCAAACCGACCCCGATTTTGTCTTGGCGCAAATGGCAAGGCTGGCGCAAAAGGCCATCGCGCGCAGCCCCATTGCCCGCATTTTGGGCGCAGGGCTGGTGATCCCCGGCCCCTTTGGCCTCGAAGGGCTGAGTACCGATGATGCGACCGCCTTGCCGGGATGGGATCCGGCCACCCTGCCCGCGCGGGCTGAACTCTTGTTGGGCCTGCCCGTGCATATCGACAAAGACGCCACCGCCGCCGCTTTGGCCGAAGGCATGTCGGGTGCCGCTCAAGGTCTGCCGACCTATGCTTTTCTCTATTTCGGTTCGGGACTTGGCCTTGGCATCGTGGCCCAAGGCCACCCCCTGCGCGGCGCGTTCGGCAATGCGGGTGAGGTCGGGCATGTGATAATCCACCCCAACGGCCGTGCTTGCGGCTGCGGCAATGCGGGCTGTCTGGAACAATATGTCAGCCGCCTGTCAGTCCAGCGCCATCTTGTCGCCAAGGGCCACCTTGCCCCCGATACCTCTGGCACCGATGCAACCCTGCTGCGCCTGCTGGATACGCAAAACCCGGATCTGATCGAATGGCTCGACACCGCAGCCGAGGCGCTGTCACGTGCCATCGGAATGCTCGAAAACCTGTTTGACCCGCAATCCACCGTGCTGGGCGGTGCCTTGCCCGATGCGCTGATTGACGCGTTGATCGCCCGGCTGGCCTTGCCCACAGGTTCGGTTGCCCGCCGTTCCGACCGTACGGCCCCACGTGTCCAGCGCGGCACCTCGGGCCGATTTACCGCAGCCCTAGGCGCAGCCGCCCTTGTCATCCACAGCACTGTCACCCCGCGCCTTGATGCCCACAGATTGGAATCGCCGCCATGCCCATGACTGACGCCGCCCGTATCCGCCTCCAGACCGCCCAGCCTGCGGGCCTGATGCTGTGGCGCGCACTGCAACCTTTGCGCGGCTTGGTGCGCTTCATGAATTCGGGCGCCCATCCCGATGATGAACATTCCAGCATGCTGGCCGCGCTGACCTACCGTGACGGGCTGTCGGTTTCCTACGTCTGCTCGACCCGCGGCGAAGGCGGCCAGAACGATATAGGGCGCGAGGCAGGCGCTGCCCTTGGCACCCTGCGCATGGCCGAAATGCACGCCGCCGCCGATGTACTGGGCCTGTCGATGTATTGGATGTCAGACACACCCGACGACCCGATCACCGATTTCGGCTTTTCCAAATCCGGTGTGGAAACGCTGGGCAAATGGGGCCACGCCCATACCCTGCGCATGCTGGTGCAGGCCATCCGGGCCGAGCGCCCCGACATCCTCTGCCCCACATTTCTTGATATTCCCGGCCAGCACGGCCACCACCGCGCCATGACCCAAGCCGCGCATGAGGCAATGGATGCCGCCGCCGATCCCGATTTCGATGCAAAGGGCACCCCGTGGCAAGTGGCCAAGCTGTACCTGCCTGCGTGGTCTGGCGCAGGCGATGCCTATGACGACGATCTGCCCCCGCCCCCCGCCACTGTCCATATTCCGGGTGCAGGCCATGAACCCCCGTCCGGCTGGACATGGGCCGAGATCGGCCAACAATCCCGCGCCTTTCACGCCACCCAAGGCATGGGCCGCTGGACCGGCGGCGTTGTGCCAAAAGGCTGGCCGCTGCATTTGGTGCGCAGCACCGTTGGCCCCGACCGCGCAGGCGACAAGGCCAAAATTACCGACAACCTACCCAACTCTTATGCCGATCTGTTGCCCGGCAATGCCCGCGCCGCCGATCTGGACACGCAGCTTGCTGCCTGTGTGGCAGCTTATCCCGATGCCGCGGCCGTGCTGCACCATGCATTCCTTGCCATCGCCCATGCCCGCGCCGCCCGCGCCCAATGCGTTGAACGCGGGCAGGATTACGCACTCCACCGCTTTGACCGCAGCATCGCGCAACTGTCGCGCGTGGCCTACCTCGCCTGCGGGTGCCGCCTAACGGCTCGGCTGGATACAGACCTTGCCGAACCGGGCCAGACCATCGGCGCCAGCCTGTCGCTGATAACCCCGGATCACCTGTGCAAAACCCGCGCCGCATGGCACCTGCCAAAGGGCTGGCACAGCACGGATGACAGCATCACCCTGCCCAACTCCGCCCTGCCCTTTGACCCCTTTCCCATGGTCCACCACGCCCACGCCCCCCAAGGCCCCGTCGCAGTGAAAATCACCCTGCGCTATGAAGGCATCGACACCAGCCTTACCGTGCCGCCAGAACAGCAACTGCTTGTTTTGCCTGCAGTAAAGGCAACCATCGACCCCGCTACGGCATTCCTGAACACCGCTGCGCCAAAACCCGTGGCCCTGCATCTGTCACATGGTGCCTCTGTGCCTGTGCCACAGGGCCTTGCCCTATCCGACACCGGCAAAGGCCTGTCCTTGACCGTGCAAGACGCAGCGCTGC
This sequence comes from Pseudorhodobacter wandonensis, assembly GCF_001202035.1. Taxonomy (GTDB): domain Bacteria; phylum Pseudomonadota; class Alphaproteobacteria; order Rhodobacterales; family Rhodobacteraceae; genus Pseudorhodobacter; species Pseudorhodobacter wandonensis. The sequence continues at coordinate 194,965 of NZ_LGHT01000031.1, read as the reverse complement.
TCCCCGCGCCAAACCTGCATATTCTGCCCGTCACAACAGGCGGTCAACCCGCCCAAACCGTCACCCCCATCCACCACCCGCACACCGGCCCTTTGCTCTTTGCCGCCCCCGCCACTCTGCGCCTGCGCGTGGCCGAGGTTGCCCTGCCAAAGGCCCGCATCGCCTATATCGGCGGCGGAAATGACCGCGTTGACCATTGGCTGCGCGCAATGGGCGCAGATGTAACCACCCTGCCCGACAGCGCCCTGACCGCCGCAGCCCTCGCAGAGTACGACAGCCTCGTAATCGGCATTTTCGCCCTGCGCTTTCGCCCCGCGCTGGCCGCCTTCATGCCCGCCATCCACCAATGGGTGCATCAGGGCGGCACATTGCTGACGCTCTATCACCGGCCTTGGGATAATTGGGATGCCGCCCATACCGCGCCCGCCGCGCTGGAAATCGGCAAACCCAGCCTGCGCTTCCGCGTCACGGATGAAAACGCGCATGTCACCCCCCTCATCCCCGATCACCCCCTGCTCAACACCCCCAACAAAATCACCGAGGCCGATTGGCAGGGCTGGGTCAAAGAACGCGGGCTCTATTTTGCCAAAAGCTGGGCCTCCGCCTACCAGCCGCTGCTGCAAATGAACGACCCGGATGAGGCCCCGCACCAAGGCGCTCTGCTGACGGCGCGCTTTGGCAAAGGCCAACACCACCACTGCGCCCTGATCCTGCACTTGCAGATGGAGGCACTTGTCACCGGCGCCTTTCGCCTGATGGCCAACCTTACCAATCCGGCGGCTTGAATGGCCATCATCCCGCGCCTTACGGCCCCGCACACCAACCCCGATACCGGCCCCGCCCGCAACAATCTGCGCGGCGCAGTCTGGCTGCTGACGGATATGAGCTTCAACATCTGGTCGCTGACCATTGTCAAATCGCTGGGCGTCTCGCTGCCCTCAATCCAGATCGTTCTCATTCGGGCACTGGTCGGGCTTGCCGTCCTCATCCCGTTCGTCATCTACAAAGGCGGCTTCCAGCGCCTTACCAACCCGCGCCTGCAACTCTTTCGCACGGGGCTGTCAACCATCGCCATGACGGGCAGCTTTTTCGGTGTGGCCAAACTACCCTTTGCCATGTTCACCACTGTCAACTTCACACGACCTTTGCTGATGATGACCCTCGCCGCGCTGATCTTGCGCGAACGCATCCTGCCCAAACAATGGCTTGCCGGCGGCATCGGCCTGATCGGCGTTGTTATTGCTGTCGATCCGAACAGCCTCAGCGCCGCCTATGCCACCGGTCTCGCGGCCCTCTTTGCCTCGGTCTTTGCCGGTACCGGCGCCGTCATCATCCTGCGCCGCATGCGGCATGAGGACCCTTTGGCCCAAATGGTCTGGCAAACCGCAGGCCTTGCCGTCGTGGCCGCCCTTCCCGCCGCGTTTTACTGGCAAGCCCCCGGCAGCCATTGGCCCATCCTGCTCTCGGTCGGCATCTTCTCGCAAACCGCACAGTTTTGCTTCATGCGCGCCCATTACTGGGCCGAGGCCGGCGTGATCGCGCCTTTGGGCTATGCCTCGCTGATCCTTTCGGTTTCGGTCGGCTACTTCATGTTCAATGAAATCCCGACAACCGGCATCTATATCGGTGCCGCCCTCATCATCAGTGCCGCACTGATCGCTGGCCAAAAACGCAAACACCGCTAACCCGCTTTCTTTTCGGCAAAAATATCCCGAGGGGTGAATGGCCCCTCAGGGCCAGAGGGGGGCCGCGCCCCCCTGCTACCGCCTCCGCCTCAGGGCTGGGTCATCGCCGCATCCCATTCGCCCAAAAAGTTCCGCCGCTTGATCTGGTCCAGATAGACCAACAAGCCGGGGTCCAGACGGATGGGCCGCAAATGCGGTGCAAGCGCGGTCTGGTCCAAAGGCGGCAATTCCGCCACCCCGTCAATCAACGCCCGTCCCTGCACGCCCAACATGAAATCCAGCAATGCCCCCCCCAGTTCCGGCCGCGCCGCCCCCACCGGCACAAAGGCGGTGCGCAGCAGCGCAACCGTAAAATCCTCAGGCTCGATCACCACAATATCGGGCAATTCACCCTCTGCACCATCGGGCAGTCGCGTTTGCGCGTAACTGCCCACCACATTATAGGCCAGCGCCAGATCACCGTTCTCCAACCCTTTGATCATATCGCCCGAACAGCAATAGAGCCGCGCATTCAACCGCCCCATTACCTCGGCCAGCCGCCAAAACGCATCCGTCTGCCGCGCGTCCTGGGTAGCAAACAAATAACCCGCCCCCGAAACATGCGGGTCATAGGTCGCAATCCTCCCGTTGAACCGTTCTGGGTTGGCGCGCAGCAAATCAATCAGATCACGCCGACTGCGCGGCATCTCTAGCCCGCGCAACGCGCGGCGCGACGCCAACATCACCACCGGCTCTAACGCAAAGCCGAACAGGCGGTCACGCCAACGCGCCCAGCCCGGCAAACCCAGCACGGCATCTGAGGCATACCCAGCCGCAAACCCGTCATTTGCCAGCTTCATCTGCAAATCCATCGCCGAGGAAATCACCAGATCAAACGCCGCCCCCTCGTCATGCACCGCGCGGTACACTTCCTGGCTTGACGCCACAACATAGCGCAACCGCAGCGCAGGGTTTTGCGCCAAAAACGCCTCGATCAACGGCGCGAAAATCTCGGTATCGGTGGTTGAAAGCACGGCAATCTCGGCCCCCGAACCGGTACCAAAGACGCGCTGATCTTCAACCTCGAACGCCTGCGCCGCACAGGCATACAGGCCTAGCAAGCCGGCAAGAATAAGCTGGCGCATGTGCCCCCCGTCTCTCTTTGCGTCAACTCGAACCGCCCGCCCAGCGCTGCAGCCACCTCGGTCACAATCGTCAACCCAAGCCCCGACCCTACCACATCGCCCACATTCTGCCCACGCGTAAACCGGCCCGTCAGCCGCGCCACCGGCACGCCTTGCAAGCCGCGCCCTTGGTCCAACACTTGCACCACCGCCATGCCCACAGCACGCGACAGCACAATCCGCACCTCGGTTTCGGCCTCGGAATACTTGATCGCATTGTCCACCAGATTGCGCAAAGCGCTTTCCACCAGCAACGGATCGCCCGTGGTCAACAGCGGCGCCTCGCCTTCCACCACCAGATCCAGCTCTTTCAACTCGGCCGTGGGTTCAAATGCCCGCGCCACATTCTGCGCAACGGTCGCCAAATCCACCTCGACGCTTTCCAGCTGATCCGAGCGGTACAGCACCATCGCATGGTCCAGCAACTGGCTGGCCGAACGCGCGCTCGTCTCAACCCCGCGGATCATCGAGCGCAACCGCACCCGCGTGCCTTCATCATTCGATTGGCGCAGCGCAATTTCGGCCTCGGTCCGCACGGTAGAAAGCGGGGTGCGGATATGATGCGCCGCCTCGGCAATAAAGGTTTCAGTCTGCGACAACGCCCCCCGCAACCGCGCGACAAACCCGTTCAACGCCCCGATCAGCGGCGCCAACTCGCGCGGTGCAGGGTGGCGCACAGGCCGCAAATCGCGCGGGCCACGCCGCCCCACTGCCTCGGCCAAGCGGTTGATCGGGTTGAAAACCGATCCCGCCGACAGCAGCGACAAGGGCACCGCCAGCAAGAAAAACCCCAATCCCACCAGCGCCGCACGGTTGGCCAGACTATCGGCAATCGCCGCCTGCCCCAGCCGCGTTTGCCCCACCATAACCAGCACAGGCACCGGCCCCTTGCCCACAATCATACTGCGGGCCACCACGGCAATCCGCAGTTCGGTATCAAGATAGGGCGCTGTGTAGAACGCCGCAGCCAGTGACGCAGGCTGCACCTCGGGCAACGGCAAATCATCATAGCCGGTGACCGTTTTCCCACCAATATCAATGCGGTAAAACAAACGGTCCTGCCCGATCGCCCCCAGCATCGAAAACGTCGCATAGGCCAGATCAACCTCGATGCCGTCCTCGGTCGCACGCAGCTGCTCGGCGATAGAGGTCGTCGCCGCCCCCAAAATCGCATCCTGCGTTGCTTCGGCGGCGCGGTCGGCTGTGGTGCGCACGGTGAAATACAGCAGCACCGCCAGCGCCGCCGCCACCACCAAAAGCTGCACCACCAGCTTGGCACGCAGACTGCCATTGGGCAAAAACGCCCTCATCCTGTTGTCAACTTATAGCCCAGCCCGCGCACCGTCTCTATCCGCGCCGCCGAACCTGCCAGCTTCTTGCGCAAACGACCTACATAAACCTCAATCGCGTTGTCGCTGACGCTTTCGGCATAGGAAAACAGGCGGTCGCACAGCTGGTCCTTGCTGAAAATCCGGTCGGGGGCCGCCAGCAACACCTCAAACAACCGCAGCTCGCGGTTACGCAAATCGCGGGACTCACCGTTGATAGTCACAGTCGCGGTCAAAGGGTTAAATGACAAGTCGGCATAGATTCGCACCGTCTGCGCCGCGCCCCCCCTGCGGCGCAAAACCGCCCGCACCCGCGCCTCCAGCTCGGCAAAATCAAACGGCTTGGTAATATAATCATCCGCCCCGCTATCCAGCACGTCCACGCGGTCAGACACCGCCGCGCGGGCGGTCATCACGATTACCGGTGTGTCATGGCCCGCCCGCCGCTGCGCCTGCAAAAACCGCCGCCCGTCGCCATCTGGCAGCATAATATCCAGCAATATCAGGTCATAAGTCGCCGCGTTCAGACAATCCTGCGCCTCGGCCAAACTGGCGGCCCAATCTACCCCGTGCCCGTCCAATGCCAACAAATCGCGCACCGGCTGCGCCAGTTCGGCGCTATCCTCGACCAATAAAAATCGCACGTTTCTTATGTCTCCCCCAACCCATGACAGGTTAGTGTCAGCTTCAACGGGAATCGTCTGGCATGCAAGAGGGTCAGCGCAAGCCGGACCCCAGCGCATATTAACGTCTGGGAGGACAATAATGAAAATGACTATGTTCAAAGTGCTGGGCACCAGCGCTCTGCTTTCCGCCATGTCTGTAGGTTCGGCCTTTGCGACTGAATGCATCGCACCCGCAAACCCCGGCGGCGGCTGGGATTTCACCTGCCGTCAGATCGCCAACATCATGTATGAAGTCAAAGCCATCGACGCACCGATGCAAGTGACCAACATGGCAGGCGGCGGCGGCGGTGTGGCGTTTTCGGCCGTTGTGGCAGATCACAACACCGATCCTGACGTGATCGTTGCAGCCTCTTCGGCAACCACCACCCGTCTGGCGCAAAACGCCTATGCCGGCATGACCGCCGATCAGGTGCGTTTCGTTGGCGCAATCGGTGCTGATCCGGGCGTGATCGTTGTGGCCAAGGACAGCCCGTTCCAAAACCTTGGCGACATGGTTGCCGCGATCAAGGCTGATCCGGCCTCGGTTGCCTTTGCAGGCGGTTCGGCTGTGGGCGGTTTTGACCACATGAAACCACTGCAAATCATGAAAGCTGCTGGTTTCAACGACATCACCAAAATCAAATATATTGGTGTTGACGGTGGCGCAGATGCGATCACCCAAACCGTTGGCGGCTTTACCCAAGCGATGACCGGCGACATGTCGGAAATCGTCGGCTTCATCAAATCTGGCGACGTGCGCGTTCTGGCCGTTCTAACCGAAGAGCGTGTTCCCGGCTTTGAAGACATCCCGACCGCACGCGAGCAAGGCTTTGACGTGGTTGCTGTAAACTGGCGCGGCGTCTATGTGCCCAAAGGCATCTCGGATGACCAGTTCAACACCTGGGCGACCCGCCTGAAAGCTGTGGCTGACAGCGAGCAGTGGAAAACCGCGATGGCCGAAAACGGCCTTGCGCCTTTCACCAAAGTTGGTGCCGACTTCCAGACCTGGGTTGATGGCGTGATTGCCGATACCGTTACCCTGTCCAAGGAAATCGGGGTTATCCAATAATGCGCGGAGACCGGATTTTTGGTCTGGTCATGATGATTGTGGCGCTGGGGTATATCCTCAGCGCCACGACCATTCGCACCAGCTTTATGTCAGACCCGGTTGGCCCGCGGATCTTTCCCTACCTGATCGGTGGCGTGACCATGCTGTGCGCGTTCGCGATGATGCTAAAGCCCGACCCGGATGTCGAATGGCCGATTGGCAAGACATTGCTGAACCTCGGCATCGCGCTGGTTGCGATGTTTGCCTATGCGATGCTGGTCAAACCCTTGGGCTTTATCCTGCCCACGATCATCGTTTCGGGCATCCTCAGCTATCAAATCAACCCCAAGCCGCAACTGGCCGTGGCAACCGGCCTTGGCCTTGGCGTCGGGCTTTATGTGATGTTCAAATTCATCCTTGGCCTCAGCCTCAAAGGATTGCCGCCTGCCTTGATGGGCTAGCGCATTCTGCGTCCGTTTGACCGCGAACCAAGACATATAGAGGCCGTATCGCCTCTAGCATTAAGGATTTCCTCATGGATCTGCTGAACAATCTCGCGCTTGGGTTTTCCATCGCATTGTCGCCTTATACCCTCGTATTGGCCGTCATCGGCTGCTTTGTCGGCACCATCATCGGCGCTTTGCCGGGGCTTGGGCCATCCAACGGCGTGGCCTTGCTTATCCCCATCTCGTTTTCCATGGGATTTGATGCGATCTCCGCATTGGTCCTGCTCACCTCGGTTTACTACGGCGCAATGTATGGCGGGCGGATTTCCTCGATCCTGCTGAACATTCCGGGCGATGAACCGGCGATGATGACCACGCTTGATGGCTACCCGATGGCCAAACAGGGCAAGGCTGGCGATGCGCTGGTTGTGTCTGGCGTCGCCTCATTCGTCGGCGCGTTTCTGGCCACGGTCGGCCTGATGCTGATGGCCCCTTGGCTGGCCCGCGTGGCGTTCAAATTCGGCCCTGCCGAGTATTTCGCGCTTTACATGCTGGCCTTTTGCACCCTTGGCGGTGTGGGGTCAAACAATCAGGCCAAATCGGCCATGGCCGCCTGTATCGGCCTTGGTATCGCGATGATCGGGCTGGATAAAACCACCAACATGCAGCGCTTTACCTTTGGCAACCTGCACCTGTTTGACGGTATCGATTTCCTTGTCGCCATCGTCGGGTTGTTCGCTGTATCCGAGGTGTTCCACTTTATCGAAACCCACGGCAAAAACAGCGCCATCGGCGTGAAACTGGGCAAAGTGCTGATCCCGTGGAAGATGCTGAACGACACCAAAGGCGCCATGCTGCGCGGCTCTGGCATCGGGTTTCTGGCAGGCATCCTGCCGGGTGCGGGCGCGTCCCTAGGCTCGTTCCTTGCCTATATGGGCGAAAAATCGATCTCGAATGACAAGGCAAGCTTTGGCAAAGGCAACCCGCGCGGTGTCGCCGCGCCTGAGGCCGGCAATAACGCTGCCGCCGGCGGCGCGCTGATCCCAATGCTGACCCTTGGCGTACCCGGTTCCGGCACCACCGCCGTTCTGCTGGCACTGCTGCTGACGCTGAACATCACCCCCGGCCCGCTGCTGTTTACCGAACGGCCTGATGTGGTCTGGTCGCTGATCGCCGCACTTCTGATTGCCAACGTCATGTTGCTGATCATGAACGTGCCGATGGTCAAGGTGTTCGTCAAAATCCTCTCGGTGCCGTCCTACATCCTGCTGCCGGGCGTCACGATGATCGCCTTTGTCGGCATCTACTCGCTGACCGGTTCCAGCTTTGACATGATGCTGATGGTCGGCTTTGGTGTGCTTGGCTATGTCTGCCGCAAGATCGACATTCCAACCGTTCCAATCATCCTCGGCATCCTCTTGGGCAACGCGATGGAGGATAACCTGCGCCGCGCGATGATCCTGTCGGATGGCGACTGGACCTACCTCTTTTCGTCACCCATCGCGATCGGGTTCTGGATTGCAGCGGTTCTGGGCTTCCTCGCCCCGATCTTCCTGCGCCAATTCGTGAAAAAGCCCCCTCTCCCAACTACGGACGAAGATTAATGCCAACGCGCGTACTCATCCCTTCCGGCGTGCTCTGCCTCGGCTTTGACCGCGCCGCCTTGGCCCGCGGTGTGGCTGCCAAGCCAGACCTGATCGCAATCGACGGGGGGTCCACTGACAGTGGGCCCTTCTCTCTCGGCGCGGGGCAATCAAAATACGCGCGTTCCGTCACCAAATCGGAATGGCGCGAACTGATGCTGGCACGCGCCGAGGCTGGCGTACCACTGGTCATCGGCACAGCAGGCACCTGCGGCGCCGATGCCTGCGTCGACTGGATGTTCGACATCACCCAGGAAATCGCCACCGAGCTGAGCCAATCCCTGCGCGTCGCCCGCCTCTATTCGGGCCAACCCGCCGCCCGTATTACCGACGCCCTTGCAGCGGGCCGCATAAGGCCCCTGACACCCGCACCCGAAATCAGCGCCGAAACCTTGGCGCAAATGACCAATATCGTCGCCCTTGCCGGCGCCGAGCAAATCCAGGCCGCACTGAACACCGGTGCCGACATCGTCATCGCCGGCCGCACTACGGATACCGCAATCATCGCAGCCTTGCCCCTGATGCGCGGCGATCATGCGGGGGCGGCTTGGCACGGTGCCAAAGTGGCCGAATGCGGGGCGCTGTGTTCCACCAACCCGACCTCGGGCGTCATCCTCGTCGATTTCGATAGCGAAGGCTTCACCGTCGAACCCCTTGCCACGGGTGCCACCTGCACGCCGCACTCCGTTTCCGCCCATATGCTTTATGAAAACTCTGACCCGTTTATCCTGTATGAGCCGGGCGGCCATCTGGACGTGACGCAAACCAAATACACCGCACTTGATGCCACACGCACCCGCGCGACAGGCTCAAAATGGGTGCCGGGTCAATACACAGTCAAACTCGAAGGCGCCCGCGCCGCAGGCTTTCAAACAACTCTCATCGCCGTGCTGCGCGACGCCCATTACGTCGCCAACGCACAGGCTTGGGCCGATAAACTGCACGGTTTCCTGACCGCCCTCATCGCCAAGCGCATGGGGCTTGATGCGGCCAGCTACGCGCTTGATTTTCGCCTGATCGGCGTCAACGCAGCCCTCGGCGCAATGGAAAACCGCAGCGGTGATCCGGTTGAGGTTGGCGTGCTGCTGATCATCACCGCCGAGACCCAGGCGCTTGCGTCTGAAATTGGCAAACTCGCCAACCCGCATATGCTGCATTACCCGCTCACGGAAAACGAAGAACTCCCGACCTTCGCCTTTCCCTATTCGCCCGCCCAATCCGACCGCGGCGCGCTCTATGAATTCGCCCTAAACCATGTGCTGGAACTGGACGACCCGATGTCCGCCTTCCGCCTATTGGTCTCCGAGGTAAACCCATGACCAAAGTCGCCGACATCGCCCTGAAAGTCCGATCCAAGAACGCTGGCCCGTTCTGGGTCACCATCGATGTGTTCTGTGGCAGCACGCAGGCCTATGACCAGCTGCGCAATGCCTTGAAAACAGACGCAATCGCTGCCCTCTATCACCAGCCCACGCAACTGCTAAAGCGTTTCGACATCCCCGACCTGAACGTGATCAAATTCTCGTTCCCACGCCCCGTTACCCAGGGCCACCGCACCGACCGCGACATGCACGGCGCACAATGGTCAACCCTACTGGCCGAGCTTGCAATCTAGTCCACGCTTTCTGTTCGGCGAAAATATCCTAACCGGCGCATTTTTTTCAAAAAAAAATCGCCTTTGGCGAATGGGCCTACAGGCAAACAGGGGGCAACGCCCCCTGCCCCCTTACCCCCCAGACCCGGCCTTGGGCCGCTCCAGCTGAAACAGGTCGGTGCTGCGCGCATACCATCCCGCGCCATGCATCCGCCCGATCAGCCCCAGCGCCGGCGTATCGATATACCCGCGCTCAGCGTCCAGAACCACTGCATCGGCGATATGCGCGGCCACCACACGGCCAATCACAACCGTCTGCATTGGCCCTGTCACAACCGATGACAGCATCTCGCATTCAAAGGCCACAGGGGCCGCCGCGATCCGGGGCGGCTTTACATGCAGCGACGCCGCCGCCTCCAACCCCGCCAGCCCCAATTCGCTGACTTCAGGCCCGACGGCTGCACTGGTCGCATTCATCGCCTCGGCCAGCGCTTCGGGCACAAGGTTCACGACAAACTCGCCCGTATCCAGAATATTGCGCGCAGAATCTTTCCACCCCCGCACACCATCCTTAACCAACCCGACAGCCACCGTCGGCGGTGTATGCCCCATCGCATTGAAAAAGCTGAACGGGGCCGCATTGACCACACCATTCAAACCCAGCGTCGAAATCCACGCAATCGGTCGCGGTGTGATGGTCGAGGTCAGCAGCTTATAGCCAATCTCGGGCGTGATTTTATCAAACTCAAACAGCATTCGGGGCAATCCTTTCCGGAACTCGCCCCGATACTAACCGCAATCAAACCTTGCGCCAGCCCTAACCCGCCCGCGCAGGCACCTTGCTTTCCACAAAGGCTACAATATCCGCCGCAGGCCGCGCGCCCGGCAACCGCGCCACCTCGCGCCCCTTATGGTACAGGATCAACAACGGAATCCCTTGAATCCGCAGCTTTTCCGACACTTTCGGGTGATCTTGTGTGTTGATCTTGGCAAAGCGCGCGCGCCCTTCCAAGGCTTTGGCCGCCTTGGCAAATTCTGGCGCCATCATCCGGCACGGGCCACACCACGGCGCCCAGTAATCGACGATCAGCGGCAGCTCATCGCCGCGCGTGGCCTTGTCATGCGCCGCCACGTCCAGCTCGGCCACTTTGCCCGTGACCAAAGGATCACCACAAGACCCGCATTTCGCCCCATCCGCCAGCTTGGCCACCGGCACACGGTTCATCTGCCCACAAGTGGTGCAACACAGTTTTACAGCATCCGCCATAGCAACCCCCAAACATTCCAGTTGCAGAATATATGAGCCCGCCCAAACCGGTTTTCAAGCCCGCACGGCAGGCAAGCCGGGGCGAACCCCGGCCCCTATTTACTCGGCAGCATCCTCATAGGCAGAAAGCGGCGGGCAGGTGCAAATCAGATTGCGGTCGCCATGCACGTTGTCAACACGGCCCACGGGTGGCCAGTATTTATCAACGCGGAATGCACCGGGCGGAAAGCACGCAGCCTCGCGGCTATACTTGCGGTCCCATTCGGCAACCAAATCGTTCACCGTATGCGGCGCATGGCGCAGCGGGCTATCTTCGGCCGAAATATCACCGTCTTGCACTGACTGGATCTCGGCCCGAATAGCCAAAAGCGCGGTGATAAAGCGGTCAATCTCGGCCTTTGTCTCGCTCTCGGTAGGTTCAACCATCAGCGTGCCCGCCACGGGCCAAGACATCGTTGGCGCGTGAAAGCCGTTATCAATCAGACGCTTGGCAATATCATCCACCGTCACACCGCAATCGCCAAAGGGACGTGTATCCAGAATACACTCATGCGCCACCCGCCCCTTGTTACCCATAAACAAGATCGGATAAGCGCCGTTCAGCCGTGCCGCAATATAGTTGGCATTCAAAATCGCCACCTTCGTCGCCTGCGTCAGCCCCTCGCCGCCCATCATCAGGCAATAGGCCCATGAAATCAGCAAGATAGACGCCGACCCGTATGGCGCCGCCGAAACTGCACCCTCTTCCAGCCCCGCAACCTCTGTATGCCCCGGCAAGTATGGCGCCAAATGCGCACCAACCCCGATCGGCCCCATGCCCGGCCCACCGCCGCCATGCGGAATGGCAAAGGTTTTGTGCAGGTTCAAATGGCTTACATCGCCGCCAATCCGCCCCGGTTTCACCAACCCCACCAGCGCGTTCATATTCGCGCCGTCGATGTAAACCTGCCCACCGTGGTCATGCGTAATCTTGCACACCTCGCGCACGGTTTCCTCAAACACCCCATGCGTGGAAGGATAGGTAATCATGCAGGCCGCCAGTTTGTCACCCGCCGCCGCCGCCTTATCGCGGAAATCATCCAGATCAACATCCCCATTCGGTGCCGATTTCACCACCACAACCTTCATCCCCGCCATCTGCGCCGATGCCGGATTGGTGCCGTGCGCCGATGTCGGGATCAGGCAAATATCGCGGTCTGCCCCGCCATTCGCACGGTGATAGGCCTGAATGGTCAACAGCCCCGCATATTCGCCCTGCGCACCCGAATTGGGCTGCATGCTCATCGCGTCATAGCCGGTAATCTCGCACAGCTTGGCCGACAGATCGTCAATCGCCTCTTTATAGCCCAGCGCCTGATCGGCCGGCACAAACGGGTGCAAGCTGCCAAATTCGGGCCAAGTGATCGGCATCATTTCCGCCGCCGCGTTCAGCTTCATCGTGCAAGAGCCCAGCGGAATCATTGCGCGGTCCAGCGCCAAGTCACGGTCGGAAAGCCTGCGCATATAGCGCATCATTTCCGATTCCGCGCGGTTCATATGAAACACCGGATGGGTCAGATAGGCGCTTTCGCGCACCATCGCATCGGGAAAGCCCAGCTCGGCCCGATGGGGCGGCACGCCTTCGATGCCAAAGGCCCGCAGAACCGCAATCAAAACCTTTTCATCCGTGGTTTCATCCAGTGAAATCCCTACGCGATCAGTGCCGATTTTACGGAAATTCAGGCCCTCTTGGCGGGCTGCGGCCAGAATACCCGCTTGGCCCACGCCCACCTCGACGGTGATCGTATCAAAAAACGCATCGGGCGACACTTTGGCCCCCGCGGCCTTTAGTGCGCGCCCCAGACGTACAGCCGAAAAATGCACACGCTCGGCAATCGCACGCAGGCCCTTTGGCCCATGAAACACTGCATAGAATGACGCCATAACAGCCAGCAAAGCCTGCGCTGTGCAAACGTTGGACGTGGCCTTTTCACGGCGAATATGCTGCTCGCGGGTTTGCAGCGACAAACGATAGGCGGTGTTGCCGCGGCTATCGATAGATACGCCAACAATCCGCCCCGGCATCGAACGCTTCAGCCCGTCCTGACAGGCCATAAACGCCGCATGCGGCCCGCCATACCCCATCGGCACGCCAAAGCGCTGGCTGGACCCGATGGCAATATCGGCCCCCATCGCTCCGGGTTCCTTTAGCATCGTCAGCGCCAGCAAATCGGTCGCCACAACAGCAATCGCCTTGGCTGCGTGCAGCGCCGCAATCTGGTCGGTATAATCCGTCACATGGCCGAAAGTGCCGGGATATTGGAAAATCCCGCCAAACACCGCGCCTGCGTCAATCGCCATCGGGTCGCCGACGATCACCTTGATGCCCAAAGGTGCGGCACGGGTTTTAATCACCTCAATGGTTTGCGGATGGCAGTTGCGATCCACGAAAAAGCCGCGTGCCTTGGATTTGGCAGAGCGCTCGGCCATGGTCATCGCCTCGGCCGCCGCCGTCGCCTCATCCAACAAGCTGGCATTGGCTACGGGCAGGCCGGTCAAATCGGCAACCATGGTTTGATAGTTCAACAAAGCCTCTAGCCGGCCCTGCGCGATTTCGGGCTGATAGGGCGTATAGGCCGTGTACCACGCCGGATTCTCCAAGATATTGCGCTGAATGGCAGGCGGCGTGACTGTACCGTAATAACCCTGCCCGATCAGGCTGGTCATCACCTTGTTCTTGGCCGCCACGCCGCGCATTTTGGCAAGCAGTTCATGTTCGGCCAGTGGCGCCCAACCCAAAGGGGTTTTTTGCTGGATCGAGGCGGGGATGGTTTCATCCATCAACGCATCCAAACTTGCGGCACCGACAACCCGCAGCATCTCGTCCATCTCTTCGGGTGATGGGCCGATATGGCGGCGATTGGCAAAATCATAGGTGTTATAGGCAACAGGCGTATAGGTCATTTTGATCGCTCCGATCACTCATGGCACAAGATGTTGATCACGGTCCCCACAGGGTCACGCAAATAGAAACGGCGCACACCCCACGGCTCGGTCACAGGGCCGTAAATCGGGGTGGCACCAAGGGCCTCGGCCTTTGCCAAGACCGCGTCCAAATCATCAACCTCAATGGAAAACGTGGGAACCTCGGTTCCCGATCCGCCTTCCGAGGCGAAACTCACCTGCACTGTTTGCCGCCCGGTTCCGGTCAGGGTGGTGATAAACCCAAGGTCCATCGCCACCTCCAGCCCCAATAGCTGCGTATAGAACGCGGCCACCTCCTGCGGCTTGTACACCGCAAGATTGGCAACAATGCGTAAAACGGTCATCCGATCAAATCGTTGTATTCATCTTCGGTCATGAAATCATCAAGCACAGAAAGGTCATCAACCTTCAGCTTGAAAAACCACGCCTCACCCGTCGGGTCGTCATTCACCATACCCGGCTTGTCCGACAGCGCGTCATTCACCGCGACAATCTCGCCATCGATAGGTGCCAGAATATCCGAGGCCGCCTTGACAGATTCGATCACCACAACTTCGTCACCCGTGGCAACCATGGTCTCGATCTCGGGCAATTCGACAAAGACAACATCGCCCAATTGCGTCGCCGCATGCTCGGTAATGCCAACGACAACAAGGTCGCCCTCAACGCGCAGCCACTCGTGATCTTCAGTATATTTCATCATCGCTTCGTTCCCTGGTGAAAAATAATCAACGTTTGTAGGTAGATACACGGAATGGCAGGGTCGCAACCGTAACTGGCAACCGCTTGCCCCGCACCTCTCCCCAAAGCTGCGTACCTGCGGCCGACAGCGCGCTTGGCACATAACCCATCGCAATCGGCGCCTCGACCGATGGCCCGAACCCGCCCGAGGTTACACGCCCGACAGCCGTGCCGCCCTCGGCAGCAGCAAACAGCTCAACGCCCTCGCGCATCGGGGCCCGCCCGTCAGGCCGCAACCCCACACGCAGCCGCGCAGGCCCGTCGGCCAGTTGCGGCAAAATCACCTCGGCGCCGGGAAAACCGCCCGCGCGCGCGCCTTCGCGCCGCGCCTTCTGAATGGCCCAGGTCAGCCCCGCCTCAACCGGTGTCACAGTGGTGTCCATGTCATGGCCGTAAAGGCACAGCCCCGCCTCCAGCCGCAAACTGTCGCGCGCGCCCAGACCAATCGGCGCCACAGCCGGATGCGCCAACAGCGCCTTGACCAACCCGACGGCACCCGCGTTCGGCACCGAAATCTCGAACCCGTCCTCGCCGGTATAGCCCGAGCGCGAAATCCACAGCTCGCCAAAGACCGAATGCGCGGTGATCACATCCATGAACCGCATGGCCATCACGGCAGGGATCATCCCCGAAATCGCAGTCTCGGCGGCAGGCCCCTGCAGCGCGATCAGCGCACGGTCTGTCTGCTCTTCCACCTCGGCCACATCTGACAAACAGGCCCGCATATGCGCAATATCGCCCACCTTGCAGCCCGCATTGACCACAACAAACCAATGATCGCCCCGATTGGCAAACATCAGATCGTCAATAATCCCGCCACTGTCAGTGGTGAACAACCCATAGCGCTGCCGCCCTTCGGGCAGACCCGCAACGGCCACCGGCATCATCGCCTCCAGCCCGGCTACCAGCGCGTCCATGCCCGCCTTGGGGCGCAAAATCACCTGCCCCATATGGCTCACATCAAACAAGCCCGCCTGCGCGCGACAATGCAAATGCTCTTTCAACACCCCCATCGGGTATTGCACGGGCATCTCATAACCCGCAAACGGCACCATCTTGGCACCCAATTCCACATGTAAATCAAACAACCCCGTCCGCGCCAGTTCGGTCATACAACCCCCAAAACCACGCCGGAAATCCCCGGCACCCTGCGGACAGGCCAATCCCACCCGCAAAATGCCCCCTCTGTCCTTGCCCACCAAAGGGCGCCTGAGATCGTTATCCCTTCGGCGGGTGTTCGCAAAAACACCACTCTCCAGAGTCCACCACCAGAACCGGTCCTTTTGCCTGAGAGTTTACCGGGGCGGTTGCTCCTTCGGCACCAGAACAGGGCTTGCGCCCAGACCGGATTCTCCCGATCCTGATGGCAAATACCTAGCCGACCTGCCCCCCACGTGGCAAGCCCGAAAACCAAACCGACCGCACAGATACGGAAACCGACATGCAGCAACAGGTCTTTGCGCCAAAACACTTCTTCGGCTACGGCTCTCTCGTGAACCGCGCCACCCACACCTACCCGAATGCCGCACAGGCAAGCCTTGCCGGATGGCGCCGCACATGGGTCCACACCCCTGTCCGCCCCCTCGCCTTTTTGTCGGTGGAACCCGATCCCAACACCACGATTCAAGGCCTGATTGCCCATGTGCCCAACGGCGATTGGGCAGCGCTGGATGCCCGCGAGCATGGCTATAACCGCCATTTGGCCGAGGCCCGCCTGTCCTGCAACACCCCCCACCCGATTCAGGTCTATGCCGTGCCGCAAACGCAGACCGATAATACCGCCCACCCGATCTTGCTCAGCTATATCGACGTGGTGGTCCAAGGCTTCTTGCGCGAATTCGGGGCAAAAGGCGCCGAGGATTTTTTCGCCACCACCACAGGCTGGCATGCCCCCATCATCAACGACCGCAACGCGCCGCAATACCCAAGAGCGCAGCGGTTGACCGATGCAGAAACAGCCGTGGTCGATGCCGGCCTGTCAAACTTGGGCGCAACCCTAATGACTTGATCCCTCATCAACTTGGCCACCCCGCCCACAAAATCAGCCGCATCACGCGGCCAAAACGGGCTTTTTCATGCTAAATTGGCCAAGGTCAGCAGTGCGGCCAACCTCCAGCCTCTGGGCCGCGCATCTTTTGGGAAAAACCGTTTCTAGAACGGCATGGCACTATGAACTCCAAACCAATACTTCATGTCGGGCAACCCTTTGACGTCCGCGCGTGGAAGATACACAAAATTGATGCCAAATATTAAAGCCGACGACAGCATGACCCTGCCATTCCCGTCACCCAGCACGATCGGATAGCCGAGCCGCGGATCCTGATCTTTTTCCATTTGATCTACCAACATCATGGCGTCTTCAATCGACGTGGTAAACGGCGTCTGGCTCAACTCCTCAAAAGCTTCGGCTGTGCCACGGATCACGGTCTCCAAAGTCGGGCCATCTTTTGACGTTCTAAAACCCAAACTTGGTATATGGGCCGTAACTACCAACACGTTTTGCTTTTGTTGCAAATAGCTTACCGTCAACTGTCGCGCTTCGTCGGTGTACTGATAGAACTTTACATCTTTTAGGCTTGGGTATGCCGTTTCAACGGCTTCAAATGACCGCTGCAAATTCGCGCGATAATCCGCAATTTCTGAACGGCCCGCTTTGTTCCAAAGCCAACTCTCAAAAAGCACCGCGTCTTGCTTCTTATAGTTCTCTTTCACGTCGTTCATCGTGACGCTGGGCGCGATAGCCGCTGGCCTCAAATCAAACTTCGCTTGACGCAGCGATTGATGCAATTCTGCCGCCGTTACCGGAACTGTCTGCTCGGCAGGAAGCGCCAAAAGATGGAAGAGTAGAATTGCAACGTCTTTCACATCGGCACCTATCGTTAACTCAACTGAATTCAGGTTCCCTACCGATAGAGAATGACGGTAATAGGGCGAGAAACCGACGATTTCCCATCACGCACCAATACTCCGCCCCAACGCTTCATACGCCGAACCGCGCACTATAGCCCAATTGGCCAAGAACGGCACCCAAAGCCGTGGCCCGTTCCGGCCTTGGCGCGTATCGCAAGGCATATCTGAAGTTTGCCCGCCAAGCTGTTCTAACCAAGCGCCGCCAAGCCCGCAGAACCAACCTTCATTCAGTCAAAATGCTGGATTTGACCACCACCATGCCCTTCAGGGGCAAGCCAAAGTTGCGTTGCAACGCCAAACTTGGCTTTGGGTCTGATGCGGCCATGCTTGGATTTATTGTGCAAGGACAGCTTGGCGGGACGAAGTGCGCCATACCATTGACCGATCTGACTGGCGGCGATTTGTGTTTACGCGTTTCGCAGTGCAGGCCATGCGATAAGTAAAATTCAAACTACCGCAGATCTACGCGCAGTTGGCCCGAGAAATCGACCTTCCCGATCGGCACGCCGCGCGTGCGCAATATGTCGTAGGCCGTGACCGCATGGAAGTAAAAGTTCGGCAGCAAAAATGACAGAAGGTAGGTTTCAGATCTAAATGCAGACCTCTGGGGATTTGTGTGTATTTGCATGTCAAGTTTCTTTCCTGACCATGCATTAACCTCGGCCGGCACGAACTCCGCCAACGCGGCCTCCGTCTTTGCGATCCTGCTCCGCAGACCGCTGAAAGGGATCGCTCCAACAAGCTCAGGTGGGTTGAAGGCTCCCTGCCTGATGGCGTCCAGCCCCCAGACAGAATAGTTATCCACGCATTCGATCTGAAACCAGAACGGCGCCATATCCGACACCAGACGTGCTTCCACCAAGTCATCCGGATCAATTCCGACCTCAGAGCAATGCACGACTGCCTTATCGAGGCACAGCCCGATTGCACGCACCGTTTGCAAGTACGTCGGCACACTCAAATCGAAAAGAGATGTTGTCATGCGCAAAGTATGCCAATGTGGCGGCCCTCAGGCAATCCCCAAAGCGGGCGTCTGTGCGTGCCATCGCACTGGTCGCACCAAGCCTATTCTGTGAACAAACTCAACACTTCCGGCAAACGGGCCAGATTGGCAGCATAACTTCCTTCAAAGACGGACTCTTGCAAACAGCGGTTACGAAGGGGCCTTTGATGAGGACAGCGCTCCAAGTTTTCGAGGCAATTTTCGCGGGGCAGAATTATCCAACAGAATAAACTCTAACCTGCCGTTCGCGGCACACGCACAGCGCCTCCAAAACCACAGCTTGTTCAATGGCCAGCAAGCGGCAAACGTAAGATAGCTTTCAGCGAACCAATCCCACCCGCCCCCTGCACAGTTTGTCTGCGTACAAACGTTAACATCTGGTAAACGAAAATAGGATTTATATTATATGTCAGTCACTTAAAAGAACGTCCGCGCGCGGTCATCTGGCCAAAACCGCGCGCGCTTGTCTTATCCCTTCGCGCGGATAACCTGCAGCAAAGGCATCACATCGGCCATTTCCGGGCCATGGGCCTGGCCTGTCAAAGCCTTGCGAAGCGGCATGAACAAGCCTTTGCCTTTGCGGCCCGTCGCCTCTTTTACCGCCGCGGTCCAGTCTTTCCACGTCTCGGGCCCGAACGGCATTTCAGGCAGCAGACCCATCGCCTGCGCGATAAATTCGCGGTCTTCATCATCAATCAGCGGCTCGGCCCCATCACGGAACAGCTGCCACCAGCCCTCCAGATCGTTCAGCACCGTGATATTTTCCTTGGCAACCCGCCAGAACCCTTCACGCAGGCCTTCAGGCACGCCAAGTGCCGCGATCCGCTCGGCCACCGCATCAAAAGGCAGGCCCTGAACATAGGAACGGGTCAGCGGGAACAGGTCTTCTTTATCGAACTTTGTCGGCGCGGCGCCAAAGCTGCCGATATCAAACCCGTCCATCAATTCCTGATGGCTGCCCGCAATCTCGACCGGTTTCGACGAACCCAACCGCGCCATCAATGACAGCAAGGCCAGCGGCTCGACCCCTTGCGCCCGCAAATCACGCAGCGATAGCGTGCCCAGACGTTTAGAAAGCGCCTCACCCTGCGGGCCGGTTAGCAAGGAATGGTGCGCGAAATCGGGGGGCGTGCCACCCATCGCTTTCATAATCTGAATTTGCGTCGCCGTGTTCGTCACGTGATCGGCCCCGCGCACAATAAAGGTCACGCCCATATCGATATCATCAACCGAAGAGGCAAAAGTGTACAAAACCTGCCCATCCGCGCGGATAAGAACCGGGTCGGACACGCTTGCCGCATCAATCGACACCGGCCCCAAAATACCGTCCGGCCATTCAATGCGCTCCAGATCCAGCTTGAACCGCCAGTAACCGGGGTTGGTTTCGCGCAGCTTGTCCTTTTCGGCCTCGGACAAATGCATCGAAGCACGGTCGTAAACCGGCGGCTTGTGCATGTTCAGCAGTTTCTTGCGCTTCAGGTCCAGATCGGTCGGGCTTTCAAAACACTCGTAGAATCTGCTCGCTGATTTCAGTTCTTCGGCGGCCTCGCGGTACCGCTCGATGCGCAAGGATTGCTTTTCAACGCGGTCCCAAGTCAGGCCCAGCCACTCCAGATCTTCCATCAGCCCGTCAGCATATTCCTGCTTGGAGCGTTCCTGATCGGTATCGTCGAGGCGCAAGATAAAAGTGCCACCCGATTTGCGGGCGATCATCCAGTTCATCAAAGCCGTGCGAAGGTTGCCCACGTGGATATATCCGGTAGGCGACGGGGCGAAACGTGTAATTGTGGGGCGCGTGGTCATAATTTTGCTCTCCTGATCTCCGCTGATCTGTCACATAGCCCTATGATTGTCCATATCGCACCCCAAAACCGGCGGCAGGAATGTGTTTTCCTGGGGGGCCATTGATGGCAGCGAACTGCGCCCGCACTATATCCATCAAGGCCCATCCCGACGCCCTGCATAGCCACAAGCGCATAAAAGACATCAGAAAATTTCCTGAAAAGCTCTGTGCGGGAATGGCGCTATCTCTGTCGGGGTCGTCCTTCGGGGCAAATGCACTTTATACGCGAGTTTCTTCTTGACCAGTCGTTGCCATGCGGCCCTTAGTCTGCCATGTTATTAAGTTATTGCTGTCGCAGACAAAAGGCCAACCAATGGGCGACATCCACCCCCTTATTCTGACCGTAACGCTGAATCCTGCGCTTGATTTAAGCACCGAAGTTGCGCAGGTAAGCGCCGGCCCTAAGCTGCGATGCGCCGCTCCCCATCTGGATCCAGGTGGCGGTGGGATCAATATCAGCCGCGCGATTGCCGCGATGGGCGGGCAATCCACAGCTTTGGTGGCACTGGGCGGGGTTATGGGGGTGCGCCTGACCAGCCTGTTGACCGAGCAAGGCATTCAACTTTCCCAACTGACGGCTCCGGGCGAAACCCGACTCAGCTTTTCTGTGACCGATCAGGGCAGCGGCGCACAATATCGCTTTGTAATGCCGGGCCCGGTCTGGTCGCAAATACAGGTCAACGCGGCCCAACAGGCAATTGCCCTGGCGATGCAAGCGGGGGGCTATGTTGTTTACAGTGGCAGCCAACCCCCTGGCTTTCCTGATGATTTCATCGCCAAACTTTCCTCGTCATTGCCCCACTCGGCGCGGTTGATCGTTGATACTTCCGGTGGGCCGCTGCTGGCGGCCACCAACGCAACCCATGCCAGGCTCGACGTGCTAAGGATGGATAGCGAAGAGGCCGAAGCCGTGGCAAAAACCGCTTTGACCAGCCGTCAGGACAGCGCAGATTTTGCGCAAAAACTGGCACTGCGCGGGGTTGCAAACCGCGTCATCATCGCGCGCGGGGCAGATGGCTCGGTTATGGCCACACCGGATGAACGCTGGTTTTGTACCGCGGCCAAGGTACCGGTGGTGAGCAAGATCGGCGCTGGCGACAGTTTCGTCGCGGGCTTTGTGCTGGCCATGTCACGCGGCCAATCTGATGTCGAGGCGCTGGCCCAAGGGGTTGCCGCAGCGTCGGCGGCAGTCATGACCCCCGCAACCGAACTCTGCCGCGCCTCGGATGTGATCGACCTGCTTGACCAATGCAGCGTGACAAGGTGCTAAGGCGCTTGGCCACCCGAAGGCCGCGCCCGTGCTACTTCGGCTGATTTACGGCTAATGCCTAGCTTTCATCCCGCCAACGGTTCACAATCGGATAACGCCGGTCAAGCCAGAAGGCCCGACGTGTCAGCCGCGTACCGGGGGCTGCCTGAAAGCGTTTATATTCCGATAGATAGACCAGCTTTTCGACCTTTTTGACAGTGTCACGGTCATAACCGCCTGCAACCAGATCGCTGACCGACACGTCATTATCGACCAAGCCCTCTAAAATCGCATCCAATACAGGGTACGGCGGCAGGCTGTCTTCGTCTTTCTGGTCAGGGCGCAGCTCTGCCGAAGGCGGTTTGTCGATAATCCGCGGGGGGATCACCTCGCCCGCGACACCCATCATCCAGTCACGGTGATTGGCATTGCGCCAGCGGCAGGTTTCAAACACGCGGGTTTTATAAAGGTCTTTGATCGGGTTATAACCGCCCGCCATATCGCCATAAATCGTGCAATATCCAACCGCGACCTCGGATTTATTGCCCGTGGTCAACAGCATTTCGCCAAACTTGTTCGACATCGCCATCAGCAGCAGCCCGCGCAAACGCGACTGGATGTTTTCCTCGGTCAAATCGGCCTTACGCCCTGCAAACAGCGGTGCAAGCGTATTGGTGATCGCGTTCCGCCCCTCGGCGATTGGCACGAAATCGTAGGTGCAGCCCAAACGGGTAGCACAATCCTTGGCATCTTCAAGGCTATCCTCGGACGTATACTCCGACGGCAGCATCACACAGCGCACGTTTTCGGGCCCAATCGCATCAGCGGCGATTGTGGCGACAAGTGCCGAATCGATCCCACCCGACATGCCCAGCAGCACGCGCTTGAAACCAGATTTCCCCAGATAATCGCGCAAAGACAACACCATCGCGTGATAGTCTGCCTCCCACGCGTCGGGTTGCTTTACCCGCTCACCCTGCTCGGCGCGCCAGCCATCGGACGTCTTGACGAAATCGACATGCGTGATCGCGGTTTCAAACGCCGGCATCTGCACAGCCAGTTTGCCCCCTTGGTTCAGCACAAAAGACGCGCCATCAAACACCTGATCATCCTGCCCGCCAACCATGTTCAGATAGACCAGCGGCAGACCGGTTTCCACCACACGGGCGACCATGATAGTCTGCCGCACCGCCAGCTTATCGCGGTAATAGGGCGAGCCATTTGGCACCAGCAAAATCTCAGCCCCCGATTCCGCGTGGGTTTCGGCAACGTCTGCATACCAGCTGTCTTCGCATATCGGAGAGCCGATCCGCAGCGGCCCCACACGGTATGGGCCATTCACATCAGCCGAGGAATACAGGCGTTTTTCATCAAAAACACTGTCATTTGGCAGGTGATGCTTTAGCACAGTCGCCGAAATCCTACCGTCTTGCAGAATGAAATAGGCGTTGTACAGCCGCCCCGCCTGAAACAGCGGGCCACCAATACCCAGTGCGGGCCCATCAGCACATTCAACTGCCAGCCCCTCAATCGCGGCGATGCAATCGTCGATGAACCGCGGGCGCTGCACGAGATCTTGGATTTGGTACCCTGTGATAAACATCTCGGGCAGCGCGACCATCTGCGCGCCTGCATCCCGTCCCGCTTGCCATGCTTGCTGCGCAGCTTTGGCATTTGCGGCAATGGCGCCAACGGTCGGGTTAAGCTGTGCCAGAGTCAGGCGGAAAGTATCGGCCATGCGCGGTCCCTTATCCTTTGTATGGCTTCGGTTTAGCAGACTGACGCGCGAGGGAAAGGGGATCTGTCGCCAAAGCATTTGTTTGGCAACTTGTCAGGGCTTGGGCAGAAGGCTAGGCTTTGCCCAAAGAGGCCGTCGGTGGCGTCCCCAAATGAAAAAAGGAGCGCAACATGAACACAAATGTTTTTGGATGGGCCATCGCTGCGGCTATGCTTGCAGCCCCCAGCCTTGCGCAAGACAGCGTAATCAGCAAACAATATGACGATGGCTCGGTTTATGAAGGCACGTTCAAGGATGGCCGCCAGGATGGCACCGGCACCTATACTTTGCCGAATGGCTATTCCTATACCGGTGATTGGGTTGCCGGCGAAATTCGCGGTAAAGGTATCGCGAATTTTCCCAACGGGTCTATCTATGAGGGCGATTTCGTCGCGGGCAAGCCCGAAGGCAAAGGCAAGATCACCTATCCCGATGGCGGCACTTATGAGGGCGATTGGACCGCGGGCAGCATGACCGGCGAGGGCGTCGCGCGCTATGCCGACGGATCGGTTTATACCGGCAGTTTTGTCAATGCCGTTCATAGCGGAAAAGGTGTGCTCGTTGATGCGGGCGGATACCGGTATGAGGGGGATTGGGTCGCGGGTGAAAAGCAGGGCCGTGGCAAGGTGACCTATCCGGACGGCACGATCTATGACGGCGACCTCGTGCAAGGCCAGCGGCAAGGAACGGGTGTTTTGACGATGCCGGACGGGCTGATCTATACAGGCGAATGGGCGGACGGGCAGATCAATGGCGCGGGCAAGCTGACCCAATCGAACGGCGACGTCTATGAGGGCAGTTTTGTGAATGGCCAGCGGGTCGGAAAGGGCCGCGTGATCTATGCAAATGGCGACCGCTATGAAGGCGACTTTGCCGACGACCAGCGGCATGGCAAAGGCATCTTCAATGGCCCCGACGGCTATGTTTACAGCGGCGACTGGGTGAACGGCCATATTGATGGCAGCGGCACGGTCACCTATCCGGATGGGGCGGTGTATGCGGGCAGTTTCAAAAATGACCAACCCGATGGGATAGGCAAGATAACCTACCCTGACGGCTCTACCTATAACGGCGCTTGGGCGGGCGGCGTGATTGAAGGAAATGGCCGCGCAACCTATGCCAACGGGCAGGTCTATGAGGGTGACTTTGTGGCCGCCCAATATCAGGGAAATGGTATCATGACCTACCCTGACGGCTATCGTTATGAAGGCAGCTGGAAGGCCGGCCTGCGCGATGGTGAAGGCGTCGCGAATTATGTGGATGGCAGCGTTTATACCGGCACTTTCAAAGCAGGCCTGCGCGACGGAAAAGGCAAGGTCGTGATGGCTGACGGCTTTCAATATGAGGGCGACTGGAAGGCTGGCCAGATTGAAGGCATCGGGCTGGCGACCTATCCGAATGGCGACACCTATCAGGGGGCCTTTGTGGCGGGCAAACGGCAAGGGCAAGGGGTTTTGAAATATAGCTCGGGGCAGGAAACGGCGGGTGAGTGGACCAATGGAATCTTGACCGGCCCAGCAAAGGCAAGCGAGGGCGCGGGAGAGGCCACGCCGACCGCGCCGGTTGCAGGGAATTAGGGCTGCGTGACCGCGCGCGGACAATTGCATAACCAATTGATATCAAAAGTATTAACAAAAACGGTTTACCCGATATTAACCTTTGAAACGCGCCCGAACCTTTACCACGGCACGGGCTTGCCTGCCCAATCATAAAACCCGCCCGATTGTGCGGGGCCAAGGGCAGACAGCACGGCAAGCAGGTTTTGCGCCGCCGCCTCGGGTGGGACAGTCGGGTGATGGCCCGCGTATTTGGCTGTAAAGCTGGTTTCCACGGTTCCGGGATGCAGCAGGGCCAGAACGGCCTGTTTGTGACTGCGCGACAGCTCTATCGCGGCGGTGTGGACCAGTTGGTTCAGCGCGGCCTTGGCGCTGCGGTAAGAATACCAGCCGCCCAAACCGTTGTCGCCGATTGACCCAACCCGCGCCGACAAGATGCCCACCCGTACAAGCCTGTCACGTGGCAAATGCGGGATAAGGTGTTTCAGAACCAGCATCGGCCCTATTGCGTTGGTTTGAAACTGCGCAAGCAAACCGGCGGCGGTAACTGCCCGCAAGGATTTTTCAGGCGAATGCGGACCGATTTCCAAAGCGCCCGTGGCGATGAACACCGTATCAAACGGGCCTTGCAGACGCGCCATGCACGCGGCAACGCTGGCCTCATCTGTGATGTCCAGGCCATCCGTGCTGCGTGACAAAGGCGTGACCTGATGCCCCTCGGCGGAAAGCGCGCCAACCAATGCCGCGCCAATGCCGCCTGATGCGCCGACAACCAATGCTTTTGCCATAATCCCCTCCCTTTGCCAAACTGCGACCTAGGGCGATGCGCGGCGGTGACCAGACCAAAGCGCAGGTGAAAACGCGCAGGCACCCGCATTTTAGGGTTTTCATTCGCAAAAGCTTGGGTATAGTCGCCCCCATGGTACAGGAAACGATCATATCCACGACCCACAAGGCGCCTTGCGCCCCTCTTTCCTGTGCGCTTCTCCTTCTTAGCCTCCGTTGAGCGTGCCTTCGGGTGCGACCGCTCAGAGGTGACAAGCGCCCGGAACGCAAAGGCTAACGGAACTTTCAGAGAGATTTTCAAATGACTGACAAAAGCACGCAACCCCGTGTTCTGATTTTTGACACCACGCTGCGCGATGGCGAGCAAAGCCCGGGTGCGACAATGACCCATGACGAAAAGCTGGAGATTGCGGCCAGTCTGGACGAAATGGGCGTGGATATTATCGAGGCAGGGTTTCCGATTGCGTCCGAGGGCGATTTTGCGGCGGTGTCCGAAATTGCACGGCAGGCGAAATCGGCACAGATTTGCGGTTTGGCGCGGGCGAATTTCAAAGATATTGACCGCTGCTGGGAAGCCGTGAAACACGCAAAACGCCCGCGTATTCATACGTTTATCGGCACCTCGCCGCTGCACCGCGCCATTCCGAACCTGACCATGGACCAGATGGCCGAGCGTATCCATGAAACCGTGACCCATGCGCGCAACCTGTGCGACAATGTGCAGTGGTCGCCAATGGATGCAACGCGGACCGAGCATGATTACCTGTGCCGCACGGTTGAAATTGCGATCAAGGCCGGGGCGACCACGATCAACATCCCCGACACGGTGGGCTATACCGCGCCGCGCGAAAGTGCCGATCTGATCCGCATGTTGCTGGAGCGTGTGCCGGGGGCGGATAACATCATTTTCGCCACGCATTGCCACAACGATCTGGGCATGGCGACCGCCAACTCGCTGGCCGCAGTTGAGGCTGGCGCGCGGCAGATTGAGTGCACGATCAACGGCTTGGGCGAACGCGCGGGCAACACGGCGCTGGAAGAGGTGGTGATGGCGCTGAAAGTGCGCAATGACATCATGCCCTACCGCACCGGCGTGGACACCACGAAAATCATGGCGATCAGCCGCCGCGTGGCCACGGTTTCGGGCTTTGCCGTGCAGTTCAACAAGGCGATTGTTGGCAAGAACGCCTTTGCGCATGAAAGCGGTATTCATCAGGACGGCATGCTGAAAAACCGCGAGACCTTTGAGGTGATGCGCCCCGAAGATGTGGGCCTGTCGGGCACGTCTTTGCCTTTGGGCAAGCATTCGGGGCGGGCTGCGCTGCGGGCCAAGCTGAAAGATCTGGGCTATGACATGGCCGACAACCAGTTGAACGATGCCTTTGTGCGGTTCAAGGCGCTGGCCGACCGCAAGAAAGAAGTGTTTGACGACGATCTGATCGCGTTGATCCATGATAGTGCGACGGCTGCGGCGCATGACACGTTGCAAGTAAAACGCCTGCGCGTGGTCTGCGGCACCGATGGCCCGCAAGAGGCCGAGCTGACGCTGTCGATCGAAGGCGTGGACCATTCGATTGATGCCACGGGTGACGGGCCAGTGGATGCGGCCTTTAACGCGGTGAAAATGCTGTACCCGCATAAGGCGCGTTTGCAGCTGTATCAGGTGCAGGCGGTGACCGAAGGCACGGATGCGCAGGCGACCGTTTCGGTGCGTTTGGAAGAGGATGGCAACATTTCTACGGGTCAATCGGCCGATACAGATACGATTGTGGCATCGGTGCGGGCCTATGTGAACGCGCTGAACCGCCTGATCGTGCGGCGCGAAAAGGCCGAAATGGGCTATGATACCAAGGGAATCAGCTATCGCGACCAATCGTAAACACACTTTTTTGTGTTTTGTTGGAATTGCAGAAATCAAACAATGGCGGCGTATATTGCGCCGCCATTGTGCGTTTTGAAGCGGTATATTTGCAGTATTGCAACTATGTGGGTTTGCGCGGGGTCGTGCTTGCTTTGGCCAAGCGGCGGGAAGACGCCCATAGCGGTTGGCATGGCTCTTTCCCTTGTTATGTTGGCTCCCTATAAGAAGACGCCTGCCTCAGCCGTCTGAGTCGCGGGGTTTTTCGGTTTACTAAAAGGATTGCTTGAGCATGTGGTTTTTTTCGGGTCTGTTTTCGTCAGACATGGCGATTGACCTTGGCACGGCGAACACGCTTATCTATGTGCGCGGCAAAGGTATTGTGCTGAACGAACCTTCGGTGGTGGCCTATCACGTCAAGGACGGCAAAAAGCAGGTTCTGGCCGTGGGTGAGGATGCCAAGCTGATGCTGGGGCGGACACCGGGCAGCATTGAGGCTATTCGCCCGATGCGTGACGGGGTGATCGCCGATTTCGACACCGCAGAAGAAATGATCAAGCATTTCATCCGCAAAGTGCATAAGCGGACCACATTCAGCAAACCCAAGATTATCGTCTGTGTGCCGCATGGCGCGACGCCGGTGGAAAAGCGGGCGATCCGGCAGTCGGTTCTTTCGGCTGGTGCACGCCGCGCGGGTCTGATTGCCGAGCCGATTGCGGCGGCGATTGGTGCAGGGATGCCGATCACCGACCCCACCGGCAACATGGTGGTTGATATCGGCGGTGGTACGACCGAAGTGGCCGTTTTGTCGCTGGGTGATATTGTTTACGCGCGCTCGGTTCGGGTGGGTGGTGACCGGATGGATGAGGCGATTGTCAGCTATTTGCGCCGCCATCAGAACTTGTTGATCGGCGAATCTACGGCCGAGCGGATCAAGACCAGCATCGGCACGGCGCGGATGCCCGACGATGGGCGCGGCAGCTCGATGACCATTCGCGGGCGCGACCTGTTGAACGGCGTGCCGAAGGAAACCGAGATTAACCAAGCCCAAGTGGCCGAGGCCTTGGCCGAACCGGTGCAGCAAATCTGTGACGCGGTGATGCAAGCGCTTGAGGCGACCCCGCCCGATCTGGCCGCAGATATTGTTGACCGCGGCGTGATGCTGACAGGTGGCGGCGCGTTGCTGGGCGATCTGGATCTGGCGCTGCGCGAGCAGACCGGCTTGTCGATCTCGGTTGCTAACGAATCTTTGAACTGCGTGGCCCTTGGCACTGGCAAGGCGCTGGAGTACGAAAAGCAGCTTCGGCATGTCATTGATTATGAAAGCTAAGACCAAACCGGTTACATAGTATTGGGCCAATCTGCGGCCCGCCCTTTGATGCGAGGCAGTGGTGGCAAGAAACCGCACATCACCGGATGAATACACCCGCCCCCTCCGCCGCATTCTGGTGGGGGTTTTGGTGTTTGCCTTGCTGGCATTGTTCCTGCTTTGGCGCATTGACAGCCCGCGGGTCGAACGGTTCCGGACCGCGCTGGTTGACACATTTGTACCCAGCTTTGAATGGGCTTTGGTGCCGGTGACCAAAACCGTCGATATGGTCAAAAGCTTTCAATCCTACGGCAATCTGTACGACCAGAACCAAGAGCTGCGCCGCGAGTTGCAGCAAATGAAGGCCTGGAAAGAAGCGGCTTTGCAGTTGGAGCAAAAGAACGCGCGCCTGATGGACCTTAATCAGGTTCGACTTGACCCCAAGCTGACCCATGTGACCGGCGTTGTGATGGCCGATAGCGGCAGCCCGTTCCGGCAATCGGTTTTGCTGAACGTGGGCTCGCGCGACGGTATTCAGGACGGCTGGGCCACGATGGATGGCATTGGTCTGGTCGGGCGAATCTCGGGCGTGGGGCAACGCACGGCACGGGTTATTCTGCTGACCGACAGCAACAGCCGCATTCCGGTCACGGCGCAGCCTTCGGGGCAGCGCGGCTTGCTTTCTGGCGATAACTCTGCGCGCCCGCCGCTGGATTTTGTTGAAAAACCGGATTTGGTGCGGCCCGGCGATCAGGTTGTCACCTCGGGCGATGGCGGCGTGTTTCCGGCGGGGCTGTTGGTGGGAACTGTGGTGCAAGGCAACGACCGCCGCCTGCGGGTTTCGCTTTCGGCCGATTATGAGCGGTTGGAATTTTTGCGCGTCTTGCGCAGCCACCCGCAAGAGCCGATTACCGATGCGGGCAATCTGATTGCTGTGCCTGCAACCCAAGCGCCATCGGTGCAAACCGAAGCGCCCGCTGCGGTGGGGCAGTGATGGTGACAGGGATTCGCAACAGCGTTTGGCTGTACCGTGCAGGGTTTGTCGCCATTGCGCTGGTCTTGTTGTTTTTGCGCCTGCTGCCGTTGGGCAGCGTGGCGGGCGACTGGCCGCGCCCTGATTTTCTGCTGTGCCTGATGTTGGCATGGGTGACGCAGCGGCCCGACCAGTTACCGACTTGGTTGATCGCGCTGGTGGTTTTGGTTGAGGACATGGTTTTGATGCGCCCGCCCGGCCTATGGGCTGCGATTGTGGTGCTGGCGACCGAGTTTTTGCGCGCGCGTTCGGCGCTGACGCGGGAATTGGGCTTTGTCACCGAATGGTTGCTGCTTTCGGTTGTGATGGTTGCGATGCTTTTGGCCTATCGTTTGGTTTTCGCCATCGCGTTTTTGGCGCAACCGGGGTTCGGGTTTGCATTTGCCCAGACAATCGGGTCGATTTTGATGTATCCTGCGGTTGTTTGGGGAATGCGCGTTCTGTTGCATCTGCGCAAACCCGGCGCCGGAGAAGTTGACGCGAAAGGGAGACGCATATGAGACGCTCAGCCCGCGACACCGATGAAAGTGCGGCCAAAGTTACCCGACGGGGGCTGTTTCTGGGCGGCTCTATGGCGGCTGTGGTTGCCGTTCTGGGCGCGCGGATGCGGCATATGCAGGTTGACCAAGCCGAAGAATTTAGACTGCTGGCCGAGGATAACCGCATTTCGATCCGGCTTATTCCGCCTGCGCGTGGCCTGATCCATGATCGCAACGGCAAGCTGTTGGCGGGCAATGAACAAAACTATCGCGTGGTGATCAGCCGCGATGATGCGGGCAATGTCGAGGATGTGCTGAACCGCCTGACCGGGATTTTGCCGATCTCGGAGGAAGATTTCGAACGCGCGCTGAAAGAGGCCCGCAAGCGCAGCCCTTTGCCGATTATCGTGTCGGATCGCATTAGCTGGGATGATGTGTCGAAAGTGGCAATCAATGCCCCTGCCCTGCCCGGCGTATCGCCCGAGGTGGGGCTGAGCCGGATTTATCCGCGCGATTTCGATTTTGCGCATATCATCGGTTATGTTGGCCCGGTGAGCGACCGCGATTTGGCCAAGCTGGATGAGCCGGACCCGCTGTTGCAGACGCCCAAGTTTCAGATCGGCAAGATCGGGGTTGAAACCTGGATGGAAGACACGTTGCGCGGCAAGGCGGGCAATCGCCGTGTCGAGGTGAATGCGGTTGGCCGCGTGATGCGCGAGTTGGGGCGGCAGGAAGGTGTGGCAGGCGCCGATATTCGCCTGACGATTGATGCCGATGTGCAGAACTTTGTGCAGGCGCGGCTGGGCGACGAGTCGGCGGCGGCAGTGGTTATGGATGTGCAGAACGGCGACATTCTGGCGATAGCCTCGGCCCCGTCTTTTGACCCGAATCTGTTTGTGCGCGGGATTTCACACGCCGATTACAACGCCTTGACCGAAAACGACCACCGGCCTTTGGCAAACAAAACGGTGGCGGGGGCTTATCCGCCCGGCTCGACCTTTAAGATGGTCACAGCCTTGGCGGCGCTTGAGGCGGGGGCGATCACCACCTCGACCACGGTATATTGCCCCGGCCATTATGAGGTGGGCGGGCGCAAGTTTCACTGCTGGCGGTCCAGTGGCCATGGCAAGGTAAGCCTTGATCGCGCCTTGGGCGAAAGCTGCGATGTGTTTTTCTATGACATTGCGATGAAGGTCGGCATTGATAAAATCGCCGAAATGGGCCGCAGATTGGGCTTGGGCGAGCGGCATGACCTGCCGATGTCGGCGATTACCGATGGTTTGATGCCGAACAAGGCATGGAAGCAAGAGCGCTATAAGAAAGAGTGGGTGATCGGCGACACTGTCAACGCGTCAATTGGGCAGGGCTATGTTTTGTCGTCGCCTTTGCAACTGGCGGTGATGACGTCACGGATTGCCAGCGGGCGGGCGGTTTCGCCGCGGCTTATTCACAGCATTGACGGCGTGGCACAACCCGCGCCTGCTGGCCCGAGCCTGGGATTGGATGCCAATTTGCTGAACTCTGTGCGGCAAGGCATGTTTGCCGTTTGCAACAGCCAGCGTGGCACCGGCTATTCTGCGCGTATTGATGACAAATCGATGCGTCTGGCGGGCAAGTCGGGCACGAGCCAGGTGCGCAACATCAGCGCGGCCGAGCGGGCAAGCGGGGTTATCAGCAACAACGACCTGCCATGGATTCGCCGCGACCACGCACTGTTTGTCGGCTTTGCGCCGTTTGACGCGCCCCGCTATGCGGCGGCGGTGGTGGTGGAACATGGCGGCGGCGGCTCTACCGTAGCAGGCCCGATTGTGCGCGATGCTTTGTTGCGCGCGATGAGCGATGGCTTGCCGCCACTTTCGGCCTATCCAGCGTCACAGCGCAACCGGATCGACACCCAGCAACGCGGTTTGATCTTGCGTGATGCCGAAGGCAACCTACCCGAGAGCACCCGCGCATGAGCTTTTTAGAATATCGGCTAAAGACGGTTCCGACAGGGGCTGCGAAAATCCTGCATGTGAACTGGGCTTTGGTGATGTTGCTGACGGCAATCGCCTCGGTCGGGTTTTTGATGCTGTATTCGGTGGCCGGCGGCCGGATGGAGGTTTGGGCCGAACCGCAGATCAAACGCTTTGTGGCGGGCGTCGGCGTCATGCTGATGGTTGGCTTTGTGCCGATCTGGTTTTGGCGCAACATGGCGGGGCTGGCCTATGCCGGCTCATTGATGCTGCTGGTCGCGGTCGAGCTGTTCGGCTCGATCGGGATGGGAGCGCAACGCTGGATCGAACTGGGGCCACTGCGCTTGCAGCCCTCGGAACTGTCGAAAATCACCTTGGTGATGCTGCTGGCAGCCTATTACGACTGGCTGGATATCCGCAAAACCTCTCGCCCGATCTGGGTGCTGATTCCGGTGATCCTGATCATGCTTCCAACCGCGCTGGTTTTGGTGCAGCCCGACCTTGGGACGGCCTTGCTGCTGATGATGGGCGGCGCGGTGGTGATGTTCTGCGCAGGTGTCAGCTGGTATTATTTCGGCGCGGTTGCGGCGATGCTTGGGGGGGCGATTGCGGCGGTGTTTACCTCGCGCGGGACCAGCTGGCAGTTGCTGAAAGATTACCAATACCGCCGGATCGATACATTCCTTGACCCGTCGAGCGACCCTTTGGGCGCAGGCTACCATATTTCGCAGGCCAAGATCGCGCTTGGCTCGGGTGGTTGGGCCGGGCGTGGATTTATGCAAGGCACGCAAAGCCGCCTAAACTTTTTGCCCGAAAAGCACACCGATTTCATCTTTACCACCCTGGCCGAGGAATTCGGCTTTATCGGCGCTTTTTCCCTTCTAATTCTATATGCGCTGGTGCTGACCTTTTGCATTTCAAGCGCCATCCAGAACAAAGACCGCTTTGCCAGCCTTGTCACACTCGGCATCGCTGCCACGTTCTTTTTCTACTTTGCGATCAATATGTTGATGGTGATGGGCCTTGCCCCTGTCGTCGGCGTGCCGCTGCCTCTGGTTTCTTATGGCGGGTCGTCGATGCTGGTGCTGCTTGCCGCCTTTGGTTTGGTGCAAAGCGCGCATATCCACCGCCCGCGCTAGGTGAAGCCATCGGGATTTAGGTATTTGGACCAAGATGAAGCGCAGACGGCTCTATTTCATCTTGGTCTAAATACCTATACGGCGGTCTGGCAAAGAACAGGCTAAGGGTGAACGCGATGATCAATGTTTATTTTGCGGCTGGTCAGGCACTTTGGCCCAAATATGAGGGGCCCTTGCGCGCGGCCTTGGCCGAGGCAGGCCTTCAGGCCGATGTAGGGGCCGATTGCCCTGCCCCCGATTTGGTCGATTACATCGTTTTTGCCCCCGGCGGCGAGATACAGGATTTCACCCCTTTCACGCGTTGCAAAGCGGTTTTGAACCTGTGGGCAGGGGTTGAGAGGATTGTGACCAACCAAACCCTAACCCAACCGCTGTGCCGCATGGTTGACCCTGCGTTGACTGCCGGGATGGTTGAATGGGTGCTTGGCCACAGTTTGCGCCATCATTTGGGGATGGACCGCCACATCATCAACCCCACGCATAAATGGGACCCAACCTGCCCGCCGATTGCCGCCGAACGCGCGGTGACGGTGCTGGGTTTGGGTGCTTTGGGTCAGGCCTGTGCTGTGGCACTGCAAGGCATCGGGTTCAAGGTTCGGGGCTGGAGCCGGACTGCCAAAGCAGTGGCGGGGCTAGAGACGTTTCACGGTGACCAAGGCCTGCAATCCGCTTTGACGGGGGCCGAGATTGTCGTGTTGCTTTTGCCCAAAACGCCCGAGACCGAGAACATATTGAACGCCGAAAGTCTGGCTTGGCCTGCGCGTGGGGCCGCGATCCTGAACCCCGGCCGCGGGCATTTGATTGACGATGCGGCGCTGCTTGCGGCCTTGGACACGGGCGCGATTGGCCATGCGACGCTGGATGTGTTTCGACAAGAGCCTTTGCCGGCGGGCCACCCGTTCTGGGCGCATCCCCGCGTGACAGTTACGCCGCATGTCGCAGCCGAGACCCGCCCCAATTCGGCCTCGCGGGTGGTTGTCGAAAACATCAGGCGCGGTGAGGCGGGCCTGCCATTTGTGCATTTGGTTGACCGGAGCCTTGGTTATTGACCGAATTCGCACTGTAGGTGAAATTGGGGGCTAGCCTTGCTGTTGGCGCCGCGCTAGCTTTTTGACCAACTGGTTAGGTTCGTGCCTTTAAGGCATGGGCAGGTTTGCCGCCTAACTTTCAGATTTGGACCAATTGGGGGTGCGACATGCCGGGAAATTTGACCTTAGACGCGTTGAAAGCCGCGGCCACAAAAGGTGACATCGACACCGTGATGGTGGCCGCAATTGACATGCAAGGCCGTTTGGTTGGCAAGCGCTTTCATGTGCAGAATTTTATCGACAGTGCCTGGCAGGAAACCCATTGCTGCAACTATCTGATTGCCACCGATATGGAGATGAATACCGTTCAGGGGTATAAATCGACCTCGTGGCAGGCGGGTTATGGCGATTATGTGATGAAGGCCGATATGGCCACGCTGCGCGTTGTGCCGTGGCTGGAGGGTACAGCGCTGGTGCTATGCGATCTGCTGGATCATCACACCCACGCGCCCGTGCCGCATTCGCCGCGCGCCATATTGCAGGCGCAGGTCGCGCGGGCCAAGGCGATGGGCTTTGACGCGATGATGGCGACTGAATTGGAGTTTTATCTATTTGAAAACTCTTACGATTCCTTGCGCGATGGGTATCAGAAAACGGGCCAGATCCGCGATTTGCAGGTAATCTCGCCGCATAACGAGGATTACCAGCTGTTTCAGACCACCAAGGAAGAGGCCGTGATGCGGGCCTTGCGCAACGGGCTGTATGGCGCGGGCATTCCGGTGGAATGTTCCAAAGGTGAGGCCGATGCGGGGCAAGAAGAGATCAACATCCGCTATTCCGACGCGCTGGATACGGCCGACAATCATGTGATTACCAAACAGGCGACCAAAGAAATCGCTTGGGCCAAGGGCCATTCGGTGACATTCATGGCGAAATATAACCATCGCCGCGCGGGGTCATCCAGCCATGTGCATCAGTCGCTTTGGGCCGGATCTACGCCCGCGTTTCAGGATAGTTCCGACGCGCATGGCATGTCTGACCTGATGAAGCATTTTCTGGCGGGGCAGTTGGAACATATCGGCGATATTACCGCGTTTCTGGCGCCCTATGTGAACAGCTACAAGCGGTTTACCGTGGGCATGTTTGCGCCCACAAAGGCCGTGTGGAGCCGCGATAACCGCACTGCCGGTTTCCGTGTTTGCGGCGAAGGCACCAAAGGCGTGCGTGTCGAATGCCGGATTGGCGGGGCCGACCTGAACCCCTATTTGGCGATGGCCGCGCTGTTGGCTGCGGGGCTGGACGGGATAGAGCGCAAGCTGCCGCTGGAACCCGAACTGACCGGCGATATGTATCAGGCGGAAAATGTGCGCACCCTGCCCGCGACGTTGGACGAGGCGGCCAAACGGATGCACAAATCGACCATGCTGCGCGCGGCCTTTGGCGATGATGTGATCGACCATTACCACCATGCAGCAATGTGGGAAGTATCCGAGCATAACCGCGTGGTGACCGACATTGAACTCGCGCGCCTGATGGAACGCGCCTAAGCGTTTCGGCATTGCCAAAGCCTGCCGCGCGGCGCAGATATCTGGCCAAATGGCCACAAGACCTACGTTTTTGATGAGGATGAAATGACCAAAGCGATTTCCTTGATTTCCCCTGTGGATGGCAGCACTTACGCCAGCCGCACGCCCCTGACCCAAGAGCAGGCCGTGGCCGCAGCGGCCCGCGCGCGGGCTGCCCAAAAGGCGTGGGCGGCGCGACCGCTGGTGGAACGGATCGCCTTGGTCAAAGCGGGCGTGGCCGAGCTGGACAAGATCAAGGATACGCTGGTTGAGGAACTGGCATGGCAAATGGGCCGTCCCACCCGCTATGGTGGCGAGTTTGGCGGCGTGCATGACCGCACGAACTATATGGCTGATATTGCAGAAAAAACCTTGGCGCCCGAGGTGATCGAGGACAGTGCCGGTTTCAAACGGATGCTGGCACGTGAGGCTGTAGGCGTGGTGTTTATCGTCGCCCCGTGGAACTATCCGTATCTGACCACGATCAACACTTTGGCCCCTGCCCTAATCGCGGGCAACACGGTTGTGTTGAAACATGCCAGCCAGACCCTGTTGGTGGGCGAGCGTCTGGCGCAGGCCTTTCATGCGGCGGGTGTGCCGGAAGACGTGTTCCAGAATGTGGTGCTGGACCATGCCACGACCGAACATCTGATCGCGACCCGCGCGTTCAATTTTGTCAATTTCACCGGTTCGGTTGGCGGCGGTGTGGCGATGGAAAAGGCGGCTGCGGGTACGTTTACCGGCCTCGGGCTGGAACTGGGCGGCAAAGATCCGGGCTATGTGCGGGCCGATGCCGATCTGGATGCGGCGGTGGATAGCCTGATGGACGGCGCGATGTTCAACGCGGGCCAGTGCTGCTGCGGGATTGAGCGGATTTACGTGCATGAAAGCCTGTATGATGCCTTTGTCGAAAAGTCGGTGGCTTGGGTAAAAGGCCTGACTCTGGGCAACCCGTTTGAGGCAGGCAG
Source organism: Pseudorhodobacter wandonensis (assembly GCF_001202035.1). Taxonomy (GTDB): domain Bacteria; phylum Pseudomonadota; class Alphaproteobacteria; order Rhodobacterales; family Rhodobacteraceae; genus Pseudorhodobacter; species Pseudorhodobacter wandonensis. The sequence goes on along the minus strand of NZ_LGHT01000031.1, from coordinate 157,963 downwards.
CACAATCGGGCCAATGGCCAACAAACGCTTTGCCGCTGTGGTGCGCGACCAAGTGGCCGAGGCTGTGGCCGCAGGGGCCAAGCCGCTGATCGACCCTGCGCTGTTTCCGGCTGATGATGGCGGGGCCTATCTGGCGCCGCAGATTTTGGTAAATGTTGATCACTCGATGCGGGTGATGAAAGAGGAAAGTTTTGGCCCCGTAGTTGGAATTATGAAAGTTTCCGGCGACGACGAGGCGATAACCCTTATGAATGACAGCCCTTACGGCCTGACATGTTCGATTTGGACAAAAGATGCCGAGGCCGCCGCCGCGATTGGCGCGCAGGTTGAAACCGGCACGGTGTTCATGAACCGCTGCGACTACCTTGACCCCGCGCTGTGCTGGACCGGGTGCAAAGATACCGGCCGCGGCGGATCGCTGTCTTATCTCGGGTTCTATTCTGTAACCCGCCCTAAATCCTACCATCTTAAGAAGGTGACGAAATGAGCCACTCTGTCCCCAATCGTAACTGGTCTTACCCGACCGCTATCAAGTTCGGCGTGGGCCGGATTGCAGAGCTGGCGCAGCATTGCAAAGCTGTTGGCATCAAAAAGCCGCTGCTGGTGACCGACCGCGCATTGGCAAGCCTGCCGATTACGGCACAGGCGCTGGATATTCTTGACGCTGGCGGGTTGGGCCGTGCGGTATTTTCTGATGTTGATGCCAACCCGAATGAGGCGAATTTGGCGGCAGGGATTGCCGTGTTCAAAGCCGGTGGCCATGACGGGATTATCGGCTTTGGCGGCGGCTCGGCGCTGGATCTGGGCAAGATGATTGCGCTGATGGCTGATCAGCGTGACGGGCTGGAAGTGTGGGAGATGGAGGATATCGGCGATTGGTGGACCCGCGCCGATGCCAGCAAAATCTACCCCACAATCGCTGTGCCGACGACTGCGGGAACGGGGTCCGAGGTGGGGGCGGCAAGCGTGCTGACCAACTCGGCCACGCATAAGAAAAAGATCATCTGGCACCCCGGATTGATGGCGAAGGCTGTGATTTGCGACCCTGCGCTGACGGTGGGCATGCCGAAATTCATCACCGCAGGCACGGGTATGGACGCGCTGGCGCATTGCCTTGAGGCCTATTGCAGCCCGCATTACCACCCGATGGGCCAAGGCATTGCGCTGGAAGGTATGCGCTTGGTGTTTAAAAACCTGCCGCTGGTCTATGCCGACCCGAACAACCTTGATGCGCGCGCGCATATGATGTCGGCGGCAGCAATGGGGGCGGTTGCCTTCCAAAAGGGGTTGGGGGCGATTCACAGCCTGAGCCACCCGATTGGCGCGGTGTATGGCACGCATCACGGCACGACCAATGCGGTGGTAATGCCGATGGTGCTGGAATTTAACCGCCACGCGATTGAGGATAAAATCGAGGCGGCGGCGCGGTATCTGGGCATTCGTGGCGGGTTTGACGGGTTTTTGGCAGCCGTGATGGACCTGCGCGAAACCCTTGGCATCCCTGAAAACCTTGGTGCGATGGGGGTTGAGGCCGCGCGTCTGGACGAGCTGACCGAAATGGCGCTGGAAGACCCGTCTTGTGGTGGTAACCCTGTTGAAATGACGCGCGAAAATACCCGCAAGTTGTTTGATGCCTGCATGTAAGCCATGGAGGTGAGCAGCGAAATTGCAGTGATTGGCGCAGGGGTGATCGGGCTGGCGATTGCCCATCGCCTTGCGCATGCGGGGCATGAGGTGGTGGTGATCGACCCTGCCCCGCCCGGTTCGGGTGCATCCTACGGCAATGCGGGCACGATTGCGGATTATGCGATCCAGCCGGTTGGCACGCCCGATGTGCTGCGCAATCTGCCCTCGTTGCTGTTTGATCGCAACTCGCCCTTGTCCATCCGCCATGCAGCGCTGCCGACATTGGCACCGTGGTTGCTACGTTTTGCGCGGCAGTCGCTGCCCGATGCGGCGCGGCGCAATGCGGTGGCGATTGCCGGTTTGATGGCGGGCGCCCTGCCCGGTTGGGATGCGCTGGCCGCCGAGATTGGCGGCGAGGATTTGATGCGGCGGCGGGGCTGCATGTATCTGTTTGAAACCGAGGCGGGATATAAGGGCGCACAAAACGATCTGGCCTTTCGGCGCGATCTGGGGGTGTCGGTCGAGATGCTGACCGCAGATGAATTGGCCGCGATGGAGCCGGGCTTGCCGCCTGTGGCCGGTGGTGCAGCCTATTTTCCGAGGGCAGTGTTTTTCGCTGATCCGGGCGCGATGGTTGGCCGGTTAGAGGCAGCCGCGCGGGCCGCAGGCGTGCGGTTTGTCACGGCAAAGGTTGACGGCTTGGCGCGGAATGCGGGTCAGGTGCGGCTGACCGGAACCGGGCTGGAAATGACGGCGCGACGGGTGGTGATTGCGGCCGGCGCACATTCCAAACCGCTGGCGCGCATGGCGGGCGACCGCATACCGCTGGAAACCGAGCGCGGCTATCATGTGGAATGGGATATGGACAGCCCGCGCCTGACGCGGCCCTGCTGCCCCACCGCGCGCGGGTTTTACTTTTGCCCGATGCAGGGGCGTTTGCGCGTGGCGGGCACGGTTGAATTGGGTGGCACCGAGGCCCCGGCCTCAGCCCACCGGATTGCCAAGCTGGTAGAGGGCGCACGGGCGTTTTTCCCCGACCTTGGGGTGCCTGACCGTGAGTGGCTGGGCTTTCGCCCGTCGATGCCCGACAGCCTGCCGGTTATCGGGGCAAGCCGTGGCGGGGATGAGGTAATCCACGCCTATGGTCACGGCCACGTCGGGCTGACGCTGGCGCCGGTGACGGCACAGATTGTGGCCGATTTGCTGGGCGGGCGCACACCGGATGCAGCGATTAGGCCTTGTTTGCCGACGCGCTTTTAACCGGTTGATAACAGGGCAAAATATCGCCGTCCGCAGGGGTTGCCGCATAGACCGCACGGGCGATGGCACGTGACAGGCACAGGGCTGCGGCATGGCCGATTTGCGCCAGATCCGCATCGCTTGCAGGCGGGCCGTTTCCGGTAGAGAGGGCAAAGACCAGATCGCCGTCATGCGGGCTGTGGGCGGGCACAACCGCGCGCGCGATACCGTCATGGGCGGCGACCGACAGGCGATGGCATTGCGCCTTGGTCAGCGTGGCATCGGTGGCGACAATGGCGATTGTGGTATTGGCGCGCGGCCCCAGCATTGCCGCGATCTTATCCGATACCAGCGGGCCGCACTGCCCTGCCGCAGGGTCGGGGCCAAGCCCGCCGAATTCATCATTCAGCTCAAACGGTGCGGCCCAGAAGTGGCGGCCGCCGGGGGTCGTTACATGGCCCACGGGGTTGGCGGCGACCAATGCGCCGACCGTGACGCCATCCGTCAGCACCAATGAGGACGAGCCGAGCCCGCCTTTGTGCATCGCCGTCAGCGCCCCTGTGCCCGCCCCGACCGAGCCCAGATCAAAGCGGGTGGTGGCCGCATCCAAGGCGCGGCGGCCAAGGGCGGCATAGGGGTTTTCGACCCAATCCTTTTCGCCGCCATTCAGCAGATCGAACAGAATTGCACCCGGAACCAAGGGGATAAGCGCCGCACCGATGCGCAGCCCCCGCCCCGCATCGCGCAGGCCTGCGGTGACGCCGGAACAGGCATCAAGGCCAAAGCTCGACCCGCCCGAGAGCACCAGCGCATCAACTTGGGCCACGGTTTTATCAGGGGCCAAAAGATCGGTTTCACGGGTGCCGGGCGCGCCGCCCATCACATGCACGCTGGCAGTAAAGGGCGCATCGCCAAGCAGCACCGTGGTACCGGATTTCAACACCGGATCTTGGGCGTTGCCGACCTTTAGCCCCGCCACATCGGTAATCAGGTTGCGCGGGCCGGATTTATATGCAGCGACCACCGTCCACCTCCATCGCGATGCCGGTGATCATAGACGCCTCATCCGAGCAGAGAAAACAGGCGGCGTTGCCCATATCTTCGGGGGTGGAAAACCGGCCTAAAGGGATGGTCGACAGGAATTTGGCGCGGATTTCAGGGGTATCTTGGCCCATGAAAGATTTGAGCAGAGGCGTTTCGCCCGCGACGGGGTTCAGCGCATTCACGCGGATGCCAAAGGGGGCAAGTTCAACCGCGAGCGAACGGGTGGCGGTGATGACCCAGCCTTTGGAGGCGTTGTACCAGCTGAGGTTGGGGCGCGGCGAGACACCTGCGGTAGAGGCGATGTTCAGGATATTGCCTGCGCGCCGCGCCTTGAAGGCGGGCACAAAAGCCTGTGTTGTCAGATAGATCGCCTTGATATTGATGGCGAGAATACGGTCAAAATCGGCGTCCGAGACGGTTTCGGTTGGCGCGGGCAGATGGGTGACGCCTGCGTTATTGACGACGATATCAACGGGGCCGATGGCCTCGGCCATATCGAACAGCGCGGTCACTTGGTCGCGGCTGGAAATATCGCAGGCGAAGGCGGTGCCGTTGATGGATTTTGCCACGGCCTCGGCGGCGGCGGCGTTGATGTCGGCGACGATAACATGCGCGCCCTCGGCGGCGAATTTGGCAGCGATACCTGCGCCAAAGCCCGACCCTGCGCCGGTGACGACTGCGATTTTGTTTTTCAATCTCATGTGCTTACCCGTGCCAAGTTGCAACTGTTTTCAGGGTGGAAAAGCCGTAGAGCGCCTCAAACCCCTTTTCGCGGCCATGGCCGGATTTGCCGGTGCCACCAAATGGCAGCTCTACCCCGCCGCCCGCGCCGTAATTGTTAACGAAAACCTGACCCGCGTGAAGCGCCTTGGACAGCCGCATCTGGCGGCCACCGTCGCGCGTCCAGACGGCGGCGACGAGGCCGTATTCGGTGCCGTTGGCGATGGCCAGCGCGTCTGCCTCGGTGTCAAAGGGGATAAGAACCTGCACTGGGCCAAAGATTTCTTGCTGGGCCAAGGGGTGATTTGGCGGCACGTTATCAAACAGGGTCGGCGCGATGTAATGGCCCGCAGATGGCGCATCCGCCATGATTTTACCTTGGGCGGCGATGGTCAAATCGCGGCCTTGGTCCCGAAACCCCGCCACAATTTGCTTTTGCCGCGCCGAGATCAGCGGGCCAACCGATGGGTCGCTGGGCGCTGGGCCAACGGTCAGCGCGGTATAGGCTGCGGCCATGCGGTCGCGCACCAGGGTATAAACACCGCGCTGCACCAGAATGCGGGAGGAGGCCGAGCAGGTTTGGCCTGCGTTCTGGATGCCCGCATTCACCAGAAACGGCAAAGCGCGGTCAAGATCGGCATCGTCAAACACGATTTGCGGGGATTTACCGCCCAATTCCAGCGTGACTGGTACCACGTTTTGCGCCGCCGCCGTCTGGATAAGCCGCCCCACACCGACCGAGCCGGTAAAGGACAGATGGTTAACGTTCGGATGCGCGGCCAGTGCGGCCCCCGCCTCGGCCCCCAAGCCGGTGACCACGTTCAGCGCACCTGCCGGCAGGCCTGCCTCATGCGCCAAGGCGGCAAAGGCAAGGGCGGTCAGGCAGGCTTCCTCGGCCGGTTTCAGCACACAGGCATTGCCCATTGCCAAGGCTGCGCCGACCGAGCGGCCAATGATCTGCATCGGGTAATTCCACGGGATGATATGGCCCGTCACGCCATGCGGTTCGCGCAGGGTATAGACGGTGTAGCCCTGCAAATAAGGGATGGTTTCACCCATGATTTTATCGGCCGCGCCACCGTAAAATTCCATATAGCGGGCAAGGGCCACGGCATCGGCGCGGGCTTGGGTAATCGGTTTGCCGACATCGCGGGCCTCTAGCTGGGCCAATTCCTCGGTGCGGGTCAGGATAAGCTGGCCAAGACGGGTAAGGATGCGACCACGTTCGGTTGCGGTCATTTGGCCCCAAGCGCCGGTCAGGGCGCTGCGGGCGGCGGTGACGGCGGCATCAATATCGGCAGCCGTGCCGCGCCCGATGGTGGTGATTTCCGTGCCATCCGAGGGGTTGGAAAGCGTGAGTGTAGCCTCGGCGCGGGTCCATTCGCCTGCGATCAGATGGCAGGCTTGGGGGATTGCAAAGCCGCTAAGGGGCATGGGTCAGGCTCCTATCAGAAAAATCGGGCAGTTTGGGCGAGGCGGCCAAAAGCGTTCGGGTATAGGGGTGCGAGGGCGCGTCAAACACCTGCGCGGTTGGCCCTAGTTCAACAATCTGGCCCGCCTGCATCACCAGGACGCGGTCGGTGATGCTGCGCACGACGGCCAGATCATGGCTGATAAACAGATAGGCCAAAGGGCGCTTGCGGCAAAGATCGGCCAACAGATCAAGCACTTGCGCGCGGACGGATACATCGAGCGCCGAGACCGCCTCATCAAACACGATCAGCGCGGGGTCGTTGATCAGCGCGCGGGCGATGGCGATACGCTGGCGCTGGCCACCGGAAAACTGGTGGATGTATTTATGGGCGTCCGAGGGGTGCAAGCCGACATCTGCAAGGGCCGATGCGATTTTCGCCCAGCGCTCTGCGCCTTGGGGGGGCGTGTCGAGCAAGTGAAACGGCTCGGTGATCAGGCGGTCAACGCGGTGGCGGGGGTTAAAGCTGCTATAGGGGTCCTGAAACACAACCTGCATCTGGCGCCGCACAGTCAGGTTGGCGTGGCGGTCGGTCCAGACGGGGGCGCCGTTCAGGGTAATCTCACCGGCTTGCACGGGTTCCAGCCCCAGAATGGCACGGGTCAGGGTAGATTTGCCGCAACCGGATTCGCCCACAAGCCCAAGGCGTTCGCCGTGGTTCAGGGTAAACGACACATCGCGCACAGCCAGCGTTTGCCCGCGCGGGCCAAACAGGCTGCGGCGTGGTTGGGCATAGCTGCGGCTGACGTTTTGCACGCGCAGCAGCGGTGCGGGCGCGGGCGGCGCGGGCAGATTGACCTGATGGGATGAGGCCGCGAACAATGCGCGGGTGTAAGGGTGGGTCTGGTCACGCAGCACGGCCATGGTGGGGCCGGATTCCACCACCCGCCCCTGCTGCATCACGACAATGCGGTCGGCCACGTCGGCCACAACGGCCAGATCATGGCTGATCATCAACAGGCCCATCCCGAACTCTTGTGCAAGCCCTTGTAGCAGCGTCAGAATATGCGCCTGTGTGGTGACATCAAGCGCCGTTGTGGGTTCATCGGCGATCAGCAGTTTAGGACGCAGGGCAATGGCCATGGCGATGACAACGCGCTGGCGCTGCCCGCCGGACAGCTGATGCGGGTAGCGGTTCAAGGGAAAGCGGTCTGGCGGCAGGCCGACGCGTTCAAGCATGGCAGCCGCTCGGCGCAGGGCCTCGGCCTTGGGCACAGATTGGTGGATGCGGATGGTTTCGGCGACCTGGGTGCCGATGGGCAGCACGGGGTTCAGCGCGGTCATCGGCTCTTGGAACACCATGCCGATTTCATTGCCGCGTAGGGCGCAAAGGGCGGGTTCTGGGGTGGTCAGGATGTCGGTTCCATCCAGCACTATCCGGCCCGTGGTTTGGATGCCGTCAGGGCAAAGGCCCATCACAGCCAGCGCCGTCATTGATTTGCCAGAACCGCTTTCGCCGGTGATGGCGACGATTTCACCCGCGTTCACAGTCAGCGAGATATCGTGCAATATCGGAAGGGTTCCGATCTGCAAGGACAGGTTTTCGATTGCAAGCAAGGTCATGCCCGCACCACGCGGACACGCGGGTCCAGCAAATCGCGCAAGCCGTCGCCCAGCAGGTTCAGGCCCAAGACCATGAAAACAATCACCAACCCAGGCACCAGCGCCACATGCGGGGCGATTGCGGCCAAGGTTTGCGCATCGGCCAGCATCCGGCCCCAACTGGCGGTCGGGGGCTGCGCGCCAAGCCCGATATAGGACAGCGCCGCCTCGGCCAGAATGCCGAGTGAGAACTGGATGGTGCCCTGTACGATCATCAGATTGCCGATATTGGGCAGGATATGTTCAACCGAAATTCGCGCCGAGGATTTGCCGGAAACGCGCGCCGCCAGAATGAAATCGCGCGACCAGATTGACAGCGCCCCTGCCCGCGACAGCCGCGCAAAGACCGGAATGTTAAAGATGCCGATGGCGATGATCGCATTCACAGCGCTGGGGCCGAAAACGGCGGTGATCAGAATGGCGATGACAAGGCTGGGAAAGGCGAAGACCAGATCGTTGCCGCGCATGATGACCTCATCCAGCCATGATCCGTGGCGGGCGGCGGCCAGCAGGCCCAGCGGGATGCCAAGGCCCATGCCGATACCCACCGCCAGAAACGCCACCGCGATTGAGGTGCGTGCGCCCATCATCACCATCGACAGGATATCGCGGCCCAGCTGATCTGTGCCCATCCAATGCGCAAGGCTTGGGGGTTGCAGCTTGGCCGGAATATCCAGCAGCGTGATGTCAAAAGGCGTCCAGACAAAAGACACCGCCGCTGCGCCAAGAAAGAAAAGCGTTAGAATGGCGCCAATGATCAGGCTGCGAGAGTATTTCATCGCGCTGTCCGCAAGCGGGGGTCAACGGCGCCGTAAGCAAGGTCAACGACGAAGTTTACCATGATGACAAGGAACACCAGCAGCATCACCACGCTTTCCACAACCACCAGATCACGCGCTGATATGGCCTGAAAGATCATGCGGCCGAGACCGGGAAGGAAGAACACCTGTTCAATGACGATGCCGCCTGCCAGTAGGAACGAGAATTGCAGCCCGATGATGGTCAGAACCGGAATAAGCGCGTTGCGCAGGGCGTGACGCCAGAGTGCTTGGCGGCGGCTAAGGCCCTTGGCGCGGGCGGTGCGGATGAAATCCTCGCCCAGCATATCCAGCAGGGATGAGCGCATGACGCGGGTCAGGATAGCGGCTTGCGGCAAGGCAAGGGCAAAGGCGGGCAAGGTCAGGGATTTGAGGCCCGCAAACAGCCCCTTATCCCAGCCCGCAAAACCGCCGGCGGGGAACCAGCGCAGCTTGATCGCAAAGATCATCACAAGGATCATCGCGAACCAGAAATTGGGGATAGCAACGCCGATTTGCGTGCTGCCCATGACCCCCAGATCGCCCAGCCGCCCGCGCCTGCTGGCCGCGAAGACGCCGGCAGGAAAGGCGATCAGCACCGAAAGCGTAAGCGCGTAAAGCGCCAGCGGCAGTGACACCCAGACACGGTCAGCGATCATTGCGGCAATGGGGGTGCGATAAGTATAGGAAATGCCGAAATCGCCCTGCACCATGCCCGCGACCCAAGCGACATAACGCTCTTGCACCGGTGCATCGAGGCCCAGTTCGACCCGCAGCGCCTGCAATGTATCGGGGCGGGCATTGATGCCCAGCATATAGGCGGCGGGATCACCGGGGACAATTTCGACCACCGAGAAAATCACCACCGAGGCCACGGCGAGGCTGAGGATAAGCGAGACAAGCCGACCCAGGACGTAACGCGTCATCTGCAGCGTTCAGCGTTGAAAGGCGGCGGGCGAAACATGGGCGGGCCTTTGACAGCAGGAAAACGACGGGCGGCGCAGATTGCACCGCCCGCCCGATAGATTATGGCCAGGTAACGCCTGTCAGATCAATGGCCGCAGTAGGCTGGTTCAGCCACAGCCCTGTGATACCGGCGCGGGCCACAGTCGGCACTGCCAGCTCAAACAAATAGGCGTTCACGTAATCCTCGGCGATGATCTGCTGTGCTTGTTTCAACAGCTCGGACCGCTTGGCGGGGTCGGTTGTTGCCTCAAGCGTTTTCATCAGCTCTTGGAAGGCGGGGTTGTCATATTGAAAATAGTAATCGGGATTGGCGTAGATACCGATATCCATCGGCTCGGTATGGCTGACGATGGTCATGCCGAAATCCTTGCCTTTGAAGGTGGTTTCCAACCACTGCGCCCATTCCTGATTTTCAATCTCGGCGTTAATCCCCACGGCCCGCAATTCGGCCGCGATAATTTCACCCCCGCGCCGCGCATAGGATGGCGGCGGCAGTTTCAGCGTGGTGGTAAAGCCATCGGGAAAGCCTGCCTCGGCCAACAGCTTTTTGGACAGTTCGGGATCATAGCCCGAAAGTGCGGTCAGATCGACGTAATCGGGGTTATGCGGGGCAAAATGCGTGCCGATCGGCGTACCAAGGCCATACATTGCGCCGTCAATAACCGCTTTGCGATCAATGGCATGGGCAACCGCCTCGCGCACCAGTTTGTTATCAAACGGCGGCAGCTTGTTGTTCATCGCCAGAATTGTCTCGCCCTCGGAGTTGCCAACGAGCACCTGGAACCGCGGATCGGATTCAAACTGCGGCAGGTTTTCGGGGGCGGGAAAGCCGACATAAACGTCAATATCTTCGGCCATCATCGCCGCAAAGGCGGCTGTCGGGTCCGAGATAAAGCGGAAAGTTGCGGTTTCAAGCGCGGCAGGCGTGCCCCAGTAGTCGGGGTTTTTGACCAGCGTCAGATGGTCGCCCTGCACCCAGTTGTCAAATTTGAACGCGCCGGTACCGATGGGTTTCGACGCGATATCGGCAATGCTTTCGGGGGCCACGATCACCGCATCACCCCAAGCCATATTGAACAGGAAAGAGCCATTCGCCGCCTTCAGCGTGACCTGTACCGTCAGCGGATCAACGACCGTCACATCGGTGATGCCCGAGAACAGGCCCTTTTGGGCGTTGGTGCTGCCTTCGGCGCGCGCGCGGTCAAGGCTGAATTTCACATCTTCGGCGTCCATTGTGGTGCCGTCATGGAATTTCACACCCTCATGCAGGTGAAAGGTGTAAATCGTGCCATCCTCGGAAATCTCCCAGCTTTTGGCCAGACCGGGTACGACAGACCCATCCGACATAAAACGGGTCAGGCCTTCGAAGATGTTTGAATAGACAACCGAGTCAATGGCTTGGGCTGCGCCGCCTGTTGGGTCAAGGTTTGGCGGCTCTAGCTGCATGGCGACGCGGATGTCGGTGTGCTGCGCATAGGCCGCGCTGGCAAATGCGGCCGTGGCCCCTGCCAGTGCAAGTGTGACGAACTTATTCATTTGTGGTCCCCCTAAGTCGTTTTATCAAGCAGCAATGAGGCAAGGCTTTGTGCCATGACCGCGGCGCTATCACTCATATCTGCGACGCCGACATATTCATCCGGCTTGTGGGCAAGTTCAAGCAAACCGGGGCCATATGCTACACAATTTTTCAGTTTTCCGATCCGATCAATGTGTTTTTGGTCATAACTGCCGGGCGAGGCGACGAATTCCGGCTCTTTGCCCAAAACGGCCCTGATCGCATCGGCCACAGTTCGGGCGACAGGAGAATCGCGGTCGGTCATCGAAGGGATGACATGGTTTAACTCTTTGATCGCATAGTCAAAATTTGGACGGTTGCGTTTCAGGCCTTCGAGCAGGTCCAGGATTTCACCGGATACTGACTCTTTGCTTTCCTCAAGCAGATAGCGGCGGTCGATGACGATACGGCAGCTGTCGGGCACGCAATGCGAGGGCAGCGCGGTAGAGGCCGCCGGCTGTTCGGGCTGGCCGCCGTGGATAGAGTTGATGTTCATCGTTGACGATCGCGCCCCTTCGGGTACCACCGGCATATCGGTGCGGCGCGCGGCCATTGCGGGATAAAGCGAGGTTTCAAAGGCATTGATCACCGCCCCCATATGCCGCACCGCGCAATCGCCCAGAAACGGCATCGAGCCATGGGCAATTTCGCCAAAGGTTTCAATCTCGGCCCACCAGCCGCCGCGATGGCCAAGGCAAACACGGTCTTTTTGCAGCGGTTCGGGGATAATGACATGCTGCACCCGCGCAGGTGAAAAGAACCCCTTTTCGGCCAGATAGGCCACGCCGCCGTAACCACCGGATTCCTCATCTGCCGTGCCGGAAATTTCTATGGCGCCGTTGAAATCGGGGTAAGTGGCAATAAACGCCTCAACCGCGATGATGGATGCGGCAAGCCCGCCCTTCATATCGCAGGCGCCACGGCCATAGATTTTGCCATCACGCAGCAGCCCGCCAAAGGGATCGACCGTCCAGCCTTTGCCCACCTCAACCACATCAATATGGCTGGTGAAATGCACGCAAGGGCCGCCTGCCCGCCCCTCGCGCCGCGCGACGACATTCCAGCGCGGATAGGCATCGCTATCGCCGGGGGTGCCATGGGCGCGGATCAGCTGTGTTTCAAACCCTGCGCCGCGCAACCGCCGGTCAAGGTATTCGCATATCTCAAGATAATTGTCGCCCGGCGGGTTCAGGGTCGGGATGCGGATCAGATCCTGGGTCAGCGCCACAAGGTCATCGCGGCGATCTGCGATAGCATTCAAAAGAAGCGGCGATAAGGCTGGGCTGTGTTTCATGGGGATAGCATTGCCGATAGTTTATGCCTTGGCAATACAGCGCAAACGCGGGGCACGTGGGGTTTTTTGAAAGGGAATTGGCCGGTTTGGTGCGCGCTGCGAACCAAAGGGACTGATCGCGCTTTGGGCGTTGCTTGGCCGATATTGCACAAGCTGAACCTTATGAGCGATTCAAATCACTGCTTTTCAATCACAGGTTGTTGCTCTATCTGTGCAATCACAGCGTGTTGCGGCCTTGAAAGCTGAGGGAATTTCAGCCGCGCATCGCGTGCTGCAAGACCTATGGCAAAACGAACCGCAGGGGTAAGGCGTGAAGAAAGCATTGATCACCGGGGTTACGGGACAGGATGGTTCCTATCTGGCCGAGTTCTTGTTGGAAAAGGGGTATGAGGTACATGGCATCAAGCGGCGGGCCTCATCATTCAACACCCAACGCATCGACCATATTTACCAAGACCCCCATACGACGAATGCCAATTTCTTTTTGCACTATGGCGACCTGTCTGACAGCTCTAACCTGACGCGGATTTTGGCGCAGGTGCGGCCGGACGAGGTGTATAACCTTGGCGCGCAAAGCCATGTTGCCGTCAGCTTTGAGGCGCCGGAATACACGGCCGATGTTGATGCGCTTGGCACTTTGCGGCTGCTAGAGGCTATTCGCTTTCTGGGCATGGAAAAGACGACACGGTTTTATCAGGCCTCGACCTCGGAGCTTTATGGTTTGGTGCAGGAAACCCCGCAGCGCGAAACCACACCGTTCCACCCGCGCAGCCCCTATGCGGTGGCCAAAATGTACGCTTATTGGATTACCGTAAACTACCGCGAGGCTTACGGCATGTATGCTTGCAACGGGATTTTGTTCAACCATGAGTCCCCCCGGCGCAGTGAAACTTTTGTCACCCGCAAAATCACCCGCGGCTTGGCCAATATTGCCCAAGGGTTAGAGCGCTGCCTGTATATGGGTAATATCGACAGCTTGCGCGATTGGGGCCATGCCAAGGATTATGTGCGCATGCAGTGGATGATGCTGCAACAAGAGGTGGCGGATGATTTTGTCATCGCCACCGGCAAGCAATATTCTGTGCGCGACTTTATCCGCTGGGCAGCCGAGGATCTGGGCATCACGCTGGCATTTGAAGGCGAAGGGCTGACCGAGACGGCGCGGGTTGTGGCGCTGCACGGCGATAAGGCCCCTGCCCTGACTGTGGGCGATGTGGTGCTGCGGATCGACCCCAAATATTTTCGCCCGGCCGAGGTGGAAACGCTGCTGGGCGACCCAAGCAAAGCCCATGAAAAACTGGGCTGGCGCCCCGAGATTTCAGCGCGCGAGATGTGCGCCGAAATGGTTGCGTCCGATCTTGATGCCGCGTGCGAGCAAGCCTTGCTGGGGCGGCACGGCTATCGCAAAACCATTTGCAGCGTGTAAGGGGCGGCCATGCGCAAGATTTTCATTGCAGGTCATCGGGGTTTGGTTGGCGGCGCGATTTTGCGCCTGCTGACTGCGCGGCAAAACAGCGGCGAGCGGCTGGAGCTGGTAACACGGACCCATGCCGAGCTGGACCTTACCGATCAACTGGCCGTGCGTGATTTCATGCAAAGGGCGCGGCCGCATGAGGTGATCCTTGCCGCAGCGCGCGTCGGCGGGATTGTCGCAAATAGCAGCCAACCGGCTGACTTTATTTATGAAAACCTGATGATACAAACCAATGTCATTCATCAGGCCTATAAGGCGGGCGTGCAAAAGCTGCTGTTTTTGGGCTCGAATTGCATTTACCCCAGAATAACCACGCAGCCAATTCGCGAAAACATGCTGATGACCGGCACCTTAGAGCCGACGAACGAGCCCTATGCCTTGGCCAAAATTGCCGGCATCAAGCTGTGCGAAAGTTATAACCGGCAATATGGCACTGATTTCCGTGCTGTCATGCCTTCCAATCTGTACGGGCCACATGACAATTTTCACCCGCAAAACTCGCATGTTTTTCCCGGTCTGATCCGCCGGTTTCATGAGGCTGCGGTATCGGGGCAAAGCGAGGTTGTGGTTTGGGGCACTGGCACCCCACGGCGCGAGTTTTTGCATGTGGATGATATGGCCCGCGCCAGCATGTTCGTACATGAATTGCCCGATGCGGTCTTTCAGGCGAATACCGCACCTATGCTGAGCCATATCAATATCGGGACAGGCACGGACATCACCATTGCCGAATTGGCGGGTATGATCGCCGAGGCCACGGGTTTTAAAGGGACGATCCGGTTTGATGTGTCAAAGCCCGACGGCACACCCCAAAAACTGATGGATATAACGCGGCTTGCAAAAATGGGCTGGCGCGCGCAGACCCCGCTGGATGTTGGAATCAAACAGACTCTGCGCTGGTTTGTTGAAAATCAGAACGCCTTTCGATCATAGTTTTGCGTTAGAATGCGCCGGTTTTTGCGTTCAAAAACGCGGTGATCTGCGTCGTTTCTGCCGGTGTCAGCAGTCGGCCGATACCGACCAGCCCGTAAACTCTGGCATTCAGATATTGCGCCGATCCAGTGCGGCGGCCAATTGAGACGACACCCGTGGAAAAGGTATCACTGCCACTGGCCGCCGTCGCCGAAAGCGCTGTTCCTCCATTTGCGGACATCCGGACCTTGCGGTTTGACATGTCGAAATCGGCAACCAGAACACCCGATACCGGGGCTGCGGCAATATGGCGAACGGTCGCATTCACCGATAAAGACGACCACAGGAACGCCGCAAAGTCGGTGCCTGACGGACCCGGTGCCTCAATGGTAAGGCGCGGTGCGCCCTCACCATCGATGACTGTTGCACGTGTATCTGCGTTTTTGCGCAGGCCGGTGCCGATTGTCGCCTGAAGACTGGCCCAGTTTATGGCCGGTGTTGTCAGATGATCGTTGATGCCATCAAATTCCAACCAATGCTTGCTGCCATCGTTTTTGTACAAGGGGCGTGCCGATGCGGTGGCCTGCACCGCGTGATTTCCTTTGCCCGAAATATCATTGATGCGCCCGACCGGCTGGTTTGTGGCCGTCACCGGAATCGTGCCGGCCGCATCCTGAAACAGTGTCGAAATCTGCGACGGGTCGAATAGGAAACCCGTGACGCCCGCGGTGAAAAGCGCTGTTGGCGGGCCGTTCAGGCGGCTTTTTGCCGGGGTCGTTACCCCGATGGAATAATCCACCCTCATGCGAGAACCAAAGCGTGAATGCCTGTGGCAGTCGTGCCCGTGCTAAGGACGCGGCTGGCACCGACAGGAAGAATGGAATTATTGGCGACAACAACCGTTCTGGTTGCCCCGGCAACGGTAACAAAGCTAAGCGCACCACCGGTTTCGACATAGAGCGCAAGGGCGACATGGACCAGATCGACGCTATTGTTCGGCGTTACCGGCATGATGTCGGTGGCGGGGCCGCTCAGCGAAAGTGTACGGTTTGCAAAAGGGTTTGACATGTCAGTTCTCCGATGAATTCAACTGCAAAGGGCTGCCGCGGATACCCCCCGACAGCGCCTCGCAAAATGTCTAATGCCCATCCCTTAATTTATGCCGACAGCACCGGACGCTCCGTTAGCGGCCCATCCGCGCAAACACTCTTTTCAGTTGCACAGCACCCAAGTGAATGCCATTAAGGGTTGTACTGATTTCTTTATTAAAGAGGCATGCTTACTGTGGTCGACCACCCGCGCGCGCCATTTATCAAACCGGTCATCACCTTTGACGATGGTGAGCTTGGACGGGCCATGTTGGCCCTGTGGAAACAAGTCGCACAGAGCCGCCCCGCGCCGGATGCCGTTGTTGGAATTGCCAGCGGTGGCCTTTTATGCGCCGAAAAGCTTAAAGATAGCTTAAATCTGCCGGTGTTTTCCTGCGCCATGCGCCGCCCGGGCACAGAGGCGAAACGATTGCCTGTATTGCAGATTGTATTGCAAGCTGCGCTGCGGGCCATGCCTTACAGCATTTCCAATTGCATTCGCCGGATCGAGGATCGACAGCTTGCGCGCCGCGCGACAAAGACTCCGACGTCCCTTCGGCAACCCAGTGCCCAACTGCTTGCCGATGTGGCATTTGTTGCCGAGTCCGTTGCGGCACAGCGCCTGCGCCATGTGCTAATCGTGGATGACGCGGTCGATAGCGGCGCAACCTTGGCCTGTGTTTACACCAGCCTGCGCAACGCCTTGCCGCAAGATGTGTCGATCACAACCGCAGTCATCACGCAGACCCGGCCCAGCCCCGCATTTTATCCCGATGTTATTCTGTTTCGCGACACATTGTGTCGCTTTCCTTGGTCCCTGGATTTTCGCGGAGTCTGACTTTTGAATATGGCAGCAGCCTTGCACAAGAGAGTCGTGTTTTGCGATTTGGACGGAACGCTGGTTCTGGACAATTCGTTTCACGTCTTCCTTGTCACTGCTTGGGCAAAGGGCAGTCTTGGCCAGCGCATTTCGCTTGGCCTTCGGTTTCTGGCACGCAGCGCGGGGCGGTTATCGGGCGGCCATGCGGGCCTGAAAAAGCGGGTTCTGATCTGGTTTTCGCGCCAGCCGCAAACGTGGCAGGACAGCGTTGTACAGGCCACGCTTTGCCGCCTGAATGCCACCTTGTCGCAGCCCGTGCTGGCCGCCCTTGATGCCTATAGGGCCAGCGGCGCCCAGATCGTTCTGGCCACCGCCGCACCCGATGTCTATGCCCGCGCTTTGGCCGAACAGATCGGCGCAACCGATTGTTTGGCCACGCCTTTCCCCGCCGGTCGCGATTGGCAGGAATTGCTTGCCGGGCGCAAAGCTGCGGCCTGTTCGGCTTGGCTAGGACCACAAGCGTCTTATGTGATCGCGCTGACGGACCACATAGATGACCTTGCGCTGTTGCGTCTTGCAGATGAGGCTGTGATCGTCGGACCAAGCACAGGGGTCAGCGCGTTTCAAAAGCTCTTGGCCAGCGAATCCGTCATATTGCACCATATCGATACAGATACAGGCCAAACCAACGGCGGCTATTGGCTTTGGTTTGATGACCGTCCGAGCGGCCCACATGACCATTGGGAAATCAGAACCATTCTTAGCAAGCACCGCTATGCCCGGATTTACCAAGGCAACGGCCAATGGCGCAGAATTGGCCCCGGCATGCCGCTATTGCCTGCTGTGCAGCGGCGCGATTGCCCGCGCCCCCCCACATCGCGTCAACGGCTGTTGATTCAGATGAACCGGCGCGTTCGGCGTGATTGGCTGAGGATATTTCATTGACCCAAAGCCCCCCGATCACAGTTGTCGCCGAGTATTACGAGACCCCCGCCGAGGGTATCAACGTGGTGTCGAAAACCTTGATCGACGATTTGCGCGCGGCTGGGCGGAAAGTGCGGTTAGTGCCGCCGTCACATCTGTTGTTGCATCTGCCGCGACTGCTGATGTCCCCCACCGCGACGACGGTTTTTACGCACGGACCGGGGCCGCGCACCGTGTTGGCAAGCCTTATCCTGCGAATTTTCTCGTCAACCCGTATCGTTTGGCTGGCCACGCGCCCCGATCTTGCACGCTGCCCACGTTGGCTAATGGGTAGGCGCACGGCCCATGCGGTGATCTGCAACCGCTTGCGCGCCGATCTGGAAACCGTTGCTTGTGACGCCGCAATGATCGAACAACCTATCGGCATTCCGCCCGAACGCCTGAAAAGCAAAGGCGCGACAAGATGGCCAGAGCTGCGGGCGCCAGACCTTGCCGGGCGCAAAGTGCCGATTGCGGTGCATGTCGGCCATTTGCGCCGAACGCGCGGGCTTGACCGGTTAATCGAGGCCAAGGCCAAACTGGGCGACCGCATTGAAATTGTCGTCGTCGCCAGCCCCTATTTTGAACCCGAAGATAGCCTTCTCAACGACTTGCAAGCCGCGGGCATTTGGATTGATCGCGGGTTTGTCGCCTCTATCGCCGAGGTTTACCATTCTGCCGACCTCTATCTGTTTCCACCGCCGCCGCAGTCGCAAGGCGCTATTGAACTACCGCTCAGCGTGCTTGAGGCGGTTTCTTGTGGCCTGCCCGTCGTTACAACGCCTTTCGGCGCCCTGCCCGAGGCGCTGGCCGGGGTTGCAGGGGTACATTTTGCAGAGGGCGACGCCTTTGCACAATCGGTCGAGGACGTGATTTGCAGCGGCCTAACCGATCGCCCGCAAGGCCTGCCCGACAGATTGAACGCCCATCATATCACTGCCCGCCTGCTTGCATTCGAGCAAACCCGATGACGCAGCATCTGATCTGCATCATCGGGACGGATGGCAGCGGCAAAACCAGCCTTGCCGAGGCTGTCGTGTCGGCCCTTGGCGCGCGCGGCGGCACGGCCCGGATGGTCTGGCTTGGCGCCGAAAGCTTTGTGATGGCCCCGGTGCGCAGAATACTGAAACTGGCTTGGGCACGGCGCGGCGCAATCAAAACAGGCCTGCCAAGGCCCGGGACCGCCTCGCAGCGCGTCGATTACGCCGCCGAGATCGCCCGCAAAACGGCGCTTGCGGCAAAATATGCTTGGGCGGTAAAGCTGTATCTGGCGTTGGTTTGGGCAGATTACCGGCTGCAAATCGCGGTAAAACGCTGGCGGTCGCGCGGCGCAACCACAATTGTCGCAGACCGCTATCTGTTTGATGTTGTTATAAATGTCGGGCTGACTTTGGGGTGGCCCCCTGAAAAAGTTGTGGCACTTGCGCAAAGCTGGCTGGCCAAACTGCCGCTACCGCAGGTCCGCGTGTTTTTGCGCGTCGCCCCCGAGGTCTCGGTTCAGCGCAAGAATGATATTTTCGACATCGACTATCTGCGCCTGCGCTTTCGCTATTACGAGGCGATTGCCCAGGCTTTCGGCTTTGAAACCCGTGACGGCACCCTGCCGATTGCGACCAACCGTGATTGGCTGCTGGCCCGGATTGACGCCGAAACCAATCGCCCGCTGGTGATCTATGTCCATGCCAATAACTCTGATATCGGCGGGGCCGATAAGGTTTTGGCAATGATGGCGCAGCACATGCGCGATTTTGGTCGGCCTGATGGCGGCTATAGGGTTGTTGTGGCGCTCCGCCTGCAAACCTCTGTTATTGAAGAATATATACGCGCGGGCATTCCGGTCATCCACCACCCTTTCGTACGCCCGCAAGTCAGCAAAGGCGTTGTCGGCTTGCTGTGGCTCGCCCTTGCAGCGCCTGCAAGCCTTTGGTTTTTCTGGCGTCTTTTTGGGCGGGAACGCCCTGCGATTGTGCATGTGAACGACCTTTATGATTTCGTGCCCGCCTTGGCAGCGCGTATGCGGGGCATTCCGGTTGTTTGGCATCTGCGCATGATTGTAGCCCGCAACTGGATGCGGCGCGGTTTTGCCCGTGTTGTTGGGGCAGTTGCAACTATGTCCATCTCGGTCTCGCAGGCGGTGCGCGACCACTACTTTCCATACCCTATCCGGGGCCACACTGCGTTGGTGATCCATGATCTCGGCAATGCCAAACTGATCGCCGACAACCGCGACCCGACCCTTTGTGCGCCCCGCCCCACAGGCCTTGCCCCAAGCGACAAGCTGGTTCTGATGATTGGCCGAATAGAGCCGTGGAAAGGGCAGGATGTGTTCATTCAAGCCGTCACTCTCTTGCCGAGTGCATTGCGTGAGACAACGGTTTTCGCGCTGGTCGGCGGCAAGGTAGAGGCCAAAGAAACCTATCTGCAACAGGTGACAGAGGCAGCACGGGCCGCAGGCATCGTATGTCTGGGGGTGCGCAGCGATGTGCCCGATTTGCTGCGCGCGGCTGATATTTCGGTTCACGCCTCGGTCACGCCAGACCCTTTTCCCGGCGTCGTTGTCGAAAGCCTGCTTGCGGGCACGGCAACAATCGCCGCACGGGCTGGCGGCGCGGTTGAAATGATTACGGATGGCACCCACGGCTTGTTAACCGCGCCAGGCGATGGCCCGGCCCTTAGCCTTGCCCTGAAAGAGCTTTTGGACGCACCGCACACCCCACGTCAAAGGTTCGGCACAACCGCCCGACAACGCGCACTATCACTGGTGGACGCGCTGGTCGTTGATGCGGCCATAGACAGCACTTACCGCAATGCCATGAACAATGCACGAGACCGCAAAGCTTGAAAGTCGATACAACATGATGACAAAATCCGCAGCTTCGCGGCTTATCTTTCAAACCATTGGCTGGCCGATCGGCGCAGGCACAGTGACGCCGCAGGCTGACATGTTAGAGGATGCGACCGAATTCGCCTTTAAAAGCCGCGTTGGTTTGTTGTTTCTGGATGAATGCGTCAATCGCGGCGTGGCGCTTGGCCCCAAAGCGTTGGAATTGCACGGCTCGCTTATGGCGCGGCGGCGTGAAACCGACCGCGTTGTGGTAAAACTGGCCCGCAAGCTGGATGAGGTGGCAAAAGGCGATTGGGTTTTGTTCAAATCGATCAAACCTTTTGCCTCTACCCCGAATGATACCGACTGGTTCCCGTTTGAGGCGCGCCGCCATCAGGAATTGGTCGATCACCTCTGCGCGCCAAACGGCGGGTTTAAGTGGATGGAAACCGCCCCCCGCCAAACCACCTTGATCGAAGAAGGCGGCACCGGCCTGACCGACACCACCAAAAAGGGCGGCGTCTATTACATTGACTGCTATGTCGCGCCCTCTACCGATTATTTCATCTACCTTGACCCCCGCCGTATGCGCAATTTCACGGAAACCATCGACATTGAAGGCTATAAAATCCCGATTTTGCAACCACATGCCGAAATGACGGCGATGATGTTTCACACTGTCTTCCCCGAAAAAAGCTTTACCATCGAGGCCTATTATCTGGTCAAACGCTATCTTGACCTGATGGAAGAGCGCGGCACGCTGGATGCCTTTGTCGATATGTGCCGCGATCAAAAGGTAGAATATGCCTGCGCGGTTAATCTTGTGCTAACGCGCGGCATTGATCTGGCGCAATTCGGCCAAACCGACCCGCGCATCACCCGCATTCTTGCAAAACTGGGCCATGCTGATCTTGTGGTCCAAGGCTTTGATCCGGCGGGGGCTTTCCCTTACGAGCTGCCAGCCAAGGTGTTCTGGTGGGCCTTTCTGTCCAAGCAGCGCGACCGCACCTCGTTTCTGTCCACGCTGAAACAGTTTGCCCATATGCTGAACCCGATCTTTTTTGCCGACGTCCTGCGCATTGTCTATCGCCGCACGATCCGCGGGGGCGTTTATGAACAAAACTAACCCCGAACAGCCGCGCTTTGGCATCGTCATCCCGGTGCGGATGATGCCGGATGAGTTGCCCGGCGCCATTGATTCCATTCTGAGCCAAGAGATCAACGGCCGCCGCGTGAACGCAGCTGGCGCAAACGATGTGGCGGTGATGGTGGTGGTCGATGATATCGACCCCGAAACCCGCGCGGTGCTTGATGGTTACGGCGATGCCATTCGCTGGGTTGAAGGCGATAAACGCAAACAGGCCGGCGCGGTGAACAAAGGCTTTGGCCTTGTTGGCGGCGAAATCATCAAATGGCTAAACGCCGATGACCGCCTGCTGCCCGGCGCGCTAGAGGCCGTTGACCGCGCATTTCACGATCAGCCCGCCGCCGATTTCGTCTATGGCGACATCGTGTTTCTAAACGCAAAAGGCCAGTTCGCGGGCGAACATCTGGAACCCGCCTATTCGCCCTTTGTTGTGCTTTACGGCCACAACCTGTTTGCCGACCCGGCCTGTTTTTGGCGGCGCAGTCTGCATGACAAAATCGGCCCGATTGCCGAAGATACGCGCTTTTCGCTTGATTATGAATTCTGGGTCAGGCTGGTGCGCCATAAAGTCAATGTGGCCCAAATCCGCCTGCGGCTTGCGGCATTCAAGGTGACGGGCGACAACATGTCGGTCGTCAATCATGCGGCCATGCGGCTGGAACATTTTGATGCCATGGCCCGCCATTATCCGGCATGGGCCCGCCTGCCCTGCAGTTTGCGCAACTGGCTTTTGGCGCGGCTTTTATTTGTGGCGCGCGTCATCAAGCGCCTGCGCAGCCGGTTGGAACGTGGCCCATCGCGATCGAACAGCTTTGTGCGTTTGATGGCCGAACCACCCCAAGCCGGCCATGACTGACCCTGCCGCAGCCGCCCAGCGCCTTGCGTTTGATGGCTTGGCCTTTGGCTGGGCGCTCGCGCTGGCTTTTTCGGCGAAACTGGTCGCGTTTTCGGGATCTGCCGCGATAACACTCGGGTGGGAATTGCTGGTCTTGTTCCTGATACCGCTGTTTCTGCCACTGCGTTTTCTGGTCATTTCCGTACTTGCCGCGATAATATTTCTGGATGCTTCGCTTTGGTTTCGCCAAGGCGCGTTTATCACCAACACGATTTACGAGTCGCCGGGTGCCTGGATTAAACCGCCTGAACTGCTGTTTGCCGCGCTGACAATTCGGGTTTTGCACATGCGCGACCTGCCCAAGGGCTTGCCGCAATCGATAAAGCTTGCCGTCGCGGGCTTTATGCTTTTTATCTTGATTGGCGGCGCAACTGCGCTGTTCTACGGCACGGCTTTGGCCGAGATTCTGACCTTTTCCGAGATCCGCTCGCCCCTAATCATGGTTATTGGCTTGGTTTTGCTTGCCCCCTTGGCGCGGCTGAACCCGCAGTTTTTCTGTGATGCCATCGGCAGCCTGTTGCTGGCGCATTTTGCCATAAGCCTGCTGTCTTGGGGGGCTGGGTTTTCTATTCTCTGGCAAAGCTATGCGTCGAATTACGCGGGCAGCACCGCCGCCTTTTTTGGCGGAGACGAATCCGTGATGGTGTATCTGCTGGGTCAGGCGCTTGCCTTGGGCGTCATTTTGTCAAAACAGCCCAAGCAGCTTTCGCGTTTTGGTCGCTGGTTTTGGTGGCTGGTGGCGGCCGTGGCCACCTTTGCCTTGCTTGCGTCACTGCGGCGCGGCGGTGTGTTAGGCTCGACGATCCTGCTGCTCTTTGTGTTTTCGCTTTCCGGTTTTGGCAGCAAACAGCGCATGGCGACATTTCTGTTTGTTTCCCTGCCCTTTGTTGCAGCTTTCGCCATGCAATCGGGCGTGGCAGAGGCCCTGCTTGCGCGTTTTGCGGGCCAAGGCACAGTTGCCGTTTCAGACTTTGGGCGCGAAACCGATGTGATACAGGCCCGCGCTTATATAGCCGAGCATTTCTGGTTCGGATCGGGGGCGGCGACCAAGCTTGCGCTGCTGCGCACGCAGGCCTATGGCGTGGCCGAATCCTTGTCGATACACCATGCGATCTATCACATCTGGGTGCGGTTTGGCGTGTTTGGCGCGGGGTTTTATGCGCTGCTGTTCGGTTTGCCTTTTGTACATGCGCTAAAGGCGTTTTGGCGTTCCGGCAAAGCGGGCGGCAACACGGCTTATGTACCGCTGACCATCAGCATGTCAGGCCTGATCGTGGCGCTTTATGTTTGGGGCCTGCATATCCCCGCGATTTTCATCAACTTTCGCCAAGCCGGCGTTTGGATTATTGCCACCACGCTGATCTATGCCACCACTTGGCCAGTAAAACCAGTTCTGGCCGATACATCCTGCCCTGCTGAAAGGGCCGAATGATGCGCGCCATCATCAAAGGCGCCTCGGCGGCGTTTCTGGCGCGTGTAGCGTTTACGATTGCCAGTTTCGCCATTACGTCGATCACCGCGCAGACCTATGGCGCATCAACTGTGGGCATCGTCGCCTCGCTGACCGCGATCATGACATTTGGCGGGATATTGGCGGGTTTTGGCACGACAAGCAGCCTGAATTTCTTTGTAGCGACGCAGCTTCAACATGGCTCGGTTCTGGCGGCGCGGCGCAGCTATTACCGCATAATCAGGATCTGCTTGTGTGGCTCTGGCGTCATTGGGCTGGCCCTTTGGCTTTTCCCCGACCCGATTGGCAACATTCTAAGGGACGGCATAGCAGGCACGCCCACGTGGTTGCTGCTAGGCATCGCGATTGTCGGGGTACCGCTGCGGCTGTTTTCGGAATTGACCGGGTTGGCGCTGCGGGCGCTGGAAAACATCCCCGCTTTCGCAGCCCTGATCGTGCTGCCGTCGGTGCTGAACCTTGCTTTGCTGGGGGTCGGCGTGCAACTGGGGGGCGGGCCAATGGTTGCACTCTGGGCATTGCTTGGCGGCTTGGGCGTTTCGGCGCTGCTGGGCTTTGCCTGGGTTGAACGCCACCTGCGCCGCATCGCCGATGGCACCCCCGAACGGCCGGGCGCAAGCGCGTCCGAAATTCTGCACCACTCGGCCCCGATGCTGTTTTCCACCATTGGCGCCTATGTTGTCACCGGTATTGGGCTGCTGATTACCCCAATTTTGGCCGATCATGCAGCTACAGGGCAGTTGGCAATCGCGCTGCGGCTGGCCACGACGACCTCTTTCGTGCTGATGTCGATCAACGCTATCACCACCCCGATGTTCGCCCGCCTGCATGCCGCAGGCGATCAGGATGAACTGGTGCGTTTAGCCCGCCGCACCTCTTGTTTGATGTTTTGGGCCGTGATGCCGCTGATTGTTGCGCTTATCGCCTTTGGCCGCCCGCTGATAGTGCTGGCCTTTGGCCCCGCGTTTGCACCGGCCTATCTGCCGATGGTGATCATGCTGTCGGGCCAGTTGGTGAACACGATCACCGGCCCTTCGGATTTTTTGATGAACATGGCCCGCATGCAAAAGCCCTTGCGCAACATCATCATCCCTAGCGCAGTTTTGGCGACGATTTCCAGCATTCTGCTGATCCCGACACTGGGCGCCACCGGCGCAGCCATTGCATATGCGGCAAGCCTGACCTGCTGGAACCTTGCCAGCGCTTGCTACCTAAGGCGTAAATTTGGCGTCTGGATCGCCTATGTGCCGTTGTTGACGCCTGCCCGAACACAGCGGCCGGTCGTCTGATCAACCTGCAGCACGGGCATTCCGGCACGTGCACCATTGGCACCCGCGCCCGCTTTGGCATTTTGCTTGCCAATTTCCGCCGAATGCCGGGCCGGCACTTCCCACCGGGGCAGCACCACTATATGATACGACAAAGAGAATTACGCCTCTCGGGCAGCGGGCCATCAGTTTGATGGCAAAAAAACAAGCGCGACACAGAATTCGCGCAGCAGTAAGGGCTAAGAATGGTACGGGCAACATTTAAGACGATTTTACTGGTATCGGCCGCAACTATTGGCCTTTCCGCGTGCCAAAGTGGCATGAACCCCTTTAAAAGCAACGATAATCCCGACTCGACCCAAGACAGCGCCCCTGCCGAAACCTCGGTGCGGCTGGTTGATCGTGATGTCGAGGCGCCGCAGGTTTTTCAGGTTACGGATGAGGCGCTTTGGGATGGCCGACCGTCGCTTGGGGGCGTTTGGGTCGCATCACCCGATGCCAAAGACCCCGAGCGCGTTATTCTGCGCAACCCGACAAATGGCAAATTTGTGATCGGTGCCCTGTTCCGGCGTGAACGTTTGAACCCCGGTCCTGCCTTACAGATTTCATCTGATGCCGCTGCCGCCTTGGATATTCTGGCAGGCAATCCGACCAAGCTGAACGTAACCGCCTTGCGCCGCGAAGAGGCCAAAGCCGAAACGCCAGATGCCGCACGCCCGATCCTTGACGCCAATGAGGCCGTGCAAACATCGTCATTGGGCGCGGTTACCGCGGCAGGGGCTGCGCTCGATAAGGTCGATGCACAGCCTATAACAAATACCGCCTCGGCAACCCCCACGGCCACGCCCGCAGCAAAACCGGCGCAACAGCCGGCTGCGGCAAGCGGAAAGGCCATGATCCAGATCGGCATTTTCAGCGTCGAAGCCAACGCCAACCGCGCCGCCAGCACGTTGACGAAGGCTGGCATCGCAGCCAGCGTAACCAAAGACAGCAGCCAAGGCAAAACCTTCTGGCGTGTCACTGCAGGCCCCGCGCCGTCAAATGCACGTGATGCGACATTGACCAAGGTCAAAGGGTTGGGCTTTACTGACGCCTATTATCTTTCGCGCTAATCCCCCCAAGGACCCGCCGCCAAACATAGCCGCCCTGAAACTTCGCGGATTTGAGAATTGAAGGAGCCACCCATGTTATTCAAACGCTTTTTATGCGTGCTTGCCCTATTGCCGTTCATCGGGCAGGCGCAGGCCTTTGAAACGCGGGCCAAGGCTGCCTGGGTCTATGACATGGCAACCCAAACGGTGTTGATGGATAAAAACGCCGACGAATCCTTGCCGCCTGCGTCGATGTCCAAGCTGATGACGCTGAACATGCTGTTTGAGGCGCTGCGCGACGGGCGCGTGTCAATGGAAACGACGTTCAACGTCTCGACCCGCGCCAAGGATATGGCCGGCTCAACCATGTTCTTGAACGAACGTGACCGCCCCACAGTGCGTGATCTGATCCATGGGATCATCATCAATTCGGGCAATGACGCCTGTGTTGTCGTCGCCGAAGGGCTTGCCGGCACAGAAGAGGCCTTTGCCCGCCAAATGACAGAACGCGCCAGCGCTTTGGGAATGACCAACTCGCAATTCGCCAATGCCTCTGGTTGGCCTGATCCGGGGCAGCGCATGTCGATGCGCGACCTTGGCATTCTGGCGCTGCGCCTGATTACCGAATTCCCGGAATATTACCCGATCTTCTCCGAGACCGAATTCAACTACGCCGATCGCGCCCCCGCCAACCGCCACAACCGCAACCCAATGCTGAAACTGGGCGGCGGCGCTGATGGCATGAAAACCGGCCACACCGAAGAGGCAGGCTATGGCCTTGTCGGCTCGGCCAAGCAAGGCGACCGCCGCGTGATCTTTGTGCTGTCCGGCATGGCCTCGGAAAACGAACGGGCCGAGGAAGCTGACCGTATGATGAGCTGGGCTTTTCGCCAGTTCGTTTTGAAAACGGTGGTTAAAGCCGGCGATCCGATCACCGAGGCTGACGTTTGGCTGGGGTCTGTCAAATCCGTAGGGTTGGTCGCGTCGCAAGATGTGGCAATGCTGGTCCCGGCGATTGTGCAAGATGGGGTTAAGGCCGAGGTACGCTATACCGGCCCGCTGAAAGCCCCTTTTGCGGCAGGGGCCGAGGTTGGCGAGTTGATCATCACCGTGCCCGAATTGCCCGAACGCCGCATCCCCTTGCTGACCCAATCCGCCGTTGGCCAGGCCGGCTTTTTGCAGCATTTACAACAAGCGGCGCTGGTTTTGCAAAAACGCTTTCTAACCGATGCCGAACCGGCCACATAATATGGCTGCGACTGATCTGACCAAGGCGGGGCTTTTCATCAGCTTTGAAGGCATCGACGGCTCGGGCAAAAGCACGCAGGCGCGTTTGCTGGCCGAGGCGTTGCGCGGGCTGGGTCACAGCGTTTTGCTGACGCGTGAACCCGGTGGCAGCCCGGGCGCCGAAGATATCCGCCGTCTTGTGCTGGAAGGCGACCCTGATCGCTGGTCGCCCGAAACCGAGATATTGCTGTTCACCGCCGCCCGCCGTGACCATCTGGAAAAAACCATCCGCCCCGCCATTGCGCGTGGCGAGGTGGTGATCACCGACCGCTTTGCCGATAGCACCCGCATGTACCAAGGCATTCGCCGTGGCACAGGGGCCGATTTGAGGGCGATGGTCGATGACTTGCACAGCCGCATGATTGGCGTTGAACCCGACCTGACGATCCTGATCGATATTGACGCCGAAACCGGACATTCCCGCGCCATCGCGCGTGCAGGCTCGGAATTGCGGTTCGAAGATATGGGCACCGCCATGCAGGCTCGTATGCGCGACGGCTTTCTTGCCCTCGCCGCCGCGCACCCCCGCTTTGCCGTGATCGACGGCGCGGGTGACCCCGCCGCCATCGCCGCCGATGTCTTGGCCGCAGCCATGGCCAAACTGGCATGAGCCGCGCACCCAAAGTCGCCCTTGAGGACCGCCCCGAACCCGACCGGGTGACAGGTGCGCCGCATCCGCGCGAAACCACCACCCTGATTGGCCGCCACAAAGCCGAGGCCGCATTCCTTGATGCCTACCGCGCGGGCAAGCTGCACCACGGCTGGATGATCACTGGCCCGCTTGGGCTTGGCAAGGCAACGCTGGCATGGAAAATCGCGCGCTTTCTGCTGGCCACGCCCGAAGATGACGGCGGCATGTTCGCCCCCGAACCGCCGGAAACCCTTGATATTCCCGCCGATCACCCAGTCTCGCACCGGCTTGCCGCACTGTCCGAGCCGCGCCTGTTTTTGCTGCGCCGTGCCTGGGATGATACCGCCCGCAAGCTGAAATCCATGATCACCGTGGATGAGGTGCGCAAGCTGAAAAACTATTTCTCGCTGTCCTCGGCCGATGGTGGCCGCCGCGTGGCAATCATCGACGCGGTGGATGAAATGAACACCGCCGCCGCGAACGCGCTGCTAAAACTGCTGGAAGAACCGCCGCCGAATGTGACCTTGCTGCTGATCAGCCACCAGCCATCCAAACTGCTGCCCACCATCCGCTCGCGCTGCCGCGAGCTGCGACTGGCCCCTTTGAATGCCGCTGATATGGCAACAGCCTTGGCTGTGACGGGTGACGCCCCCGAAAACCCCGTGCCCTTGGCCGAGCTTTCGGGCGGGTCTGTGGGCGAAGCAATCCGGATTATGAGCCTTGACGGGATGAAGCTTTATGCAGGGCTGGTTTCGCTGTTTGCCACCATGCCACGGTTGGACCGGGGCCGCGCGCAGGCCCTTGCCGAAATCGGTGCAGGCCGTGGCAATGAGGAAAAATTCGACCTGCTGCTCATGCTGATCGACCTGTTTCTGGCCCGCCTTGCCCGCGCAGGCACGCTTGGCTATTGCCCCCCCGAGGCCGCCCCGGGCGAGGCCGAACTGATTGCCCGCCTGTCACCCACCCCCGATGCCGCCCGCCGCTGGGCCGATCTGGCCCAAGGTTTGGCCAACCGCGCGCGTCGTGGCCGGGCCGTAAACCTTGACCCTGCCGCGCTTCTCATGGATATGGTTCTACAGATAGATCAGACGGCGGGAATGCTCGCCCAGAGGTGAGCCATGACCAACCCTGTGCAAATCGTAGACAGCCACTGCCATCTCGACTTCCCCGATTTTGAGGGCGAGCTGCCCGAGATTATCGCCCGCGCCCATGCCGCCGGCGTGACCCGCATGGTCACAATCTGCACCAAGTTGAAAAACGAACCCGCCGTCCGCGCGATTGCCGAGGCAAACCCGTCGGTGTTTTACGCCGCAGGCACCCACCCGATGAGCGTGGCAACCGAGCCGATGGCAACCGTCGACCAGCTCGTCGCCCTTGCCCAGCATCCGAAATTTATAGGCATTGGCGAGTCCGGGCTTGATTACCACTATACCGCCGAAAGTGCAGCCATGCAGCGCGAAAGCCTGCGCATCCATATCACCGCAGCGCGCGAAACCAAACTGCCGCTGATCATTCATGCCCGCGCCGCCGATGATGATATGGCCGAGATTTTGGCCGATGAGCACCGCAAAGGCGCCTATACCTGCGTCATGCACTGCTTTTCGTCCAGCGCCGAACTGGGGCGCGCGGCGCTCGACTTAGGGTTCTACTTATCGATGTCAGGCATCGCGGCCTTTCCCAAATCGGGCGATCTGCGCGACATCTTTGCCGCCGCCCCGCTGGACCGGATTTTGCTGGAAACCGACAGCCCCTATCTTGCACCCCCACCCCATCGCGGCCGACGCAATGAACCCGCCTACACGGCCCACACTGCCAAGGTCGGGGCCGAGGTTTTTGGCATGGCGCTACCCGATTTCGCGGCCGCCACCTGCGCCAATTTCGACCGTTTGTTCTGGAAAGCCAAAGCAGCATGACCGCGAAACTCCGCTTTACCATTCTTGGCTGTGGCTCTTCCGGCGGGGTGCCGCGCTTGGGTGGGCTTTGGGGCGACTGTGACCCGAAAAACCCGAAAAACCGCCGCCGCCGCTGTTCCATGCTGGTCGAACGCGTGACCGATGCGGGCATCACCCGCGTGCTGATCGATTGCTCGCCTGATATGCGCGAACAATTGCTGGATGCGGGTGTTGGTACATTGGACGGCGTGTTGTTTACCCACGCCCATGCCGACCACACGCATGGCATCGATGACCTGCGCCAGATTGTTTTCAACATGCACGGGCGCTTGCCGGTCTGGGCCGATACATCCACGCAAACCGCCTTGCGCAACCGCTTTGCATATGTGTTTTCGCAGCTTCCCGGTTCGCCCTACCCCCCGATCCTTGATCTGCACCTGTTGGACGGGCCGGTCACTGTGACAGGCAAAGGCGGCGATCTGGTGTTGCAGCCTTTCGTTGTTGATCACGGCTCTATGGATGCGCTTGGCTTTCGGGTTGGCGGCCTGGCGTATGTGCCCGATGTCGTGGCAATTCCGGATAAGGCGTGGAAAATGCTGGATGGGCTAGAGGTTTGGGTGGTTGACGCCCTGCGCCGCAAGCCGCATCCAACCCACGCGCATCTTGACCTTACACTGGAATGGATCGCCCGTGCGGCCCCCAAACAGGCGGTGCTGACGAATATGCATATCGACCTTGATTACGCGACGGTCGAGGCCGAGACGCCGCCCCATATCACCCCCGCCTTTGATGGCATGATCCTAGAGATTGACGCACCCGTATGAATGCCCTGCTAGACGTCATCCTGCCGGTTTTCCTGATTATCGGTGCGGGCTATTTCGCAGCATGGCGCAAGATCGTAGACGCTGCAGCGGTTAATGGCATCATGCGCTTTGCCCAGAATTTTGCCGTGCCGGTTTTGCTGTTTCGATCGGTTAGCAAGCTTGATCTGGCCCAAAGCTATGACCCTGCGCTGTTGATCAGTTTTTATAGCGGCGCCTTGGCAGCGGGGGCCTTGGGGTATTTCGGCGCGCGGCTTTTGTTTGACCGCTCACCTGCCGATGCTGTTGCGATTGCTTTCGTCGCCAGCTTTTCCAACTCGTTGCTACTAGGCCTGCCAATCACCGAACGCGCCTATGGCGCCGAGGCTTTGGCGGGAAACTATGCGATTATTTCCATCCATTCGCCGGTTCTTTACGGTATCGGGATCACATTGATGGAAATCGTGCGCAGCCGTGGCGAAGGACTTGCCAAGGCGGCATTGGCGCAGCGGGTTCTGAAATCGATCTTTACCCAACCTTTGGTAATCGGCATCTTGTGCGGCTTTGCCGTCAACCTGACAGGGTTGCCTTTGCCGGGCGTCGTCACCTCGGCGGTGGATATGATGGTCAAGGCGGCGATTCCTGCAGCCTTGTTCGGGTTGGGCGGCGTTTTGCTGCGCTACAGGCCCGAAGGCGATATGAAAACCATCGCCTATCTTAGCCTGCTGACCTTGATTATTCACCCGGCGATCACCTTTGGGTTGGGCCACGCATTGGGCCTGAACACCGATCAGATGCGCTCGGCCGTGATAACGGCAGCAATGGCGCCGGGCGTAAATGCGTTTTTGTTTGCCAATATGTATGGCGTGGCAAAACGGGTTGCGGCCTCGACCGTTTTGCTGGCCACTGCGGGCACGATCATCACGGCTTGGGGTTGGCTGCATGTCTTGCCGTAATTGGCGGGACGGGCCTTAAAAAAGGCCGGGGCAGAACGCTGCACCGGCCCTATCTCTGGAATGTTTAGCGCGGTTTATGACGGCGTAACCCCGCGCAGACGTTCAGACCGGCGGCGCAGCAATTCGACCACAGTCAACAAGCAGATAGAGAAGATCACAAGGATCGTCGCCACAGCCAGAATCGAGGGGCTGATTTGCTCGCGGATACCGTTCCACATCTGGCGCGGAATGGTTTGTTGTTCGTGGCTACCAACGAACAGCACCACAACAACCTCGTCAAATGAGGTCACAAAGGCGAACAAGCCACCCGAAACAACGCCGGGGGTGATTAGCGGCAGTTGCACTTTAAAGAAGGTGGTTACAGGCCCCGCACCCATGTTTTGCGCGGCACGGATCAGGCTGCGGTCAAACCCCATCATCGTGGCCGTTACCGTGATGATAACAAAGGGAATACCCAATGTCGCATGCGCCATGATCAGGCCGAAATAGGTGCCCGACAGCCCGATGTCCGAGTAAAAGAAAAACAGGCCCGTAGCGGTAATGATGATCGGCACGATCATAGGCGAAATGAGGATCGCCATGATCAGCTTGCGAAACGGCATTTCAGGGCGCGACAGGCCCATCGCGGCGATGGTGCCCAAAACCGTGGCAACGATTGTCGCAAAGAACCCGACGATGATCGAATTTTTCGCCGCCTGCACCCATTTCGCATTGTGCCACACATCCGACCACCAGCTGCTATCACGCAAGGCATCGGGGGCTGACATGCCAAAGGTCAGCAGGTTGTCATACCAGCGCAACGAATAGGCGTCAGGGTCTAGCCGCAGCATTTCGGGGCTAAAGGTAAAATACGGCTGATAGTTGAACGACAGCGGCATGATGATCAGGATAGGCGCAATCAGAAAGATAAAGATCAGCGCACAGATCACGCGGTATGAGTAGTACCATGCGCGCTCAAGCGGGTCTGCGTAAATAGGAAGTGCCATATATAGTTACCCCAACTTCATATTGTCGATGCCGATGATCCGGTCGTAAGCCCAGTAAAGGATGAGCACGGCAACCAGGAGCATCCCTGCCAATGCGGCAGCCAGCGACCAGTTCAGCGATTTTTGCATGTGGAAGGCGATCTGGTTGGAAATCAGCGTACCATCTGCACCACCAACCAAGGCCGGCGTGATGTAATAGCCAACGGCCAGAATAAAACACAAAATGCCCCCTGCCCCGATGCCCGAAATGGTTTGCGGCAGGTAAATACGGCGGAAGGTGGTCCAGCTGGTGGCACCCAGGCTGCGCGCAGCGCGGGCATAAGATGGCGGAATGGTCTTCATCACCGAATAGAGCGGCAAGATCATGAACGGCAGCAGAATATGTGTCATCGCAATGATCGTACCGGTCTGGTTATACATCATCTCCAGACGGCCGCCATCAGACACGATATGCAGCCAGACCAGAAGATCGTTAATAACCCCTTGGGTTTGCAGCAAAACCATCCAGCTTGTCGTCCGCACCAAAAGCGAGGTCCAGAATGGCAAGAGTACAAGGATCATCAGCAAGCTGGCATGGCGCAGCGGCAAGATCGCCAGCAAATGCGCGATAGGAAAGCCCAAAAGCAGGCACAAACCGGTGATGACAATCGACATCACAAAAGTACGGATGAACAGC
Organism: Pseudorhodobacter wandonensis; assembly: GCF_001202035.1. Classification (GTDB taxonomy): domain Bacteria; phylum Pseudomonadota; class Alphaproteobacteria; order Rhodobacterales; family Rhodobacteraceae; genus Pseudorhodobacter; species Pseudorhodobacter wandonensis. Next base: position 124,471 of record NZ_LGHT01000031.1, on the reverse strand, counting down.
TTTACGTAAATCTGGGTGTTTTCGGGGGCTGCTTCAAATTCACCATCGGCGCCGATCTGGCGATCCAATGCCGCTTGATAAAAGTTAAGCGTCGCCGGGGCCGAGGCCGAGCGCATGGCCGCCCAAAGATCGGCGCGCGCCCATTGCGGGTCTAGCGCAAGGATGGCCTCTTTAAAGGGGGGCTCAAGGTTTCTGGCTTTGCGGGCCGCGGATGTAAACAGTGACCGCGTGCCGGGAAGTTCGTAGTTGATGCGCGTACCGACGTTGCCGGCGCTACGGTCTTCGGCCGAGGTTTTCAGATCGGCCGCAAGGGCGGCATAGGCGGCCTCATCTGGTGCCGCTTTGCCATTGGCATCAAACCATTTGCCCAGTTCCACCATATTGGCCGAGAATTTATCATCGGTAAAGGAACGCGACAGCATCTGCCCGATAGGCACAGCAAATGTCAGCAAAATAAAGACCAAAAGCGGCACAACCAAAAGGAAGGCGCGGATACGTGCGCGACGTGAGGCTGTCGCCAAAGCGGTTTTTAGCGGAATACCGTCAACCGTGCGCAGCACATCGTTCTGGTTGGGAATATCGGGAGAGGCCATGGCGATTTGGTCCTGTCGGTTGGATATTTATGCGCCCTCTGGCGGGGCTTTGGGGTAAAGGGGCGCCGATGGGCGCCCCTTTGATTTGTTAAATCAGTTCAGCAACCAAGAGTTGAAACGCTCGTTCAACTGGGTGTCATGGTCAGCCCAGAACTCAAAGTCGGATGCCAAAGCATTGGTCAGGTTGGCAGCACTTGTCGGCATGTAAGGTGCCATTTCGGTTTTGCCATCTTCGTACAGACCAACCAATGGGCCAGACGATTTACGTGCAGGACCGTAAGCGATGTACTTTGCCTGATCAGCCAAACGCTGGGTGCCAGTAGCATAAGCGATGAACTGCATCGCTACGTCTTTGTTCTTGGCACCTTTTGGAACTGCCAACACGTCATATTCATACACCTGGCCATCCCAAACAGATTCGAACGGCTTGCCTTCAGCTACTGCCGCAGCAAAGATACGGCCGTTATAGGCGGTCGACATGGAAACTTCGCCATCGGCCAACAGCTGTGGAGGCTGCGCGCCGGCTTCCCACCAAACAGTGTCTGCCTTGATTTTATCAAGCATTGCAAAGGCTTTGTCTACGCCGGCATCAGTTTCCAAAGTGGCATAAACATCAGCCGCTGGCACACCGTCAGCCATCAAAGCCATTTCAAGGTTCGCCTTGGCACCTTTGCGCAGGCCGCGCTTGCCAGGGAACTTCTGGATGTCAAAGAAATCGGCCATCGTCTTTGGGCCACCGTTAGGGAATTTGGTGGTGTCATAGGCATACATGGTCGAGAACACGATCGTTGCAGCCGAGCAATCGGTCACAGCGCCGGGCAGAAAGTCGTCCATCGCAGGGGTGCCATCAGCGCCATCAGGCAGGATTGCCGGATCAAGCGTTTCCAGCAGGCCTTCGTCGCACAGGCGGATCGCGTCGGCATATTCGATATCAACCACGTCAACGGTGACGTTGTTCGCCTCAACCATGGCTTTCACCGGTGTCGCAGGGTTGTCAGCGTCAACCATCGTCGTCTTGATGCCGGTTTCAGCGGTAAACGGCTTCAGATAGGCTTCGGTCTGACTTTTGCCATAGGCGCCGCCCCAAGACATCAGCACGACTTCTTGTGCAGACGCACCAAAGGCAAAAGTGCTAAGCGCTGTGGACAGGATAAGTAGTTTTTTCATAGGGCATTCTCCTTGTTGAACTTTTTTTATGGTTTCGGCCGCACGAGCAGAACCCGCCGGGCGACCAAAGGTTTTAAGGCTGAAGGGCGCGCGCGTCGGCGGGCGACCATCCAATCTTAATCTTTTCGCCGGGGCGCAGCATGGTTTGCCCCTGCGTGTTGCGCGATTTGATCACGAAATCATCGTGACCGGCCACGCGCAGCCGGGTGCGGAACAGATCACCCATATAGATGAATTCCAGCACTTCGGCTTCAATCATATGTGCGCCCGACGGCATCATTTCGGGCTTGAACTCAACGCGCTCGGGCCGGATGGAAACAAGTGTTTTCTCACCCTTCTTGGTCACGTTAACTGGTGTCGCGGCGATCAGCTCGCCAGTGGTCAGCCGCACTTCGGCTTGATTGCCGGAAATGCTTTCGACCACGCCTTCCAGTTTGTTGTTTTCACCGATGAACTGCGCGACAAAGGCGTTGTCGGGGCGTTCATACAGCTCATTCGGCGGGGCAAGCTGCTGGATGCGGCCATCGTTGAACACGGCAACGCGGTCAGACATTGTCAGCGCCTCGCCCTGGTCGTGGGTTACATACACCACAGTGATGCCAAGGCTTTCATGCAAATGCTTGATTTCAAACTGCATATGCTCGCGCAGCTGCTTGTCCAGCGCGCCAAGCGGTTCATCCATCAGCACAAGGCTGGGGTCGAACACCAAGGCGCGGGCCAATGCGATACGCTGCTGTTGGCCACCCGACAGCTGGGCAGGGCGGCGGTTGATGAAGTCATACATCTGCACCATATCAAGGGCGCGTTTGACCTTGGTTTCGCGCTCATCCTTGCCCATGCCGCGCACTTCCAGCGGAAAGGACAGGTTTTCGCCGACGGTCATATGCGGGAACAGCGCGTAGTTTTGAAACACCATCCCGATACCACGCTTATGCGGCGGTACCGTGTTGATCGGACGGCCATCAAGGCGAATATCGCCGCTGGTCGCCGTTTCAAACCCTGCCAACATCATGAGGCATGTGGTTTTGCCCGAACCCGATGGCCCAAGCATTGTCAAAAACTCGCCCTTACCAATTGAAAGGTTAAGATCTTTGACAACTAGTGTTTCCCCGTCATAGCTTTTTTGCACATGATCGAAGACGACGAAACCGTCGTTCTGGGGTTGTTTAACCACCCTTATCTCCCTGATCGTTCCGGCAGGTGACCTGCACTTTCATTTCTTATGACTAAAGCGATATGTCAGGCATATTGCAACAGTTTCAATTTCAAAGAGGCAATTTTTGCGCAAATGCAGGAAAATCGGGGCATTAACCGGCGTTTCACAGGGAACTTGCCTTTCTCAAGGCAGTTTTCTGGCAAATCGGGCGTGGTCCCGTGTTGCCGTCTCCTATTTCCAGAGACCTGTTTCGCGACCCGAGCGATTCTGTCCCAAGCAATTTTGGGCATTTTGCGGCGGCCGCAATTACACAAAACCGCGATACGCGGCGCGCAAGCCATGCCAAAGACAGGAGTTGGGTCAAGTGGTGCGGTCGGGGGGACTCGAACCCCCACTCCGGTTAAAGAACAGCGACCTCAACGCTGCGCGTCTACCAATTCCGCCACGACCGCACGATCTTGACTGGCCGCGTCTTAGCGAAGGCTTGCGCAGACCTCAAGATCAATTCTGCACTGAACGGCAGAATGATTGCGACAATAGTAAACCGCCGCGCCAAACCGTTGGACTAAACCGCCAGGAATACCCCCGGCGGTGTCTGGTTACGGGTTAGAGGTGCCTGCGGCTGTGGCCCCTGGCAGGGCAAAGCTTGGCAGAGCCGACGCAGGCACTGGCATGCCGGGTGCAGCCGCCCCTGGCATCGGGCGACCTGCAACCGTATAGGCCGCCTGCCGGATCAACGCCGTACGGTCCGTCATACCGGGTGCAAACACCTGCAACGTGCCATCGGTGCCGGCTGCAAAGCTTTGTTCAAACCAAGGCAAGGCAAGATCGGCCCGCTGTGCCGCGCCGATACCGGCAGCCAAATGATGGCCCGGCAATTCGGCATAAGCCGTTTCACCAACGGCAACCAGGATCAACGCCGAACCAATCGCGACATCCATATTGTCAGTGACATAGCCGACACCAAGGCAAATCTTGGCCGTTCCCGCCAGTTGCGCCGGTGCCATGCCCGATGCCAGCACAAAGCTGGACACGCCTTGCAGCACTTCTTCACGAGACCGCAGTGAGATTGCCGCGACCTGATCTTTCAGCACCGGACCAAAGCCTTCGCATTGCTGGGCGATTTGCTGCGGCGTAAAGCCCGAAACCTTGGCGGCCAGCTCTTCGCCCTGCGCAATGGCATAGGTGCGGGCAAGGCAGAACTGCTCTGACAGCGTAAAGGCCGGATCGGTCATATTGGCCTGCGTGACAAAACCGCCGTTGGAATTGGTCAGCAAAGACACTTTGTTGCATTGGCTGGCCAAGGATACTTTGGTTGCCCCCTGCCCCAAGAACGATGGCAAAGCCGCTGGCGCAGCCGGGGCGCCGAATTGGGGCACAGCAGCCGCCACAGCCGAGCTTCCTGCCGCTACCGTAGCCGTTTGCGGTGCTGCAGGGGCTGCCTCTGGTGCCGCAGCCATTTCACCTGCGGGCGGCGTTATCCCGAGTTTTTCATCGCGATAGGTAATCAGCAGCCCCATAGTGCCGCGCGGATCGCGGGCGACCTGTTGGGCCGTCAGCGGCCCGCCGGCCTGCGCGCGGTAATAGGACTGAATCAGGAAATCCTTTTCCCAGCCGTTCAGATTGCCCGTTGGCGCATAGCCGAGATGCGCCTGAAACTGGCTGATTGCACCGCGCGACCGCGGGCCGATTGACCCGTCAGGCGTGCCCACCGGAAATCCAAAATAATTCAGCGCAACTTGCACTTCGCGGTTTTCGGCCCGCTGACTGCTGGAAACGGTTGACCGTGTGGTGGTCCTGCGCTGCGTGGTCGCACGGCGGTTGCTATTCGCGCCGTTGACAATTGCACCGCCGATAATGCCGCCAATAATACCACCGACCAATCCGTCACCCGCCTGCGATTCCAGAGGTGTGATGATAAGAGCCGTGGCAATTAACGATGTAGAAATGCTTTTGAATATCATTTGAAAACTCCGCATCTAGGGAATAGATCGACTCAATGTAATAAAACGGTATCACGCAAGCGTGTTTTGACCAAGTTTTTTGGCCCGAACGGCATGCGGGTGCCTAAGGCCGCGAAGGGGCGAGCGATGGAAAACGCATCAAAGGCAGAACTAACAGCACTTGAGTGGCGGGTACTGGACGGTTTGGCCCCCTATGCCGAAACCTTGGCCGCGATGGAGGCACGTGTGGCCGGGATCGCCGCCGGAACGGCGCCCGAGGCGGTTTGGTTGCTAGAGCATCCGCCGCTTTACACGGCCGGCACCAGTGCCAAGGCCGAAGATCTGGTGCAGCCCGACCGCTTTGCGGTGCATGTGGCAGGGCGCGGCGGGCAGTATACCTATCACGGGCCGGGCCAGCGCGTTGCCTATGTGATGCTTGACCTGAACAAACGCGGCCGCGACGTGCGCAAATTCGTTTGTGCTTTGGAAAACTGGGTTATCAAGACCTTGGCCGAGTTTAATGTAAAGGGTGAACGCCGTCAGGGCCGGGTTGGTGTGTGGGTGGTGCGCCCCGACCGCAAAGGCCCCGACGGGCAGCCCGCCGAAGATAAAATCGCGGCGATCGGGGTAAAGCTGCGCAAATGGGTCAGCTTTCACGGCATCTCTATCAATGTCGAACCCGATCTGGGCCATTTTTCGGGCATTGTTCCTTGCGGCATTTCCGATCATGGCGTGACCAGCTTGGTCGACCTTGGCTTGCCCGTCACGATGGATGATCTGGATGTCGCGCTGCGGCAACAGTTTGAGGCGGTATTCGGCGCAACCTCCTGACGCAATTCGGATCAGTTCAGCGGCTGCTCGATGATGCCCAGAATCATCGGCTCTACCTCTTCCGGCGTCATAAAGACTTTGCGGCGGCGATAGGCCATGACGCCAGAAAACCCGCCGGTAATCGGCTCGATATAGATGCGCACGATCCGGGCGCGCCCGACCAGTTCGGTGCGGCCATTGGTGCTGAATCCGGTCAGCGCGCGGGTGCCATTGGCGTGAAAAAATGGCGCCACAAAGATATGGGAAACGCTCATTGCGGGCGGGCTGTGAAATACCACCATCGAGATACCATCGGCCTGCCCCAGAACCATCCCGCGATACTGGCGAAGCGGCGCAGGCATTGTGCCGTTTGAGATGAGCTTGTCATCATAACACCGCATTACACGGGCCTTACCCAAAGTTTTCACCAGAAACAAAAGATTGGCGTAACAATTTGGAAAGGTTAATGATTTTCGCACCACACGGTAAAACCCATCGGGCAATGCCTCGGGGGTTTGAAAATAATCCTGGGTCGGGCACGCAAAGCTGATCGCCGCATTCATCGCCGGATTCCCACCCTGCCCCGCGACCGCAGCCGTGCGCATTTCGAATAAGAGCGTATCAGTCAGGGGTTCGGTCAGGATACGGGCATCGACCTCAAAATAGTTGCAAATCTGTTTCAAGATATGCGGTTTGGGAAAGGATTCGCCGCGCAGATAGCGTTGGAATTGCACCTTGGAAATATCAAGCTCATTGGCTGCCTTGGCCAAAGTCCCGCGCTGTTGCGCCAGCTTACGCAAGTTACTGCCGAAATTACCCAAGACTGACATGAAGCCCATCACAAACCGTGCAACCATACGGTAGCGTAGTTAGACTTATTTACAATACCATGCTTGCAAAGCATTGGGTCCAAGGGCGTCAAAAACAGCCCTGCCCCCCAAACAGCGACACCTTGCCACGCGTTAGCGTTTCACCAACGCAGGCCAAGCATTTGCATCGGCAAAATCCGACGGGCTTTGCGCCAATCTGTCAAGGCTTGCGGCAACAAGCATCAAATGCGCCACTTTTTGCTGCGATTGAAACCCGGCTTGCGCATAGGCGACTTCTTCAACCAAACGTGCAGCCAGCTTCAGCTTGTCCACGCTGCGAAGCGGTGAATCGGTTTGTGTCATATATTGTTCATCTACAGTTTGCATATCGCGCCACTTTTTCTTGCAATGATCTTCTTGCGAAACACCGTGGCAATCATGCTTGGTCCCCGAAATCCGCTCTAACACAGCCAAATTTCCCCAACGAGCCTCAAAATACACGCCAAGGCTGCAGAAATGAGGCCTTTTGCTGAAATGTCACACTTTTGGGTTGCAATGCCCAAGCTTGATTCGCCTTACGCATACCGCCCCGATTGAACCTGTCGCGATAGGTTGCTATTATCCACGCGACGGCTTGACCTATGTCAATTGGCCAGACTTGGGCCTATGATACTGCAATGCGTTGAATGGCCGTGCGCCCCTTGGCCGTTGCGGCGTGGACCAACTACGAAACAAACGAGGACTGACAATGAAACTTAGCCTTATCACAACCGCTGCCCTTCTTGCTTTGACCGCGCCTGCCTTTGCCGGCGACGCCGCAAATGGCGAAAAAGAGTTCAAGAAATGCAAAGCCTGTCATGCAATTGTTGCAGACGATGGCACCGAAATCGTTAAAGGCGGCAAAGTTGGCCCCAACCTTTACGGCGTTGTCGGCCGTGCCGCAGGTGGTGTCGCAGATTTCAAATATTCGGACGTGATGAAAGAATCCGGCGCAAAAGGCCTGATCTGGGATGAGGCAACATTGGCAGCATACCTGCCCGATCCATCCACGTTCCTCGAAGAGTTTTCGGGCGATGCGAAGGGCAAATCCAAAATGACCTTCAAGCTGAAAAAAGGCGGCGAGGATGTTGCGGCCTATCTTGCCTCGGTTGGTCCTGCGGCGAAATAATCAAAAAAAATGTGGCTTTGACGCCGTTTTATTTGATCTGCGTCAAAGTCAGCAATTGCCGCCGCCGCTTGGGCATTCTAGAACATGAATGCAAGTGGCGGCGGGAATCTCTTTTTTTCCCGTGCGCTGGAAATTAAACGCTAACGGGAGGGCAGGCATGGCCGACGCAGCCATTCATGGCCACGAACATGACGAACGCGGGTTCTTTACTCGCTGGTTTATGTCAACCAATCACAAAGATATTGGTATTTTGTACCTGTTTACCGGCGGCCTTGTTGGCCTGATTTCGGTAATTTTCACTGTCTACATGCGGATGGAACTGATGCACCCCGGTGTTCAGTACATGTGTATGGAAGGCTCGCGGTTTTTCGCTGCCGGTGCAGGTGATACCTGTACGCCAAACGGCCACCTGTGGAACGTGATCATCACGGCACACGGCATCTTGATGATGTTCTTCGTGGTTATCCCTGCCCTGTTCGGCGGCTTTGGCAACTATTTCATGCCATTGCAGATCGGCGCGCCGGATATGGCGTTCCCGCGCATGAACAACCTGTCCTATTGGATGTATGTTGCAGGCACCTCGCTGGCTGTGGCCTCGGTTTTGTCGCCAGGCGGCAATGACCAGTTGGGGTCTGGCGTGGGTTGGGTTCTGTACCCGCCACTGTCAACCAATGAAGGCGGCTACTCGATGGATCTCGCGATTTTCGCGGTTCACCTGTCGGGCGCGTCGTCGATTTTGGGCGCGATCAACATGATCACCACCTTCCTGAACATGCGCGCGCCGGGGATGACCCTGCACAAAGTGCCTCTGTTCGCATGGTCGATCTTTGTAACCTCGTGGTTGATTCTGCTGTCCTTGCCGGTTCTGGCAGGCGCGATCACCATGTTGCTGACAGACCGCAACTTTGGCACCACCTTCTTCCAGGCAGCTGGCGGCGGTGACCCGATCTTGTATCAGCACATCTTGTGGTTCTTTGGCCACCCAGAGGTGTACATCATCATCCTGCCGGGCTTTGGTATCATTTCGCAAGTTGTTGCGACCTTCTCGCGCAAGCCGGTATTTGGTTACCTGCCAATGGTTTACGCGATGGTGGCGATTGGTGTTCTGGGCTTTGTTGTCTGGGCGCACCACATGTACACTGTCGGCATGTCGCTGACCCAGCAGTCCTATTTCATGCTGGCAACCATGGTGATCGCGGTGCCAACAGGCATCAAGATCTTCTCGTGGATTGCGACCATGTGGGGCGGCTCGCTTGACATGAAAACCCCGATGTACTGGGCATTCGGCTTCATCTTCCTGTTCACAGTTGGCGGCGTTACCGGCGTTGTTCTGTCGCAGGCAGGCGTAGACCGTGTGTACCATGACACCTACTATGTGATTGCACACTTCCACTACGTGATGTCGCTTGGTGCGGTGTTTGCAATTTTCGCGGGTATCTACTTCTGGATCGGCAAAATGTCGGGCCGTCAATACCCCGAATGGGCTGGCAAGCTGCACTTCTGGATGATGTTCATCGGTGCAAACCTGACCTTCTTCCCGCAGCACTTCCTTGGCCGTCAAGGCATGCCGCGCCGCTATATCGACTATCCCGAGGCATTCGCCTACTGGAACTTCTGGTCGAGCCTTGGTGCGTTCCTGTCCTTTGCGTCCTTCGTGTTCTTTATCGGGATCGTTTTTTACACGCTGCGCTACGGCAAGCGCGTGACGCAAAACAACTACTGGAACGAATATGCGGACACCCTGGAATGGACCCTGCCTTGCCCGCCGCCAGAGCATACGTTCGAGCAGCTGCCAAAGCAGTCTGACTGGGATAAAGGCCACAGCCACTAACGGCCGTAGCTGACCAATCGAAAAGGGCCCCCGCAGCAATGCAGGGGCCCTTTTTCTTGGCCGGATATGCCGCTAGAATTTGCCAGCCCCCTGACCGAGAATGCCCCAATGCCCTATGAATGGATCAAAACCCCTGCCCCGATGGTGCTACAGTTGTGGCCCTATCGCTCATTGCCAAAGCGCGGGTTTGTCGTCTTTATTGGCGCCACGGCCCTTATGGTCTTGGTACCACTATTCGCCGTTATCGGCTCGATGGTTTTATGGGGGCTACTGCCGTTTTTGGTTTTGGCGGTCGGCGGAATGTATTGGGCATTGGATCGCAACTACCGCGACGCCGAGATAATCGAGACCCTGACCTTTGAACCCACGCGCCTGCGTCTGACCCGCGATGGCCCGCGCGGCAAGCATCAGGAATGGGAGGCAAACCCCCATTGGGTGCGGGTAGAGCTGTATAAAAGCTCTGGGCCGGTGCCCGAATACATCACCCTAAAGGGCGGCCCGCGCGAGGTAGAGTTGGGGGCGTTTTTATCCGAAGAAGAGCGCGTCAAACTGGCCGATGAATTGCGCCGCGCCCTTCGTGACCACAATTCTTGGTAACTGTCACACAGCTGACATATGTCTTGCATAGACTATCGGCATTCAACCGGCCAAAGACTGGCACCTAGTCCCCGCCCCAGCTTTGGCCTGTACTGTTTATTTTAGATGCAAAAGCCCTGCACTTTTGGGTGCAGGGCATATTGTTTTCACGCAGCGGTAATTCGTGCCCTGCTTATCCCAGCTTGTCCTTGACCCGCGGCCCGACAGCACCAAAATCCATCTGGCCGGTGAATTTGCCTTTCAGCACAGCCATCACCTTGCCCATATCGCGGATCGAGGATGCCCCCGCCTCGGCAATCGCAGCAGTAATCGCGGCGTCGACCTCATCATCCGGCAATTGACGCGGCAAGTATTCCTCAATCACCGAAATCTCGTTCAGTTCTTTCTCGGCCAGTTCCAACCGCCCGCCTTCTTCATAGACGCGCGCGCTTTCCTGCCGCTGCTTGACCATTTTCGACAGAATCGCCGTGATCTCAGCCTCCGAGACCTCGCCTTCGCCGCCTTCGCCCCGTTGGGCAATCTCACGATCCTTGATCGCGGCATTGATCAGGCGCAGCGTCGAAAGCCGTTCCACCTCTTTGGCGCGCATCGCATCTTTTAGGGCGGCTTGCAGCCGATCACGCAAAGTCATTCTGATTTCTTTCCCAGAGTTTCAGCAACTGCCGACCATAGCGCGAAGCGAAAGGCGAGGCAACTGATGATGAAAATCGTAAATCATTGGTTTTGCACGTTATTCCATTTCAGCACCACCCTTGACCCCGCAGCCCATGGCCCGTAGTGTCCCCAAAATCCGGCCAGAGAGAGTCGTACCATGCCCCAAACTGCACAAATCACTGATAAACCAACCGCTTGCCTTGCGCTGGCCGATGGAACCATCTTTTACGGGCGCGGCTTTGGCGCAACCGGCCAAACGGTGGCCGAGCTGGTGTTCAACACCGCGATGACCGGCTATCAGGAAATCATGACAGATCCGTCCTACGCGGGTCAGGTTGTCACCTTTACCTTTCCGCATATCGGCAACACCGGTGTGACGCCCGAAGATGACGAAACCACCGATCCGGTGGCGGCGGGCATGGTGGTGAAATGGGATCCGACCGACCCTTCCAACTGGCGCGCAACGGCGGAATTGACCGATTGGCTGCTGTCCAAAGGCCGTATTGGCATTGGCGGCCTTGATACACGGCGTCTGACCCGCGCAATCCGCCAGCAAGGTGCGCCGCATGTGGCGCTTGCCCATGATCCGGACGGCAATTTTGATATTGAGGCGCTGGTCGCTGCTGCACGTGCGTGGCGCGGCCTCGAAGGCCTTGATCTGGCCAAAGAGGTAACTTGCGCGCAAAGCTATCGCTGGGATGAAATGCGTTGGGCCTGGCCTCAAGGCTATACTAAGCGCACGGGCGATGGCCTGCGCGTGGTTGCCATAGATTTCGGCGCAAAACGCAACATCTTGCGCTGCTTGGCTTCGTCGGGTTGTGACGTGACCGTACTGCCCGCAACCGCCACGGCCGAGGATGTTTTGGCGCTGAACCCCGAAGGGGTTTTCCTGTCAAACGGCCCGGGCGACCCTGCCGCAACCGGCGAATATGCGGTTGGCATGATCAAAGGCGTCTTGGATGCTGACATCCCGGTTTTCGGTATTTGCCTTGGGCATCAGATGCTTGCGCTGGCGCTGGGTGGCAAAACCATCAAGATGAACCACGGCCACCACGGTGCGAACCACCCCGTTAAGGATTACGACACCAACAAAGTCGAAATCACCTCGATGAACCACGGCTTTACCGTTGATGCGCAAACCTTGCCAAAAGGCGTGCGCGAAACCCATGTCAGCCTGTTTGACGGGTCTAACTGTGGCATCGCGGTGGATGGCAAACCTGTGTTTTCCGTGCAGTACCACCCCGAGGCAAGCCCCGGCCCGCAAGACAGCTATTACCTGTTTGAGCGATTCGCCGAAGCGATGAAAGCCCGCCGCGCTTGATAACCTTGCCAGCAGGACATTCAAGATTTAGTGGCCCGAGATATACGGGCCACTACCTACCCTGCCCATTTTATAAAAAACTCATTTAAAATTAATGCGTTAACTCGCCATTAACTGGAATCTCCCCATTCTGATCCTAACAAGGGGGGATAATGACCGCTTCCAACCGCATCGCCAACGCCAACCTGATACCCGTTTCTGGCCGCCAAAATACGCTTGGCCACGTGGCGCAGGTGTTTCCTGACCCGCAGCGCAAACGGCGCATCGCAATTACGGCGCCATCGGTGCGGTCACTTGGTATCACACTGCTGCGTGACGGGTTGATCTCGGCGGATGATCTGGTGCAGGCACTGTCTTTGCAAAAACGGCATCGGGGGCGGCTTAGCGACATCCTTTTGGCGCGGCAAATGATTGCCGAAAAGCCGCTGTATCAGGCACTGGCACGGCATTGGAACGTACGGCTGATAAATCCTTTGTCCAAACCTGCAGATCCCCGTCTGATTGACCGTCTGGGCGCCGCCACTTGCCTGCGCGAAGGGTTGATCCCTTGGCAGGCTGTCGGAGAAATCGTAGTGGTCGCCACCGCCTACCCCGAAGATTTTGCAAAACATTCCAAGATGTTGCGCGCGGCTTTCGGTTCGGTAGTCATGGCCCTTGCCCCTGTATCCCAAATTCAGGCGGCAGTGATGAAGGCCCGCTCGGCGCTGTTGAATGACGCTGCCGAAAACCGCGTCGCAGCATCGGAAAGCTGCCGCAACTATGGCAGCGAAGGCTTGGCAATCAAGGTCGCCTTGGGCATTGGCGTGTTTTGCCTCGGCCTGTGGCTCTCGCCCAGTTTTGTTGGGCTGGCCTTTACCTTTTGGGCCAGTTTGACGCTGTTCTTATCAACCGCCTTGCGTACAGGTGCCGTTATTGCCGCCCTGCGCTACATTGAGCCACCAAACCCCGCGCCCATCATCGCCCGCCCGCCGACGGTTTCGATTATGGTCGCGCTGTTCAAAGAAGGCGATATCGCCCCGCGCCTGATCAGGCGCTTGGACCGGTTGGAGTATCCGCGCGATCTGCTTGATATTCTGTTGGTCGTGGAAGAGAACGACCACCTTACCCGTAATGCGTTGAAATCGGTGGATTTGCCACCATGGATGCGGGTTGTTGTGGTGCCGGACGGGCCGTTGAAAACCAAACCCCGCGCCTTGAATTTTGGCCTCGACCTGTGCCGAGGCTCTATCATCGGGGTTTATGACGCCGAAGACGCACCCGAGCCTAGCCAGATTCGCAAAGTGGTGGAACGCTTCTACCAGCGCGGCGCCGATGTTGCCTGCCTGCAAGGCATACTTGATTTCTACAACCCGAACACCAACTGGCTATCTCGTTGTTTTACAATGGAATATGCCTCTTGGTTCCGCATCATCCTGCCGGGGTTGCAACGTCTGGGCTTTGCCATCCCCTTGGGCGGGACAACGCTGTTTTTCCGCCGTGCCGCCCTAGAGGATCTGGGCGGTTGGGATGCGCATAATGTGACCGAAGATGCCGATCTCGGGATGCGTCTGGCGCGGCACGGCTACCGGACCGAAATGCTGGATACGGTCACAGAAGAAGAGGCAAATTGTCGTACCTTGCCATGGGTGCGGCAGCGGTCCCGTTGGTTAAAGGGCTATATGATGACTTGGGCCGTGCATATGCGCGCACCGGTCTTGCTCTGGCGGCAATTGGGGGCGTGGAAATTCATAGGATTTCAGGTCTTGTTCCTCTGCACCCTGTCGCAATTCCTGCTTGCACCGGTGCTTTGGTCATTCTGGCTTGTACCGCTCGGGTTTTCCCACCCTCTGGCCGCGGCACTGTCACCTTTGGCAATGCTGGCGCTCTACGGGTCGTATTTGCTGACCGAGGTGATCAACCTGACGGTGAATGTCATGGGCCTGCGCAAAACCAACCACAGCATCAACAAACTCTGGGTTGCAACATTGCACTTCTATTTTCCGTTGGGGGCATTGGCATCATACAAAGCGGCTTGGGAAATGGTCACCAAACCCTTTTATTGGGATAAAACCAGCCATGGCCATTTTGACCAATCAGCCCCGCATTAACGGGTTTTTATCTCGCCCGCATCAATACGCAGCCGCGTCTCGAACGCCTTGGAAATATGGCTGCGCAAGGCGTTATAGGCCGCATCACCGTCACGCGCCTCTATCGCCGCAACGATAGCATCATGTTCCGCCAGCCCGATCGCATCGCGCCCTTCGGCCGCAAAAGACGTGGTCGCCATCAGCGCCATCGAGCGATGCACCAAATCCAATTGCTGCACCAAAAAGCGGTTATGCGAGGCCAGATGAATTTGCTTGTGAAACCGCTTGTTCGCGCGGCTCAGGCTGCGCGGATCGCCCCCCAACAAGGCCTTGTCATCCTCAACCATGCTGCGCAAAACATGGATTTCTTCTTCAGTTGCATGGCGCGCGGCCAAACGCGCGGCCAGCCCTTCCAGTTCGGTGCGAACGGCATATAGCTCGGCCAGTTGGTTATGGTTCAACGAGGCCACAATCAGGCTGCGGCCATCGCGCGTCAGCATCGACTGGGTTTCCAACCGCTGCAACGCCTCACGCACCGGGGTGCGCGATACACCAAAGCGGTCGGCCAGCTCGGATTCGACCAACCTGTCTCCCGGCTTGTAAACGCCCGCGTCAATCGCCTCGAGGATCAGGGTATAGGCATCTTTTTGCACAATTTCGCACCTTTTCTAACTGCCAGTCAGGTTAGCGGGCCTTGCGCCCCATCTCAACCGCAATCGCATTGCCAAACCGCCGCATGCGCCCTAGTTTAGGCGCATGCCAACACAAGATTTCACACAGGTTCGGTCCTGGGTCTTTGACCTCGACAACACGCTATACCCGCCTGCCGCCCGTCTGTTTGATCAGATCGAGGTGCGGATGACCAATTGGGTGATGCAAAGCCTGAATGTCGACCGGCCCGAGGCCGACCGTTTGCGACGCCACTATTGGGCGCAATATGGCACAACCCTTGCAGGGCTTATGCACGAACATGGTGTCGACCCTGCCCCCTATTTGACCGACGTCCATGATATTTCGCTGGATCACCTCGGACAGGATCTGGATCTGGCCTCTCACATCCGCGCCCTTCCGGGGCGGCGGATCGTTTATACCAACGGTTCAGGCCCCTATGCCGAACGGGTTTTGGCGGCGCGCGGGCTGTCAAACCTGTTTGATGCGGTTTACGGCGTCGAACACGCAGGCTTTCGCCCCAAACCGGAACGCATTGCTTTTGAAACGATTTTTGCCCTTGATAAGCTGAACCCAAGCCAAGGCGCGATGTTCGAAGATGACAGCCGCAACCTAACCGCACCGCATCAGATGGGGATGCGCACTGTCCACGTCGCACCAACGGCCGAACCTGCTGCCCATATCCATCACCATACCAGCGATTTGACCGGCTTTCTGGCAAAACTCATTGGCTAAACGCCGCTGCGGCACGCTGCCACATGGTCTCCACGTCTCTGCACGCTACCTACCCCCTGCGAACAGGAGAATGAAATGAACACCAACACAAAACGCGTGCCCCTTGGGATGCGCATACTTTTTGCCACCCCGTTTTTCGGCCAGATTGCGCGCGATATTCAAAAAGACATCAACAGCATCTACTACGCCTTGGTGATTTTGGTAACCTGCGTAGTTCTAGGGGTTAAGGCTTGGGGTCTGGTTGCCCTTGCCATGACCGCGCTTGCCTTTGTGCCGGTGATCCTTATCACCTTGATTGCGATCACTTTGGGCAAATAGCGGCGCTTTGTCCCTTGGACGCGGGCACATTATCGGCCTATCTAAATGCCAAAGCCCCGCTCAGGGGGCCTGCAGGAAGGCGCAATGAATGACCCGTGAAACCGTTGATATCCTGATCTCCGGCGGCGGAGTCGCCGGTCTTTCGGCGGCTGCCGCCTTTGGCAGCGCCGGCTTTTCAGTGCTCTGCGTCGACCCGACCGCCCCCGTCACCGACCGCCAAAGCGCCGGTGCTGATATGCGCAGCACAGCGTTCCTGATGCCCTCGATCACCTTACTGCAAGACATCGGGCTGTGGGACAGGCTGTCGCCCTTTTCTGCGGCCCTGCAAATCATGCGTATTGTCGATGCCGGCGGTACCGCAGGCGAAGCCCGCCAAACCCGCGACTTTGACGCCGCAGAATTGTCCGACACCCCTTTTGGCTACAACTTGCCGAACTGGCTCTTGCGCCGCGAAATGCTGGCGCATGTGCAGGGCTTACCAAATGTCACCTTCCGCCTCGGCGTCGCGACAACCTCGGTACTCACGCGCGAGAGTGAGGCTTTGGTCGGCCTGTCCGATGGCACGTCCTGGCGGGCCAAGCTGCTGATCGGCGCGGATGGCCGCAACTCAGCAGTCCGTCAGGCTGCTGGTATTGATGTCAAAACAACACGCTACGGGCAAAAGGCCTTGGCCTTCACCACCACCCACCCAATTCCGCATCACAATGTTTCGACCGAGGTGCATCGCTCGGGCGGGCCTTTCACAATGGTGCCTCTGCCCGACCATGACGGCCTGCCTGCCTCGGCAGTTGTCTGGATGGAACATGGCCCCGAGATCGCCCGTCTAGCCGCCCTGCCCCAAGCCGCCTTCGAAGCCGAGATGAACCTGCGCGCCTGCCACATCTTGGGCCCGATGACGCTGAACAGCCCGTTAACCTCTTGGCCCATCATCAGCCAAATCGCCGCCCGCATGTCTGGCCAACGCACCGCCTTGATGGCCGAGGCCGCGCATGTCGTGCCGCCAATCGGCGCGCAAGGCCTGAATATGAGCCTGGCTGATCTGGCGGTTTTGCACGAATTGGCATTGGCCACACCTGCGGCAATCGGGTCGGAAAAAATGCTCGACGCCTACCACAAACGCCGCCACCGCGAGGTGCAGGCCCGCGTCACGGCGATTGACGCGCTCAACCGGACGTCGATGTTGGGCGCGCCATTGTTGCGCGACCTGCGGGCAAACATTCTCGGCGCGCTTTATGCCACCGCGCCAGTTCGAAAAACGCTGATGAAGGCGGGCCTTGGCTTACGCTAACCACCGCCTTCATCTTGGCCCAAATACCTATAAAACAGCGTCGACCGCCCGCTCCAACCGTTTCACAGTTCCGGCAACATCTGCCAGTTTATCCAGCCCGAACAAGCCGATACGAAAGGTTTTGAACGCAGCGCCTTCGCCAACTTGCAGCGGCACACCTGCGGCAATTTGCAGGCCTTTTTCGCGGAATTTCGCACCGTTCTGAATCGCCGGATCATCGGTATAGCTAACCACAACCCCCGGCGCGGCAAAGCCTTCGGCAGCAACCGAAACCAGCCCGCGCGCAGCAAACAGTGCCCGCACGGCGCGGCCCAGCTCCCATTGCGCGGCCTTAGCTTCGGCAAATCCCATGGCTTTGGTTTCACGCACCGCATCCAAAAACCCGACCAAAGCATCGGTCGGCATCGTGGCATGATAGGCATGCCCGCCCGCCTCATAGGCCGCCATGATGCTGCGCCACTTCTTCAAATCCAGCGCAAAACTGTCCGAGCTTGTCGCCTCCAACCGCGTCACAGCGGCGGCAGACATCATCACCAAACCCGCCGAAGGGCTGGACGACCACACCTTTTGCGGCGCCGTGATCAGCACATCGACGCCGGTTTCCGCCATGTCCACCCATATACAGCCGCTTGCGATGCAATCCAGCACCATAATCGCCCCAACCTCATGCGCGGCCGCCGCCATTTGGCTAATATAGTCATCCGGCAAGATAATTCCGGCGCTGGTTTCAACATGCGGGGCAAAAACCACCTCGGGTTTCACCTCATGAATGCGGGCCACCACATCGGCGATCGGCGGCGGCGCATAGGGCGCGCGCGGGTCGTTGCCGGTTTGCCGCGCCATCACCACATCGACATTCGCTGCAAAACCGCCCGCCTCAAAAATCTGGCTCCAGCGATAGGAAAACCAGCCGTTGCGCACGACCAGCACCCGTGCGCCACGGCCAAACTGCCGCGCCACCGCTTCCATCCCATAGGTGCCACCACCCGGCACAACCGCCACAGCCTCGGCACTATACACCTCGCGCAGTGTGGCCGAAATCTCGCGCATCACGCCTTGGAACTTGGCCGACATATGGTTCAGCGACCGGTCCGAGAAAACGACCGAGAATTCTTCCAGCCCGTTCGGGTCAATTTCGGGGTGCAACGCGGCCATAATTTTTCCTTTCAAAGGGGTTCCCACTGTTTCAAAGCAGATCGCGCCTGATTTCAAGCAAAAACGCGCAGGCTGCGGCGCTTAGCCCAACGGCCCCGGCCGCACTTCTTCGGTCAGCAGCACATTTGCCTCTACCTGCCCCACACCCGGCAGCGTCATAATCCGCCGCCGCAAGACACGTTCGAAATCGGCAATGTCGCGGGCAACCACCCGCAAACGATAGTCAAACAGGCCCAGAACGTGCTGCACAATCTGCACCTCGGGAATAGCCTGTACCGCGCGCTCAAAATCCTCCAATGACACACGGCCCTTGGTCGCCAGTTTCACGCCCAAAAACACCGTCACGCCGAACCCCAGCGCAGGGCGGTCCACCTCAACCCGCCTGCCCGCGATGATTCCCGCCTCTTCCATGCGCTTGATCCGCCGCCACGCGGCAGGCTGGCTTAGGCCCAAACGGCGGCCCAGCTCGCCCGCGCTGGTCGTCGCATCACGTGACAGGCTGCGCAAAAGGGCGCGATCAAGGTCATCTAGGTCAATCATAGTGGCAAGGCACTTTCGTCTTTTATGGTCGCTATCAGCATCAAGGCCTCAATATCGGCGATATGTGGCAGGGTTAAAATGCGCTTGCGATAGATGTCCTGATATTGCGCCATATCGCGGGCAATCACGTTCAGGCGCACATCCACGCGGCCTAAAAAAGTTTCAATTCCAATGACTTCCGGCACGTCGCGCGCCGCAGCCAGAAACTCGTCAAAGGCGCGGGGCTCGGTTTTATCAAGGTTAAAGCGCAAGGAAACCTCGACCTCATAGCCCAAGGCCCGCCAGTTGATAATGGCGACGGGTGCTGCAATCAGCCCCGCCTCTTGCATCTTTTCCAGTCGCCGCCAGCAAGTGGCAACCGTCACCCCTGCCCGCTCGGCCAATTGCGCATTGGCCAAGGCGGGATCGGCCAGAAAATGGCGTAAGATGCGGCGGTCGGTATCGTCTATTTGCATGAATTTTTCATATTCCGGTATTTGACGAATGATCTTTCTCATATTTCGCAAAATACGTCAAACTTTGCAGCCGCTACACGGCATTATCCCCTATTCTGCCCCCATCAAAGGCGAAAGCCCAAACCAAAAGGAAAAAACTATGCGCGTGTATTATGACCGTGATGCTGACATCAACCTGATCAAAGATAAAAAAGTCGCGATCCTCGG
The DNA here is from genome assembly GCF_001202035.1 of Pseudorhodobacter wandonensis. Taxonomy (GTDB): domain Bacteria; phylum Pseudomonadota; class Alphaproteobacteria; order Rhodobacterales; family Rhodobacteraceae; genus Pseudorhodobacter; species Pseudorhodobacter wandonensis. The sequence goes on along the minus strand of NZ_LGHT01000031.1, from coordinate 104,989 downwards.
CTACGGCTCGCAGGGCCACGCCCATGCGCTGAACCTGCGCGATTCCGGCGCGAAAAACCTTGTTGTTGCCCTGCGCGAAGGCAGCCCATCGGCGAAAAAAGCCGAAGGCGAAGGCCTGAAAGTTATGGGTATCGCCGAAGCAGCCGCTTGGTGCGACCTGATCATGTTCACCATGCCCGACGAATTGCAGGCTGAAACCTACAAGAAATACGTCCATGACAACCTGCGCGAAGGTGCTGCGATTGCATTCGCCCACGGCCTGAACGTGCATTTCGGCCTGATCGAGCCAAAAGCCGGCGTTGACGTCATCATGATGGCACCAAAAGGCCCAGGCCACACCGTGCGCGGCGAATACACCAAAGGCGGCGGCGTGCCTTGCCTTGTTGCCGTTCATCAGGATGCAACCGGCAAAGCGATGGAACTGGGCCTGTCCTATTGCTCGGGCATCGGTGGTGGTCGTTCGGGCATCATTGAAACCAACTTCCGTCAGGAATGTGAAACCGACCTGTTTGGCGAGCAAGCTGTTCTCTGCGGCGGTCTGGTTGAACTGATCCGCATGGGCTTTGAAACGCTGGTTGAGGCTGGTTACGAGCCTGAAATGGCTTACTTTGAATGCCTGCACGAAGTGAAACTGATCGTTGACCTGATCTATGAAGGCGGCATCGCCAACATGGACTACTCGATCTCGAACACCGCCGAGTATGGCCAGTATGTTTCCGGTCCGCGCATCCTGCCTTACGACGAAACCAAGGCCCGGATGAAAGCTGTTTTGTCCGACATCCAGTCCGGCAAATTCGTGCGCGACTTCATGCTGGAAAACGCTGTTGGCCAGCCCACGATCAAAGCATCGCGCCGCTCGAACGACGAGCACCAGATCGAACTCGTTGGCAAAAAGCTGCGTGACATGATGCCTTGGATCTCCAAAGGCAAAATGGTTGATAAAGCCCGCAACTAAGGCTTACACTATTCGAACTTTTGGGGGGCCATTTGGCCCCCCTTTTCGATAGAGACTTATACAATGCAAACACCCACCCGCCGCGACTGGATTTCTGTACTTTTCCTTGGCGTGGTCTGGGGTGGCACGTTCATGGTGATCTCATTCGCCCTTCGCGGCTATGGTCCGATCACAGTGGCAACAGCCCGCGTCGTACTGTGCGCTGTCGCACTCACCAGCCTCGCCATTGCCCTCAAACGCCCTTTGCCCGCGCGCGATAGCAAGCTCTGGGCCTACCTTGTCCCGATCGGGTTGCTATCTTCGGCCGTCCCCTTTTCGCTGCTCAGCTGGGGGCAAAGCTTTGTTCCCTCGGCATTTGCGGGGCTTTCAATGGCTGCTGTGCCGTTGTTCGTGTTGCCCTTGGCTTTTTTCTTTGCGGGCGAAACCCTGCACCGCAACAAGGCACTGGGGTTTGGCCTTGGCTTTATCGGCACCATCATTTTGCTGGGGCCAGATATCCTTAGCGGTGGGCCGTTGGTTTTGCCGCGTCTGGCCTGTATTGCGGCGGCGCTTTGCTATGCCTTTGCATCTATCCTGACCCGCCGCTGCCCCAAGATCGACCCGATCACCCTTGCGGCAACCTCGCTTGTTATCGGCGCGGTCCCACTGATCCCGATGATGCTGCTGATGGAAGGCGTGCCGCATTGGGCGGGCGCCGAATCCGGCACCGCGATCATTCTGCTCGGCTTGGTGCCCACTGCGCTTGCCGCTTTGCTGCGCGTGCTGGTCATCCGCTCGGCCGGCTCTGGGTTTATGACCCTGACCAGCTATCAGGTTCCTGTCTGGTCGGTGATATTTGGCGCAACCATCCTGGGCGAAGATCTGCCATTGCGCTTTTTTGCCGCCCTTGCGTTTATTCTGACCGGCTTGGCCCTTAGCCAGCACAAACCGGCGCGTTGATCGCCTGCCACAGCGCAAGCGCCTGCGCGGTTTCAGCCACGTCATGCACGCGCAAAATCTGCACCCCCATCGCCGCCCCATGCAGCGCCACAGCCACAGAACCCGACATCCGGTCTTTTGCCATCTCGGCCCCGCCAATCGTGCCGATAAACTTTTTGCGTGACGCCCCCAGCAACACCGCCACGCCCAAATCATGCAGCCATGGCAAATGCGCCAACAGCGCCAGATTATGCGCCTGCGTTTTCGCAAAACCGATGCCGGGATCAACGATCATCCGGTCGCGCGCAATACCGCGTGCGGCGGCAAACGCCATCCGCTCGGCCAAATGGTCCAGCACCTCGGCCACCACATCATCATAGCGCGGCGCATCCTGCATCGTCGCGGGGTCGCCTTTGGAATGCATCAGGCACACCGGAACGCCACGTTCCGCCACCAGATCGGCAAGCTCGGGGTCATAGCGAAAGGCGGAAACATCATTCACAATATCTGCACCCGCATCCAGCGCCGCCTCGGCGACAGCGGCTTTGCGCGTGTCAATGCTGATCGGGGTCGTAATACCTGCATCGCGCAGCGCGCGGATCACTGGCGCAACACGTGCGATTTCATCTGCAACACCAACCGCTTGCGCACCGGGGCGCGTGCTCTCACCACCGATGTCCAGAATATCGGCCGCCATGGCCTGCGCACGCGCCACCGCCGCCTGCACCGTCGCCAAATCGCCACCATCCGAAAAGCTGTCAGGTGTGACGTTCAAAATTCCCATGATGCGCGGTCGGTCCAGCGCCAAGCCGCACAGCGGCGGTCGCAGCTGTGACAAACGGGTCAATACCGCTTCAGGCACCTCGTGCAATGGCACGGCATCAGCGCCTTGAAACGACATAACCGCCTGAAAACGCACGAAAGCGCTGCCCGCCAAAGGCACCCCGCCCCCGCCGAAACACGGAACAGCCCCATAGCGCCGTGTCATTTGCCTGCCCCCATCACCCGCACCGGCACAGTTACCGGCACAGCCGCAACAGGCGCCGCAGCCCCGATGACAACCAGTTCCACCGCCTGCAATTGCTCGGCCAGCCACACCGCCAGCGCCAGCCCATCACCCTGCGGCCCGTTCACCGCATCCATGACCATGCGCGAGGGCGCCCAAACGCTAATCTGGCCATTCTTTTGCGCCCAATCCAGCTCGGTCCGTGTGGCAACGACATAACAACGCGCATCCTGACTGGCCAGCGCCCAGGCTGCTTGCTCAAGCGCAAGCAGATCAATCCGGCGCTGCGCCTCGGGCGTTGCCGCCTGCGGCAAAGGCAAGCCAAGGCCACCAACAGCCAGAATAAGCGGCACTTGCGTATCAAGCGCCGCAATCCAATCCGCCAGTTGCCCCATGGCAGCAGGCGCAACAAAGACCACCCGAGGGCGCGGCGCCGCGTCATCCGCGCTTGCCTCAACCGCCTCTTTGTCGCGCATGATCTCAACACCAAGATCATAGGGGCCACGGTCGATCTTTTCGATCCGCACAAAAACCCGCATCGCCTGCCGCTCGCGCAATATCCGCAGGGCCACCCGCTCGGCCAGCGTTTCCAACAGGTTGTTGCGCTCGGCCCCCAGCTCTTGCGTCACCGCCTCTGTCAGCCGGTCATAGGACAGGATCAGATCGACATCATCATCCAACGGCTGCGGCACCGGAGCCACCTCAACCACAATGTTGAACCGCACCTTTTGCAGCAGGCCACGCTCTTGCGCAAAGGCACCGATTTCCACCTCGACCACGTAATCGCGCACGGAAATACGGTCATAGCCGCGCGCCATCGCTGCGGCGCGCGTTTCAAGGGGTCCAAAGGCAGGGTTAGAGGTCATAGCTCACTTCTGGTGGCGAAAGTCACGGCTGCAATAGCACGCAAGCCTCCGCCCGGCTATGTCTTATCGCGCCCCATCATCCGCAGGGCACGACATATTTGGCTTATGCCGAGGGCTGACGGTAGAACAGATGGCTACCGATCTTTGCCGTATTGGGAAAGCGGCGTGCCCAGTTGGGCCGAACATTGGTTGTGTGGAAATGCGTGGCACCACCGGTCAGCGCGCGCGGCGCCCCGTCCATCATCGCCCGCGCCACTTTGGCAACGCTTGCATAAGCTGCCTTTTCGCGGATCGTATCGGCATGGCCGTCGCAAGCAAAGGAAAACTGGCAACCACCGCCGCTGCCTGCGCCTTGATTAACCACGCCACAAACCGAATTCGGGTAGCGGTTGCTATCAACGCGGTTCAAAATAACCTCGGCCACGGCAAACTGGCCCTTTACCGACTCGCCACGCGCTTCAAAATACAGCGCCTTGGCAAGACAGGCGAACTGCTCGCCACCTTTTGCGCCGGGCTGCGCGGCAATCCAACCCCGGTCATAGCTGACACGGGCGGCCGCACCCTTTGGACGCTTATCAACCAGCATATTTTCGGGCAATGCGCCCAGGGCGCGCTGTTCCGCCCCGATCAGTGAACCAAGCTTTTCGGTTGGGTTGTTTGAGCGGCTGACCGAGGTTTCAGCGGTTGCAGCACCAGCTAGAACCATCAAAAAGGCCATTCCGCCCAAGCAGCTTAATCGCACGTTCATTGGTGTCGTCCCTATCGTTTCAACTCGGTCGCCGCTGCAAAAAATACCTGCAAACATGTGCCCGACTCACTGGACACCCTTGGCTAACCGAGCGGACACTTAGAGAAAAAATACTGCCGAGTCTATCCTATGTTGTATTTTTGCAACATCTATAGGCGGAAAATGGAGCATCGCCAACAGCCCATTCACGCTAATCCATTGATTCAAAATCAATTTCCGTTTCCCGATCCATCAGGGCCAAATGCGCTGCAGACAGCCTTGCAAGCGGAACACGATAGGGTGAACACGACACATAGTCGAATCCCGCCTTGCGACAAAAGGCAATTGATTCGGGGTTGCCGCCATGCTCGCCGCAGATCGACAGGGTCAGCTTTTCGCGCGTTTGGCGGCCACGTTCGGCGCCGATCAACAGCAGTTCCCCAACGCCTTCAACATCAAGAATGTGGAACGGATCTTCGGGATAGACGCCTTGCTGCACATAGGTGTTCATAAACCGCCCCGCATCATCGCGCGACAGGCCATAGGTCATCTGTGTCAAATCATTGGTACCGAATGACAGAAAGGTCGCGTGCTGGGCAATATCGCCCGCCCGCAACGCCGCACGCGGGGTTTCAACCATCACCCCCAGTTTGAACGCGAAATCGACTCCCGAGCCTGAACGCACATTGCTCGCCACAGCATCAATGCGGTGTTTGACCAGTTCAACCTCGCGCTTGGCAGAGACCAAGGGGATCATGATTTCCGGCACAATCGCACCGCCGCGCCGCGCCACCTCGACCACTGCCTCAAATATCGCCTGCGCTTGCATGTCGTAGATTTCGGGCAACACGATGCCCAAACGCACGCCGCGCATGCCCAACATCGGGTTAAATTCGGCCAAGGCCTCGGCCCGCCGCATCACGTCAGACAGCGGGCGGTCCAGCGCCTCGGCCAGCTCGCGCAGGCCTTCGCGTGAATGCGGCAGAAACTCGTGCAGAGGCGGATCAAACAGCCGAATGCAAACAGGCAAACCTTGCATGATTTCAAAAAGCTGCACAAAATCAGCGCGTTGCATAGGCAAAAGCCGTGCCAGCGCCGCCGCGCGATCTTGCGATGTATCGGCAAAGATCATCTCGCGCATGGCCACCAAACGCGCCTCTTCAAAGAACATATGCTCGGTGCGGCACAACCCGATACCCTGCGCATCAAAATTGCGGGCAGTTTGCGCATCGGCGGGTGTATCGGCATTGGCACGAATGCCAATATCGCACACATCATCGGCCCAGGACAGCAATGTACGGAACGCGTCGTCCAGCGCAGGCGGCAGCATTTCGGCAGCGCCTGCCAGCACTTCGCCTGTGGTGCCATCTACCGTAATCACATCGCCTTCGACAAATTTGCGCCCTGCCTTGGTGGTGATCTTGTGGTCTTTCATGTCAAACCGCAGGTCCGACGCGCCCACAATGCACGGCAGGCCCAGACCCCGCCCGATAACCGCCGCATGGCTGGTCATGCCGCCGCGTTCGGTCAAAACCCCAACCGCCGAATGCATGCCGCGAATATCTTCGGGCGCGGTTTCGCGGCGCACAAGGATACACGGCTCGCCGCGCGAAGCACTGGCTTGTGCTGCCGCCGAGGAAAACACAATCCGCCCCGTGGCGGCGCCCGGACTGGCCCCGATTCCGCGCACAACCACATCGCGCGGTGCCCGCGGATCGACCTGCGGGTGCAATAACTCGGACAGCGCGCGGGGTTCGACCCGCAACAGCGCCTCTTCGCGCGTGATAATGCCTTCTTTTGCCAGATCGACCGCAATGCGCAGCCCCGCGCGGCTGGATCTTGGCACGCGCACCGCATCAATGACCGCCAACTTGCTGTCATCAATGGTAAATTCGATCTGCATCTCTTCGCGCAATTTAACGCGACACGCCGAGCCTTGACGGGCAAGGCTTTCGAACAGCTCGGGCGCAAGGTCTTCTAGCGAGGGCCCGCGCGGGTCGCGCGTCAGGTAGATCGCATCCGCCACGCGCGTTTTCATGTCACCGCCCTGGCTTTGCCCCAAGTAACGGCCCGTAATCTGTTCCAAGCCCGTCACGGGGTCAACAAACTGTATCCTGCCACTGCCCGAAACCCCTTGCCCGATACCCTGCGCCATCTGTTGCACGACAAGACCCAGCGCCGCGTTTTCAGGCGCGCCTTTGGATTGGCGCAACAGGCGGGCCGACGTGCCCTCCCACGCGCGGGCCATTGATCGCAGCACCTCGGCCAATTGTCTGGCCGGATCTTCGGGAAAGTCCTCGTCCATTTCATCGCGGTAGGCGCGCAAGGCATCGCGCAAAGCCTGTGCCGAAGGTTCAGCAATTTCGAACATGTCGGGGTCCAAACGGGCCACATGAACCGCGTAACCTTGCACAAATCGAAGATAAAGCGCATCGGCGGCGGCTTGCCCCTGGGTCTTGACCAAATCGGCATGACGGGCCGCGTTCATCCCGATATTCAGCACCGTCGAGGGCCCGCCCCATTCCGGCTCGGCCGGGCTGGGACGTACCGAGACCAAAGGCGCATCGCCGAAATGCGCCAACACCCCGGCGCAATCCAACGCCCGCCCCAAAGCAATGCCCCGCACCGCCGATGCAGGCAAGGCCACAGTACGTGGCACCGGCATATCAAGCCGCACCAACCTTTGCAGGCATTTCGCGCGCCAACCATAGGTGGCCGCCGAAATCGCGGCTGTCGGGGTGATTTCGGTGAATTCGGTAATCGGGTCGAGTTTCTGCACTGCGGCAATCCTGTGCTGTTCAGGCGCAGCATACCTGTATCGACCTTTCACGCAAGCTTTACAGTGGCACTGGTTTGCCAAAGCCGAAAGAGGCCCCGGACCTAAGGGCAGAGCCGGGGGTTTCACCCCCCCGGACCCCCGTGGGATATTTTAGCCGAAAAGAAAGCCGTTTGGCTGTTAGCCTTCGATTTTAGTGAGGTCGGCAACAGGGGCACAGGCCGCACGGATGCGGTGCAGCAGGTTCAGGCGGTTGCGGCGGATGACCTCGGAATCGGCGTTAACCTGAACGGTGTCAAAGAACGCGTCGATGGGGGCGCGGAGTTTGGCGAGTTCGGCCATGGCTGTGGCGAAACCTTCGGCTTCCATTGCGGGTTTGATGGTGGATTCAGCGGTGTCGAGGGCCGCAAACAGGGCGCGTTCCGCATCGGTTTCCGCGAATTTGATGTCGGCCCCGTAGGAATATTCGACGCCATCCTTGGTTTCCGCCTGCGTCAGGATGTTGTTGGCGCGTTTGAAGCCTTGGAGAAGGTTGGTGCCATCCTCGGACGTGATGAAAGCGTTGAGCGCGCGGGCGCGGTTGACCAGCAGCGTCAGGTCATCATTGCCCGGCATCGCGATGCAGGCGTCGATGATGTCATGCCGGATGCCTTCGTCTTTGAGGAATACTTTTAAGCGGTCGTGGAAGAAGGCTAGAAGGTTCAAGCCAATATCAAGATTGGTGTAATCATCTTCGTCGTCACTTGCCGCTATCTCCAATCCGAAATTTGGAATAGAACTATGTACCAAGTGCGAGATGCTCGTTCTCACCCCATTCCCCAGCACCAACCGAATAACCCCCAGTGCAGCACGGCGCAGGGCATAGGGGTCTTTCGACCCTGTCGGTTTCTCATCAATCGCCCAGAAGCCTGTCAGGGTATCGAGTTTATCGGCCAGCGCCACCGCCACGGAAACGGGCGCCGATGGCACGTCATCGGTCGGCCCCAGCGGTTTGTAATGCATCTCGCAGGCCTCGGGCACGCCGTCATTATGGCCTGCCGCCGCCGCGTAGTAGCGACCCATCAGGCCTTGCAGCTCGGGGAATTCGCCGACCATGGCCGATTGCAGATCGGCTTTGCAGATGCGCGCCGCCTCGGCCGCCAGATCGGGTTTCGCACCGACCATGGGGGCGATTTCGCGGGCCAACGCCTCAATCCGCGTCACGCGGTCGGCCTGACTGCCCAGTTTGTTGTGAAACGTAACCGAGGCAAGGCCTTTGCCCATGCCCTCTAGCCCTTCGGTTTTCACCGTGCGCAGATCGTTTTCCCAAAAGAATTTCGCATCCGACAAACGCGCCGACAGCACCTTGTTATTGCCTGCCAAAATCGTCGCACCGTGGTCGGTGGTCTCGCGGTTGGCGACGGTGACAAAGCCCTCAATGCGCCCTGTCTTGGGGTTGCGGACCGAGAAAAACTTTTGATGTTCACGCATCGAGGTTTGCAGCACTTCCGCAGGCAGGCCCAAGAACGCCTCGCCAATCTTACCCATCAACACAACGGGCCATTCGACCAGCCCTGCCACCTCGGCCAGCAGCCCCGCATCCGGCACAATTTCCAGCCCTTGCGCAAAGGCTTGATTTTGCGCGTCATTCCAGATCGCGGCCTCACGCTCGGCGGCATCCAGCATCACAAAGGCGCGGCGCAGCTTGGCGGTGTAATCCTCAAACCCGGTCACGGTAAGGCGGGCGGGGGCCATAAAGCGGTGGCCCATGGTCGTGTTCCCCGATGTCAGGTGATCGACGGTGATCGGCACAACCTCATTTCCGCCCTCATCCGACAGCACGCACAGGATGGAATGCAGCGGGCGTACCCAACGCAAAGATCCCGCCCCCCAGCGCATCGATTTCGGCCAAGGGAAGTTGCGGATGGCGGATTCCACCACCTCGGCAATGATTTCAGGCGCGGCGCGGCCCGGCTTTTCCAGCACCGCAAAGAACACCTGGCCCTTTTTATCGTCGCGTAGCTCAAGTTGGTCGCGCGTCAGGCCGGTAGATCGCAAAAACCCCTGCAAGGCAGCCTCGGGCGCATCGGCCTTGGGGCCTTTGCGTTCCTCGCGCACGGGTTTGCTTTCGGCCAGCAGCCCTTCAATCGACAGCACCAACCGGCGCGGCGTCGAAAACGCACCGGCCGAGGCATAGGTAAGACCGGCCTCAACCAAGCCATCCGTCACCAGCTTTTTCAGATCAGCCGCCGCGCGGGCCTGCATACGGGCCGGAATTTCCTCGGAAAACAGTTCTAAAAGCATATCTGGCATGGCTTAATTCTCCGGCTGCGGGGCTTTGGGGCAGCCCTCGGGTGCGGGTTGGCCGTCAAATACGACAGCCCCACAATGATTGATTTGGTTCCAGGCAAAGGCGCGGCCATCATCCATCACGGCGACAACGCGGTCGATACCGTATTCGATGTTTTCCTCGCCCAGATAGGCAACGGCGCGGCCTTGCTCCAGCGCCTCGCCAATCGCATTGGCATCAAAACAGCCAAACCAACGGGGGGCGACCAGCGGCGTGGCACCATCATAGATCTTATAGGTTTCGGTCATCATCGCCATGCTTTGCGGCGTGCGGAAACAGGCGCGAAACCGGATGGGCGAGCTGTCGGCGTCAATGCCCTCAAAGCCTTCGATCATCACCGGTTCGGCCACGCCTTCTACCGTCGTCATGCGAATTTCAGCCGCTGGCGAGCTGGCCTCAATTTCCGAATAGAACCCGTAAACCTGCAGATAATAAATGGCAGCGCCTGCCAGTAATGCCGAAATCACGATCACACCCACATAAATCTTGCCAATCACAGCGCGGCTACCGCGGGCTTTGCACCCGCCGCCTCTGTCTGTACGAACGCATCGGCACAGGCCTTGGCCAAGGCCCGCACCCGGCCAATATAGGCCTGACGCTCGGTCACCGAAATCACGCCACGCGCATCCAGCAGGTTGAACAGATGGCTGGCCTTGATGCATTGGTCATAGGCAGGATGCGCCATGATGATATTGCGCCCTGCCGCATCGGCCACAGGCGCCGCAAGCGTGCGGATACATTCGGCCTCGGCATCCTTGAAATGCTGTAGCAGCGTGTCGGTATCGGCCTGGTCAAAGTTCCAGCGGCTATATTCCTGCTCGGTCTGGCGGAACACATCGCCATAGGTCAGGGCAATCGGCGCATCGGGGTCGTTATAGGGCATATCCATCACATGATCGACGCCAAGGATATACATCGCCAGACGCTCCAACCCATAGGTCAGCTCGCCCGAAACAGGGTGGCAATCATGGCCGCCGACTTGCTGGAAATAGGTAAACTGGCTGACTTCCATACCGTCACACCACACTTCCCAGCCAAGTCCCCAAGCGCCAAGCGTCGGGCTTTCCCAGTCATCCTCGACAAAGCGGATGTCGTGCAGGTCCATATCAATGCCGATTGCGCGCAAAGACCCCAGATACAGGTCTTGCAAATCCGGCGGGCTTGGTTTGATCAGCACTTGATACTGATAGTAATGCTGCAAGCGGTTCGGGTTTTCGCCATAGCGCCCATCGGTCGGGCGGCGCGACGGCTGCACATAGGCCGCAGCCCATGGCTTTGCCCCCAGTGACCGCAGGGTCGTAGCAGGGTGGAACGTGCCTGCGCCAACCTCCATATCATAAGGCTGCATAACGGCGCAGCCCTTGCCCGCCCAATACGTCATCAGGCGCAAGATAATCTCTTGAAAACTGCGCGGAGCGTTGGGCGTATTGGTCATGCGTATACCTCGGGGGCTAGGCCTGTGTCAGATTGCCCATTGCATAGGCAAAGCCGGCGAAAGGGTCAATGCACCCGATGCGGCCCCGCAGCCCAACGCAGATTTTACACCCCGCCTTTCCGCTTTTGCGCGCAAAAACTCTACCAAAGCGCCACAACAGCCCCAGATATAACGCCAAATTTACCTCGCAGTCTGGTAAATTGTGCAAATTTGTGGTTTCGCACGTCCATTGCAGTTTGCGTTCACGAATACGGGATCTTTATGCGCTATTTTATCTCAGTCCTTGCCCTGATGTTTGCAGTATTGTTCGGGGGGGGCGCCTTTGCACAAAGCCGTGCATGGGTGCAGATTGAGGCCCAGCCAACCCTGACCCAAGCCGAAGAACGCGCCCGCGCCTATTCTGCCGCCTTTAGCGATGTGGCCGGGTTTCGCATGGCCTCGGGCTGGTATGTCATAGCCCTTGGCCCCTATGACCCCGATAGCGCCCTTGCCCGCCTGCGCGACCTGCGCCGCGACAACCTGATACCCGGCGACAGCTTTGTGGCAAGCGGCGACCAATACCGCGATGGCTTTTGGCCGGTTGGCCAAGACGCCTTGGCCCTGCCGTTGATCGTGGCCCCCGCAGCAGAACCAACCGTCGCGCCCGTTACCGAAGTCGCGCCCGATGCAGCACCAGCCACCACACCCGCGGCCGAACCGGTTATCGACCCCTTCGTCGAACCCCAAGAAACCCTGGCCGAGGCCCAACGTGCCGAAGCCGCCCTGACCCGCGATGAACGCCGCGACCTGCAATCAGCCTTGCAATGGTTCGGCTTTTACGATTCCGCCATCGACGGCGCCTTTGGCCGCGGCACCCGCGCCTCTATGGCCGCGTGGCAAGCGGCGAACGGCCATGAGGCCACAGGCGTGATGACCACCAAGCAACGCGAACAAATCGTCGCTGACCGCCGTGCGATCATTGCCGAGCTGGGTCTGGAAACCGTGATCGAAGAAGAGGCAGGGATCGAGATTTCCCTACCGCTCGCGCTTGTCAGCTTTGACCATTACGAACCGCCTTTTGTGCATTTCACCGAAAAGAACAACTCGGGCCTGCGCGTGGTGCTGATTTCCGAACCCGGCGACCGCGCCACGCTGCGCGGGCTTTATGACATTTTGCAAACGCTCGAAGTGATCCCGCAAGGTGGCGAACGCAGCCTGACCGACAACGGTTTCACAATCGACGCCGCCAATGACAGCCTTGCAACACATGCCTTTGCCGAACTAAGCGGCGGGCTTATCAAAGGCTATATGATGGTCTGGACGCCCGAAGCCGCCGACAAGGCCGCACGGTCGCTTGCCGCCATGCAGGCCAGCTTTAAAACCATCGGCGGGCGTGCGCTTGATCCGGGCTTGGTATCGCTGGATGACGTGCAACGCCGCACGCTGCTGGCCGGTATGGAAGTGCGCAAACCACGGCTGTCGCGCAGCGGGTTCTTTGTTTCACCGACCGGCGATGTGCTGACAACACTTGAGGCGCTGCAATCCTGCGGCCGCATCACGCTTGACCGCGACATCGAGGCAACGGTCACAGCCCAGGATGCCGCTTTGGGCCTGGCGCTGCTGACCCCGACCAAACAGCTCGCGCCGCGCCATGTGGCCGCATTCAAGGCCGATGATCTGCGTATCGGCACCGAGGTCGCATTGGCCGGCTACAGCTATGAAGACGCCCTGCCCTCGCCCACGCTGACCTATGGCACGATTGAGGATACCACGGGCCTTGCCGGCGAAGCGGGTATCGCGCGGCTGTCGCTGTCATCCTTGCCGGGCGATGCCGGCGGGCCGGTGGTTGATGGCACAGGCGCCGTGCTGGGTATGTTGCTGCCTGCTCAGGCACAAAACGGCCGCGTCTTGCCGGGCGAGGTATCTTTTCTGAACACCGCCGCCAGCATCAAAACCATGCTGACCGCCGCCGGGGTCACAACCGAGGCGGCCAGCCGCAATACCGCGCTGCCGCCCGAAGATCTAACCGATCTGGCGACATCAATGACGGTTCTGGTATCGTGCTGGGAATAACCCGCCTTTGATCGCAGCAGAAACACAAGGATAGGGGCGGTGCTTACATCGCCCCTTTTTCTTGTGCCGTTCGTACGTGTTACCTGCGACTGTTAGGTATTTTTGCCAAGATGAAATCGCAAAGCGGGTTTTGGGTGGCCTGCAGGGCGCAGGAATTCAGTGTAATCCACAGGCTCAATTGCGCCAGAACCGCGTCAGGAACAGCACATAAACCGACAGCAGCTCTAACCGGCCGACCAACATGCCGCCAATCATGATCCAGCGCGCCGCCGCAGGAAAGCCGTCTACCGCACCCGTCGGCCCAACCTCGGGGCCAAAGGCGGGGCCAACATTGGCCACTGCCGTCCAGGCTGCGGTAAACGCGGTTTTGGTTTCCAGCCCCGTCAGGGCCAAAGCCACAGCAACCACGCCAAAGGTCAGGATAAACAGCGTGAAAAACACGATGACCGAGCCGATTACATCGTCACCTACGCGCCGCCCCGCATAGCGCACATCCAGCATCGCTGACGGGCTGTGCAGCCGCCGGATTTGCACTTTGATCGCCTCAAACAAAATCAGATAGCGGAACACCTTGACCGAACAGCCGGTCGAAGAGGTACACCCCCCGATCAGCCCCACCGTGATCAGCACCACAAACGGAAACGGCCCCCAGGTCGACAAATCGACCGAGGCAAAGCCCGTGCCGGAAAAGGTGGATACAATGTTGAAACTGCTTTCACGCAAGGATTCCAGAAACGGGCGATCGAAATGATACATCTCATAGGCCGTGACCGCCAAAGCGCCGTAAATGTTCCAACGAATATAGGCCCGCACCTGCGGATCTTGCCACAGCGGGGTAAAATTGCCCTGCGCCACCTGCACAAAGCGGATGAACGGCATTGAAGCCAGCAGCATGAACACAATCGCCACCAGTTCCATCGAATGCTCGAATTTGCCGAATGAGATATCCGAGCTGGAAAACCCGCCCGTCGAAACCGTGGTCAGCGCATGGACCACCGCGTCAAACCCGCTCATCCCCAAGGCGAAATAAGACGCGGCACAGGCCACCGTCAGCACGATATAAATCTGGATCAGCGCAGTCGAAATATCCAGCGCCCGCGGCAAAATCTTGCCCAGCGTGTCAAAGCCTTCCGAGCGGAAAAACTGCATCCCGCCGACCTTCATCACCGGCAAAAAGATCAAGGCGACGATAACAATCCCCAGCCCGCCCAGCCATTGCAAAATCCCGCGCCACAGGTTCACCCCGGGCGGCAGCGCATCCAGCCCGACAAACGCCGTCGTGCCCGTCGTCGTCACCCCTGAAACCGCCTCGAATACTGCATTGGTAAAGCTGGCTTCGGGCGCGCCGAACATGAACGGCAAGGCCCCGAAGGCAGGCAACATGACCCATGTTCCTGTCGTTAAAACAAAGCTTTGGCGCAAGGTGATGCCTTGCCCGCTTGCATTGCTATTGGCACAGGAAAGGGCCAGCATCGCGCCCGCAAGGCAGGTCAAAACCGATGCTTCCAGAAATGACATCCAGTTGTCATCGCCGGACATATAATCTAACGCCATAGGAAACAGCATCATCGCCCCTAGCGTGGCGATAAGCAAACCGATGATATATCCAACAGGTCGAAGATCAATCATTTTGCAGATTTGACGGCCCGCAGCGTGGCTGTCAACCGCTTGGCCGGCTGCAGCAGCTACTTGCGCCAAAAGTTGGGCAATACGATCACCAAAATCGCCAGCAAACCCAACCGCCCCAACAGCATCGCAACCGTCATTACCACAATCGCGCCTTGTGGAAAATCAATGAACGTGCCGGTTCGCAACACCAAAGGGCCAAAGGCATAGCCAACGTTGCCCAGCGTTGTCCAAACCGCAAACAAGGCCGAAACCGTATCAACCCCGGTCAATGATACCGCTACGGTCATCGTGCCAAGCAACAGAATATAGCCGGTGAAAAACAGGATAAGCCCGTTCAGCACGTCGTTCTCAACGCGCCGCCCCTCATATTTTACCACGGTAACGGTGTTAGGGCTGGTGATCTGCGCCAGATGCGCCCGCAAGGCGGCCATCGCCACCTGCACCCGAAACACGCTTAGCCCCGCCGCCGATGACCCCGAGCAAGCCCCGATCGTACCAATCACAAAAGCCACGATCATCATGAACCCGCCCCACGTCGCAAAAGAGCCAGAGGAATAGCCCGTGCTCGACATGATCGAGGTCAGGTTGAAAATTGTCTCGCGAAAGGCAGGCTCCCACCCCATATCGGTGCGCCAAACTTGCCACACCCACACCATGAATGCTGCACTCCCTAGCCAGCGCATATAGCCACGGATCTGTTGGTCACGCCACAAAGGGCCGGCATCGCCACGCAACAATTGAACATAGCGCAAATAGGGATAAGACCCCAAAATCATGAAAATTGTACCAACATATTCGCCAGCTCCGGGGTATTTTCCCAAGGATTTATCCGAGGTTGAAAACCCACCGGTCGAAATCGTTGTCGCGCCGTTCACAATCGCATCAAGCGGTGTCATGCCAATCAAAGTATAGCCTAAAATACAGGCCACCGTCAGCAGCACATAGACCCGCGCCAATTCGACTGCGAGGTCAGTGGCGCGTGGCAGTTCTTTACCAAAGGTTTCAAAACCTTCGGTACGGAAAAACTGCATCCCCCCCACACGCATCAACGGCAAGAAAATCATCGCGATAAACGCTATGCCAAGGCCGCCCAGCCAGTTCAACATCCCCCGCCACAAGATCAAACCAACCGGCAAATCATCCAGCCCGTAAATCACCGTGGCGCCGGTTGTCGTGATGCCCGAAACCGCCTCAAAATAGGCGTCGGTAAATTGCAAATGCGGCTCGCCAAATATGAACGGCAGCGCCCCAAAGGCCGGCACAAGCGCCCAGATGCCTGTGGTCAACAGATAGGCTTGTTTGACCGAAAGGTTGCCGCGCAGCGCGTTTTGCGTCGCGAAAACCACACAAAGCCCAACAAGGCCGGTGACCATCGCGGCCTCAAGTATCCGTGCGCCGTTGGCATCTCCATCGCGTAAATCAATCACGGCTGGCGCCATCATCAATATGGCGAGCACGATCAGGATGCGCCCGATCACATAGGCAACTGGGCGTATGTCGATCATAATGCGCGTATCGGTAATCTTGCGCCGCAAAAACGTCAATTGGTCACGTATCGCAGGCGCGCAGATGTGTCAGTTGCGCCGCAAACGGGGCCAAATTAACCGATATGAAACAAAGTCGTGAACAGCTTGGGGTCAAGGCTGGTCGCAGCAAAGGTGTCGCCAATTGTCAAAACGCTTACCGCGTCGTGGCTGTGCAGGCTTTCTTGGTGGCTGGCGACGATTCTAAAGTCACCCACACGCGGGTCGGCCTGCAGCTGCGCACAAAAACTGCGCGCGGCATCTTCGACGAAAATCGGATGCGCGGCGTTCAGCTCGGCAAAGGCTTGTTCGTCCTCGCGCTTGACCATGACCTGCGTTTCGGTCGGCACAGCGGCGCGGGCCAAGTCGATAAGGTCTTCAAACCACAGGCATTTGTCATTCACCAGCTCAACCGAGATCCGCGCAACCGAGCGCTGGCTATGTGGCGTGGCCAGTTGCCCCCGCGTCCGCCGCGCATGTTCCGACAGTTCCAATGAGCACGGGCAAGTGCTGGAATAAACATAGTCCAGATGCATGATGGTTTTGCGCACGCCACCCAGATCAACCAGCTCCAGCGCGATGTCGTAATACTGCCAGCCAGAAAGGCCCGAACGCAGGCTTTCAATCTTCATCGGAAAGGAAAACCGCATCTGGATGCGCGCGTCAAAGCTGTCCAGATCGCGTTTATAATCCTCCAAAGCGCGTTCTATCACCTTGTAGCTAAATGATTTTTCGGCATAGGCATAGAACGACCGCATGATGCGGCTCATGTTGATGCCCTTCTTCTCGGCCTCAAGACTGACCGAGCCTGTGACGCTGGTTTCCAGCACCACATCGGCCCCGTCGCGCGTATGATAACGGATCGGCAACCGGAAATTCGAAATCCCCACATGCTGGATCAGGGTCTTTTCGCCCACGATCAGGCTTGCAGGACCGTTCTGCAAATCGGGCAAGCCCGCTTTATACGCCGCATCCACCTTGAAACCGGCAGGATAGTCAGCCGAAAGCTCGGGATAGCCCAACGCCGCACCGGCCTTCGCCTCCCAAGCGCGCACAACTGCCAGCGCGGCCTCGGCCTCTTCGCGGCTAGGGCTTGCGTCAACTTCTGGCGAATGGATGTTCATTGCACGTCCCCCAATGGGTTTTGGCCCGACATAGCGGCCCCGTATGACGATTTAGGGTCGCACACGCAAAAAAGCAACTATCCCCCCCAGCATATCAGACAAAGCCAACCTGCGGGGGGATTTTATGAAAGGGCGCTAAACCGCCGCCAAACCTTGCATCAGATCCGCGATCAAATCATCCGGATCTTCCAACCCGACCGACAAGCGGATCAAACCCGGCGTAATCCCCAACTGCACCTTTTGCTCTTCGGGCAGGCGCTGGTGCGTGGTGGTATAGGGATGCGTGGCAATCGTCTTGGCATCGCCCAGGTTGTTGGAAATCTTGATAATCTCCAAAGCGTTCATAAAGCGGAAGGCCGCATCCTTGCCGCCTTTGATGTCAAACGACAGCATCGTCCCGCCCGCGCCCAGCTGCCGCGCCGCCAATTCTGCCTGCGCATGGCTGGCTAGCCCCGGATAAATCACCCTGCCCAACAGCGCATTGCCATCCAGCGCCGCCGCAATCTTTGCCGCAGCACTGGCCATCGCCCGACACCGCAAATCCAACGTGGCCATGCCGTTCAACATGATCCACGCCGTAAACGGGCTCATCGACCCGCCGGTATGCTTCATATAGGGCTCGACAACCTTGCGGATAAACTCGCGCGTGCCACAAATCACCCCGCCCATCGCGCGGCCTTGGCCATCGACATGCTTGGTGGTGGAATAAACAATCACATCCGCACCCTGCGCAACCGCACGTGAAAAGATCGGCGTCGCAAACACATTATCCACCACAACCAACGCACCAACCTTATGCGCAATCTTGGAAACGGCTTCGATATCAATCAGTTCCAGCGTCGGGTTCGACATCGACTCAAAGAAAACCGCCTTCGTCCCCGGCACACAGGCCTTTTCCCAGGCCGCAAGGTCGGTGCCATCCACAAAGGTCACCTGCACGCCAAACCGCGCCAAAACCTCTTCCAGAATGTACAGACAAGACCCGAACAGCGCGCGGGATGACACCACATGATCCCCCGCCTTCAGCATCGCCGTCAGCGCACCCGAAACCGCCGCCATCCCGCTTGCCGTGGCAAAGGCATCCTCGGTCCCCTCGATCGCGGCAATCCGCTCTTCGAACATCCGCACCGTCGGGTTGCCATAACGGGCATAGATAAACTCGTCATTGCCCGCTTTGATAAACCGCGCCTCGGCTGCCTCGGCGCTGTCATAGGCAAAGCCCTGCGTCAGAAAAATCGCCTCGGCCATCTCGCCATACTGGCTGCGGCGGCTGCCTTCATGCACCAACTGCGTGCGCGTTTTCCATTCTTTCGACATTCTGCGGCCCCCTGCGTTTGACACAGCCATAAAAAAACCCGGCAACCCCAAAAGGCGCCGGGACATCCCGAAACCTCTTTAGCGGAATATTTAACGTGGCCCGCAATCCGGTAACAAAGCGCCACAAATCCCAATTACGCCTACACCCGCGCTACGTCAACACCCCTTTCCGCCCGCGCGGTTTTCGGCTTTGATACCCCAAATAACCGGAGATACCCATGCAAGACCCGATCGACCTTTTCTACTGGCCCACGCCAAATGGCTGGAAAATCAGCATCGCACTCGAAGAAATGGCCCTGCCCTACACCCTCCACCTCATCAACATCGGCGCGGGCGATCAGTTCAAACCCGAATTTCTGAAAATCGCGCCCAACAACCGGATGCCAGCCATCATCGACCCCAATGGCCCCGATAATGCGCCGGTCTCGATCTTTGAATCCGGTGCCATCCTGCAATATCTGGCCCGCAAAACCGGCCTGTTCTACGGTAAAACGGAACGAGACCGTATCAGCACCGACCAATGGCTGATGTGGCAAATGGGAGGCCTCGGGCCAATGGCGGGCCAAACCCACCACTTCCTCAAATACGCACCGGCGATGGACCCACCGAATGACCTGCCCTATGCCAAAAACCGCTACCGCGCTGAAACCGCACGACTTTACGGCGTGATGGACCGCCAGCTTGCCAAACACCAATACCTCGCCGGCGATTTCCTCTCGATCGCCGATTTCGCCTGCTGGGGCTGGGCCTCGCTGTGGGAAGGTCAGGAACAAACGCTTGACGATAAACCCAACCTCGCGCGCTGGCTGACCGAGCTCTCTGCCCGCCCCGGCGTCATCCGCGGCCGCGCCCTTGCCGCCGACCTGCGCCGCGATGTATCAAAAAACACCGACGCCCAGAAAAACATGTTCGGCAAAAAAACCTGACCCAAGCACCAAACGGGGGGCACCTTTACCGGCACCCCCCATCATCTATCCTTAAATATCCTCGCCGAAGGCTCTGCCGCCCGCCACAAGCGCCCCACCCGATCATCACTGCCCGATCATCACTGCCAGTTTATCGGCGTTCCCTTTCCGGCGACATCAACAGCACCGTGCGAAACAGCGCCGTCAGCAAAACATGATGCAGCACCGGCAAAAACGCATAATACACCAACCACCCCTCAAGCGTGACCGTCCGGATCATGGTCTCGTTCAGCAAAATATAGGTCAGATGCAACACCAGCATCGCCAGTGTCAGCTCGCGCGCATAGCGGGTAAAGGTCTCGCTCGGCCAATAGGCCCGCACGGTCGAATAACTGCCGTCCAAAGCATCAACGACAAACAAAAACACGAAACCGGCGCCAATCAGGCTGGGCACATGCAGGCACAAAGCCGGATATTGCGACGCAAACAATACCGCAACCGGAATCAAAACCACCCCGACCAGCCGCTTGCGCGCCGCCCCCGCATCCACCCGCCGCGCCTCGCGCGAGATAACCTCACGCCACCGCAGCGACAGCCGCGCAGCCTGACACAATACAAACGCGCTGCTAAAGGCCAGCGCAGATTGCTCTGGCCACATCATACACAGCGCCGGATAGGCAATCAGCAAAACCGCCGACGGCAGCATGCTCCGCGCTTCGACCATCGGTATTCTCGTGAAAAGCATGGCAAAAAGTTGCAGTGCTTTCCAGATGCGCCTGTCCATGACACGCTCCTCAATTCACATCCTTTTGTGCTGCGATAAGCACGGAATGGGGCGTCACTAGGGCGTGAATGCAGCATTGCCGCGAACATGATTTCCGGATTGCGCACAATCGCACGGCAGGCCAAATATCGGCACGACCGATGCCGCGTGCAAAGCTTAACATCAGGTAAACAGAAACAGGTTTGTTATTTTATATCAGTATATTACCAAAACGTCCGCGCGCGGTCAGCTTGTATTTTTTCGGCGTTTTCACTCATCATCTTTCGGCACTTCGCTGCCATATTTGGCAAAAATCCGGCTCTGGGTCATGAAAAACAGAAACAGCGCTGCCGTCAGGCCAAAGGTTTTGAAATTCACCCAGACTTCGGTCGAAAAGCCGCGCCAGATCACCTCATTCAACACAGCCAGAACCGCAAAAAACAAGGTCAGACGCTTGGTCAGGATCATCCAGCCGTCGCTTTGCATCGGCAAACTTTCCCCCATCACGGCCTTCAAATAAGATTCGCCCCGCAACAACCCGAACCCCAAAATTCCGGCAAAAAGCGCGTAAATCATGGTCGGCTTCATCTTGAAAAACCGCTCGTCATTCAACCAGACCGACAGCCCGCCAAATACAACAACCAGAACCACCGTCATGATCTGCATTTTTGAAAGCTTGCCCGTCAGCACCCAAAGAATGCCCGTGGACAGCAACATAAGCGGAATAAACCCCGCAGTGGCCAGAATGAACCCGTCATATTCGGTGCCGCCAATGGTAAAGGTCTGGCCCTTCAACTTGACATAGGCAATGAAAAACGCGGCCACCGGCCCCAGTTCCAAAAACAGCTTTAGCCCACCGCTGACCTTTTTATCCGCCATATTCTATCCCATCATCTCAACAATCACGGCGCCCGCCGCGATCAGGGCCATCAACCCCAGTTGCACCCTTGTTACCTTTTCTTTCAGCACCAACCAACCGATCAATGCTGCAAAAACGGTTGAAGTTTCCCGCAGAACCGCCGCCTCGCCCACTTTATCCAGCCGGGTCGCCATCAGGATCGAACCAAAGCTGAAAAACGCGACAAAGGCGCCCAACACGCCGCGCCTGAACAAGGGCACAGCCTCGGCCCGCGTCAACGACAGCAATTCGCGCCGCATCAATAAGGGCATGAAAAACCCGTCAATCATGAAAAACCATGCAAGGAAGGTGAATGGGTCATGCGTCGCGCGGATGCCATAGGCATCATAGGTCGTGTAAAGCGCCACAAACCCGCCCGTCGCCACTGCAAGGCCCAAAGCCTGCACCAAGGTCTCACGCGCCACCGTGACGTAGCGCAGGTTATAAGCCGCCAACCCGAAAATTCCCGCAAGCAAGGTCGCAAGCCCGAGCCATTGGCCCGTATTGAAATGCTCGCCAAACCAGACGCCAGCGCCCAGCACCGCAAACAGCGGCCCCGTACCGCGAACGACCGGATAAACCACTGTATAGGCCCCCCGGCTGTAAGTCATGGCCTGGAGATATTTGTAACCCGCATGGATCACCATTGCGCCCGCAAAAATGACCCACATATGCGGTTCAGGCCACGGGAAAACGAACAGCGCAAAGGGAGCCGCGATCAGCCCGTAGCTGATATCAATCGCGCTGCGGGCCATCCACGGGTCATGCTTGCCCTTTTGCAGCGCCCCGAACAGCGCATGCAAAACCGCAGCGAGCAATGCCAAAGCAAGGGCCAGATCATGGCCAGCTTGCGTGCCTTCCAAAGCGCGGATCCAATCGCTCACCTTGGCAAGAAGCGGGGGGCCAGCCCCCCGCCCCCCCCGGGATATTTGGGCCGAACAGAAAGCAGGCTCATTTATCAAGGCCTACAAGGGCGGCAGCGAAATCTTCGGGGTCAAAGGGCGCGAGGTCATCGATTTGTTCACCGACGCCAATCGCATGGATTGGCAGGCCGAATTTATCGGCCAATGCAACAAGCACACCGCCTTTCGCTGTACCGTCAAGTTTGGTCATCACAAGGCCCGATACGTCGGCAAGTTTGCGGAAAATCTCGACCTGATTTACGGCGTTCTGGCCGGTCGTGGCATCAAGGACCAGAAGGGTATTGTGAGGCGCCTCAGGGTCTTTTTTGCGAATTACGCGGACGATTTTGCTAAGCTCTTCCATCAAGTCAGCCCGGTTTTGCAGGCGGCCAGCTGTGTCGATCATTAGCAAATCGGCGCCGATCTCTTGCGCTTTGGTCATCGCGTCAAAGGCGAGGCTTGCCGGGTCGGACCCTTCGGGGGCGGTAAGCACCGGCACGCCGGCACGCGTGCCCCAGACCTGAAGCTGTTCAACGGCCGCGGCGCGAAATGTGTCACCTGCTGCAATAACCACCGATTTACCCGCCGCTTTGAACTGGCTTGCCAGCTTGCCAATCGTGGTTGTTTTGCCCGAGCCGTTGACCCCAACTACCAACACCACTTGCGGGCGTTTGGCATAAAGCGGCATCGGACGGGCGACGGGTTCCATGATCCGGGTTACTTCGGCAGCAAGCGCTTGTTTGATGTCTAGCGTGCTGACCCGTTTTCCCATTCGCCCCTCGGCGATATTGGCGGTGACGCGCAGCGCCGTTTCGACGCCCATATCGGCCTCAATCAGCAACTCTTCAAGGCTTTCGAGCATGGCATCGTCGAATTCCCGTTTGGCCTCTGCGGGGCTTTGCCCCATTAGACGGCCAAGGATGCCAGGTTTTGCGGGGGCCGGTTGGGTTGGCGCCTCTGGCGCAACGTCTTCGGTCACCAAAGCATCCAGCCCATCGGTGATCTTATCCGAAGAGCGTAACATTTTATTACGCAGTTTTTTAAAGAACGACATCTCTGCCCCCGATGAATTTGGCTTTGGGTGGGTTTCTTTCCACCTAATCAATCAAGCAGCCTAGGGAAAGGGCTTTAGCGGCCAAATCAACGCCAACAGGCTTGGCAGGGTAGGAATCCGCCCCAATCAGTGGCTTGCCTGCGCCCGAAATTGCGCCCTGCAGCCACAGAAACGCGTCCATTGAGAAAGGGGCATTGCACTTTCTTCGCGCCCAGGCTTGGCATAAGCTGTGCGGCAAAGCAGCCGTTCGCCCCGAAAGTGCCGTCCTGAACAGGGCCTGATAAGGAAAACCGATGCCCCGCATGCCATTGTTTGCGTTTGCCGCCCTGACGCCGCTTTGGCTGATTGCCATAGCCGTGCCGTTTGGCGGGCCTTGGGTGGTTTTGGCGGTTTTATATATGGGGCTGTTCACGGCGCTATTGGATCAGTTCATCCCGCTGGTCATTCCTGATGCCGCTGAGGGGGCCGAGTTTCCAGCCGCCGATGCCCTGCTTGTGGTTTTGGCGCTGGGTCATTTGATCGCTTTTCCGATTGTGGTTTGGGCTGTAGCCGGTCCAAGCGGGATGATGTTATGGGAGCGGGTTTTGCTGTTGCTGGCCGCAGGGCAATGGTTCGGCCAAGTGTCCAACCCTTGTGCGCATGAGCTGATCCATAGGGGCAATCGCGCATTTTATGCTTTGGGTGTAGTGGTTTACGCGACGATGTTGTTTGGGCACCACGCCTCGGCGCACCGGTTGGTGCATCACCGCCATGCCGCGAGTATGCAAGACCCGAACACTGCGCGGCAAGGCGAGAGCTTCTATCACTTTTGGCGCAGGGCCTGGGTTGGGTCGTACCGGGCCGGGCTGCGGGCCGAGACAGAACGGCGGGCAGGTAAAGCGGGGCTGCACCCTTATGCGGTTTATGCACTGATTTCGGCTGTGTCGTTGGGCGCAGGGTTTGCGCTGGCGGGCGTGGCGGGCGTAGCAGTGTGGCTGCTGCTGGCGGTTTATGGCCACAGCCAGTTGCTGCTGGCCGATTATGTGCAGCATTATGGTCTGTTGCGGGCCACCTTGCCCAATGGCAAGCTGGAACCGGTTAACGCACGCCACAGTTGGAACGCGCTGCAATGGTATTCCTCGGCCCTGATGCTGAACGCGCCGCGCCATTCCGACCATCACGCCCATCCAAACCGCCCCTACCCCGCGCTGCGTCTGCCCGCACGAGACGATGCGCCATACCTGCCCTATCCATTGCCTTTGTGCTGTGCACTGGCGCTGGCGCCCCGCCTGTGGCAGCGCATGATGGCCAAATCATTGCGCAAATGGCACGCCCACATAGCTGTGACTGGCAATCCTGCACCGGATGCGGCATCCTTGGCGTCAGCCCAACAACCCTGAAGGACCAGCCCACCATGCGCGCGCTTATCCTAACTTGCCTTTTGCTGACCGGCACCGCCGTGAACGCCCAGACCAACATGACCGGCCAGGAATTTGAGGCCTATGCCACCGGAAAAACCCTAACCTATGCGTCGAACGGGCAGGTCTACGGGGTTGAACAATACCTGCCAAACCGCCGTGTTCGCTGGGCTTTTATCGATGACACCTGCCGCATCGGCCATTGGTATGAAGACGCAGGCGAGATCTGCTTTGTTTATGAGCATGACGCCACCCCGCAATGCTGGACCTTTCACATGGAAGGCAGCAAGCTGATGGCGCGCTTTGTGTCTGAACCGCCTGAAACCGAGCTGAAAGAGGTCAACCAAACCTCGGACCCTCTGGTCTGTACGGGGCCGGATGTGGGTGTTTGACTTATCAAATTCGAACAATCACCAAAGAATCCGTCTGATTTTTTATCGAAAAATGGGAACTGCCGCTCGACGACCCGCAAAAATCGAACATTTCTAGAAAAGGCTACCTTGACCGCCCGGTTCCTTTTTCGGCTCTTTGGCAGGTGCCTTAACAATACCGGTCTTTCCCGCCCCCAGCGCAAAACGGCCATCGTGGAATTCGATCTCCAGCCCTCTCGCGGTTTCGGCTGCGGATTTTGACGTGACAACACCCGACTCGCTGCGGACGACGGCATAGCCGCGCCGCAAGGTTTCGGCATAGCCCAGCGTCTGGCGCGTGCGGTCCAGGGCATCCAACCGCTTGCCCAGATCGGACAGCCGCAGCGCGGGCGCCGATTGCAAGCGGGCGTCCAATCCCGCCAGCTTTTCGCGCGACCGCGCAATATCGCGCCCGGCATCAGCAAAGGCGCGGCCAAGCGCAGGTGCAAGCCGCGAAGACATAAGCGCAAGCCGTTCGGAGGCGCGTTCCAACCGCCGCGTTTGCGCATGGGTCAAGGCTCGGCCCCGCTCATCCAGCCGGTCAGCGCTCCGCGCCACCAGATCCAACAAAAGCCGCGGACGCATTGGGCCTGCCGCGCGGTCCAGGGCGCTGCGCTTGGCACTGGTTGCCAGCACCAAGGCACCGCCCAACCGCCCCGACCACAAATCAAACCGCTGCGCTGCTGCCTGGGTTAACCTGTCCAACTGCGGCAAGGCGCGGCCCAGATCGCGCAAGCGCTGCCCACGCAGGCCAACGGTTTGCACTATTGCCCGCGACAGCCGTGCGCCCTGCCCATCCAACCCAGCCAACAATTCCATCCGTACCGGCACAGCCATTTCTGCCGCCGCTGTGGGGGTCGGCGCACGCATGTCACTGGCGTAATCGATCAATGTTGTATCGGTTTCATGCCCCACGGCCGAAATCAGCGGAATCCGGCTTTCCGCCGCCGCCCGCACGACAATTTCCTCGTTAAAGCCCCACAGATCCTCTAGTGAGCCACCGCCACGGGCGACAATAATCAGATCAGGGCGCGGCACCGCCCCGCCGGGTGCAATTGCGTTGAACCCGCGAATTGCCGCTGCCACTTCGGGCGCACAGGCTTGGCCCTGCACTGCCACTGGCCAGACCAGCACATGGCGCGGAAAGCGGTCGCGCAGGCGGTGCAAAATATCGCGGATCACCGCCCCCGAAGGCGAGGTGACGACCCCGATCACCTTGGGCAAGTAAGGCAGTGCACGCTTACGCCCTGCATCAAACAACCCCTCGGCAGCCAGTGCTTTGCGCCGCGCCTCAAGCATGGCCATCAAGGCGCCCGCCCCGGCTGGGGCGATATCTTCGACAATCAACTGGTATTTGGATTGTCCCGGAAAAGTGGTCATACGGCCTGTGGCTACCACTTCCATGCCCTCTTCGGGGCGGACCTGCATTTTGGCAACCTGCCCTTTCCAGCTAATCGCTGCGATGACTGATCGGTCGTCTTTCAAGTCGAAATACATATGCCCCGACGCAGGCCGCGACACGCGGCCGATTTCGCCACGCACGCGGACAAGGCCAAATTCGCCCTCAATCACGCGTTTTACCGCGCCTGAAAGCTCGGACACGGTGAATTCGGGTGAGTTGCCTGTCGGGGCTGGGCCGTCTTCGAAAAGGTCAGACATGCGGTGCCTTCTTGTGATCTGCTTGCCGAGACTTTAGAACGCCCGGCAACAAAGTCCAAGTGGGGCCAAAGGGGACGCGCGATGAATATCTTGATTTTGGGCAGCGGCGGGCGTGAACACAGCCTTGCATGGGCGATCAAGCAAAACCCGAAATGTGATCGCCTGATCGTGGCGCCGGGCAATGCGGGCATCGCGATGTTGGCCGAATGTGCCAGTTTTGACATTATGGACGGCGCGGCGGTTGTGAATTTCTGCGAAGAGAACGCGATTGATTTTGTCGTGGTCGGCCCCGAAGCTCCACTGGCCGAAGGCGTGGCCGATGCCACCCGCGCGGCAGGTTTGCTGACCTTTGGGCCGTCGAAAGCGGCCGCAAAACTTGAGGCGTCAAAAGCCTTTACCAAAGAGATTTGCGATGCTTGCGCCGCCCCGACTGCGGGTTATGCACGCTTCACCGATGCGGCCTCGGCACGGGACTATGTGACCAAACACGGCGCGCCGTTGGTGATCAAGGCCGATGGTTTGGCCGCTGGCAAAGGCGTGATCATGGGGATGACGCTGGAAGAGGCACTGGATGGCATCGACGAGATTTTCGGGGGCGCCTTTGGTGCGGCCGGTGCCGAGGTGGTGATTGAAGAGTTCATGGAAGGCGAAGAGGCCAGCCTGTTTATCCTGTCGGACGGCGTGAATTGCCTGGCTGTCGGGACCGCCCAAGACCACAAGCGCGTGGGCGATGGCGACACCGGCCCCAATACGGGCGGAATGGGGGCCTATAGCCCCGCGCCGGTGCTGACCGACGCAATCTTGGAACAAACCATGGCGCAGATCGTGCGCCCGACCGTGGCCGAAATGGCGCGGCGCGGCACGCCTTTTGAGGGCGTGCTATATGCCGGCCTAATGATTAAGGACGGCCATGCGCGGCTGGTGGAATATAATGTGCGCTTTGGCGACCCCGAGTGCCAGGTCCTGATGATGCGACTGGGTGCACAAGCGCTGGATTTGCTGCTGGCCTGTGCCAGGGGTGAATTGGCAACTGCGAAGGTGAACTGGGCCGAGGATCACGCTTTATCGGTCGTCATGGCCGCCAATGGCTATCCGGGTACGCCGGAAAAAGGCAGCGTGATTGGCGGGCTGCCAGATTTGCCCGAGGACAGCTTTCATATGGTGTTTCACGCGGGAACCGCTGCGCGGGATGGTGCGGTCATTGCAACCGGTGGCCGCGTGCTGAACGTGACCGCACGTGGCGACGATTTGGCCGCCGCACGCGCCCGCGCCTATGCGATGGTAGATGCGATTGACTGGCCGGGCGGGTTTTGCCGCCGCGATATTGGCTGGCGCGCGCTGTAACGCCCAAGGCCGCGCTTGGCGCCGCCTGCGGGTTATAGGTATTTGGACCAAGATGAAATCAGCAGCGATGCACAACACCAACCCCTTGCGCCCGATTGGATAGCCGCATAAGAAGCGCCAACTTTTGGGGCCGGGGGAGGAATCCATGCCGCTTCTCGTGATGAAATTTGGGGGCACCTCGGTTGCCGATCTGAGCCGCATCAAGAATGCAGCGCAGAAGGTCAAGCGTGAGGTAGAGCGCGGCTATGACGTTATCGTCATCGTCAGTGCAATGTCGGGCAAGACCAATGAGCTGGTGGGCTGGGTTGAACAAACCTCGCCGCTTTATGACGCGCGCGAATATGACGCTGTGGTGTCTTCGGGTGAAAATGTCACCGCAGGCCTGATGGCGCTGACGCTGCAGGAAATGGATGTACCTGCCCGCAGCTGGCAAGGTTGGCAAGTGCCGATCAATACCACCTCGGCGCATGCCTCGGCGCGGTTCAAGTCTATTCCGCCTGAAAACATTAATGCCAAGTTTGCCGAGGGTTTCAAAGTGGCCGTCGTTGCGGGCTTTCAAGGCGTATCGCCGGAAGGCCGGATTACCACGCTGGGCCGTGGCGGATCGGATACGACAGCCGTAGCCTTTGCTGCCGCCTTTGGTGCCGAGCGCTGTGATATTTATACCGATGTCGATGGCATTTATACCACCGACCCGCGTATCACCGACAAAGCGCGCAAGCTGGACAAAATCGCATTTGAAGAAATGCTGGAACTGGCCTCGCTTGGCGCAAAGGTTCTGCAAACCCGCTCGGTAGAATTGGCGATGCGCTATAAGGTGCGTTTGCGGGTTCTGTCCTCGTTTGAGGAAACCGATGAAAACTCTGGCACTCTTGTCTGTGACGAGGATGAAATCATGGAATCGAAAGTTGTTTCTGGCGTCGCCTATTCGCGCGACGAGGCGAAAATCACGCTTGTGACGGTGGCTGACCGCCCCGGCATAGCCGCCGCGATCTTTGGGCCTTTGTCCGAGGCCGGTGTGAACGTCGACATGATCGTGCAAAACATTTCAGAAAAAGCCGATGGTGGCGCGGTTACCGATATGACCTTTTCTTGCCCGGTCAACCAAGTTGCCCGCGCTTGCAAAGCGATGGAAGATGCCAAGGCCGCGAAATCGATCGACTTTGAAGAATTGAACGTCGACAGCGATGTCGCAAAAATCTCGGTCGTGGGAATCGGCATGCGGTCACACGCTGGGGTTGCAGCGACTATGTTTAAGGCACTTTCGAACGAGAACGTGAATATTAAGGTCATTTCCACGTCCGAGATCAAAATCTCGGTGCTGATTGACCGGAAATATATGGAACTTGCCGTGCAAGCCCTGCATGATGCCTTTGAATTGGATAAAGCGGGCTAAGCCGCCGTCCACACAGGGGGATCATGCCGGAACGTAGTGAAAGCGACAGTCGCAAGCTATTGAAGCGCTTGCGCGACAGCCTTGCCGAACCGGGTCAAGGCCAAGAACGTCTGAACAGGGTTACACATCTGATTGCAGATTCGATGCTAACCGAAGTGTGCTCGATCTACCTGTTTCGCGATGCAGGAACTCTGGAGCTTTGCGCCACCGAAGGCTTGCTGGCGGAATCAGTACACCAAACCCGACTGCGTCTGGGTGAGGGGCTTGTGGGCCGCGTGGCCCGTACAGCCGTGCCCGTAAACACCGCCAATGCCCCGTCGGAAAAAGGCTTTCGCTTTATGCCCGAAACCGGCGAAGAGATTTACTCTTCGTTCCTTGGTGTGCCTATCCAACGGGTTGGCGAAAAGCTGGGCGTGTTGGTCGTGCAATCCAAAGCTGCCCGCCAGTTTTCGGATGATGAAGTTTACGCGCTGGAAGTCGTCGCCATGGTTTTGGCCGAGATGACCGAACTTGGCGCTTTTCTTGGCGACGGCGCTGCATTGGGGGCGTTGCACAAACAGCCCGTTATGTTTCGCGGCACCACTGGGCAGGAAGGCACCGCCGAAGGTCAGGTCTGGCTGCATGAGGCCCGCGTGGTTGTCACCAACCCTGTTGCTGATGACCCCGAGGTCGAGCTGACGCGCATTCGCGCCGCCGTGGGCGAGTTGCGGGTGTCGGTTGATGACCTTTTGGCCGCACAAAGCCTTGATAAAGAGCAGAAAAAGGTTCTTGAAGCTTATCGCATGTTTGCCCATTCGCGCGGCTGGTTGCGCCGGATGGAGGAAGACATCCAAGCCGGCCTTTCCGCCGAAGCCGCCGTAGAAAAAGAGCAATCCGCCACCAGAGCGCGGCTATCTCAGGTGCCCGATGCCTATCTGCGCGACCGTTTGCATGATTTGGATGACCTATCGAACCGGCTTTTGCGCATTCTGACCGGCCAAGGCCGTGATACCGGTGCTGCGCTGCCTGAAAACCCGGTGCTCGTGGCCCGCAACATCGGCCCTGCCGAGCTGCTGGAATATGGCCGCAGCCTGCGCGGCGTTGTGCTATCCGAAGGCTCGGTCGGCTCGCATGCAGCGATTGTTGCACGCGCGCTGGCAATTCCATTGGTGATCCATGCCGAAGGCGTGGTCGTACAGGCGTTGAACGGCGACGCAATCCTGGTGGATGGCGATCAGGGCATTGTGCATTTGCGGCCCGAAGAATCGGTCGCCGCGGCTTTTCGCGACAAAATCGCCATGCAAACGCAGGCGCAGTTGCGCTATGCCGATTTGCGCGACAAACCTGCGCAATCGCTCGACGGTCAGAAAATCAGCCTGCAAATGAACGCGGGGCTGATGGCCGATTTGCCCAGCCTTGAAAGTTCGGGCGCTGATGGTGTTGGCCTGTTTCGCACCGAATTGCAGTTCCTTATCCGCAACAAGATGCCCAAACGTGATGAATTGGCGCGCCTTTACGCCCGCGTGATGGATGCCGCCAAAGGCCGCCGCGTTGCCTTTCGCACGCTTGATATCGGCTCCGACAAAGTGTTGCCCTATATGAAACCGCAGGATGAGCCCAACCCCGCGATGGGCTGGCGCGCGATCCGTGTCGGGCTTGATAAACCCGGTGTGCTGCAAATGCAGGCGCAGGCGCTTATTCGTGCGGCAGCTGGCCGGCCTTTGTCGATCATGTTTCCCTTTATCGCCGAGTATGAGGAATATCTCGACGCCCGCGCCTATGTTATGGCGCAGGTTAAGCGTGAGGCCGATCTTGGCCATCCCACCCCCGAAACGCTTGAAATTGGCGCGATGCTGGAAACCCCCAGCCTTGCCTTTGCCCCTCTTGATTTCTTTAAAGCGACAGACTTCCTGTCGATCGGCGGCAACGACCTAAAGCAGTTCTTTTTTGCTGCCGATCGTGAAAACGAACGCGTGCGCCGCCGCTATGACAGTTTGAACGCTTCATTTCTCGGGTTGATCCGCCAGATCATTGCCCGTTGCGATGAGGCAGGAACCACCCTGTCGTTTTGCGGCGAAGATGCCGGCCGCCCGATCGAGGCCGTTTGCTTTGCGGCCATCGGCCTGCGCAGCCTGTCGATGCGCCCCGCGTCAATCGGCCCCGTCAAAAGCCTGATCCGCCGGACAGACCTTGCCGCCCTGCGCGCCGTGATAGATGCCGAATGCGCCAAGGGCAGCGTTTCGGTGCGCCCCGCCGTTATGGAATTTCTGGCCGAACAGGCCAAGTAAGCCCTTCCTTGGCGAGATTTCGCCAAGGTTTTGGCAGCCTGCTGCAGTTTGAATTCGATAAAAATGTCGAAAATGATTGAGCATCACCCCTCATTCGGCCCACACTCCCCTTGGATCACGCAATCTAAGACGTGACGATACACCTTGGAGGAGGACCCTATGTCGAAAATGACCGCAACCCTGCGCAGCCTTTTGGCCGGTGCTGTAATCGCAGCCGCCCCGGCCGCGTCACATGCCCAAGAATTTATTAACGTTCTGACAGGCGGCACTTCGGGCGTTTATTACCCCGTTGGTTCGGCGCTTGCCACGCTCTATGGCGAGAAAATGCCAAACGTTCAGGCGCAGGTTCAATCGACCAAAGCCAGCGTCGAAAACCTGAACCTGTTGCAGCAAGGCAAAGGCGAATTAGCTTTGGCGCTTGGCGATTCCGTGAAATTTGCCTGGGAAGGCAACGCGGATGTCGGCTTTAAAGCTCCGCTGACAAAACTGCGCGGTATTGCTGCGGCCTATCCAAACTATATCCAGATCGCGGCAACGGCTGACAGTGGCATCAAAACGCTGGCCGACCTGAAAGGCAAAAGCCTGTCTGTCGGCGCGCCAAAATCGGGCACCGAGTTGAACGCCCGCGCGATTCTTGAAGCGGCAGGCATGAGCTATGACGATATGTCCAAAGTCGAATACCTGCCTTTCGCCGAATCGGTTGAACTGCAAAAGAACCGTCAGCTTGACGCGACTTTGCAATCTGCGGGTGTTGGCGTAGCCTCGATCAAGGATCTTGCAACCGCAATGCCGACGCAGATGGTGTCTATTCCGGTGGATGTGGTTGAAAAGCTGGGCGCGCCTTTCGTTGCCGGCGTTATCCCCGCAGGCACATATGAAGGCCAGACCGAAGATGTGCCGACAGTGGCTGTCATGAACTTCTTTGTGACAAGCGAGGACGTGCCAGAAGAAACCGCCTATATGATGACCAAGCTGATGTTTGAAAACCTGCCGACGCTGGTGGCTGCCCATAAATCAGCTGCACAGATCACGCTTGATACCGCACTAAATGGCATGCCGATCCCGCTGCATCCGGGTGCCGAGCGTTATTACCGCGAAGTTGGTCTGATTAAGTAAGCCAACCAATCCGACGAAGGGGCGGCCTTGTTTACAGGGGCCGCCCCAGTCTTTGCAGCTGGGGAGGGCGCAAAACATGCAAAACACTCATACACCAAATCAAGACGTGGCGCACCACGACCCGCTGTCCTCTGGCTTTCCGCCAGGTATGGAAGGACGTATCCTGTTTTGGATTGCCGTCGCCTTCTCGGCCTTTCAGATCGCAACAGCCGCACATCTGATTGATTTTGCCAGCCAAATTACCCGCGCCTTTCACCTCGGCTTTCTTGCCCTTTTGGGCTTTCCGCTGCTTGCATTGATGAAAAGCGGCACCATTGCTGCCCGCACCATGGGCTGGGCGATGGCCGCCCTTGGCGTTACCGTGGCGCTGTATCAATGGTGGGAATATGTGCCGTTGATCATGCGCGCAGGCGACCCGCTGACAATGGATATCGTGATCGGATGCATTGCGCTGTTCACCGTCTTTGCCGCTGCTTGGGCGCTGATGGGGCCGGCGCTGCCAATCATTTCGGGCCTGTTCTTGTCATATTGCCTGTTCGGCCAATACCTGCCCCGCCCTTTCAACCATCGTGGCTATGACTTTTCCCAAGTCGTCGATCACATGGCTTTTGGCACCGAAGGCATCTACGGCATTCCGATTTACGTCTCATCAACCTATATTTTCCTCTTCATCCTTTTCGGTTCCTTCCTTGAGAAAGCCGGGATGATCAAACTTTTCACCGATGTCTCGCTTGGCCTCGTCGGTCATAAGCAAGGCGGCCCGGCCAAGGTTTCCGTGCTGTCCTCGGGCCTGATGGGCACGATTTCCGGCTCGGGCGTGGCAAATGTGGTCACCACCGGCCAGTTCACCATCCCGCTAATGAAATCCTTTGGCTACCGCTCGGCTTTTGCCGGCGGGGTCGAGGCAACGGCGTCGATGGGCGGCCAGTTGATGCCCCCCGTCATGGGGGCTGTAGCCTTTATCATGGCCGAAACCCTTGGGGTCGAGTATTTCGAAGTTGTCACTGCCGCCCTCATTCCCGCCATTTTGTACTTTGCATCAGCCTTTTGGATGGTCCACCTAGAGGCCGGGCGCGCTAATCTCATGGGCCTTTCGGCAGATAAACTCCCCTCACCGCGCAAAGCGCTACGCGAAGGCTGGCACCTGATTTTGCCGCTCGCGGTGCTCGTCTACCTGCTGTTTTCCGGCTACACGCCGCTTTTTGCCGGCACTATTGGCCTCGCGCTTACGGTTATGCTCATCCTCGGGGCTTCGGCTGTGCTGAACCTGCCCCAAGGCGTCATTCGCGTGATCTTCTGGATTGGCCTCGGCCTCATCGCCGCTGCTTTCTTTGAACTTGGTATTTGGGTCGTCATGTCCGCGATCATGGTCCTGATCTTGTGGAATGCCACACAAAAAGGTGGGCGTGAAACGCTTGGCATTTGCCGCGATGCGCTGGCCGATGGCGCAAAAACCGCCCTGCCTGTGGGCATCGCCTGCGCCTTGGTCGGCATCATCATCGGCACCATGACTTTGACTGGTGTGGCAAATACCTTTGGCAGCTTCATCGTCTCGGTCGGCCAGAACAGCCTTATCCTGTCGCTGATCCTGACCATGGTCACCTGCATCATCCTTGGCATGGGCATCCCGACCATCCCCAACTACATCATCACAAGCGCAATCGCCGGCCCCGCGCTATTGGAACTTGGCGTGCCTCTGATCGTCAGCCATATGTTCGTCTTTTACTTCGGCATTCTGGCTGACCTTACACCGCCAGTTGCGCTTGCCTGCTTTGCCGCCGCCCCGATCGCCAAAGAAAGCGGCCTCAAAATCTCGATGCAAGCGGTCAAGATCGCGGCGGCCGGCTTTGTTATCCCATACATGGCGGTCTATACGCCTGCTCTGATGCTGCAACCGGGCGGGCCATTGGCCGAAACTATCGGCTTTGCCCCGGCCGTCGCCTATATCGTGCTCAAAGCGGTGCTTGCCATTGGTCTCTGGGGGGCTGCCGTCATCGGCTGGCTTGGCCGCCCGCTTGCCCTGTGGGAGCGCGCATTGGCCGTCGCCGCCGCCGTATCCCTGATTGCAGCATTGCCTGCAACCGATGAACTCGGCTTTGCCCTGGTCGCAACCTTTGCAGCCCTTCTTTGGTGGCGCAAACGGGCCTTGGCATGAGCATCTGCCTGATGGTGGGGGCGGCCCTGCTCGCCCTCCCCAGCCCCGACTTTACCCTCCGCTGGACCCATTCGGTCGAAAAGATCGATTGGGTCGAACACTGGCGCATTACCGACCAAACTCTCACCCTAACCCTCGTCAAAATCAAAGGCTCGGGCGCCGGCATGGAACCTGCCGATGATGCAAAACTGGAAAATGGCTGGTGGGTCTGGTCTCCCAACACCACCGCCCCCAAACTCACCCTCGCCGCCTCCGGCACCACCGGCGCAGGTTGGCACTTTTGCACCGACACCGCTTGCCAAGATCTCGGCACCGAGGCAGGATCACCCATCACCATAAAACCTTGTCCCTAACCCCTTTCCGCATTCTTTTCGGTACAAATATCCTGCGGGGGTCCGGGGGTGCAAAACCCCCGGCGCCTGCCACGAACCCCAATTCCGGAGCCAATAATGCCCCAAACAACAGATTTTGCCATCACCGGCGGCGGTATTGTCGGCCTCGCCACGGCCCTTGACCTGCAATCGCGCCACCCTACGGCCCGTATCACCCTGCTGGAAAAAGAACCCCGCCCCGCGCTGCATCAAACCGGCCGCAACTCGGGTGTCATTCACGCCGGCGTCTATTACGCCCCCGGCAGCCTCAAGGCCCGTTTCTGCGCCCTCGGCGTGCAAGCCTCGCATGATTTCTGCGCCGAACACGGCATTCCGACCCAAAACTGCGGCAAGCTGATCGTTGCCACGAATGAGGCCGAGCTCACCCGCATGGCCACACTCGAATCGCGCGCCCGTGCCAATGGCATCAAGATAGAGCGCCTCTCGGCCAAGGAAGCGCAGACCTTGGAACCCAACATCTCCTCCACCGGCGCGCTGCTCTCGCCCACCACGGGCATCGTTGATTTCGGCTTGGTCGCGCAGAAAATGGCTGAAATCTTTACCAGCCGCGGCGGCGACATCCTCCTTAACACCCGTGTCACCGGGGGTAACGAAGCGCCGCAATCTGTCACACTACACACCGGCCAAGGCACGCTTTCGGCTGGCAAGGCCGTGTTCTGCGCCGGCCTGCACGCCGACCGCCTTGCCCGCAGCTTCGGCGCCGACATCGCCTTTCGCATCATCCCGTTTCGCGGCGACTATTTCGCGATCAAGAACCAACCTGACGATCTGGTCCAACACCTCATCTATCCCGTCCCCGACCCCGAGCGCCCCTTCCTCGGTGTCCACCTGACCCGCAAAATGAACGGCGGTTTCACCGTAGGCCCCTCGGCGGTGCTGGCCGGTGCGCGCGAAGGGTATGGCAAATTCAACCTGAACGCCGCCGATCTCGCCTCGGCCCTGACCTACCCCGGATTTTGGAAACTGCTTGCCAAAAACGCGGCCTCAGCCGTGGATGAACTTAGCGCCTCGCTGCTTAAATCCCTCTACCTGAAAAAGGTACAGAAATACTGCCCCCGCATCACGCTGGATGATCTCGCGCCCTATAAATCGGGTGTGCGCGCGCAGGCCGTGGCCGAAAATGGCAAAATCATCGACGACTTCCTTTTTGCCCAAACCCGTCACAGCCTTCACGTTTGCAATGCACCGTCGCCCGCAGCTACATCGGCCATCCCGATCGGCCGCTATATTGCCGATCAGCTGCTTGACGCCGGATAATGCGCCCCAAACTGACAGGTCAGCGCACGCTATGGGCCGCATTCGCGCTGGCCCTTTGCGCGGCGCTGCTGACCTATCACTTCACCCACCGCGCAAGCGAGACTGCCCTGCGCGCCCAGCTTGACCAATCCTTGATTCTGACTGCCCGCGCAGTTGAAACCGAAATCGCGCGCTACGGCTCGCTTCCGGGCATCGCGGCTCAGGACGCCCGCATCCTCGCCGCGCTGGCCGCGCCGCAAAACGCCGCAAATCAGGCCATAGCCAACCGC
The DNA here is from genome assembly GCF_001202035.1 of Pseudorhodobacter wandonensis. Lineage (GTDB taxonomy): Bacteria > Pseudomonadota > Alphaproteobacteria > Rhodobacterales > Rhodobacteraceae > Pseudorhodobacter > Pseudorhodobacter wandonensis. Next base: position 68,148 of record NZ_LGHT01000031.1, on the reverse strand, counting down.
TATCTGGCCAAGGTCGGGCAAATGTCGGGGGCGGCGCAGCTGTTCCTGATGGGGGCCGATGGCACCACAATCGCCGCCTCGAACTACGACACCGAGCAAAGCCTGGTCGGCAAGAACTACAGCTTCCGCCCCTATTTTCAGGCAGCGATGCAAGGCCAACATGGCCGGTTCTATGCCATCGGGGTCACGACTGGCCTGCCTGGCTACTTCCTCTCCAGTCCGGTAACTTACGGGGCAGCAAGTGGCGCTTTGGTGGTCAAAGTAGACCTGACCCCGCTTCAGGCCACATGGTCGCGCGCAGGGCTTTCCATGGCCATCACCGATCAGGATGGTGTCGCGTTTTTGTCCGGTGCGCCGGAATGGCTCTACCGCCCCACCTTGCCGCTTGGCCCCGAAACCCTTGCACGCATCCGCGCGTCCCGTACCTATGACGGCGTCGATCTGGCACCATCACAGGCTATCCTTACCGCGCCCGACCACGCCATTTCGGCCAAAGGCCCGATGCTGATCCGCACACGCCCGCTGACCGATGACGGTTGGACCTTACTGACCGGCGCCCCCCTTGCCCCCGTCACCACCACGGCCACCCTTTCCGCCTTCGGGGCCGCACTTTTAGCTCTGCTTGCCACCGGTTTGGCCAAAATCGCCAATCAGCGCCGCCAGCTCGTGGCCCTGCGCCTGCGCCAAAACGCACTGCTCGAGGCGCGGGTGACCGAACGCACACGCGATCTGGCGCATGAGGTCCAAGCCCGTCGCCAAACCGAAGCCGAACTGCGCGCCGCCCAAGACGGCCTGATCCATTCTGAAAAAATGGCTGCGCTCGGCCGTATGTCCGCCGCTATCGTGCATGAAATCAGCCAACCTCTGGCGGCAATGGAGGCCACACTTGGCGCTGCTGAAATAGCGCTGCCCGCAGGGCAAGAGAAAACCCAGACACGTATCGCTACCGCCCGCGGCCTGATCCGCCGTATGCAACGCACGACCAAACATCTGAAAAGCTTTAGCCGCAAAGAGCAAGGCGAACTCGCGCTGATAGACATTTCGCACGCCATTGAAAACGCAATTGAACTTACCGCGCCACGCGCCAAGGCGATTGGCGTCTCACCGCAGTTTATTGCGCCGCTTGCGTCAGTTCATGTCCGCGCGGGTGCTATCCGGATGGAACAAGTTCTCGTCAACCTTCTGCTCAACGCGCTCGACGCGGTTGAAGGCAAGCCCGACGCCCGGATCACCGTGACAGCCGAGCAAGCGGCCCTGACAACCATCCGTGTCACCGATACCGGCACTGGCATCGCCTCTGCCGACTTGCCCCGCATCACCGAGCCCTTCTTTTCAACCAAGATCACCGGCGAGGGCCTTGGCCTCGGGCTTTCCATTTCCCAGGCCATCGTGCAAGAATTTGGGGGCGAAATCAGAATATCCTCTGATATCGGCACTGGCACCACTGTCACCGTTACCCTGCCCACGCCGCAAACCACAGGCCCCATATGACCGTTTTTGTCGTCGATGATGATGCAGACCACCTTGCCGCGCTATGCGACCTCATCGAGGTTGGCGGCCACAGCGCCACCGGCTTTCTGCATGCCAAAGATGCTGTCGCCGCCGCATCTGATACCCCGCCCAAGGCAATTCTAACCGATTTGCGAATGCCGGGAATGGATGGCATGGCGCTGACCGAGGCCGTGGCGGCATTGGACGCCGACATCCCGGTGATTATGTTGACCGGCCATGGCGATGTCGCTGCGGCCGTTCGGGCCATTCAGGCGGGGGCCGAGGATTTTCTGGAAAAGCCTTACGACGCGCAGCATCTGTTGTCGGTATTAAACCGCACCTTGCGCGCGCAGGCCACGCGGGCCGAACTGGCGCGCCTGCAATCCGAGTTGTCGCAAAAGTCCGATTCCATTCTGGGTGAAAGTGCCGCTCTCGTGAAACTGCGTGAACAGATTTCTGCCATTGCGCCGCTGAATATCGACGTCATCCTGACGGGCGAAACCGGCACCGGCAAAGAACTGTGCGCCCGCGCCCTTCATGCCGCCAGCCTCCGCGCCACTGGCCCTTATATCGCGCTAAACTGCGCCGCCCTGCCCGAATCCCTGTTCGAGCTAGAGGTTTTTGGCCATGCCGCCGCTGCCTTTCCGGGGGCGATTGAAAAGCCGGGCAAGCTTGAGGCGGCCAATGGCGGCACGCTGGTTCTGGATGAAATTGAGGCTATGCCGATGCAAGTGCAGGCCAAGCTGTTACGCGCGCTGCAGGAACGTCATATCGAACGGCTGGGTGAAAACCGCCTGCGCCCGCTGGATCTGCGCATCATAGCCACTGCGAAAACCGATCTGCGACAGGCCATTGCCGAAAACCGCTTTCGCGCCGACTTGTTCTATCGCCTGAATGGTGCCGAGTTGTGCCTGCCGCCTTTGCGCGGGCTTGGCCCCGACATCACGTTAATTTTTGCCCATTACGCCAATCTTGCCGCCCGCCTTTATGGCCGCAGCGCGCCCGATATTGGCATCTCTTTGCGCCGTGATCTGCAGCGCCATGACTGGCCCGGCAATGTCCGAGAATTGAAAACCGCGGCTGAACGTCTGGCGCTTGGCCTCGGCCCGTCGGTGCCACACGTCTCTCAGGCCCAGACCCTGCCCGAGCGGATTGCTGAATATGAGGCCCGCGAAATTTCGGCTGCACTTGACCGTTTCAACCAATCGGTAGAGCGCGCGGCTCAATCTTTGGGCATCCCGCGCCGCACCTTGGCCGATAAGATGGCCCGCTACGGGATCAAGGATTAAAGCATTTCGCGCCCTAATTTGCATTTGCAAAAACACTGGGGCAAAAAACACTTGCGACCCTATTTCGCAATCGTCAGCGCCCGCAACTCTTTCTCAAAAGCCATCCGCACAGGTTCGGCCCCATGCAGAACCGTCAGCCGCAGCAGAGCAAACCGAATATGCGCCAGCTCGCGGTAATGCGTTAAAAAGGCCGCGTTCAGCCCCGCGCCCGTCACAGCCCCCAATACCGGCACCGCCTGCGCAGCCAGCTTTTGGCTAAGCACAGCGGCAAACTTGGGCACGATTTTGGCCAGCAACTTGTGCACAGCGGGGCCAGATAGCGCCATCCTCGCGCTGATAAATGAGGTGTTGATGCCGTCGTCATCATCCATAGGGCCACCGGCCAACAACACCCGCAATGCTTCGGCCCGCACCTCTGGTAAGTTGGTATCAAAGCCCTCTGCCTCGGCCGCGCGCAAAATTGCGTGCAATATCACGGTGATCGTCACCGGCAACTCGGCCAAAGCCGTCATAACCCCACCCGCGCCACCCAATGCGCCGGTAAAGGCCGCAAGCGCGGGTGCGGCGCGTGGGCCTAAATCAGGCGCATGCTTTCCGTGGCCTGCAACCGTAACTGCGCGGGTCAGCGCCTCGGTCGTCACGCGTTCAATCTGTTGGCGCAGACCTTTGGGCAAATGCGCCATCTGACCTTCGATCTGGCCACCAAACTTGTTAATGACCCGCATCAGCAAACCATTGGCCCGCCGCTGCCGCGCGGCGAGCAAGGCAATCTCTAGCCCCGGATCAGGGATAGGTTCGCTTGGCACAGGGTAGGTGACATCTTGCTCCATCCTGCCAAAGTAATGCGCAGAACGGGGCAAAACAAGTCGGACAGAAGCGACCCCTTAGCTTAGGTCGAGGCCCGCATAACATCGCCCGTGACGCCGTCCCACGCCCCCTCTTGCAACGCCAGCCCCAAAACGCGATCAGGGTTGGTCGGCGGCGGCATGACAACGCCTTGCAATTTGGCAAAGCCAAAACGCTGGTAATAGGGCGCATCGCCCACCAAAAGCACCCGCGCCCAGCCCAATCGCTCTGCCCGCGCCAGACTTTCGGTCATCAGCAATGCCCCCAGCCCTTCGCCCTGCCGCGTTGGATGCACGGCAATCGGGCCCAACAGCAGAATATCCTGACCGCCCACCAAAGCCGGCCAAAACCGGATTGCCGCCGCCAAAACCCCGTCGGCATCGCGCAAAACAAGGCACAACTCGGCTATCGTCGGCACGCCGTCGCGCAACCGATACGAAGACAGCGCCGTCCGCCCCGGCGCAAAGCACAGATCGTAAAGGCCCTCGACCTCCCACCAATCTGCCTTGGTCTCTTGCTCCAGCCGGTACAAACCTGCACCCTCCGCCTTTGGTGCCCAAAACTGCTTTGGGGCTTTGCATGCAAACCCTAATCCTTTCTGTTGCGCAACCGGTTTTTTTGCCCTTTCCCGCCCGTCACTTGGCGACTAACCTGTCAATCAATGCAGTTTGGCCAGCCAAGGTTAATATGATGAAAACGATGATCGGTGTGATCGGCGGCTCGGGCCTATATGAAATCGACGGATTGGAAGACGCATCTTGGGTCAAGGTTGAAACGCCTTGGGGCCAACCGTCTGATCAGGTTCTGACGGGCCGGTTGGGCGGCGTTCAGATGGCGTTTTTGCCCAGCCACGGCCGCGGCCACCGGCTGTCGCCCACCGATGTGCCATATCGCGCCAATATCGACGCGCTCAAACGCCTGGGTTGCACCGATGTTATTTCGGTTTCCGCCTGCGGGTCGCTGCGCGAAGATTACGCGCCGGGCGACTTTGTGATCGTCGATCAGTTCATCGACCGCACATTCGCGCGGGAAAAGTCTTTCTTTGGAACGGGTTGCGTGGCACATGTATCGGTAGCCCACCCCACCTGCCCGCGCCTGTCCACAGCCTGCGCCCAAGCGGCGACCGGCGTGCGCGTGCATCAGGGCGGCACCTATCTGGCGATGGAGGGGCCACAGTTTTCCACGCTGGCCGAATCGAAACTCTACCGAGAGTGGGGCGCAGACGTGATCGGCATGACCAACATGCCCGAGGCCAAACTCGCACGCGAGGCCGAGCTGTGCTACGCCAGCGTGGCAATGGTCACTGACTATGATTGCTGGCATGAAAGCCATGGCGCGGTGGATGTGGCGCAGGTGATCGCCACGCTGACCGCCAATTCCGGCCAAGCCAAAGCAATGATCGCGGGGCTTCCTGCATTGCTGGGCGCGGCGCGCGCAGCATGCCTGCACGGCTGTGACCGTGCGCTTGACCATGCGATCATGACCGCGCCCTCAGCCCGCGACCCCGACCTGTTGGCCAAACTTGATGCCGTCGCAGGCCGCGTTCTTTGATCCGAATTCCGTGCAACAAAGGCCAATCATGACCAAAGCCGTCAAAGACTATATCCGCACCATCAATGACTTTCCGCATAAAGGTATCATGTTTCGCGATGTGACCACGCTTTTTGCCCACCCGCGCGGCTTTCGCATGGCGATTGACCAACTGCTGGCACCTTATGCCGGTACGCAGATTGACAAGGTGACCGGACTTGAGGCGCGGGGCTTTATCCTTGGTGGTGCTATCGCGCATCAATTATCGACCGGTTTTGTGCCGATCCGCAAACAAGGCAAGCTGCCTGGCCGCACCATCAGCCAGGACTATACGCTGGAATATGGCCAGGCCGTGGTCGAGGTACATGATGATGCCTTCAAACCCTGTGAAAAGGTGCTGCTGGTCGATGACTTGCTGGCCACCGGCGGCACGGCCGAAGCTGGAATCAAGCTGATCGAACGTCTGGGGGCCGAGGTAATCGGCTGCGCCTTTATTGTCGATTTGCCAGATCTGGGCGGACGTACCAAGCTTGAGAAAATGGGCATGGACGTACATGCGCTGTGTTCCTTTGGCGGGAAATAAGCACAATCCGGTAATCCTTTGGTAAGGGAATCACATTAGACATAAGGAACCGGGAAACTGGTCGCTGCTTGCAAAACACGTGACCACCTAACCCCAACCCCAGCCCTGCCGGTACACCCCGGCAGGGCATTTTCATGCGCGGGTAGGTACGCCACTTTTAGGACGTGTCCTGCGCCTGCGGTCGTGGGACTGCTGACGGACTTAGGTATTTGAACCAAGATGAAATCAGCCGGTTGTTCGCAAAACTGCGCCGGGGTTCATAATTCCGTTCGGATCAAGCGCTGCTTTGATCGCGCGCATCGCTGCCCGTTTTGCGGGATCGCCATATGTTTCAAGATCGTCGACCTTTAGCCGCCCGATACCATGTTCGGCGCTGACCGAGCCGCCACGAGCATGCGCCATGTCATGTACGATGGTCTTGATCGCTTTGGCTTGCGCCATATAGGGATCACGCGAATGGCCCAGCGGGGGAAAGACATTGTAGTGCAAATTGCCGTCGCCCAGATGGCCAAAGCAATTGATCCGCCAATCGCCCAAGCTGGCCAGCGCGGGGCCAGCCTCTGCAATAAAATCAGCAATCTCGCCCAGAGGCAGGGCGATATCATGGCTTGAGATTGACCCGATGCGGCGGTTGGCCTCGGGGATGTTTTCGCGCACGGACCAAAAATCGGCCCTTTGCGCCTGCGATTGCGCGATAAGCCCGTCTTGCACCAAGTCCGCGGCAAACGCCGCCGCAAACAGGCCTTCCAACGCCTCATCAGGGTTCAAACCGTCGGGCAATCCGACATCAATCAACACCATCCATTCCGGCGCCAGATCAAAGGGTTGGCGTTGATTTGGCATGGTTTCGGCCAGAAAGGCCAGCCCCATTCCCGAAATCAGTTCAAAGGCCGAGACCAGCCCCCCCAGGCGCGACTGAGCCAGTGCCAACAGCTCGAGCGCGGCTGCGGGGCTTGGCAGCACCATCAGCGCCGTTCCCATCGCCGCCGGGATTGGCGCCAGCTTCAGGCTTGCCGCTGTGATAACCCCCAGCGTGCCTTCGGCCCCCACCAAAAGATTGCGCAGGTCATAGCCGGTATTGTCTTTGCGCAACCGCTTTAACCCATGCCAAATGCTGCCATCCGGCAGCACCGCCTCTAGGCCAAGGCACAGATCGCGCGTGTTGCCATAGCGCAGCACATTCACGCCGCCCGCATTGGTTGACAGGTTTCCGCCGATCCGCGCCGTACCCTGACTGGCCAGCGACAGCGGAAACAGCCGGCCAACAGCGTCGGCCGCAGCTTGGACTTCGGCCAAAGTCGCACCTGCCTCAACCACAATCACATTTTCGGCAGGATGCACACTACGCACCGCCCGCATCCGTTCCAGCGATAAAACCAAAGGCAACGGCCCCGCGTCCATCACCTGCCCCAGCACCAGGCCCGTGCCACCGCCAAACGGCACCACGCCAACCCGCGCCGCGTTACATGCTTTGACGATCAAGGACACGTCCTGCACTGTACGTGGCCGCGCCACGCCGCCCGCATGGCCACCTACGCGCCCGCGCGGATCGACCAGATATCTCGGCTCAGCCGGACCGATCGTATCTTTTGGCAGCTGCGCAGCCAATGCGTCCATAAATGCAGGATCGGCGGGGTTCAGCATAGTCAACTCCTGTATGAACCACTGATAAGGCAGGAAAAGCCTTGCAAGTTACAACCCCGCAGTTGTGCGCCCCCGTCGGTCATTGCGCAAATTGGCATAAAGCACATGGGTTCGCCACCGCCCCGAGATTTGCAAATAACTTTGCGCCACGCCTTCGTATTTAAAGCCGGTCTTTTCCAAAACCCCGCGCGAGGCGCTGTTTTCGGGCAGGCACGCAGCCTCGACACGGCTTAGATCAAGATGGGCAAAGGCATGGTGCACCATCGCCAACAATGCTTCGCGCATATAGCCATGCCGCGCAAAGGGCTGGCCGATCCAATAGCCAATTGTCGCAGCCTGTGCTGGCCCGCGGCGAATGTTATCCAGCGTGATCGCGCCCAAAAGCGCCCCATCCTCGCGGCGCTCCAGCAGCATCGGCAGGGCCGTCCCTTGCGTTTGCGCCCGCGCCGCCCAGTACACACGGTTGGTAAAGGACCGGCGCGACAAATGGTCATGTGCCCAATCCGGCTCCCACGGGGTCAGGAACGCCGCACTTTCCGCGCGCAGGTCAGACCAGGCATTCCAGTCACTGTGGCCAGGCAGGCGTAGTGTCATCCGCTCTGTTTCAATGCGAATCTTGCGTCGAAAGCCGAACATCAAAGAGCAAGCCCGCGCTTGATCTCCTCTAGCCCCGGCGCATTGCCAACGGGACCATACAGCGCCAAAGCCACGTCTGCCCCGATCATCTCGCCCGCATAGCGGCGCACATCAGCGGTGGTCACAGCGTCAATCTTTTCAACCGCTTCCTCGGGTGTCGGCACGCGGCCCCAAATCGCCAGCAAGCGCGCAAGCCGCTCGGCACGGCTTGACGGGCTTTCCAACCCCATCAGCAAACCTGCCTTCAACTGCACCCTTGCGCGGGCCACCTCGGCCTCGGACATATCACTGCTGGCGCGTTTCAATTCATCCAAAGTGATTGCGGTCAGATCGCTGATTTCTTCCTCGGACGTGCCCGCATAGATCGTAATCTGGCCGGCATCTTCATAGGCGCCCGATTGCGCAAAAATCGAATAGCAAAGCCCACGTTCTTCACGCACCTTTTGGAACAACCGGCTCGACATGCCGCCCCCCAATGCCATCGCATAAATCTGCGCGGTATAGACATCGGGCGAGCGATACCCCGGCGCGTCAAAGGCCAGCGCGAAATGCACTTGCTCTAGCGCCTTGTTTTCCCGCCGCTCGGCCCCCTTGAACTGTGCCGGTTGAATAAGCCCGCCGCCCACCGCCTTTTGGCCACCAAACAACGCTTCAGCCTGTGCGACAATCGCGTCATGGTCCACCGCACCTGCAGCCGAAAGGATCATCCGGTCGGGGCTGTAATGCTTGGCGACAAAGTCGGTCAAATCAGCGCGGCTAAAGCTGGAAACCCGTTCGGCTGGCCCCAAAATCGTGCGGCCAAAGGGTTGGTCAGGGTAGCAGGCTTCTTGCAGCCAGTCGAAAACGATATCATCCGGCGTATCCAACGCCTGCCCGATTTCCTGCAAAATCACATGGCGTTCGATCTCAATCTCTTTGGGGTCAAAAACCGGATTCAACACGATATCGCCGATGACATCCAGCGCCAGCGCCACGTCATCTTTCAGCACGCGCGCGTAATAGGCCGTCATTTCGCGGCTGGTATAGGCGTTTATAAACCCGCCAACATCCTCAATTTCCTCGGCAATCTGCAAGCTGCTACGCTTTTCGGTTCCCTTGAACGCCATATGCTCCAGAAAATGCGCAATGCCGTTTTCCTCGGCCAGCTCATGCCGGCCGCCTGCTGTAATCCAGATGCCGACACTGGCAGATTGCAGGCCGGGCATCGCTTCGGTCACAATGCGAAACCCGTTTGGCAAGGTCGTCAGGCGGCTGGTCAATTGGCAATCCCTTCGCGGATATGCGCCTGAAGCGCAGCAAGATCATTTGGCAAGCGCGTCACACGTTCATCCCGGTCAAACAAATCGGCCATCCGCACGGGCAAGCAGGGCCGTTTGCCCATAGCCGCCTCAACCGCATCGGGGAATTTTGCCGGATGCGCCGTGGCAAGGGTAATCATCGGGGTCGCCCCCAGATGCTCGGCCGCTACCTTAACCCCGACCGCCGAATGCGGGCAAAGCACCTCGCCCGTTGCAGCAAAGGCACTGCGAATCGTCGCGCGGGTTTCATCCTCATCGCAGCGCCCCGAAGCAAACTGCTCGCGCAACAATTCCAGCGCCCCTTGCGAAATCGTAAACCCGCCAGCCTTCAGCTCGGCCATCAAGGCCGAAACAGCCGCGCCATCGCGGCCATAGGCATCAAACAACACCCGCTCAAAGTTCGACGAGACCTGAATATCCATCGACGGGCTGATCGACGGCTTCACCCCGTCGGTCTTATAGGCACCCGTTTTCATTGCACGGTCCAGAATGTCGTTCTGGTTCGTCGCAATCACCAATTGCTCAATCGGCAAACCCATCTGCCGCGCGATATAGCCCGCGAAAATATCGCCGAAGTTCCCAGTTGGCACCGTAAAGCTAACTTTGCGATGCGGCGCACCTAGGCTGATCGCCGAGCTGAAATAATACACAACCTGCGCCAAAACCCGCGCCCAGTTGATACTGTTTACCCCAGCCAGACGCACCCCGTCACGGAATGCCAAATCATTGAACATATCTTTAACGCGGGCCTGACAATCGTCAAAATCGCCATCCATCGCAATCGCGCGCACGTTTGCCTCAACCGGCGTGGTCATCTGACGGCGCTGCACCTCAGACACCCGACCATGCGGATAAAGGATAAACACATCCACATTCGACAACCCGCGAAACGCCTCCATCGCGGCCGACCCGGTATCGCCCGAGGTCGCACCGACAATCGTGATCCGCTCACCCGATTTGGCCAAGGCGGCCTGCATCATCTGGCCGATCAACTGCATCGCGAAATCTTTGAACGCCAAGGTCGGGCCGTGAAACAGCTCTAGCAAGAAATGATTGGGCCCCAACTGCACCAAAGGCGCCCGCGCCTCATGGCCAAAACCGGCATAGGCCTTGGCGATCAGGTTGCGAAATTCATCCTCGGCAAAGGTGTCACCCAAAAACGGCCACATCACCCGAAATGCCACCTCTTCATAGGGCAGCCCCGCCAATGCCGCGATATCGGCCTTGTCCATGACCGGTACGGTTTCCGGCACATACAGCCCACCGTCACGCGCAAGCCCGGTCATCATCGCTTCCGAAAAGCTTAAAACAGGGGCCTGCCCCCGGGTTGAGATATACCGCATTGCAATGACTCCCTATTCCGCGTTCCGCCTCATACGCCACAGAAGCAGGCCTGTCATCCCCGCCCAGACCAGCGCAAGCAAAAACCACGTAATCGCATAGTTTAAATGATCATTCGTAACCGCCGAGCTATCCACCGGCATCGGTTCGATTCCATCACCTGTTTCCGATTTGGCAACAATCAGCAGTGGCTCGGCTTTCAGCGCTGCGGCCATCGCCGACAGGTCGCGGGCAAACCAAACCCCGGAGCGGGGGTCCGGCGGCGGGGTATAGCTGTCAACCTCATCAGGCCAAACCAGATTGCCCTCAACCTCCAACGCCCGCACTTCGCGCGGGACCCCGCGTGCGTCATCTACCAAGAACCCGCGATCCACCAACACGCGACGGCCCGTGTCAGTCTCAAGGACCGAAATCACGCGATACCCCGCCCCGAAATCCTTGCGGCTGACCAGAACGTCCAGCTCTTCACCGGTTAGCGCCCCCGATGCCTTTACCGGCAAGTATTTATCAATCACCGCATCAGGCGCCGCAGGCAAGGCCACAGGTGCTGCACCAATCCGCGCATCCATCTCGGCCAGAACCGTCTCTTTCCATGCCAATCGCTGCAATTGCCAAACGCCTAGCGACACCAGAACCGCGATTCCAAAGACGCCAAACAGCAAAGGCACAATCATCCGCCGCATCATCAAACCTGTCTCACTTGCTTTAATGCCAAAGGCGCGGCCCTTTCGGCCCGCGCCTCTCTTTTCATGCCCGTCGACTAGGGATCATTGGCCCCAAACGTATACTGCGGCAAACAAGAACAACCACACCACATCAACAAAGTGCCAGTACCAAGCGGCGGCTTCAAAGCCGATATGCTGCTCGGGTGTAAAGTGCCCTTTGTAAACACGGATCAGGCAGACCAACAAAAAGATCGTACCGATCAACACGTGAAAGCCGTGAAAGCCGGTCGCCATAAAGAAGTTCGCGCCATAGATATTGCCAGCGAAACCAAAGGCCGCGTGGGAATATTCATAGGCCTGCAACACGGTAAAGAACGCGCCCAAAATAACAGCCAAGATCAGGCCGCTTTTGATGTCTTTGCGGTTGTTTTCTTCGACCAGCGCATGGTGCGCCCAAGTTGCAGCCGCGCCAGAGCACAGCAAAATCAAGGTGTTGATCAGCGGCAAGTGCCATGGGTCAAAGGTTTCAATCCCGGCTGGTGGCCAAACGCCATCAACAGCAGGCGACAGCGGGCCCATCGGGTACATCGCATGCTTGAAGAACGACCAGAACCAAGCCGAAAAGAACATGACCTCGGACATGATGAACATGATGAAACCATAGCGCAGACCAATCCGCACCACAGGCGTATGGTCGCCAACAATGGCCTCATGCACCACCTCGGACCACCACGCGAACATAACATACAGCACCATGGCAAAGCCGATCAGCCCCATCCATGGGGCCGAGCCATGCATCCAAAGCACCGCACCGAACAGCATGATAAACGCGCCCGCAGCGCCCATGAATGGCCAGATAGATGGCGGCAGAATGTGGTAGTCGTGGTTCTTGGCGTGGGCCATGGTTGTCGTTCCCTCGTTTTAGGTACGCCGCGCTTAGCGCAGGTCGGTTTTTCTTAGTTTACGTTCTCGGGTGCGGTCGGGGCAAGGGCTGCTTGCTCTCCCACCGGCAATTCTGCTTCATGAAATGTGTAGGATAGCGTGATTTCATGAACATATTTCCCCTCGGAATCATTGACGATCTCGGGGTCTACGAAAAATGTCACAGGCATTTGCACACGCTCACCGGGTTGCAACACCTGCATGGTAAAGCAAAAACAGGCGATCTTGGTGAAATAGCCACCCGCTGTGTCGGGGGTAACGTTATAGCTGGCCTGCCCTGCGACGGCATGATCGGTCGGGTTATAAGCCTCATAAAACGCAAGGCCCGTTTCGCCGATCCGCACATCCATCGTGTTTTGCATGGGCTTGAATTCCCACGGCATTCCGCGTTCCAATGAGGCATCAAAGCGGATTTTCATGGTCCGGTCCAGAATAACATCCGACCCTTGGCTTGCCACAGACGTCGTGCCGGCAAAGCCCGTCACCTTGCAAAACCAGTTGTAAAACGGCACCGCCGCAAAAGACAAAGAGACCATCAGCACGGCGACAAAGCTAAGCTGTGCAGCAGTTTTCTGAATCGGGGTCATGGTTTTGCTACCTGAACAGTCTTGGCAGATGCCGCAGCTTCGGCATCCCCCATGTTTAGCACCTTGACCACCGTCAGGCCGAATACCAACGCCACAAAGGCCAGCAACACAAGGCCAAGGCCCACGTTGCGCCCAAGGCGGCGCTTGTGCAGCTCATGTTCAACGTCAAATGCCATGTTACCAGCCTCCAAGCCCGTAGGGTTTCAATGCGGCCTCAGCCAGAAACGCGCCAAAATGCAAGAACAGATAGAGCAGCGAGAACTTGAAGACCTGCTTTTCAACGGCATAGCTATCCGCCTCGGCCTGCACCTCATCGCGCCGCCAAATCCGCCACGCGCCCCAAAGGAAGCCCGCGTTCAGCAAGGCAGATACCGCCAGATACACCGGCCCGCCGATAGAGGTAAATCCCGCGCCAATCGCAAAGGGCACCAAGGCGATCGTATAGACCAGAATATGGTTTCGCGTGACCTTCTTGCCATGCGTCACCGTCAGCATCGGCACGCCGGCCTTGCTGTAATCTTCGTTCATGAACAGCGCCAAAGCCCAGAAATGCGGTGGCGTCCACATGAAAATCAGCATGAACATCAACACCGCTTCAACGGAAACGCTGCCCGTTACCGCCACCCAGCCGATCATGGGCGGAAAGGCACCCGCCGCCCCACCAATCACAATGTTCTGCGGGGTCGAGCGTTTCAGCCACATCGAATAGACAACGGCATAAAAGAAAATTGTAAAGGCCAGCAGCGCCGCCGCCAGCAGGTTCGCGGCCAGCGCCAGCATCACGACAGCAATGCCCGACAATGCCAAGCCAAAACCCAGCGCCTCTCTCGGTTGCACTTTGCCCGCAGGAATTGGCCGCTTGGCCGTGCGCTTCATAATCACGTCGATGTCGGCATCCCACCACATGTTCAGCGCACCCGAGGCCCCTGCCCCCAGCGCAATAAACAAGATCGAGGTCATCGCGACAAACGGATGCACCGTTCCCGGCGCGACCAGAACACCAACCAGCGCCGTAAAGACCACCAGCGACATCACACGCGGCTTCAGCAGCGCGACGTAATCGCCGAACCCCGCCTCTCCCGTTTGGTCAATTATGTGTGCATCAGGCATAGTCACAGTCCTTTGGTCTTTCATCCGCAGGGCCACCGCCCCGACAAGAAAAAGGGAAAGGGCCGCTGGCCCCTTCCCGTCGCTATCAGTTCGACGCAACTTTCACGGCTTGAACGCCGCCAAGGCTTGCTGTCTTTTCTTTTGCCAACCAAGCAGCATAATCCGCCTCGGAAACCACTTTTACAGTGATCGGCATATAGGCATGGTCCTTGCCGCACAGCGTGGTGCACTGGCCAAAATAGGTCCCGATATGATCGGCCTTGAACCACAGGTGGTTCAAACGACCCGGTACAGCCGAAGATTGCACGCCAAGCGCCGGAACCATCCACGCATGGATAACATCAGCGCCGGTCAGCTGCACAACAACCGTCTTGTTTACCGGAATAACCATCGCGGTATCGGTCGCCAGCAAGAATTCATCCTTGGTGTAGCCCGCTTCTTTCAACTCGGCCTCAACCTCGGCGTTCATGACTTTGCCATCACCGATCAGGAAGCTGTCAAAGGCAACGCCTTCATCGGGGTATTCATAGCTCCAATACCACTGGTTGCCTGTGACCTTTACAGTCACATCCGCTGCCGGAATTTCCTGCTGCTTGAACAGAACGGGCAGAGAAAACGCACCAATAAACACCAGGATCACAATCGGAACCAAGGTCCACGCCACTTCCAGCGGGCTGTTATGGGTGAACGTTGCAGGCACTTTGTTGCGCTTTTGGTTAAACCGGAAAGCAACAACCAGCAGCAAGGTCGTCACGAGCAATGTGATTACGCCAATAATTACCAACAAAAAGTGGTCAAGGCTGTGCACATCGCGTGCCAGCTCAGTCGCGGCAACCTGAAAACCGGTTCCCCCGGCCACTGGCTTGCCAACCAAGCCGCCCTCTTGTGCTGCGGCCATTCCGGCCGCAATCACTGTTCCAAAACTCGCGGCAATGCCGGAAAGACCTGTCATCATGCGCATATGCATATCCCGTTCGTTACGCGGCTCTTTATAGCCTGCATTTTTAGGCTTGCCCGACTCTTAGGCAGAATCCCGTTGTTTCTAGTGTTGGTGAAACCATATTAAGGCCGTAACAACAAGAGAAACCATTGCGTCATAGCGACGCCGTTTGATGTAAATCAAGGACTTTTCAATGACAGACGCCCCTTTCCGCCCCTTTGAGTCGCATCTTGACGAAGCAAAGGCCCTCGATTTGCTGCGTCAAGCCACATCAGGCGCCGATGACGGAGAACTTTTTCTTGAACGAAAGCGGTCCGAGGCAATCGTTTTGGATGACGGCCGCGTGAAAACCGCCAGCTATGACGCATCCGAGGGCTTTGGCCTGCGCGCCGTGCGCGGCGAGGTGGCAGGCTATGCCCATTCGACCGAAATTTCCGAAGCAGCGCTACGGCGTGCAATGGATACCGCGCGTCTGGCCGTGGGAAATGGCGGCGGCACGCTGGCCGATGCGCCCAAAGGCACGAATCAAAAGCTGTATACCGATGCCGACCCGATGGCCGATGCGACATTTGCAGGTAAAATCGACATCCTACGCGAAATTGACGCCTATACCCGCGCGCTTGATCCGCGCATCATCCAAGTGTCAGCCACCATCGCGGCAGGCCTGCAAGAGGTCGAAATCCTGCGTCCGGAAGGGTTGCGCCTGTCCGATATCCGTCCGATGGCGCGACTGAATATCTCGGTCATCATCGAACAGAACGGCCGCCGCGAATCAGGCGGCATGGGCGGAGGCGGCCGCTATGGCCTTGCCCGCCTGATGGAACCTTCGCATTGGCAGGCCCTTGCCCGCGAAGCCTTGCGGATTGCATTGGTAAACCTCGACGCGGTTCCCGCACCTGCAGGTATCATGGACGTGGCACTTGGCGCCGGCTGGCCCGGCATCTTGCTGCATGAGGCCATCGGCCACGGGTTGGAAGGCGACTTCAACCGCAAGAAAACGTCGGCCTTTGCCGGTTTGATGGGGCAACAGATCGCGGCCAAAGGGGTGACGGTACTGGATGATGGCACCATCCCCGACCGCCGTGGCAGCATCAGTTTTGATGATGAAGGCACGCCCAGCCAGCGCAATGTGCTGATCGATGACGGCAAGCTGGTCGGCTATATGCAAGACCGCCAGAACGCGCGGCTGATGGGGGTTGCACCAACCGGCAACGGACGGCGCGAAAGCCACGCGCATATTCCGATGCCGCGCATGACCAACACCTATATGCTGGGCGGCACCACCGACCCCGCTGAGATCGTGGCCAGCCTGAAGGATGGCATCTATGCCGTGGGTTTTGGCGGTGGTCAGGTTGATATCACAAACGGCAAATTCGTGTTTTCCTGCACCGAAGCATATCGCGTTCAAAACGGCAAGATCGGCGCGCCGGTCAAAGGGGCGACCCTGATCGGTGATGGCGCCACTGCGTTGCAAAAAATCCGCGCCATCGGCAATGATATGGCAATGGACCCCGGAATTGGCAATTGCGGCAAAGCGGGGCAATGGGTGCCAGTGGGAGTCGGGCAACCAACACTGTTGATCGGAGGGCTGACCGTCGGAGGCTCGGCCACGTGACGCTTTTGCGCTCTGCCGCACAACGGCCCGTACCGAAGTCGGTTTTGTTTGGCAGCATCGCGTTTGCTTGGGGTGCGCCTTGTGTGTTGGGCTGGATACTGGCGGCTTTGCTGATTGCGGGCAAAGGCTTGGTACCGGCCGAAATACAGCTACCGCTGTATGGTTTGGTTTATTTGCTGGTGTTTTCGCCACTGTTTTCATGGGTAGGCTGGCTGTTGGCCTTGCCCTTGGTCTGGTTATTGTTGCGCGATGGCTGGTTTGGCTGGCTAAGCGCTGGTTTGGTAGGCTTGGTTGCGGGGGCGGTTGCGGGTGGGTTGATTGGCAGCCCGGTGGCGCTGCCTTTTGGGGGGATGGCTGTGCTTGCGTTGCGGGCGATACTGGGTAGCAGGCTTGCATTGCGGCCACTGTAGCGGGGGCTTTCAGCCCCCCTTGCCTTGCGGCAATTCCCCCCGAGGATATTTTTGCCGAAAAGAAAGCCATGGCGCAGACGTGATCGAGAAACAGGTGCACGCCGCATTGAGGGGCGGTATCGCCCTTGATATAAGTGGCGATCAGGCCTATCTGTTTGGGTGGCGGGTTCTGCTCGGTTCGTGATCAGCACATTTCCAGTGGCCCATAAGCATCTCCGAGGGAGCTGGCTCTGTTTGGATCCTGGTCCAAGTATCTGGCGACCACCTGAAAACTCAGGCTCTCGGGAAATTCACGCAGGCACGGCTGCTGCGGTTCCCGCCACTTTTACCGCCTTTTCGCGCCTGTTTGGGCAGCGACACGGACAGGGGCCAATTCAGCCATGATAGTTTGTTTTTTGCCGCCTTTGGGCGTGTCATCTTTTTCGGCCAGCGACATCACCGCATAGGCAAACTGGACGCCCGCGAATACGATGCCATTGAAAACCACCATCATGATAAAGGCCAGCCAGCCCATCTCGGTTTCCAGCACCAAATGCCGCAGATTTGCGACGTCAAAGAAGACGATTGCCGAAACGAATGCCAAGGCGATTGCAAAGCCGATGGCAACGTTAACGATATACAGACGGATCAGTTTCGGCATGGCAGGCCCCTTAGTTGCTGACGCAAATCTAGCACGAAGGGGCCATAAGTCCAAATGGCCATTTGTCGCGGCCTATGTCGTTTGAAACGCCTCGGGCTTGGCCTCGCGTGCCATATGATCGAGCACGGCGTTTACAAACTTCGGCTCTTTGCCTTCAGGGAAAAAGGCCTTGGCCACGTCAACGAATTCCGTAATCACCACTTTTGGCGGCGTTGCCAGTTCAACCAGTTCGGCCCCCGCCGCACGGAACAAAGCGCGCAAAACCGGGTCGATCCGGTCGATTGGCCATTTCGCGACCAAAGCACGGTCAGTCATCTGGTCAATCTTGGCCTGCCGGTTCACCGCATGGTTTACCAATGCACGAAAATGGGTCACATCGCCTTCGGCCATTTCATCGCCATCATAAACGGCGCCAAAGCGGTGGTTTTCAAACTCGCGCTGAACGGCCTCGACGGTTTGGTTTGAGGTTTCCATCTGAAACAAGGCCTGCACCGCGTAAAGCCGCGCGGCAGATTTCATTTGCTTCTTTTGGTCTTTTTTGGGGTCAGTCTTGGTCATGCGCGAAAGCTATCCTCGGGCGGGCGAAAGCCGATACCTTTGCGGGCGCTGGACCAGCGGCGCGACAAGGCGATCAGGTGAAGGGCGGCAGCAGCGGCACCGCCACCTTTGTTTTGGTCGGCAGGGTTGGCGCGGGCTTGCGCCTGATCCATGTTCTCGACGGTCAGAATGCCGTTACCAATGCAGGCGCCTTGCAGGCCCAACAGCGACAAAGCCCGACTACTGTCATTGCAGACCGTATCGTAATGCGTTGTTTCACCACGGATAATACAGCCGAGTGCGACATAGCCGTCAAAGTTGCTTTGACGTTCGGCCATGGCCACCACTGTGGGCACCTCAAGCGCGCCGGGCACTTCGACGATTTCATACTCGGCCCCGCAATCCTTGGCGGTTTGGGTGGCCCCCGCAATCAGCTGATCGGCGATGGCACGGTAATAAGGCGCGACCACGATCAACAGCTTTACCGGCTTGTCAAATTCGGGCAGCGGCAGGGTGTAATGGGTTTCGGATGACGCCATGATCTACGCTTTCGGAATGGCACGGGTGCCAGTGATGGTCAGGCCATAGGCATCCAGGCCTACGACTTTGGGGCGGGGTGAATTGGTCAACAGCACCAGATCCTTGATACCAAGGCTGGACAAAATCTGCGCGCCCAGCCCGTATTGGCGCAGGGTTTGCGGGCTGACCTCGGCGTCCGATACCATTTTGGAATGCAAGTCGCGCAGCAGCACGAGCACGCCACGCCCTTCGGCCGCGATCAGGCGCATGGCATCGCCAAACTCGCCCGTACGGCCCGCAGGGCCAAGGCCAACAACATCAAGCAGCGGATCCATCGTGTGCATGCGCACCAGAACCGGCGCCTCGGTCGAAATATCGCCTTTGATCAGCACGACATGCTCGGCGCCTTCGGTATCATCGGTATACACCCGCATCACCCAGTCGCCGCCAAACTCGGACGTGACCGTGGCTTCAGAACTGACGCGCACCAGATTGTCATTGCGGCGGCGATAGGCGATCAGATCGGAAATCGTGCCGATCTTCATCTTATGTTTCTTGGCAAATGCGATCAGATCGGGCAAGCGCGCCATCGTCCCATCATCGTTCATGATTTCGCAAATCACGCCCGAGGGATCCAGCCCCGCAAGCCGCGATACATCGACTGCCGCCTCGGTATGGCCGGCCCGCACCAGAACGCCACCATTGCGGGCACGCAGCGGAAACACATGACCCGGTGAGGCAATATCTTGCGGGCCTTTGGTCGGGTCAATCGCCACGGCAACTGTCAGCGCACGGTCAGCCGCCGAAATGCCGGTGGAAACGCCATCGCGCGCCTCGATCGAGGTGGTAAAGGCAGTTTCATGACGGCTCGAGTTTTTCGGGCTCATCAAAGTCAGGCCCAGCGCGTCGATCCGGTCTTCGGTCAGCGTCAGGCAAATCAGGCCGCGCCCGTGGGTGGCCATGAAATTCACTGCTTGCGGCGTGCACATTTGCGCGGGGATCACCAGATCGCCCTCATTCTCGCGGTCCTCATGGTCCACCAGAATGAACATGCGGCCAGCGCGGGCGTCCTCGATGATCTCTTCAATGGTCGAGATGTCTTTGGTAAATTCGGTATCGGTCATCTTTGGCCTCGCGCTGTGATTACCCTGCCCATACCGCGCCTTTGGCTTGAATGCCAGAGGTCGCGTATCGGCAAGGCGGCATTAGGGCTGTGCAAAATAGTCCGAAGAAGCCACATAACCCGCCAATCGCGCCGCTGCACACCATTCGACCTCGGCCTCATAGGCGCCGATCAAAATGGCCTGATCACCGCTGTACCGCCCCAAGGCCGCCCGCAGGGCCTGTTTTTGCACGGCAAAACTGGCAAATGCTGGCGGGGCCGCAAAGGCAGCATCCAAACCTGCCGCCGCCATCAATCCATCCGGCTGCAATGGCGCCGTGGCAAGCCCCCGACGATCGGCCAAAATCTGGTCCAGTTTGGCCGCCGTATGGGCGGCAAGGCGCATCTGCCCCTTGCGCAGCTCTAGCGCATTTGACGAAAACAGCACTGCCACAATATCACGCCCCGTTGTGGCCCTGATCCCGGCATAGGTGCGATAATCCAATCCCAGTTCACCTGCGCGCCTTAGACGGCCGCGCAGCACCTCAATTGGCAAATGCGGCAGCAACGCCTTGCGCGCGGCGCCCCAACAATGGGTGCGCCAGGCAACGCCCGGCGCCATCGATGGGCCTTTGTTATGGCCTGTCACTGCGCAGCCCAATCGCGCAGCCGTGCAACATAACGCGCCATTGTGTCGATTTCCAGGTTCACCCTGTCGCCCAGCGCCACATCGCCCCAGGTCGTCGCAGCCTGTGTATGCGGGATAAAGTTAATGCCGAAATCAGTGCCCTCCACCTCATTCACAGTCAACGATGTGCCGTTCAGGGCAACCGAGCCTTTGGGCGCAATGAACCCGGCCAAGGCATGTGGCGCACGAAAGGTCACGCGCGTGCTGTCGCCTTCGCGGCGCAGGCCGACCACCTCGGCCAAACCATCGACATGGCCCGAAACAATATGGCCACCCAGCTCATCCCCGACCTTCAGCGCGCGCTCAAGGTTCAGGCGCTTGCCCAAAACCCAGCCGCCAATATTGGTCTTGCTGATGGATTCCGCGCTGATTTGCACGTCAAACCAGTTTTGCGGGGCGCTGCCCAGCGCGATAACCGTCAGGCAAACGCCATCACAGGCAATCGACGCACCGATATCAATGCCGGCAACGTCATAACCCGTTCCAATCCGCGCACGCAGATCGCCCTTTTGTTCCAACTCTAGCACTGTGCCGATGTCTGTAACGATGCCCGTAAACATAGCCTATCCCCTTGTTCATCCCCAAGGCCTAGCGCCACGGCCGCGCCCATGCAAGCCCGCCGATACCTGCCACAATTCAGACGGTCTATACCCCTTCAATGCAATGGTTGGAAAAATTTGCTTTACGCGGCACGATAAATGCATTGGAAAGGGAAAAAGGGGTGCCATGCGCGTATCGGGTGAACATCGTCGGTTTTTGTTGCTGCAAGGCCCGCACGGGCCTTTCTTTGGGCAATTGGGCAAAATGCTTACGCAATCCGGTGCCGCGGTGTGGCGCATCGGCTTTAACCGTGGCGACCGTGCCTTTTGGCCAGATTCCGCCAGCTACATCCCCTACAAAGGCAGTGCCACAGATTGGCCGCCGGTTTTTTCCGCCCTGATCGCACAGCTGAACATCACCGATATCGTCCTTTACGGCGATACCCGCCCTTTGCATGCCTATGCCGTCAAACTTGCAAAAGCGGCGGGAATTACTGTCCACGTATTTGAAGAAGGCTATCTGCGTCCGCATTGGGTTACCTACGAACGGGGTGGGTCCAATGGCAACTCTCGGCTGATGGGCCTTACACTGGCGCAAATGCAGGCCGATCTTGCGCAATCCGATATGGATCTGCCCGATGCCCCGGCCCGCTGGGGCGATATGCGGCAACATATGTTTTGGGGTGCGCTTTATCATTGGTTCGTGATGATCGGGTTTTGGGATTATCGCGGCTACCGCCCGCATCGTGCACTGACTGTCGGGCAAGAGTTCTTGCTTTATTGCAAACGGTTGGCCCTGTTGCCGTTCCACCGCTGGGAACGAATGCTCGCCAGCTTTCGCATCAAACATGGCGGCTTTCCCTACCATCTGGTGCTGTTGCAACTGGAACATGACAGCAGCTTTCAAATGCATTCCCCCTTCACAACTATGACCGAGTTTCTGGCCCTCGTGATGGAAGGTTTTGCCAAAGGGGCAGCCCCCCATCACCACCTCGTGTTCAAGGCGCACCCGCTCGAGGATGGCCGTGCGCCTGTGGCCTCAGAAATCCGGCGCTTGGCAAAACTGCACGGTGTCACAGGGCGGGTGCATTTCGTGCGGGGCGGAAAATTGGCGGCACTTTTGAACCACGCACGTTCGGCCGTCACAGTAAATTCCACGGCCGCACAGCAGGTACTATGGCGTGGCTTGCCGCTAAAAGTGTTCGGCTCTGCGGTCTATGCCAAGCCGGAATTCGTCTCTCCACAACCGCTCGACGTGTTCTTTTCGCAGCCAAGCCGCCCCGATAGCCGCGCTTACCGCGATTTTCGCCACTACCTGCTGGAAACCAGCCAAGTGCCCGGCGGCTTCTACTCCTCGTGTGGCAGACGCGAGCTACTACGACAGGTAGTAGATATGATGCTTTTACCCGACGATCCCTATGACGCACTGACCAAAGGAAGCGCGGCACCAAGGCAACAGTTGCGCATCGTAAACGGTTAACGCGCTGGAAAGCTGGAGTTTTCTGCCGCGCCTGTGTAGCCTTGTAAAAAAATTCTGAGGCAGTATCCAAAAAAGGAGCCCGGGCAGTGAAGCGATCGGTATCAAAAGGGGCCAAAGGCTTGGCCCTTGTTATTCTATTTACGGCTCTGGCCGCTTGCGGCATGCCGCGCTCCGGCCCGACCAAAAAAGAAATCTATGCAGGCTCTGTGCTGAAAGAAGGCGATGCGTTCATCGTGTCGGTCAACAGCCGTGTAACGCGCGCCACCGCCGTGACCCCCGCGCTCGGCTTTGGATCAGATTTCCGCAATGCGGGCGTTATCGGCTCGGATACGATTTCACCTGGTGATACGCTGGCGCTGTCGGTGTTTGAAAACGTCAAGGATGACCCGTTGCTCGGCAATACGGGCCAGCGCGTCTCGGTGCTGGATCAGGTACAAGTCGATGGATCAGGCTATATCTTTATCCCCTACGCCGGCCGGATCAAAGCTGCGGGCCAATCCCCCGAAGGGCTGCGCCGCGCCATCACCCGCAAGCTTGACACCCAGACACCTGACCCGCAAGTCACCGTGCAGCGTGTGGCCGGCGATGGTTCGACCGTTTCGGTTTCCGGCATGGTCGGCGGCCAAGGTGTCTTTCCGATCGAACGCCCGACCCGCACGCTGACAGCCATGATCGCGCGTGCCGGTGGTGTGGCGATTGAACCTGCAGTCGCCGTTGTTCGCGTAACACGCGGCAGCAAAACCGGAAAAATCTGGCTAGAAGATCTGTATTCCAACCCTGCCCTCGATATTGCATTGCGGGCCGGTGATCGCATCGTTGTTGAAAGAGATACACGTGCTTTCGTCGCATTGGGCGCAACAGGCACGCAAAACCGCGTTCCGTTTGAAACCCAAACCTTGTCGGCGATTGAGGCGATTGCGCAGGTTGGCGGCCTGAATACCACCCTCGCCGATCCGACAGGTGTGTTCGTGTTCCGCAATGAACCTGCCGAGATCGCGAATTCCGTGCTCGGCCGCTCGGACCTGACAGGCGATCAACGCATGGTCTATGTGCTCGACCTCACCCAGCCCACCGGCATGTTCGAAGCACGCGACTTCCTGATCCGCGACGGCGATACGGTTTACGTCACCGAAGCGCCGTTTGTGCAATGGCAAAAAACCATCACGGCCGTTTCGGGAACAACCAGCGCCGCATCCAACCTCAGAACTTCAACAAATTAACCACCTGATGACGGTAGAAACCTTCAAACCCAAAGCCGCCGGAAACGCTCTCCGGCGGCTTTACTATTTCAACGCCGGCTTTGCGCGCGCCCCTCGGCTGCGGCGCATCTTGCAGCTTGCGGGATATGATTTGACCCTCGGCCTGCCCGCCCGCGCCGATAGCATTGCCGTTTGGGGCCGCAGCCCCTTTGCAGGACGCGGTGAAAAAATCGCATCATGGCGGGGGTCGCAACTGGTCAGGGTTGAGGATGCCTTTTTGCGTTCCGTCCGACCGGGTCGTATAGGCGATGCCCCGATTGGTTTGATGATCGACACGGTCGGCGTGCATTTTGACGGCAGCTGCCCTTCGGAACTAGAGGTCCTTCTTCAAAGCGCCGACTTGGACAATCCGAACCTTTTGGCCCGTGCATCCACCGGAATTGCCCGCCTAAAGGCCCTCGACCTATCTAAATACAACATGCATGCAGTCGGCCACGCTTGCCCGGCGCCGGGCTATGTTTTGCTGATCGATCAGACCAAAGGAGATGCGTCGCTGAGGTTTTCGGGCGCGACCAAAGATGTATTCCAGCGCATGCTGGCAACCGCCAAAGCCGAGCATCCCGGCAAACGCATCGTCATTAAATCCCATCCCGAAACCAACCTCGGGTTGCGGTCCGGCCATTTCGGCCCCGATGCCGGGCATGACCTGCTCACCACCCCTCTCTCGCCTTGGGCGCTGCTTGCAGGTGCCGCCGCTGTTTACACCGTCTCTTCGCAAATGGGGTTTGAGGCCATTCTGGCCGGGCACCGGCCGCGCGTCTTTGGTCTGCCCTTTTATGCCGGCTGGGGGGTGTCTGACGATGAAATCACGACATCCCGCCGCAGCCG
Organism: Pseudorhodobacter wandonensis; assembly: GCF_001202035.1. Classification (GTDB taxonomy): domain Bacteria; phylum Pseudomonadota; class Alphaproteobacteria; order Rhodobacterales; family Rhodobacteraceae; genus Pseudorhodobacter; species Pseudorhodobacter wandonensis. Next base: position 43,629 of record NZ_LGHT01000031.1, on the reverse strand, counting down.
CCGCCTGACCGCCGAACAACTTTTTGCTGCCGCGATGATCCTTGCACCCACATGGTATGACCCATGCCAAGACCGCTTGTGCAGTTTTGAACAGGCGGTTGACCAGCTAGAGGCCGAAACCCGCGCTTTCCGCGAGGATCACGCGGGCCATATCGCGCTCGGCATGCGGTTATGGAAACGCGGTCGGCTGCAACAATTTTTTGGCCGCTATACCCCGTTGCACTTTGCCGCAAAGACAGAAGCAGCCATGGCACTGGCAAAGAACAGCGGCAAAAGCCTGTTGGTTTGGGCAGCGAGCGCGCACCCCCAAATCACAAATACCGCCGCATCCACAACGGTTTACCGCGTTGAAGATGGCTTCTTGCGCTCGCGCGGCTTGGGCGCTGCATTGGTGCCCCCTCTCAGCCTTGTCACCGATGATCTGGGAATTTACTATGACCCCAGCCATGAAAGCAGGCTAGAACGCCTTATCGCCTGCCCCTGCCCCCCGGGCGGCGAAGCCCGCGCGCGACGGCTAATGAATGCCATCATTCAAAGCCGCTTGTCGAAATACAATCTCGGCGGCGCGGGTCTGCCCGTTTTGCCGCCGGGCCACCGGATTTTGGTTCCCGGCCAAGTCGAAGATGATGCCTCTATCCGGCTTGGGGCCGGTGCTGTGCGCAGCAATCTTGGGCTTATTCAGGCTGCACGACAGGCGAACCCGAATGCCGTGCTGATCTACAAGCCCCACCCTGATGTCGAGGCAGGGTTGCGGCCGGGCAAACTGGATCCGGCCAGCCTGACATCTTTGGTTCAGCATATTGCGTCAAACACCGATCCTGTGGCGCTGTTGGACGCCGTAGATGAAGTGTGGACCATGACCTCATTACTTGGGTTTGAGGCCCTGATCCGCGGAAAACCTGTCACCTGCCTTGGCGCGCCCTTTTATGCCGGCTGGGGCCTGACCACCGATCTTGGCCCAATCCCTGCCCGGCGGTTCCAAAACCCAGATGACCCGGCCCAATTCCGGCCCAATCTGGAAAGCCTTGTTCACGCCACGCTGATTGCCTATCCGCGCTATTACGACCCGGTCAGCAAACTGCCCTGCCCGCCCGAAATCGCCGTCGCGCGGCTGCAAAGCGGTGACATTCCGCGCCCCGGCCTAGTCGGCCGTCTGCTTGCGAAACTGCAAGGGCGGTTTGCCAGTCATTCCGCGCTCTGGCGGCGATAGCCTAGTAAATATACCTGATCTGATCGGCCCAATACCGCTCCATCCGCTTTAGCGACTGATTGATATCTTCCATCCCAGCGGCATTGATGATCCCCCGCGCCTCAAAGCCCTCGGTGTGGCGCGCGAACAGCTCATTCAGCAAACCCCGCACGTTACGGCCCTTTTCAGTCAGGCGCACGCGGACCGAGCGACGATCGATTTCAGACCTCTGGTGGTGCATATACCCCAGCTCAACCAGTTTTTTCAGGTTATAGCTGACGTTAGAACCCTGATAATAACCGCGTGATTTCAGCTCACCCGCGGTGACCTCATTCTCGCCAATGTTGAACAGCAGCAGTGCTTGAACCGAATTTATCTCAAGGATTCCAACGCGTTCAAATTCGTCCTTCACAACATCAAGCAGCAATCGGTGCAGCCGCTCAACCAGCGCAAGGCTTTCCAGATAACTGGCCATGAGCGCCTTTTGCGATCCGTCCAGCAATTGAGTGTGTAGTGTCATTGTCGTCTCCGCCCATGGAATTGATAGGGGCAGAATCGGCACAAAACAAAAACATTCCGTAAACTCGCGCCAGTTTCATCACGAATTTTGCGAAAAAATCGTTCAATCAACGTTGAAGACGGGTGCGGGCAAACTGGCCAATCTCGGCAATCAAACCACCCAACGCTTCGGGCGCATTGGCCTGCCCCAGAACCCAAGGCAGTAAATCCTGATCGTTTTCGCGCAGCAATTGGTCATAAAGATCAAGCTGTTCAGGGGCCATGCCCGCCAGATGCGCATCGGCATAAGGGCCAAGAACCATATCCATTTCTTTGGTGCCGCGCCGCCACGACCGCATCTTCATGCGCTTCAGCCGCGCATCCGCCGCTTCATTCTCAACCTGCGTTTCGATCACAGCACCACCTCACGCATCAAGCCACGCAACCGTTTTTCCAGATGGCCCATATCTTGCGACAAGGCAAGCGCCTGTGCCCGCATCCGCGCCAGATCGATCAGCGCCTTTTGCAGGTCGTCGCCGGTTGCCGACACCGGGCTTTCAATCCCTTCGCCTTCGCCCGTCAACAGCCACCGCATCGAGACGTTCAACAACCCCGACAGCATTTGCAGCTTGTTCGCGCGCGGCTCAGAGTGATCGTTTTCCCAGTTCTGGATTGTTACCAGCTTTACGCCCAGATTGCGCGCCAGCGCCTCGGGCGTCAGGTTCGCTGCCTCACGTGCGCCAGCCAGACGGTCACCAAAAGTTGCCGCCTCGGCGCTATACCATCCTGTTTGGTCCATATCCGGCATTGTTACTCTCCTAAAGCCTGCTTAGTGCTTGATCGTCGTTGACGCGCACCCTAAGACAAACTGCCGCAAAGTACAAACCGGGGCATCAGCGGCAAATCGCCCCCACCGAACCGGAGCCTATCATGGCCTTTTTGTCCGACACCCTCGCCCGCGTAAAACCTTCGCCAACCATCGCCGTCACCACCAAAGCCAATGAGCTGAAGGCAGCCGGCAAGGATGTCATCGGGCTTGGCGCCGGCGAACCCGATTTCGACACGCCGCAGAACGTCAAAGACGCGGCCAAGGCTGCGATTGACGCCGGTAAAACCAAATATACCGCTGTTGACGGCATCCCCGAGCTGAAAAAGGCTATCTGCGCCAAGTTTGAGCGCGAAAACGGCCTGAAATACGCGCCGAACCAAGTGTCGGTTGGCACCGGCGGCAAGCAAATTCTGTATAACGCGCTGATGGCGACCTGCAATCCGGGCGATGAGGTGATTATTCCCGCGCCGTACTGGGTTTCTTACCCCGATATGGTGCTGCTTGCAGGCGGCACGCCCGTCGCAGTGGCCGCAGGCATCGAGACCGATTTCAAACTGCAACCCGAACAGCTTGAGGCCGCGATTACGCCGAAAACCAAGTGGTTCATCTTTAACTCGCCTTCCAACCCAACCGGTGCCGGCTATACCCGCGCCGAGTTGAAGGCGCTGACCGATGTGCTGATGCGCCACCCGCATGTCTGGGTTATGTCGGATGACATGTATGAACATCTGGTGTTTGACGATTTCGAATTCTGCACCCCGGCGCAGGTAGAGCCCGGCCTGTATGACCGCACGCTAACCTGCAACGGCGTGTCCAAGGCGTATGCGATGACCGGCTGGCGGATCGGCTATGCTGCGGGGCCGGTGGCTTTGATCAAGGCGATGGGAACGATTCAGTCGCAATCGACTTCAAACCCCTGCTCTGTCAGCCAATATGCGGCCCTCGAAGGGCTGACAGGCCCGCAAGAGTTTTTGACCGAAAACAAAGCCTTGTTCCAACGCCGCCGCGACCTGGTGGTCGGTATGCTGAACGAGGCACCCGGCATCACCTGCCCCAAACCCGAAGGCGCGTTTTACGTATACCCCGATATTTCGGGCTGCATCGGCAAAACCAGTGCTGGCGGGGCGAAAATCGTCGATGACGAAGCCTTTGCAACCGCCTTGCTGGAAGAAACCGGTGTTGCGGTGGTGTTTGGCGCCGCCTTCGGGCTTTCGCCAAACTTCCGCGTCAGCTACGCTACCTCTGACGCGGCGCTGAAAGAGGCTTGCACGCGGATTCAGACGTTCTGCGCAGGCTTGGTGTAAACAGGGGGCAATATGGCGGGCGATCTGCCGGAATATTATTTTCGAATCCGTGATAACGGGGCGCTGGTGTTTCGGATAGAGTCCGAAAACCGCCAGCGCCGGATTGAAATGGACCAGATCGCCACCATCAACATCCGCAATGGTGAGGTAAAACCCCACGGCGAGCGCAAGCTAACCCCCGAGGATATAACCGAAATCCAAGGCTGGATTACACACCGCACCCATCAACTGGCCGCGCGCGAGGTAGATGACATCTTGCGCGCGATTGACCATATGAATCTGACTGCACAATGGGTCCAAACCCGTGCAAGCGATGCACAGTTGGATCAGGTGACCGATTCACTACTTATGGCGATGCATGATTTGCGCTCGGTTTTGGTGCGCAAAAAGGCGGATCGCCTGATAAAAGGCGGCGAAGCCTGACCCGCACCTCGAATATTCTACGAATATTCGTGCTTTTATGCCAAAAGTCAGAATTTTCCGCCGCAATTCAGCAAAATACTGAAATTTTCTGCCGCGCCGGTGCATGCTAACGCTAACACTGACGCTCGGGCAATAAAGACTGGTTGAAGCGGCGCCTAAAAAAAGGTCAAATCCCCCAAACTTAATTCGGGGTAACGACAATGTTGAATGCAGAAGTGGCCAAGCGCCGGGACGAGGCGATTTCGCGCGGCGTGGGCATGATGACGCAGATCTATGCCGAACGGGCACTGAACTCGGAAATCTGGGATATCGAGGGCAACCGCTATATCGACTTTGCGGCAGGTATTGCGGTGGTCAACACCGGCCATTGCCACCCCAAGGTTATGGCCGCCGTGACCGAACAATTGGGCCGCTTCACCCATACCTGCCATCAGGTCTTGCCATATGAGCCCTACATCCGTTTGGCCGAGCGGCTGAACAATCTGGTTCCCGGCGATTTTGCCAAGAAAACCATCTTTGTGACCACAGGTGCCGAAGCCGTTGAAAATGCGATCAAGGTTGCACGTATTGCCACGGGCCGCCCTGCGATTATCGCTTTTGGCGGGGCCTTCCATGGCCGTACATTCATGGGCATGTCGCTGACCGGCAAGGTTGAACCCTATAAAAAGGGCTTTGGCGCGATGATGCCTGATGTTTATCACGTGCCCTTCCCGCAAGATGTGCATGGCATTTCCACTGCCGATGCAATGTCATCGCTGAACAAGCTGTTCAAATCCGATCTCGACCCCGACCGCGTGGCCGCCATCATCTTTGAACCTGTTCAGGGCGAAGGCGGCTTTTACCCCGCGCCACCAGATCTGCTGCGCAGCCTGCGGGCATTCTGTAACGAGCATGGAATCGTCATGATCGCGGATGAGGTGCAAACAGGCTTTGCCCGCACCGGCACGATGTTCGCGATGGACGGCTATGACGTATCCGCCGATATGACCTGCATGGCCAAAGGCCTTGCAGGTGGCTTGCCGCTGGCCGCCGTGACCGGCCGCGCCGATCTGATGGATGCCGCCCGCCCCGGTGGTTTGGGTGGCACCTATGCCGGCAACCCGCTTGGCATCGCCGCTGCACATGCCGTGCTGGATGTGATCGAGGAAGAAAAGCTCTGCGACCGCGCGAATGAATTGGGCAGCCGCCTGCGCCAAAAGCTGGAATCCATCCGCTCCACCACCCCCGAGGTGATCGACATTCGCGGCCCCGGCTTTATGGTCGCTGTTGAATTCGGTAACCCGAACACTCAGGAACCGGATGCCGATTTCACCAATCGCGTCCGTCAAGAGGCGCTAAAGCGCAACCTGATCCTGCTGACCTGTGGCGTCTACGGCAACGTCATCCGCTTCCTCGCCCCGATCACCATTCCGGATGACCATTTCGCCGAAGCGATGGACATCCTCGAAGCATCCGTCGCAGCCGCTCGCAAGGTCTGAGGCCGTCAATCATCTGCAAAAGGGGGCCTTTGGGTCCCCTTTTTTGTTGCGCTGGCAATTGGCCCGCAAAAAAACGTCATACAGGCGGGAACCATTTTCCGCCTGACAGGTTAACCCGGTGAAACAACATACGTGAGGTTACCATGAACAAGCTGCTCTTTATCGCTCCAGTCGCGGCCCTTGCTCTTGCAGGGTGTCAAACCGCAAACCAGAACGCCGCAGCCGGTGCTGTCGCGGGCGGGGTTCTCGGCGCTGCCATTTCAAGCAAGGAAGACCGCCTAGCCGGTGCCGCATTGGGGGCCGCCGCAGGTGTCGCAGCCTCGACCCTGATCGGCACGGCACCGGGCAACAATAAGTGCTACTATCGTGACAGCCGTGGCCAGCGGTTCATCGCTGCCTGCTAAACCACCCCTGCGCTGGCTCTGACGTCATATCCATGTGCCAGTACTGGCCGGATTTGCCCCCTGCGGGCGATCCGGCTTTTTCTGTTGGCTTGGCAGCCCCGCCTGAACCCGCTAAAAGCGCGGCAAATCCCTGATTGGCCGAAAAGTTCATGCCCCCACCCCTGCCCAACAACAGCAGCCTAAATCTGAAAGATGCCGGCTATGCGGTTGCAGGGCGGACCATTCTGTCCGGTTTGACCCTGTCCCTCACCGAGCAGCGGATCGGAATTATCGGGCGCAATGGCTCTGGCAAATCGACCTTTCTGCGGCTGGTGGCCGGCTTGATCGCCCCGACAACCGGCGAGGTTCAGATCGGCGGCGTCGCCCCGGCATCCGACCGCAAGGCCATGCTGGCGCGAATCGGCATCCTGTTTCAAAACCCCGACCATCAGATCATCTTTCCGACTGTCGGCGAAGAACTGGCCTTTGGCCTGCGTCAGCAAGGGCTGGATAAAACACAGGCTACAGCGCAAGTCCGGGCCTTACTGGCCCATCACGGCCGCAGCCATTGGGAACCCGAACCCGTAACGGCCCTGTCGCAAGGGCAGCGGCATTTTCTATGCCTGCTGGCAGTTCTGGCGATGAAGCCGCAAACGATCTTGCTGGATGAACCCTTTGCCGGCCTCGACCTGCCAACGCAGGCGCGGCTGGGGCGCGAACTGGCAAAGCTGCCGCAACGGCTGGTTTTGATCACGCATGATCCAAAGGCGCTGGCTGGGTATGACCGCGTGATCTGGCTGGAAAACGGGCGTTTGCGCGCCGATGGGCCTGTCGGGCCGGTCGTGGCCGAGTTTACAGAGACGATGGCGCGCTTGGGGGATGTCGATGCTGACACTGACCTCACCCTTTGAAACACCGCTTCACCGCGTGCCCGCAGGCGTGAAACTCGCGGCGCTGGCGGGGCTGAGTGTGGGGCTGTTCAGCCTGCAAAGCCTGTGGATGGTACTGGCGGCAACGGTCGGGCTGGCGCTGCTATACCTCAGCTTTGGCTTGGGTTTTGCACGGTTCGGTGCTGCAATGCTACGCCCGCTCTGGCCGTTTTTTCTGGTGCTGGGCCTGTGGCATCTGTGGTTGGGCGAGTGGGCGGCAGGGCTGCTGATCGGTGCCCGTATGCTGGTTGCCGTCGGGCTGGCAAATCTGGTGACGATGACAACCCGCCTCGATGATATGATCGCTGTAGTCGAACGCGCCGCAGCCCCTTTGGCGCGGCTGGGTATGCAACCCCGCGTACTGGCCGTAGCCATTGCGCTGGTAATCCGGTTTACACCGGTTTTGATGGACAAAGCACAGCAGTTGGGGCAGGCATGGCGCGCGCGATCAGCGCAACGGGTTAACTGGCGGATCGTGCTGCCCATCAGTTTGATGGCGCTGGATGACGCCGATAGGGTGGCCGAGGCGATACGGGCCCGCGGTGGGCTTTGAGGGGACAACGTTGATGGAAAAGAATGTAACTTATATTGCACTGTTTGCGGCCTTGATCGCCGTTCTGGGGCTGGTGCCGCAGATCAGCCTTGCCAGCGGGGTGCCAATCACGGCGCAAAGCTTGGGCGTAATGCTGTGCGGCACGGTTTTGGGGGCAAAGCGCGGTGGCCTCGCGGTGCTTTTGTTCGTCGGACTGGTGGCACTCGGCTTACCACTGCTCAGCGGCGGGCGTGGCGGTTTGGGCGTATTTTCAAGCCCGACAGTCGGCTTTGTGATCGGCTTTCCGGTGGCCGCATTTGTTGCCGGTTTGGTGGTTGAAAAAACCCGCGCGGCAATCGGTCTGGCGGCTTTTGCCGGCGCATTGGTCGGTGGTGTTCTGGTGCTCTATCTGTTTGGAATCACCGGCATGGCGCTGGTTCTTGGCAAAAGCTGGCCTGCGGCGTCCTTGTTGGTGGGTGCCTATATCCCCGGCGATCTGATCAAGGCGGCGATGGCCGGCTTTATCACCCAAGGCTTGGCAAAACTGCGCCCCGAGGCCGTGTTGTCGCGCGCGTAATCCGCGCCTTTGCAACCTGAACCGCGCACGATCAAACCGATAACCGATTGTTTGTGCGCGGTTTTTAGACTGATTTTGATTGGACAGCACCTGTACCGTATAATGGCGGCGACCGATGCATCCGGCAGGGCATTTTTTAAATTAGACAATGGTTTACGAAGGGCCGGCCAGATGCCAAACACAAACTGGAGCGGGACAATGTGGAACCAACGCTACGACCGCGCCGATTACCTGTTTGGCACCGCACCCGCGCAATTCTTGGCCGACCAGCAAGGGACTTTGCAAGCCGGCCATAAGGCGCTGGTGATAGCCGATGGCGAAGGGCGTAATTCGGTCTATTTGGCGCAAAAAGGGCTGCAGGTCACGGCCATGGATTCGGCCGAGACAGGGCTGGCCAAGGCGCGTGCGCTGGCCGCACAGCGCGGTGTAAGCCCAAGTTTCATTCTGGCCGATTTGCGCAATTGGGTTTGGCAAGACGACGCCTATGATCTCGTTGTCGCCGTGTTTATCCAATTTGCCGAACCTGCCTTTCGGACCAAAATATTCGACGGCATGAAGCGCACAGTAAAACCGGGGGGCCGCGTGATGCTGCACGGGTTTGCGCAGGCGCAGATGCAATTCAGCTCGGGCGGGCCGAAAGTGCTGGAAAACCTTTACAGCGAGGCGATGCTGGCCGACGCCTTCCACGACTTCCACATTGAGCGGCTGGCAAGCTATGAAGCCCCGCTGAATGAGGGGCCGGGGCATAGCGGGCCTGCGGCGCTGATAGATTTGATCGCCCAAAACCCGGTTTGACGTGGGAAACGGCTGGAAAAGTGAACAGCCTTGGCTTCTGCCCTTGGCATTGGCGCGGGCCTTGCGTATAGGCTTTGGCCTTACCCGAATGGAGCCGATGGAATGCAAGGCAGCGCGAACCTAAACCTGATGAAGAAAGCCGCCCGCAAAGTGGGACGGGCTTTGGTCAAGGATTTCCGCGAGGTGGAAAACCTTCAGGTGTCAAGCAAAGGCCCAGGTGACTTTGTAACCCGTGCCGACCGCGAGGCAGAAAAGATGCTGCGCGAAGAACTGTTGGGTGGGCGTCCGACCTATGGATTTCTGGGCGAGGAAAGCAAGGAAACCGATGGCGCCGACCCGACGCGGCGTTGGATTGTCGACCCGCTGGACGGCACAACCAACTTTTTACACGGCCTGCCGCACTGGGCGATTTCAATCGCTTTGGAGCATAAAGGCGATATTATTGCCGGCGTCATCTTTGACGCAGCCAAAGACGAGATGTTTTGGGCTGAAAAAGGCGGCGGCGCCTGGATGAACGAAAGCCGTCTGCGGGTTTCGGGCCGGCGCAGCATGATCGAGAGCATCTTCGCCACCGCAATACCATTTGGCGGCAAAGGCACATTGCCTGCGACCCTGCAGGATTTGGCACGTATTTCGCCTGTAACCGCTGGGGTGCGCAGCTGGGGCTCGGCCGCGCTGAACATGGCCTATGTGGCCGCGGGCCGGTTTGACGGCTATTGGGCGCGCGGCGTGCAGCCTTGGGATATTGCAGCGGGCATCGTGATGGTACGCGAAGCCGGCGGTATGGTTTCGGCGATTCGCGAAGGCGACGACCCTTTGGTGAAAGGGTCGATCGTGGCCTGCAACGAGCCTTTGTTCGAGGGCTTTCGCAAGGTTGTACGCGGCGAGTGATGCGCGGCTTGGCAAATTTCAGGTTCAGGTATTTGGGCCAAGATGAAATTGCCTCGGTCTGATGGGGTGGCAGATGGACGGGTTTCATTGGCATCCAGAGGCGCAGGTTTATGACGGAAAGGGTGTGGCAATGCCGCGCCCTTTTGCCGTTTCTGGGGGCAGCTCCATTGCAAAATCCGGCGTCTGTGCCGATAGGCCGGTCGCATTGGCGCTAGGACAGGCGTTTTCCGGTGGGCCGTTTCGGATTGGTGCCGAAGGTGCCCCTGCCCCGCTGGCAGGCTTTGAAACCCTGACATCCGGCAGCACCGGCACACCCCGGCGGATCGCACGTGATTTTGCCTCGTGGCGGCGCAGCTTTGCGGTGAATGCAGCAGCGTTTGGCATTGGGCCAGGGCAACGGGTGGCGGTGCTGGGGCGGCTTACTCATTCTTTGGCACTTTACGGAGCGGTCGAGGCGATAAGCCTTGGGGCCGAACTGCATATCCTCGACGGTATCCGCCCCGACCGGCAACGCGCTGCATTGCTTGCGCGTGCGGTCGGGGTAATCTGGGCCTCGCCCCCGCAATTGCAATTGTTGATTGAGACTGGCGGCGCGGTTCTGCCCGCTGTGCGCTATGTGTTGGTGGGCGGCGCCAAGCTCGATGCAGGCCTGCGGGCGGCCCTTGCACATATGTGCCCCACGGCCAAGATACGCGAATTTTACGGCGCGGCAGAGGCGAGTTTTGTCACTATGGCAGATGCCACGACGCCAGATCATGCCGTTGGCAGGGCCTATCCGGGCGTAGAGATTGGCATCGGTGCGCCCGGCGGCACCGCGCCCGAGGGCCGGGTCTGGGTGCGCAGCCCATATCTGTTTCAGGGTTACGCCGGCGCGGATACCGGCGTGGCCGCGTGGCAGGACGGCTGGCTGGCGCTGGGTGAGGTTGGCAGGATTGACGACGGGCAGTTGGTGCTGTTGGGCCGCATTGACCGGATGGTGACGGTGGCTGGGCAAAACGCCTATCCCGAGGCGATAGAGCTGTTTTTATTGGCCTTTCCCGGCGTGACGCGGGCGGCGGTTTTGCCAATAGCTGATGGTTTGCGGGGTAATGTGCTAGAGGCTGTGCTGATGGGCACGGCAGATGAGGCACAAGTTCTGGCGGCATTGCGGGCGCGGTTTGGCGCATTGGTCGCGCCCAAGCGCCTGCGGTGGCGCAGCGATTGGCCGGTTTTGGCCTCGGGCAAGACCGATCTGATTTCCTTGGCCGCAACATGAGCCGCGCATTCATCATCGCCGCAAGGCGCAGTGCTGTTATGCCTGCAGGCGGGGCCTTTGCACGGCTTTTGCCGCATGACTTGGCCGTGTCGGTGATGCAGGCATGTTTGCGCGATGCCGGAATTGCGCCCGATCAGGTGGATGAAGTAATCCTCTCCAACGCTTTGGGCGCCGGTGGCAACCCTGCCCGCGTGGCCGCTCTGGCCGCCGGATTGCCAGAACGCGTGGCCGGGCTCAGCATCGACCGGCAATGCGCGGGCGGTCTGGATGCGGTCATTCTGGCGGGCGCCTTGGTGAATGCGGGCGCGGCCCATGTGGTGCTGGCAGGCGGGGCCGAAAGCTATTCGCGCCGCCCCCTGCGGTTGCGAACCGACCCCGATGGCGGGCCGCCGGTTGCCTATGACGCTCCGCCCTTTACGCCTTGGCCGAACCGTGACCCAATGATGCATGTCGCGGCAGCGGATCTGGCACAGCGGCTTGGCATTTCGCGGGCTACCCAAGATGCCTATGCCGTGGCCTCGCATGCGCGGGCGATGGCCTCACAGCAGCCCGAAATTGTGCCCATAACGGGCCTTCAACGCGATGGCTTTACCCGCGCGATGACGCCTGCATTGGCTGCACGGGCCAAAGTGATTGCAGGTACGATCACAGCGGCCAATGCAGCAGTTTCTGCCGATGGCGCCGCGTTTTGCCTCGTCGTGTCCGAACGCATCGCCAAACAGGCCCGTCGCGCGCTGCATATCAAGGCCGGCGCAACCCTTGGTGCCAACCCCCAAGAACCCGGGCTTGCCCCTTTAGGGGCGATTGCGCGGGTTCTTTCCCCCCGCATGATGCCCCGCCTGATCCCCGACCAATGCGAGATTATGGAGGCCTATGCCGTGCAAGCCATCGCCTGCATTCAGGGCGCGGGGCTGGACCCTGCGACCGTGAATATCGGTGGTGGGGCCTTGGCACGGGGGCATCCGGTCGGGGCCTCGGGGGCGGTTTTGATCGCACGGCTGTTTGCCGATATCGAACGCGGGCACGGCCTCGCCGCCATAGCCGCGGCCGGCGGCATAGGCTCGGCTTTGCTAATCGAGGCCTGATCCCCGCTTATACCCCCGCCTCTTTCACCGCCTCCATCGCAACATGGGTCGAGGTCGATGAAACATGCGGCAAGGATGAAATCCGCTCGCCCAGCACGCGGCGATATTCCTGAATGTCCCCCGTCCGTACCTTCAGCATATAATCGAACCGACTGGCCATCATATGGCATTGCTCGACCTCGGGAATCGCCAGCACGGCCTTGTTGAACGCCTGCAGCGCCGCCTCGCGCGTGTCCGACAGCCGCACTTCGACAAAGGCCACATGGGCTTGGCCCATCTTGATCGGGTCCAGTTGCGCGCGATACGCCGTGATAACACCGCTTTCCTCCAGCCGTTTCATCCGCGCTTGGGTCGGCGATTTTGACAACCCGATACGGCGCGCAAGTTCGGTCGCGCTGATCCGCCCCTCGGCCGCAAGCACCCGCAAAATTGCCAGATCAAACCGATCAAGGTCAAACGGCTCTGATGACATCGAAAATCCCCTTACAAACAGCCAAAACGCCCGCCGTTCCCCGTAATTCGGGACGAAAGGCTTTTGATTCACGCCTATGATATTTGAAATAGGAGAGCTTGCCCATGCCCCGTGATTCCCTCGAAACTGCCTGGAATATTGTTGACCGTGACGCATTGCGGCCCGAGGCCGATCTGGTCCGCGCGCTGATTGCCGAGGCGGGGCTAAGCGCCAAAGACCGCGCCCGTATTGCCGCCTCGGGCGCCGATCTGGTCCGCGCCATTCGCGCCAGCGCCAAACCCGGTTTGATGGAGGTATTCCTTGCCGAATACGGCCTGTCCACCGACGAAGGCATCGCGCTGATGTGTCTGGCCGAGGCGCTGTTGCGGGTGCCGGATGCCGACACGATGGATGCGCTGATCGAAGACAAGATCGCGCCAAGCAACTGGGGCAAGCACTTGGGGCATTCGGCCTCCTCGCTCGTCAACGCCTCGACCTGGGCACTCATGCTCACCGGCCGCGTACTGGATGACCGCAAGCCAAGCGTGGTGGCCAGCCTGCGCGGCGCCGTAAAACGGCTGGGCGAACCCGTCATTCGCACAGCCGTTTCGCGTGCTATGAAAGAAATGGGCAAGCAGTTCGTTCTGGGCGAAACGATCGACGCCGCAATGAAACGTGCGCGCGAGCTTGAGGCCAAAGGCTTTACCTATTCCTACGATATGCTGGGCGAGGCAGCCCGCACCGAACATGACGCGCGGCGCTATCATCTGGCCTATACAGCCGCGATCACGGCAATCGCCAAGGCGGCCAAGTCCAAAGACATCCGCGAAAATCCGGGCATTTCGGTAAAACTCTCGGCGCTGCATCCCCGCTATGAGGTGGCCAAGCGCGAGCGCGTCATGGAAGAGCTGGTGCCGCGTGTCCGTGCCCTTGCGGGTTTGGCCAAGGCGGCAGGTTTGGGCTTTAACATCGACGCCGAAGAGGCCGATCGTTTGGCGCTGTCCTTGCAGGTGATCGAGGCAGTTCTATCCGACAAGGCCTTGAAAGGCTGGGATGGTTTCGGCGTGGTCGTGCAGGCCTACGGTCGCCGTGCGGGCGCTGTGATTGACTGGCTGTACGGGCTGGCCGACCGCTTGGACCGCAAGATCATGGTGCGTCTGGTCAAAGGCGCCTATTGGGATGCCGAGGTAAAACGCGCGCAGGTGATGGGGCTTGAAAGCTTCCCCGTTTTTACCCGCAAACAGGCAACAGACGTGTCCTATATGGCCAATGCGAAAAAGCTGTTGGGCATGACCGACCGGATTTACCCGCAATTCGCCACGCATAACGCGCATACCGTGGCAGCTGTTCTGGATATGGCAACCGACAAGCGCGCCTTTGAATTCCAGCGCCTGCATGGCATGGGCGAGCGCCTGCATGATATTGTTCTGGAAGAAAAAGGCACGCGTTGCCGGATCTATGCCCCCGTGGGCGCGCATCGCGATTTGCTGGCCTATTTGGTGCGGCGCTTGTTGGAAAACGGCGCGAACAGCAGCTTTGTGAACCAGATTGTCGATGAAGCTGTCCCACCCCAAGAGGTTGCCGCCTGCCCGATGGACGCGATGGAGGCAATGACGCCGGTCGAAAGCCCGGTTTTGCGGACAGGGCCACGGCTGTTCGGGGCGCGTGACAATTCGCAAGGCTGGGATTTGACCGACAGCCGCGATCTGACCGCGATTGAGTCGGCACGCGCACCCTTTGCCGATCTTTTGTTTGACGCGCGACCAATGCTCGCAGGGTCGGTCGCAGGTGGCAAACGTTGGGCAGTGCAGAACCCGGCGACCGGCGCGACCGTCGGGCATGTGCTGCCCGCCTCCGCCCCTGATGTGGAAACAGCTCTGACAGCTGCGCGCCCTTGGGATGCAGCGCCGGCACAACGGGCGCAGGTGCTGCGCCGCGCCGCCAATCTATACGAGGCCGAATTTGGCCGGATTTTTGCGCTTTTGGCACGCGAAGCAGGCAAGACCCTGCTCGACGCCGTTGGCGAATTGCGCGAAGCTGTTGATTTCTTGCGCTATTATGCCGATCAGGGTGCGACACTGACCACACCTGCGCGCGGCGTGTTTGCTTGCATCAGCCCGTGGAACTTTCCCTTGGCGATTTTCTCGGGCCAGATTGCTGCGGCTTTGGCGGCGGGGAATGCGGTTTTGGCCAAACCGGCCGAGCAAACAGGCCTGATCGCCGCGTTGGCGGTGGAATTGCTGCACAAAGCCGGTGTGCCAGTAACGGCCTTGCAACTGCTGCCGGGTGAAGGCGCAGTCGTTGGCGCCGCAATCACCGGCGATGCGCGGGTAAACGGTGTCTGCTTTACCGGCTCGACCGAGACAGCCCAGCGTATTCGCCGCAACATGGCCGATCACATGGACCCAACCGCACCGCTTATCGCAGAAACGGGGGGCTTGAACGCGATGGTTGTCGATAGCACGGCCCTGCCCGAGCAAGCGGTGCGCGATGTCTTGGCATCCAGTTTCCAATCGGCCGGGCAACGCTGTTCCGCGCTGCGCTGTTTGTATCTGCAAGATGATATCTCGGATACCGTTAAGGAAATGTTATTCGGCGCGATGGATGATCTAGAGGCCGGCAACCCTTGGGATCTGGCAACCGATGTCGGGCCGGTGATTGATACCGAGGCGCAGGCCGATATTCGCGCCTATATTGACGCCGCGCGCGCCGAAGGGCGGGTGCTTAAGGAAGGCACAGTACCGGCAGGCGGCACGTTCATCGCGCCCACAGTGATTGCCGTAAAGGGCATTGCCGATATGCCGCGCGAAATATTCGGCCCCGTGCTGCATATTGCGCCGTGGAAGGCCGGCGGGTTGAACAAAGTGATCGCGGATGTAAACGCAACCGGATACGGCCTGACCTTTGGCCTGCACAGCCGCATTGATGACCGGGTGGAACGGGTTGTCGCACAGATTTGCGTGGGCAACACCTATGTAAACCGCAACCAGATCGGCGCAGTTGTTGGCAGCCAACCCTTTGGCGGCGAAGGGCTTTCTGGCACTGGCCCAAAGGCAGGCGGGCCGGATTATATCGCGCGGTTCACCCATGTGGCGGCCCCCGTTCTGGGCGGCCAATCTGGCGAATGCACGCTGGCAACCGTAGAAACAGCATTAAAGGCCGAGGCCACGCCGCGCCGCGCGATCCATGTTCAGGATTTGCCTGGACCAACCGGCGAAAGTAACCGCCTGTCGGCCTATGCACGAACACCCTTGCTCTGCCTTGGGCCAAGCCGCGAACAGGCCCTCGCACAAGCCGAGGCAGTGCGGGCTTTGGGCGGCGAAGCGGTTGAGGCCGCGTGCCTTGCGCCCGAAGCGTTGACCCGTCTAGGCCGTTTTTCCGGCGCGCTCTGGTGGGGCGGTGCCGATCAGGGCCGCGCCTATGCGCAGGCTTTGGCAGCACGCACAGGCGCGATTTTGCCATTGATTGGCGGGATGCCCGACGCGGCCCATGTGCAGCTGGAACGGCATGTTTGTGTGGATACAACCGCCTCGGGCGGGAACGCGCAACTGTTGGCCGAAATGGGAGAGTCGTAAAACAGGCTTGACGCCTGAACGCGGATCGGAAACTTTGGCCGAATGTTTCCGATCCGCGATCATAACCCCTCCGGGCGCACGCCCTATGTCACCTATGCGCTTATCCTGCTGAATATCGGGGTATTTCTCAGCTATTACGTAACCATTCCGAACGAACCGCGATTGGCGATGTTCTATGTAGAATGGGGGCTGGTGCCGCGCCGCATCATGGCTGGTGGCGGCTATGGCACTGTTTTAACGTCGATGTTTCTGCATGGCGGCTTTCTGCATCTGGCCGGTAACATGCTGTTTTTATATATCTTTGGTGACAACCTCGAAGATATTTTGGGCCATGCCCGCTATCTTGGCTTTTACCTTTTGTCGGGTTTGGCTGCAGCCGGCTTGCAGATTTTTGCCGCCCCCTATTCACCCGTGCCGATGATCGGGGCCTCGGGCGCGATTGCGGGGGTGATGGGCGGCTATCTCTTGCTGTTCCCCCGCGCCAAAGTGGATATCTTGTTCATTTTTGTGATCTTTTTCCGCGTTTTCCCGCTGCCCGCCTGGGTGATGCTGGGGGTCTGGTTCGGGATGCAGCTGCTCAACGGTTTTTCCACAGCCGGCGATGGCGACGGTGTGGCCTATTGGGCGCATGCGGGCGGGTTCATTGCGGGGCTGTTGATGATGGCGCCGGTTTGGCTTGGCCTTGGCGGGCCCGCATTTTGGCGCCAGACACATGGCGCCCCACCGCACCCCGAAACCAGCTATCCCACTGTTAAATCAGGTATTCCCCGCGTCATCCGGCGCAAATAAAAAAGCGGGCAGCAACCGCTGCCCGAGTTCGGAGATACCCTTTGGCCGATCAGGCGACGTTTTGCAGATCTACCGCCTGCGAAACGCCCAGCGCATGGCAAACCTCGCGCGTCAGATGCGGTTTGTTCAACGTATAAAAGTGCAGATCCTCAACACCTTCGGAAATCAGCGTATCGCACAGCTCGGTGCACAGCGCTGTTGCCAGCAGTTCCTCACGCCCGTCACGCTTGGCTGCGGCAAAGGCATCGTCCAACCAGGCCGGAACCGAAGTACCACAGCGCGCTGCGAATTTCTTGGTCCCTTCCCAAGACTGGATCGGCAGGATGCCGGGCAGGATTGGCGCGGTAATGCCCTCTTTCACGCAGGCATCGCGGAACCGCAAGAAGGTTTCGGCCTCGAAGAAAAACTGGGTCATGGCGCTGCTTGCACCAGCGTCGATCTTACGCTTCAAAAACCGCACATCGGCCAGGGTATCGGCCGAATCGGGGTGCGGCTCGGGATAGGCGCCCACGCGGATTTTGAATTTGCCGGTAGCGGCCAGCGCCTCAACCAGTTCCACAGATGAGGCAAAGCCTTCGGGATGCGGGATAAAACGTTCGGCGCCCTTGGGGGCATCGCCGCGCAGCGCCACAATCTCGGTCACGCCAACCGCAGCATAGCTTTCCGCGATTTCCAGCGTTTCCGCGCGGGTCGCATCAACGCAGGTCAGGTGCGCCGCCACATTCAGCCCGTAATTGTTGGCAATAGCGCCCACAGCCTCATGTGTCAGCTTGCGGGTCGTGCCGCCGGCGCCATATGTAACCGACACGAAATTCGGGTTCAGGGGTGCCAAGGTCTGCACCGTTTCCCACAGCCGGAAAGAAGCATCCAGCGTCTGGGGTGGGAAAAATTCAAACGAGATATTCGGTGTCTTGGTCATTTCATAAGCTCCTGCTCTGACCCCTCTTGTCGCAGATTCGATCATGTGAGACAATTTCATAATTCTAATCATGTTTATGAGGATGACCGCATAATGCACATCGAGTTCCGCCACCTGCGTACGATACGGGCTATTCATCAGGCAGGTGGCCTGGCACGGGCGGCCGATATGCTGAACATGACGCAATCGGCCCTGTCGCATCAGGTTAAGGGGCTAGAGGACCAAGCAGGCGTCGAACTGTTCGTGCGCCGGTCCAAACCGCTAAAGCTGTCAGCGGCGGGAATACGGATGCTACGGCTTGCCGAACGGATTTTGCCCGAACTGGACGCGCTGGAAGAAGAATTTCGCGGCCTTCGCTCGGGCAAATCGGGGCGGCTGCATATCGCGATTGAATGTCACGCCTGTTTTGAATGGCTGTTTCCGGTGCTGGAACTGTTTCGCCGCGCCTGGCCCGAGGTAGACGTCGATATCCGCGCAGGGCTCGCGTTTGAGGCCCTGCCCGCCTTGCAGCGCGAAGAGGTGGATCTGGTGATTTCATCCGACCCTGCCCCGCTGGCGAATGTGGTGTTCAACCCGCTGTTTGATTACCATCCGATGTTCGTCGCCTCCTCCCAAAACCCGCTGGCGGAAAAGATGATGATCGAGGCCGAGGATTTTCGCGATCAATTGCTGATCACTTACCCCGTGACCCGCGACAAGCTGGATGTGTTTACCGAGCTGCTAACCCCCGCCAAAGTCGAGCCGCGCGGCACACGGGCGGTAGAGCTGACTGCCGTGATTTTGATGCTGGTCGGGTCAAACCGCGGTGTGTCGGTGCTGCCCGATTGGGTACTGCGTGATCTGCGGTCGCATAGCGACTACGTTACGCGGCCTTTGGGGCCAAAAACCATTACCAAACGGCTCTATGCCGCGACCCGCGAAGAAGACGCGACCAAGCCCTTCATGGCGCATTTCCTGAAACTGGGGCGCAGTGAACCGGTCAAGCTGCAACGCGCCCAAGGGTAAGTGGCGCGCCGTGCGGGCCATTATGGCCCCCCAATATTTCAAATAAGTCGGCGCATCCAAAACGCGCCGACAAACCACCCGTTTACAGCACAACCAAAGGCTCTGCTTGGCCACGGCCTACGCCCAGCACCGCAAAAACCGCGCCATCCAGTGCGGTCGGCTTGGTCAGGTCTACAGCTGCCGAAGTCGCATAGAGCGTAGTCAAATCTGCGCCGCCAAACGCCGGGCAGCTGACTTGCTCTGCCGGAAAGGCCACCGCGTCGGTAAAGCGCCCCGCCGTGTCATAGCGTGCCACGCGCCACGTACCCCATTGCGCCGACCACAGCGCCCCTTCGGTATCAATCACCGCGCCATCAGGGTTAATCCCTTCGGCCCGCAGATCGATAAACACTTTGGGCGCGCCCAAAGGCCAGCCCTGCGCATCCAGACGCACGCGCTGAATGGTTTTTTCAGCGGTATCGCAAAAATAGGCAAAGCCGCCATCCGGCGCAAAGCAGATCGAATTGGGAATGGTGATCCCTGCGAAAATCTTGCGCAGCTCGCCTTTATAATAGCGCCAGATCGCCCCCGCCTTCGGCTCGGCTTTGATTCCCATCGTGCCAATCCAAAACCCGCCATGCGGGTCGGCGCGGCCATCGTTGGAACGGGTGATCGGGTTGTCGGCATCCAAAGGCGCAAGCACCTCTTGTGCGCCGGTTTTCAGATCAAACAGGCTTAACGCGGTTTGCGACGCTATCAGCAACCGGTCGGCATCTACGCGCCCTGCTGCCGAAACATATTCGTCAAATGCCCAGTGCTTTGCAGGGCCGCCCTCGGGGCGCAAAAACATCTTGCGGCCCAAAATATCAAACCACAGCAAGGCGTTGCGATCGGCAAGCCAAAGCGGCCCTTCGCCCAAGGTGCAGGCCGTCGCGTCAAAAACCGTTAGCTTCATTGCGCCGCCTTCCATGCTGCTACCAGCGCCTGCGCTTTGCCCGCAACCACTTGGGCGCTGTCGCCAGGTTTGTAGATGGAGGATCCGATGCCAAAGCCGGTGGCCCCTGCCGCCAACCAATCCGCCATATTTTCCGGCGTCACCCCGCCCACCGCATAAAGCGGCATGTCGCGCGGCAACACTGCCTTCATCGCGCGCAGCCCAACCGGCCCGACCAGCTCACCCGGAAACAGCTTCAGCACATCGGCCCCGGCCTCTATCGCCGCGAATGCCTCGGTCGGTGTCATCACACCGGGAAAACTCTCCATACCGGCCGCTTTTGCCGCGCGAATAACCGCCGGATTGCAGTTCGGTGACACAATCAGCTTGGCGCCCGTCGCGGCAACCTGTGCCACTTGTTCGACCTGCAGAACCGTACCCGCCCCAATCTTTGCAACACCCCCGAACGCGGCTTGCAAGGCTGCAATGCTTTCCAACGGCTCGGGCGAATTCATCGGCACCTCGATCCGGTTAATCCCCGCATCAACCAGCGCCTGCCCCACGGCCAAGGCCTCTTGGGGCGTGACCCCGCGTAAAATCGCAACCAGATTCAGCGTCATGCCATCTCTCCTATTGTCTTCCAAGCGCGGTGCAGCCCCGCCAATGTGGCCGCCTGCGCATCCGCTTCACTTACCTGAACGCCCTGCGCCACCAATGCCCGCGCATAAAGCGCCGACAGCGCGGGCGAGCCGACAAGCGCAACCTCTTGCCCCAGCCAATAGGGCTTGGCCGCCGCCAATTCCCACCCGATCAGCAGGCCAGACAGCGTTGACCGCGCCACCTCGGGCGTCAGATCGCCAACCAAGGCCCCTGCCCGCAGCTGAAACAACCGACCAAAGGCGCGGTGCGGCTGCGCCAGCGCATCCTGAACAGCCCCATCAAACGCCTCAGCATCAAATTCCGTAGCCTGAACCGTGTGCCGCAAGATCGATTGCTCGGCCAAAAGCGCGAAAATCTCGCCGGTCATAAAACTTTGAAACGAACAGATCTCGGCAGCCGAAACGCGCACCCATTTCGTATGGGTTCCGGGCAGGCAAACAACCCCGTCAAAATCAGGCCGCGCGGCCAATAGCCCGGCAATCTGGGTTTCCTCGCCGCGCATCACATCGGCAGGGTCCAGTTGCTTCACACCGCCGGCAATCCACACATTTTCCCCCGCAACCCGTGTCAGCGGCGTACCGGCCTGCGTGGGCGCGGTTGCATAGGGTGCATCGGTCCACCCTTGGCGAGAGCCAACCATCCCGCAGGCAACAACCGGCGCTTTGGCCCAGTCGCCTGCCCGCCACTCGGCCGTCTCATGCGCCAGAACGGGCGCAAACTCGGCCGGCGACAGCCCGCCCATGCCTTGCCCCGACGCCCGATGATGCACCACATCGGCCCCGCGCATCGCCCAAAGGCGCAGGTTGGTCGTACCCCAATCAGCCGCGATCCAATGCGCGTTGCTCATAGCCTCTCCCCCTCGATCACCCACATCGTCAGCGGGAAACTCCACGGCAGGTTTATCCCCTGCGACATCAGATATTGCCCCGTCAGCACCAGATCAGCAGCCTTTAGCGCAGGTGTTCCACGCGACAGACCGATTGCATCCGCACGATTTCGCAGCGTGATACGGTATCGTGCCGCAGGGTCAAGCTGTGTCAGGCGCAACGGTCGTGGCAAAATCTGTGCCGCGCTATCGGCCTTGCCCGCAAACACCACAAACCGCGTGCCGTCCTGTGCCAGTTGCTCTTCGGCAATCACCGCCGGATCGGCACTGTCCAGCCGCAAAATATCGGCGCGGCTGGTCCAGTCGCGGTTGGCCTTCCACCAGGCGGTCACCTCGCGCAGAACTGCCGCTTCTTCCTCGGTCAGCTCGCGCGGGTCCATTTCAAACCCCATATGGCGGGCCGCAGCAACCCAGGCCCGCATCCGGATATCGATCACCCGCCCCGAGGTGTGGCAATGGCGCGGGCCAACGTGGCTGCCCGTCACCACCAATGGCAAAAACAGCGCTGCATTATGCTGAATCCGCAGCCGCTCCAACGCGTCATTGCTATCCGACAGCCAAACCCGCTGGGTATGCGCCATAATGCCAAAATCTATGCGCCCACCACCGGATGAGCAGCTTTCAATCTCTACCTGCGGGAAATCGGCGCGCAGCCTGTCCAGCAGCGCATAGGTTCCACGCGCCTGCGCCGCATCGGCATGGGGCAGAACGCGGTTGTGATCCCATTTGATATAGTCGATCTGATACGCCGACAGCACCGCCGCGATCTGGGCGTAAAGATAGTCGCGCACCTGCGCCCGCGACATATCAAACACCATCTGCTGACGACCCAAGATCTGATCTGTGCTGCCCAAGGCCCAATCGGGATGCGCGCGGTAAATATCGCTATCGGGGTTCACCATTTCGGGTTCAAACCAAATGCCGAATGACATGCCCAACCCGTGGATATGATCAATCAGCGGGGCCAGCCCGTCAGGGTATTTGCGTTTATCAATCGCCCAATCCCCAAGCGAAGTGGTGTCGTCATCCCGCCGCCCGAACCAGCCATCATCCAGCACAAACCGCTCGGCCCCCAGTGCTGCGGCATGGGTGGCAATCTCTTTCAACTCGGGCAGGGAATGGTCGAAATAGACCGCTTCCCAGCAGTTATAATGCACAGGGCGCGGGCGGTCGGGGTGCGGCCATTTAACGATTTCATCGCGCAAATGGCGCTGATAGGCCGTGGCACAACCGTTCAGGCCGTTGGCTGAAAACACCGCATAGAGCTTTGCTGTTTCAAAGCGCGTTCCTGCGGCCAGCTCGGTTTGCGGCGCATGGCCGAACTGGATCTGGCGGCGTCCATCGGGCAGCTCTTCGGCCACCATCCCATGCCCGCCCGACCAGCCGTAATGCAGCGCCCAAACCTCGCCCGCCGTATTGGTGGCGCCACGCGCGGGCAGCAAAACGGCGGGGAAATGTTCATGCCCCGTGCGGCCTGTGCGGTTATCGCGCGCATGGATGCCCGCAGCCCAAGCATGGCGCTGCATCTGAAACTCGCCAATCCAGCGGCCGCTAAAATCGATCAGCTCATCCGACAGCTGCGGCGCCGGAAACACCGGCGCGGCCAACCAATCAAGATGCACCGCTTCCTCGGCCTCTACCCGCGCCTGCGCTGTGATAACATGGGTGCGCGGGTTGATCGCAAACTCGGCATAATAGCGCAAGCCCTTGTCACGATAGGCAAAGCGCAACCCCGTCGCGCTTTCCTCTACCGTTTCCAGCTTGAACTGCGGCAAAATCACCGCACCATCCGCCCCCCGCAAACGCATCCCCGCCTGGCCCGGAAAGGTGCGCGCAGCCTCGGGGCAAATCGACAGATCGGGGTTATCGTCCAGCATCCCCCCTGTCACATCCATCCTTTGCGCCTGCGCAACGGCTGTCAAATCCTCATCAACCAGCGGCGCGCCCCAATAGGCGATCTGCGGCAAACGCCCTTGCGTCGATGACAGTACCAAGCTTTGACGCGCATCCTGCAGATGCCAAACCTGCACATCTGCTTTCACTTAACAGCTCCCAAAGTCAGGCCGGCAATGAAATGGCGCTGCATGGCAAAGAACATGATAACCGGCGGCAAAGCTGCCAGAATAGACCCCGCCGAAACCAGATGCCACGCCGCAATCCACTGCCCGTTCAGACTGTTCAAACCGGCGGTGATCGGTTGCGTATCAGCCCCCGTTGTCAGCACCATCGCCCAGAAATAATCATTCCAGATAAAGGTGAAAATCAGCACCGAAAGCGCCGCAATCGCCGGCCGCATCAAAGGCATCACCACATGACGGAAAATCTGCCATTCGGACACACCTTCAACCCGCGCCACTTCGATCAGATCAAACGGCAGCGCCTTGATGAAATTGCGCATGAACAGCGTACAAAACCCCGTTTGAAACGCGATGTGAAACAGCGCAAGGCCGGAAATCGTGTTGTAAAGCCCAAGGTGCACCGTCAGATCGCGCACTGGCACCATCAAAATCTGGAACGGTACAAAGTTGCCCGCCACAAACATGAAAAACAACAGCAAGTTCGCTTTGAACTTATACACCGCCAGCGCAAAACCGGTCAGGCAAGACAGACCGACCGCACCGATCACCGTTGGGATTGTCACCTTAAAACTGTTCAACAGGTACTTATCCAGCGCCGTGTTTTTGAACACCGTGATATAGTTGTCAAACGCCAGCGCCGAGGGCCAGCCGAAATAATTGCCCGCCGCCAGGTCAGAGGAAGGACGCACCGAGGTCATCGCAACCCCGATCAGTGGCAACAACCACAGGATCAGCATCACCGGCAAAGCGATTTTATAGGCCCATTGCGCCGTGGGCGACAGGGTTTGAATTGGACGCGGAAACATCAGCGTGCTCCTTGTTCGTCGCGCCACATCTTCCAGATGAAGCCCGAAATAAAGATCATCATGATGGCAAACAGAACCACCGCAATCGCTGCGCCATAGCCCATGCGATAGCCGTATTCAGACAGTGCCTGCTCATACATATAGTAGGACAACACGCGGCTAGACCCATATGGCCCGCCCGAGGTCATGATCGACACAAGGTCGAAACTGCGCAGCGCGCCGATCACAGTCACCACCAGCGCGATAAACGTGGCAGGGCGCAACTGTGGCAACACAACATACCACAGCATTTTCCAGCCCTTCGCACCATCCAGCCGCGCGGCCTCAATCTGGTCGGGGGCAACGGCGTTCAGACCGGTCAGGTACAAAATCATGCAATAGGCGATTTGCGGCCACAGACCCGCGGCAATGATGCCATAGGTCACCAGATGCTCATCCGCCAGAATGGCGACCTGCGAACCGGTCAACCATTCGATCAGCTTGTACAGCAACCCGAAATCGGGTGCGTAGAACCATGAAAAGATCAGGCCCACAACGACTTGCGAAATAACGAACGGGAAAAAGAACAGCGATTTATAGATGCGGATGCCGCGCACTGTCTGGTTCAAGAACAGCGCGATCATCAAACCCGCAGGCACCGCCAACATATACAACGCCAACCAGATCACGTTGTTTTTCAACGAGGTATAAAACGCCTCATCGTCAATCAGCTCGATATAGTTGGCAATACCAACCCAGGTTTTCGGGCTAAGCCCGTCCCAGTCAAAAAACGAAACCCACATCGATTGGAAAACCGGAACGATCACATAAACCAAAAACATCGCCAAACCGGGCGCAAGAAACAACCAAGGCGCCAGCGCCTGGCGCGACCGGCGCTTGCGGGGGGCGGTAATACTGTTGGGGGATAAAGTCATGGCCGTGGGTCTCCCTCGGGCATCGGCAGGATGATGGGCGAAAACAGGTAAGAACGCGAATGGCAGGAATACGGGCGCAAGAATACGGGGGCAAGCGAACCTGCCCCCGTATAAAAGCTTACTTCGCTAGGCGCGCACGGGTCTTTTCAAGGCGGTCCAGAATCGCGTCGATGCGATCAGGCTTAACCATGAATTCCTGGAACCCTTCCATGC
The DNA here is from genome assembly GCF_001202035.1 of Pseudorhodobacter wandonensis. GTDB lineage: Bacteria > Pseudomonadota > Alphaproteobacteria > Rhodobacterales > Rhodobacteraceae > Pseudorhodobacter > Pseudorhodobacter wandonensis. The sequence continues at coordinate 18,252 of NZ_LGHT01000031.1, read as the reverse complement.
CAACCTTGGCCATTTCAGCCGAGGCGTCACGGTCAAAGAACTGCGCAATGCCACCATCGGCAGTGCTGAGCAATTCAAAGCCGGCCTTCAGGAACGGGTCGTCGCCGACAGTCGAATCCTTGTTGATCGGCAGCTGGCCAAGCGTTTCGTTCATCTTGGTCTGCTGTTCTGCCGACGCCATGAACGCAAGGAACTTCTTTGCATCCGCTACGTTTTTCGCACCGGCAGGAATGTGGATCGTGTCGGTCGGTGCTTCTTCGGCACGTGCCAATCCGGGGGTAATTTCCGGGAAGGGCATAAAGCCGAGGGAGTCATTGGTCATGCCGCCGTCTTTGAACGTCGCCACGGCAAAGTTACCCATGACATAGTTCGCAGCCTTGCCCTGTACCAACAACGCCGCCGCATCTTGCCAGTCAATCGCGGCATGGTTTGCCGTGGTGTATGGCACCACTTTTGCCCATTCAGCGAACACGGCTTTCACACGGTCATCTGTCCACGGAATGTCGCCGCTGGTCAGCTGCATGTGGAAATCATAGCCGTTGGTACGCAGATCCAGATAGTCAAAGATACCAGCCGTTGGCCACAGTGCCTTGGACCCTGTGGTCAAGCAATCCACACCAGCCGCTTGGAATTTCGCGCAGTTGGCAACAAATTCATCCCAGGTTTTCGGCACTTCAACGCCGGCCGCCTTATAGACGTCTTTGTTGAAATAGATGCCCCACTGATAATAGGTATAGGGCACGCCCCACTGCTTGCCATCGATCGTCATCGACGATGCCGCCGAAGCAAGGCTCTCGTTCAGGCCGTTTTCTGCCCAAACATCAGATACATCCATGAACTGACCCGCTTTGACAAACGGCGCCATACGGTTGCCCGCATACCAGTTGGCCAGATCAGGGCTGTCTGCGGTCAAAAAGTTACGGATCGCAGTTTTGTACCCTTCATGGTCAAACAGGTTCACTGTGACTTTGACATCAGGGTTTGCGGCTTCAAAATCCGCGATCAATGCATCAAACGCCGCTTTCGGCGCGGGGTCGGATGTATCGGTATTGATGACCAACGAACGCTGCTGGGCAAATGCCGGCACAGCAACCGACAGCATCAAAGCCCCCACAAGGGCTGTTTTCGTAAACTTCATTCGCTCCTCCCAAGCTAATTTCAACCAATCGTCGGTTTCACATGTTGGAACCAGTTATTGGATATTGAAACCTTGTCCCGAATCGGCCACTATGTCAACAGTGTTCGAAATGAACCGCGCAAATTTGGACCAAGGGAGGGGGCCAGATGACCAAGCATCAAGACCCGTTAGCCACGACAAGCCAATTGGCGAACCAAGACGGCACCGTTGGCCGCACATTGGCTGTGCTAGACCTCGTGGCCGGCTTTGCCCGCCCCGTGCGCTTTGCTGAAATCCTGCCCTGCTCGGACCTGCCAAAGGCCACGCTCTACCGCTTTCTTCAGGCGCTCACGAATCAGGAAATGCTGGCCTTTGATGCAGATCGCCAAACCTATGCCCCCGGCTTGCGTCTGGTGCGGCTGGCGCATTCGGCCTGGGCGCAAAGCAGCCTTGCCCCGATCGCAGCGCCCTTTCTGGATGAACTGTCGCAAGAAACCGGCGAAACCATCCACCTTGCCCAGCTTGACCACGGCATGGTGCTCTATGTTGATAAACGCAATGCCGCCCGCCCCGTGGAAATGTTCTCGCAATCGGGCAAGGTTGGCCCCAGCTATTGCACCGGCGTTGGCAAGGCGATGCTGGCCTTTCTGCCCGAGGATAAGCTGAAAGACGCCATCGCCCGCACCTCATTCCAGCGCTACACGCCCACCACCTTGGCCGATGAGGCCAGCCTGCGCGCCGAACTAGAGGCCATTCGCACCCGCAAATATGCTTGGGACAATGAGGAACACGAACCCGGCATCGTCTGCATCGCGGCCCCCATCCTGTCAAACAGCGGTCGTGTTTTGGGCGCGCTGTCCATCACCACCGCCAATGCCCAAGATCGCGCCAAGCTGGAATCCTATGCCCCGCGCGTCTTGCAAACCGCCGCATCCATTGCCCAAGCCGCCAATACCTGGCGCTTTCCAGAACAATAATCGGCCCATTTCAGGCCATACCCAATCACCCGTGGGAGGAAATCACGTGTCTCAAGTTACCCTACGCAAGGTCATCAAGCGCTATTCCGCAGCTCAGGTCATTCACGGCATCGACCTTGATGTCCAACAAGGCGAGTTTTGCGTTTTCGTCGGCCCGTCCGGCTGCGGCAAATCCACCCTGCTCCGCATGATCGCCGGGCTCGAGGAAACCACAGGTGGCAGCATTTCCATCGGCGCGCGTGATGTTACCAATGCCGACCCGGCCGAGCGCGGCATCTCGATGGTGTTCCAAACCTACGCGCTGTATCCGCACATGACCGTGCGCGAAAACATGGGCTTTGGCCTGAAAATGAACGGCCACCCCAAGGCTGAAATCACCACCAAGGTTGATGAGGCCGCGCGGATCCTGAAACTTGAACCGCTGATGGACCGCAAACCTGCCGCTCTGTCAGGCGGGCAGCGCCAGCGTGTCGCCATCGGCCGCGCCATTGTCCGTGGCCCCGAGGTGTTCTTGTTTGACGAACCCCTTTCGAACCTTGATGCCGAATTGCGCGTTGAAATGCGCGCTGAAATCGCCCGCCTGCACCGCGAAATCGGCGCAACCATGATCTATGTGACCCACGATCAGGTCGAGGCGATGACCATGGCCGATAAAATCGTCGTGCTGCGCGCGGGCCATATCGAACAGGTCGGCAGCCCGATGCATCTGTATGATGACCCCGATAACCGCTTTGTCGCGGGTTTCATCGGCTCGCCTGCTATGAACTTTGTCGCCGCCACGGTCAAAGACGGTGCAATCATCGCGCCGGGGCTGGATAATGCGCGCCTGAAACCTGCGATCAAGATGCCCGAAAACGCGGTTGCAGTCGAAATCGGCCTGCGCCCGAACGCGCTGCGCCTTACAGAACAAGGGCCTTACCGCGTAGAGCACGCCGAGAACCTTGGCGCTGTGACCTATGCCCATCTAACCGCACCGTCGGGTGAACGGCTGGTGGTCGAAACTGACCAGCGGCTTCCGGCTGCAGGCGGCACGATGGTCGGCTTGGAATATGACCCCGCCGACTGCTTTGTGTTCCGCGCTGACAACGGCTTGCGGGTGCGCTGATGCTGGGGATCGGACTTGTCGGCCTTGGCACAATCGCCCGCGCCCAGCATTTGCCCGCGATTGCAGCAACCGATGGTTTGCATCTGGCCGCAATCGCCTCGCGCAATGCGGCGCTAGAGGGCACGCCCTGCTACCAAAACATCGACGCGTTATTGCAGGCCGAACCGGACATCGCCGCGATTTCGCTCTGTACCCCGCCGCAAGGCCGCTTTGACCAAGCGATGGCTGCCTTGCACGCAGGGCGGCACCTGATGCTGGAAAAACCGCCGGGCGCCACCCTGTCCGAAGTCGAGGCATTGCAGGCCGAGGCCACCGCACGCGGCCTCACCCTCTTTGCCACGTGGCACTCGCGCGAGGCGGCGGCGGTTGATTCTGCCCGTGACTGGCTGGTTGGCAAAACCCTGCGCTCTGTCACCATCGACTGGCGCGAGGATGTCCGCAAATGGCACCCCGGTCAGGAATGGATCTGGGCAGCGGGCGGCCTCGGTGTCTTTGACCCTGGCATCAACGCGCTGTCTATCCTGACCAAACTGGTGGCCGGCGTGATCTTGGTGTCTGCCGATCTGCACATCCCCCAAGGCCGCGCCACCCCGATTGCCGCCGATCTGCACCTGCGGGCCGGCAACGTTCCAATCACCGCAGGCTTTGACTGGCGGCTGGACCATGATGAGATCTGGCGCATCAGCCTGACCACCGACCAAGGCACACTGTTGCTGGATGACGGCGGCGCACGTGCAACCATCGATGGAACACCCCTGATCGCTGGCGAAAACCACGAATACGCACGGCTTTACGCCCGCTTCCGTGATCTGATCGCAACCCGCCAAAGCGAGGTAGACCTCGCACCCCTCCGCCTTGTCGCCGATGCTTTCCTGACCGGCACGCATCACCCCACCGCCCCTTTCCAATCCTGAGGCCAAAATGAAAATCACCACAATTGAGACCTTCATCGTGCCGCCGCGCTGGTGCTTTGTGAAAATCAGCACCGATGAGGGGATATCCGGCTGGGGCGAACCCGTACTAGAAGGCCGCGCCCAAACCGTCGCCACGATGGTGGAAGAGCTGTCGGATTATCTGATCGGCAAAGACCCGCGCCAGATCAACGACCATTGGACCGTGATGTACCGCGCCGGTTTCTACCGTGGCGGCGGCATCCATATGTCGGCGATTGCAGGCATTGATCAGGCACTGTGGGATATCAAAGGCAAGGCGCTTGGCCAGCCGGTTCACGCCCTGCTTGGCGGCCAGTTGCGCGATAAAATCCGCGTCTACAGCTGGATCGGCGGCGACCGCCCCGGCGATACCGCCCGCATGGCCCGCGACTGCGGCGACCGTGGCTTTACTGCCGTCAAAATGAACGGCACCGAAGAAATGCAATTCGTCGACAGCCACGCCAAGGTCGATCAGGTGCTGGAACGCGTGCAGGCCATCCGCGATGAAATGGGCCAGGATTTCGGCATTGGCATTGACTTCCACGGCCGCGTGCATCGCCCAATGGCCAAGGTTTTGGCCAAAGAACTGGAACCCTACCGCCTGATGTTCATCGAGGAACCCGTGCTGTCGGAACATGCCGAGGCGCTGCGCGAAATTGCCAACCATTGCTCAACCCCGATTGCACTGGGCGAACGGCTCTATACCCGCTGGGATTTCAAAACCATCCTTAAGGAAGGCTTTGTCGACATCATTCAGCCCGACCCGTCCCACGCGGGTGGCATCACCGAAACCTACCGCATTGCCGCCATGGCCGAGGCGCATGACGTAGCGCTGGCCCTGCATTGCCCGCTTGGCCCTATCGCGCTGGCCGCAAACCTGCAACTCGATGCCGTGTGCTATAACGCCTTCATTCAGGAACAATCCTTGGGCATCCATTACAACGCAGGCTCTGACCTGCTGGATTACCTGACAAACCCCGAAGTCTTTGAATACAAAGACGGTTTCGTTGGCATCCCGCAAGGCCCCGGCCTCGGCGTCGAAGTGAACGAAGAAAAAGTCCGGCGTGAGGCCGCAAATGGCCACCGTTGGCGCAACCCCGTCTGGCGCCATGCCGACAACAGCTTTGCCGAGTGGTAATATGCGCAACAACAGCAAACTGAACGCCGGATGGACCTTTGCGGCGGGCTTTGATGCGGCTTGGGTCAATACCCCGCTTGCAGGTGACACGGTCACCCTGCCCCATAACGCGGTTGACCTGCCGCTGAACTATTTTGATGAAACCGCCTATCAACGCGCCTTTACCTATCAGCGCGAATTGGCGTGGGATGACGCGTGGACAGACCGCGAGGTTGAACTGCGCTTTGATGCCGCGATGGCCGATGCCGTTGTCTGGTGCAACGGTGTGGAAATCATCCGCCACGCCGATGGCTATACCCCCTTTGCCGCCCGCCTGACCCCGCATCTGACGCGCGGCATCAACCGCATCACCGTGCGGATTGACGGCTCGGAAAACCCCGAAATCCCGCCTTTCGGTGGCCGGATCGACTATCTGACCTATGCGGGCATCTACCGCGATGTCTGGCTTCGGGTGCTGCCCCGCGCCCATCTCCGCAATGCCAAGATTGAAACGCCAGATGTGCTGGCGGCGGATAAAACCGTCAAAATTACGGTGACGAGTGAGGCCGCCTCTGGCACGGCCGAGGCTGTTATTCTTGATGCGACAGGCGCAGAAATTGCCCGCGCCACAGGTGCAATCACCGACAACCGCGCCGAAATCAACCTGACCGGCCTGCAAAACATCGCACTTTGGTCCACCGAAACGCCGGTGCTTTATACCGCGCAAATCACACTGGACAGCGGCGATAAAACCCTGACCCGCTTTGGCTTTCGCCAGATCGACTGGACGGCAAAAGGCTTTCTTTTGAACGGCAAGCCGCTGAAACTGCGCGGGCTGAACCGGCATCAAAGCTTCCCCTATTCCGGCTATGCGCAAGGCAAACGCGCCCAAGAACGCGATGCCGAGATTTTGCGCCATGATCTTGGCTGCAACATCGTGCGCACCTCGCATTATCCGCAAAGCAGCTATTTCCTGGATCGCTGCGATGAAATCGGCCTGCTGGTGTTTGAGGAAATCCCCGGCTGGCAGCATATCGGCGGCGCCAAATGGCAGGATGAATCCATCCAAAACGTAGCCCGGATGATCGAACGCGACTGGAACCACCCGTCGATCATCATCTGGGGTGTGCGCATCAACGAAAGCATGGATGCCCATGATTTCTACATCCGCACCAACGCCGCTGCCCGCGCGCTCGATACCACCCGCCCCACCGGCGGCGTGCGCTATATTACCGAAAGCGAGCTGCTTGAAGACGTCTACACAATGAATGACTTTGTGTTGGGCGAGTTTGAGCTGCCGGGCAACAACCGCCCCCGCACTGCGCTGCGGACCCAAGCCGAGGTGACGGGCCTGCCCAATCCAGTGCCCTATATCATCACCGAATATAACGGTCACATGTTCCCCACCAAAGCGGGCGACCCCGAGGCGCATCAGGCCGAGCATGTGATCCGCCACCTAGAGGTGCTGAACGCCGCCCACGCCGACCCGCAAATCGCGGGCTGCATCGGCTGGTGCATGTATGATTATAACACGCACAAAGATTTCGGCGCAGGCGACCGCATCTGCCACCACGGCGTGATGACGATTTTCCGCGAACCCAAATTCGCCGCCTACGCCTATTCCAGCCAAAAGCCCGCAAGCGAAGGCATCGTGATGGAACCCGTCACCGTCTGGGCGCGGGGCGAGCGTAACATCGGCGGCGTGCTGCCCCTGATCGTGCTAACCAACTGTGATGAGGTAGAGCTGGCCTTTGCCGATGTCGTCAAACGTGTCGGCCCGGATGTGGAACGTTTTGGCCATCTGCCCAACCCGCCTGTCATCATCGACCACCGCCATTTCTCGCCGGATGAGCTGGGCCATTGGGGCCAAAGCTGGCACGGCGGGCGGATCACGGGTTTTCTGAACGGCGAGAAAGTCGCTGAACGGCTGTTCCCCGGTGACAGCGTGCCCACTACCTTGGAAATCCTACCCGATTCCACCGAGGCCGAGGCTGATGCAAGCGCGGAAATCCGCGTGATCTTCCGCGCGCTGGATCAGGCAGGCAACAAGATGCTGTTCTTGAATGAGCCCTTGACCCTGCAAGTCGAAGGCCCCGCCAAAGTGATCGGGCCAGAGACGACCGTTCTGGCTGGCGGCACCTCTGGTGTCTGGCTGCGGCTTACTGGGGCCGTCGGGCAGATCACGCTTTTGGTCACCTCGCCGCGTTTTGGTACGCAAAGCGTCACCCTGCAAGCAGTGCCCCCGCAGCCACAAAACAAGCTGCAAACCTTCGCACTTTAGCCCAGCGCCCTGAGTCGGGCTTCGCCCCGCTTCACCCTTTCCCTCCCCCGTTTTATTGGGGGCGGGACACCTATTTTCCCGTCTCCAAAGCCCACTTGCGGCAACTACCATACTAAAATACCAGATTCTCAGCCCCAAAGCACGTTTCGCCCTTGCCACTCCTCCTGCTCGGCCCTTAGGTACATCCACACCCCCGATGGATTACCATGACCGACACGCTTCCCCCGCCCACGACCAAAGATATGCTTTCCATTGCTTGGCCCCTGATGCTCAAGGCGATGATGCTGAACGGGATTGTCGTGATCGACGCCTATCTCGTCTCGGCCTTGGGCGAAGAGGCGGTGGCGGCGATGGGCCTTGCAGCGGCCTTTGGCAGCCTTTTGCTCGGGGTGCTGTTTGCCTTTTCCACGGCGACCCAAATCCTGATCGCACAGGCCTTCGGCTCCAGAAACCCGGTCGCGTTGAAAACCGGCTTTTACGCAGGCGTCATCATCAACCTCGCCTCGGCGGCAATCGGTGCCGCTATTGTCTGGGCCATCGCCCCGCCGCTAATCGCCTCTTTCGCCCACAGCCCCTGGATCGCTGAACAAGCCTGGAATTACCTGCTGGTTTTCCTCATCTTGGTCTTTGTCGAGGCGGTCGCCCAATGCCTTGGCAGCTATTTCAACGGCCGCAGCAAAACCGTCATCCCGTTTCGCAGCTATCTGATCGCAGTGCCGATCAACGTTCTTGCCAGCTATGCGCTGATCCACGGCCATTACGGCATGCCCGCCCTTGGCGTGGTCGGCGCGGGCATCGGCAGCGTCATCGCCTCAACCGTCCGCGTGGCCTATCTTGGCACCAGCTTTTACCGGCTGACCGGCGCCTACCGCGATGTTGCGGGCTGGATGCAGGCCACACTTTGGCAATCCACCAAACGCCACCTGAAATTCGCCCTACCCATCGCCGGCACGTTTATCAGCAACGCCCTCGCCGTCTATGTCCTCGCACTGCTCTTTGCCAAAATGTCGGTCAACAACTTCGCCGCCCTGACGCTGATCACCCCATGGATCAACCTTACCGGCAATATCGGCACCTCGATCGCACAGGCCGCGGGCATCATCGTGGCCCAACTCTTGGGCAACAACCGCACAGGCGATGATCTAGACCTTTTCCTCAGCCGCGCCTGGCGCATGTCGATGATCGCCGCCGCCCTCGTCTCGGCCAGCTATTGCATCGTCACCTTCGGCGCAGATCTGATCTATGGCAACCTCGAGGCCGAAACCCGCGCCGCCTTGTTCAGCTTTCTGCCAGTGCTGCTGCTGCTGTCGTTCCCTAAAGGCTCAAACGCGATGTGCGGCCATACCCTGCGCGCGGCGGGCGACACGCTTTACGTGATGAACATCTTTGTGCTGTCGCAATGGCTGTTTCGTGTACCGCTCACGGCGCTGTTCATCCTCTATTGGGATACACCCGTCACATGGGTTTTCGCCCTGTTCTTGGGCGAAGAGCTGGTAAAATTCCCGCCCTTCCACAAGCGCCTGTTCAAAGGCGATTGGAAACGCGGGCTGTCGCAATCCTAACCCAAACCCACCAAACCAAACACCTCGCCCAACAGCACAAAATTCAAAACCAGCACCACGCCTGCGCCAAAAATCGCAAGGCCGCGCACCACAGGGCCGGTCACGAATACGCCCATCACCTCGCGCCGCGCCGTCAGGATCAACAGCGCAATCATCGGCACCGGCAGCGCGATACTTAACACGACTTGCGACATCACCAGCGCCTCGGTCGCATTAACCCCCATCGCCACAACCGCAAAAGCCGGCATCATCGTCACCGCACGGCGAAACCACAACGGCAACCGTATCCGCAAAAATCCCTGCATAATCAACTGCCCGGCCATCGTGCCAACGACCGAGCTGGAAATCCCCGACGCCAAAAGCGAGATCAGAAACACCACCGCCGCAGCCCCGCCCAGCAAAGGCGTCAACAAGTGATAGGCGGTTTCAATCTCGGCCACCTCGGGGTTGCCCGCGTGAAACGCACTTGCCGCCATCATTACCATCGCCATATTCACCATGCCCGCCGCCGCAAGGGCCACGACCACCTCAATATTCGAAAACCGCACAACGCGCGCCCGCGTGGCATCATCCGGCGTCACTGCCCGCCCCTGCGTTAGCCCCGAATGCAGGTAAATCGCATGCGGCATCACCGTGGCCCCAATGATCCCCACGGCAATCGTCAGTGCGGTCATATCGGGCAGATTTGGCGTCACCAAGCCCAGCGCGGCATCGCGCCAATCAATGGGCGCAATCACCAGTTCCACCAGAAAACACAGCCCGATCACCGCGACAAAGGCGCCGATCACCAGCTCCATCGGGCGAAAGCCTTTGGCGTCAAACATCAAAATGCCATAGGTCACAATCGCCGTTATCACCATCCCCCAGAACAAAGGGATGCCAAACAACAGCGCCAAACCAATCGCGCCGCCCAGAAACTCGGCCAAATCGGTGGCCATCGCGGCAATCTCGCTGATAACCCACATCACAAAAACCACCGGCTTGGGAAAATAGTCGCGGCTCAACTCGGCCAGATTGCGCCCTGTCACAATACCCAGCCGCGCCGAAAGCGCCTGAAACAGCATCGCAATCAGGTTGGCGGCCAGCACCACCCACAGCAAGCCATAGCCATAGCCCGCGCCGGCCTGAATATTCGTCGCATAATTGCCGGGGTCCATGTAGGCGATCGATGCGATCACTGCAGGCCCTACAAAAAACAGCGCACGCCGCGGCCCCATTTTTCCGCCGGCCAGAATGTCGGCCATGCCCTTGCGCGCCCGATCTGTTGTGTTCAGTGCCATGTTTTCTTGCCCTCGGCTTTCTCAGGTCAAATAAAGCCAAGGCTACACTTTTGTCAACGGGCTGGTAATCATGGCCGAACCTTCATTTTGCGTTGGTCCAAAATGCCGCAACTTTAAATACGCCTCTGAAAGTATAGCCAAGGCTGCAAACCGTGCCATCACTTGCAACCCCGCCCCCCTTCTGCTAAAAATCCCGCCAGCGTGATACAGCGGGGGACGTGATGCCAAACCAAAATCGTCCGGCCGCCGAAATGCCCGACTCAGCTTCAGCGCAAGACACTGCACAGGCCGAGCGCTTTAACCAAGCCCGCGCTGCCCAAGCCGTTGCCGTGCTCGAGGATTACGCCGAAATGATCGGCGATCTGATAGAGGAACTGGGTGAGGCCCGCGTCACCGACATTGCGGCCCGTATGGGCGTGGCCCACCCGACCGCAACCAAAGCCGTCGCCCGCCTAAAACGCGAAGGTCTCTGCACCTCTCGGCCTTATCGCGGCGTTTTCCTAACGCCCGCCGGTGCCGAACTGGCCGAGCGTGTCCGCGCGCGCCATCGCACCGTTGTTGATCTGCTTATCGCCATCGGCGTGCCGCCCGAAACAGCCGAGCTTGACGCCGAAGGGCTGGAACATCACGTCTCTGATACCACCCTCGCCGCCTTTGACGCGTTCTTGGCCAAACAGCCACCGCGCTAGCGCCACCCTGCCCTTTTCAGGGGTTAATGTTTGGTAAATAAAAAATGCAAAACCGCTTATTATCAGCGGGTTAGCAATACGTCCGCGCGCGGTCAACGCAGGGAAACGGGCCACAAACTCAGATATCCTCGCCCATCATCTGCTTGCCCGCCGCCCGCCCCAAATCGCGCGAAATTTGGGTGAAAACCGTATCAAAAGCGCTGAACAAGGCATGGTTCAATTTCTGCCCCGCCTCGGATTTTGAAAACGCGATATAATCGGCCAATTCCGCATCTGAAAGCGGCCCATAAGCCAGCGCCAGGTAGGGCAAAACCCAGGCCTCTGTCTCGGCCCGAATATCCGCCTCCTGCCCCCAAACATTGGCCAGCATATCTTGTTCAGACATCTCACCTGCCGCGCCGCCCACCTCGGCCAGCCCCTGAAAAAACGCCAGATTGGCATTCATAGCGCCGGCGATATTCAACTCGACCAGATCATTGGTATCCGAAAAGGTCTGCAACGCCTCGATCCGCGGCGCGGCCTCGGCCATCATATCCTCCACCCGCGCCTGCGCCGCATCTTCAACCGCCTGATCCATCAAAGACCGGCGCGCCTCAATTTCCAGCGTCAGAATCCGCTGCCCCAGATCTGACGCGAAGAACCCCTCCATCGCTGCCAGATCCGCATCACTCCCCTTCAAAGCCGCCCCAAACGCCCCCTCGAACCGCGCCCGCATTGTCGGCTCATCATAAATGGCCTCCACCGCAGCAGCCCACCCGGCCCCCGCATCGCCCGAGAACAGGTCCTGTTCCATACTGTCCCCGTATTGCAGCCCTTCCTGGCGCATCACATCAATCACGTCAGCGATTTTCAGTGTATTCACCAATTCGGAAACAGTCGGCACCTTACTCGCCTGAATCTGAAGTAACGGAACGGGTTTTGCATCGGCCATCACCAAAGACCCCAGGCCAGCAAACAGACCGAGCAGACAAACCTTTGCGAAGTTCACGCGAGCATTCATTTTCTGACACCTTGGAAAAGCATGTACATACCTATCCCGCCCCGCAATACTTGCCAACCCGCGCACAGCATCCTGCGGCAAATTCATGCCACGCAAAAAAAATCAGACCGCCATTCAAAAATTGCAGCAAATCAGACTTGCAACACATTCCGCGGCGCGTTAAACGCCCCAAGATACGATCCCCGACGCGGAGAGGTGCCGGAGTGGTCGAACGGGGCGGTCTCGAAAACCGTTGAGCCTTTACGGGTTCCCAGGGTTCGAATCCCTGTCTCTCCGCCATATACCATTGAAATCATTGAATAATTCCTGATTTTAACCCCCTCACCCCATCCTGACCCCGTTTGGGAGGTTGGCTTGCTGAGTGTTGGTTTCCTAGGCGGATTCATCACATCGATACGGCCCGGGGTGCGTCGGAATGTCGCATGTTTGCGCGCATGTGGGCGTTGATCGTCCGGCAGGAGCAGCGATGGTTGGGGCATGTCGGACTTGAACGCCGCGTCCGTGGCGGACAAGCGCAAGACGCCGGACGGGGCGTGGCGGACGGGCATGGACGGGCCGGATGTGGACACCGCGCAGCGGCGGACGCCAAGCCCGGACATGGACGTGGACGGGAAGACACCCTCCACCCCCCGGCCTACCCCGACGGCGCGGCTGTAACCTCTCTATACCGCGCCCACAAAGCGGTGATTTTTCTGGAATTGGTGACAAAGCAGACAATTCCCCCCTTGGCTTCAATCCCTATCCAAGGCTTACTGCGGTCGAAGTATTTGGGGCTAGGCGCATGACACCGCAGCAATTTATCGACAAATGGCGCAATGTTGATCTGAAAGAGCGCACAGCGTCCCATAGCCATTTCCTTGATCTATGCACCCTCTTAGGCATTCCCGACCCGGTTACTGCGGACCCGAAGGGCGAATGGTTCACCTTTGAAAAGGGCGCGTCCAAATCATCCGGCGGCGAAGGCTGGGCCGATGTTTGGCGAAAGGATTGCTTTGCTTGGGAGTACAAGGGCAAACGCAAAGACCTCGACAAAGCCTTTGACCAACTACGTCAATACGCAATCGCGCTAGAAAACCCGCCTTTGCTGATTGTGTCGGATATGGACCGCATCCGCATCCATACCAACTGGACCAACACCGTTCAAAAAGTCCATACCATCGAATTGGTAGACCTGACGGACGCCGCGAACCGCGATCTTCTGCGCCACTGTTTTACCGACCCCGAACGCCTCAAACCCGCCAAAACCCGCCAACTACTTACTGAGGAAGCCGCCCAGCGCTTTGCGACACTTGCCCAGCGCTTGCGAGGCCGGGGCCATGACCCCGAAGCAGTGGCGCATTTCATCAACCGCCTTGTGTTTTGTATGTTTGCCGAAGACGTGAACCTGCTGCCCAACAAGATGTTTGAGCGGATGATAAAAGCCGCGCGTCCCAAGCCTGAAACCTTTGACGCCCACGCCAAAACCCTGTTTGCCGCCATGCGCACGGGCGGCATGGTCGGCTTTGAGGCGGTGGAGTATTTCAACGGCGGCTTGTTTGACAGTGACGACACCCTACCTTTGACTTGGGAAGACCTTGACGACCTTATTCGCGCGTCCACTCTGGATTGGTCCGATATTGACCCCTCTATCCTTGGCACCTTGTTTGAACGCGGGCTGGACCCGGACAAGCGCAGCCAACTGGGCGCGCATTACACCGACCGCGATAAAATCATGCAAATTGTTAGCCCGGTTATCGTGCAACCCCTGCTGGCAGAATGGGCCGAGGTGCGGGGCAAGATTACCGAACTGCTAGACAAAGCCCCAAAGGCAACCAAAGAAAAGCTACTGCGGGGCAAAGACCTTGCTGCCAACACCAAGGCGCACAAAGACGCCGAGGCACTGCACAAGGGCTTTATCGAACGCCTCAAGGCCTTTCGTGTACTTGACCCAGCCTGTGGGTCTGGCAACTTCCTCTATATCGCGCTGTTGGAATTAAAAAACATCGAACACCGCGCCAACCTAGAGGCCGAAGCGCTAGGCCTACCGCGCGCTTTCCCCTCTATCGGGCCAGAATGTGTTTTGGGCATAGAGTTGAACCCCTATGCCGCCGAACTGGCCCGCGTTTCGGTTTGGATTGGCGAAATCCAATGGATGCGGCGCAATGGCTTTGAGGCCGCGAGAAACCCGATTTTGCGCACGTTGAACACGATTGAGAATAGGGATGCCGTGCTGAACGCCGATGGCACGCGCGCGAGTTGGCCCAAGGCCGATGTGGTGGTGGGCAACCCGCCGTTTTTGGGTGCAAGCAAATTGCTGGGCGAGCTGGGCGAGGACTACACCTCAACTCTGCGCAAGGCGTGGGGCGATACTGTGCCGGGCTTTGCCGATCTGGTGTGTTACTGGTTTGCAAAGGCGTGGTCGCAGATGCAGGCGGGAGAACTTACCCGCGCCGGGCTGGTTTCCACCAACTCCATTCGTGGCGGGGCAAACCGCGAGGTGTTGAAGCCCATTGTAGACGCAGGGCGGATATTTGAGGCTTGGGCAGATGAGGAGTGGACGGTTGACGGCGCGGCGGTGCGCGTATCACTTATCTGCTTTAATACAGTAAAGGGCGGCAAGTCTTGCCTTGGCGGGATTGAAGTGGAAGAAATCCACTCTGACCTTACTTCCAATTCACATGGTTTCAATCTTACTAAAGCGGCGCGAATTCCGGAAAATGTCGGATATTGCTTTGAGGGAATGAAAAAATACGGCGAGTTTGATGTACCGGGAGACACCGCTAGGGAGTGGCTGACATTGCCAACTAATGTTCACGGCAAGCCAAATTCAGATGTTTTATTTCCCTTAATAGTTGCCATTGATATTGTCCGCCGACCAATGGATCGTTGGGTTATTGATTTTGGCACTCATCCAACCCTTGAGGATGCTGCACTTTTTGAGCGCCCTTTTCAGCATGTTTCTACATTTGTATATCCCTATCGGCAAACTGTACGGCGCGAACGAACTAAGGCCCGCTGGTGGATTTTCGAAGAAGCCCGTGTTGCCTTGCGAAAGCGCTTAGATGGCTTGCCGCGCTACATCGGAACGCCGCGCGTTTCAAAGCACCGAATTTTTGTTTGGCTAGATGCGTCAGCAAAACCCGATACCGCAATTGACGCCATCGCCCGCGACGACGACACCAGTTTTGGCATCCTGCATTCCCGCTTCCATGAACTCTGGGCGCTGCGCATGGGAACGTCATTAGAGGACCGCCCCCGCTACACCCCCTCTACCACCTTTGAAACCTTCCCCTTCCCCGAAGGCCTCACCCCCAATATCCCCGCCGCCGATTACGCCGCCGACCCGCGCGCCCAGAAAATCGCCGCCGCCGCAACCGACCTCAATACAAAACGGGAAAACTGGCTCAACCCCGCCAATCTGGTTAACCGCGTGCCAGAAGTGGTTCCCGGCTACCCCGACCGCATCTTGCCCAAGGATGAAGCGGCGGCAAAGGAGTTGAAAAAGCGCACCCTGACCAACCTCTACAACGCCCGCCCCGCATGGCTGGACCACGCCCACAAAGCGCTGGATGAAGCCGTGGCCGAGGCCTACGGCTGGGGCGATGATTACCGCGCGGGGCTGCTGACCGAAGACGAAACCTTGTCGCGCCTGTTCCACCTCAATCAATCCCGCGCGGCGGCTGAGGCCAAAGCTAGCAAGAAAGGCAATGCCAATGGCAAATAACCCAACCGTCTGGGGCGTTCATATGGGCGCGCATGTTGGCGACCGCCCAATTGACGGCGGGTATGTAGGAATTGGCTGGGACAAAATGGGCGATTTGACCCAAATAGCGCCCGACAGGGAAGCGTTCAAAGCCGCGCTTGCCGTAGCCTATCCCGACAAAAAAGCGGGCGCTATACCTGTCGATGCAGGATCAATGTTCAAATTTCTGCATGAAATCAAAGCTGGGGACATTGTCGTCTACCCCTCTAAAGCAGACCGTATGGTCAATATAGGGCGATTTAAAGGGTCGGCTGAATATGTAGCAAATGACCCTGACGATTATCTAACGCACCAACATGTGGAATGGCTAGGGCATTTCCCTCGCAACGAATTCAGCCAAAGCGCGTTGAATGAAATCGGCTCTTTTCTGACAATGTTTCGGATAAAACGACATAAGACCGAATTTCTTGGCAAAATTGATCCAAGCATCAAGACCAGCCTACCCAGCATAGCGGCTGACCCTTACGAGGCAGAAGACACAACTGACGACGACACGGCGACGGTTGCCGCTTCGTTGCAGGCCGAGGCAAACACAAGCGATTTTGTCATCAAGCGGCTTATGACAGAACTGACGGGCCACCAATTTGAAGACTTTATGGCACACCTGTTGGAGTGCATGGGATATACCGCGCGGGTGACGCCAAAAAGCAGCGATGGTGGCGTGGACGTGATTGCTCATATGGACGCGCTGGGCCTACAACCGCCGATAATCAAGGTCCAATGCAAGCGTATAACCAGCCCTATCGGCATAGCAGAAGTAAACCAACTTCTTGGTACTTTGGGCGAGGGTGAGTTTGGATTGTTTGTGTGTCTTGGGTCGTACACACGGCCAGCCATAGAGCTGGAGCGCAACAGATCGAAGTTGCGCTTGATTGATGGCGAGCAGTTTGTCGAAATGGTTTTGGAAAATTACGGTAAACTTTCGCCGCGCTATCGCACGCTATTGCCATTAAAGCAGATTTACGTTCCTGACCTGCCTAAGGTTTAGAGCAGGGATTGCGTGGACAGGGCGGCGGTGCGTTGACTTGGTGATTGAGTGCTAAGGATGCGAGGCTACTATAATACAGGATTTTATGTTATAGTATAACACATGCCTGTCTTGTCATTTATCCGAAAGCCCCCCCATGCAATGTCCGCCCGGTTTCAAATCAGACGCACAGCGCGAAAACTTCATTTCGGCGGCCAAGTTGCACCGGCGCGGCGGGGTTTTGTCGCCTGTTTGCGGCGCGCGGACGCGCACGGGAACAATCTGTACCCAAGTCCCGATCAGTGAAGGCAAGGGTCGCTGCCAACGCCATTGTGGGCCGGGCGCGGCGCGGGCGCATAGGGAAACCCAACTCCGGCAGATGCAAACCGGAAAGACCTCTCCGGAGGAATTTGCGCGGGCCGAAGCCCGCCGTGCCCGCAATCGCCTGACGAACGGTTGGAAGAAAAACCCGTCCCTGCCGGGGCGTACGATTGATCTTGGCGCGTCAGAAGGGCCATTCGTAGACGCCGTTCGGGCGCTGGGCGCGGACGTGGACGCGCTTTTGCCCGCCGTCCGAGATTGGTTGGCGTGGCGCTTCCAGCGGACGCAACTGGACCGGACGGCGGACGAGACATGGACGCGGGCCGTCCGGGTGGATTTGCCCAAGCGCATTGCGGACGCGGACGCCTCGATGGTTTGGGTCCGGTTGGGCAATCTGGACAAGCGTACGAAGGAAGGCCGCGCTATGAAAGCCGCATTGAGAGCCGGGGGCGAGCCTTTGGCCGCGAGATTAGCCACAACGGCTTCCCGGCCCGCGCTGGGCGAGGCACGGGGGCCGCTTGCGACACCCTTGAAGGTTTGGGCTGCGCAGCCGCCAGAGGGGCCTTCGAGGCGCATCTTGCCGGATCGGAACAAGATACCCAACCCGGCACGAATGAGTGCGCCTAAGCCGTTGGGGCGGCCAAGGAGGCGGCCAGACACGCCGGACGAGTTGGCGGCGCTTATGGCGGTCTATTGGGCTGCTGACAGCGCCGTGCAAGGCATGTTTCAGGCGATTGAGGGGGAAGCGGATAGGTTGGCCTTCCTGCGGGCCTTGAAGGGCGTTGCGGATGCGCCCGACGATCCAAACGCACAACGGCGCTGGGGGCACTGGTATAGGGCGCTTGCGCGGGCCTAGAACAGCCCGCGCAAGGCGTTACTCGGACACAGGCAAAAGCAGAAACCGTGCTTGCGTCTCAACCGCCCCTCCGACGCGCTTGGCATCGCGCCAAAGCGTTTCGCAGATCAAAGTGTCTTCTATGTCCGGGCTGGGGTTTCGCTTCCATGCGGTAAAGGCTGGGATGTGCGTAAAGGCTTCCCTTTTTAGGCGGCTTCCGGGGTCCGCGATGTGGTGCCCCACGATCCAGCCGCCGGGGGCGTCAGGATCAGCGACTCGGAAAGACAGGATCAAAATCGGCTTGCCGAAATTTCTTTCCGCAAACAA
>NZ_LGHT01000030.1 GCF_001202035.1 Pseudorhodobacter wandonensis | reverse complement strand
GATCGGCCCTTGGACGAAGCCGCTTCGCGGCATTGGTGCATTTGGCTAATGGCGTGACACGCCCCCAAAGTGGTGCGCATTTTGCGTTTTGACCGACCTGCCTGACGATTGGGGTCTTCTCAATCATCAGACAGGAGGTTCCCATGACAGAAGAGAAAGTAACCCCGCTGCGCCAGCGGATGATCGAAGACATGCGCATCCGTGGAATGGGGGACAAGGCGCAGAAGTCCCACATCCGTGCGATCAAGGATTTCGCCGTTTTCCTCGGACGATCACCCGACACGGCGACGCCAGAGGACCTGCGCGCATATCAGCTCCACATGTCGGATACCGGGGTGACCCCGTCGACCTTCAACACGCGCATCGTGGCGCTGCGCTTCTTTTTCGGTATGACCTGCGGGCGGGAGGAGATGAAGCGCTACATGCAATTCCGCACGGAGCCGCGCAAACTGCCCGTGGTCTTCAGTGTCGAAGAGGTATCAGACATCCTGATGGCAGCGCCCGGGCCTGGGCTCAAGTATCGCGCCGCCCTCAGCATTTCCTATGGCGCCGGGCTGAGGGCCGCCGAGGTCTGCAACCTCAAGATCGGCGACATCGACAGCGACCGGATGCTGATCCATGTAGAACTGGGTAAGGGTCAGAAGGACCGCAAGGTGATGCTATCGCCCGGATTACTGGAATTGTTGCGGGCCTGGTGGCGCGAGGCACGTCCCGAAGGCTGGCTATTTCCGGGCAAGCCCAAGATCAACCCGATCTCACCGCGCCAGCTGAACCGCGCCTTCACCTCGGCCAAGCATATGGCCGGGGTCAAGAGGCCCGCGACCCTGCACACCTTGCGGCACAGCTTTGCCACCCACCTTTTGGAGGCGAACACCGACGTGCGGGTGATCCAAGTGCTGCTCGGCCACGCCAAGCTGACGACCACCGCGCGATACACCCATGTGGCCACCAAGACGATCCGCGACACCGTCAGCCCCTACGAGATGCTGGCCAAGTTGCAGGATCAGACGGTGAAGCGAAGCCTGGAGTGACCAGACGCCGGGATGCCCCGGCGTAAACTGGAGATCGCTGACATCTTCCGAGCCCTTGGTCCTGCGTGGCGGCAGGCCAATGCGGGGCATGTCAGCCTGTCCCAGTTGAAGGTGATGTCAGCGATTGAAGCCTGCCGAACCGAGGCGCTCGGCGGGCATGTGGCTGGCTGTGCCAAGTGCGGCCACCATCACATCGCCTATAACTCCTGTAAAAACAGGCACTGCCCCAAGTGCCAGGGGCCCGCGGCGCGCGACTGGATGGAGGCGCGCGCCGAGGACCTGCTGCCCGTGGAATACTTCCACGTCGTCTTCACTATGCCGGCCGAGATCGCCCAGATCGCCTACTGAACAAGAAGGCGGTCTATGGGCTGCTGTTCAAGGCATCCGCCGAAACGGTGATGACAATCTCGGCCGATCCCAAGCGCATGGGCGCGCGGGTGGGTTTGACCAGCGTGCTGCACACCTGGGGCTCGGCACTCACCCACCACCCGCACATCCACATGATCGTCCCCGGCGGCGGCCTGTCGCCTGAGGGCACCAAGTGGGTCGCCTGCCGCCCGGGATTCTTCCTGCATGTGCGAGTTTTGTCGCGGCTGTTTCGGCGCCTGTTTCTGGAAGGGCTGATGGATTTGCACCGAACCGGGAAACTGGTCTTCTTTGGCGAACTCGAACGGTTGGCGCAGGTTGATGCCTTCACTGACTGGCTCGCTCCATTCCGCAAATCCGAGTGGGTCGTCTATGCCAAGCCACCCTTCGGCGGTCCCGAGGCCGTGCTAGCTTACCTGAGCCGATACACCCACAGGGTGGCAATCTCGAACGCCCGCCTGGTCAGCGCCGATGCCCAAACTGTCGCCTTCAGCTGGAAGGACTACCGCATCAAATCCGGCGACCGCCAAAAGGTCATGCGCCTGGCCACGCCCGAGTTCATTCGCCGCTTCCTGATCCATGTTCTGCCCGACGGGTTCCACCGCATCCGGCACTACGGATTACTGGCCAGCGCGACCGCAAGGCCAACATCACCACGATCCGCGCCCTGCTATGTGTCCAGCGCCCGGACAAGGCCGCCGCGTCAGAACGCAGCACCGAGATCATACCACTCACCCTGCGCGAACCGTGCCCCTGCTGCGGCGGACCCATGCGCATCATCGAGATCTTCCGTCGCGGGCAAAAGCCGATGTCGCGCGCACCTCCGAGGGAGCAGGCCGCATGACGCACCGCCTGTCATTTGTCTCGAACCGCCACTGGCTGCTGCCCGCAGACCCGGCCCAGCCCGTATGCGCTTATCGCTCCGCGGCGCGAAAAACGACGGAAAGCACCACAATCTGCACAGCGGTGTCAGCATGTTCGGCCGCTTCTGCGACCGGCTCAGCCGTTACGCGCACCTTCAGCCGCACCCCTGACACAGCCGTCGCCTCAACCGTCCCAGCACTTTCCCCATAGATCGCACCAAGACCCCCGCGGCTTCCTCCTTGGGAGGTTTTCCAACGCGGGTCGTGGTCGCGCAAATGCGCAGCGTATCGCCGCGACCCGCATCAGAAAACCTTCACCAGAGCCGTCGTTCGACAGGCCGACCTGGCACGGCCTCTCCCGACCCAAACCAGCCTTTCCAACAAACGCCAGTCAAGATCGACATAGAGTCGGTCACAGTAGCCCAATTCAAGTATTAAAGTCTCTAAACGCCCATAACGGCGCAAAAACGAGCAAGCCGACATGAAGTTAGATTGTAGCAGGGTCATCATGACGATTGGCCGATCTGCGAAAGTAGACGAACTGGGCTTGCATCGAGCGAAGTAATCTCAGAACCTAATTTCGAGTGGGCGCTCAGGAACGTAAGTTTTCTGTGCAAAATTTGTTACTTAAAAGGACGTTAGAATTTTGGCAGCACCAGCTCATGTGGCGTGGCTCGAGGACACCGGCGAGGTCATTGAAACGGCAGATGGCCGCAAAGCCGAAATCTGGATTTTGCAGCACTGCGATCATCCCGCAATCCTTTCAGATTGGGCGACCCATTACCGGCAGCATTACTGCCGCGATGAAGATCTGCCGGATCTGGTCTTGGATACGGGGCTAACCAATTCTGACTTCCTGACGCAAATTAAATTCCCAGACGCCGCGAAAGCTCCCGGGCCCAGCACAAGAGCTGGTGACTTCGGGGAAATCCTCGTGGCAGATTTCATTGAGTATGTCTTGGGATATTGGTGCCCGCGGCATGGCAGGTATGAGGAGCGTGAAAACCGCAACGTTCCGTCGAATGGGACTGATGTCATCGGGTTCATGTTTGCGGGTGAACAACCAAGTTTTGACGACGAATTGCTGGTGATCGAGGCCAAGGCTGGATTTCGGCCGACAAAAGATAATCGGTTACAGCAAGCGATTAACGACTCCGGGAAAGATCTCGTCCGGGAAGCGATGTCATTGAGCACCATAAAGCAGCGGCTTCTCAAGATAAACCGAGACGAAGCGCTGAAAATCGGGCGGTTTCAAAATGGGGGAGACAGACCATTTAAGCGCACAAATGCCGCAGTCGCGATACTGGATGACGATATTTTTGAAGAGATGGCACTTGTTGAGGCCGATGCATCAGAGCACCCAAACGGTGAAAGCCTCAGGCTCATTATCATTACAGGGACATCTATGATGGACTTAGTTCACGCACTTTATTTGAGGGCTGCGAATGAGGCCTGAGCGGGAATCACGACTTATCCTTGCCACCATTCAAGCACGCGCAAAGATGCACGAGTATCGTGCAGCTGAAGAAGACTACGTCCCGTTCAGGCGAGCGCCTGAGACTCTCTTTCCATTGGCGGTTGGGATTTTACACGACGCGGCAGCTGCCATTTCAGATCGCTTCGTATACGGGGAAGAGGGTCCTGTTGTTCCTGCGGCTTGGGAAGAGGATGACGGCTCGATTGAGCAGATGGTGAGGTTCTCCGCATCGTTTTTCGACGCATTTCTTGAGGCGCAGCTCAGGGTCGAACTCACCACGGAGTTCTCTTTGCTCTGTGCTGTGTCCTACTACTTATGCGACAGCGTCGGAAGTGCAGTCGTTGTCGCCCGCCGATCGGAAGCTCCAGAGCTGGAACTGGGCCATGGGCTCGCACGTGTGGCTTGGCACATACTCCTGGGCGATGCGGGCCCCATCGAAGGCGCATCGCGGCACACCCGGTTTGGAAATCGGCTTTTGAATGCCTTGACACGGCACTTCAGCCTTCAGGCTGATGCTGAACAGGAAATTCGCGCCATATGCGCAGAGCTGCGAGCCGACATTTACGAGAACGGATCGGCTCGTGAGGTTGTCTATGCCGATGTTGTAACAGCGCTTTGCGCTCGAAAACTGAGGAACGCAGCGCGGACGATCCTGCCGCCTTCATCGGATCTACCACCGAGTTCTTGGGCGGAGGCGTTGCGTAAACCGCGCTTCCCAACTGAGCTGTGGCCAGCGTGTTGATTGTCATTGAGAACTGACCCGGCATTTTCATCGAGATCTGACCCACCCAGCCGTTATGATCTGCTGGTTATGATGGCGTCAATGCTGTTGCCTCCTTTCGCTTTTTCTTCGCTGTTTCGGAGCTGGCCTTGAAGCGGTAGCTGTCATTGCCGGTCTCGAGGATGTGGCAGCGATGTGTGAGACGATCGAGCAGTGCTGTGGTCATTTTGGCATCGCCAAAGACGCTGGCCCATTCACTGAAGCTCAGGTTGGTGGTGATGATGACGCTGGTGCGTTCATACAGCTTGCTCAGAAGATGGAAGAGCAACGCGCCGCCGGAGGCGCTGAACGGCAGATATCCCAGCTCATCCAGGATCACCAAGTCGGTTTTGACCAGCGCCTCAGCGATCTTCCCGGCCTTGCCTTGGGCCTTGTCCTGCTCCAGTGCGTTGACCAGTTCAACCGTCGAGAAGAAGCGGACGCGCTTACGGTGATGCTCGATGGCCTGAATGCCAAGGGCGGTTGCAACATGCAATTTCCCTGT
>NZ_LGHT01000029.1 GCF_001202035.1 Pseudorhodobacter wandonensis | reverse complement strand
CTCTCCAAGCTCCCGGTGCGCTTTAGGTACGCTTTTACAAGCGGTCGAAGGACAGATGCCCGGCGCAGCGCCTCAGCACCAGCATCGCCACAGTCTTCGTTATTACCCACTATCGCTGCCAACCGTCCAACCCCGCGCACCCTGTGTCAGCTTTAACGGCAAGAATGTCAGATTTAAAGGCAAAATACCATATTTAATGGCAAAGCCGCCCCATTGATTTTGTTGACTTTCGTATACCGCATTTAAGGGCTACGCGACAACAGGAAAGGTCTCGGACTATCGACACGCAAGTCGTGTTGAAACTCTGGGTTTGCCACACAGCTGCTGACAATAAATAGGCTGCTGTATTATACAGCAGAAAACTGCACCCCAGCCGCTAATCCTTTATGCAAATCAGCATTTTAGCCCTGATTTGTAACATCAGTTATCCAGGTGCCCGCCGCAACTGCACGCGGAAAACCAAGCGGACCGATGGCCAGTAGCGCAACCTGGTCCAGGTCTCGTTTTGGAATACCCTCAGCCAGCCCACGCCGGGCATGAGAATGAACCGCGCCTTCGGATGCCGCACCAATGGCAAGCGCCAATTTGACCAAGCGGCGCTCTCGTTCCGTCAGTTGGCCAGCAGTGGCGGTTGCCGCCCCAAGTTGAGCATAAGCCGCCCAGATCGTCGGGTGGCTTTTGGCAATGTCACCAGCAGCGCCGGGCAAATCGTTTGACATGATCATTCCTTTCAGTTGATTTGTAAAAGCGTCTAAATTGGATTTCGCAAAAGCATATTTATGGCCCTTGGTTTCGATAGGGCCCCCGTAGCGACTTACCTGAACAGCGCCCGAATGGTCCTAGGTGCAACATCCCCAGAATGCTTTGCATGCGCTGTCATGAACTCAAAACCCTATCCACCAAGCACCGACATATGGCGCTTCACGGCGGGGGCGACCATGCGGGACATATCAAACTTATGCCGTTCAGGTTTTGCCGCAATCGCGTGCCGGATTGCCAAAACGGTGGCTCTATAAGACTGGTCAAGGGCGGGTCTAAGATCTACCGATCCTTCATCACCCATGCAGGTATAAAGTCGCCCCGTGCAATCGAGCCGCACACGGTTGCAAAGAGCACAGAAATTGCACGACATGGGAGAGATTAGCCCGAGTTGGCCACCGGTTTCAGCCACTGCCATATAGCGCGCCGGACCGCCGGTGTTGCGATGCACGGGGGTCATTGTCCAACGCCGCGCTAGATCGGTTTGCAGATCACGCAGCGACAGCACGCTCTTACTGCGATCCAACCCGGTTTCGCCCAGAGGCATTTCCTCGATCAATGTCAAATCCATCCCGCGCCCGTGGGCAAAGCAGATCAAAGCATCTATCTCATCCTCAAACGCCCCTTTGCTGGCGACTGCGTTCAGCTTGACTTTGAGCCCTGCGGCCTGCGCCGCCTCGATCCCGGCTAGTACCATGCCGATATCCCCCAATCGGGTTACCTTGCGATAGCGATCGGCATCCAGTGTGTCGAGCGAGACATTCACACGTTTCACCCCGCAGGCGGCCAACGCTTCGGCGTGGAGGGCAAGTTGGGTGCCGTTCGTGGTCAGAGTCAACTCGTCCAACGCGCCCGATTGCAAGTGCCGGGACATATCCCGAAACAGGTCCATGACATCACGGCGCACAAGCGGCTCTCCGCCCGTGATCCGCAACTTGCGCACACCGCGATGGATAAAAATGTAGCTCAGCCGCGCCAAGTCTTGCAGGCTCAACACCTCGGTTTTGGGCAGAAAGCGCATTTTTTCAGGCATGCAATAGGTGCAGCGAAGGTCACAGCGATCTGTGACGGACAAGCGCAGATAGCTGACGGATCGCCCGAAGCTATCCATCAGCGCATTGGGCGACACGTCAAGCGGCATCGCGGGCCTCGGAAGCCGTCGTGAACCATTTCAACACGGCATCTTGATCCATCATCAGGTCGCAGGCCACGCCTGCGCCAAACGCGCTCCATGCCTCTGCATAGGTCGGGCGCAAAGCGGTCAGCACGGGCACATTCAAAGCCATGGCTTTGCCGATCAGGTCACGAAACCCGCGCCCTTCACTTTCGCCACGACCAAAACGGTTGAGGATAAGCAGGTCGGCCCCCTGCTCCAATTCTTGCTCAATGAAGACGGAACATTCCGCGAGCGCACCGGGATGCAGGCGGCAGCCATGCGCCCCATTCCCCAAGGGTTGCGAGATGCGGAAAACCTGGTTTGAACCCAGCGTCGTCAGGTCCATATCGGCGCAGTGGCATTCACCACCCATGGCCCCGCGGGTTTGCAGCGCGCCACGCACGCGATAGCCCATGGCCGTCAGTGTTTGGGATGTCGTTGTGAAAAAACCGTCTATATCGCCGCGGTCAAGGCGGATAGCCGCAAGAGAAGCAAAGCCCATCATATGCCTCCTGTGCCGCAGAACGGGCGCCAAAACAGGCGCGCTCCTGACTGGATTTGGTTTGTTTCGGCAGGAATAATGGCGAGCCCGTCCGCATCACCCAACGGCAGAAGCGTGGCCGAGACGCTGTGCCCAAGGCGCTGCAACACCGGAAGGCCGTTTTCATTATAGGCCAGCAACCGCACCGGAAACACCTCGGCCCGGCCCGGTTTGCGCGCCCAGTCAAAGCCCGCAATTGCAGGAATCGGCGCAAAGGAGGCGGGCTGTGCCCCCAGCAAGCGGTCAATTTGCGGCAGGGCGAACATGTGAAAGCCGACATACACAGCGAAAGGATTGCCCGGAAGACCCGTGAACGCAGCGATGCCAAGGCTGCCAAACATCACCGGTTTACCCGGCTTCAACGCAACGCGCCAGCCGTGAACCGTGCCGCCCGCAGCAGTCAACGCTTCGCGGATGTGGTCTTTGCCTCCCATCGATACTGCGCCCGATGACAAGATCAAATCAAACTGAGCGCCAAGCCCCTGCAAGGCGGCAGCGGTGGCATCGGCATCATCGGGCAATATACCCAGATCGTTTACCTCGACCCCAGCTTGCTGCGCCAGCGCCAGCAGCATGGGGCGGTTGGCATCGGGGATTTGGCCCAAAGCGCAGGTGCCATCTTGCACCTCATCGCCCGTGGAAAAGATTGCAACGCGGGGTCGGCGGATCACATCCACCCGCGCAATCCCATTGGCAGCCAACAAGCCTATATGATGTGGTGCAATGCGGATACCTGCGCGCAGCAAAGTCTGTCCCGCGACCTGATCGCTACCTGCGCGGCGGATGTTCTCGCCGTCGGTGGGGGTGCGGTTGAAATGCACCTTATGAACCTTGTCGATGCAGGATTCGATCATCACAACGGCATCGGCGCCCAAAGGCAAAGGTGCGCCGGTAAAAATGCGCAGGGCAGCACCTTGGGGTAGATCGCGCGGGGGATCGCCCGCGGCAACGGTGCCTGCGATTGGCAGACAGCACCGCCCGGCCAGATCTGCACAGCAAAGCGCAAAGCCGTCCATCGCGGAATTGTCAAAAAACGGCATCGCCTTGGTGGCATGCACGGGCTCAGCAGTAGTCCGACCAAGTGCATCACCCAAGGCAACGGACTGCGTGTCTGTAATTGGTGCTACCAGCGCCAAGGCGCGGTCCAGCGCGTCGGTGACGCTCATCATATCGGCGCGCGACGAAAGACTGTCGCAGCCGCATCCACTGGGGATAGGGGCCATATGCATTGGGTTTTCCTTGGTCTTTTGGGGAAAGCGGGGGCCAGTGAACCGGCCCCCTGCCGTGCTGCCTTACTTTGGTGCGTCAGCGGCGTTTTTCATCAAATAGTCCATGACAAGCGCCGCCTCATCCTCTTCCAGACCCGCACGCGGGAACATGGATGGCGTGATGCCTTTCCACTGCTGTTGGGTGAAATGCGTCACCTCACGCGGGCCGTGGCATACGGTGCAGCGTTCAAAGAACAGCTTTTCGCCCGGCGACATATCGGCATAAAGGCTTGCCGTCAGTGCCTCCAACCGGTCCAGCCCTAGCTTTTCGTCGTCAATCGCGGCCAATTCATAGTCCTCGATGATCGGGGGCTTTTCATAAGCCATGTTCGGGCCTTCAGGGTCCTCACATTTGCGCATGGAACACAGGACGGTGTTCGCCGTTGTTGCCTCTGTAAGGCCGGAAGACCGCTGTGTAGAGGTCAGAAAGTTGACAAGACCCGAGTTGCAGCGCCCTTTGCTGTCCAGCGACGGCCAGCAGCCTTCGTAGATGGAAACTACCCCTGGCATGATGTGATCAGACACAACCGCACCTGCAATCACCGTGCCACGGTCGTTATACAATTCCACCAGATCACCATCTTCAATTCCGCGATCTGCGGCGTCCTGAGCGTTGATCCGTACTGGTTCACGCCCCTGCACCTTGTACAAATCACGCAGGCTTTCGGATTGGTCCATCTGGCTGTGCAAACGGAACCACGGGTGGGGCGAGACAACGTGCAACTGCCCTTCCTTGGCATTGCCGAGGTATTCGTGCTTTTCCATCCACGTCGGCAGGCCGGGGCAATCGGCGATGTTCATGTTGGATATATTTTCGCAGAACATTTCGATTTTGCCAGACGCAGTGTGCAGCGGCTTGCCAACCGGATCGGTGTAAAAATCACCGTGACGGGTCCATGAACGTGCCTCTTGCGGCGCCTCTTGGCGGGCATAACCCTTTTCCCAGAACTCCTCAAACGTGGTGTGTTCTGCAGCGGCGCAGCGACTATAGGCTGCCTTGATGTGGAACATCAGGTCTTCGCTATCGGTGAACTGTGCCCACAGGCCCAGTTTATCAGCCAAACCTTCAAAGATTTCATAGTCCGACAGACTGTCGCCGATAGGTTCGATCACCTTTTTCATCGCATATACGCGGTCGTTGGAATAGGTGCCGCCAACGCTGATATCATCGCGTTCAAGGGTGGAAGAGGCGGGCATAACGATATCCACCCAGCGGGTTGCCGCTGTCCACCACACGTCAACGCTGACAATGGTTTCCACCTTTTCCAGCGCACGGATCAGGCGGTTGGTGTCTTGCTGGTGCGACATGAAGTTGTTGCCCGCGTTAAAGATCACCTTCACGTCTGGGTAGGTCTGTTTGTTGCCGTTATAGACAATTTCCTTGCCGGGGTTTTCCAGCATTTCGGTAATACGGCTGGCTGGGCACACGGTTTTCACCCAGTTGCGGCCCTGTGACAGACCCGTTGGCGTGGACTTGCCCGATTGTGGCATCCCGCCGTTGCCATAGTGCCACGAGAAGCCAACCCCTTGCCCAGGCTTGCCAATCTGGCCCGTCAGCGCTGAAAAGTTGATGATCGCCCAATGGGTCATTTCACCATGCTGGGCACGTTGCAGCGACCAGGCACCGGCAATCTCTGTTTTGGATGTCGCCAGCAATTCGGCCAGCTCGCGGATTTTATCGGCATCAATGCCGGTGATCTTTGCCGCCCATTCCGGGGTCTTTGGCGTGTTGTCGGTTTCGCCCTTGATATAGGCGATCCATTTGTCGGAGCCGACGGTGTATTTGTCCATGTAGGCGCGGTCTTCCAGACCCTTTTCCAGTACATGGAACGCCATCGCGCTGAACAGGGCCACGTCGGTATTCGGAACAATGCTGACCCATTCGGCGTTCAACACCTCATCCGAGGCCGTGCGCTGCGGGTTGATCGAGATGAACTTGGTGCCGTTGTCGCGGATCTGTTCCCACGGGCCATACATGCCATGGTCGGCCACCGTGTATTCGATGCGGTTGTTCTTGATCGGGTCACAACCAACAAACACGAACACTTCGGTATTGTCGCGGATCACTTCCCACGCGGTTTGGGCGGAATACACCTCCATATCGCCGATAATATGTGGCAAGCTGATCTGGCTGGCCCCGGCTGACCAGTCGCCGCCCGTGGTGGTGCAACCACCGATCAGGTTCATCAAGCGGCCCTGCATCACGTTGGGGCGGAAGTTGCCCGCATTGGCCCAGCCCCCATATGATGAAGAAAAAATCGACTCATTGCCATGTTTGGCCGCGGCATCCAGCAGGGCCTTGGCGGTCAAACTCCATACAGTGTCCCAATCGACTTGCACATAGGGTTCCTTGCCGCGCAATTCAGGTTTGGTATCGCCGGTTTCCCAACCTTCCAGGTAGGACTTGCGCACCATTGGATAGTTGATGCGGCTTTTGTCATAAGTGCGATCCATAACCCCGTGGTTCAGCATTTCAGTCGGGCGGGCATCCAATTCCACGATATTGTTGATACCAACCAGCTTGCCATCGCGGACAACCGCCTCAAACGGGCCAAAGTGGGTCGCGTGGAAAATGCGGTCGTTGAAAGAGTTAGGGTCGAGGGCGGCAAGCGCGGTGGTGCCCATCAGGTTCGCAGCCCCGAAGAACGCAGCGCCGCCCTGCAGGAACGCGCGGCGGGTTGGTGTGTTTAATGACATTTGGACCTCCTATGACCGTCTATTTTATTGCAGACTATTCCTTTGTGCTTTGACCTGACTTGATCCTGCGCAAGGGGGCTTGTTCGATAATGTGAAGATTTGTAATAATACAGTCATGGCTCAACACATCCTCATGATCGAAGACGACCGCACAACGCGCATGCGCCTTGCAGCCTATTTGCGCGAACAAGGGCATCGCGTGAGCGAAGCTGAAAATGCCGCCGATATGGAAGAAATTATCAGCGCCGACCCGCCCGACTTGCTTCTGGTCGATATCAATCTTAGCGGAAAAGATGGCCTGACAATTACGCGCGAACAGCGTTTGGTTTCGCGGGTTGGCATCATTTTGCTAACGGCACGGGATGATCAAGTGGATAAGATCGTAGGGTTGGAAATGGGAGCCGATGATTACGTGACCAAGCCCTTTGACAAGCGAGAGTTGGCGGCGAGGGTCAAAAACCTTTTGGCGCGCATTGCCGATATCGGGCAGGCACCGCAAGGCGCGCCCGCAGTGGACTATTTCGGGCCGTGGTGTTTTGACCGTATCCGCCGCAGGCTTGTCTCTGCCGCGAGGGTTGAGGCGCTGACCAAGCAGGAATTTGATGTGATGTCCGCGCTGGCGGATCATCCTGGCCAAACGCTGAGTCGTGCCCGTTTGGCCGAGATGATGGGGCGCGAAGCGCTGCGATCAAACGACAGGATGATTGATGTGGTCGTGGGGCGGTTGCGCAAAAAGCTGGAAAAAGACCCCGTAAACCCTGAATGGATACTGACCGAACACGGGCAGGGCTATCACTTCGTCGACCCTGCCAAGGTCTGAAGCCCTGCCTCTTTTGCGGCAGTCTCCAGCCCGGCAGCTGCGGCCAGCGCCTGCGTTTGCACCAACTCCAGCAAATCCGCGTCCGCGCCGCTTTCGGCCACCTCAACCTGTGTCAGGGCGGCACAAAGCTGGTCCAGCCGGAAGTTTGACGCAGCCCCTTTCAGTTTATGCGCGGCCTTACGTTGGACATCTGACGGAGCGGTCAGGATTGTCGTGACAGAACGAGGCAAATCCTCAAGAAACTCTTGCACGATCAGCGCAGTCGTCTCAGCTCCGAGATCTGAAATATCTTCCGTCAGGCTTTTGAGAACCTCGGCGTGGTCCAATGACACAGGGGCGGTTGCACAACTGTCCCGAACCTTGGCCAGAACCTCGGCCAGCACCCGTGGCGAGATTGGTTTCGACATGATACGCGCCACCCCAAGTCGCACACGATTTTCAGGCGTGTCCGCCATCAAATGTGCCGTCAGCGCAACCAAAACGGCGGCGTTTTCATCTTTGACGATCCGATGCGCCACCTCTTCGCCGCGCATGTCGGGCAAGTCGAGGTCGATTAATACAAGATCAAAGCGCCGTTCGGCGATTACGTTCAACCCGGTGGCCCCGGTGGCTGCTTCAGTGACGCGGCACCCTAGCCTTTCCAGATAGCCCCGTGCCACCATCAGGTTCACCTTGTGGTCATCGATCACCAACACCTCGTGCCCCAGATTGGCTTGCGGCCCAGGGGCATCATCCTCACCAGCAAGGGCAGCGTCGCCTATCAGCAACGGCACCGTCAACGTAAAGCGGCTTCCCACCCCCACCGCGCTTTCGACACTAAGCACCCCCCCTAGCGCCTCGGTCAGATTGCGCGAAATCGCTAGCCCGAGCCCGAGCCCCTCAATCCCCGCACGTTTGGCAGAGTCGGCACGCGTGTAGGCATCAAACGCATTGGCGATTGAGTTTAGCGTCATCCCGACACCGGTGTCGGCGACGGTAAAGCTGACCACCGGTTGATTGCTATGGTCATCAATGGCGTGTTCGACGATCAGGGATACAACGCCGCGCTTTGTATATTTCACCGCATTTGACATCAGATTGCCGACGATCTGGCGGATTTTCACCACATCCCCAAGCAGGGCGAGTGGTGCGCTATCGGATAAGTCCACCACCACCTCGAGACCTTTTGTCGCAGCAAGTGATTGCAATTGATGGCCCATCTGCCCGACGAGTTCCCGAAACTTGAAGTGCATCGGATTACCCCGATTACTGCGATCTTCGCCGCTGGCATAGGTCAGAATATCATTCGTGATATCCAGAAGCTCACGCGCCGAATTCAGCGCTGTCAGAATGCGGGGTTTGCGGGCCGCATCCTGTTCATCGACCGCCAGTAGATCAAGCATGCCGATAATGCCGTTCAAGGGCGTGCGAATTTCATGGCTCATGCGGGCCAGAAACTCGATTTTGCTTCGGTCAGCAGCTTCGGCCGCAGTGCGGGCTGTGTCAGAGGCCTGCATCTCGGCCACAAGATCGCCGGTTCGCGCGATGACGGCCTGTTCCAGACTGCCGCGCAGCCGCTCCGCATCGTGGGCGCGACGACGCAGAATGTTCAGCGCTTTCTCCATACGACCTATTTCGTCATGGCCGCTGATCGGGATTTGCGCTCCGTAATCTCCTCCTGCAACCGCAACAATACGGCGCGAAATATACCCCAGCCGCGCAACCAACTGTCGGCGGGCATAGAGCCACAACACAGCCCCCGCGATCACCGCGCCAACAACAATCACCACCAACGCAAAGATCATGCGCGATGACCGCTGCTTGGCGATTGCGATTTGCGCCAGACCTTCGGCCCGAACCGCATCGCGCGCCTGCCTTGCTCGCCCTGATAGGTCTGCCACAGTCTTTTGCAAAAGCAGCTGATCCTGCGCAATTGATACCTGTAGCGCAATTTTGTTGCGCTGAAGCCCGATCAGACCACCCGTCGCAACAGCCTGTTGTAGCTGCAAAAGATAGGCTGCCACTTGCTCGGCTGCCGAAGGGGATGGCAGAAAGACCACGCGGCGCATTGCCATGCTAAGCCGCGCTGACAGATCGGCCCGGGCTGTTAGCAAATCTTGGGGCGTCGTTATCGTAGGCACCTGCTGAAATTGCAGCCGGGTCGCATCGACCATACGCGCCAGTTCTGTCAGTCGCTCAAACGCAAAGAAATAGCGGTCGGCCAATGCATCAAGCGTGGGGTGCGGATCGGCGCCCGGCGATGAATACAGATCGGCGATAGCTGCGGTGACCCGAAGGCGGGCCAGATCGATTTCCGCCTCAATCAGGGAATCCAATTGTGCCCCATTCTGTGCAACGTCAAGGGCCATGGTGCGAATACGCCCTGCAAGCAGCAATTCCTGATGCGCGTTCGCGGTCATCCGAGCAACGACTACTTTAACTTGAGTGCTTTGCACGTCGAGAATGCCGGTCGGGCTCATCCGCTCAAGCCTCTGCGCCCCGTTTTCAATGCTTATGACGGCCTGCGAAAGCGCTGTGGCAATCTGGTCAAGGGCATCACTGGTGTTCGCTTGCACGAAAGCAGACGCCAGTGATCCGACCACCTCGGCAGATGCGCCGATCCTGCTGGCAAGTTCCATAGCGGGCAGGCTGGATTTAATAAGGTCATCTTGTGTGCGCACAAGATATTGGTTGACGCCAATCGCGGCGACAGCCACCATGACGGCCAACGTCGCCATGGCGCTCAGAATTTGGATCAGTCGCGTGTCAAAATTGGTTCGTCGCATAGGCCGACAGTATGTGACCGCATGTGTCTGCACAATCATAGCTTTTGCGATATTTCTTGTGTTTTTGCCAACCCATGGACGTGCTGACGCGCGACCGTTATTCTGTGTGCTGGTCCCTCATTTCAAAGACGATTACTGGCTCAGCGTCGGCTTTGGCTTAGAGCAAGAAGCTGCGCGGCAGAATGTGACGCTTTTGTTCTTTGAAGCAGGCGGATACCGCGCTCGCACCGCACAGATTGACCAACTTGATGCCTGCGTGGCGCGTGGTGCTGATGCGATCCTTATTGGTGCGGTGATTCTGATCATCCCGACCTGACTGACGCCATCGCGCGGGTGGCACAGCGCGTTCCCGTCTTCGGGCTGGTCAACGCATTGCAATCGAGCGCGGTGACCGGACGTATCGGAGTCGACTGGCGGGATATGGGCTCTGTCGCGGGTCACTACTTGCGCCAGTTGCACCTTGCAGGCGCGCCACAGAAGACCGTCCTATTCCTAACCGGCCCTGCCGAGGCAGGCTGGACTGGGCCATTAGAAGCTGGGTTGCGTGATGGCCTTGCGGGTAGTTCCGTCACAATTCTTGAGGTGTTCAGGGCCGATACGGGCCTTCGTGCGCAGCTAAACATTGTCGAAACCGCCCTCCTCCGCCACCCCGATGCAGACTACCTTATCGGCGATGCACCCGCCATCGAGGCCGCATTTGGCCTGTTCGCCACCAAAACCTACCCAACCCGGCCCAAACTGATATCGACCTATTTGAGCCACGCTATCTTGCGAGGGTTGCAGAACGGCCAAGTCCTCGCTGCATCTTTTGACGACCCTGTCCAACAAGGCAAAATGGCAATTCAACAGGTTATCTTTATGAAATCGATAGCAAACCAGCAGAGCGTCATAGGCCCAAAGGTCGAACTGCTGACCCGCGACGATCAAAATTTCGAGCATATTCAACTATCACCAGCGGATTATTTCCCCGCACTCCAATAGAAACCTTGGGTTCTCTCGACCGACGATACTGTCATGCCCCATGCCCGGCCGCGATGAGTTGACCACAATGCTCTCCCGCCAATTTGGGGCGGAACTTCGGCCAGGCGAATTGCGCGACCTCGTCGATGCCACCATCGGCGCAACCGCCGCCACTATCGACGCGGCCATCCGCAGTGAGCGTAGCCATGCGCGATCCTTGAGCAACCGATGCAAATCGCCAATGTCATCCATCGCCTCAACAATGGCGAGATCATCGACCGCGCCCTGATGTGGCGGATCGCCGTGCAAGAATGCGGCCATGCCATTCTCGCCGTGGCGCGAAATCTGGGAGAGCGTCACCATATCCGTTTGGGCAAGAACGACGGGAATACCAAGCTGATCCCCAACCTCGGGGCTGGCCTTATCTGACGGGAGGAGCGGCAAGCAGGCCGACAATCTGGGTTGCCAAGTCTTCGCCCAACGCTGCGCCTATTTCGAAAAGGGCGGACACCATCGGCACCGCGACGACGGGTTTTGATGATGTAGACGCCCCCCGGCGGTCTCAATGTGCCATGGTGGGTTTGAGTAAACCTACATTGGAGAACGTCCATGAACGAAGTTTGCACGATTGGGTTGGATCTGGCGAAGAATGTTTTCCAGGTGCATGGCGCAGATGCATCTGGGCGGGTTGTCATCCGCAAGCGACTCCGTCGCAATCAGGTCTTAGCGTTTTTTAGCTCGCAACCTCATTGTATTGTCGCGATGGAAGCCTGCTCCGGGGCTCATTTTTGGGCCCGTGAGATTGGAAGGCTTGGCCATGAAACACGGTTGATCCCGCCAGCCTACGTCAAGCCATTTGTGAAGCGCCAGAAAAATGATATGGCGGATGCCGAGGCTATTTGTGAAGCAGCGCAGCGGCCTACGATGCGCTTTGTCGCAGTAAAAAGCGAGCAAGCTCAGGGGGCAGCTGTGGTGTTCCGCATCCGCGAATTGTTGATCCGACAAAGGACCCAATCAATAAATGCGCTGCGTGGTCACTTGGCAGAGTTCGGTGAAGTGGTTCCGCAAGGGGCGGCTAACGCCCCCCGATTGATTGCTCTGATCGAGGATCTAGGGACCACCTTACCTGAAATGGCCCGCGACATACTGCGTGTCCTTGTCAAGACATTGTCCCAGCTCAATCTGCAGATCTCCGCCCTTGACGCCGAGATCAAGCGCCGTGCCCATGAAGATGCGACCGCGCGCCGACTGATGACTATCCCGGGCATCGGCCCACTGATCGCCACGGCCTTGGTCGCTCTAGCGCCGCCACCAGAGATGTTCCGGCGCGGACGAGACTTCGCCGCATGGCTCGGCCTTGTGCCACGACAACACTCCACGGGCGGTAAGCAGCGCCTCGGTGCTACCACAAAAATGGGGGAACGATCTCTGCGTCGTCTACTGATAATCGGAGCGAACAGTGTCGTCGTGTGGAGCGCCCGGAAGGGAACAGCGCCCGGATCATGGCTTGCGGGGATGCTGGCCCGAAAGCCAACGATGCTCGTACGAGTGGCACTTGCCAACAAGATGGCCCGTATTGTTTGGGCGCTGATGGCGAAGGGCGAGGTTTACAGGGCTCCGGTTGTGGCGGCGTAAGCAGCAGAGCAACCGCGAGGACGTCGGAGCGGAAGAGGTCAAAGGAAGGTATGGCGCAACGGTCGTGAGACGAGATCAGGAAAACCAGTTTGCGACACTGTGCTTTACGAGCACGCGGTTTTGATTTGGACTTGATCTTCGAACACCATAGGGGCCCGCGGCAAGTGAAAGCGCCGCATCAGAGGCCGGACACATGTCAGCACCCGACTACGCGCGAAATGCCAACCAAAAAAACCTCTTGCGTTTGGGGCGTCTACACATGTCGCAAACTTCGGGGTAGCTTGAGGGCGTCCGACTTAAGGACATAATTATGCAGCGAGGGCGGCGAACTGCTGGAAGGCGGAACGGCCATTGGCGCCGAACTGGCCCTTGCGGATCATGTGTGCGGTCTCGATGCCCGCAATGGTTGCGGCGGCTGAATGGAAGGCCTTGAAGCCCAACATCGGAGCGGTGATCCTTTTGATGAACCGGTGGTCCTGCTCCAAGATGTTGTTCAAGTATTTGACTTGCAGAACCTCAACGGTACGCCCCGCTCTGGTGAATTTCAGGATTACGTTCACCGCCTGCAGGCCAGCCAAATTGGCACCACTCTTGTCAATCACCACCCGATCCGGCACGCCATTTGTGCCGATCGCTCGCTTGAAGAACCGCCGCGCTGCGGCAGTGTCACGGCGCTCAGATAGCATGAAATCAAGTGTTTGACCGTCTCGATCGACCGCGCGGTAGAGGTAAGTCCATCGACCTCTGACCTTGATGTAGGTTTCGTCTATGCGCCAAGAAATGGCCGTCGGCCGTTTCTTGGCTTGGGCATTTGCGGCGATAAGCGGTGAGAACTTCACCACCCAGCGGTTCAGCGTGGCATGGTCGACAAAGACACCCCGTTCAGCCAAGATCTCTTCAAGGTCGAGGTAAGAGACCGCGTAGCGGACATAGAAAAACACTGCATGAAGGATCACCGCCCGTGGGTAGTGCACGCCCTTGAAATCGATCATCTTTCCGCCCCAACTGCTGACCCCGTACGCAGTGATCCTCTGCACCTGTCGCGTTGCCTTTAAATCCGGCACACTGCGCGTTGAGCGACGTTTGTTGCCCTTAAACGTGGCATTCAGTCGCCGCTCGTCAGTGTCTTTCCCTGTTTCGCAGTACGATCCGGTCAACTGCGGCAAGAAGGCGGGGCTCTTTTTCGAACGCACGAAGCAAGGCAACTCTTGCGTAGCCATCGAGGCCAGTGCTGAACATTGCCGCTTTGGCCAGTGGACGTGACTGAGCCGCGGCGATTGCGGCAAGGCAAAAGA
>NZ_LGHT01000028.1 GCF_001202035.1 Pseudorhodobacter wandonensis | reverse complement strand
TGGCACGGCTGCGTCACTACCTCGATTACGGCATGTTGGAACTGGACAACAACACCGCAGAACGGGCGATGCGGTCAGTCGCCATCGGGCGAAAGAACTATCTGTTCGTAGGATCACAAACAGGCGGCAAAGCCGCCGCCATCGCCTACACCCTAATCGAAACCGCCAAACTGAATGGTATCGATCCACAGGCATGGCTGGCTGACACCTTGGCACGCATCCCAGACTACAAGATCAACCGCGTCGACGATCTGCTGCCGTGGAAAAACGTATCATAACGCGGGCAGACCGGACGCTTACGAAAGAGCTGGTTCATCGTGCCCTTGAGGCCGACGTGCAACTCGCTGATCTCGCCCTCCGACAAGGTGACAATCCGCACCCCGTGAAAACTCAGCCGCTTGAACAGGGTGGCAACATCGGCCTGATCGCGGCTCAATCGGTCGAGTGCTTCGGCGACGATGACATCAAAATTGCCACGGCTGGCTTCGTCCATCAGCCGTTGAACTCCGGGCCGCTGCATACTGGCGCCGGACATGGCCATGTCGGTGAAAATCTCGCAGACGGCCCAGCCCTCGCGCTCGACGCGTTCACGGCAAATGCGCAACTGGTCCTCGATGGAGGCTTCGCTTTGCATTGCGGAGGAAAACCGTGCGTAAATGGCAACTCGGGTCATCATCGTCCTTTCTTAAGACGCCGCACGACGGCAGCATAGTCGCGTCCGGCGTCGATCGTCTGGGCATGGATGTAATGGTGCCCGGCTGCCCAGAACCCTGAATGTGCCAGAACCGTACGGATCAGTCGCGCACTTTCTGTCGAGAGCCTGGCCAGCGTGGTGGCCGCGCAATCCCGGAATAGGTGTCGTGACGTACCAAATCCGCGTAGGGTTTGCCATTCAACCAGCGATCGCAATCGCGGGCCCCGCTTGCGAATAACGGTCAATGGGGCGTTCGATAGCTCGCTGATTAGAACTGGACATGCAATTTGCATCCAAGAATATCGGAACAAAGTCATACTCATCCTCCAAAATCCCTTTCTTGCTTGAACGCTTCAAGTGCCACTGCGAGCCCACGGCCTGCCGCAATCGTGTCCGCCTGGATGTAGTGCGCTTCCGCTATACGCGTGCTTGTGTGGCCGAGGATCGGTTTGATCATGCGCGCCGATGTTGGTGATGCGCGTGTAAGCGTCGTCGCAGCAGCGTCCCGGAACAGGTGGGGTGTCACGCCGACCTTCAACAGGGATGTCGTCCGGTTCTTGATGGCTCGCGTGAACTGTCCGATGTTGAGCGGTGCGCCATTGCGACCAAGCCAGACTGCATTCTGAGGGTAAGAGCTGCGCGCCAAGAGCGCAGGTCGTGCAATGTTCAGATAAGCGGCCAGCTGTTCACTCAGTATATCGGGAACATTCGCTTCCCAATACTGCCGGTTCTTTGTCATTGCCCCATCGAGGTAAATAGCCATATGTGCGCCTTCCACGCGCAATGATGTGCCAAGCGCCAGTTCTGAAAGTGCGCGGCGCCGCATTGGCATAAGCGCGAGCAGGCAGATCATCGCACCATCGCGCAGGCGCACGGCTTGATTGGGATGGGTGATGGGACCAGCATTATCGAACACAAGGTGAGCACCGGCGTCAAACAGAACATCACTGGCCAAGACACGTCCTGCCTTGCGCGGTGAACCATGCTGCTTCACGCTGCGATGTAAGCCTGCCAAGATCGCTTGATGCGCGCTCCAGGATCGCACGGGCGCGATTGAGCGACACAGGCGGACCACGGCTCCAACATGCCCCAGTCGCGTTGCCGGTGCCAAGCCGTTCATGGCTGTAAGCCAGGCGCGCAGGCGTGCAGGTGTTGCACGGTCACAGGGCATCAGCGTCAAGGCTTCAGGCTCTGCCATAAGAAGCCAGCCTAGCCAGCGGGCATATTGGATCTCCATCAGCTTGCAGGAATTGGAACGCCAATGGCCGAGAAGCCCCTGATCATCAAGCAGCCCGCCCTGAGTGAACAAGGTATCAAAAGCATTCCGGTCAGCATCCGGCCATTGCTGAATTGGCAGGGCATGGGACATCATCCTGCCTCCCGCAGCGTATTGACCACCTTGGCGAAGGCCTGGGTCGCACTGATCGTTTCGAGACCGGAATAAACGCTGATCGTGCGGCTGACCGACGAGTGCCCCAACATCTGACGCGCGACCTCGTAGCCGCCCGGGTTGGCATCAAGGTAAATCATCACAGCGAGGTGTCGGAACAGATGCGCATTCATGTCGATCCCAACCTCACTGCGCACGCGTCGCTTAATTCGCTCCGCCAAATCGCTTTTGCTTACGGGTCCATTCTTGCGCGTTGCCGGGAACAAATAAAGGCAGTCGGGTGCGCAAAGAGTTGGGGCGCGTGCGGCGAGATAGGCTTCGATCATCTTCACCAGATGAGGAGGAAGTTCAAACTCTAGCGGGCGCTTGTTCTTGACCTCGTTAGCCGGAATGACGAGGTACATCCGCTTTTTGCCGGCGCGAGGCAGGTGGCGGGAGATGTCAATCTTGGCCAGGTTAGAAACCCGCAGCGGGCAATAAAGCAAGATCCCGATGGCGATGGCATCCTCCCATGCGCGCAGGGCCTTTGATCGGTGATTGCCAAGGGGACGCGTCAGGATACCTTCTGGCAGACGCAGGAGGCGACGAAGTACGCCGGGCGCGCGCAGTACCCGCAATCGGTCTCGGTTTTTAACCGTCATGCCACCAGTATCGCGCATTGCGAGTCTTGCCTTGAACTGAGCGAGGGCGTTGCGCACATCTTGCGACAGCTCCAGATGTGCGGCGATCGTAAGGAGAAGCCCTGCCGTATCACTGATCGAGGCAGATGTCTTGCCGTCGTTGAGTGCCAGCATTCGCCGCAGGCCAAGTTCCACGTGCCTAGTCTGGAGCAAATCTAGCAGGCAAACAATGTCCTGGGAGGGGATGCCCGCGCGAATGACGTGGCTTGCAAAGCGCAGCAGCAGGTACCGATAGCTTGCGGCCGACGAGGCTGCTATTGGTCTGAAGTTTTGCTCGGGCGCAAGCAGATCGGGGCGCATGCGCATACCAAGGTAGCGGTCGATATCTGTTATCAAGCTTGGAGTATATTCCGCCTCTTGCAGCATCACCCGTTTGGCTTGGGAGGGAAGCTCCAGCCGTTGGCGTGGCCAACTCGGGAGCCGTTCGATCGCCCGATTCCAACCCATGACCGCATCTTTGAAGGCGCTCTGCGGAGATTTGCTGATCTCGTTCAACTCGATAGCTTCGAGGAACAGCAGCGCGTGGTCGTTGCTGACATTCGCGGGTGCGACCCCGATGCGGTTGAGAAAGAAGACGAACCTTGGCAAGGGGCTCAGCAGGCTCTTGTCCTTTGAATCGCGCACGCATTCCCAAAGGGGCTGCCAGTCTGAAGAAAGATCACGAGGCTGACGGTGACGCTTTGTAACGATCCCGCAGGCGACCATTGCGCTGCGTGCGTTGCTGACGATGTTCTGCCATGTCTTCGTGTTGACGCGTATGGCGGCCGGTGCAATAGCGGCCAAACGAGGCTGCAACCAGCGCGGGTCGGCTGGCACCTGCGCAGGCGTTCGCTGAAGCGCCTCGGCAACCCGCCGCAGACCGGAAATCAGATCCTTGCGGCGCTCAGTCGTGAGGGCATCGTTTGTCTGCAGTTGATCAATCAACTCGGCAAAACTGGGCGTAGTTGGCGATACAAAGATGCCATCAAGCGGAATTTTGGTATAGGTTGTCATCGGGTAGGGCTCCTTCTGGTCGGTTTGGGACATGGGTGGACACGCGGCGTCACCGGTGCCTGATCGGGAGAACACTATACGATAAACAAACTCGTTTCCGTGGTAGGGGTATTCCCGAAGACCTTCTAAGATATTGACTATATTGAACATAAGTGGACATGCGTTCCCGACTTCGCATGCGATTGAACGTGGCATTTGTTGGCGATTGAACATGGTAAATTGCTCTGCCAGAGACCACTTGAATGATGACTGGTGGTCAATTCCCGATGGAGCGATCAATGGCAGCACAGCATCGGTGGGCATGCCTCCAATAGCATAGCCGCAATTGAAGAGTCCGGCGTTTTGGGCTTTGCCATTTGTGGGTAGACAGCAAACGCAAGGCCGCATGCCAGTATCGACAGGTGCCTGGGTCATCTGACCTGGCTTATGGATGAGGCCGCTTGCGTTATGGATAATCACCATCATGAACGCGCTTCCGCCCTACCAGCGTGCAGCTTGGCGATAGGCCGCGTGTGCTGCAGGCGTGATCCGCACCATGTGTCCGGTAGGGCCAACGCGAACGACCTCCAGCAGTCCTGCTGCGATGGCGCGACGTACTGTCTTCTCAGAACAGTTGTCCGCTTCCGCCACATCCTTCACAGTCAGAAGGGTGCAGGGCTTGTCAGTCTTTTTGGGGGGCAGTTTTGGCATGGGGCGTCTCCTTGGCCTTAGGAGCGTCCGCCGCAAGTTCCCGCGCTACCTGCCGGGCGAAGAGATCGACCAACCGCGAAACAGCAGCGTCGATCTGCCGGTCAGCAGAAGCAGAGGAGAGGGGAAGGGCGGGGGCGCGTGTCATGAAATGACCATGCGCACAGCCCGTCAGAATTTTAAAAGTGTCACAGGACGAAAAAAGTTTATCAAATTTTTAGTAGGTCAAAATTTGAGGTTTTTCTATTATAGATCAAGGGCCTGAAGGCTTAATTTCTTGATTGAATGCATCAATCTCGCGTTTGATAGCTTCACCGTTGTGCCGAGTGGGCGGATCAGTCAGGCAAAAGATGACGTCCTGTTGATTGTCATTGAGAACTGACCCGGCATTTTCATCGAGATCTGACCCACCCAGCCGTTATGATCTGCTGGTTATGATGGCGTCAATGCTGTTGCCTCCTTTCGCTTTTTCTTCGCTGTTTCGGAGCTGGCCTTGAAGCGGTAGCTGTCATTGCCGGTCTCGAGGATGTGGCAGCGATGTGTGAGACGATCGAGCAGTGCTGTGGTCATTTTGGCATCGCCAAAGACGCTGGCCCATTCACTGAAGCTCAGGTTGGTGGTGATGATGACGCTGGTGCGTTCATACAGCTTGCTCAGAAGATGGAAGAGCAACGCGCCGCCGGAGGCGCTGAACGGCAGATATCCCAGCTCATCCAGGATCACCAAGTCGGTTTTGACCAGCGCCTCAGCGATCTTCCCGGCCTTGCCTTGGGCCTTTTCCTGCTCCAGTGCGTTGACCAGTTCAACCGTCGAGAAGAAGCGGACGCGCTTACGGTGATGCTCGATGGCCTGAATGCCAAGGGCGGTTGCAACATGCGATTTCCCTGTTCCCGGACCTCCGATCAGCACCACATTCTCGGCCGCGTCCATGAACTCACAACGATGGAGTTGTCTGACTAAGGCTTCACGGA
>NZ_LGHT01000027.1 GCF_001202035.1 Pseudorhodobacter wandonensis | reverse complement strand
GGTGCTGATCGGAGGTCCGGGAACAGGGAAATCGCATGTTGCAACCGCCCTTGGCATTCAGGCCATCGAGCATCACCGTAAGCGCGTCCGCTTCTTCTCGACGGTTGAACTGGTCAACGCACTGGAGCAGGAAAAGGCCCAAGGCAAGGCCGGGAAGATCGCTGAGGCGCTGGTCAAAACCGACTTGGTGATCCTGGATGAGCTGGGATATCTGCCGTTCAGCGCCTCCGGCGGCGCGTTGCTCTTCCATCTTCTGAGCAAGCTGTATGAACGCACCAGCGTCATCATCACCACCAACCTGAGCTTCAGTGAATGGGCCAGCGTCTTTGGCGATGCCAAAATGACCACAGCACTGCTCGATCGTCTCACACATCGCTGCCACATCCTCGAGACCGGCAATGACAGCTACCGCTTCAAGGCCAGCTCCGAAACAGCGAAGAAAAAGCGAAAGGAGGCAACAGCATTGACGCCATCATAACCAGCAGATCATAACGGCTGGGTGGGTCAGATCTCGATGAAAATGCCGGGTCAGTTCTCAATGACAATCAACACGCACACATGCCGATCGGCTTCTACCGTCAACCGTTTCTGACGTGGACGGCAATATAGAAGGGCGGCACGGTGTCGATGTTCGACGGACCTCAGCCGATGGTCTTGGCTTGCAGTGACGCAGATCACGAATGCCGTGCGGTTGCAGGATGGATCTCGGATCGACTGAAGGAGGGCTACGCACCGCGCGAGGTCGGTATCTTCGTCATGTCTGAGGCGGAACTCAAGCGTGCGCGTGCTGCCGCGAAAGCTGCAGGCGTTTGCTCGGTCGAACTTAGCGAAAAAATCGAAGTGGCGGGTGGCGCAGTCGCCATCAGCACGATGCACTTCGCGAAGGGGCTGGAGTTCCGGTCGGTGGTTGTAATGGCCTGCGACGACGAGGTGATCTCGCAATCAGAGCGTATCGAGTCTGTGGCTGACGATTCGGACCTGAAGGAAGTCTACAACACTGAGAGGCACTTGCTCTACGTCGCTTGGACGAGAGCGAGGGATCACCTGCTGGTCACAGGCGTTTCACCGGTCTCAGAGTTCGTCGACGACTTCCTCAAGGGAAGCTGATCGAGGCGGTTGAATTGCTCTATCCACTGGAGGTCCCAATTGCTGTGGACCTGCACCGGTTTCACTCCGGCTATTTGAAAGAATACTTACCATCAAAGAAGCTGGCTATGGCAGTGATACGCAGCAACGAGTTCAAGCGGGGGCGCGGTTCGCATTGAATACACCAATGGCCATCCGTTTGATTGGTTGAGCTTGATGGAGTTGCGGAATGAACTCTTGTTTCCTACCTTAGCCGAGACAATCCAGATTGTTCCAACATCTACGCGCCACCAGAACAGATCCGACTCACGTGCAAGCGTTAAGTTTTTCACCTAAGCCATTGATTTAAGTGGTGCCCCCATACGGATTCGAACCGCAGACCCTCTGATTACAAATCAGATGCTCTACCAGCTGAGCTATAGGGGCAACGCGGACCAGATACCCTTTGCGACGCTGACGCGCAAGGGTTTGAAAAGCATTTTTTATAGATTACGCGCGATTTGTATGGGCCATTACCCAAACTGCGGCCAGACCCACGGCCATAACCAACAAGGCGGCCGGGGCGGCGTCTCCAAGGCGTTCAAGGCTTGCCTGCTCATACACTCTTGTGGCTAAGGTATTGTAATTAAAGGGGCGCAACAGCAAAGTCGCGGGCAATTCCTTGACGCAATCGACGAAAACAACAAGCAATGCCGTGGCAACGGAACGCCGCATCAAAGGCAAATAGACTTCTCGCAACGTAGCGCCTGCCCCACGCCCCAAGGAACGCGCGGCCAATGGCAAAGATGGCGATACGCGGCCAAAGGCCGAATCGACGGCCCCCTGCGCAATACCGAAGAAGCGCACGAAGTAGGCAAGAACCAGCGCGGCGGCCGTGCCCGTCAGCAGCAGCCCCGGATCATACCCCGTGATGGCCAAAACAAAATCGGCCAGCCGATGGTCCATCGCGGCCAAAGGAACAAGCAACCCGACGGCCAGAACTGTACCCGGCGCGGCATACCCAACCGAGGTAAGCGGCAAAACCAGCCGTGGAAAGCCACGTCGCGCCATGCGCACCCCGTATACCAGAAACATCGCCCCTGCCACTGTCAGCGCCGCTGCAATTCCGCCAACCACAATCGTATTGCCCAGCGCCTGCAACAGCCCTTTGGACACCCAGGCCTC
This sequence comes from Pseudorhodobacter wandonensis, assembly GCF_001202035.1. Classification (GTDB taxonomy): domain Bacteria; phylum Pseudomonadota; class Alphaproteobacteria; order Rhodobacterales; family Rhodobacteraceae; genus Pseudorhodobacter; species Pseudorhodobacter wandonensis. The sequence goes on along the minus strand of NZ_LGHT01000027.1, from coordinate 83,158 downwards.
GGGCTTTGTCAGCGCGTGGGACAGCATAACCGATACCGGCAACACGAACCCCACCCCAAAAGGCACCAAACAGGCCAGCGTTGCACCCCAGGCTTGCGCACCGCGCAGCGCCATAGGCTCTAACGGACGAGAGGCGCGGGACATACGGTGAAACCGCGCATTGCGGCGGCTCACCCGTTCCAACGTCAGCAAAGCGACAACGATAGCCAGAATAACCAGTGAAATCTGCGCCGCGCCGCCTGCGTTTCCGCCACTAAGCCAGACCGAAAAGATGCCGGTTGTAAGGGTTTGCACGCCAAAATGGTCCACAGTGCCAAAATCGGCAACGGTTTCCATCAATGCAAGTGCCACCCCCATTGCGATTGCGGGGCGGGCAAGCGGCAAGCCAACACGCCAAAACAACGCAAAAGGGCCGGAACCCAAAGCGCGCGCCACCTCATAGGTGCAATTGGATTGCTCGCGGAAGGCCGCGCGCGCCAAAAGATAGACATAGGGGTAGAGCGCCGCCGACAAAACGATTGCCGCCATTGTTCGCGTACGCATTGCAGGAAACCAGTAATCGCGCGCTGTTTCCCAGCCAAAGCTGGCCCGCAGCGCCGTCTGCACCACCCCCGAGTAGTCAAAGAAATCGATCAGGGCGTAGGCACCGACATAACCCGGAATCGCCAGCGGAAACAGCAGCGCATAATCAAGCCAGCGGCTGCCGGGAAAGCGGTACATCGCAATCAACCATGCGGCCCCAGTGCCGACCAAGGCGGTCAATGCCCCGACCCCACCCATCAGAAACAGCGTATTGCCCAAATAGCGCGGCAAAACAGTCGCCATCATATGTGGCCAAATGTTTTCAACAGGATGTAACGCCAGCCACACAACCGAAAGCACCGGTGCCACGACAATCAGCGCGATCAGCGCCGCGCCAGCCGACCAGCCATCAAACACGCGAAAACGCGACTCGCTCGATACGACGGGGTTAGGTTGTTGAGTGTTTTGCTTGGTCATAAAACAGTGCGATATAGGAAAGCAGTTTAACTGTCCAGAAAAGCCCGTATAGTCGCTGCACATTGGCCTGCCGCATGGCGCGCCAGCAAAGACGAACCGGAAGGCCTCGATGCGTATTGTTTATCACCTTGGTGCCCATTGTACGGATGAAGAGCGGCTCTTGCGCTGCCTGTTGAAAAATCGGGATGCACTGGCAGAAGAAGGCATTGTTGTGCCGGGCCCCGCGAAATACCGCACCCTGCTGCGCGATACAGCAATGGCCCTGAAAGGCGCGACAGCGACCCAAGACGCACAGGATGTGATTATGGACCAAATCCTGTCCGATGATGAGGCAGACCGGATTATCCTGTCTTGGGACAATTTTCTTGGCTATGCGCAAGGGGCGCTGCGCGGTGGCATCTACAGTTCCGGCGCGGAACGTATGGCCGCGTTTTGCCAGATATTTCCCACCTGCGAGGCAGAGTTCCACCTTGCCATCCGCAACCCCGCTACCTTTGTTCCGGCAGTGTATCAAAAGCAGCATGGCCGCAATTACGAGGAGTTCATGGAAGGCGTCGAGGTTGAAGACCTGCGCTGGTCCACGCTGATTGCCGCCTTGCGCGAAACGAACCCAACTGTGCCGATCACCGTTTGGTGTGACGAAGACACGCCGTTGCTTTGGCCTGAAATCCTGAAGGCTGTCAGCGGCCACAGCGACGAGGTAACATTGACCGACTCCGACGATCTTCTGGCCTCGATCATGTCCGAAGACGGGATGACGCGGATGCGCACCTATATGCAAGGCCACCCGCCGCAAAACGCGGACCAGCGCAGGCGGATGGTTTCCGCCTTTCTGGACAAATTCGCCCTGCCCGAACAAATTGATTTTGAGATCGAAATGGAAGGTTGGTCCGAGGAACTGATAACCCGAACCACCGAGGCCTATGATCTGGATGTGTCGCGGATCATGGCGATGGACGGGGTCAATTTTCTGGCCCCGTAACGCCTGAAACCGCGACCTGTGCTGACAAATCCAAACGGTTCAAGATGGCCCGAAGGCCCGTTTTATCACTGCATTCCAAGGGCGGCTTTGTACAATTCCAAAACGGCCTCTTCTTCGGCAACGTCATCGGGCGTGCGTTTGCGCAGGGCCACGACTTTGCGCAAAATCTTGGTATCATAGCCACGGCCTTTGGCCTCGGCCATCAGCTCTTTTTGTTGCTCTGCCAGATCTTTCTTTTCGGCGTCCAACTGCTCGAAACGCTCGATAAAGGCCCGCAATTCGTCTGCGGTAACGGAATACTGGTCGATTGGATCGCTCATGTTTGCCTCACATATAGGGAGCCCTTGCCTAGCGCGGTCGCGTGGGCGGTTCAAGTACGGGTTTCCAGTGGCGCGGCCAAAAGCTGCTGATCGGCGCTTTTCGTTCAAGGGTGGTCTGGCAAAGGCGATATGGGCAAACGGCGACAGCCGCTCTTGTCAGGCCCCGCCGGGTTCGATAGGGCAGGCATACAACCCGCACAGTCGCGGCGCTAAAAGGAGGCACAATGGACGTTTTGATATGGATCGGTGCAGCCGTGTCCTTGATCGGGGTTGCCGGTCTGGCGTGGTGTATCTGGATGGCGTTGCGCGCTCGCAATTCTGGCCTGCCGGATGAAGAGATCCGCAGCGCCCTGCAAAAAGTCGTGATTTACAATATGGGCGCCTTGGGCGTGTCAGCGCTTGGCCTGATGCTGGTGGTGCTGGGAATATTCCTGCGCTAGGGCGCGGCTAGGCGTCATTCAGGTCTGCCAACGAGATTCCCTGCCGGATCATATCATCCAGCAAAGGGGCCGGCGCCCAAACATCGGGGGCATCATTGGCCCAGCGGTTCAGATTGTCGCGCAGCACCAACAACCCCCGCCGTTGCGCCCAAAGCATTGGCCCGCCGCCCCAACGCGGAAAGCCGAGGCCAACCACCATCGCCAAATCCACATCAGACGGGCGCAGCGCCTTGCCTTCGCCGACCAGCCGCAGGCCCGCATTGGCCAGCGCCCCCATCACAGGCATGGCAAGTCCTGCCCAAAGATCGGCCGCCGCCCCCTGTTTCGCCCCTTGCGATTTGGGGGCGCTGCGATCTTGTGCGCGCGGCATCCCCCAACGCTCCAGCAGGTTCAGAACCGGCTCGGGGCCGTGCTGATCCTCTAGCGATTGCAGACTTGCCTGCAAAGCCACGGCAAGGCCCTGCGTGATACCAGAGCCTTGCCCCTGCACCACGTACCTGCCCATCCGTTTCAGCAACACGATCAGCGTTGAAATCGTCTCGGGGCCGGTATCGTCTGCGATCAACACCTCGGCCAAACGGCCATTTCGGGTAGCGGGCAACAAAACCAGCCCCAACCCGCGGATGCCCCCCTCACCTACCCGCCCCATGGTAACTATCGGCGCCCCTGCCTTGACGGCAACCATAGGCACATCGGCCTCGGGCTGGCGAAAGGCACCGGTCAGGAACAGTATATCCGCGGCGTCGCCTTCATCCTCGGGCAAGGCCGCCAACAGCCGCGCCCAGCGGTCATCATGCTCGGTCTGCGTGATTTTTCCGGCCTCGAGGCCTGCCGCAAGCCGCGTCGCAATCGCCTCTAACCCCGCGGTCAGAACATCGGCGTTGATGTCCACCAGCGTCACCTCATAACCTGCGGCCAACAGCTCTTGGATCAAGGCAACACCATCGGCCCCTGCCCCCAGCACGGTGATCTGGGCAATACGCAGCGGCTTGGCCCGTGCGCCGACCATCTTGGCCGCGCGACGTTCGGCGAAAAACACGTGCCGCAACGCCTCAGCCTCGGGCGAGGCAACCAATTCGGCAAAAGCCGCGCTTTCAAAGGCAAGCCCTTGGTCAAATGGCAAAAGCTGCGCAGCCTCGACACAATCGATAATACGGCCGGGCCCCGGAATGGGTGCTGCAGCGTTGGCGCGCCGCGCCTCGGCTATGGCTGCGATATAGGCCCTTGGGTCGCGCAGGCCGTCGCGCCGATCACGCGTTGGCACCGGCGTTACAGGGGCCAGATGCAGCGCCATGGCAACGGTTGCCTCGGCCAGATCCTGCTCGACCACCTTATCCAGAATGCCCATGGCCAGCGCCTCAACCGCGCGGATCGGCGTGCCGGTTATCATCAGACGCAAGGCTTCCTTTGCCCCGATCAGGCGCGGCAAACGCTGCGTGCCGCCTGCTCCGGGCAAGATCCCCAAACCGACCTCGGGCAGGCCCAGCCGCAGATCGGCAAGGCCAACCCGCGCATGTGCCGCCAGCGCCAGTTCCAGCCCGCCGCCCAAGGCCGTACCATGCAACCCCACAACGACCGGTTTTGAACTGTTTTCGATCATTACGCACAGATCGGGCAGCATGGGTGCCTGTGGCGGTTGATCAAATTCGGAAATATCGGCGCCAGCCGGAAAGGTACTGCCGCAGGCCAAAATCGCCACAGCCCGAACCCCCGGGTCTGCAAGCGCAACGGACAAACCCTTGGCCAAACCCGCACGCACATCAAAGCCCAGCGCGTTTACCGGCGGGCTATCTATCCACAGCACCTGCACAGCGCCACGGCGTTCAAAGGTGACAAAGGGATGCGTACTTTCAAGCATGGGTCCGCCCAGACAATACAGGCCAAGCGCCTGTGACTAAGCCTATTAACAAGCTTCTGGTAAGACTTGGCAACACCATCGCGTTGAAAACTGGTTCAATATGGCACTAAACCGGCATATTATCGAACATCGCTTCGGTTTCTTCTTCAGTCGAAATCTGCACACCCGGATCATTTGCGACCCCGGGCATCACCGCCATAAGCGCGAGCATTTCGTCAAACAAGCCCGCCAAATGTTTGCTGTCCGAATTTGCATGCATGGGCCAAGAGTCGTTCTGGGCCTTGATTTTTGCTTTATCCATCTTCTCCCCTCCCTTTGGGTCAGGCGTTTCACCGCTTTCGACACGTATTAATTTAGCACAACCAGCAGGATTTGGCTTGATACATATCAAAATAGGCAGATAATACATATTCAATTCTTGAAATATGTGTATTGGATGATATATCATGCCCGTAACCCAGCAATCAGAGGCCATCCATGAAACCGCTAATCCATGCCTTCTTTGATGAAGCCACCAATACCCTGACATATGTCGTGCGCGAACCTCAGGGCCGCGCCTGTGCGATTATCGATTCCGTGTTGGATTTTGACTATGCTTCGGGCCGCACCGATACTCGGTCCGCAGATGCGGTTGTTGAATTCGCGCGCAAAGAAGGCCTTGATTTGCAATGGATTCTTGAAACCCATGTGCATGCAGACCACCTTTCCGCTGCGCCCTATATTCAAGAGAAACTGGGCGGTAAAATCGGAATTGGCCAGCGGATTACCGTTGTACAAGACACGTTTGGAAAAGTGTTCAACGAAGGGACCCGCTTTCAACGCGACGGCTCGCAGTTCGATAAGCTGTTTGAACAAGGCGACAGCTTTATGATCGGGCAAATGCGTGCCGATGTTCTGCATACGCCGGGCCACACGCCGGCTTGCTTGACCTATGTAGTGGATGACGCGGCTTTTGTCGGCGATACGCTGTTCATGCCCGATTTCGGCACGGCGCGCTGCGATTTCCCCGGCGGATCGTCCGCTACCCTGTTCGATTCAGTGCAGAAAATTCTGGCCTTGCCAGATGAGACCCGCATTTTCGTGGGCCATGATTACAAAGCGCCGGGCCGCGAAGTATTTGCCTGGGAAACCACGGTCGGGGCGCAAAAGGCGCTGAATGTCCATATCGGCGCGGGCAAATCGAAAGACGAATTCATAGCCATGCGTGATGCCCGTGATGCGACGCTGGCAATGCCGCGGCTGATTATCCCGTCACTGCAGGTCAACATGCGGGCAGGCCAGATGCCAGAGCCCGAAGACAACGGCCTGAGCTATCTGAAAGTTCCTGTGAACGGCATTTAAGGTCAGTTGCCTAACGGCTACGCAAATCCGCATGCGTGGGGTAAATCTCGTTTCTTATGCCTTGAAAGGCAGTATACGGGGTCAACACTGACTGCGCGGCGATGGGCGGCGGCAAAACAGAGGAAAGCATGATACAAGAGGCATGGATTTGGGGGCTGGTTGGCGGGCTGTTGATCGGCTCGGCGGCGGCACTGTTTTTGCTGGTGAACGGGCGCATCATGGGGGCTTCGGGCATTCTGGGCGGGCTGGTGGATGGATCAGCCAAGGGAACATCGGCAGAAAAGATTGCCTTTATTGCGGGCCTCGTCATTGTGCCGGCCGTCATAGCTTTGGCAATGGGCGGCGTGAAAACGAACATCACCAGCAACCCGATCGTGATCATCGCGGCCGGCCTTTTGGTGGGCGTCGGTACGCGGCTTGCCAATGGCTGCACCTCGGGCCACGGGGTATGCGGTATTTCACGCCTGTCGCTGCGCGGTATCGTGGCGACGGTATTTTACCTGCTGGGGGGCGGGCTGATGATGGTCTTCTTTCGCCATGTCTTGGGGGTGATTTGATGAAGCGCAGTTTCTTTGCCTTTCTGTCCGGCGCGATGTTCGGGGTGGGCCTGCTGATCTCGGGGATGGTTGACACGACCAAGGTTCAAGGCTGGCTGGATGTTTTTGGCAACTGGGATCCGACGCTGGCTTTTGTGCTTGGCGGGGCGATCTTGCCGATGGCGATTGCTTGGCGGGTGGCGGCGCGGCGGCGCGTGGCTGTGCTGGGCGATCCTTTGCCCATGGCCAGCAGCCCAGCGCATCCTGACGCCAATATCGTGATCGGCTCAGTCTTGTTCGGGATGGGCTGGGGGCTTGCAGGTCTGTGCCCTGGCCCGGCGATGGCCTCGGCGACCTTTGGCGGCTGGGGTGGGTTGCTGTTCCTTGTTGCCATGGCTGCGGGGATGTATGTAGCACCACCGATACGTCGAAAAATCGAAATTCGCTCGACTCAACTTAAGGAAATATGATGGATATTCGTGCGCTGACCCCGACCTATTCCGTATCCCCGCAGATTGAGACTGCGGATCTGGCCGCGATCAAGGCCGCGGGATATGTTGCGGTGATTGATAACCGCCCCGATGCGGAAATTCCGCCAAATTTGCACACGATTACGATGCAGAGCGCGGCCGAGGCGGCGGGGCTGGCGTTTTTTGCCAACCCGATTATCGGCGGCATGATGACGATGGAAAACGTGACCCAGCAGGCAGACGCGATCAAGGCGGCGGGGGGGCCTGTTCTGGCCTATTGTGCCTCGGGGAACCGGTCTTCGATTTGCTGGGCGCTGGCCCATGCGGGGCAAATGCCGACCGATGAATTGATCGCGATTCCGGGCCGGTTTGGCTATCAGCTGGAAGGGTTGCGCGGGCAGTTGGACGCAATGGCCAAGAACGCCTGACCGCGCGCGGACGTTTTGCTAAAGCGTTGATTTACAAGGGTTACGGGAAAGAAATTAACCTGATCTTAACCCGTACACACTGCCTTACAGGCCATAAAAATGCCGGGCGCTTGGCCCGGCATTTTCTGTTTCAGCTATCGCGAGCTTAGGCCAGATCGGCGTTCATTACCTTGGTCCAAGCGGCAGCAAAGTCTTTGACGAACTTGGCAGCGTTATCGTCTTGGGCATAGACCTCGGCATAGGAGCGCAGGACCGAGTTGGACCCGAAAACCAGATCAACCCGAGTGGCTGTGTATTTTACAGCACCCGTGGCACGGTCTTGGATTTCATACAGGTTTTTGCCTTTTGGCACCCATTTGAAACCCATGTCGGTCAGGTTGACAAAGAAGTCGGGCGTCAGCGCGCCTGCGCGGTCGGTAAACACGCCATGCGCGGTGCCGCCATGGTTGGTGCCGATAACGCGCATTCCGCCGACAAGCACGGTCATTTCGCGCGCGGTCAGACCCATAAGCTGGCTGCGATCCAGCAACAGCTCTTCGGCGCTGACGGCGTAGTCTTTTTTCAACCAGTTGCGGAAACCATCGTGAATCGGTTCCAGCGGGTCAAAGCTGGCGGCATCGGTCATTGCATCGGTGGCATCGCCACGACCTTTGGTGAATGGCAGCGTCAGGTCGTGGCCAGCCGCTTTGGCCGCCATTTCCACACCGACATTCCCCGCCAGAACGATTACATCGGCCACGCTTGCGCCGGTTTCTGCTGCAATCGTCTCTAGCTTGGCCAGAACGGCGGCCAGACGTGCAGGCTCGTTACCTTCCCAATCTTTTTGCGGGGCAAGGCGGATGCGGGCGCCGTTGGCACCGCCGCGCAGATCCGAACCGCGATAGGTGCGGGCGGAATCCCAAGCGGTGGTGACCATATCAGACACTGACAAACCGCTTGCTGCAATTTTTGCCTTAACCGCGGCCACGTCATAACCCGTGTTGCCTGCTGGCACCGGATCTTGCCAGATCAGATCTTCGGCAGGAACCTCTGGCCCGATATAGCGTGCCTTTGGCCCCATATCGCGGTGGGTCAGCTTGAACCAAGCGCGGGCAAAGGTTTCCGAGAAATAGTCCTGATCGGCGGCGAAACGTTCAGAAATCGCGCGGTAGATCGGGTCCATTTTCATGGCCATATCGGCATCGGTCATGATTGGCATGCAGCGGACCGAAGGGTCTTCGACATCGGCGGGCATATCTTCGGGCGCGATGTTGATCGGTTCCCACTGCTGCGCGCCAGCGGGGCTTTTGCGCAGTTCCCAGTCATATTTGAACAGCAGCTTGAAATAACCGTTGTCCCATTTGGTGGGCTCGGTTGTCCACGCGCCTTCAACACCGCTGGAAACGGTGTGGCGGCCTACGCCTTTGTTGGGGTTGCCATTGCGCCAGCCCATGCCTTGCTCTTCGAGCGGGGCGGCTTCGGGGGCGGCACCGACCAAGGCGGCGTTGCCGTTACCATGCGCCTTGCCAACGGTGTGGCCGCCTGCGGTCAGGGCGACGGTTTCTTCGTCGTTCATTGCCATACGGGCAAAGGTTTCGCGCACATGCAGGGCGGTGCGCAGCGGGTCGGGTTGGCCGTTCACTCCTTCGGGGTTCACATAGATCAGGCCCATTTGCACAGCGGCAAGCGGGTTTTCCATGGTCGAGGCGTCATTCATATCACCGTAGCGGCTGTCGGACGGGCCAAGCCATTCCTTTTCGGCACCCCAATAGATGTCTTTTTCCGGGCCCCAGATATCGGCGCGGCCAAAGCCAAAGCCAAAGGTTTTCAGCCCCATGGATTCGTAAGCGACGTTGCCCGCAAGCAGCATCAGATCGGCCCAGCTCAGTTTGTTGCCGTATTTCTTTTTGATCGGCCAGAGCAGGCGGCGTGCCTTATCAAGGCTGACGTTATCGGGCCATGAGTTCAGTGGCGCAAAGCGTTGGTTGCCGGTGTTGCCGCCACCGCGACCATCGGCCAAGCGGTACGTGCCGGCCGAGTGCCACGCCATGCGGATCATAAAGCCGCCGTAATGGCCCCAATCGGCTGGCCACCAGCTTTGGCTATCGGTCATCAAGGCGGTCAGGTCGGCTTTCAGCGCCGCGAAGTCGAGTTTCTTGACCTCTTCACGATAGTCGAAATCGGGGTCCATCGGGTTGGTTTTGCTGTCATGCTGATGCAGAATGTCGAGGTTAAGGGCGTTTGGCCACCATTCGGCATTGGCGTTGGAATTGGCCGTGACGGCCCCGTGCATGACCGGGCATTTGCCGCTGCTTGTATCGCTCATAAGTGCTCCTCTGCTATTTGCGGGCGGTGCCGAATCTGGCAATTGCCCGGTTTGAGCGCATCGTATCATCCGCGTTTCATAATTAAAATTTGCATTTTCCAATATCTGCGATAGATTTTGCTTATGATAGGATTGACGTTAAAGCATTTGCGGTATTTCGAGGCGCTGGCCCAACATGGCCATTTCGGGCGGGCGGCGGACGCTTGCGCGATTTCGCAGCCGGCATTGTCGTTGCAGATCAAAGAGCTGGAGGCGATTTTGGGCACGCCTTTGGTGGAACGCGGGGCCCGGCAGATCAGGTTGACCAGCCTTGGCGATGTGTTTGCCGCAAGGGCACGGGATATTCTGCGGCAGGTGGATGAGTTGGACGATCTGGCGCGGGCGTCCTTTAGCCCATTGGTCGGGCGCTTGCGGATCGGGATTATTCCGACAGTGGCGCCCTATCTTTTGCCCAAGGTTATCAAGGCGTTGACGGGGCGCTATTCGGTGCTGGACCTGCGCCCGCGCGAGGCGGTGACGCAAAAGCTGTTGGCCGATTTGAAGGATGGCAAGCTGGATACGGCGATTGTCGCGCTGCCGGTGTCGGAGCCATCGCTGCATGAAGAGGCGCTGTTTGACGAGGAATTCGTGCTGGTGCGCCCGTTGGAAGATGCGCATAAGCCGGTGCCCGACCCGCAGTCGCTGCGCGAAATGCGGCTTTTGTTGCTGGAGGAAGGCCATTGTTTTCGAGATCAGGCCTTGTCGTTTTGCAAGATGTCCTCGGCCGTGCCGCGCGATTTGATGGAGGGGAGTGCGCTGTCAACGCTGGTGCAGATGGTGGGGGCGGGGATCGGGGTGACGCTGATACCGGAAATGGCGGTGGCGATTGAGACGCGGTCGGCCGATGTGTCGGTGGCGCGGTTGGCGCAACCACGGCCAACCCGCACAATCGGAATGGTGTGGCGCAAGACAAACCCCTTGGCCGACCAGCTGGCGCATATTGCGGGGATTGTTCAGCAGGCTGGCGGGGTAAAGCAGCTCTAACCGGCGCCGATCAACATACCTGCGCCCAACACCAGTGCGCCCCCCAAGACCACCTGAAAGGCCGCCCGCAGGAACGGGGTTTCCATATAGCGGTTCTGAATCCAGGCAATCGCCCACAGTTCAAAGAACACAAGGATAATCGCGATGACCGTGGCGGTCCAGAAATCGGGGATCAGGTAGGGCAACGCGTGGCCAAGCCCGCCCAAAGTGGTCATCACACCGGCCGAAAGACCCCGTTTGATAGGCGAACCACGGCCCGAAAGCTGGCCATCATCCGATGCCGCCTCGGTAAAGCCCATCGAGATACCTGCGCCGATGGCAGCGGCCAGTCCAACCAGCAAAGTCGTGTGGTTATTTTGCGTGGCAAAGGCCACGGCAAAGATTGGCGCAAGGGTAGAAACCGAGCCATCCATCAAGCCCGCCAGCCCCGGCTGTACCCAAGTCAGCACGAATTGGCGGTGGGCGTTCTGGTCTTCTTCGGAACGGGCGTCCTGGCCCAGATGCTTGGCCTCAAGCGCGGTGGCGCGGTCTTCGTGTGCTGCCTCGGCTGCGGCCAGATCGCCCAGCAGTTTGCGGGTGCCTGCATCGGTGGTTCTGGCAGCGGCGCGCATATAGAAATCATGCGCGTCCTTTTCCATCGCCGCAGCTTCGGTCCTGATTTTTTCCAAGCCGAGGTTATGGGTCAGCCACACCGGGCGGCGGGCGTAAAAGCCTGCGACATGTTCGCGGCGGATCAGCGGAATGACCTTGCCAAACCGTTCCATGTGCAGATCGATCAGACGCTGGCGGTGGGTGTCTTCCTCTTCGGCCATGCCATCGAAAACGGCGGCAGAATTGGGGTAATCGCTGCGCAGGGCCTCGGCATAGCTGCGGTAGATGCGGGCGTCATCCTCTTCGGATGAAATGGCCAGCGCCAAGATCTCTTGCTCGGACAGGTCGGAAAAACGGCGGCGGTTGGAAAAGCCGGGGATCATGTTTGCCTCCACTTTAGAATGATTCCAAGTTAGTGCCCTGCTTACCGATGCGCAAGCCTGAAAGGCGCGACATAATAACTAGACCAGCCAGTTCACTTTGTACTTGATCCGCATCGCGACTCGGCGTATATAAATCAAACTGAACAGTTTAGTTTATATATGGAGACTGAAAATGAAACTGCTTCGTATCGCTGTCACCCTTGGCTTGCTGGCCAACCCCGCCTTTGCGCAAATGCTCGATTTGCCGCGCCTGAACTGGCCCACCGATTCCGCCCCTGTGACACAGGGCTGCGATGACCCAACAAGCCTTGGCACCGCGGTGCAGTGCGGCGGATAGCAACCCGCCCCTTGCCTGTGCCAGAGTGCCGCGTTTATGGTCGGCCTTGCGAGAACGGGCGTAAGGAAAGGCAAAACATGCATGCAGCACCGCAGGCCCGCAAAGGCCGCAAATATGATGACGTGCTGGCCGGTGCGCGCGATGTGTTTTTGACCCAAGGGTTTGAAGGCGCGAATGTCGATGATATTGCCCGCACGGCCGGCGTTTCCAAGGCCACACTGTACAGCTATTTTCCCGACAAACGCTTGATGTTTCAAGAGGTTGTCAAAGCCGAATGCTGCCGACAGATCGATGAGGCCGAAAGCAAGATCCAGCCGCATGTCAAGTTGGAAGCGGCGCTGAAAATCGCGGCTGAGGCCCTGATTGAGATGTTTACGTCAGATTTTTACCTGCGCATGTTCCGCGTGGTCGTGGCCGAAAGCGCACGCTTTCCCGATCTTGGCCGACAGTTCTATGAAACCGGCCCGCTGGTCGGGCGTCAACGCATGGTCAATTATTTGCACGATGCCGAGGCGCGCGGCGAAATCTGCATCGAAGACAAAGAGCTTGCCGCCGATATGTTCGCCGAAGTGTGCCGCGCCGATCTGTTTTTGCAGATGCTGCTGGGGTTGAAATCGAAACCGGCCCAAGCCGAGAAAGACCGCGTTATCAACGGGGCAGTGGCGATGTTTCTGGCGCGGTTTGGCCCCGAAAAAACCTGACACGAATTGCGGATTTGATGGTATTCTGGGCCCAACAAGGGGGGGCATCATGGTGCATAAGGTTCTTGTCGGCACAACCAAAGGGGCGTTCTTGCTGGGCAAAGACGGTCAGGAATGGTCTGTCAACGGCCCGTTTTGTGATGGCTGGCCCATCAACCATTTCGCCAACGATCCTGAAACCGGCACACTCTGGGCGGCGGGTGGCGGCGAGTTTCCGGGTGCAGGTGTGTGGCGGTCGGACGATAACGGCGAAAGCTGGGTGCTGACGCTGCTGGCCAATGGCAAGTTTGACGAGATGTTGGCCAATAGCCCGGAAATGGTAGAATATGTCGGCCACGGCCCTGCGCCGGATGCACCATTCAAGGGCCAGATTGATGCGATTTGGTCGCTGAAATATGTGGGTGGCAGGCTTTACGCCGGCGCCAAGCCCGCAGCGCTCTTTGCCAGCGACGATCGCGGCGACACCTGGGCGCGGGTGCAGGGGCTTTCCGATCACCCTTCGGGCGACAGCTGGCAACCGGGGGGGGCGGGGCTGACGCTGCACACGATTGTCGCGGATCGCGCCGATCCGGCCAAGCTGTGGGTTGGCATTTCCGCCGCCGGGGTTTTCGCAACCGCAGATGGCGGCAAAACATGGGACCGCCGCAACCGCAAATCCAACGCCGAGACCGCGGATCATGGGCAATGCGGGCATGAGGTCGGGCATTGCGTGCACAACATGGTGCAAGCCGCCGGCGCGGGCGAGGTGCTGTATCAGCAAAACCACCACGGCACCTATCGCAGCCCCGATGGCGGGCGGTCATGGCATGACATCACCAAAGGCTTGCCATCGAATTTCGGCTTTCCCATCGCCGCACATCCCACCGACCCGAACACGCTTTGGGTGCTGCCGTTGAACGGCGATAGCATCGGCCGCTTTCCCCCCGGTGCCTCGGCGGCGGTTTATAAATCCACCGATGGCGGCGAGACTTGGGCGGCGAAAACCCAAGGCCTGCCGACCAAAAACTGCTATTTCACCGTACTGCGTCAGGCCATGGCAACCGATGCCACAGGTGTTTATTTTGGCACCAATTCGGGTTCGGTCTTTGCCAGCGCGGATGAGGGCGAAACATGGAATGAAATCGCCCGCCACTTGCCGACGGTCTTATGTGTTGAGATGCAGGACTAGCACTGCCCTGCTATTTCATCTTGGCCCAAATACCTAAATCCCGTCCTTTGCCCCATGGCCAAGCCGCAGGATATCAGACCGCAAACCGCGCCGGATCTATCCGCAAAATCAGGTTCGGGTCCGGGCAGATTTGCGACCAGACATCCCACAAACCCGCGTGGCCTACGCCAAAGAAATTGCCCTGCACTTGTTCCAGCATAGAGGTCATGATCTGGAAATGCAGATGCGGCGCCCAGCCGCCGTTTTCATGCCAGTCGCCCAGATGCGCAATGATCTGGCCCGGCGTAACGGCATCACCAACCGCCAAAAGCGTGGGCAGGCTGGCGCCCAGATGGCCGTACAGCGTGAAAAACGGCACGGGGCCGTCATGTTCCAAAATCAGGGTATGGCCGTAATCCAACGGGTCAGAGTTATAGGTCAGATACCGCACTTTGCCTGCAAAGGGCGCGTGGACGGGGGTGCCTGCGGGGGCAAAGACATCGACGCCCAGATGCACTGTCCGGCGCTCGTCACTGGCTTGGTCGGCGAATTGGGCACTGGCATAGCAGGTGCGGTTTTCGCCATATAGGCCAAGGCCATACGGCACATCTTGGGCCGCGAACCACGCATCAAACGCACGGTCGGAAAACACGGGCATATCGGGGCGCTGGCCGTCGGTCGGCAGCGAAATGCTGGGACCTGCGTTGATCTCGGGCAAAAACACCGGCGCGGGGTTTGCGGTTTTCAAATACTCCGTGATGCGCCCTGCCCCTGCCACGGCTTCGTCGCCCGCGCCGGCCCGTAAGATCGCGCGCAACAGGCCTTGGTCAACCGAGGCAAGCCGTGCCGCAACTGCGCTATCGCAAGCGGCAAGGAGTTTGCCCAGTTCCAACGGCCCCTCGGCCGCCAAAAGGGCGGAATACAGGTCGGGCTGGCCCGACAGTCGGGCGGCAATTTTGGGGTAGTCAGGCATAGGTTAATCCTTGGCTTTGGCCCAGCGGGCCGGAATTGCAGGGTAAGCCACGCCCCGGAATGCCGGAAAATCGGCATAGCGGGCGCGGCGGGTGGGCAAATTCTCGACCGGTTCGGCACTGGCGGCAAGCAATTTGCCCCGTGGCGCAACATAGGACGAGATCACCCTATCCGGATCTTCACGCCATGTCAGGTTGAACGCGGCATTGGTGGGGAAAAACCACATCTCGTGATACGGCAGGTGGTCATGCACCCACCACGCCAGATCGCGCCAGTCGCGGCCTTGATTATACTGATCGGCAAACCACGGCACGACGACCGAGACACAAGCCCCCATCCGGCCAGCCGCATCGCGCCTGTCCCAGATATGGCCTGCAAAATTCGCCTCGTTGCGCGCGCATTTCAGATTGTGGTCATTGCCGAACTTGTTGATGCTTGGGCTGCGATAGGCCGAGCGCACCGCCACAGGGCCAAAAGTTTCGACCAGCGGGTCCAGCAATTCCACGCAAAAGGCGCGGCCGGCGGCCAGAAACAGGTCTGTATCATCGGGCAGGTTGGGCATGGCGTGAAAACTGCCAATCTCGGAATACAGGAAGTCGCGTGCGAAGAAATGTCGCGACAGGCGGGTCTTGCCCAGCTTTTCCAGTAGATCCAGCGAAGTGATGCGGCGCATAATACCTCTTTCCGTGGTTAAACCCTATGCGCAGGCGCAATGCCATGCAATCTGTGTCTTGCCCCTTAGGCACAGCCGCTTTATCCCTTTGCGCAAGCGATTTTCCGGAGGACCAGCCATGACCAACCAGCGTTTCGACAAATCCAAGCTTCCATCCCGCCATGTGACCGAAGGCCCGTCGCGCGCGCCGCACCGGTCATATTTCTATTCGATGGGGATTTCCGAGGAAGAGATTCACCAGCCGTGGGTTGGTGTCGCGACCTGCTGGAACGAGGCTGCACCTTGTAACATCTCGCTGAACCGTCAGGCGCAATCGGTTAAGGGTGGCGTGAAAAAGGGTGGCGGTACACCGCGCGAATTTACCACGATCACCGTGACCGACGGTATCGCGATGGGCCATGAAGGTATGCGCAGCAGCTTGGCATCCCGCGAGGCGATTGCCGACACGGTGGAATTGACCATGCGCGGCCATTGCTATGACGCGATTGTCGGCCTTGCCGGTTGCGACAAATCCTTGCCCGGTATGATGATGGCGATGGTGCGTTTGAACACGCCTTCGGTGTTCATCTATGGCGGTTCTATCTTGCCGGGCCGTTTGAACGGCAAAGACGTGACGGTGCAGGATGTGTTCGAGGCCGTGGGCCAGCACCAAGCCGGCAACATGTCAGACGCCGAGCTGGAAATTCTGGAACGTATCGCCTGCCCATCGGCCGGTGCCTGCGGTGGCCAGTTTACCGCCAACACCATGGCCTGCGTATCCGAGGCGATTGGCCTTGCGCTGATGAACTCATCCGGTGCCCCTGCCCCGTATGAGAGCCGCGATATGTATGGCGAGGCATCCGGCGTGGCCGTGATGAACCTGATTGAGAAAAACATCCGCGCGCGCGATATCGTGACGCGCAAGTCGCTGGAAAACGCGGCGCGGGTTGTGGCCTGCACCGGTGGTTCGACCAACGCAGGCCTGCACCTGCCTGCGATTGCGCATGAGGCGGGGATTGATTTCGATCTGTTCGACGTTTGCGAGATTTTCCGCGACACGCCATATTTCGTCGATCTGAAGCCCGGTGGCCAATATGTCGCCAAAGACCTTTATGAGGCTGGCGGCGTACCGGTTGTGATGAAGGAACTGCGCAAGGCGGGCCTGATGCACGAAGACTGCATCACCGCCAGCGGCCGTTCGATGGGCGAAGAGCTGGACCGTATTCAAGGCATGGCGGATGGCCGCGTTATCCACCCCGTCGCAACCCCGCTGACCAAAACCGGTGGTGTTGTTGGCCTGAAGGGCAACCTTGCCCCCGAAGGTGCGATCGTGAAAGTTGCTGGCATGAGCCAGGATCAGCAGGTCTTTACCGGCCCTGCCCGCGTGTTTGAATGCGAAGAAGAGGCGTTCGAGGCCGTAAAAGCCCGCCAGTACAAAGAAGGCGAAGTGATCGTTATCCGCAACGAAGGCCCCGCAGGCGGCCCCGGCATGCGCGAAATGCTGTCCACAACTGCTGCGCTTTCGGGCCAAGGCATGGGCAAGAAAGTGGCGCTGATCACGGATGGCCGATTCTCGGGGGCGACCCGCGGGTTCTGCGTGGGCCATGTCGGGCCAGAGGCGGCGCATGGTGGCCCGATTGCCTTGCTGCAAAACGGCGACATGATCACGTTGAACGCGATCACCGGCGAATTGTCGGTTGCCCTGACCGATGAGGAACTGGCGACGCGCAAAGCCAATTGGAAAGGCCCGCGCCAGACCGAATATAACAGCGGTGCATTGTGGAAATATGCGCGGCTTGTCGGTGGTGCGCGGCTGGGGGCGGTGACCCATCCCGGCGCGAAAGATGAGCGCCATGTCTACATGGATCAGTAAAGCTGTCCTGTTTTCGCTGTTGCTGTCGGGCTGTGTTATGCCCGATGGCACCGGCGGGACGCAGGCCTCAAATGGCGGGGCCGAGCGGCAGGTTCTTTTATTTGCCGATATCAATCTGGCAGGACCGGCGGGCTATTGCCCGCTGCCGGATACCCAGAGATTACTGGATGACGCAAGCTTTGTGGCCTTTGCCCCCTGCAATGGCAAGCTTGGCGCGGTTTTGGCGGCAACGGTCGGAAGCGACGGCAGTGCGGCGGGGATTGCCCTGAAAAGCAGCACTTTAGAGCCTTATTTCAACACCGAGGAAGGCAAGGCGGCATTGCGTGGCGAAGGTAGCCGCGACGGTATCAGCGTGCATGAGGTGTCGGATTACAAGGAAGCTGTGGTGTTGCGGCTGACGCGTGTGGCACAAAACAAGCAAAGCGATTCCTGGCGGGCCTTGATGCAGATTAACGGGCGGCTGGTGACGCTGAGCGTGCGGCCCCGGCAGGGTATGACGATGTCAACCGCGACTGGAAACCGTATGGTCAGCCGTTTTGTTGATGCGATGCGCAAAGCCAACGGGCAGTAGGGACTGCCTTTCGCCAGATTTGCAGGCGTAATCAGCGAAAATCAGGGTGGAATCTTAACAATTATGCGTAAATAAGGGAAATGTTTCCACAGGGTCAACAATGTGCGCATCCTGGAACCAAGGTATAGACGCGGCGAATGGCAAAACATGGCGACCGGCTGATTGACAGGATTGTGCATCGCAACGTGATGCGGCGCTGGCGCAGGCTTGCGGATTCTGCAGCGGGCCTTGATTTGGCAAGCTTGCGGCGCTTTCGCACGCAGGCCTTGGCATTGCGCCGTAATCTGGACCGGTTGATACATGTGGCCGAGCATCGGCTGGCCTTGCCGGTTATCGGATCGAACGCCATCCGCAAGCCGATGGGCAGCGATTGGGCCTGGCGGCCAATGCTGTGGAATGGGCCGATTGCGGTGTCGGGGCAGTCTTCGGTGCAAAACAAGGCGATGATTTGTGACGGAACGACGGTGTTCCATGATTGCCGCCATAGCGAGCTGACCGTGCGCCAGGTGCGCAATACCCGCGAGACCGATTTGGCGCCGTTTGGTTTGCGCATGGATGTGTTTCGTTTTGACGGGTCGTTTCTGTCGCTGGTGCTGGAACTGCCGGATGCAGCGGTTGACGGACTTCGTTTGACGCATTTGATCCAGCTGGATGCCATTGTCGAAATGGAAACCCCGCTAGAGATTTTCGCGCGGTTGAACATCAAGCATGGTCCGAACGTCGAGCAAGTCGTGCGCGAGTTGCCGTTGACCGAGGATGAGGTGAAGGTGGAGTTTGACCTTGCCTATACCAAGCTGAACGAAAAGCGGGCCGAGCGGATTTGGATTGATCTGATCTTTGAAGGTCCCGAGATGAACCAGATCATTATGCGGGATCTGACGCTCTCGCGCAGGCCGAGGGCCGAGCTGTGATTTGGGCCAGAGGGGAGTGACAGGATGACTGAGGCCAAGCTGGTAAAAACGCGGCTGCGCGCGGGTGTTTGGGAAGGGGTGTTGAGCAATGCCGACAGCCAGCCCGCGCTTGTTGTGCTGCATTTGGGTCAGGCGATTGCGGGTATTTCTGTGACCGCCATCCCCGAGCAGCCCGGGAATTGGGCGGTGCGGGTACCAGTTCCGGCCAAAGTGTTGTCGGACGGGGTGCAGACGTTTTTGATTTGCGAGCAAGACTCGGGTGTGCAGTTGGGGCAGTTCACCATCATCACCGGTGTGGCGATGGAGGATGATATTCGGGCCGAGCTGGATTTGCTGCGGGCCGAGTTGGATATGTTGAAACGCGCGTTTCGGCGGCATTGTTTGGAAACGATGGGCTGACGGATGCGGGGGCGCTGCCCCCCTGCGCCTTATGGCGCATTCCCCCCGGGATATTTTTACCGAAAAGAAAGCAGCGCTGGGGTGCAGGCTGTGACGCCGCGTTGGGCGTGACAGGCTTGTTGCTGTCGGGCATGGTTTGGGCAAAGCTTTGGAGGCCTGTATGACGCATTACCCACATTTGATGGAACCGCTTGATCTGGGGTTTGTGACCTTGCCCAACCGGGTGTTGATGGGGTCGATGCATACGGGGCTTGAAGAAACCGGTGATTGGGCGCGGGTGGCAGAATTTTATGCCACGCGGGCGCGGGGTGGTGTGGCGCTGATTGTCACGGGGGGCATGGCGCCCAATGCCGAAGGCGGGGTATTTCCGGGGGCGGCAGGTTTGTATTCGGCCCGTGATATTGCGAACCACCGGCGGGTGACGGATGCGGTGCATGCCGCAGGCGGGCGTATTGCGATGCAGATTTTGCATGCGGGGCGCTATGCCTATAGCAAGGATTGCGTTTCGGCCAGTGCGGTGAAGTCGCCTATCTCGCCTTTTGTGCCGCGCGAACTGGATGCGGCGGGGATTGAGGCGCAGATCGCCGATATTGTTACGGCCGCGGTGCGGGCGCGTGAGGCGGGCTATGACGGCGTCGAGATCATGGGGTCGGAGGGTTATTTTCTGAACCAGTTTCTGGCCCGTCATGTGAACAAACGTACCGACCAATGGGGCGGCGACTATGCCAACCGGATGCGCCTGCCGGTTGAGGTGGTGCGGCGTGTGCGTGAGGCTGTGGGCGCCGATTTCATTTTGATTTACCGGATCAGCCTGATTGATCTGGTGCCGGACGGGTCCAGTTGGGATGAGGTCGTGCTGTTGGCCAAGGCGATTGAGGCGGCGGGGGCGACGCTGCTGAACACGGGCATTGGCTGGCATGAGGCGCGGGTGCCGACGATTGCGACATCGGTGCCGCGGGCGGCGTTTGCTTGGTTAACTGCGCGGTTGCGGCCCGAGGTTTCCATTCCCGTCATCACGTCAAACCGGATCAACACGCCTGATGTGGCTGAGGGGATTTTGGCGGGCGGCCAAGCGGATATGGTTTCGATGGCGCGGCCTTTCCTTGCCGATCCTGACTTTGTGGCCAAGGCGGCAGCGGGGCGGGCGGCGGAAATCGCGCCTTGTATCGCCTGCAATCAGGCCTGTTTGGACCATACGTTCAGCGGCAAGTTGACCTCTTGCCTTGTCAACCCGCGCGCCTGTGCGGAAACCGAGTTGGTTTACACGCCGACCTCTGCGCCCAAGCGGGTGGCGGTTGTGGGCGCGGGGGCTGCGGGCATGATGTGTGCGATTGTGGCGGCGCAGCGCGGGCATCGGGTGGATTTGTTCGAGGCCTCGGCAGAGGTGGGTGGTTTGTTGAACCTTGCCAAAGCGGTGCCCGGGAAGGAAGAGTTTCGCGGGCTTGTCGATTGGTTTGGCGTGATGCTGTCGAATGCGGGGGTGCAGTTGCATTTGAACCATCGCGCGACTGCGCAGGATTTGGCGGGTTATGACGAGGTTGTCGTGGCCACCGGCGTTTTGCCGCGTGATGCGGGGATTGCGGGTCAGGACGCGGCCAATGTGTTGGGATATGAGGCGGTGCTGAAAGGCGCAGCCGTGGGTAAGCGCGTGGCCGTGGTGGGTGCCGGTGGTATCGGCTTTGATGTCGCCGAATATCTGGTGCATGCGGGCAAAAGCCCGACCGAAGACCTTGATCTGTGGCGGCGCGAATGGGGCGTGGGCGACCCTGCCGATGTGGCCGGAGGGTTGGCCGCCAACGGGCCGCAGCCGGAGGCCCCTGCCCGCCACGTGGTGCTGTTGCAACGCAAAGCAGAAAAACCCGGACGGCGTTTGGGGAAAACAACTGGTTGGATTCATCGCGCGGCCTTGCAGATGAAACGGGTGCAAATGCGCGGCGGGGTTTCCTATGACGCTGTAGTGCCAGAGGGTTTGCAGATCAGCACCAGTGAGGGGCCAGAGCTGCTGGCCGTCGATACGGTGGTGATGTGTGCGGGTCAGGTGCCCAATCGCGGGCTGGCCGATGCGCTGGAGGCTGCAGGGATAACACCGCATGTGATTGGCGGCGCCGATGTGGCGGCCGAGCTGGATGCAAAGCGCGCCATTGATCAAGGGGCACGGTTGGGCGCGGCGCTGTAACGCGGGCTTTCAGGCCAAAACGCCAAACGGAGTGCAGGCTTTGCAAGGATGCTGCAAAGCCTGCACCCGGGGGGCAGGGAAGCATGTGTGCAGGGTTACTGCGTCAACAAATTGGCCCCCATCGCGGCCTCATATTCTGCGGCGTCAATCTGGCCATCGGCCGAGGTATCCATCGCTGCAAAGGTTTCTTCGCTCAGGTTCGGATAAACGGCCTTCATCTCGTCCATCGACCAGGTGCCGTTGCCATCCACATCTTGCGGGGCCTCTTGGGCGATGGCGGACATGGTTACAAGACCAGCGGCAAAGCCAAAAGCAATCATCATACGGGTCATGTCGTTTCCTTTCCGGTTTAACGCAGCGGCATCATGTCGCCGCGTATCCCAATGGTTAGGCCGGTTCGGAACGCCATTCCACAACCACTGTTGATAGGCGGATTATCCCGACAGATTGCCGCCGAACGGGCAGGAATTGCGGAACATCTTTCCGCCAAACACCCGATTTGGGGCCTTTTTCCGCCGCCCCGAAAGGGTGGAATCTGCGCCTTTCTGCCGAGGGGTGTTTGTTTCCCTGCCCTCAACGATCCTTGCAATTACCTCGGACTGGTCGCGCCAGCGCCCCTATCTTGCCCGATTCTGGGAACAAAACGGGCTATCGACCTGCACTTATCGTATGGGGAAAACAATGGATCGACTAACCGAAATGGAAGCCTTTGCCACCGTGGTGGATCAAGGGGGCTTTACGGATGCGGCCAAAAAGATGGGGATTTCGAAATCTGCCGTTTCGAAGCATGTCTCTGCTCTTGAGGCCCGGCTGGGTGCGCGGCTGCTGAATCGCACCACGCGCCGCGTTAGTCCGACCGAAATTGGGCTTGCCTATTACGACCGTGCGCGTCGTGTGCTGAATGATGCGGGCGAGGCAGATGCGCTGGTAACCTCGATGCAATCAGCGCCTTCGGGTCTGCTGCGGATTTCCGTGGCGACCGATTTTGGCGTGAACCTGTTGTCACCAATTTTGGGGGATTTTCTGCTCGAATATCCCGATATTACGGTCAACATGGTGCTGAACAACCGTTATGTCGAGCTGATCTCCGAAGGCTTTGACATGGCGGTTCGCATCGGGGATCTGGAAGACAGCAGCCTGCGCGCCCGCAAGCTGACAGAAACCACCAAGCGGATGGTCGCCTCGCCCAACTATTTCCAGAAATACGGTCGGCCTATGAAAATCGACGACCTGAACGAACACAAGCTGTTGCATTATTCAAACCAGGCCAATGGCAACATGTGGAAAATTCCGTCACCAACGGGTGAGAAACGTCAGGTGCGTACGGCCGGCTGGCTGACAGTGAATGACGGGCAATCCTTGCTGAACGCGGCAATCTCGGGCCTTGGCATCGCGTATTTGCCATCGTTCCTTTATGCTGATGCGCTGAAAAATGGTCAGGTCGAAGAGGCTATTCCCGGCCTGCCGGTTGAAACGCTGGGCGTGTATGCCGTCTATCCGCCGGGTCGCTTTACCCAGCCCAAGGTGCGCGCCTTTATCGACTTTCTGGCGCGCCGCTATGCCGATAAGGGGCCGGATATCTGGTAAGCCTTTTGCGAAATCTGTTTGGGTCGGGGTCACAATGGCCCCGGCCTTTTTCTTTTGGCCAAGGCCTTTTCCCATTATCGGAACGCCGACTGCGGCACGCAGGCGGCCCGGCCCAACCTTGAGGCGACGCGCCAGCGTCAACGAATGGCGGGAGCGGCCCCCTTTCGCAGCCTTTCTTGGCGTCAAATTGCTGCGCCTATGGCTTGCATCAAAGGCTTGACTGCCCTATCACCCCCCCCTTGCCATTATCGGGGTGACCGATGCTTGGGGGATGCCATGATACCGACGCCGTACTACCTTATCGACAAAACCAAACTTGCCGCAAACATGGCCAAGATCGACCGTTTGCGCGATCTTTCGGGTGCGAAATGCTTGCTGGCTTTAAAGTGTTTTGCCACTTGGCCCGCGTTTGACGCCATGCGCGATCATATGGATGGCACCACATCCAGCAGCCTTTATGAGCTGCGCTTGGGGCGCCAGAAATTCGGCAAGGAAACCCATGCCTATTCGGTTGCCTGGGCCGATGATGAGGTGGGTGAGGCCGTTGGCTATGCTGACAAGATCATCTTCAATTCGATCAGCCAGCTTACGCGCTTTGCCGATAAAACCACGGGCATTGCGCGGGGGTTGCGGTTGAACCCGCAGTTTTCGACGTCGCATTTCGATCTGGCTGATCCAGCCCGCCCGTTCAGCCGATTGGGCGAATGGGATCTGGCCAAGCTGAATGCCGTGGTTGACCAGATTTCAGGCGTGATGATTCATTATAATTGCGAGAACGGCGATTTCGATCTGTTCGACCAGCAGCTTTCGCGCATCGAATCCGAATTTGGCGCCTTTCTGGAACAGTTGGATTGGGTCAGCCTTGGCGGCGGTATTCACTTTACTGGTGAGGGCTATCCGATTGAGGCGTTGGCCGCACGGTTGCGGGCCTTTGCCGATCGCTTTGGTGTGCAGGTTTACCTTGAACCGGGCGAGGCCGCGATCACCAACACGGCAAGCCTGGAGGTGACGGTGTTGGACATTCTGAACAACGGCAAGGATTTGGCCATCGTCGATGCTTCGGTCGAGGCGCATATGCTCGATTTGCTGATCTACCGCGAAACCGCTAAGATGGATGTGTCGGGCGACCACCCGTTCATGGTTTGCGGCAAGTCCTGCCTTGCGGGGGATGTGTTTGGCGAATTCAGTTTCGCCGCGCCGTTGCAAATTGGCGACCGGCTTAGCCTTGCCGATGCGGCCGGTTACACAATGGTTAAAAAGAACTGGTTTAACGGCGTGAAGATGCCGTCGATTGTGCTGCGCGAGTTGGACGGAACGCTGACCGTCGCACGCACATTTACCTATGGCGATTTTGAAGGCAATTTGGGCTGAAGGAGGCGGGCTATGAAACGCAATGTTTTGATCATCGGCGCGGGCGGTGTGGCGCAGGTTGTGGCGCATAAATGCGCGCAGAATAACGATGTTTTAGGTGATTTGCATATTGCCAGCCGAACCGTTGCCAAATGCGACGAGATTGTAGAATCCGTTCGCGCCAAAGCCGCTATGAAGGTGCCGGGCGCGTTTCACACCTATACGTTGGACGCGATGGATGTGGATGCGGTAAGAACGCTGATCGCACAGACCGGCACGCAGATTGTCATCAATGTTGGGTCGCCCTTCGTCAACATGACGGTGATGGATGCCTGTATCGCCACAGGTGCCGCCTATATCGACACGGCCATCCATGAGGATCCGGGCAAGATTTGCGAAACGCCGCCTTGGTATGGCAATTATGAATGGAAAAAGCGTGACGCCTGCAAAGCCGCCGGTGTAACCGCGATTTTGGGCGCCGGGTTTGATCCGGGCGTGGTAAACGCCTTTGCGCGTTATGCCGTGGATGCGTGCATGGATGAGGTGACCAGCATTGATATCGTCGATATCAACGCGGGCGATCATGGCAAGTATTTCAGCACCAACTTTGACCCCGAGATCAACTTCCGCGAATTTACCGGCACGGTTTATAGCTGGCAAAGCGGCGCGTGGCAGGAAAACGCGATGTTCGAGGTGGGGCGCGAGGATGACCTGCCTGTCGTCGGCAAGCAGAAATCCTATATGTCCGGCCATGATGAGGTGCATTCGCTGGCCAACCGCTACCCCCATGCCGATGTGCGGTTCTGGATGGGGTTTGGCGACCATTACATCAATGTTTTCACTGTGCTGAAAAACCTTGGCCTGCTTTCGGAACAACCTGTCACCACTGCCGAGGGGCTAGAGGTTGTGCCGCTGAAACTGGTCAAAGCTGTGCTGCCCGACCCAAGCAGCCTTGCGCCGAATTACACCGGCAAAACCTGCATTGGTGATTTTGTCAAAGGCACCAAAGACGGCCAACCGGTTGAGGTGTTTATATACAACGTCGCCGACCACAAGGACGCCTATAACGAGGTGGGAAGCCAAGGCATTTCCTATACTGCCGGCGTGCCGCCTGTGGCCGCTGCGATGCTGATCGCAGATGGTGTTTGGGATGTGGGCCATATGGCCAATGTTGAAGATATGGACCCAAAGCCGTTTCTGGCTTTGTTGGCCCGTCTGGGCCTGCCGACGCGGATCAAAGATGCGGCCGGCGACCGCGCGTTGGACCTTTGACCGACGGATAGAACAGCCGCAAACGTATAACCATAAAAGCAGCGGCCCTGTTTGGCCGCTGTTTTTGTTTTTCACTGCCCGAAGGACCTTTTTGATGCCACTTTTCACCTGCCGACTGATGCTGACCGGGGCAATCTGTGCACCTATTCTGGCACCCGCCATGGCACTCGCGCACACAGACCTGACGATATTCAACCAAAGCGCCTTTAACGGGCATCCGGTTGTGATCAATTGCACGCTAGAGGATGGCACCAATACGGAATGCTATGAATTTACAGTCGATTACATGCCCAAAGGGCTGAAGATCGGGCCATTTTGCCCTGCGACCGTGAATGACAAAGGCGGGATCTGGAACTGGACGGGCGAGAATGGCAAGCTCTACCGCGTTGATGGTGATTTTCTGCGGATGCTTGACGGGCTTGGCTATCGGTTCTTTGACGACGATGGCACGGTGCATACGGTCGATAATGCGACCCAAAGGCCAGCGGTTGACCATGCCTGTATCAATGTCTCGGTGGATGAAAGCGTAAAGATCACGATGCGCCTGCCGGTTACACCGGTTATGGCGATAACCCCGACCAAGCTGGGTGTGGTGGGCAAGGTGGGCGTGGCGCTGGACGGGGTGCCGATTTTTTCAGACGCGCCGAGCATCCAGCAAACCGGCCATATGCCCGCGCTTGATACCTGCGGCGGGCATGTAGACCCCGGCGGTTGGTACCATTGGCACGCAACCGCGACCGATATCGACACGGTTTTTGCGACCGAGCATGTAGATGCCGGTTGTGCACTGGCCCAAAACAGCGGCGGGCAGTTTGGCTATGCCTTTGACGGGTTTCCGATGTTTGGCAGCACCGAGCCTGATGGCACCGCCCCGACCGAGCTGGACGCCTGCTACGGCCATGTTGGCGAAACGGCCTTGGGGCGGACCTATCATTACCATGCGTCTACGGATTTCCCGAACCTGCCGCCCTGTCTGGTTGGCGTGCAGGCGCAAGGTAACTTTACCACCACAGCCGCGGCGGGCATCGGGGCCAAGCGCGCAGGCCAAGCGGGCGGTTTGCCACCCGGTTTTGACGAGGCCGCAAAAAAGCTGGGCATCACGATCGAAGAGCTATCGCAAGCCTTGGGCACCCCACAAGGCGGCCCCCCCGATCTGGCCGCCGCTGCGGCAAAACTGGGCAAGACTGAAGCCGAGCTGAAAGCCATCTTGCCAGCCCCACCCGGCCAGTAAATCGCTGTGCTGCGGGCTAAAGATCAACCCGCAGCACGCCCCCCGCCGTTTTGGCGCGTGAACAGCACAGAATTACCCGCGTTTCACGCTCGGCGGCAGACAGCACGTAATCGCGATGCTCGATTTCCTCACCAGCGGGGTGGGCAACGGCACAGACGCCGCAGATACCGTCGGAACATTTTGTCGTGACGGGGATGCCCGCCTCGGCCAGCACATCGGTTGCGGATTTATCGGCGGGGATGTGCAGGGATTTGCCTGATTTGGTCAGTTCCAGCGTGAAATCATGGTTCACCCAATCAGGCGGTTCGGGCACGGTGAAATATTCGCGCAGCAAGGCGCTTTCTGGCCAGCCTTTGGCGGTGGCGGCGGCGAAAACCGCGTCCATATAGCGGTTTGACCCGCAGGTATACAGCCGGAACCCGTCGCGATAGGCGGGGATAATCGCCGCCAAATCGGCGCGTTGGCCGCCTTTGGACAGGTGTAAATGCGTGCGATTGCCCCAAGGTTGCGCCGAGAGTTCATCCGCAAATCCGGCGGCCTGTTGATCGGCAGCGGAATAGTGGAGCGCGAAGTCGCGGTTCAGGGTATGCAGGCGGTGGGCCATGGTGATCATCGGTGTCACACCGATGCCGCCAGCCATCAGCAGGCTGAAGGGTGCTGTTTCATCCAGCGGGAAATGGTTGCGCGGCGGGCTGATGAACAGCCGCCGCCCCTGCCGGAAGATGCGGTGCATGAGGGCCGAGCCGCCCCGCCCGTTCGGGTCACGCAGCAGGCCCAGCACATATTTGCTGCGGTCTGTGGGGTCGCCTGCCAGCGAATATTGCCGCTGATATTCAGGGGCAATCACCACATCAATATGCGCGCCTGCGGCAAATGCGGGCAGGTCAGAGCCATCGGCGCGGCGCAGCTCAAACCGTGCGACATCGGGGCCGAGGTCATCGCGTTTGGTGATGATGACGGGGAATACCGGCGGCTCGGTCAGCGCTTGGGGTGCTGGCGCAAGACCGTCGGTTTCGCCGCACGCCAGCCGCGCCTTATACTCCTCCGGCAGCAGCAGCTCGCGGTAGCGTTTGATGCCCTCTTCGCGGTTCAAGGGTTGGATAACCGGATAGGGCTGCGGCATCACATCGGCGGGGTAAACCGCAAGGGTTTGGTCTTTGTATTGCAGGTCAATCTCGGGGCTCAGTTCGCGCGTGTTGGTGGCAGCGGCGCGGATATAGCGGGCGGATTTCGGGTCCAGCTCAATATCCCACCACCATTTTTTCACGGGGTTGATGCGGCCACGGCCCAGTTTATCATCCAGCGCCGCCAGCGCCTTGGCCGTTTGCGGCGCCTTCATCGCGACCCAGCGAAAGGCGCTTTCAGAAAACAGGCCTTCAAGGTTCCACGGGCAGGTTTTCATACAGCGGCCGCACATGCCGCCCGCGCTATTGGTCAACCGGTAGCGCGTGCATTTTTCGGCGTCGGATTTCCAGATTTCATAGCCGTTATACATCAACTTGGGGCCAGCGGTGATCGCGCCTGACGGGCATTCACGTGCGCATTTGTTGCAGGAATTGCAGAATGTTTGCAGGCCAAAGTCGATGGGCAAGTCGTGATCCATCGGCATTGTCGTCGTTACCGTGCCCGATTTCAGGCGCGGACCAAGGTAGGGGTTCAGGATCACCTCGCCAATGCGCGACACCTCGCCAAGCCCCGACAGCAGCAACAAAGGCGGCTGCAGCACCTCGCCATCAATCACCGAATGCACGCGGGCGTCATAGCCCATGCGGCGGATTTGTTCACCGACCACACCGCCGAGCAGCGAAAACCGCAGATAGGCGCGCATGGACTGGGCGACCGAAATCCAGTCATCGCCAGACGCGCCCTCCATCGTGTCATAGCCTTGGTCAAGCAGCAGATTCACTGCATGGGGGTGGCGGGCGTCGATCACATCGCCGTTGGACCCGTGTGAATACCAAGCCCATTGCGGCACACGGCACAGGCCCACAGCATCGGCCGACAGGTAATAGCTGGCGGCTTTCAGGTTTTGGGCATTGCGCCGGGGGTTGGTGCTGCGCGGCGACGGGGCCACACGGGCATCGCCGAATTGCAACAACAACAGCGCCCCCAGCGCACGGCGGGCGCAGGCGCCGATGGGGCTTTTGACAACGTAATAGCCGCCCTTGGCCACCTCTTGCACCGATTTCCCCATATCGCCAAACAGCGCGCGGGCAAAAAATTCAGCCCGTTTTGGGAAACGCGGGATGCGGGGTTCATCCATAAAGGTGGTTGGTTTTTCAACGCGTTTCAGGGTTTCAAACGGGTATGGGCCAAGGTGGAACGGCCGCTTGGCAAAGGGTTGGGCGGTGGCGGCAGAACGGGGCGTGTGGCGGCCCATCTGCCAATCAGGGCCGTGGCTGTGCCAGCCGTTGCGCCCCGCATCGGGGCCAAGCGGTTCGTCCGGCACCAGCGCCATCGTCGTTGTCACCGCCGCCAACGCAAAGCGTTTGTCCACATAAGGCGCGGTGCCTGTGGCATCGACCAGCCCTGCGCTGGCCGCCAAGCGCAGCAAATCCACATCGGATGTACTGGCCGAATGGGCCCGCGCCTCATGCCCCAACAGGCGCAGATAGCTGGAAATCACCACGGCGGTATTATTGGCCAAAAGGGCCGCGCGATGCGCCTGCGACCCGTGCAGCCAATCTGTGCCGGGTTCATCTGTGGCGGGGTCGCGGGTGTATTCGACCAGAAAGACAAGCGCATGGCTGTGGTGCGGCACAGGGCCGTGGGTCAGGCGCGCGGCATCCAGCACATCGGCATAAATCTGGTCAATCCCTGCGGCATGGGTGGCGGGTTGACCCTGTTCCAGTTCCAGCCGCAGCGCATCAATATCGGGGTTGCGGTGTGGCGCGGCAAGGTGGTGATCGGGGCGCAAGGCGGCGATGCCCACCATCGAGGCATCGAAATAGTAGCTGGCGGCCTTGAGGTGTTCGGTCCGTGCCTCGGCGCTGGCGGGGATTTCGGCAGGGCCATGCGACAAGGCACCATCGCGCACGGTATCAAACATACCCATAAACCGCGCCATGGCATTGGTCAGGTTTTCGGGGTCGGGGTGCTGAAAGATCAAAGGCTGCGGCGTGGGCAGCCCTGTCAGATCAACCGAGGTTTGGCGTGCAAGCCTTTCAAGCGGAAACGGCCCGAGGTGGACAGGCCGATCTTTGATCGAAAACACGCGCATAGTTGGTCCTTGCAAGTTGGCTTGGCGCGAGGGTTGTTGAGAGCCGTTGCAATGTCAATTGCCGCAGGCCGCGTTTTTCGTAAAGATGGGAACCTAGACGGACGCCCTAGCGTTATACCTGAACCCAAAGGAATTTGCCCATGCTCCGTACCATCTGCCTACCATTTGCTTTGATGCTGGCCACCACCGCCCATGCCGAAAAGGTGGGTGAGGTGGGCGTCGATTGGTTTGGCAATGACATTATTATCGAAAGCATTAACGACCCGAAGGTGCAGGGCGTCACCTGCCATCTGGCCTATTTCGACCGCGGGATTATCGACCGGCTGCAACAGGGCAACTGGTTCGAAGACCCGTCGAATACCTCGATTTCCTGCACGCAAACCGGCCCGATCACGCTGGGTGATATTGCGCGGGGTAAAGGCGGCGAGCAGGTTTTCAAGGAAAGCCGCTCGATCATTTTCAAATCGATCCGCGTGACGCGGGTGTTTGATGAGGCGAACCAGACCTTGATCTACCTCGCGCATGGCAGCGAGGTTAGCCAAGGGTCGGCCAAAACCTCGATGTCTACGATCCCGCTGTATCAGGCCAAGTGATTACAGATCAAACGTCGCGAAAACCGGCGCGTGGTCGCTGGGCTGCTCCCACCCGCGCACATCGCGCAAGATGCGGCTGGAATGGGCGGATGCCTTTATGTCACCGGTGGCCCAGATATGGTCTAACCGGCGGCCTTTGTCGGCGGCATCCCAGTCTTTGGCGCGGTAAGACCACCAGCTGTACAGCAGCCCCTCGGGGATATCGGCGCGGGTGACATCATGCCAGTCGCCCTCCGCCATCACCTGATTAAAGTGTTCCACCTCAATCGGGGTGTGGCTGACGATTTTTAGCAAGGCCTTATGGCTCCACACGTCGTCTTCGCGCGGGGCGATGTTCAAGTCGCCGACCAAAATGGCGCTTGCGGGCTTTTCCCAGCGGAACCAGTCGCGCATCTCGGTCAGGTAATCCAGCTTTTGGCCGAATTTTTCGTTGACCGCGCGGTCGGGGATATCGCCGCCCGCAGGCACATAGCAGTTATGAATGGTCACGCCGTTTTCCAGCCGCGCCGCCACATGCCGCGCATGGCCGAGGTTGGCAAAATCGCGGTCGCCCACATCCATCAGCGGCAATTTCGACAGGATCGCTACGCCGTTATAGCCCTTTTGCCCGCGCGCGACCATGTGATGGTAGCCAAGCGCCTGAAACTGCTCTAACGGAATTTTATCAACCGGGCTTTTGCATTCCTGCAGGCACAGCACATCCGGCGCCTCATCGCCCAGCAACCGCGTCACCAACCCTTCGCGCAGACGGATCGAGTTGATATTCCAGGTGGCGAGGGTAAATGACATGGGTAGCTCCTGTTCAGGTTTCGCGCCAACCTAGGGCGGGGGCGGGGCAGGCTCAACCCCTTTGCGGCGATGCAGTTCGGGGATTGAAGCCGCTGGTCGCACCTTGCGAATGCTGCAGGTCAATCCCGTTGAGTGGCGGATAAAAAAGACCGGGCACAAAGGCCCGGCCAGGTCCAACAGGGAGGTGCGCGCCATAACCCCGACGCGACAAGGGGAACTCATGCATTCACTATACATCAAAAAACGGCAAATTGTTGACCTCAGATACCGATTTTGATGCCAGTATGGCGATCAGGCAACAAGTCTGTACCCACCGGATTCCGTTACCAACAGGGCCGCGTTCGATGGATCGGCCTCAATCTTCTGGCGCAAACGGTAGATATGGGTTTCCAACGTATGGGTCGTGACCCCTGCATTATAGCCCCACACCTCATGCAGCAACACGTCGCGGGCAACCACCTCGGATGACGCACGGTACAGATATTTAAGAATATTTGTCTCTTTCTCGGTCAGCCGGATCTTTTTATCCTTTTCGTCCACCAGCATTTTTTGCGCCGGCTTGAACGTGTATTGCCCAAGCTGGAAAGTCGCATCTTCGGACTGTTCATGCTGGCGCAACTGCGAGCGGATACGCGCCAGAAGCACCGGAAATTTGAACGGCTTGGTGATGTAATCATTTGCGCCGGCATCAAGGCCCAGAATCGTATCGGCATCTGTATCGTGGCCGGTCAGCATCAGAATCGGGCTTTTCACACCCGCTTTGCGCATACGACGGCAAAGCTCTCGGCCATCGGTGTCGGGCAAACCGACATCCAGAATCACTAGGTCGTACAAGGCCGCTTTGGCCTTTTCCATGCCTTCGACGCCCGTCCCGGCCTCGAACACGTCGAAATCCTCGGTCATAACCAGTTGTTCGCTGAGCGCTTCGCGCAAGTCTTCATCATCATCGACCAACAGGATTTTGCGTAACTGTGCCATTGCCAACTCCTTTTCGTTGATAAACAGATGCGCTTGCGTAACCGTTTCGGCAAGATATGCGTCAAACTTCTCACGCGGACGTGTGTGTTTGGGGCGGTATGTTTCAATTTCCCGGCACAGTGGTTACATGTGGATGGTGAAATAAGGGTGCATTTATGGGGCTGGGCCTTTCGATCGTTGAAAAATTGACCCGTGCGCGGGGCGATATGCGTATGGGCGTGCCGGTTTTGCTGACCGATGGCGCGGCAGCCCTGCTGGTTGTCGCCGTCGAGGCGCTGACTGCTGCGCGGCTGGCCGAGCTGCGCCACTTGGGTGCGCCCGTGCTGGCGCTGACCGTGCGGCGCGCCGAGACGCTGAAAGTGCCGGCCTATGATGGCGATCTTGTGCGGCTTGCCGTGGCTGAGGATGCCGATCTGGGCTGGCTGCGCGCAATGGCCGATCCGGCCGATGACCTGCGCTTTCCGATGAAAGGCCCGTTTCACAGCCTGCGCGATGGCCCTGCCGATTTGCACCGCGCGGCGATTCTGTTGGCAAAATCGGCGCCGCTGTTGCCTGCAGTCGTTGCCGTTTCTGTACCGGTTGATACGCAGGCTTTTGCGGCGCTGACCCGCCTGTCGCTGGCTGCCATTCTGCCCGAGCTGAACCGCAATTCGCCGTTGCACCCTGTGAGCGCCGCCCGCCTGCCGATGGCGGCGGCGGGGGTTGGACGCGTGCATGTGCTGCGCCCCGAAGATGGCGGCCCCGAGCATTATGCGATTGAAGTTGGTCGCCCCGACCGCACAAAGCCTGTCCTCGCCCGCCTGCATTCAGCCTGTTTTACCGGCGATGTCTTGGGCAGCCTGAAATGCGATTGCGGCCCGCAACTGCACGCCGCCCTTACCCAGATGGGGGCCGAAGGTGCGGGCATTCTGCTTTACCTGAATCAAGAGGGCCGCGGCATCGGGCTGGCGAATAAGATGCGGGCCTATTCCTTGCAGGATCAGGGGTTCGATACGGTTGAGGCCAATCATCGGCTGGGTTTTGAAGACGACGAGCGTGATTTCCGGCTTGGGGCTGATATGCTGCGCAGTCTCGGGTTTTCAGCGGTGCGGCTGCTGACCAATAACCCTGCCAAAATCAATATGATGCAGGCGATGGGGATTGACGTCACCGAGCGCGTGCCGCTGCGGGTGGGTAAAACCGATCAGAACGCGGGCTATCTGGCAACCAAAGCTGCAAAATCGGGCCATATTCTATGAGCGTGGATGACCTTGTGCTAACGCCCACTGGTCTGCGTTTTGCCGGCCGCCGTTTTCCCTGCACGATCGGGCGGGGCGGGATTACGGCAAATAAACGCGAAGGTGACGGCGCGACGCCAGTCGGTATTCACCGCATTGCAGGCATGTTTTACCGGCCTGATCGGCTGCGTGGGGCAGCCCTGCCCAACTGGGCGCGGCCTATACGGCTGGGCGATTTATGGTCGGATGATGTGGGCGACCCAATGTACAACCGTTTGGTCCGCGCGCCCCATCCGTTCAGCCATGAGACCATGCGCCGCGCCGACCCGTTGTATGATTTGGTTATGATGACTGATTGGAACTGGCCCGAGGCTGTGCCGGGGCGCGGCTCGGCGATTTTTCTGCATCAATGGCGGCGGATCGGCTATCCGACCGCAGGTTGCGTGGCGTTTGCCCCTGCCGATCTGATGTGGATCGCGGCGCGGGTTCAGTTTGGGGCGCGGCTGATTGTGCGCGACTCCTAGCTATAGCTGCGCTCGCCGAAAATGGCGGACCCAACGCGGATATGGGTGGCACCGGCTGTGATTGCGGCCTCGAAATCGCTGCTCATCCCCATCGAAAGGCCGGTCAGCCCGTTGTTGGCCGCGATTTTGGCAAGGGCTTGAAAATGCGGCGTGCTGTTTTCGGCTTCGGGGGGGATGCACATCAAGCCGGAAATCGGCAGATCGAGCGCGCGGGCCGAGGCGATGAAAGCGTCGGCATCGGCCGGCAAAACGCCTGCCTTTTGCGGCTCGGAGCCGATATTGATCTGGATGAAAAGGTCGGGGCTGATGCCGCGCGATTGGGCGAGGTTGGCAAGTTTGGTGGCCAGAGAAGGCCGGTCGAGGGTGTGGATCGCATCGAAAAGCTCGACCGCCGGCTTGGCTTTGTTGGTTTGGAGTGGGCCGATCATATGGACCTGAACGGGGCCGAATTCGGCGCGCAGGTCGGGCCATTTCGCCTGTGATTCCTGAACGTAATTTTCGCCAAAAACCCTGTGGCCGGCGGATAGAACAGCGCGGACGCGATCTAGGGGCTGAACTTTTGAGACGGCAATCAGGGTTACCGAGGAAGGGTCGCGGCCCGCAGAGTCGCAGGCGGAAATCACGCGGGATTGGATGGCTGAGAGGGTCATTTCGTGGCCTTTTTCGAGTCTTTGGCAGGTTAGACCGAAGGGTGGGCGAAGGGAAGGGGCCAGTGGGCGTGCAGGATGACCGCGCGCGGACAAAGCTGTAAGTCATTGTTTTTAAATGGTATCACAGTTTCTGGTAATCAAATATTAACCTTTGCCGCGGCAGGGCTGTGTGCGGTTAATCAAACAGGCCCTGCACGGCGTTTGGCGTGCCCTTGCCAAGGGTCAGGCTGTGATCGCCGCCGGAAATATAGACCTGCGCGCGGGGGTCATTGCTGTCAAAAACGCTGCCCATGCCGGTTGCGGTTTGATCGAGATCGATGATCGCCCCAAATTCCAAGCCGCCATCGGTGGTGCCGGAAAACTGCGTGGTGACGCGGGTGCCCGCAGCGTAGCTGGTTTTTCCGCTTTCATGGCGCAGGCCCATCTTGGCCTGACCGCTGAACAAAACCTCGGCCGGGGCAAGCGTGGGCAATAGGGCCAAAGCTGCGACGAGGGGGATGATTCTCATGGCATTCACCTGATTGGATGCGCCGGAGCGGGCGCCGCGATTGCGGTCAGGATGGGGTAGGTTGGCGCATTTGGCAAGCGGGGCGCATAAAAAGAAAAGAGCGGGCACAAGGCCCGCTCTTCCCTTCGATCAAATCCGGTTGGATTAGAACGAGAAGCTTACGCCGAAGTCAGCGCGAGTTTCGGTGTCGCTTGCACCAACAACGGTGCTCTGGTTTTCGTCGTTAACCGACTTAACGCGAGCAATACCGCCAGCGAGAGTAGCACCGCCACCCAGGTCGTACGAAGCGCCGATGCCGTATGCGGACTGGTCAGCAATACCGGTTGCAGCGTCAAAGTTTGCTTTCGAAGCGCCGAAGGACAAAGTCAGAGCGTCCATTGTGTACGAAGCGTTCAGGCCGTATGCGTTTGCACCGGTTTTTACGCCAGCAGCGTCTTTGAAGTTAGCATCGGAGTACAGAGCCGAAACTTTGATGTTGTTGACGTTTACGCCACCGAATACCGACAGAACGCGTGCTTTGTCGATTGCTGCAACAGTCGAAGTACCGTTCAAGTCGTGATCGCCATAGCCCAAGCCAACATAGCCAGTGCCGAACGAGTACTTAGCGCCAATTGCAGAGCTGTCTGCCACGGAGCCAGTACCGGAAGTGCCAAGACGAGTCGACAGCGAGAACGACACTGGGCCAGTTGCGTAGGTGTAGTTTACGTTGTGGCCCAACGAAGCGCCAGTCAAGTCGCCCAATTCGTCGCCAACTACAGCTTCTGCAACGTCATCAACGTCCAGACCGTCCCAGCCGATGTCGGACAGGCCAGCTTGCTCGTCAGCTTCTGCAACTGCACCGAAGGACAGCTTGCCGAAAGCGCCCGACATGTAAACAGTTGTGTCGTCGTTGCCAACGCCGCCGTTGTTTTCAACGATGTGGTTGGTGTTGAAACCAAACTGCAGGCCGCCATCGGTTTCACCCGAAGCGTCAAATGCAATGTTTACTTTCGAGAACAACCAAGCCTTTTCAGCTGTCTGGCTGTTGTACTTCAGACCAGCTGCTGCCGAACCAGAAACAGCTACTTCAGCGTGTGCGATGCCAGCGGTCGCTACCAGTGCGGTTGTGGCGATAAGAATGTTTTTCATCGTTTCCCTCGTGTGTTTTTCAAAGGTTCAAAAGTGCGGCCCAACTCAGGGAAATCCGAACTGGGTATGACGCTGTAATCCACCCTTCTGACCGTGATTGCAACGATTGCGACAGATTGGGAAAGGAATGGGGCGGTTTGTGGTGCGTCTTTGTCACAGTGTTGAGGGACGGGGGTGGTTTTACGGGGGTTTTCCGCGCCTTGCGCCATGATTCCTGCAACTGCCGCCCTGCGTGGCCAGCCGGATAACACAGTGGGTTCTGTTGATTTCAGGCAATCACCGCATGACCCGAGGGCCAGCGAATCCATATTGAGTCTATAGGAGGGGCCGGGCGGTGATTGCGCCGGGCCTGCACCAAAGGCAGCGCAAAGCGGGCTGAGTCGCCATGAAAAACCGCGCTATATAGAGAGACTGTCGGTTTAAGGGCATTGAAAGGCCTTGTTCCAAGGGGGGCGCTAAGTTAGACACGGGTTGATAAGAGCTGGGAGACCCCTATGAGCCTGCATCCTGTAATTCGCGCTGCCATGTTTGGGACTGCGATTTTTTCACTGGCCGCCTGTGGTGGCGGAATCGGTCGCATGTTTGGCGGGCCAAGCGATGTCGAGTCGGTGCGCGCAGCTGCGCAGCTGAACAATGACACCGAGGCGCAGATGCGGGCCGATCAGGATGGCAAGGTGTTTTACCGGGCCAAAGAGCGCAAATCGATTTGGGATTTGTTCAAGAACTCGGCCGATCCGAACACCACTGTAGAGGTTAACAAGTATATCTGGGCCGCGAGTCTCGATATTCTTAGCTTTTTGCCGGTGCAATCGGTCGATCCGTTCACAGGGGTTATCGTAACGGGTTACGGCACACCGCCCGGTGGTGGACGTGCGTATCGTGCGACCGTGCTGATTCAGGACCCGGCGCTGGACGCGCGTAGCCTGAAGCTGTCGTTGCAGACACGCGGCGGTGCGTCGGTAAGCCGTGACACGCAGCGCGCCGTTGAAGACGCGATTTTGACGCGGGCACGGCAGTTGCGGATTCAGGACAGCAAGCTTTAAGGCTGTTTTAGGTATTTTTGCCAAGATGAAATGGCGGGCGCTCTGGACCTTCGGGGGGCTTGTGGGTTAACTGCGCAGGTGATTTGACCCCTGCCGGAGAGCCTTGCAATGCCATACGAACCCGCTGTAATTGAGAAGCATTGGCAAGAGGCCTGGAGCGAGGCCGGTGTGTTTACTGCCGTGCGCGATGAGGCCAAGCCCAAGTATTATGTGCTGGAGATGTTTCCCTATCCGTCGGGGCGCATTCATATGGGGCATGTGCGCAACTATACCATGGGCGATGTGGTCGCGCGGTATAAGTTGGCAAGCGGGTTTGCGGTGCTGCATCCGATGGGTTGGGATGCCTTTGGGATGCCTGCCGAAAACGCCGCGATGGACAGCAATGGCCACCCCAAAGACTGGACCTATGGCAATATTGCCGACATGCGCGGGCAGATGCTGCCGTTGGGGTTGAGCATTGACTGGAGCCGCGAGTTTGCGACCTGTGACCCCGAGTATTACGCCCAGCAGCAGGCGATGTTTATCGATATGATGGAAAAGGGTTTGGTTTACCGCAAGAATGCTGTGGTGAACTGGGACCCTGTGGATATGACCGTTCTGGCCAATGAGCAGGTTGAGGATGGCAAGGGCTGGCGGTCTGGTGCTGTGGTGGAACGGCGCGAACTGACGCAGTGGTTTTTCAAGATTTCCGACTATTCAGCCGAATTGCTGGAGGCGCTGGACGGGTTGAAGGATTGGCCGGAAAAGGTGCGCTTGATGCAGGCGAACTGGATCGGCAAATCGCGCGGCTTGCAATTTGCGTTTTCACTGGCCGATGCGCCGGACGGGTTTGACCGGCTAGAGGTGTATACAACGCGGCCCGATACGCTGATGGGGGCCTCTTTTGCCGCCATTTCGCCGGATCATCCGCTGGCCAAGCATCTGGAACGCCATGACCCCGAGGTTGCCGCCTTTGTGGCCGAGTGCCGCAAGATTGGCACATCTGAAGAGGCCTTGGAAAAGGCCGAAAAGCGCGGGATGGATACGGGTGTACGTGTGCGCCATCCGTTTGATACATCTTGGGAATTGCCGGTCTACATCGCCAACTTTGTGCTGATGGAATACGGCACCGGCGCGATTTTCGGCTGCCCGGCGCATGACCAGCGCGATTTTGAATTTGCGACCAAGTATGAATTGCCGATTCCGGCAGTGTTTGTGCCCGAGGGCAGCGAGGAAACCGAACTGACCGAGGCCTTTGTGCCGCTGAAATCCGAAGCTGTCCGCTATATTCGCGGGTTTGCGGGGCCCGAGGTGCAGACCGGTGCGGATGCGGTGGATGCGGCGATTGCCTTTTGCGAATCAAAGGGCGTGGGGCGTGGTGTCACCAACTTCCGCCTGCGTGACTGGGGCGTTTCGCGCCAGCGCTATTGGGGTTGCCCGATTCCGGTTATTCATTGCGAGGCGTGTGGCGTGGTGCCAGAGGCCAAGGAAAACCTGCCGGTTGAGCTGCCCTATGACGTGACATTCGACATTCCCGGCAACCCGCTGGACCGTCATCCGACATGGCGCAACTGTACCTGCCCGAAATGTGGGGCAGCGGCGCGACGTGAAACCGATACGATGGACACGTTTGTTGACAGCTCTTGGTACTATGCCCGCTTTACCGCGCCGCATGCCGATACGCCGACCAATATGGCCGATGCCGACTATTGGATGAATGTTGACCAATATATCGGCGGGGTGGAACATGCGATTCTGCACCTGCTCTACAGCCGTTTCTTTGCCCGTGCGATGCATAAAACCGGCCACCTGCCCGCCAAGGCGATTGAGCCGTTCAACGCGCTGTTCACCCAAGGCATGGTGACGCATGAAACCTATGCCACCAAAGGCGCCGATGGCCGGCCGGTTTGGCAATTGCCCGAAAACGTCGTGAAATCAGAAGGCGGCGCGACCCTGCGCGATGGCACACCGGTAGAGGTGGGGCCGATCATCAAGATGTCGAAGTCCAAGAAAAACGTCGTGGACCCGATGAGCATTATCGCCACTTATGGCGCCGATACTGCGCGTTGGTTCGTGATGTCGGACAGCCCGCCCGAGCGGGACGTGGAATGGACAGCAAGCGGTGCCGAGGCGACTGCGAAATTCCTTGGCCGCGTTTGCACGCTGAGCGAGCGGATTTCCGGCATGGCCGAGGGTGAAGGGATCGGCGACACCGATTTGCTGCGCGCCATGCACCGCGCGATTGAGGATGTGACCCGCGGGATTGAAGGCTTTGCCTTTAACAAGGCGATTGCCAAGCTGTATGAATTCACCAATCTTTTGTCGAAATCCAAAGCAGGGAAACCCGCGATGAATGAGGCAACGCGCACGCTGGCCCAGTTGATGAGCCCGATGGTGCCGCATTTGGCCGAAGAGATTTGGGCGCAGCAAGGTGGCGCAGGCTTGGTTGCTGTGGCGCCTTGGCCCAAGGCCGATCCGGCAATGCTGGTGCAAGATACCATCAC
The DNA here is from genome assembly GCF_001202035.1 of Pseudorhodobacter wandonensis. Classification (GTDB taxonomy): domain Bacteria; phylum Pseudomonadota; class Alphaproteobacteria; order Rhodobacterales; family Rhodobacteraceae; genus Pseudorhodobacter; species Pseudorhodobacter wandonensis. The sequence continues at coordinate 43,170 of NZ_LGHT01000027.1, read as the reverse complement.
CTTGCCGATCCAGATTAACGGCAAGCGGCGCGGAGAAATCAGCGTTCCGGCAGATATGCCCGCATCTGAGGTTGAAAAAATTGTGCTGGCGGATGATGCTGTGGTCAAATTCCTTGCGGGGCAACCTGTCAAGAAACTGATCGTTGTACCGGGGCGGATTGTGAATGTGGTTATCTAAAGCTTTACTGATCTGCACGATGACGCTGGCCGCCTGCGGCTTTACCCCGGCCTATGCGCCGGGGGGCAGTGGTGTGGCGTTGCAAAACACCGTTTTGGCCGCCGAACCGCGCAACAAGCCGGCGTTTGATTTGGTCGAACGGCTAGAGGAGCGCTTGGGGCCATCAGATGCGCCGAAATATGCGTTGGCCTATATGATCTCGCAAAGCCTTGCGAGCATTGGCGTCACCACTGCGAATGCGATCACCCGCTATGAGCTGATCGGGGCGGTGGACTGGACGCTGACAGATGTTGCCACCGGTGCGCAGTTGACGGCGGGCCGGTCCGAGAATTTCACCTCGTATTCTGCGACGGGTTCGACCGTGGCCAGTTTGTCGGCGCGTGAAGATGCCTCGCAGCGGCTGATGCGGATTCTTGCCGACCAGATTGTGACACAGCTTTTGGCAACCTCTGACCAGTGGGCCACGCCGAAATGAACCTGAAAGGGCAGCAGGCGGCCAAATATTGCGCCGCACCTGACCCGAAGAAGGCAGGCTTGTTGATTTTTGGCGCTGATGCGATGCGCGTGGCGCTGAAACGGCAAGAGGCGATTTTGGCGCTGGTTGGCCCGCAAGGCGAGGCCGAGATGCGGCTGACACGCCTGCCCGCTAGTGATTTACGCAAGGACGGTGCGGCGCTGTCGGATGCGATTCGCAGTCAGGGGTTTTTTCCCGGCCCGCGCGTGGCCTTTGTCGAAGAGGCGACCGATGGCATGGCGCCGATGTTGGCCGATGCCCTGCGCGAGTGGCGGCCCGGCGATGCTGTGATCGTGGTAACGGCCGGAAATTTGACTGCGAAATCGGCGCTGAAAAAGGTGTTTGACGATTCAGGGGATGCTGTCTGCATCGGTCTGTATGATGAGCCGCCAAGCCGCGAAGAGATTGAAGCCGAGTTGAAGCGTGCGGGGCTGGCGGCGATTTCGCCCGAGGCGATGACAGATCTGGGTGTGCTGGCGCGGGCTTTGGACCCGGGGGACTTTCGGCAAACGCTGGAAAAGATTGCGCTTTATCACTGGGGGGAATCGGCGCCGCTGTCTTCGGCCGATGTGGCGGCCTGTGCACCCGGTACGATAGAGGCCGAGGTGGATGATGTGATCCATGCCGTGGCTGAACGTGACCAGCGGCAGGTTGGTGCCTTGATGCGGCGGCTTGAGGGGCAAGGCGTGGCCCCTGTGACGCTGTGCATCGGCGCGTTGCGGCATTTCAAGGCGCTGCATGGGGCGGCTACCGATTCTGGCGGGGCGGCGAATGGCATGGTGCGGATGCGTGTGTTCGGGCCGCGCCGCGACCGGATGTTGCGCCAGTTGCAAGGTTGGCGTGTTCCCGTACTGGAATGGGCGCTGGCCGAGCTGTTAGAGACAGACCTGACCTTACGATCAACCAGCCGTGCACCCGCTATGGCGGTGATGGAGCGCACGCTGATCCGGCTGGCGATGGCGCCGACGTGACGCGATTTCGCGCAATCTTGCGGGCGCTTGGCCCTGCTGTTGGCCCCCCGCGCCTGCGAGAAATGCTGCGCGCCTGTATCGGGTCGGGTGTGGGGCTGACGCTTTGCGTCTTTTTGGTGCGGCTGACACAGTTGCCTTTGGCCGCCGAGGGGCCAGACCCGACTTTGTTGCTGATAGCACCTTTGGGGGCGACGACGATGCTGGCTTTTGCTGTGCCGTCCAGCCCTTTGGCGCAGCCGTGGTCGGCGCTTGTGGGCAATACGGTTTCGGCGCTGGTCGGCGTGGCGGTCATCATGACAGTGCATGAGCCGTGGTTGGCGATGGGTCTGTCGGTGACCTGTGCGATGCTGGCCATGATGCTGCTGCGGGCCACGCATCCGCCTGCGGCAGGGGTGTCGCTGGGTGTGGTTTTGACGGCCGAAACGGTGCGGCCCATGGGGTTTTCCTATGCGTTCAGCCCGGTGATGCTGGATACAGCGCTGCTGTTGCTGGTTGCTGTCGGGTATAACCGCTTGACGGGGCGCGTTTATCCCTTCCGCCAACCGATTGAGCATGGCCCCCGCGATGTGGGTGAGGCCGGCTTGCGGCCGATCATGGAAGGCCCGGACCTGACCGAGATTTTGCAGCGCTTGCGGCTGGATGCCAACATTGGTGCGGGCGATCTGGCGCGGTTGATCGAAGCCGCGCATCAACAAGCGGCCGAGCATTTGTTTGACGGGGTGGAAAGCGCGCAGATTATGTCGCGCGATTTGGTAATTGTGCATCCGGCGATGCCGCTTAGCCAGATCGCCGCGCTGTTTCAGCTGCACAAGGTGCGCACGCTTCCCGTTGTCGGGCCTGATGGTATGTTCGAAGGGCTGGTAAGCGAGACAGACTTGGTGCGGACCTTGCAAAAGCCGGATGACAAACCCAATGGCGTGGTTTCGCGTCTGATCCGCGCGGGGCGCGATGTGGCCGAACCCGTGGCCGCCGATGTGATGGCGCGCACAGTGGGCACGGCCAGCGCGGTGACACCGTTGGGCGTGCTGATTGATCTGCTGGCCGAAGGCGGGCAGATGGCGGTGCCGGTACTGGATGAAGGGCGGCTGGTTGGCATTGTCAGCCGCGCCGATCTGATCGCCGCCCTTGCCAAGGCCCACCATTCAGCCATTGAAGCGCCGGCGAACGCCCAAACGGCAAATGACTGATATGGCGCAGCACGGGGGGACGCTATGACAGGCATTTACAACAAGCTTTGGGCAGAGTGTCAGGCGCAAGGCATACGGCTGTTTACGGTGACGCTGCACGACCCAGATGCCGCGCTGGTGCGCCGCGCCTTTAGTTCGGACCCTGATGCCTATCCGGTTTCGGGCACCAAGCCTTTGTCAGATGACGCGTGGTCGCAGCAAGTGATCGGGCGGGGCGAGGCCTTTGTGGCCAATCACGACCGAGACTTTGCAGAGCTGTTTCCCGATCATGCGCAGATCGTGGCGCTTGGATGCCGCTCTTGTGCCAATTTGCCCATTTTGCGCGAGGGGCAAGTTATAGGGACCGCCAATTTGCTGGCCGAGGAAGCCCATTTTACGCCAGAGCGTCTGGCAATTTATCAGGCCATGATGGAACGCTATCACGCGCCCTTGCTTGCGGAAATTGCGCTGCGGCCATTGGGTTAGCCGCGCGCCTGCAATTTTTCGGCAGAAAGTCGTGGCAACGGGTCTTTAACTGCGACTGGGGCTTTCTGCTGATCTGGCTTGCCCTTGAAGAGGGTATGTTTTCTTGGCAAGAACAACGTTAATTCCATAAAAGGGTTATTCACGATGCAAGAACTGCCAGACTTTGCAAAAACCCTGCTGGAAATGATGCGGCCTTTTGCCGAGACTGCGATGCAATGGCTGGCCAGTCCGGCGGCCTGGTCGCAATTTGCCTTGCTTGCGGCGGCGTTTGTTTTGGCGGTTATTCTGACACGGCGCTTGCGACCCGGAATCGCCAAGCTGCTGACCCCGCCGCAGGGCAATGAGGGTATCATCGCCCAAGCGCGGCTGTTTGCCCTTGGCCTGTTACCTTTGCTGATGCCTTTGGTTGCTTATGGGCTAACGGCGATTGGCGAGGAATTTACACGGTCGCTGTTTGGTTCGGGCGCGGTGATTGCCTTTGGCAAACGGGTGTTTTTGTTTATCGCCGTGCGCGCCTTGGCCCGTGATACGCTGACCGACCCGTTCTTGCGCCTGCTGGGCCGCTATGTGCTTATTCCCGTGGCGGCGCTGTACACGATCGGCGCGCTGGACCCGATTATGTTGCGGCTGTCGGAAACGATGATCGAGCTGGGCAACATCCGGTTTTCGGTGTTGTCGCTTATACGCGGGTTGATTGCAGGCAGTTTGCTGTTTTGGCTGGGTGGTTGGTCGAACCGTCAGAGTGCCGAATATATCAAAAAGCAAGAGGTTCTGCGCCCCGCCACGCGGCAACTGGCCGTAAAAGCCGCCGAGATTTTGATCTTTGGCGCGGCGTTTTTGCTGCTGATGTCGATCATGGGGATTGATCTGACGGCGATTGCCGTTTTGGGCGGTGCCTTGGGTGTTGGTATCGGGCTGGGGCTGCAACAGATTGCGGCCAATTTCGTGTCGGGTGTGATCTTGTTGATCGAGGGGCAGACCACGGTTGGCGATTATGTTGAACTGGACGGCGGTGAAACGGGAACGATTGTAAAGATGACCGCCCGCGCCTGCGTTCTGGAAACCTTTGACGGCAAGTGGATTGTCGTGCCGAACGACCATTTCATCACGACGCGGGTTGTAAACTATTCCGATCAGGGCAGCGCCAATCGCTATGATGCCTGCTTTTCGGTCAGCTATGATACCGACATCAACCGCGTGCCTGCGATTATTGAAGCGGCGGTTGCGGCCCTGCCCTTTGTGCTGACCAAACCCGATGCCCCTGATTGCGAGTTGCGCGGGTTTGGCGATAGCGGCATTGATTTTGCGGTTGAATATTGGGTTTCGGGCATCGATGACGGCAAGAACAAGTACCAAAGCAAGGTGCTGTTTGCGATTTGGAATGCGTTGAAAGATGCTGGAATAGAGATACCTTATCCGCATCGCGTGGTGGAAATTAAAGGTGCTGTGCCAAGCCTATGACTGATGCATTGGTCATAGGGGCCGGCCCTGCGGGGTTGATGGCGGCCGAGGCGCTGGCAGCGGCGGGGCGGCGCGTTACTGTGGTTGAGGCCAAGCCGAGCCCTGCGCGCAAGTTTCTGATGGCGGGAAAATCGGGGTTGAACATTACCAATGCGGGGGCGGATTTTATGACCGCCTTTCCCGATTGGATGGCCCCTATCGTGGCGCAGTTTGGCCCCGATGCGGTGCAAGACTGGTGCCGGGGCCTGGGGCAAGAGGTGTTTACCGGCAGCTCGGGGCGGGTGTTTCCGGTGGCGATGAAAGCGTCACCTTTGCTGCGGGCGTGGTTGCGGCGGCTGAAGGATGCGGGCGTAGAGCTGCGGATGCGCTGGCGCTGGCTTGGATTTGAGGCGGAGGGTTTCGCCTTTGACACGCCCGACGGGCGGCAGGTGTTGCGGCCTGCGGTGACGGTTCTGGCACTGGGTGGGGCAAGTTGGGCGCGGCTGGGGTCGGATGCGGCATGGGTGCCTTGGCTGGCGGCACATGGCGTAGAAATCGCGCCGTTTCAGCCAGCGAATATGGGGTTTTGCATCGGTTGGTCGGCATATATGGCCAAGCATTTCGGCCAACCGGTCAAAGGGGCGGCGCTGTGCCTGCCCGATGGTCGGCGCGAACGGGGCGAGTTTATCGTTTCCTCCAAAGGGTTGGAGGGCGGCGGGATTTATGCGGTGAGCCGTGCCTTGCGCGACGGGGCAGCGCTGCATCTGGACCTGTTGCCCGACCTGACTGTTGAAGCCATTGCCGCGCGGCTGTCCAAGGCGCGGCGCGGCGATACGGTCGCGGCACGGCTGCGCAAACTGGGGCTTTCGCCTGTGGCGATTGCGCTGGTGCAGGAATGGGGCCGCCCTTTGCCCGATGATTTGTCACCGCGGCTAAAGGCTTTGCCTGTGCCGCTGCTGGGTCCGCGCCCGATGGATGAGGCGATCTCAACCGCCGGCGGGATTGCGCACGGGGCCCTGACAGGGGGGTTGGCGCTGCGCGGGCTGCCACCTGCGTTCGGGCCGGTTTTTGCCTGCGGCGAAATGCTGGATTGGGAGGCCCCGACGGGCGGCTATTTGCTGACGGGCTGCCTTGCGACAGGGCTGGTTGCGGGGCGGGCGGCGGGCCTAGCCCGAGGTTGAACTGAGCGGCAGGTCGATCACGAATTGGCTGCCCTGACCGGGTTGGCTGGTGGCGCTGATCGTGCCACCCGCGCGCGAAATCAACGTGCGGGTGATTGACAGGCCCAGCCCCGTACCGAGAGAGCGTTTCGTGGTAAAGAACGGGTCAAATACGCGGGACAAGACCTCGGGTGGCATGCCCTGCCCTGTATCGGCTGCTGTGATGCGGATTTTGGTGGGCAGGGTTTCACTGCGCAGACTGAGCGTGCCGCCATCGGGCATTGCCTGAATTGCATTTATCATCAGGTTTACAAGCACTTGCTGCAGCTCGGCTGTACTGATCTGAACCGCGCCCACAGCTTGCAGATCGAGCTGAATGTCGATTTTCGCCTCGCCCAACAGATGTTGGACCAAGGGCAGCGTGTCGCGGATCACGCTGTTGGGGTCTTGGCCCGCGCCGGTTTCGGCGTATTCCTCGGGGCGGGCAAAACCCAAAAGTTTGCTGACAAGGATTAGAATCGCCTGAATTTGATCCTGGATCAGCGAGAATTCAGTACGCAGACTGTCGGCGCGGGGGCCGAGATCATCGCGGATGACATCAATATTGCCTTGGATCACGCCCAGCGGGTTGTTGATTTCATGCGCAACACCGGCGGTGATTTCGCCAATTGCGGCCAGTTTTTCCGATACGATCAACTGCCGCGTGGTCATATCAAGCTGGCGGTTTGCGGCCTCGAGGTCGGCGGTGCGGGCGGCGACGCGTTGTTCCAAAGCATCATTCCAATCGCGCAGACGCTTTTCACGTTCTTGCAACTGATCAAGCAAGGTATCAAGGTCGGTGGCGACGCGGCTGATTTCATCCTCGGGGGCGTCTAGATTGACGCGGGCATCAGGGTTGCCCTGCCCGACTGCGCGCATCACATTGTCCATCCGCTCTAACGGTTTGAAAATCGCCTGTGCCCAGCGCAGTAGAATCGGCGTGGTCAGCAGTACGACGACCAGAAAGGTGATCGCGATCTGATAGAGGGTGTGGCGCTTGGCGGCGCTGTAGTCCGCCTCAAGAAAGCCAACATACAGCATGCCGACGCGGGTGCCGAAACTGTCGAGGATCGGCTCATAGGCCGATACATACCAGTCATTCACCACAAAGGCACTGTCGAGCCAGACCAAGCCCTGATCCAGCACGCTGCGGCGCACCACTGCGGAAACGCGGGTGCCAAGGGCGCGGACATCGGCAAACAGGCGGACATTGGTGCTGATGCGCACATCCTCGAGAAACAGCGTAGCGGTGCCGCCGCTGCCTTTGGTCGCACTGCCGCTGGGGTAAACGAGGTCGTTCATCTCATCAATAAAGCCAAGATTCCGGTTCAGCAGGATGCCCCCGACCAAGGCGCCGCCGGGGGCTGGCGCTGCGGCATGCACCAACATCCCGCGAGTTTCGCGCAAACGGTCACTGGGCAAGGCGGCCGTTGTCGGCACCAGCGAAATCTGCGCGCGGGCGGCCAAAATCGGGGAAATCGCGGTCAGATCTTCGGCCGAGAAAATATCAATCGCGGTGCGGGTCTGACCGGCAAGCGCCGCCTGGACGACCGGCCATTTTTCAGCAGCACTGGTGAAATACAGAAAGTCGAGGCCAAGGGCTTTGCGCTGGCTTTCCAGATAGGCGCTGCGTTGTGCCGCAGGCGTGGCCTGAAACGTGGCCGAGTTGGCAAGCGAGGCGATTGAGGCGCCGCGACTTTGCAACAGCCCATCAAGGTGCTGATGGGCAATGGTAAGTTCGGAATGGACCTTGCTGATCAGCACCTCGTCAAATCGCTTTGACCAACTGCTGACAGCGGTAAGCAGCAGTAGTGGCAGCACGATCAGCAATGGCAAAAGCGCGATCAACAATATCCGCGCACGGACGGACCGGCGTAAAATATTGCGAAACGGCTGGTCAGTCATTCCACTGCGCGCATTTGCGATCAATGGTTTTGCGCGAGATGCCCAGACGGCGGGCGGCCTCGGCGCGGTTGCCGCCGCAAGCCTCAAGTATCGAGAGAATATGCCGACGCTCTACAGCATGAAGCGAGTCTGCGGGCTCGGCCTCGGGGCTGTCGGGGTTGCCGGCAAATTCGGGGGGGAACTCACCCAAAATCAGCGACCGTTCGATCAGATTGCGCAGCTCGCGCACGTTGCCGGGCCAGTCATAGCGCGCGAGGTTCAGCACCACGGATTCAGGGATAGGCAAAGGTTTGCGGCCTTGCTGGCGGGCAAACTTGCCCATGAAATGCTCGGCCAGTTCGGCGATGTCGCCGATGCGTTCGGTCAGTTTCGGCATTTTGACAGCAAGCACATTGATGCGGTGAAACAGATCCTTGCGAAATTTGCCCTGCGTCACAGCCGCGGACAGATCGGCGTTCGACGCAAAGACAAAGCGCAGGTTCAACGGCACCTCGCGCTCGGACCCGCCGGGGCGGATGCGGTTGTCATCAATCACCCGCAGCAAGGTGGCCTGCACGGGCAACGGCAGCTCGCCCACCTCATCCAGAAACAGCGTGCCGCCCGAGGCGTGCAGCAGCAGACCTTCGCGGCCGGTTGACAGATCGCCGAACAGTTCGGCCGTCAGCCGGTCAGGCGAAATGGCGGCGCAGTTGACGGGCACAAAGGGTTTGGCCGCGCGGTCAGACATGGCATGCAGCGCGCGGGCGGCAACCTCTTTGCCGGTACCGCTGTCACCGGTGAACAAAACGGTTGTCGGGGTGCGGGCAACCATTGCCAGCGTTTTGCGCACGGCGGCCATGGCTGGCGCATTGCCAATAAGCCGGCCACGCGCGCCGGGGTTATCAGTGCCAAGCTCATATTTCAGCAAGAAATTTTCGCGGCGCAGGTAGCGTTGGTCGACACAGCGGCTGACGGCATTCAGGATTTGATTTGACCGAAAGGGTTTCAGCACAAAGTCGGCGGCACCGACGCGCAGGGCGTGAATGGCTGTATCAAGATCGGCATAGGCGGTCATCAAAATGGCATCGGCAAACAGGCCAACGCGGCGCTGATCGGACAGCCAGTCAAGGCCGGATTGGCCGGGCATCACGTTATCAAGGATGACCAGATCAAAGTGATAGGCATCGAGCATTTTCGACGCGGCCTCGGCGCTTTCGGCCTCTTCGACGCGTTTGCAGCGCGGCCCCAAGGTGCGCAGCAGAAAGTTGCGCATGCCCGGTTCATCATCGACCACAAGGATAGAGACATTCGCCAGAATGCTGTCGATTTCACTGCTTTTGGCACTGTTTTGGGCTGGCTGATCGGGGTGGAGCATCGGTTATTGGCTTAGGCGCACATTGGAGCTGCTGGTCATGTCTTGCGCGGAAAAGCCGACATAGCCCAGCCCGACACTTGCCAGAACGGCCACAACCCCAATGGCCAGAAAAGCCAGATACATGCTTTTCATCGCTGCATTCCTTTTATTGCGAGGGCCCCCCTTTGGTTTGGTTGGGCCTTTTGGTTTATTCCGTTTTGCTTTGTTTGGCCTTCACCTCGGCCAGCCACAGCCCATGGTGTTCTTTTGCCCATTGTTCGTCAACCTCGCCCGAACCCATCGCGTCAAATGCGCCCTGCATTCCGACCGAGCCGAGGTAGATATGCGCAAGGATGATGGCAATAAACGCAAAGGCGATGATGGCATGCCATATTTGGGCCAGTTGCATTTCGGTTTGGGGCGCCAGTTGGGTTGGCAGTTCGCCCAAGCCCACGGCCTGCGGCAGGCCCCACGCGTTCAGATGTTCAAACGTGGCGGCGAATAATGGCATTTGGAACGGAAACAGCAGTGACAGGCCCGAAACCGAGATTGAGATGCCCAGAACGACAACCGCCCAAAAGATGATCTTTTGACCGGCGTTGAACTTTTTGGCCGGGGGGTGGACGCCTTTGGAAAAGAGGCCTCCCGCGACCGACAACCATTTCAGATCGTGCTTGTTCGGGATGTTGTGCGCGGTCCACAGCACAATGACCATCACCAGACCAATCATGAACGCCCAAGCGACGTTGTTATGCACCCATTTGCCCGCCACCGCCATGGGCGAGAACGCCTCATGCCCGATGAGAGGAATGATGAACAGCCGCCCGAACAGTTGGAACAAACCGGTAAGCCCCAGCAAGATAAACGCGCCGCCAAGCAGCCAGTGGGCAAAACGTTCAACCGATGCAAAGCGCAGGATTTTCCGACCGGTCAGTTCACCATCGACGCGGATTTTACCACGGATTGCATAGAAAACGGCCAGCAAGCCCAGCATGCCGATCAGCGCCCAGCCGCCATAGGTTGCCAGCGGACCCTGGCGGAATTTCAGCCAGGTCATGCCGCTGTCCTGAATTAATACGTCAGAGGCAGGTCCGTGCGACGAAACTGTGACATCGGCCTTGTTATAGCGCAAGGCGCGCCAGTCATCGGCCTGTGACACCCCGCCCAAACTGCCCAGCGGGTTGGTGATTGGCGCGGCATGGGCCGGATCGCCCAAGGCGTCACTGCGATAGCTGTCATCGACCTGCAGGCCCTTTTGACGTTCCAGAATATCCTGAAGCGTGGTGGCCCCGCCGGTGGCAGAACGGTCAGGCGCGACGGTGGTTGCAGCGGTGGTTGCAGCGGTGGTTTGCGCGGTCGCAGCAAGCGGCGCCACTGCCAAAGCCAGCGTTGTCACCAGCATTCGTAGGAAAGGTTTTGCAGTCATCGCCACCACCTGAGTTTTTATCAATAGGGTACAGCGGCCCGCCTTGCCATTGGGCAGGACGGGCCGTGCGTTACCGGATGCCGTTAGGCGGCATTATGGGTTTGGCACCTTCTTTTCATAGGCCGTACCCCAGCCCCAAGCGCCTGCACCAAAGCCGCGCGACACCACACGCTCGCGGTAAATGGTCGAGACGGTATCGCCATCGCCGGCCAGCAGTGCCTTGGTCGAACACATTTCGGCGCAGATCGGCAGTTTGCCTTCGGCGATACGGTTGCGGCCGTATTTCTGGAATTCGACCACCGAGTTGTCTTCCTCGGGGCCGCCCGCGCAGAAGGTGCATTTGTCCATCTTGCCACGGCTGCCAAAATTGCCCGCTTGCGGGTATTGCGGCGCGCCAAAGGGGCAGGCGTAAAAGCAATAGCCGCAACCGATGCACAGATCTTTGGAGTGCAGGACGATGCCGTCTTCGGTTTGGTAGAAACAATCGGTCGGGCAGACGGCCATGCAGGGCGCATCGGAACAATGCATACAAGCGACCGAGATCGAGCGTTCACCCGGCTTGCCGTCATTTATCGTTACCACGCGGCGGCGGTTGATGCCCCACGGTACCTCATGTTCGTTTTTGCAGGCCGTAACGCAGGCATTGCATTCGATGCAGCGTTCGGCATCACACAGAAATTTAGCTCTTGCCATGATGTTCTCTCCTTAGGCTGCTGAGATTTTGCAAAGGGTTGCCTTGGTTTCCTGCATCAGGGTCACCGAGTCATAGCCATAGGTTTGCGCGACGTTTGTGCTTTCGCCCAAGACGACCGGATCGGCGCCTTCGGGGTATTTGCTGCGCAAATCCTGGCCCTGATAATGGCCGCCAAAGTGGAAGGGCATAAAGGCTACGCCTTCGCCCACCCGTTCGGTGACCATTGCCATGACTTTGACGCGGCCGCCCTCTGGCCCTTCGACCCAGACCTGCGCTTTGTCACGCACCCCGAGGTTATTGGCATCACGCGGGTTGATTTCGATGAACATGTCTTGCTGCAATTCGGCAAGCCACGGGTTGGACCGCGTTTCTTCGCCACCACCTTCATATTCCACAAGTCGCCCCGAGGTCAGGATGATCGGGTAATCCTTGCTGAAGTCCTTGGCCTGGATAGAGGCGTAAAGCGTAGGCAAACGATAGAGTTTGCGGTCGCTATAGGTCGGGTAATCGGCCACCAGATCGCGGCGGTTGGTATACAGCGGCTCGCGGTGCAGCGGCACCGGATCGGGGAAGGTCCAGACCACGGTACGGGCCTTGGCGTTACCGAAGGGCGCGCATTCGTGCAAGATTGCCACCCGCTGAATCCCGCCCGAGAGGTCGGTTTTCCAGTTGGCTTTGGGGCCGCCCACGGCGTCGATCGCCTTGCGCTCATCGTCGGTCAGATCTTTGTCCCAGCCCAGATCGATCAGCATTTGCATGGTGAATTCGGGGTAGCCATCCTTGATTTCCGAGCCTGCGGAATAGACGCCCTCGGCCAGCAGGTTTTGGCCATCGCGTTCCACGCCGAAACGCGCACGGAAGGTCAAGCCGCCTTTGGAAACCGGCTTCGACATATCGTAAAGGTTCGGGGTGCCCGGATGCTTCATTTCCGCCGTTCCCCAGCATGGCCATGGCAGGCCATAGTAATCGCCATCGGCAGGGCCGCCAATGGCCTGCAACGTCGTGCGGTCAAAGGTGTGCTGGTTGGCCATGTGCAGCTTGATCCGCTCGGGGCTTTGGCCGGTATAGCCTACCGTCCACATGCCTTTGTTGAACTCGCGCGTGATGTCCTCGACGTTCGGCTCGTTCTCGCTGTCCATGCTGATATTGCGCAGCAAGCGGTCGGCAAAGCCGAACTTTTTGGCGAACAGCGTGATGATCTCATGGTCGGTTTTGCTTTCAAACAGCGGTTCCATGATTTTATCGCGCCATTGCAACGACCGGTTTGACGCCGTGACCGAGCCACGGGTTTCAAACTGCGTGGTCGCGGGCAGCAGATAAACGCCATCTGTACGGTCGCTGAGCACGGCGGAAACGGTTGGGAAGGGGTCAACCACGACCAGCGTGTCCAGCTTTTCCATCGCGGTTTTCATCTCGGTCATGCGGGTTTGCGAGTTGGGCGCGTGGCCCCACAAAACCATGACCTTGATGTTGTCGTTCTGGTCGATATTGGCTTTATCCTCTAGCACGCCATCGATCCAGCGCGACACGGGGATACCGTTCTCGTTCATCAGGCTGCGCTCTTTGCCATCGGCATCGAGTGCGGGTTTGCCGTCGGGGCCGTTCAAAGTGGCAAAACGCCCGCTCAGCCAGTCGAGGTCTTCGCCCCAAACCCGCGCCCAATGCGCCCAGGCACCTGCCGTAAGGCCGTAATAGCCCGGCAAATCATGGCTGAGAACGCCAAGGTCGGTTGCGCCCTGCACGTTGTCATGGCCGCGGAAAATATTGGTGCCGCCACCGGCCACGCCCATGTTGCCCAGCGCAAGCTGCAGGATGCAATAGGCGCGGGTGTTGTTGTTGCCGTTGGTGTGTTGCGTGCCACCCATACACCAGATCAAAGTGCCCGGACGGTTGTTTGCCAAGGTGCGGGCTACGCGTTCCATCTGGCTGCCGGGCACGCCGGTCACACGCTCGGTTTCCGCAGGGTTCCACTTTTTCACTTCGTCGCGGATCTGATCCATGCCCCAAACGCGGGTGCGGATGAATTCCTTATCTTCCCAGCCGTTTTCAAAGATATGCCAGAGCAAGCCCCAGATCACAGCCACATCTGTACCGGGGCGAATGCGCATATATTCATCCGCATGGGCTGCGGTGCGGGTAAAGCGCGGGTCGGCCACGATCAAGGGCGCGTTGTTTTCTTCCTTGGCTTTCAGCATGTGCAGCAAGGACACGGGGTGCGCCTCGGCAGGGTTGCCACCAATCAGGAAAATCGCGCGGGATTTGTGGATGTCATTATAGCTGTTGGTCATGGCGCCGTAGCCCCATGTATTGGCCACGCCGGAAACCGTGGTCGAGTGGCAAATGCGCGCTTGGTGATCGACGTTGTTGCTGCCCCAATAGGCGGCGAATTTGCGGAACAGATAGGCCTGTTCGTTGCTATGCTTGGCCGAGCCGAGCCAGTAAACCGAATCCGGCCCGCTGTCTTGGCGGACTTGCATCATCTTGTCGCCAAGCTCGTTGATCGCCTGCTCCCACGAGATGCGCTTCCACTCGCCGCCCTCTTTTTTCATCGGGTATTTCAGGCGGCGTTCGCCATGGGCGTGTTCACGCACCGAGGCCCCTTTGGCGCAATAGCCGCCAAGGTTGAACGGGCTGTCAAAGCCGGGTTCCTGGCCGATCCAGACGCCGTTATCAACCTCGGCCAGCACGGTACAACCGACCGAGCAATGGGTGCAGACCGATTTGATGGTTTCAACGGCATTTGCCACGGCGGTTTGCGCCTCGGCGCGGGTCACTGTACCGCCTGTGGCGCCCAATGCTGCAAGCCCGCCAATCGCAAGGCCCGAGCCGCGCAGGAAACTGCGCCGGTCAACCGTGGTCTGCGAAATGGACGAAAGCAGCGGGACGCGATGCCCTGTGCGTGCCGCACCGTTTGTCTTTTTTCTTAACATGTCCGTCTCCCTTTTGCGTGGCCGTACTGGCCTTGGGTGCCCCTGCGCGGGGCTTGCGAATTAAAACCGTGCCGTGGCGAGGTAGGCGCGGGTATGGGCTGTATCTTGCAGCCCCGAGGATTTGGGTTCGGCTTTGGCCTGCGCGGCGGTGCCGGTCAGCGTGACTGCCGCAGCGGCAACTGGGGCCGTGCCTGCCAGTTTCAGAAAATTACGGCGGCTGGCATCGGTTTCGGGTTTGGTTTGCGGTGTTTTGGCCATGGTAACGTGCCTTTCTGTTTGCGGGTTGGGTGCTGCGGGCGGCCCGCAGCCGGAATGCTAGGAATGGGCGTTGGGCGCAGCGGTCAGGCGAAACGCCTCGCGCTCAATCTCAATAAAGATGCGGCCGATGCTGCCCACGGGGGCGTAGAAAACCGAGGCTTTGGCCGCCTCAAGATCTGTAAAGAAGTGACCGGCCCAAGGGGCGATGTGGCGGTTGAAAAAGGTCTTTTGCGCGTCAAGGCTGGCAGGGGGGCCAAAGCTGCCCTCAATCAAACCTGCCATCATTTCCAGCAGGCTGGCGATGTTGTCTTCGGGTTCGTACACGTTCGCTGCGCGGGAAATCGATTGCGCGGCCATATCGGCACGCAGCAGGGCCAGCGGCTTTTCGTTCAAAAAGCCGGTCATGTAAAAACTGGCATAGGGCAGCAGTTCGCCCCGTGCGACGCCGATGAACAGCGTGTTAAACTCGCGCTCGACCGAGCCGGGGGTGGCGGCGCGGGCCAGTTTGGCAAGCGTGGTGATTGACTTGCCCAAAGGCGACTCGTCGCCGGTCAGCGCGGCGGTGCGGGTCAGCAAATCGCGGCTGGGCGGGTGGGCCAAAAGCGCCGACATGAACCGGTAAAGATCGGCGCGAAGGGCGTCTTCTTCGGCAATCTGTTGCGTGGGGGCGGTTTGGGTCATGCCTTGGTCCTTAGCTTGCAAATTCGAAACGCATGTGGCGGCGTGCTGGCGGGGGGTCCGGCTGTTCGACGGTCTCGGCCATGGGTTCTGGCGCTTGGTCAGGTATTGGGTCTGGCGCCGCTTCGGCGGTCACTTCTTCTGCCTCTGACGCAATATCTGCGGGCTCTGGCCGGGTTGGTGGCTCTTGTGCGGCCTCGGCCTGTTCGGCCAATGCTAGCACGTGTTGCAACATCCCCTGCCCGACCTGATAGGCGGTTTTCATATCGGGCATGACGGTGGCGGCATCGGTGTAATCCTCGCCATGGTCAACCAAACCATCGAGATTGGCCAAAACGGGGTTGCTGACCCACAGCTTGCGCAGCGCGCGGCGGCGCAGATGCTCGGGCACGGCGCGGGCCATGAAGGCCGAGAAATCATCGCCCTTGGTCAGGCTGTCGGGGTCGGGCAGGCCAAGGCTTTCCAGCAGTTCGGCCTCGGTCATCTCGGCTTGGGTGTCATCTAGCGCTTTGGCTTGCGCCGCCTGTGCGGCAAGCTGTGCGGCCTGTGCCTCGGCGGCGGCTTCGGCCTGAACGGCAGCTTTGCGGCGGGACCAGAATGATGTTGCTGGCATCACGGCACCTCGCTGCTGCGGGGGGCGCGGAACACATCGGAAAGCTGGCGGATGCGGGCATCGCCTTTGCCATCCTCGGTCAGATCGACGCGCTTTTTGTCGCGCTTGCGTTTGATAAAGACTTCCTCGACGTGATGCTCTTGCACGAAATCCATGATCCAGCCGATCATGCCAAGCGGCATTGGCACGGCCTCGATCAGGCCTTCGCCGCTGTCGAGGTAATCTTGCCCTTCGTAAGGAGAGGCGGTGACAATCGCAGGTTCAAACGGAATGTCGGCATCGGGCGCATCGCGCAGCACCACGATGACGCTGGGGGTTTTGGCAGCGAGGCCGGTTAGATACGCCTCGGTATCGCTGGACCACAAATCCAGATTAAGGGTGGCGGCGTGATACTCGACCACGTCGCCCTCGCGCCGCAATTCGCGCCACTTGGCGGGGCCGGCGCCGGGCAAAACCGCCACAACCCGCCAAGACCATTTGGCCCAGCGGGTAACGCCCGGTGTTTTGCGAACGACGATGCCAACCGGCATGGTTGCGCGAGTTAGCGCCATTACGAAATTGTCCCCTCCCAAGGATGCCGATGTTTCATCAGGCTTATGATTCAGTGTGCCGACGATCTTGGTCGGGGCCAAATATTATTTTGCCGAATCATTCGATTGCTGCCCGAGGTCTTGGCGTAGTGGACAAAATGTCCACTTTGACTATCGGTGGCCCATAGGTGGCTGGACGTATTGACCGACCCCAAAAACCCGTCTTTTTCAGTCGGAAATTTTCTTGCGGATTGTGAACGAATCACTTGCCGTTTCGACGGATTGGCCTTTACGCCGACGGCGGTTTCGTGCCTAGCTGCCCATGCCAGCCAGAAACAGAGGCGACGTTTCCGGGCAGCCATCGGGGGAGAGATATATGGCTAAACATCTGATTTTGTGTAATTGTTTGGATAGTCAGCGCATTGATTCAGCGGGCATTTCGGCGGCGACCGGCTTGGCCTGCTCACGCGTTCATAGCGCACTTTGCACAACCGGGCTGGGTGCGGCGGGCGATGCGATTGCCAAGGGCGAGGCGCTGATTGCCTGCCAGCAAGAGGCCCCGCGCTTTGCCGAATTGGCCGCCGAACTGGGCGTGGATGCGCCGGATTTTGTCGATATTCGTGACCGCGCGGGCTGGTCGGATGATGCAGATGCGATGCCCAAAATGGCGGCGCTGATTACCGAAAGCCAGCTGCCCGCGCCGAGTGCCAAGTCGGTTGATGTGGTGTCCGAGGGGATTTGCCTTGTGATCGGGCGTGGCGATGTGGCCCTGCCTGTGGCCGAAAAACTGGCCGACACGCTTGCGGTGACGGTGCTGCTGACTGACGCGGGAGAGCTGCCGATGACCCGCAAGGTTGAGGTGGTGCGCGGGCGGTTGCGGCGGGCTGTGGGGACGCTGGGCAATTTCAGCGTGCAGATGGATGCGCTGCAAATGCTTGAACCCGGCGGGCGCGGTGGCTTTGGCCTTACAGCGCCAAGGGATGGCGCGACGACGGTGTGTGATATTATTCTGGACCTGACAGGCGAGACGAGCCTGTTTCCTGCGCCGCATAAACGCGATGGATACTTGCGCGCTGACCCGCGTGACCCTGTGGCGATTGGCGACGCGATCTTTAAGGCCAGCCAGATGGTCGGGACGTTTGAAAAGCCGTTGCATCTGATGCTGGAGCAGCACCTGTGCGCCCATTCGCGGGCGGGGCAGACCGGCTGCACGCGCTGCCTTGATGTGTGCCCGACCAGCGCCATTCGCCCCGATGGCGACCATATCGAGATTGACCCGATGGTCTGTGCGGGCTGCGGGGCATGTTCGGCGCTTTGCCCTTCGGGGGCCATTCGCTATGACGCGCCGCCGGTTGACCATGTTTTGCGGCGGGTGCGGGTGTTGGCCGAGACCTATCTGGCTGCGGGCGGCAAGGCCCCGCGCCTGTTGGTGCATGACACCGATCATGGCGCGGAAATGATCGCGCTTGCGGCGCGGTTCGGGCGGGGCTTGCCTGCCGATGTTATCCCGCTGTCGGTTGCGGCTTTGGCGGGTTTTGGCCATGCGGAGATGCTGGCGGCGCTGGCCTTTGGCTTTCATGCCGTCGATGTTCTGGCCGCCCCCCGCACCGAGCGCGCCCCGATCAATGCCGAGATAGCGCTGGCCGCCGCGATGGGTGGCGCGGACCGGTTGCGGTTGATTGATGTCGCCGACCCTGATGCGCTGTCGGATATGCTGTTTGCGGGTGGGCCGGTGGCGCCGCCTGTGCAGGCGCCGGTTTTGGCGATGGGCAGCCGCCGCCAGATTGCGCGGCTGGCCGGCAAGGCATTACTGCCGGATGCGGTGGCTGCGGTGGCGCTGCCCTTTGGCGCGCCTTATGGGGCGGTTGTGGTGGATACCGATGCCTGCACGCTGTGCCTGTCTTGTGCGTCGCTTTGCCCGAACGGGGCGTTGATGGATAACCCTGATAAGCCGCAGCTGCGGTTTCAGGAAGATGCCTGCCTGCAATGCGGGATTTGTGAAACCGTTTGCCCCGAAAACGCGATCACGCTGAAACCGCAGTTTGACCCGACCGACGCCGCCTTTGGCCAACGGGTTTTGCATGAGGAAGAGCCGTTTCCTTGCGTCGAATGTGGCAAGTTGTTTGGCGTGAAATCGACGATTGAAAAGATTATGGATAAGCTGGCGGGCAAGCATTCGATGTTTCTGCAAACTGGTGCCGGCAGGTTGATACAGATGTGCGATGATTGCCGCATTCAGTCGCAATATCACAGCGAAAACAACCCTATGGCGGGCGGCGAGCGCCCGCGCGTGCGCACCACTGATGACTATCTGAGCAAGCGCCGCGATCACTGAACACAACCCATAACCGATGAGGGCCCCAAGATGGATGACGATTTCAACATGTCTTTGCGCAAGTTTCTGAAACAGGTCGGCGTGACCTCGCAACAAGCGATTGAGGCGGCGGTGCGCGATGCAGGCCCCGCCGTTGCGGGCAAGGTTTTGAATGCGCGCATGACGCTGACGATTGACGGGGTTGATCTGACGCATGTGGTTGAAGGCAAGATCATGGGGCCAAGTGAATGACTGTGACGCGCGATGATGTTCTGGCGGTGCTAAAGACGGTCATCGACCCCGTTCGTGGCAATGATCTGGTCAGTTCCGGCATGGTGCGGGCGCTGACGGTTGATGGCGGCGCGGTGCGGTTTGTGCTGGAAATTGACCCGGCCCGCGCGAAAAAGATGGAAGAACCCCGCGCCGAGGCCGAAGCGAAAATTCGGGCTTTGGCGGGGGTGGAAACGGTTTCCATCGTGATGACGGCGCATAGTGCGCCCAAGGCGCCGCCAGATCTGAAATCCTCAGGGCATTCGCATAGCCATGCGCCGGCCAAGGCTGCGGGGCCAGAGAAGATTCCCGGTGTGGCGCGGATTCTGGCGATTGCCTCGGGCAAGGGCGGCGTTGGGAAATCGACGGTTTCGGCCAACCTTGCCACGGCTTTGGCGGCCGAGGGGCGCAAGGTCGGGCTGTTGGATGCCGATGTTTACGGCCCCAGCCAGCCGCGCATGCTGGGCGTTTCGGGCCGACCCGCCAGCCCCGATGGCAAGACGATTTTGCCGCTGCGCAACCACGGTGTCACGCTGATGTCGCTGGGCCTGATGACGCAGGAAGATGAGGCCGTGGTCTGGCGTGGCCCGATGTTGATGGGCGCCTTGCAGCAGATGTTGTTTCAGGTGCAATGGGGGGCGCTGGATGTGCTGATCGTTGATTTGCCGCCCGGCACGGGTGATGTGCAAATGACGCTGGCGCAGAAATCACAGCTGGACGGTGCGATCATCGTTTCCACCCCGCAAGATATTGCGCTGCTGGATGCCCGCAAAGGCATTGATATGTTTAAGAAACTCGGCACGCCGATCCTTGGGCTGATCGAAAACATGTCCACGCATATTTGCAGCCAATGCGGCCATGAAGAGCATATTTTCGGCCATGGCGGCGTGGCGCAAGAGGCCAAAAAGCTGGGTGTGCCACTGCTGGCGGAAATTCCGCTGCATCTGGATATTCGCACGGCGGCCGATGGCGGCGCGCCAATTGTGGTTTCGAAACCCAATTCGTCGCAGGCGCAGGCATTCCGCAATTTGGCACGCGATTTGATTGCGAAAGGGCAGGCATGAACGCGGTTCCATCCTTTCCGCCCCTGCTAAAGGGGCTTGCGACTGGCCCTGCCAACCCGTTGGCCGTTGCGGTCAGCGAGGCCGAAAAGGGGGTGGATTCGGGGCTGCTTACGTGGTCGCTATCGCCCGAGCGGTTGCGCGCCGCGATTGTTTTGGCACCCGAGATTCCGCTGGAGCAGGCGATGGCGGCGTTTTGCGCCTGCGGGGTGGCGCTGCAAAACGCGCTTGGCACCTATGCGCCGCCCGAAACTGCGGTGCATCTGGACTGGACGGGCGGCATTCGGCTGAATGGCGGGCATGTCGGCGGTTTGCGGGCGGTGGCCGCAAGCCGCGATCCAATGGCGGTGCCGGATTGGATGGTCGTGGGGATAGAGCTGACGCTGGCCCTGCCTGACAAGCTGGAACCCGGCGAGACGCCCAATTGGACGGCGCTGTCACAAGAAGGTTGCGGCGAGATTGATCCGCATCTGATCCTTGAAGCTTGGTCGCGCCATGCGATGCTGTGGCTGGGCGCGTTGGATGACGCCAAGGGCCGCGCCGGTTTGCACCGCGAATGGCAAGGTCTGGCGTGGAATATCGGCAAAGAAATCAGCCTGCCGATGGATGGTGTGCGGCAAAGCGGGGTTTTCCTTGGTGTCGATGAAAACTTTGGTATGCTGTTGAAATATGGTGAGAAAACCCACCTTATTGCGCTGTCCAAACTGTTAGAGGATCTTTGATATGCCCCGCCTTCTGGCACGTGCCATCCATTTTGACGAAAGCGACCGCAATGTGTTTCACAACCCTGCCCGCACCGGCGAATGGGCGGTTTCGGGCGGGTTCGAGTTTTCGAACTGGGCGCAGGGTGATTTGGTCGGCAAGGCGCGGCAGGCCTTTGCCAATGGCTGGCTGGGGGTAGAAACCTTTGGTCGCGTGACCTTTGTGGCCACCGCGCAAATCGAACAGGTCGAATTTGACGCGCTGCTGCGCCAGCTTGCGCAGCATTTTGTCGATGTCTACGGCGCGCCTAACCTTGAGGCGGCCTTGCCCGTGGCGCTGGAGGAATTAGAGCATATGGCCGAGCTGTGCGCCGACCATGCCCCCAATACGGTGCTGACTGTGCTGCGCGAATTGACCGAGGCCGGCGTGCGCGAGCAGTTTCGCTATATCGAGGCGAATGACGCGGGGCTGGACCAGTTCGCGATTCATTCGGTACCAGACGAGTAAGCGGCGCCCGTTACAGGCGCCGCTGCCCGTTTATTCAGGCTGGGCGTTGAACACGAAAAGCTGTTGGCCCGCGATTTTATAGCCTTCAATCAAGCCTTTGGCTTTATCGCTGACCAGCCAATCCTCTAGCTTTTCAACCAGTTCAGCTTTCACATGCGGGTACTTTTCGGGGTTCACCGGCAGATAGGCGTATTGGTTGAACAACGCGGGGTCGCCTTGGAAATCAATCGCCAGATCAGCCTTGTTGCCAAAATTCAGCCAGCTTGCGCGGTCGGCAAGGATATAGGCGTTCATGCCGGCAGCGGTGTTCAGCGCCGCCCCCATGCCCTGCCCAACCGAGCGGTACCAATCGCCCACGGGTTCAATGCCTGCGGTTTTCCACAGCGCTTGTTCCATCTTATGGGTGCCGCTGTCATCGCCACGGCTGACAAAGGGGGCCTGAGCGGCGGCGATGGCCTTGAACGCGTCGGTCGCATTGGTAGCAGTTTTGGTACCTGCGGGGTCTGTCGACGGGCCGACAATCACGAAATCATTATACATAATCTCGCGGCGGTGGGTGCCGTTACCTTCGGCCAGCCATTTATCCTCGGCGGCACGGGAATGGACAAGAACGGCGTCAACATCGCCCGCGGCGCCCAAAGTCAGCGCCTGACCGGTGCCGACGACCAGCAACTGCACGGTGATACCGGTGTCTTTTTCGATTTCGGGCAACAGCACCTCGGCAAGGCCAGAGTTGGCAAAAGATGTTGTCACGGCCATCTTCATCTCTTCGGCCGAGGCTGCGGTGCCCAGGGCCATTGCCGCAAGCAAAGCAAGTGATTTCAACATCATGGTAGTAGGTCTCCTTTGATGAAAGCCGTCATTTCGGGGGTTGCTGGGGTTTGAAGAACACGGGATGCGGGGCCGAACTCGACAAGTTGGCCGACATAGAGAAACAACACGTCATCCGCCAAGCGGCGCGCCTGACCGAGGTTATGGGTGGACATAACGATGCGCGTACCGGCATCGCGGGCGGCCAGCAGGATCTTTTCAATATCACTGGTCGAGCGGCCGTCGAGGTTGGCGCAGGGTTCATCGAGAAACAGCAATTCGGGGCCACGCACCAAGGCCCGTGCCAAGGCCAGCTTTTGCTTTTCGCCGCCTGAAAGCAATTGCGCGGGTTGGTCAAGCATGGCGGCTAGCCCGACCTGCGTCGCTGCCTCGGCCGCGCGATCACGGGCAATGCGGCGCGACACGCCATCCAGCAGCAGCGGATAGGCGATGCAATCCACAACCGAGCGGCGCATCAGAATGGGGGTTTGAAAGACGAAGCTTTGCCGTGCGCGGGTTTGGTCAATCGGGGCAGACCAGTGCAGGCGGCCGTCAGAAATGCGTTCCAGCCCGTGCATTGCGCGCAAAAACGAGGTTTTACCCGAACCGTTTGGCCCCATCAGCACGGTAATGCCTGTGCCGCCCAATTGCCAGGAAATCGGGCCAAGGATGCGGCGCCCGCGCCTGCGCAGCGCAATGTTTTCAACCGTCAGCGGCAGGATAGTGCTTACCATCGGCTGCCCCTTTCTGTGCGCGACAGGAAATGCACCGTCAGGTTTACGAGCACCGCCAGCGCGATCAGCACAAAGCCAAGCGCAAGCGCCATGCCGAACTCTCCCTTGCCGGTTTCCAGCGCGATGGCGGTGGTCAGGACGCGGGTGGCGTGGTCGATATTGCCGCCGACGATCATGATTGCGCCGACCTCGCCAATCGCGCGGCCAAATCCTGCCAGCGATGCCGTCATCAGCGCGCGCCGCCCATCCCACAGCAGCGCCTTGATGCGCTGGGTGCGGCTGGCGTTCAGCGAGATCAGCAGGTCGTGGTAATCGGCCCAAAGGTCACGGATGGCTTGATGCGAGATAGAGGCGACGATGGGGGTGATGATGATGACCTGGGCAATGACCATCGCAGTTGGCGTAAACAACAGCCCGAGCACCCCAAACGGGCCAGAGCGCGAAAACAGCACATAGACAAACAGGCCGACGACCACAGGCGGCAGGCCCATCAGCGCGTTCATCGTCGCGATGACCACACGCCGCACACGAAAGCGGTTAATCGCAAGCCACGCGCCAAGCGGCAGCCCGATCAGGGATGCAACCAGCGTTGCCCCAAGGCTGACCTGAAGCGACAGCGTAGCGATTTCGATCAAATCGGCATCGCGGGCCACAATAAGCCGTGCCGCTTGGGCCAGGCCTTGCCAAATATCATTCATGCCAAGGCATATCCATTCCGTTTCGTCCGGCGTCTCGGGGTTGCTTAGCACCCCGAACCGATTGCCAAAACGGACAAAATGGGGGTCGGCCGAAAATCTTTAGGACAAAATGTCCAGTTTGGTGCAAGCGCGCCCTGCCGCAGGGCAACACCGGCGCGCAAGCCGCAGGCTGATGCCCGCACCTGTTGAGCGCAAAGCCACAAACAAAGGATGGAATAGGAAAATGGTGTCCGCGGCGGGATTCGAACCCACGGCCCCAGGATTCATACCACTTCGGCTTTCACCGCCGCCCTTGCGGGCGTTCGTGGTCTGGACTGTCCCTTCACCTTTGGCTTGTGGCCTTTAGGTGCTGCCCTACCAGTCTCTACACCTTCCCCTTTCGGGGCTTGGCTCGGGATTGGCAAGGTGCATGTGCACCGTAGCGTTCCCCGAATTTGAGCAGATCCGTTGTGCCGTTTCCAAACACAACGCCCAATTTTGAACTAGGAATCCTGTGCTCTATCCAGCTGAGCTACGCAGACCTATTTTCCTGCACGCTTCTTACACGTGTCCTTGACCTACGGCAACCGCTTGTCGTGTGGTGGCGCGGCGGGTGCCTTTGGCGGCCAAGGTGTTACTCGGCGGCCATTTTCGGCAAGTGTGCCGCCAAAAGGGCGGTGATCTCGGGTCGGCAAGAGCCGCAATTGGTGCCCGCACAGGTGCGCGCGCCGATCTCGGCAAGGCTGTTCGCGCCGCCTGCAATCGCTTGTTGGATTGTGTTGACCCCGACAGAAAAGCACGAGCAGAGAATCGCGCCTTCGTCCGGGCCGCTGCCTGCCGGACGGCCGGCCAAGGCCCCGATGGAAGGTTGCGATTGCCCGATGGTCTGGGTGACGGTACGGCGCTGCAATGCAACCGGTTCGCGCCCGACAAAAAGCAGTGCCGTGATAACGCCGTCATGTGTCAGGGCAATGCGGGTTTGTCCGGTCTTTGCATCGACATAAGCGCTGGCCGCATCGGCCCCCTGCCCCGTCAGCGATGCCAGAAACACCGTCCAATCGTCTGGTGTAGCGGTACCGGCCAGCTCGGCGGTCCATCCGGTCGTGCTGCGCGCAATGGCGCAATAGTCCGCGGTGGGTTGTATCGGCGTTTGGCTGGCGACAAAGCCGTACCAATTGGCGGCAAAGGGCTGCATGGCGACCATACTACCCTTTGAGGCGGGTTGACCCGAGATTTGGTCGATCACGGCGGCGACAAGCGTATTGGTGTGGCTGTTGGCGCTGTTCTGGCGGGTCCAATGCATGGGGGCGAACACTTGGCCCGGCTGCACGCGATCGGTCAGCAAGGCGCGGAAAATGCCACGGCCCTGCGGGCTGCTGACGGCGACCAATGTGGCGGGGGCAATACCGTTTGCCTGTGCATCATCAGGATGGATTTCCACAAACGGTTCGGCCAGATGCGCACCCAGTTTCGGGGATTTGCCAGTGCGGGTCATCGTGTGCCATTGGTCACGCACCCGGCCGGTGTTTAGGCGCAGACCTGTCGCCTGAACAGGCGCAGCAATCGGCAGCATCCACGCGCGGCCGTCAGGGTGGTAAAACCTGCCCTTGGCAAAGAAGCGCCCGCCGGCTGGCCCCTTTGCTGGCACGGGCCATTGCACGGGGGCCATTGCGTCGTAGGTGCTGGCGTTTATGTCGGCAAGGCCGGTCAGGTCGAGATCGCGGTCAAAGCGGATCGCCGTTTCGCTGAGCGCGGCATATTCGCGGAAAATCTGATCGGGCGCGGTATAGGCAAAGGCATCGGCCCAGCCCATGCGTGCCGCAACCTGGCAGAGCACTTGCCAATCTGGACGTGCGGCGCCGGGCGCGGGCAAAAACGGGCGCTGACGCGAGATCACGCGTTCGGAATTGGTGACTGTGCCGGATTTCTCGCCCCATCCGGTGGCGGGCAACAACACATCAGCCAGATCACCGGTATCGGTGCGGGCCATGATATCGGATACAACGGTGAAAGGCACAGCCTTGATCGCTGCGGCCACGTGGTTGGCATCGGGAAGGCTGACCGCCGGATTGGTGGACATGATCCAGAGTGCCTTGATCTGGCCCCGCGCGCAGGCGTCAAACAATTCGACCGCTTTCAAGCCCGGCTTGGTGCTGATTGTAGGGCTGTTCCAAAAATTCTGGACAGCCCCGCGGTGATCGGGGTTTTCAATATCCAGATGGTTGGCCAGCATATTGGCAAGGCCGCCCACCTCGCGCCCGCCCATCGCATTAGGTTGGCCAGTAACGGAAAACGGCCCCATTCCGGGCTGCCCGATGCGGCCCGTGGCAAGGTGGCAATTGATAATCGCGTTAACCTTGTCGGTGCCGCAGGCCGATTGGTTGACGCCTTGGGAATAGACTGTGACCACCTTTTTCGTGCCGGCCCAAAGCTGGTAAAACGCGGCAAGATCGGCGTCGTTAACACCGCTATTTTTGGGGTCGCTGGCGCGTGCGGCGGCTAATGCAGCGTCAAACCCGTTAACGTGGTCCGCGACATAGGTGTGGTCCACCGCGCCTGTATCGGCCAGGTGGCACAAAAGCCCGTTGAACACAGCGATGTCACCATCCGGGGCCACGGATAAATGCAGATCGGCCAGCCCGCTGGTCGCGGTTTTGCGCGGGTCGATATTGACGACGCGCATTTCCGGCCGTGCCGATTTTGCAGCGACGATGCGCTGAAACAGCACCGGATGGCACCAGGCAAGGTTGGACCCGACAAGCACGACCAGATCGGCCTGCTCCAGATCTTCATACGTGCCGGGGACGGTATCGGTGCCAAAGGCGCGCTTGTGGCCGGCCACGCTCGACGCCATGCAAAGCCGTGAGTTCGTGTCGATATTGGCTGATCCGATATAGCCCTTCATCAACTTGTTGGCGATGTAGTAATCCTCGGTCAACAATTGGCCAGAGACGTAAAACGCCACGCTATCGGGGCCATGTTCGCGGATTGCCGCGCTGAATTTGTCAGCAACCAGATCCAGCGCTGTATCCCATTCCGCCGCCTGCCCGTTGATTTGCGGGGCCAGAAGTCGCCCCTCAAGACCAATGGTTTCACCCAAAGCCGACCCTTTGGAACAGAGCCGCCCGAAATTGGCGGGGTGATCGGGGTCGCCTTTTATCGAACCATCGACCGCCACAAGCACGCCGCAGCCGACACCGCAATAGGGGCAGGTGGTTTTGATGCTCATGCCGCCGCCCGCGCCCGCAAAGTGGTGGCGTCAAGCAAGATCCGCCCATTTTCGACCCGCGTGGGAAAGGTGGCGACCGCGCCTACATCCGGCCCTTGTACCAAGCCGGTTTCCAAGCTGATAACCCAGTTGTGCAACGGGCAAGTGACCGAGTTGCCATGCACGATGCCTTCGGACAGAGGCCCCTTTTTATGCGGGCAGGTGTTGTCAATCGCGAACACCTCATCCGTGGCGGTGCGGAATACGGCGACACAGCCCAGCGCGGTTTTCACCACGCGCGCGCCGCGCAAGGCGATGTCATCAAGGGCGGCAATATCGATCCAGTCACTCATTCTGCGGCCTCCAATGTAAGGTCTGCTAGGGGCTGATAGGTTTCGGCATTTTTGGCGATGTGATCGGCCCAAGGGTCTGTGCGGTAGATGGATTGCGACAGTTCAAACCGGTCAACAAGTGCGGTGCGGGTTTCAAGGTCGCTGACTTGCGCCGTGATCCAATCAAGGCCGACCTTGGCCATCCATTTGTAAATCCGGTCCAGATATTTGGCGTTTTCGCGGTAAAGCTGGGTAACAGCCTTGATCACGGCAATCGCCTCTTCCTCGGTTGGAACCTGAATAAGCAACTCGGTTTCGCGCACATCCATGCCCGCCGCACCACCGATGCTGATCTGATAGCCGCTGTCGACGCAGACAATCCCGATGTCTTTGCAGGTTGCCTCGGCACAGTTGCGCGGGCAACCCGACACGCCCAGCTTTAGCTTATGCGGCGTCCATGACCCCCAAAGGGTTTTTTCCAGCTTGATGCCAAGGCCGGTGCTGTCTTGGGTGCCAAAGCGGCAATGGTCGGTGCCCACACAGGTTTTCACCGTGCGCAAGCCTTTGGAATAGGCGTGGCCGGAAACCATGCCGGCGGCATTCAGATCGGCCCAGATGCTCGGCAAATCCTCACCTTTGACGCCCAGCAAATCGATGCGCTGGCCGCCAGTTACCTTAACCGTTGGCACCATGTATTTTTCGGCTGCATCGGCGATGGCGCGCAATTCCGCAGGGGTGGTGATGCCGCCCCACATCCGCGGCACCACGCTAAATGTGCCGTCTTTTTGAATGTTCGCGTGTTTGCGCTCGTTGATGAACCGGCTTTGCGGATCATCGGCGTATTCCAGCGGCCAATCGGCCAACAGGTAAAAGTTCAGTGCCGGGCGGCAGCTGTGGCAACCATCTGGCGTTGTCCAGTTACACGCCTGCCTGACGGCGGGCATGGATTTCAGCTCTTGGCTTTTGATCATGCGGCGCACGTCTTCATGCGTCATATCGGTGCATTTGCACATTGGCTGGCTGGTGGGCAGCACGAAATCATCGCCCAGCGTCACCGCCAAAACCTGTTCGACCAAACCTGTGCATGTGCCACAAGAGCCCGAGGCCTTGGTCACTGCCCGCACGGCGCCCAGATCGGTGGCGCCTGCGTTGATCGCATCGACAATCGTCCCTTTGCAAACGCCGTTGCAGCCACAGATTTCCGCATCACGCGGTAAGGCTGCAACGGCCGCTAACGGGTCCAGGGGGGTCCCTCCTTGATAGGCGGGGCCAAAGATCAGGGTTTCGCGCATTTCCGAGATTTCGGTCTTGTCCTTGATCAGGCCAAAGAACCAGTTGCTGTCGGATGTGTCGCCATACATCACGGCACCGATCAGCGCGTCATCCTCGATCACCAAGCGGCGATAGACACCGCGCGCAGGGTCGCGGAACACGATATCCTCGCGGCCTTCGCCCTCGGCAAAGTCACCGGCGCTGAACAGGTCGCAACCTGTGACCTTTAGCTTGGTCGCCAGTTCCTTGACCACAAAGGCATCTTTCTGGCCCAGCAGCGAATTGGCGACTACTTTGGCCTGATCATAGAGCGGGGCGACGAGGCCAAAGAGGTAATTGTTGAACTCGACACATTCGCCCACGGCGTAAATATCGGGGTCTGAGGTTTGCAACTGTGCATTCACCTCTATCCCGCGCGCCACGGTCAGGCCTGCATCGTTAGCCAGCCGTGTTTCGGGGCGGATACCGACGGCCATGACCACCAGATCAGCGCCCAACACGGTTTTATCCTCAAGCAACACCGCCTCGACATGGGTTTCGCCCAAGATGGCGGCCGTTGAGGCGCGGCAGATCACCTTGACGCCCTTTTTCTCTAGATCGCGGCGCAGCAGGAAGCCCGCGCTTTCATCTAGCTGACGTTCCATCAAATGGCCCATCAGGTGCAATACGGTTACGTCCATGCCGCGCTCGGCCAGCCCTGCTGCGGCCTCTAGGCCCAGCAGGCCGCCGCCGATCACAACGGCTTTGCCACCTTTGGCGGCGGCGGCGATCATGGCGTTGGTATCATCGAGATCACGGTAGGTGATGACGCCGGGCAAATCCTTGCCCTGTACCGGAATGATAAACGGGGCCGAGCCTGTGGCGATCAGCAGTTTGTCATATGACACGGTGCCATTTTTGCCGGTAACCTTTTTGGCTGCGCGGTCGATGGCGACGACATGTTCGCCAAAGCGGCAGGTGATACCATTGGCGGCATACCAATCGTCATCATGGGTTACGATGTCGGCATAGGTTTTGTCACCCGACAACACAGGCGACAGCATGATGCGGTTATAGTTTCCGCGCGCCTCGCCATTGAACAAGGTGATATCATAGGCTTGCGGGTCGGCGTCGAGCAGGTGTTCCAGCACCCGCCCCGAGGCCATGCCGGCGCCGATAACGACAAGTTTCTGTTTCATAGCCATTACTCCGCTGCGATTGCTTTGGGTTTCGGTTTGGTGCCAGAGGCGGGCGATTTGGGCGCATTGCCATGTTCGTATTCCTGTAGGAAATCGAGCACTTCCTGGCGGTAGGAATAGTAATCGGGATGCGCGAGCAGCGCCTTGCGGGTGCGCGGGCGCGGCAGGTTTACATCGGTGATCTTGCCAATGGTTGCCTGCGGGCCGTTGGTCATCATCACCACGCGGTCGGCCAACAAAATCGCCTCGTCCACGTCATGGGTCACGCAAATCGCAGTGACTTTGGTGCGCGACCATACTTCCATCAGCACCTCTTGCAGCTCCCACCGGGTCAGGCTGTCGAGCATGCCAAAGGGTTCATCCAGCAGCAGCAGTTTCGGCGAAAGCGCAAAGGCGCGGGCGATGCCGACACGCTGCTTCATGCCGTTCGACATGCTGGCAGCACCGCGGTTCATCGCATCGCCAAGGCCCACGCGTTCAAGGTAATATTCCACCACATCCTGACGTTCGGCCTTGGACGCGCGGGGGTAGACCTTATCGACCCCGATCGCCACGTTTTCCTTGGCGGTCAGCCATGGGAACAGGTTGGGCGATTGGAACACCACGGCGCGCTCGGGGTCGGCGCCTTCGACGTTCCAGCCATCCAAGCGGATCGCGCCTTTGGAGATCGCGTTCAACCCTGCGGCCATCGTCAGAACCGTAGACTTGCCGCAACCGGAATGGCCGATCAGGCTGATAAACTCGCCCTTGTTGATTTTCAGGTCAAAGTTTTCGACCACCGTCAGCGGGCCCTTGGGGGTCGGGTAAATCTTATGCAGTTGCGAGAAGTTCAGATAGCGTTCTTCCAGCCCGCCTGCTTGGGCCTCGGCCACCACGGCTGGCAGGGAATGGATTGGCGTAACGTTCGGCAAGGCCCGCGTATCGGCGGTCTTGGCGGCGATGCCGACATCCATCAGATGCTGTGTAACCTTGGCGCGCAGGGCCTTGAACGTTGCATCATTGTTCATGGCACTGCGTGCGCGGGGGCGGGCAATGCCAACCTTGATCGGGTCGGCCAGCGTGCCATCCGGATTCAGCAATACGATGCGGTCGGCAAGCAAAATTGCCTCATCCACGTCATTGGTGATCAGGATGCAGGTCTTTTTATCCTGCTCCCAAATCTCCAAAATCTCATCTGCCAGATTGGCGCGGGTCAGCGCGTCCAGCGCCGAAAGCGGTTCATCGAGCAACAGCATTTCCGGATCCATCGCCAAAGCGCGGGCGACAGATACCCGTTGGCGCATACCACCCGACAGTTCGGCCGGGCGGCGGTGGGCGGCGTGGCCAAGGCCAACCATCTGGATATAATGGTCAATCTTGGCTTTGCGGTCGGCGGCAGACAGTTTCGGAAACACGGCATCGACAGCCAGCCCGACATTGCCGGCAACCGTCAGCCACGGCATCAGGGAATAGCTTTGAAACACCAAGCCGCGTTCTGGCCCCGGCCCTGCGATCGGCTTGCCCTTAAAGGTCAGGCTGCCGCTATCGGGCATTTCCAACCCGGCAATCAGGTTCATCAAGGTGGATTTACCGGTGCCGGAAAACCCGAGGATCGCCACAAACTCGCCGTTGGCCACCTCTAGGGAAATGTTCTTCAGAACTTCGGCCCGGTTGCCTGCGGGGCCAAAGCCTTTGGACATGTTTTTGATGCTAAGAATGCTCATACCGCTCACCGATTTGATGTGAAGGTAAAGGCCGATTGCAAGGCGTACATCACACGGTCAAGCAAGAAGCCGATGATCCCGATGGTCAGCACCGCGACCATGATTTTCGCAAGCGACTGGCTGGAACCGTTCTGGAATTCATCCCAGACGAATTTGCCAAGACCGGGGTTTTGCGCCAGCATTTCGGCGGCGATCAGCACCATCCAGCCCACACCAAGGCTAAGGCGCAAACCGGTGAAGATAAGCGGCAGGGCCGAAGGCAGAACCAGTTTGGTGATTTTGGTATAGGTGTTCATTTTCAACACTTTGGAAACGCTAACCAGATCTTTGTCGATGCTGGCCACGCCCAGCGCGGTGTTGATCAGGGTCGGCCAAAGCGAACACAGCGTGACGGTGATGGCCGAGACCAGAAAGGATTTGGCAAAGTACCCGTCCGAGGCGTAGGTGGCCGAAACGATCATCGTCACAATCGGCAGCCATGCCAGCGGCGACACGGGTTTGAAAATCTGGATCATCGGGTTGATGGCGGCATTGGCGATCGGCGACAGACCCGCTGCGATGCCCAAGGGAATTGCAATCACAGACGCAATCAGAAAGCCGAAAAACACGGTTTTGATCGAGGTCCAGATTTGCGCGTAATAGGTGGCGCGGCCGGTATAGGGGCGGATTTTCACATCATCCGCGCGGCCTGCGGCAACCAACTCGGCGTTGCGGGCATCCTGGCGTTCGTAAAACGAGGATTCCTTAACATATTCGCGCAAGGCGTCTTGATGCAGGTTAACTGCTTGTTCCCACACCTGGGCCGGGCCGGGAATGGCCCCGAGCGAGGTTTGAACCTTGGGTGCCAATGCCCCCCATGCGGCCAGAAACAGCAAAATCGCCAAAAGCGGTACACCAAGCAAGCGCCACACCTCGGCCGCCTGCGCCTTGGGGCTGTCGCCTGCTGCCGCCTTAAGGATCGGTGTCAGCCATGGCAGACCAAGTGCCTTGAGCCAGACATCGGCTTTGTTGATGCGGGCAAAGAGACGGGCGCGGCGCGCGTCTTTGGTTGCGGTATTGCCAAGGGTATCTGGGTCAATTGCGGTCATGCTTTTGGTCCTGCGTGTCAGATGGGCGTCTGGGGGGCTGCCCCGCCACAAACCGGCGGGGCAGCAAGCGGTTTAGCCTTGGATATTATTGCCAACGACGGTTTGGTTGCCTTTCAGGCCAATCGGCAAGCTGTCGATATAGGCGTTGGGGGTGTGGCCATCGTAGGGGATGCCATCGATGATATCGGCCGCCGGCGTGGGTGCTTTGAACCCGTCGCTTTCCCAAGGGAAGTCGGCCTCGTTTGCCAAACCTTCATCCACAAGCATACGGGCCGCTTGCAGGTAAAGGTCTGGGCGGTAAACAGATTTTGCCTGTTCGATAAACCATTCATCGGTTTGCGGTTCGGCAATCTGGCCCCAGCGGCGCATCTGGGTAAGGTACCAGATCGCATCGGAATAGAAGGGGTAAGTGGCGTTGTGGCGGAAGAACACGTTGAAATCGGGTACATCGCGCTTGTCGCCCTTTTCATATTCAAAGGTGCCAGTCATCGAGTTGGCGATAACCTCACGGTCGGCGCCGACATATTCGGGGCGCGACAGGATTTCGACCGCCTCGGCGCGGTTGGCGTTGTTATTCTCATCCAGCCAGATCGCGGCGCGGATCAGGGCCTTGGTGATGGCAATCGTCGTATTCGGGTTTTCTGCGGCAAACTCGGCACTGACGCCAAACACCTTTTCAGGGTTGTTTTTCCACAGCTCATAATCGGTGATAACCGGAACACCGATACCTTTGAACACGGCCTGCTGGTTCCATGGCTCGCCCACCGAGTAGCCGAAAATTGTGCCAGCTTCCATCGTCGCGGGCATTTGCGGCGGCGGGGTTACAGACAGCAATACATCCGCGCCAATCTTGCCCGAAACATCCTCGGGGGAATAATAGCCGGGCTGCAAACCACCTGCGGCAAGCCAATAGCGCAGTTCGTAGTTATGCGTGGATACGGGGAAAACCATGCCCATGTTGAAGGGCTTGCCCTGATCTTTGTAAGATTTGACCACGGGGGCAAGGGTGCTGGCGCTGATCGGGTGCTGCGGTTTGCCATCGGCACCCATTGGCACGTTTGGTTTCATTTGCTCCCAAATATCATTGGAAACGGTGATCGCGTTGCCGTTCAGATCCATTGAGAACGGGGTAATGATATGCGCCTTGGTGCCGTAACCGATGGTTGCGGCCAGTGGCTGGCCTGCCAACATATGTGCGCCATCAAGCTGGCCATCGATCACACCATCCAGCAACACCTTCCAGTTTGCTTGCGCTTCAAGCGTTACATAAAGACCTTCATCCTCAAAGAAATGCTGCTCATAGGCCACAGCAAGTGGGGCCATGTCTGTTAGCTTAATGAAACCGAATTTCAGCTCGTCTTTTTCCAGTTTCAGCATTTCGGCCATCGCCGGCGTGGTCGCCAAGGCGGAAAGCAGTGCAAGATGCGCAAGTTTATACTTCATAGATCTGTCCCTTGTGAGGTCGCGAAAATGAAAAAACCGCTTGATGATCCAATGCGCGGGAGGAGGAGGGCACATCAGGTCTATCAAGCGGCGCTGCTTGTCTTATCGGCTGTCTTCGTTGAAAGCCTTTGGAAGCCACTGTGCTTCCTTAACCCTAAGATGCGGGCTTGCTTGCTGCAGCGCAAATAAAACGCGCCCTAGGTGCCGGATTTATGCTGCAATGCAGAAAGTGCGCAAAAAATGTGCATCAGGCGGGGGGTAATTCACAGATTTTGCCATCAAAAAAAGCATCTGGCCCAAGAATCAATTGCCCGCGTTGCGAAGCGATTGCGCCGTGATCTGTCATAGACCCCTCGGGTTTTGACGATGTCATTGGAAGATCGACGCCAAGCGGGGCAATATGGGCGCGAAAAAGGTCGGGGCGAAAGCATGTGGCCGCCGAACGCGCGATTTCTGACGGGGAGAGGCCGTGCAAAGCTGCAATCTGCGCGCCGATCCAGCCCGCCTGGCTGCGCCACGGGAAATTTGCAGCCCCGATATTGAAGCGCAAAAAATTGGGCACTTTGACAGGCGCGGCGCCCAGCACGGGCAGTATTTCACCGGTCAGCGCCCGGTCTATGGCGTCGTCGGGCAAATCAAGATGGTCTGAGCGGGACAGGATTTCGGCTGCCAGACCGTGGTTTTCCGGACGATCCAGCCAATAGGCCGCCCGATAAATCGCCCGCATAAGCGCGCCGGTTGTCTCGGGGTGCTCGCTTGCCCAGCTGCGGCGCACGCCTAGCACCTTTTCAGGTGCAAACTGCCAGATCGCTGCGCCGGGCAAGATCAGTTCGGCCGTGCCACTGTTCACGGCAACCGACCCCCAAGGCTCGCCAACGCAAAACACATCCAGATCACCCGCAGCGACGGCATCGGCCATCAGATGCGGCGGCATTGTGACCAGCTTGAACCGTGCGGCCGCATCGCCCATCCAATAGGAAAACAGCAAACGGTGCATGGAATAGGGAAACGGCACGCCCACGCGCACAGGCTTGTCACTGACCGAAATCAGCGCGGCACGCGTGCCTATTGGATCCTGAAAGCCGCCTTTCCACCCTGCCCCGCGCATTTTGTCAGCCAGTGCTGCAGAGGTGCCGATGACGGTGCCGTTTATGGAAAGCACCATCAAGGCATCGGTTTGCACGTGCTGGCCACTTAGCCCCAATGACATTGCAACAGGCATTGGCGCCAACATATGTGCGGCATCCAGATGGCCCATCGCCAAAAGATCGCGCAGTGCGGCCCAGGAAGGCTGGCGCAACAGGTTCAGCGCAATCCCCTCCTCCTCGGCGAAACCCAGCGTCTTGGCGATGACCAAGGGCGCACAATCGACCAGCGACACATATCCGCAATTCAGCAAACGACAGTTCATCTCAACAAATCCGTCGCTGTTATCAAGGCCTCGGCCACATCAATGACCTTGCGCTTTTGGTCCATGGCGGTGCTGCGCAGCAAGGCATAGGCCTGATCTTCGGAAATGCCTTTGGCGCGCATCAGCAGACCTTTGGCACGGTCAATAATCTTGCGATCAGCCAAGGCTTTCTTGGCGACTTCCAGTTCAAGCCGCATCTGGCTCATCATCTGAAAACGCGCAATGGCGGTTTGCAGAACCGGCTTGATACGTTCGGGTACCAGATCACCGACGACATAGGCGCTTAGGCCTGCGGCCACTGCGGCGCTGGTCATGTTATCATCGGATTGGTCTACAAACATCGCAACTGGCCTGCCTTTTGCATCAGACGCGGCGCTGACCTGTTCCAGCACATCCCGGCTGGGGTTCGTCAGGTCTATCAAGACGATATCGGGATTGATTTCGGTAAGGCGGCGCGCAAGGCCGACCATTTCGGGCAGAACCGTGACATCAGACCAACCCCCGGCTGTCAGCGCATCCTTGATGGCTGTGGCGCGGTTGGGATCGGGTTCGAGGACAAGAATTCGCAACGGGTTTGGCATTTTTCAATCGGTATATTTGAGGGCACATCCTGACAAGAATGCCTGCACGATTGCACCGACAAAGCCTGATAAAGCCCAAAACTGCCTATAATATACGCATAAAGACCAATATTGCGTCACTTTATTGGCAAAGCTTGCGGCTGCCTCCAAAGGGGTCCGGTGTGCGGACGCTGCCAATTAAGCCGCGGCATCCAACGGGCCGCGGCACGAAAGAGATCGCTATGCCACATGCCGCTAGTGGCTTAGCACCTGATCCAGAAAGGCCTTGGTTCGCGGGTTTTGCGGGGCGGTAAAAAAGGCCTCAGGGTTGTTTTCTTCAACAATCAGCCCGGCATCCATAAAGATAACCCGATCAGCCACGCGTCGGGCAAACCCCATTTCATGTGTGACGCAAATCATCGTCATGCCTTCTTGGGCCAGTGTTGTCATAACATCCAACACTTCGCCAATCATTTCGGGATCCAGCGCCGAAGTCGGCTCATCAAACAGCAAGACCTGCGGCTTCATGCACAGGGCACGGGCGATGGCGACGCGTTGCTGCTGCCCGCCCGAAAGCTGCCCGGGATATTTTTTGGCCTGATTGGCAATCTGAACTTTCTCAAGAAAGGCCATCGCAGTTTTTTCGGCTTCGGCCTGCGGCGTTTTTCGCGCCAGCATCGGGGCGAGCGTGCAGTTTTCCAGAATGGTCAGATGTGGGAACAGGTTGAAATGCTGAAAGCACATACCGATCTCGCGGCGCATGGCCTCGATGTTTGGTGCATCGGCGCTAATGGGCTGGCCGTTGATCAAGATGTCACCGGCTTGGTGTTCCTCAAGCTGGTTGATGGTGCGGATCAACGTCGATTTGCCAGAGCCGGACGGCCCGCAGATGACCACCTTTTCACCTTTGGAGACAGCCAGATTGATACCAACAAGCGCGTGGAACGTGCCGTAGTATTTTTGAACATCGCGCATTTCTACGGCTGGGGTCATGATGAACTCTTTCTGTTGCAAACGGTCATTGCGGGGCGGCAATCAGGTTGCGCGCGGTCAGGGCGGCCCGGATTTCATCCAGGATCAAAGGGTCGTCGATGGCGGCAGGCATCTTGAAATCCTGTGCTTCGGCGATTTTCTGGATCGTTGCGCGCAGCACTTTGCCTGACCGTGTTTTTGGCAGGCGGGCCACACAGACTGCGGTTTTGAAGGCTGCCACCGCACCGATCTTTGCGCGCATGAGTTTGACCAGTTCGGCCTCCAACGCGCTTGCCTCGCGGTTCGATCCATTGTTTTGCACATACAGACCCAAGGGCATTTGCCCTTTGACGGCATCCGCCACACCGATCACCGCGCATTCCGCAATGTCTGGATGGCCGCCAATAACCTCTTCCATCGCACCGGTAGATAGCCGGTGCCCCGCTACGTTGATGATGTCATCAGTCCGCGACAGGATGAAAACATAGCCGTCATCATCAATGATGCCGGAATCCGATGTGGCGTAATAGCCCGGAAATTCATCGAGATAAGAGGTCTTGAACCGTGCATGCGCATTCCAGAGCGTGGGAAAGCTGGAGGGTGGCAGCGGCAGTTTGCACACGATATTGCCCAAGGTTCCCACCGGTACAGGTTGGCCGGCATCATCCAGAACCCGGATGTCATAGCCCGGCATTGCCTTGCCCGGAGAGCCGAGTTTGACCGCGAAAGCACCCAAACCGACAGGATTGCCCGACATTGGCCAGCCGGTTTCGGTTTGCCACCAATGGTCAATCACAGGGCGCTGCAGCTTGGCTTGCGCCCATTCTACGGTTGCGGAATCGGATCGTTCCCCCGCCAAAAACAATGTGCGGAAATGTGACAGGTCATAATCGGCAATTCGGGCGCCCGTCGGGTCTTCTTTCTTGATCGCCCGAAATGCGGTTGGGGCTGTGAACAAGGCGGTAACCTTGTGATCTTGAATAACCCGCCAAAACGCCCCCGCATCGGGCGTGCCGACGGGTTTGCCTTCGTAAAGCACCGTTGCGCAGCCGTGCAGCAACGGACCATAGCAAATATAGCTGTGGCCCACGACCCAGCCCACATCTGACGCCGCCCAGAACACCTGACCGGGTTTGACGCCGTAGTGATGCGCCATCGACCATTTCAACGCGACCATATGGCCGCCATTGTCGCGCACGACGCCCTTGGGCTGGCCGGTGGTTCCAGATGTATACAGGATGTAAAGCGGATCCGTTGCCGCGACTGGAACGCATCGTACCTGTGTGGCTGCGGCCTTCTCGACAGCGACGGCCGCCGCATAATCGACATCACGCGGGGCTGCCAGATCGCAGGCCAAAGTGTCACGCTGCAATATCAGACAATGCGCAGGCGTATGGGCCGAGAGTGCAATCGCTTCGTCGAGCAATGGTTTATAGGCGATGACCCGTGCTGTCTCGATGCCGCATGAGGCGGAGATCACAAGTTTTGGCGTGGCGTCGTCAATCCGTGTTGCCAGCTCTTGTGCCGCAAAACCGCCGAAAACCACGGAATGCACTGCGCCAAGGCGCGCACAGGCCAGCATCGCAAATACCGCCTGCGGCACCATCGGCATGTAGATCACCACACGGTCGTCGCGTGCCACACCCAGCCCGCGCATTACCGCGGCAAGCGCGACGACCTCGGCCTGCAGTTCGGCAAAACTGTAACGCGTCACAGTATTGGTGACCGGGCTGTCATAGATCAGGGCTTGGGTTTCGCCCCGTCCTGCGGCAACGTGCCGATCAACAGCATTCCAACAGGTGTTGCACAAGGCGCCGTCAAACCAACGGCCGTAGGCCCCGCTGTCAGGATTAAAGACCTGATCGGCGGGTTTTATCCAATCTATCTCTTTTGCGGCTTCTGCCCAGAAAGCAACCGGATCGGCCTGCCACGCGGCATAGACCTCATTGTAGCGTGATGTCATGTCAAACCTCAGCAGGTGTAGTTCATGCCAAGACGACCGCCATCGACATAGATGGTTTCGCCGGTGATATATTTCGCGCGTTTGCTGGCCAGAAAGGCCACCGCATCGCCAATGTCGCGCGGCTCGCCAATCCGTTTCAAAGGCGTGCGCGACATAACCATTTTCATGGCTTCGGGGTTGGCATTCACGCCGGCCATCATCTCGGTATCTATTGACCCCGGGCCAACGGCATTGACGCGGATGTTATGCGGGGCAAGCGCCAATGAGGCGGCTTTGGTCAGCTGCATCACGCCCCCTTTTGACGCGCAATAGGCGGCAATCGACGGGATCGCCACAACGGCATTGACCGAAGACATATTGACGATTGCGCCCTCGATCTGTTTGGCGACCATGGTTTTTGCCGCGCGTTGTATTGCCAGAAACGTGCCTGTCAGGTTCACTTGGATCACCTTTTGGAAATCCTCTAATGAGGTTTCCAAAAACGGCCCCGGCTTGGCGATGCCCGCGTTGTTGACCAGAATTTCAACGGCGCCATGCTCGTCCTCTATCCGGTCAAAAAGGGCCAGAATCTGGGCAGGGTCGCCCATGTCGCAGGCCATGCCGACAGCACCGCGCCCCAGTTTGGTCGCAGCAGCGGCAACGCCTGCCGCGTTGATATCGGCAAGGATCACCAAGGCGCCATCTTCGGCCAAGGCCTTAGCGCAGGCGTATCCGATACCTTGCGCAGCACCGGTGACGAGGGCAATAGGTTGAGCGGTCATGTTATTATCCTTATGTGTCAAATCCATAGTCCGACTTTGCCTGTTCATCCGTGATAAAGCCTGCCGCAAGGTCTTCGGCAACTTGCGCCTTTGATCGCGCGGCAGGTGGGCCAAAGCCACCACCGCCCGGCAGACTGAGCCGCAAGCGCTGGCCTTGGCGGATCAACTGTCGGCCTTTGCTGCGCAATTCGGTGCCATCGGTCAGCTCGACCTTGCCCAGCGCACCCGGTTTGCCACCATCGCGACCGCGGGCCGGGTTTTGAACACGGTCAAACATTGCGTTGAAGTAAAAGTCATACCCCTCGCGCGGCTCTATCTCGATCACCTGCCCCAAGCCCCCGCGCTGCGTACCGGCGCCGCCAGACCCTGCACGCAAATCCTTGCGCCAGACGGTAATCGGGCCGACATGCTCGGTCGCTTCGACGCTCATGGTTGATACGCCGGAAGGGAATGCCGTGGCCGACAGCCCGTCAAACGCAGGCCGCGCGCCTGTGCCGCCCGAGTTGAACATCAGCACCTCGGCATTGGGCAGGCCGGACGCAGGGTCGCTCGCCCGCGCGGCGATCTGAATGTTCCATAGCGCCGACGCCCCTTCGGCTGGCACCGTGTTGGGCATGGCCTGATGCAAAGCCCCCAGCACCACATCCGGAACGAGATGGCCGAGAACATGGCGCACCGATACCGGCGCGGGGCGTTTGGCCGCCAGAATGCAGCCCTCGGGTGCGGAAATTTCAAACGGCTCAAGCGAGCCTGTGTTATTCGGCACTTCGGGTGCAATCGCACATTTGAGGCCATAGCAAGCATAGGCGCGGGTATAGACTTCTGGCACATTCACGCCAAAACGGCTCATCCCCGAAGTGCCTGCAAAATCGGCCTTTAGTGTCTCGCCTTTGATTGTCAGGCTTACCACCATCTGAACCGGCGCGTCATAGCCATCGACCTGCATCTGATGCGAGAACATACCGTCCGGCACCTGAGCGATGGCGGCCAACGTGGCGGCGCGGCTGGTCTGCATGATGAAATCCGACAGGCCATCCAGATCGGCAATGCCAAACTCGCCCATCATCGCCTGCAAGCGCCGGTCGCCTGCCTCATTGCAGGCCGCCAAGGAATAGAGATCGCCCACCACCTGATCAGGGGCGCGGACGTTGGCGCGCACGATACGAACCAGATCTTGCGATACCGCACCCGCCGCCGCAAATTTCATGATCGGGATAAGCAGGCCTTCTTCATAAACCTCATTCGCATCGGGGCCAAAGCCGCGACCGCCAATATCGACCACATGTGCCGTGCAGGCGAAAAACCCGATATGCACGCCGCCGCGAAAGCTGGGCGAAACCATCGTAATATCGTGCAAATGCCCGGTGCCAAGCCAAGGGTCATTGGTAATGAAAACATCGCCTTCATGGATGTTTTGCAGCCCGATTTCGCGCACAAAATGGGTGACACTTTCTGCCATGGCGTTTACATGGCCCGGCGTTCCGGTAACGGCTTGCGCCATCATCCGCCCCTGCCGGTCAAACAGACCTGCCGACAGATCGCCCGCCTCGCGCACGGATGTGGAAAAGGCTGTGCGGATCAGCGTTGTCGCCTGTTCTTCGACCACTGCGATCAGGCGGTTCCACATAATCTGGAAATCAATGGCGGTGGGGGCATTATGACGGGTCATTTTGCGGCTCCTTTACGGCACAACAGCAGGCTGCCGTCACTTTGCCCGATGGCCTGATAGGCCGAGGTTACGATTGTGCTGGTTTCGTCTTCGACGATCACGGCAGGGCCTTGAACCACCTTGCCTGCGGTCATGTCGGCGCGGGAAACCTCTTGCGCTTTGACCATCTGGCGCACGGCGGCATCGTAGAAGTGGCGCGGGCGCGGGCTGACAGCCTCGGTGCCTTCGTAAAGGCGCGTGACCGGTACTGCCGAGGGCAAAACAGTCGCCACCATTAACGACCAATTGGTGATTTCAATCGCAAGACCATCAATCGTGCGCCCGAAAAGCTGTCGGTAAACCGTCTCAAACGCCGCTTGGATTTCATTCAGATCGGTAGCTTTAAAAAGCCGATAGGGCAAAGCGACGGGGATTTCCCAGCCTTGGCCCGAATAGCGCATAAAAGCCGTCAGTTTTTCCACTGTGGGCGCATCGCTGGCCCCCGCCCGCACAAAGGCACGGGCCTCGGCCTCCATATCGGTCAATGCGGCATTCACCGCAGCCGCGTCAAAGCTGGCAAGTTTCTGGAACAACCCGCGCGTCGCCTCATAGCTGAAAGGCGCTTTCAAGAACCCGATGGCCGAGCCAACGCCGGCGCCGGGCGGGATAAGCAACTCGGCAATTCCCAATTTTTCGCACAGACGGCACGCATGCAGCGGCGCACCGCCCCCAAAGGCGATCATGGTGAAATGTTCAATATCGCGGCCATTTTCGACCGTATGCACGCGCGCCGCATTGGCCATGTTTTCGTCAACCATTTCGGTCACGCCAAAGGCCGCTTCGTCGGTCACTACGCCCAATGGCCCAGCCAACACCCGTGCAATCGCCGCATTGGCATCGGCAGCCGACAGGGGGATGGCGCCGCCTGCAAAGTTATCAGGATCAAGCCGCCCCAGCGCCAGATTGGCATCGGTCACAGTCGGGTTCACCCCACCGCGTTGATAGCATGCAGGGCCCGGCTCGGACCCGGCCGAACGCGGGCCAACCTGAACACGGCCAAGACTGTCGATCGTGGCGAGCGACCCGCCGCCCGCGCCAATTTCGACCATCTCGACCACGGGGGTCGATACCGTCATGCCTGACCCCTTTTTGAACCGATAGGTGCGGGCAACCTCAAAGCTGTTGGCGGTTTTCGGGGTGCCATCCTCAATCAGGCAAATCTTGGCTGTGGTTCCGCCCATATCGAATGACAACACCCGATCCAAGCCATGCGCGCGGGCATAATCGGCCGCAAAGATCGCGCCGCCTGCCGGGCCGGATTCGAGCAGACGGACGGGTTGTTCTGCGGCGGTTTCGACCGAAATAAGGCCCCCACCTGTTGATTGTCATTGAGAACTGACCCGGCATTTTCATCGAGATCTGACCCACCCAGCCGTTATGATCTGCTGGTTATGATGGCGTCAATGCTGTTGCCTCCTTTCGCTTTTTCTTCGCTGTTTCGGAGCTGGCCTTGAAGCGGTAGCTGTCATTGCCGGTCTCGAGGATGTGGCAGCGATGTGTGAGACGATCGAGCAGTGCTGTGGTCATTTTGGCATCGCCAAAGACGCTGGCCCATTCACTGAAGCTCAGGTTGGTGGTGATGATGACGCTGGTGCGTTCATACAGCTTGCTCAGAAGATGGAAGAGCAACGCGCCGCCGGAGGCGCTGAACGGCAGATATCCCAGCTCATCCAGGATCACCAAGTCGGTTTTGACCAGCGCCTCAGCGATCTTCCCGGCCTTGCCTTGGGCCTTTTCCTGCTCCAGTGCGTTGACCAGTTCAACCGTCGAGAAGAAGCGGACGCGCTTACGGTGATGCTCGATGGCCTGAATGCCAAGGGCGGTTGCAACATGCGATTTCCCTGTTCCCGGACCTCCGATCAGCACCACATTCTCGGCCGCGTCCATGAACTCACAACGATGGAGTTGTCTGACTAAGGCTTCACGGATCTCGCTGGCGGCAAAGTCGCAGCCGGAAAGGTCCTTGTAAGCCGGAAAGCGGGCCGCCTTCATGTGATAGGCGATAGAGCGCACCTCGCGCTCGGCCATCTCCGCCTTGAGCAGTTGCGACAGGATCGGCATGGCGGCTTCAAATGCGGGCGATCCTTGCTCATGCAGATCCTGCACAGCCTGCGCCATGCCTGGCATCTTCAGGCTGCGCAGCATGATGACGATGGCATCTCCAGCGGGATCATG
>NZ_LGHT01000026.1 GCF_001202035.1 Pseudorhodobacter wandonensis | reverse complement strand
TCCGTGAAGCCTTAGTCAGACAACTCCATCGTTGTGAGTTCATGGACGCGGCCGAGAATGTGGTGCTGATCGGAGGTCCGGGAACAGGGAAATCGCATGTTGCAACCGCCCTTGGCATTCAGGCCATCGAGCATCACCGTAAGCGCGTCCGCTTCTTCTCGACGGTTGAACTGGTCAACGCACTGGAGCAGGAAAAGGCCCAAGGCAAGGCCGGGAAGATCGCTGAGGCGCTGGTCAAAACCGACTTGGTGATCCTGGATGAGCTGGGATATCTGCCGTTCAGCGCCTCCGGCGGCGCGTTGCTCTTCCATCTTCTGAGCAAGCTGTATGAACGCACCAGCGTCATCATCACCACCAACCTGAGCTTCAGTGAATGGGCCAGCGTCTTTGGCGATGCCAAAATGACCACAGCACTGCTCGATCGTCTCACACATCGCTGCCACATCCTCGAGACCGGCAATGACAGCTACCGCTTCAAGGCCAGCTCCGAAACAGCGAAGAAAAAGCGAAAGGAGGCAACAGCATTGACGCCATCATAACCAGCAGATCATAACGGCTGGGTGGGTCAGATCTCGATGAAAATGCCGGGTCAGTTCTCAATGACAATCAACATTCTGAATACATGAGAGGGATATCTATAAGTTATTGTTAATAGAGCGCCGAAGACAGCTTGGCCTGAATTTGCTCAGGAAGCCTGTAATTGCTGCTCTATCTGGCTGGTTCGGAAACAAGACCCCCGCCAAACCTTCATGTTTCTTACCAGAAATTTATGTAGAATGCTCAAGACTTCAGGACAATTATTTAAGCATACGGGCGAGAAGGGCAACGGCTGCGCGCCCTTCTCAACGGCGTCGTTTTGGCAGCGTTTGGTGGAGCAGACCTGAAACTCAAAACGGATCTATGCGGAGGTCGACAGGCTAACGTCGCAGCGAATGTGCGCAGCTATCCATAGATGAACACGCAGCCGCCCATGTCACCGCGTGGAGAGCTTGCGTACGAACACGGCGAGGCAACCAAACCAGATCGGCGCATCAAGCCTCCACACCTACGTTCGCAGCGCATGCCCGCGCGCAGTCAAGCCATCAATGCCCGCGCACAGTTACCGTCAGCGGCATCAGCGTCGTTCATATCACACCCAGCGACTCTGCCTGACTCACTGGCGTGACCGCCAGAGCACGTTCTCTCTTCAGAATGACCAACGGTAGCTGTCAGGTCGCCGAGCGCGTGCAGAGCGCGCCCCACGCGCTG
Organism: Pseudorhodobacter wandonensis; assembly: GCF_001202035.1. Lineage (GTDB taxonomy): Bacteria > Pseudomonadota > Alphaproteobacteria > Rhodobacterales > Rhodobacteraceae > Pseudorhodobacter > Pseudorhodobacter wandonensis. The sequence goes on along the minus strand of NZ_LGHT01000026.1, from coordinate 335,982 downwards.
CTGTCTGATACGAGCAATTTTGCGCAGCCGATGTTGCTATATAGCAAACCTATCAGTGAGATGGACCATCATACGACGGAGGCCGATTGGTATTTCTAAGTCGACTGTTCGACTGATCCGAAAGATATACCGCTGAGGTTACCAGTCGTGCAAAACGAAAAATGTGCGTTGCAACCGATGCCGGTCTTCTCAGATTTCGATCGGCGTTGAGACAATTTCGTTCTTTTGCATTCCGGATATGAAGTCCATTCAAAGGGCAGAGTTTACAAAAAAGGCCTTTACGCGGAAATCTGTCAACCTAGTTTTCGGTGAAAGTGCGTTTCGACCAATGAATTAAGGGGATTTGTGCAGCGGCGCGTTTACAGAGTGTCAACTTTGCAGCTTGAAGCGCAACAAGATTTAGGCGTTTTGCACATTCAACGTTGACAGAAAGGAGGCTGATGTTGACAGAATGAGGCTCCGATGTTGACAAAAGCGATCTGGCGCAACATGCAATCTGCCTTTTACACGAAGGGCGGACTTTCGCTACGACAGCGATGAATGTCCGTTCTGTGGGCACCAGCTGCAAGGCAACTTCCGTCTAACCTTTCGAGCGGTGAAATGGGAGTAACTGACAGGCCGTGCAACGATGAAATCGGCGGTCGCCGTCAGCCCCGGTGTTTAGCGACAGAGCTTCTTCAGCCGTTTAAAGTGGTTTGCATCGACTTTCTCAATCGTGTGAAAGAGCGAGGCCGCCGCTCCTCTCGTTTCCTCCAGCGTCATGGTAGAGAAGGACACCAAGTCGTCAATGTTGTCAGAGTGAGATTCGACTTGGGCGAGCCGTTCTAGGGCGGTCAGATGCTCCCGGTCAAGTTCGGGGTAGTCGGCGCACAGCGTATCGAGCTGTCCGGGCAGCCCGCCGCCGCCTGGACACTTAAAGGCTAGGAACACGTCGAGCACCCGTCGGATCACGTTAGGCATCATGTAACCATGGTCGTCGTAAGCGTCAGGGTGCTCCACGAACCTTAGCACGTGGCTGAAGAGGAAGTGGTATTCGGAATCGTATTCGCGGAGCAACTTCGACATCTCGATGATCGTCGAGGACCGACGGGGCTGCCCTTCCGGGATCGTTACGTCGATGAAGAGGAACGTCGCCGTCGGCTTTTTGCCGTCCGAGGGACGGGCCTTGCCTTTCCAAGCCTTCCTGAACTCATTCATGCATTGGAGGTTGTGGGTGAGGATGAATACCTGCGCAGCCTTTTCGAGGCGGCTCCTCACGAGGGAACACGCGAAATTCAGCGCCTTCGTGTCTAGGCTCGACACTGGATCATCGACGACCACGATAAGGTCCTTCACTTTCCGGTTGTCTGCCTCAATGGACGACAAAAAGTAGCATATCGCTATTGCAGTCTTTTCGCCTTCGCTCGGGATGCCGGTGATCGGCGTTCCGTGCCGTTGGAGTTCGTAGCCGTCATCGATGGGATTGATCGTGAGCTCGGCATGCCCGAGATAAGCCGCGATCAGCTTATTGATTACCCCTGCAGCGGGTCCATGTGTCCTTATCTGCTGGCGGAGCTCGTCCGCCCTCTTCTGCAACACCGTAGCATTCTTGACCGCGACATTCAGCTTGAAGGTGGCCTCATCAAAATCCTTTGCCGACTTCGCGTATTCTTCGCGGCCGTCGACGATGAAGTGTCGTCGTATCGATGTCTCGGCGTTTCCTTTGCGCTTTGTGAAATCTGAGACCGCTTGGTTGTGAGCCGTTATGACCTCGTTGACGGTCGCTATGCCAGCGGCAAGTCGCTCAGCCGTGGCGATCACATCGGCCTCCGCTGCGACGTCCTTCATCTCGGCGGGCGTCGCTGGACTCTCTCGCTTTGCTGAGAGGACGGTCTGCAACGAGCCCAGTTGCAACGCGAGCAGCCGCACGTCCTTCGACACATCTTCCCGAACAGCGCTGAAACCGGCCCGCAGCTCCACTGCCAGTTGGTCTAGGGCGGGTATTTGAGTGCCAACTTGAGTCGACGAAACGATGAGACCACTCAGTCGCTCGGCAGTCTTGTTGAGACGTGTGATGAATTGATCGACTCTTTCGTCAAGGGCGGCGGCGAGTAGCGTGCGGCGCTCGGCCGAGATTGCGTTACCGCAGAAGAGGCAGTCGGTGATCGCGTGAGCCTCGTGGTACTCATGCCCGTGCTTCAGCCAAAGCAGTATGTCGGGATATTGCTGCACCTCGTCGAGCGCCACGGTCGCTAGCGACTGGCCGCAGACGTCGACGATGAAACGATAAGCCCTCTCAATGGCCGCATTGTCGAACGACACCGTCTCGAGGCTCTCCATCGGCTCATCAAGCCTACACATTTCCTCGGCCGCTTTCAGTTCGTTGTCCGTGAGTGCTGGCCGATCATCATCCTTCCAGGCGTCGTAGTCCCTGGCGAGGGCTGGTGCCTCGTACTTGCGGTTGCCAAGGTGGAGGCGGGATGCAACTGATTTCGCGCGCTCTCTCTTGTAGTTGGCGAACGTTTTCTCCGCGGCTTTTTCCGCAACGGATGCAACTTCCTTTTTTGCAGCCGCTTGGATAATGCTCTCCTCAACCTTCGTCAGCTCGTTCGCAGCTTCAGCCTGACCCGCGCCGATGTAGAACACAGGGTTCGCGCGCTTTGCGTCCCATTGCAGGTTCATTTCAATGTAGTCCGAATTGAAGACAAGCAGCCGCCGTTCGAGACCGACGGGTTTGCGCGGGCACCCGAATGCAGAGCCATCGCCCAGCTCTACCTCGAATGACCCGCCTGTCGGAAGCTTGGTGTGCGGCTTGCCTGCCTCCAGGCTCGCAAAAAGGCGCGACAAAGTGCTCTTCCCCGAACCATTGAAACCATATACGAGGTTGTATCGGCGGAACTGGAGATGGGGCGAGCCCGCGCCGCGATCAGCGTATATCCCCATCCCCTCCAGCAATTTGATATTTTTTATGATCTCCATCGCTGCAGATCATGTTACAGCTTGCTCGTTGTCAACTTCAAATTTCGCAGATCCGACGTAGGGATGGCGCATACCTCTCTGATCAAGATTAGAATGTAGTTGCGCGCCCTGGAGGGTTTGTTTCAAAAAACATTTGAGGCAGCCCGAGGCACCCCCATCAGAGACACAACCCCTTCTAGGACTTCGACCTTTTGTCAAAGTCCCTTCGTCCCTCCACGTGCGTCAGTCACTTTGCGATCTATAAGATTGATATAAAGAAACAAAGTGAGAGCACCAATGAAACACCCACACGCAAATACCGCAGCTACACTCTTCATCAACGCGCGCGTTGACGCCATCAGCCATCGCAAATCGCAGCAAGAAATGGCACAAGAGGCCGGCTTCAAGAACTCGAACATGATCACGCAACTCAAGCAGGGCTCTACCAAACTCGCACTGGACCGTGTTCCAGGCTTAGCAAAGGCGCTTGAGGTTGATCCGGCCCTTCTGATGCGGCTTACGCTGGAGCAGTCGGTCGGCACAACAGCAGCAGCGGCGTTGATCACCTGCTTCGGCTCACCAGTGACCGCAAACGAACAAGGCTGGCTCCAAGAGCTGCGTGATGCGTCCGACGGCAGCGACCCTCGATTGACAGGCCGAGCACGAACCACCTTGCGCGGGGTCTTCGGCAAATGACCGACACCCCCTTCACCACGCCGCGGCACATGGTCTCTGACTGGGAGCACCTGACCGAAAATGAGAAAGGCTGGATCGAGTTCATTCGTATCGTCGCAAACGGTCACGATCCACGCATCAACCTTGAGCGCGTACAGGCGTTGAGGGAGGCTCTAGAGTAGCGGTGGAGTTGGTAGACGAGGATGTGTGGCGGCTGGTCCCGCAGGGGCTGTGTACAGGGCGGTACAGCCATTCCCCCTCGGAAGGGCTTGCTGCGCAAATGGCAAAAGGCGATTCAAGCCTCTGACGCCACTTGCAAAGCTTTGTGTGTGTTCGGTGCGCAATCTCGAATAGCTAACAGGCAATCTGGAAGTCGTAGCAATCGACGAAGCAAGCTTGTAGCGTGCTTTCATGCGCTTCGATGTCCGAGAGCCGCCAGCGTGTGGAGCCTTTACTCAATCTATAAGCTTTTGGAAACTTATCGTTTCTGCACCAGCGCCAAATAGTTGCTTCGGACATCCCGAAGCGAAGCGCCACTTGTGCGACGCTTAAGTAGGTGGAAACCGTTTGTACTGTTTGTGTCATGCTACACCATCAAAACTGGCTGTCCGAGAAGTTCGGTAACCTTGTGCTTACTTATAGTGCCTTGAGTGTCGGCTGTCGTACTGAAGACACAGATTTATTTGGCAAACTGCCAAGAACCGAGGAGTAGAATGGAATCGCGGAGGTGCAGTTTCTTGATGATGGTATTGATGATGGGAGCAGGATCTTCTGTCGTTTATCTCTATAAAAAACAACAGCTTAGAGGGTGTATTGGCGGAGGCGGTGGGATTCGAACCCACGGTACGGTTCCCCGTACGCTCAGTTAGCAACCGAGTGCTTTCGGCCTCTCAGCCACGCCTCCAACATCCCCCATTTAGCAACGCTGGCGGATGCGGGCAAGGGTGAAAACACGGGGCGAGCGGGAAAACTCGGTGTGCATTGTGGCTGCAACGCAAGAGCACGCCCAACAGCACATAGCGCTGGCTGTGGGCGGTCCGCTTGGTAGTTTCAGGCTGCGATGGGGTGGCCGCATGTTATTCGGGCCCTGATCTGCGGCCAATGCTCTGAGGGGCGATCAAATTTTGTCAGCGGTCCTTGTCGGCAAGGCTATCGGTTGTCCATTGGCCGAACAGCAAAAAGCAGCCAAGTGCGGCCTTTGGGCTGTGGCCGTAGTGGGCCGATTAGGGGCCGGGTGCACGATTGAAACATTGGCGGTTTCCAACATGAAAGCGACGCAAACCTGCTGTGTTCGCAACGGCGGTCGGTTAAGTTTAGGGGCTATTTAAAAACCTGAAATCATGGCATTAGGCGCTACGGGTTGGGCTGCCTTTGGGGGGATAGGATGACGAATCGTAGAACTGTTCTGGCGGCAATGGGTGGTGCGTTTGCTGCAGTGATGGCTACGGGCGCCCTTGCCCAAGAGGTGACGCTGAGGCTGCACCAGTTTTTGCCTGCGCAAGCCAATGTGCCAAAGCTGATTCTGGATGTATGGGCCGATAATATCGAAAAAGACAGCGGCGGGCGGATCAGGATTGACCGCTTTCCTTCGATGCAGCTGGGCGGCACCCCACCCGAGCTGATTGACCAGGCAATTGACGGTGTGGCCGATGTGATATGGACTGTTGTCGGCTATACGCCGGGGCGCTTTCCATCGACCGAGGTGTTGGAACTGCCGTTTATGGTGACCGATGCCTGCGCCGCGTCCTATGCCTATTGGAAGCTGTTTGACGCGCATATGAAAGACACCGAATTCAAAGACGTGCATGTGCTGGGCACTTGGGTACACGGGCCGGGCGTGATCCACACTGCCGATCCGGTCGAAACACCTGCCGATTTGCAAGGGATGAAAATTCGCGGCGCCTCGCGCATGGTGAACCTGCTGTTGGAAAAGCTCGGGGCCGAGCCGGTGGGCATGCCTGTGCCCGCAATTCCCGAGGCGCTGTCGAAAGGCGTGATCGACGGTGCCACCATCCCTTGGGAGGTGACAGGTTCGTTGAAAGTGCCGGAATTGGTGCATAACCACACCGAGTTTGCAGGTGCTGCGCTTTATAACATCACATTCGTTTTGGCGATGAACAAAGCAGTGTATGATGGGCTGCCGGATGACTTGAAAACGGTAATCGACAGTAATTCAGGGCTGGAATTCTCGGCTTGGGCGGGCGGCGTGCAAGCGGATGCCGACGCACCTGCGCGTCAAGTTGCGGTAGATATGGGCAACCGGATCGTAACCATTTCCAAGGCCGATGCCGAAGCAAATTGGTTGCCGCTTGTCGCGCCGATTTATGCAGATTGGGTGGCGGATATGCAGACCAAAGGCATTGACGGTCAGGCGCTGATTGATGAGGCGCGGGCGTTGATGGCCGAATACGCAGCCGCCCACTAACTTGGTATGTATCGGTTTTTCCTTGTTTTATCTAAGGTGTTTGCCTATTTGGGCGGGCTGATGCTGACAGGTTTGATTGTGATGACCTGCGCTTCGATCCTAGGACGCAAGGCGAATGAACTGATGCATATGATGCAGGCCAAAGGCATTTTGGCCGAACCTGCGCAGTGGTTTTTGGACGCGGGTGTTGGTGTGATCAAAGGCGATTATGAGCTTATAGAAGCCGGTATCGCCTTTGCTATTTTTGCCTTTCTGCCGCTGTGCCAGATGACGGGCGGGCATGCCTCGGTTGGTATTTTCACCGATAGGCTGCCTGCACGGTTCAATCTGGTTTTACGTGCGTTGATTGAGGTGATCTTTGCCGCGGTGTTGGTTGTGATCGCGGTCCAGCTTGCCTCAGGCATGTTCAGCAAGCTGCATACCGGGCAGACGACGTTTTTGCTGCAATTTCCGCTTTGGTGGGCCTATGCATTGTCGTTGACTGCGGCTGCAGTGGCGGCTGTCGTTGGCGTCTTTATGGCGGGGCTGCGGGTGGCCGAGGCAGTTCAGGGCCGCGCAATGATCGGGGCTGAACAGTGAGCGATCTGGCGATCGGCCTGTGGTCCTTTCCCGCATTGCTGGGGCTGATCTTTTTGCGCGTGCCAATTGGGCTGGCGATGTTTCTGGCCGGATTTGTCGGGCTGTCGCTGGTTGGCGGCGGGCCGAGTATGCCGCTCGCGCGGCTGAAATCAGAAAGCTACACCACTTTTTCCAGCTATTCGCTTTCCATTGTGCCGATGTTTCTGTTGATGGGGCAATTGGCCACCCTTGGCGGCATGTCACAGGCACTGTTCAAAGCGGCTGAAAGCTGGCTGGGCCATCGGCGCGGTGGTGTGGCGATGGCGGCAGTTGGCGCTTGCGCGGGGTTTGGTGCGATTTGCGGCTCTTCGCTGGCCACAGCCGCCACGATGGGGCGCGTGGCCTTGCCAGAACTGCGGGCGCATGGCTATGCCGGCGGGTTATCAACGGCTGTTTTGGCGGCAGGTGGGACGTTAGGCATCCTTATTCCGCCTTCGATCGTCTTGGTAATCTTCGCGATTCTGACCGAACAAAACATCGCCAAACTGTTTCTCGCCGCCTTTGTTCCGGGCCTGTTGGCGGCGCTGGGTTATGTGCTGGTCATCTCTATCTACGTCCGGGTTTATCCTGCCGCAGCGGGGGTAGGGCCACGTTTGGGCTATGCCGCGCGGTGGAAGGCTCTGCTGGATGTTTGGCCGGTTTTGCTGGTGTTTACCGCAGTGGTTGGCGGAATATATGGGGGTATCTTTACCCCGACAGAAGGCGCCGCCGTTGGCGCATTTGGCACAGCGTTAATCGCGTGGCGCACAGGTGGGCTGACGCGCGCGACGCTGGCCGAGAGCTTTTTTGCCACTGCGAAATCCACCGCAATGATCTTTTTCATCGTTTTGGGTGCAGCGTTCTACAACGGCTTTCTGGCATTGACCCAAGTGCCGCAAGAAGCCGCGATCTGGGTGGTTGAGCAAGGGTTTAACCCTTGGTTGGTGTTGACCCTGATCTTGGTGTTTTACTTACTGCTCGGCTGTGTGATGGACAGCCTGTCGATGATTCTGCTGACCATCCCGATTTTCTGGCCAGTGGTGCAAGGCCTTGATTTCGCGTTCGTTTCTATGGCTGACTTGCATGCCGCCCGCGCGTTGGAGGCACTGGCCAAGGGCATTGATCTGGCACCAGAAATGTTGAAATCGGTGCAGGCCACGCTGGCGCAGGGCGCCGAGCTGTCGCGCGATCAGGTCTCTGCGCTGGGTTTGCGCGGGGTGAATGCGGGTGCGCTGGCACGGATCAACGCCGAGCAAGTGGCGATCTGGTTTGGTATTTTGGTGCTGATCGTGGTCGAAGTGGGATTGATAACGCCGCCGGTAGGAATGAACCTTTTTATCATCAATACGATGGACCGCGATACACCCGTGGCCGAAACCTATAAGGCAGTGTTGTTTTTTGTGGCATCCGATTTGGTGCGCGTTGCGGTTCTGGTGGCATTTCCGGCGATTACACTGTTTTTGATCGGCTGGTAGGGCCAGTAAAACTGGCTCTAAATCTACACCTAAACTGGCCCTACGCGGGGGCTTGGCAAAGCACGATGATTGGGATCAGAATACTTGATCAATCTCTGCTGGGTGGCAGTAGGCCTGCCCGCTTTTCGCATAAGGTGTAACTATGGAAACCATGACCCGTGGCAATGATATGTCGGGCGTAATCGAGGCCGATCGCGCCCATATGTGGCATCATCTGGTGCAGCATAAGCCATTTGAAACCAACGACCCGCGCATCATCGTCGAGGGTAAGGGCCTGCGGGTTTGGGATGCCAAAGGCAAAGAATATATCGACGCCGTTTCGGGTGGCGTGTGGACGGTGAACGTGGGCTACGGCCGCGAGAGCATCGCCAAAGCGATGTATGAACAAGTGCTCAAGATGAACTTTTATGGCGGTGCGACAGGCACCGTGCCAAGCGCGCTTTTTGCCGAACGGCTGATTGAAAAGATGCCGGGGATGAGCCGCGTCTATTATGCGTCGTCCGGATCCGAGGCGAATGAGAAGGCGTTCAAAATGATCCGCCAAATCTCGGCGCGTCATCATGGTGGTAAGAAATATAAGATCCTGTACCGTAACCGTGATTACCATGGTTCGACCTTGGCAACCATGTCAGCGGGCGGGCAGGTTGAGCGTAACGCCCAGTATGGCCCCTTTGCGCCTGGGTTTGTCGAGGTGCCGCATTGCTTGGAATATCGCAAGCAGTGGGATGTGGAAAACTATGGCGAGCTGGCGGCAAATGCGATTGAAGAGGTAATTTTGCGCGAAGGGCCCGATACGGTGGGGGGGCTGTGCCTTGAGCCGATGACTGCGGGTGGGGGCGTCATTGTCCCACCGGCGGGGTATTGGGAGCGGGTACAAGAGATCTGCAAGAAATACAACATTCTGCTGCATATTGATGAGGTCGTCTGCGGCATGGGGCGTACGGGAACATGGTTTGGCTATCAGAACTTCGGGATCAAGCCGGACTTCGTAACCTTGGCGAAAGGTGTGGCCTCGGGTTATGCGGCGATTTCTTGCATGGTCACGACCGAGGCGGTTTTTGACCAGTTCAAGGACGACCCAAACGATCATATGAGCTATTTCCGCGATATTTCGACCTTTGGCGGCTGTACTGCCGGGCCAGCGGCGGCCTTGGAAAACCTGCGGATTTTGGAAGATGAAGACCTGTTGGGCAACACGCTGCGGATGGAAAAGCGTCTGATGGGCAACCTTCAAAACCTGATGGACAAGCACCGTGTGATTGGTGATGTGCGGGGCAAGGGGCTGTTTTGCGGGGCCGAGCTGGTTGCTGATCGCGACACGAAAGAGCCGGCCGAGGAAAAGCGGATCGCGGCGGTGGTTGCCGATTGTGCCGCGCAGGGGGTCATCATCGGGATGACCGCGCGGAGCCTGCCGGGGCTGAACAATACGCTGTGTATGGCGCCGGCTTTGATTGCGACGGCTGACGATATTGATGCGATCACGGATGCGATTGACAAGGCCCTGACGCGCGAGTTTTCCTAACCCAAAATCTGCCCCGAAAGGGGCGGGCAAACAGAAAGCAAGCCCGAATGTCCGCGTGCGGTCATTCGGGCTTGTTATTGAAATAAAACGGTTTTCTCTTTTCCGTTAACCAAATTTTAACCCGCGTTTGCGCGGGCTTTGCGGCGCCAGTTAAGCGCGCAATTCGGGTGAAAAGGCCGCGATCCGCCGGCTTGAGACACCGCGGCCAGAAATCATGCCCAGCCCCGACATTTTCGCAAGGATGGTCCAGTAATCTTCGACCTTGGCGCGTGTCTGCGCTTCGGGTGCGGTGGCGTTTTGCGGCAATGAGGGCAAGAACAGACTGTCATCGATATGGCCCACGCGCTCGGACACCGAAGGTGGCAGCGTGCTGTCACTGCCAAGACGATCGATAAAGACCATCGCCAGTCGCCCGCGCAGATGGGCGATGCTGGGCAGGGCGGTGATGCGGTCATAGACCTCTTGTACGGCGCTGCTATCACCTGTCACCATCAGGGTCGGCCCAGGGTGCAGGCTGTCTACCATTACGCCGACCGATGAAAACGCATTTGTTCCGTCGATCAGGGTTAGGGGTTGAATGGCTTTGTGCATGCTGTCCTCAGAGTTATCCATGTACTGGTTAGCAAATGCGATGAGGCAAGAAAAACGAATATGAAATGATGATAAGGCAAGAAATATTTATGTATGGCGCGGCGCGGGGGCTTGACGGCCCAGAGGAAAGCTGGCGCTATAGGTCCAGTTTGTCGGTTATATGAGGCCAGAATGGCGATCCCCCCCGAGGCATTCTTTTTACACGGCAATTTGCAGGGCACGTTGCAGCAACGCATCCGGCAATTGGTCGCCGAGGGAATCGTGGCGGGGCGGTTTCGGGCCGGTGACAAGATGCCATCAAGTCGGGGTTTAGCGGCGCATCTGGGGCTCAGCCGGATTACGGTCACGCTGGCCTATGCCGATCTTGTTGCGTCGGACTATCTGACATCGCAGGGCAGGTCGGGCTATTATGTGTCAGAGAACGCGCCGGTGCAGCCCGAGTTTGAAAAGGGGCCGCGCGCACCGGTGGATGCCTTGGATTATGGCGCCCTGACGGGGCGGCGGTTTTCAAAGGCCGAGCACCTGAAGCGGCCCGAAGACTGGGCCAAGTTTCGCTATCCGTTCATTTATGGCCAAGCCGATGCCAGCCTGTTTGACCACCAAAACTGGCGGCAATGTGCCTTGCGGGCGCTGGGCAAGCGCGACTTTGAGGCGCTGACCTCGGATTACTATGACCGCGATGACCCGATGCTGATCGAGTATATCTTGCGCAATATTTTGCCCCGACGCGGCATCGAGGCGAGCGGCAGTGAGGTGTTGCTGACGATGGGGGCGCAGAATGCGCTGTGGTTGGCGGGGCAGGTGCTGACGCGGCCGGGGGTGCGGGTGGTGCTGGAAAACCCCTGTTATCCCAGCATGCGGGGCATTCTGGCGCAAACCGGTGCGGCGATTGACTGGGTGGATGTGGATGCCGATGGCCTGCCGCCCGAGGCGCTGCCGCAAGGGGTTAACGTGGTGTTTACCACGGCCAGCCACCATTGCCCGACCAACGCGACGATGCCGATGGCGCGGCGGCGTGCCTTGCTGGATGCGGCCTCGGCGCAGGACTTTGTGATTGTCGAGGATGATTACGAGTTCGAGATGTCGTTTCTAAAGGCGGTGTCGCCTGCGCTAAAGTCGATGGACCGAGAGGGGCGGGTGATCTATGTCGGCTCGTTTTCCAAGTCGATTTTTCCGGGGTTGCGGTTGGGATATATCGTGGCGCCAGAGGGGTTTATCCGCGAGGCGCGGGCCTTGCGGGCGCTGACCCTGCGCCACCCGCCGGGGCACATTCAGCGCACGGCGGCCTATTTTTTGTCGCTTGGGCATTATGATGCTTTGGTCAACCGCATGAAGCAGGCGTTCAAGCGGCGGCGGCAAGCAATGTCTGAGGCGATTGAGGCGACAGGTTTGCAGGTTGCGGGGCAAGGCGGGGTTGGTGGGTCCAGTTTCTGGATGCGCACGCCCGAGGGGGTGGATACCGAGGTTCTGGCGCAAGAGCTGCACGGGCAAGGCGTGTTGATTGAACCGGGGCGGGTGTTTTTTGACCCCGAGCGCGCGCCGCGCAATTACTATCGTTTGGCCTATTCGACCATTCCGGTGGGGCGGATTGCCGAAGGGGTGGGGTTGATTGCTGCAGAAATTGCCAAATCTGGACTTAAGCAGGTGTAGGAACTGGCCCTATTCCGGTTGTGGCCTGCAAGCGTATTCTTGCGCCAACGCGGCGCATGTGCTGCCCCTGCAACGGAGATTCCATTATGAAGATGACCACCGAAGAAGCGTTTGTCAAAGTTTTGCAAATGCATGGGATCGAAGATGCTTTTGGCATTATCGGATCGGCGATGATGCCGATTTCCGACTTGTTTCCGCAGGCGGGGATTAACTTTTGGGATTGCGCGCATGAATATACCGCCGGCATGATGGCCGACGGTTATGCGCGTGCGACTGGCAAGATGAGCATGATGGTGGCGCAGAATGGCCCCGGCATCACCAACTTTGTGACGCCGGTAAAGACGGCCTATTGGAACCACACGCCGTTGTTGTTGGTTACACCGCAGGCCGCGAACAAGACGATCGGGATGGGCGGCTTTCAGGAAGTCGAGCAGATGGCGCTGTTCAAGGATATGGTTGCCTATCAGGAAGAAGTGCGCGACCCGAGCCGGATTGCCGAGGTGCTGAACCGTGTGATCCTGAAGGCCAAGCGGGCGTCGGCGCCGGCGCAGATCAACATTCCGCGCGATTTCTGGACGCAGGTGATTGATATTGATCTGCCGCGCGTGGTGGAGTTTGAGCGCCCTGCAGGCGGCGAGGATGCGATTGCGCGGGCGGCCGAGCTGTTGTCCAAGGCCAAGTTTCCGGTGATTTTGAACGGCGCGGGTGTGGTGTTGGCGGGCGCAATCCCTGCGTCGATGGCGCTGGCGGAGCGTCTGGATGCGCCGGTGTGCTGTGGCTATCAGCATAACGACGCGTTTCCGGGCAGCCATCCGCTGTTTGCGGGGCCGCTGGGGTATAACGGGTCCAAGGCGGGGATGGAGCTGATCTCGCGCGCGGATGTTGTTTTGGCGCTGGGCACGCGGTTGAACCCGTTTTCGACGCTGCCGGGTTACGGGATTGATTACTGGCCCAAAGGGGCGGCAATTATTCAGGTTGATCTGAACCCCGACCGCATTGGCCTGACCAAGCCGGTGACGGTAGGGATTGTCGGCGATGCCAAGAAGGTTGCCACGGCGATTTTGGGCAAGCTGTCGGCAACTGCCGGTGATGCAGGGCGTGCAGACCGCAAAGCTGCGATTGCCCAGACCAAATCGGCATGGATGCAGCAGCTTTCCAGCATGGACCACGAAGAAGACGATGTGGGCACCACCTGGAATGAGCGTGCGCGGGCGGCAAAACCTGATTGGCTTTCCCCGCGTATGGCGTGGCGGGCGATTCAGTCGGCGCTGCCCAAGGATGCGATTATTTCCAGTGATATTGGCAATAACTGCGCAATCGGCAACGCCTATCCTACCTTTGAGGAAGGCCGGAAATACCTTGCGCCGGGGCTGTTTGGCCCTTGCGGCTATGGCTTTCCGGCGATCATGGGTGCGAAAATCGGGCGGCCGGATGTGCCGGTGGTGGGCTTTGCCGGTGACGGCGCGTTCGGCATTTCGATGAACGATATGACAGCGATCGGGCGCGACGAATGGCCCGCGATGACGATGGTTATCTTCCGCAACTATCAGTGGGGCGCGGAAAAGCGCAACACGACGCTGTGGTATTCCGACAACTTTGTCGGCACCGAGCTGGACCAGAAGGTATCTTATGCTGGCATCGCGCAGGCCTGCGGGTTGCAAGGTGTTGTGGTGCGCACGATGGAGGAATTGACTGCCGCCCTGCACAAGGCAATGGCCGATCAAAAAGCCGGAAAAACCACCTTCATCGAGGCGATGATCAACCAGGAACTGGGCGAGCCCTTCCGCCGCGACGCGATGAAAGCGCCGGTGGCGGTGGCCGGAATTTCCAAGGATGATATGCGCCGGCAGCCGATGGCGTGATAACCCTTCCGTTTGATCTGAGCGGGCCGGGGGCCGCCTATATGGCGGTGGTTCTGTTCGGGGCCGCGTTTGTGCGTGGCTATAGCGGGTTCGGGCTGTCGGCCCTTGTGATAGCGGGGGCGGCCTTGGTGACCGACCCGCTGCATTTCGTGCCGGTGGTGCTGATGGCCGATGTTGTGCTGACCTTGGCGCAGGCGCGGGGCATCTGGCCGCATGTCGATTGGCGGCGGGTGGTGACAATGTTTGCAGGCGCGCTGGTGGGTGTGCCTGCGGGGTTGACGGTGCTGGCCGCTATTGGTGCAGATGGCACGCGACTGGCGATTTCGCTGTTCATTCTGGTGATGTGTGCCTTGCTGTGGTGGGGCTGGGCGCTTCGGCGGCCGGTTGGAACGGGCGGGCATGTTGGCGCGGGGTTGGTTTCGGGCTTTGCCAATGCCGCGGGGGTTGGCGGCTTGCCGGTTGCCGCGTTCTTTGCCGCGCAGAATCTGCCCGCGGCGGCCTTTCGCGCCACGCTGATCGTTTACTTTACAGTGATGGATTTGTGGACATTGCCCCTGATGGGCAGCCACGGGATTATCACCAAAGACAGTTTTATCGCTGTGGCCTATGGTATGCCGTTGTTTTTGCTGGGTATCCATCTGGGTGGACGGCATTTTCTGGCGACCCAACCGCAAGAGTTCCGCCGCTTTGCCATTGTTCTTTTGGCGGTTCTGGCCATTTTGGGGCTGCTGAAGGCTGTGATTTAGGGGGGCGAATGCGCAAGTTTTTGGTGGTGAATGCGGGGTCATCCTCGGTCAAATTTGCGGTTTTTGCGGATGGCGCCGAGCTGGCTGCGGGGGCCGTTTCGGAAATTGGCGGCGCGGCGCAGCTAAGTGTTAATGGGCAAAAGCAGGTGGTTGCAGCCCCTGATCACCGTGCCGCCGTTGCCGCATGCCTGAAGGTTTTGGCGCAGGCGGGGCATGACCTGCCCAGCCTGACCGCCGCCGCGCATCGCGTGGTGCATGGGGGCGCCGCCTTTGTGGCGCCTTGCCGGATTGATGCGGCGGTTCTGGCGGGGATAGAGGGCTGTGTGCCGCTGGCGCCTTTGCACAATCCGGCCAATCTGGCAGCCATTCGGGCCTTGGCAGATCTGGCCCCCGACCTGCCGCAATTTGCCAGTTTCGATACGGCCTTTCACGCAGGCCAGCCAGAGGTTGCCGCCCGCTATGCCGTGCCGGATGCGGTGCAGGCCTTGGGCATCCGGCGATACGGGTTTCACGGGATTTCCTTTGCCAGTCTGACGCGGGCGATTGCGGCCAAGGGCGCTTTGCCGCGCCGCCTGCTAGCGCTGCATCTGGGCAATGGCGCGTCGCTATGTGCCATTCTGGACGGCAAGTCGGTGGCAACCACGATGGGCTATTCGCCCTTGGAAGGGCTGACGATGGGCACGCGGTCGGGCGGGATTGATGGCAATGCCGTGCTGCGCTTGGCCGAGGTGCACGGAATTGAAGGCGCGGGCCGGATTTTGAACAAGCAAAGCGGTTTGCTGGGCCTTGGCGGGGCATCGGATATGCGCGCGCTGCAGTTGGCCGGCACGCCCGAGGCCCGCTTTGCCCGCGCCCATTTTGCCTATTGGGCGGTGCGCCATGCAGGCAGCATGATTGCGGCCATGGGGGGGATTGATGCACTGGCTTTCACCGGCGGCATCGGTGAAAATGACGCAGAGATGCGGGGGGAGATTATGGCGGGTTTGGGCTTTGTCGGGCTGGCTGCAGATGCGGCGGCGAATGCTGCTGGCGCGGAAAAAATACATGATATCAAGTCTTTGGTTTCGGCATGGGTGATACCTGCGGCCGAGGAAGCATGGATTGCAGCCGAGGCGCTGGCTGTTATGGATGGGACTGTTTGATATGGCGCAGCCAAAGATTGATACATCGCCAAAAGTCTCGGATGAGGTGCGCCAGACCACTTGCTATATGTGTGCCTGTCGCTGCGGGATCAATGTGCATCTGAAGTCGGGCAAGGTTTCCTATATTGAGGGCAACCGTGCGCATCCGGTGAATAAGGGCGTGCTATGTGCCAAAGGTGCCAGCGGCATCCGGCAGGTAAATGCGCCATCGCGGTTGCGGGCGCCGTTGCGGCGGGTCGGGCCGCGCGGGTCGGGCGCGTTTGAGGAGATTTCGTGGGACGAGGCGCTGGGGCTGGCCGTTGAGTGGCTGGGGCCATTGCGCGACACGGCGCCCGAGAAGCTGGCGTTTTTCACAGGGCGCGACCAAAGCCAGAGTTTGACCAGCTTTTGGGCGCAGAACTATGGCACGCCGAACTATGCCGCGCATGGCGGCTTTTGTTCGGTGAACATGGCGGCGGGCGGGATTTACACTGTCGGCGGCGCGTTTTGGGAATTTGGCCAGCCCGATTGGGAACGCACAAAGATGTTTGTGCTGTTTGGTGTGGCCGAGGACCATGACAGCAACCCTATCAAGATGGGGTTGGGGCGGCTAAAGGCGCGGGGCGCCAAAGTGGTGGGGGTGAACCCTATCCGCAGCGGATATAACGCCGTTGCCGATGACTGGTTCGGGGTGACGCCCGGTGCGGATGGTTTGCTGATATTGTCGTTGATCCATTGTTTGCTGGCAGCGGGTAAGGTTGATCTCGATTACCTTGCGCGGTTCACCAATGCGCCCTTGTTGGTGCGGTCGGATGAGGGCGCGGAAAAGGGTTTGTTCTTGCGCGATGCTGATGGCAAGGCGCTGGTCATGTCGGGCGGGGCCTTGGTGCCGTTTGATCGGGCCGGTGTGCGGCCTGATTTGGGGGCCGTGTATGAAGGCCACCGCACGGTGTTTCAGCACATGGCGGAACGCTATTTGTCACCCGACTATGCGCCCGAGGCTGTGGCCGCGCGAGTGGGGATTGATGCGTCGCGCATTCGCGCATTGGCGGCCGATCTGGCGCGGGTGGCCTTTGACGAGGCGATTGAGATTGCCCAGCCTTGGGTGGATTTTCGGGGTGATCGCCATGACAAAATGATCGGGCGGCCGGTGTCTTTCCACGCGATGCGGGGGATTTCTGCGCATTCCAACGGGTTTCAGACCGCGCGCGCGCTGCATCTGTTGCAGGTGGTTTTGGGCACGGTGGAAACGCCCGGCGGCTATCGGTTCAAGCCGCCATACCCCAAACCCGCCGAGGCGCATCCCGCGCCGCATTGCAAGGTGACACCGGGCAAGCCGCTGGACGGGCCGCATCTGGGCTATCCGCGCGGGCCCGAGCATTTGTGCCTTGATGCCAGTGGCAACCCTGCGCGGATTGATAAGGCGTTTTCATGGGAAAACCCGCTGTCGGCGCATGGCGTGATGCATATGGTCATCGCCAATGCGCATGCGGGCGACCCGTATAAGATCGACACGTTGTTTTTATATATGGCCAATATGGCGTGGAATTCGTCGATGAATACGGCCCAAGTGATGGAGATGCTGACCGATAAAGGCGAGGATGGCGAATATGTCATTCCGCGTATCATCTATTCCGATGCTTATGCCAGCGAGATGGTGGCCTATGCCGATCTGATCTTGCCCGATACGACCTATCTGGAACGCCATGATTGTATCAGCCTTTTGGACCGGCCTATCAGTGAACCGGATGCGGCGGGGGATAGTATCCGCTGGCCGGTGATTGAGCCGGACCGAGATGTAAGGGGCTTTCAATCGGTGCTGATCGATCTTGGCGCAAGGTTGGGCCTGCCGGGGTTTGTGACACCCGAGGGCGCGCCTTTGTACCGCGATTACGGCGATTACATCACCAACCACCAGCGCCGCCCCGGTGTTGGGCCTTTGATGGGCTTTCGCGGCGATGGCAGTGAGGAGGGGCGGGGCGCGCCGAACCCTGACCAGTTGCAACGCTATATCGACAATGGCGCGTTTTATCAGGCGCATGTGCCTGAGGGGGCTGATTTTTATAAACCGTGGAATAAGGCCTATCAGGATTGGGCGGTGAAAATCGGGCTCTATGATGCGCCGCAACCCTATCTGTTTTCGATTTATTCCGAGCCGATGCGCAAATTCCAGCTGGCCGCCGAAGGGTTCGGCACCCGCCAACCGCCCGAGGCTGCGCGTGCGCGGCTGAAACAGGCGATGGACCCGCTGCCCGTTTGGTACGCGCCCTTTGGCGATGATGCGGCCAGCTATCCGGTGCATGCGCTGACGCAGCGGCCTATGGCGATGTACCATTCCTGGGGGTCGCAAAACGCGTGGTTGCGGCAGATCCACGGCTATAACCCGCTGTATGTGCCGACTAAGATTTGGCAGGCGAACGGGTTTGCCGAGGGCGATTGGGCAAAGGTGACCTCGCCCAACGGCGAAATTGTGGTGCCAGTGGCCCATATGGCTGCGCTGAACGAACACACGGTTTGGACGTGGAATGCGATTGGCAAACGCAAAGGGACGTGGGGGCTGGACCCGGACGCGCCCGAGGCGACCAAGGGGTTTTTGTTGAACCATCTGATTTCAGAGCTGCTGCCCGCCAAAGGCGATGGCATGCGCTGGAGCAATTCGGACCCTGTGACGGGCCAAGCTGCGTGGTTTGACCTGCGCGTGCGGATTGAAAAGGTAGACGCGCCAACGCAGGCGCAGCCGGTCTTTCCGGCGCTGGATTTGAAAGGGGTGCAGGTATGACATGCCTTCCGGGACATACCGAGAAAAAGCTGGGGCTGGCGATTGACCTTGATACCTGCGTCGGCTGCCATGCCTGTGTGACGGCTTGTAAGGGCTGGAACGATCAGGGCTATGGCGTGCCTTTGACCGATCAGGATGCTTACGGCGCGGACCCTTCGGGCGTGTTTTTGAACCGCGTGCATTCCTATCAGGTGCAGCCTGAAACGGGTGCGGCGCAGGTGATAAACTTTCCACGTTCCTGCCTGCATTGCGAGGATGCGCCTTGTGTCACCGTTTGCCCAACGGGGGCGAGCTATAAGCGGGTTGAGGATGGCATCGTTCTGGTGAACGAGAGCGATTGCATCGGCTGCGGGCTGTGCGCCTGGGCCTGCCCCTATGGCGCGCGCGAGATGGATGCCGAGGCGGGCGTGATGAAGAAATGCACGCTGTGTGTTGACCGGATTTACAACGAAAACCTGCCCGAGGAGGACCGCGAGCCTGCCTGTGTGCGCACCTGCCCGACCGGCGCGCGGCATTTTGGTGATTTTGCCGACCCTGACAGCAAGGTCAGCCAGCTGGCAGCCAAGCGTGGCGGGTTTGATTTGATGCCGGATATGGGCACCAAACCGACCAATAAATACCTGGCCCCGCGCCCCAAGGACCGGCGCAATGAGGCGTCCCTGTTGGCGCCGCTTTTGGATATTGAGGCCACGGGCTTTGCCGGCTGGCTTGACCGCGTTTTGGGGAAGATCTGATGCATCCGGCACCGTCTGTTATTATATTCTCGGTCCTGTCGGGCCTCGGGTTTGGCTTTATGGCGTTTATGGCGCTGGGGTTTTTGCCGCTGACAGGTATGTGGGCGTTTTGGGCATGGGGTGTGGGATATGCCTTGGCGGTGGGGGGGCTGATTGCATCGACCACGCATCTGGGCAACCCGCAGCGCGCGCTGAAAGCGTTTAGCCAGTGGCGCAGCAGTTGGCTCTCGCGCGAAGGTTGGGCGGCCGTGCTGGCGTTGTTTGCGCTGGCGCCGATTGCGCTGGGCGATTGGCTGGGCTTTGGCGTGCCGTTTGTCTGGCGCGGGTTGGCGGCGGCTTTGGCGCTGATAACCGTGTTCTGCACAGCGATGATTTACACGCAAATCAAGGCGGTTCCGCGGTGGCACCATTGGTTGACGCCGGTGATGTTTATGGCGTTTGCGCTGGCTGGTGGGGCGCTGCTGGCGATGCAGGCCGCGCTGGCCTTTGTGTTGCTGCTGGCGTTGGCGGTGGTGATGTTGGTGCTGTTTTACACTGGCGACCGGCAGTTCGCGCGGGCGGGACAGACGATGGGCACAGCCACCGGTCTTGGCCTGCGGGGTGAGGTTTCGGTGTTTGAGCAACCGCATACCGGCGGGAACTACCTGCTGCGCGAGATGATCTTTGTCGTCGCGCGCAAACATGCGCAAAAGCTGCGGGTGATTGCGGTGCTGTTTGCGGCTGTGTTGCCTGCGCTGATGGCGGCGGTGGGTGGTCTTGGCCTGATGCTGGCGGCGGTGCCAGTGCATCTGGTTGGCGCGTTCGCCGCGCGCTGGTTGTTTTTTGCCGAGGCCGAGCATGTTGTCGGGCTGTATTACGGCAAACGCCAGGGCGTTTTGCGTTAGATCAAAGCGGGGGTGGGCGCCATATTCTAGTCTATGCATGTAAAGATGTATGGAGGCCGAAATGACCCGCTTGATGATGATTCTGTTTTCGATGATTTCCACCACGCTGATGGGGGTCGGCATGGTTGTGGCGCTTGTGCTGGGCTATGATACGCTGAACCCGCTTCTGGTGGCGATTGCGATCGGTTTTGTCGCCTCGATCCCGGCAAGCTGGTTCGTGGCCAAACAAATTACAGGGTAAAACGACGGAAATGCGCCGCTGCGGCGTTAATGATTTGAACCAACTTGTGAGAGTTTGCGATGCGCCCTTATTCCAAGACCCAGATTATCCTGCATTGGGCTGTGGCCCTGTTAATCGTCGCGCAATTTGTGCTGCATGATGGCATTGCGGCGGCGTGGCGTGCGTTTCGACGCGGGCAAGAGGTGGCGTTTGACCCGCTGGTTGCGGCGCATGTCTTTGGCGGGATTGCGATTTTGGCGCTGGTGGCGTGGCGGTTGGCTATCCGCGCGCGGCAAGGGGCGGTTGCGCCTGTGGCAGGGACAAGCCCGCTGATGGCCAAGGCAATGCATTTGGGGCATTTGGCGCTGTATGCAGCGGTGGCATTGGCCGGTGTTTCGGGGCTGGCGGCGTGGTTTGGCGAGGTAGAGCTTGCGGGCGAGCTGCATGAAACGCTGAAGCCGGTTATTCTGGTGCTGGTTGGCGGCCATGTTGCGGCGGCGCTGTATCACCAGTTTTACCTGAAAGACGGGCTGATGCAGCGGATGTCTTTGCGGCAACGGTGATTGGGCGCCTGGGGGTTAGTTTAGGGCTTTCGCAGGTGGGAATGGTTTAGCGGGCCAGAAATATCCGCATCGTTTCTTCGAACTCGCGCGGCTTTTCGGCGTGGAGCCAGTGGCCTGCGCCCGGTAGTTTGGCAAAGCGGGCGACCGGAAATTGTGCGCGGATCGCGGCGCGGTATTCGGGTTTGACATAGGTGCTTTCGGCCCCCGACAAAAACAGCGTCGGTTTGTCGAATATGCCTTTGGTTCCGGGCCAGCCCACGATTTTCGGCATTTCAGCCTCAAGCACATCAAGGTTCAGGCGCCACTGGGGTGGGTTTGCTTTCAGGTCCAGCGATTGCAGGAAAAAGGCCCGCAATGCCGGGTCATCCATCAGTTTTGCCAGCCGTTTTTCGGCATCGGAGCGCGCGGTCAGGCCGGTTAGATCGAGTGCGCGCATGGCGTGAATATGGCGGCTTTGATCGTGTGAATAGGCGACAGGCGCAATGTCAGCCACGATCAAACGATCGACTTTTTCAGGGTGGGTCAGCGCCAGTTGCATCGCCGCTTTGCCGCCCATCGAATGGCCGACAACATCCATTTGCCCGCCATTGGCCGCGATCACCTCGGCCAGATCTGCGGCCATGTCGGGGTAGGACTGGCTGGCGAATCGCGGGCTTTCGCCGTGGTTACGCATATCGACGGCAAGCACATCGCGGTCGGCCGACATGCGCCGCGCGATTACGCCCCAATTTCGGGCAGAGCCGAACAAACCGTGCACAATCAGCAAAGGCGGCAAGGAAGCGGGGTTTTCGGCGGGATATGAAACACTGTTCAGCATGGCCAAGGCTTATCGCAAGTGGCGCGGCAGTTCCAGAGTGGTTGTGCAGTGGTCACGGCAAGGTTAAGCTGTGGGAAACCAAAAGGATGTGTCGCATGGGTGCGGTTTCAATTCAACAAATGGCTGAACGTGTTTCCATCTTGCTTACCGAAAGAATGCACATCAAGGGCCGCGATCTGGGTGACAAGCTGCGCCGTGGTGGCAGGGTTTTGCCGCGCAATGTGCGCCAAGCCGCGCAAGAGCTGGCAACCGCGATGGAGCATTCGCATAATCCCAAACTGTTGCTGCAGATCAATGAACTGAAAGTTGCCGAAAACTACGACATTTGCGTCAAGCATTTGAACGAGAAGCACAAGAACGAAAAGCTGCGGGTGACGCTTTTGGGGATTTCGGTCTCGATCTTGTTCAGCCTTTTGGTCGTTGTGGCGATGGTTGTAGGTGTGTTGGTCTGGCGCGGATATCTGTAGCCGGTAAGGCCGGGGCAGAGAGCGCGGCCCGGCTGACCACGGTGACGGTGACAAAGGCAACGTAAAGCAGCAAGTACCAAGACCCGAGCTTGGCCAGACTGACAGTCTTGCCGGGCAATTGGCCGGAATAGAGCCATGTTCCTGTGGCCGTGCCGATATTTTCCGCAACCCACAGTGCCACGCTGGATAGCAGCGCCGCCAGAGGCATCGGCATCCAGCGCGGGTGCTCGGTGTTGACAAACCAGACACGGGTGCGGGCGTAAAGGATCAGCGTGGCCGCGAACAGGCCCATCCGGATGTCGGGCAAGAAGTGGTGGGCAAAGAAGTTGACGTAAATCGCAACCGCCAGCAGCAGTGTCATCCAGAACGGTGGGTAAGGGGCAAAGCGCATCGAAAAAATGCGGATGACGCGGGCGATATAGCTGCCAACGCTGGCATACATAAAGCCTGAAAACAGCGGCACCCCCATCAGTTTGAACAGCCCCGGTTCAGGGTAGCCCCAAGACCCCGCATGCACCTTGAACCATTCCATCGCTGTGCCGGTCAGGTGGAACAGCAGGATCACCCGTGCCTCTTCCCATGTTTCCAGTTTAAAGCGCAGGAACAGTGCTTGGGTGGCGATGGCGAATAGAAACAGGAAATCATAGCGTTGCAGCGCCCAGTCGGGGTTCCAGACCAGCTTGGTCGCGATGATCATGGCCAGCAGCAGCCCGCCGAACAGGCAGGCCCATGCTTGTTTAAAGATGAACATGAGGAGTTCACCAAATACCCCCGGCAAACGGGCGCGGACGGCATCGCCTAGGCGGCGTTCAATGGACAGGTTGTGTTTGTGTAGCTGGCGCATGGGGGTGTGGATAGCGGGGCTTGCCGCGATTGGCAACTTGTGGCCATGCTCGGGTCTGGAAAAAGGAGAGTGCGATGGAACTGACCCAGATCACGCCATTTGTGCCCTGCACGTCGCTTGCTGTGCAGATCGGGTTTTACCGTGATGTTTTGGGCTTTGTTCTTGGTTATCAGGCCGAGGGCTATGCGTTTTTGCATCGCGATAAGGTGGCGGTGCGATTGGTGCAGGTGTCTGACAGTGTCGATCTGCAAAACCCGGAACGGCAGGGATCATTTTATATCGATGTGAAAGCGCTGGATGCGCTGTATGACAGCCTGAAACCCGCGCTGGACGCATTGCCAAGTGGCCGCGTGCGTGCGCCGTTTGACCAGCCATACGGACAGCGGGAATTTCATGTTGCCGACGAGGATTGCACGCTGGTGTTTTTTGGCGAGACGGTTCGGGCATGAAAAAACCGCGCCAAGCGGGGCTGGCGCGGTTTGGTATGTGTGAGCGCGTGGTTTACAGGCCCGGATAGATCGGGAATTGTTTGCACAGCGCCTCGACCTTGGCTTTTACGGCCTCTTCAACGGCTGCGTTGCCGTCTTCGCCTTTGGCGGCGAGGCCATCAACCACTTCGACAATCCAGTCACCAATCTGGCGGAACTCGGTCTCGGTAAAGCCGCGGGTGGTGCCTGCGGGTGTGCCAAGGCGGATGCCGGAGGTGATGGTTGGCTTTTCGGTATCAAAGGGGATGCCGTTTTTGTTGCAAGTGATATGGGCGCGGCCCAGTGCCTTTTCGGTCGCATTGCCTTTGACGCCTTTGGGGCGCAGATCGACCAGCATCAGGTGCGTATCGGTGCCGCCGGTCACGGTGCCAAGGCCGCCTTTCATCAACTGATCCGCCAAAGCTTGGGCGTTTTTGATGACTTGGGCTTGGTAGGTTTTGAACTCGGGGCGCAGGGCCTCGCCAAAAGCCACTGCTTTGGCGGCGATCACATGCATCAATGGGCCGCCCTGGATGCCGGGGAAAATGGCCGAGTTGACCTTTTTGCTGATCGCTTCGTCATTGGTCAGGATCATGCCGCCGCGTGGGCCGCGCAGGGTTTTATGCGTGGTCGTGGTGGCAACATGGGCGTGCGGGAAGGGCGAAGGGTACAGACCCGCTGCAACAAGGCCTGCAAAATGCGCCATATCAACGAGGAAATAGGCGCCAACCTTATCGGCAATCGCGCGGAAACGGGCAAGATCGAGGATGCGCGGTATAGCCGAGCCGCCGGCGATGATAAGGGCGGGTTTATGCTCTAGCGCCAGCGCCTCGATCTGGTCGTAATCGGGCAGCAGGGTGTCTTTGACAACGCCGTATTGCACAGCGTTGAACCATTTGCCCGACTGGTTTGGCGCAGCGCCGTGGGTCAGGTGGCCGCCTGCATCCAAAGACATGCCCAAAATGGTGTCACCGGGTTTTACCAGCGCCTGAAACACGCCTTGGTTGGCTTGGGAACCCGAGTTCGGCTGAACGTTGGCGAAATCGCAGCCAAACAGTTCCTTGGCGCGGTCAATCGCCAGATTTTCAGCGATGTCGACATATTGGCAACCGCCGTAATAGCGGCGGCCCGGATAGCCCTCGGCGTATTTGTTGGTCATGACCGAGCCTTGCGCCTCCATCACAGCGCGCGACACGATGTTTTCAGAGGCGATCAGCTCGATCTCATCGCGCTGACGGCCGAGTTCGAGCGTCATCGCGCCAAAGACTTCGGCGTCACGAGAAGCGAGGCTTTCGGAAAAGAAACCGGCGTCGCGATGGGTGGTCTTGGGGGCGTTCATGGGCGTCTCCTTGGTCAGATCAGAGGGCGATGGTTTGGGGCTATTTAGTCTAGCTTGGCGGATTGAGAAAGGTAAGAATCCGCCACGATGCCCCGTTTGGGCGACATTGCTGTTTCGCATGGGAAACTTTTAACGCGATTGGGCTGCAAAGCGCCCACGAGGGGTTGAGTTTGGCAGGGGCGATGGCCAAGACTGTGCGAGAGGCAGCGGGGGGAACGTAGTGACGCAACGGATCGCATTTTTGGCAAGCGGGGCAGATGCAGCGCAAAACGCGCTGGTCACGCTGACGGCGCGCTATGGCAACCATACGCCCGAGACTGCGAGCCATATTGTGGCACTGGGGGGGGATGGGTTCATGTTGCAAACGCTGCACCAGACCCAGAGTTTGAACATCCCCGTTTATGGCATGAATTGCGGCACCATCGGGTTTTTGATGAATGCCTATAGCGACGAGGATTTGCCCAAGCGGTTGACCGAGGCCGGCGAAGAGGTGTTGAACCCCTTGGCCATGCGGGCGGGAAGGACCAAGGGGCCAGTGGCGAAGGGGCTGGCGATCAACGAGGTAAGCCTGCTGCGGGCCGGACCGCAGGCGGCCAAGTTGCGGATAACGGTGGACGGGCGGGTGCGGATGGACGAGCTGGTGTGTGACGGGGCGCTGGTCGCAACGCCTGCGGGGTCAACCGCCTATAACTATTCGGCGCATGGGCCGATTGTACCGATCGGGGCCGAGGTGCTGGCGCTGACCGCGATTGCGGCGTTCCGGCCAAGGCGGTGGCGCGGGGCGCTGTTGCCCAAGGGCGCTGTGGTGCGGTTTGATGTGTTGGAGCCGGACAAGCGGCCGGTGCGTGCGGATGCGGACAGTATGTCGGTGCCGGATGTGCTGTGGGTTGAGATCCGGAGCGAGCCGGGCATTCGCCACAGGATTTTGTTTGATGAGGGTCACGGGCTGGAAGAGCGCCTGCTGCGCGAGCAGTTTGCATGATTGAGCAGGCCTGAGGGGGCGTTGCCCCCGCCTTGATTGGGGGCCAATCAAGGCCCCCCAGGATATTTCGGGATAGATGATGGGGAAGCTGTCGGGCGCACGGGGCCGGTTTCGGGCGGCAGGGAGGCGCCTTAGAGTTTAGGGATTTTGGCCCAGGTTTCGAGTTTGCGGTAAATCGTTGACGGGGAAACATCGAGCACCCTTGCCGCGCGCGGTACCGAACCTTCGTACATTTCGATCGTTGCCTCGATGATTTCACGTTCGACTTCGGCCAGAGGGCGGCCGAGCAGGCCGTCGAGCGTTGAGGCGACATGCCCCAGGTTTGCGCTGGGTTGGGGCGGCTGATCGATCGGGGTATGTGTGGCCAGATCTTCGGGCAGCATGTGGCGTTGGACTTTGTCGCCATCATATAGCACCGCGACGTTGCGGATGACGTTCAGCAACTGGCGCACATTTCCCGGCCATGGCAGATCTTGAAACAGGTGGCGGACCTCATCGGACAAGGCGGTAAAGCGGCGGCCCTCTTCCTGTGCAAAGCGGTGGAGCGCGGCCTCGGCGATTTCGATCACATCATCACCGCGGTCGCGCAGAGGCGGCATATGGATCGGGATGACGTAGAGCCGGTAATACAGGTCTTCGCGGAACTGGCCAAGGCGGACGGCTTCGGCCGGATCGCGATTGGTGGCGCAGATGATGCGCACGTTCACCTTGTGCGGGCGGTTTGCGCCGACAGGTTGGACGCTGGAGGTTTGCAGGAAGCGCAGCAGTTTGGTTTGCAAAGCGGGCAGCATTTCGCAGACTTCATCCAGAAACAAGGTGCCGCCATCGGCCGCCGCCGCTGCGCCGATTTTATCAGAGATTGCGCCGGTGAACGAGCCTTTCATATGGCCGAACACCTCGGATTCCAGCAACTCGGCCGGGATCGCGCCGCAGTTCAGCGCGATGAACGGGCCGTTGTTGCGTGGGGATTGTTTATGTACGGCGAGGGCGCAAAGCTCTTTGCCGGTGCCGCTTTCGCCGGTGATAAAGACGGTTGCCATGCTTTGTGCGACCGAGGCAATTTTCTCTTGCACGCGGTTCATTGCCTGAGACGAGCCGATGAACGCGCCTTCGGGTGGGGGGGGCGTTTGGCGTGCGATGCTGCGGGGGCGGGGGGCCTGGGCCTTGGGCGCGTTCAGGGCGTTGTCGATAGACGACAGGAAGCGCAGCTCATCAAAGGGTTTTACCAGAAATTCATGGGCGCCGGCGCGCATCGCCTCGACCGCCTTGTTGATCGAGCCGTTGGCCGTAATGACGATAACATGGGTTGCAGGATCATGGGCCAGAATATCTTGCATCAGGTCAAGACCGTCACGATCAGGCAAAGTGAGATCAAGCAAGACGATACCCGGCGCGCCTTGGAGGAACAGTGCGAAACCTTCGGCGGCGGTGGTTGCAGTGACAACCTTGTGGCCGGCATTTACCAGCGTGGCGCGGTACACCATTTGCAGAGACAGCGTGTCTTCGATCAGCAAAATCGCGGGTGGTCCTGCGGTTTTGGGTTGGCGGCGAGCAGGGGTCATGGCTGGCTGTGTCGTTCCTGTGCAATTCGCGCGATAAACTCTAGCAATTCGGCAAGCCCGCCCAATAGGGCCTTTTGGTGCAAGTCTAAGGTTATACCGTCACGGGCATTCGCCGCAAGGTTGAAGGCGCGGGCACTGGATTCAAGTTTAGGCATCCCGGCGGTGCCTGCCAAAGCGATGAGCACATGCGAAGCCCTGTCGAGCACTGGCCAGTCTAGCACAGGAAGTGCTGCAAGTAATTGGGTTTGCACGGAAATGAGGTCATTTTTGAAATGCATTGCCAGCTCGGTTCCGACAACCGGTCCGGCCATGTCGAGTAGGCGGGAAAATGCTGTCGGGTCAAAGTCTGTTCCGGTTTCGGGCCGAGGGGCGCAAATGGCGCGAAGCAAATCGCTGGCAGAGGTGATGGGTTTGACCAAAACCTGATCTGCGCCGGCAGCTTTTGCGGTTTTCTCGAACTCTGGCAGGTATTGCGCTGCAAGCATGATGACCCGTGCGGGGGAACCCTGTGGGATCGGGTGATCGCGCAGGGCACGGCAGATTTCAAGCCCGCTGCGGCCCGGCAAATCAACGCTGATCAGGGCCAAATCGAAAGCGCCATTCAGCAACGCGGCCCCGGCGGTTGGGCCATCATGCGCAAGTGTGATGTTTGCGCCAGCTTCGCGCAAATAGCGTTGCAGAATGATTAATTGCGGCATGCTTTCATCGGCAATCAATATGCTTTTGCCCAGCAGGAAATTGGTATCGATGGGCCCTGTGGTATCTGCGGAAGGTGTAGAGAGCGGCAAGACCAGCTCGGCCAAGGCGCCGCCGTTTTGCAGGTTTTGCAGATGCAACGTGGCATTCATGCGTTGCGCCAGACTGTGCGCGATGCGCAGGCCCAGCTCGTGGCCCGCAATATCCTGCCATGCGGGCATTGTTGGGGTGTTTGCTTGGGCCGTTGCATGGCGATTGGCATCGGGAAAATCTGGGCCAACATCAGAGATGGTGATGCGTAATTCGCTGGGCGTCGGGCATGTGGCCGTAAGGACGACGGGTTGCCCACCGGAATGGGCCAAGGCATTGCCGAGCAGGTTTGCCAGCAAGCGTTCAACCGCCGTGCGGTTGCACATTACCGTTGCGGGCAGATTGCTGGCCGAAATCTGGACGCAATTCGGGTGCTGCCCCTTTGAGTGCGCCCAGCGACGCTGCAAGTCGCGCAGCAGGTCGGCAAGATTGGTTGGAGCGAAGTCGAGCGTTGGCAGGGCCTGAACGAGGAGCGTGTTGAGCCCTTCGTCCAGCAGACGTGACAGGCTGTCGTTTGCCGCCTTGATGTCATCCAGCTGCGTCAGGTTTTGGGCGGTGAACGTGTTGGCATCAATCCGCGCGAGGCTTGCCGACATATCGGCAATTGCGGAACGCATATCATACGCCAAAAGCGCCAGTTCTTCGTACATTTCGCCTGTCGTCGGGGCTATGGGCGATTTCATTGACAAGGGTGACCCGAGGCAAAGGCGCAGCTTCCGGCGATGGCAAAGATATGGATCAACATAAAAATAAAACCTGCATCCAAGTTACGAATGCAGGTTACGCCTGTGGCGACGGTTGTCTAGCGGGTAAACATGGTTAACTTTCCCCCTAATGACGCAAGTTTGCGTGATAGGTTTTACATTGGGGCCGGTTAACCCTGCGCGAGGCCAAGTGTTTGAAGCGCTGTGCGGATCTCATCGAGGACTGCGGGGTCTTCGATTGTGGCCGGTGCTTTGAAGTCCTGGTTGTCAGCGATTTTGACCATGGTCGAGCGCAAGATTTTGCCGGAACGGGTTTTCGGCAGGCGCGCAACCACCACAGCGCGTTTGAAATCTGCCACGGGGCCGATTTTGTCGCGCATCAGCTTGACGCATTCCTTGATCACATCGGCCTCGTCCCGGTTGCAGCCGGAATTGAGGCAAAGAAACCCGAGCGGCGACTGGCCTTTCAATGCGTCGGCCACACCAATCACGGCGCATTCGGCCACATCGGGGTGGCTTGCCAGCACCTCTTCCATCGCGCCGGTAGACAGGCGATGGCCGGCGACGTTGATCACGTCATCCGTGCGAGCCATGATGTAGAGGTAGCCGTCTTCGTCAATATAGCCGGCATCGCCGGTTTCGTAAAAGCCGGGGAAATGGGTGAGATAGGCCTTTTTGAACCGCTCTTCGGCGTTCCAAAGTGTGGGCAGGGTGCCGGGGGGCAGGGGCAGTTTGACCGCAATCGCGCCGAGGGTGCCAGCGGGCACGGGGTGGCCGCCTTCGTCGAGCACTTGCACGTCATAGCCGGGCATTGGCACCGAAGGCGAGCCGACTTTGATCGGCAGTTCTTCGATACCCAGCGGGCAAGCGGCGATGGCCCAGCCGGTTTCGGTTTGCCACCAGTGGTCGATTACGGGGATGTTCAGCGCGGTCTTGGCCCAGTTGATCGTATCGGGGTCGGCGCGTTCGCCTGCAAGGAACAGGGCCTGCAGGTGTTTGAGGTTATATTCGGACACCAATTTGGCCTGAGGGTCTTCGCGCTTGATCGCGCGCAGGGCGGTGGGGGCGGTAAAGAAGCTTTTTACCTTATGTTCGGCGATGACCCGCCAGAAGGTACCTGCATCAGGGGTGCCAATGGGTTTGCCTTCGAACACCACGGTTGTGCAGCCGGCGATCAGCGGACCATAGCAGATGTAAGAGTGGCCAACGACCCAACCGACATCGGACGCAGCCCAGAACACATCACCCGCCTCGACGTTATAGACGTTTTTCATAGTCCAGTTGAGCGCGACCAAATGGCCGGCGGTGGCACGTACAACGCCTTTGGGTGCGCCGGTGGTGCCGGATGTGTAGAGGATATAGGCGGGGTGGTTGCCCTCGACAGGGACGCAATCGGCGGGGGTGACGCCGTATTGAAAGCCGTGCCAGTTGACATCGCGGCCCTCGACCAGTTTCGCAACCTCTTGTTCGCGCTGAAAGATCACGCAGAAGTCGGGTTTGTGTTTTGCCATATCAATGGCGCCGTCGAGCAGCGGTTTGTAGTGGATAACGCGGGAGGGTTCGATACCGCAAGAGGCTGCGATGATCGCCTTGGGTTTGCAATCGTCGATGCGCACGGCAAGTTCATTGGCGGCAAAGCCACCAAAGACCACAGAGTGGACTGCACCAAGACGGGCGCAGGCCAGCATTGCCTCTAGCGCCTCGGGGACCATCGGCATGTAGATGAGGACGCGGTCGCCCTTTTCGACGCCTTTGGCACGCAATGCGCCGGCGAGGGTGGCGACGCGGTTGCGCAGTTCCTCATAGGTGATGGAATGTTTGGTGCGGGTGACGGGGCTGTCATGGATGATGGCAAGCTGGGCACCGCGGCCGGCCTCGACATGGCGGTCAACGGCGTTCCAACAGGCGTTGACCATGCCATCGGAAAACCAGTCGTAAAGCGGTGCGCGGCTGTCATCCAAAGCGCGGCTTGGGGGTTTGTCCCAGTCGATTTTCCCGGCCGCTTCCATCCAGAATGCTTCGGGGTCGGCTTTCCAGCCAGCGTAAACCTCTGCGTATGCCATCGTATACCTCCTCCAGTTCACCTTTGTTACGCCGCGTCAAATTACATGGCAAGATTGTTGCGCGGGCTTTACTGCGCTTATTGGTCACGTTTAGCGCAAACAGCGCGAGAGGCTGATAAGGGGAGGGGACGCTCGCGCCCCCTCGGGGCGATGCCCCTCACCCCCTGAGGATATTTGGGCCGAACAGAAAGCGGATTTGGTTCGCGTTGCAGGTAGATGTGATCATCATGCCGCGCGGCAGCCTTGGAAGCGGATTTTGGGGTGCGAGAGGGCGAGGGGGGGGCGGGGATGTGCGGCTCGATCCGGATTTTGCCGCTGCGCGGGTGCGGGGCGCATTGAGTTGTCAATCGGGCAGGGCTGCGTTGAGTGTGGTCATATCCCAGCGCAGATCGGCCCAGCGGTTCGGGCATTGGCTCGGGCCGTTGGCATAGCCCCAATAGCCGACGGGGGATAGGCTTTGCCCCGTTTGGTATTGACCCTTTGCCTGCCAGTACAACGCCAGATCTGGCTTTCGCCATCATCATGGCTGAGGTGCGGCAGCAGCGGCATCGTGCCAATTGGAAAGCCCGCATCCGAGGTTTGCGTGTGGTGCCGGGGGGGCCATATTCTGCGCAAGGGGTCATCGCCCCAGCACGGCAAAGCGGTGCGGCCAAAGGCGGGGGCGATGACATGGGGTGCGGCCCAAAGCGCCGTAAAGGCCAGCGCAAGGGTAGGCCCGAACGGCAAGCGGTCTTTGGCAAAGGCCAGCGCGGCAAGCCATGCCGACCGCCGGTTTGGGTGAATATGGTTTCGGGCCGGCAATGGCAGCCCGAAACCAGAGATATTAGCCGTAATGCGCGACCGGCGTGCCTGCCAGTGCCGACATATTCAGCAAGCCCCGCGCGGTGATCGAGGGTGTGACGATATGGGCTTTGTTGCCCATGCCCATCAGAATCGGGCCGACCTCTAGCCCGCCTGCGCGCATTTTCAGGATGTTGCGCACGCCGCCTGCGGCATCGGTATTGGCATAGACCAGCACGTTTGCGGCCCCTTCGTAACGGCCGCCGGGAAAGAGGCGGTCGCGCAGGGATTGGTCGAGCGCCGCATCGGTGTGCATTTCGCCCTCGTACAGAAA
This sequence comes from Pseudorhodobacter wandonensis, assembly GCF_001202035.1. Lineage (GTDB taxonomy): Bacteria > Pseudomonadota > Alphaproteobacteria > Rhodobacterales > Rhodobacteraceae > Pseudorhodobacter > Pseudorhodobacter wandonensis. The sequence goes on along the minus strand of NZ_LGHT01000026.1, from coordinate 304,056 downwards.
ATCGCGCGGAGCGGAATCCAGAATTGCCAACGCAGCGCGCATCCGCCGCCCTGTGTCGCTGTCGAGGTTGCCGAACTGCGACCCCGAACAGAGTGCGATTTTCGGCATCATGCCAAAGCGTTTGACGTGCCGCGCCGCGCCGATGATGGTTTCGGCAAGTTGGTCGGGCGTCGGTTCTTGGTGGACATGCGTGTCGGCGATAAACAGAGGGCCGTCCTCGAGGATCATCAGCGACAGGGCGCCGACAGGGTGTAGCCCGTCGGTTGCCAAGATCTGCTGCACATAGTTCAGGTGCCACAGATATTGGCCAAAGGTGCCGCAGATCATGCTGTCAGCCTCATCCCGGTGCACCATGACTGCGGCAATTGCAGTGCTATTGGTGCGCATCACGGCGCGGGCGATATCGGGTGAAACGCCCTTGCGGGCCATCAGGTGGTGGTAGGTTTCCCAATAATCGCGGTAGCGCGGGTCGTTTTCGGGGTTCACGAGGTCGAAATCGCGGCCGGGGCGGATGGGCAGGCCTGCGCGTTCGCAGCGGCTTTCAACCACCTCGGGGCGGCCGATCAGAATCGGCTTATCGGTGGTTTCCTCGATCATCGCGTTGGCGGCGCGCAGCACGCGCTCATCCTCGCCCTCGGCAAAGACGATGCGGCGGGTGACGGTGGCGGCGGCTTGGAATACCGGCCGCATGATCAGGGCGGAACGGAATACCGAACCGTCAAGCTTTTGCTTGTAGGCGTCGAAATCATCGATCTGTTTGGTGGCAACGCCGGTTGCGATGGCGGCTTTGGCCACGGCGCTGGCGACAACGCCAATCAGGCGCGGGTCAAAGGGCTTGGGGATCAGATATTCGGCACCAAAGGTCAGCTGCTCGCCTTTATAGGCGGCGGCAGCCTCGGCGCTGGTGGTGGCGCGGGCGAGGGCGGCGATGCCTTCGATACAGGCCAGCTCCATCTCGTCATTGATCGTGGTGGCGCCGACATCGAGCGCCCCGCGGAAAATGAACGGAAAGCACAGCACGTTGTTAACCTGGTTCGGGAAATCCGAACGACCCGTTGCCATGATCACATCGGGGGCCACGGCGCGGGCCTCATCAGGCGTGATTTCGGGGGTGGGGTTGGCAAGCGCAAACACGATCGGGCGTTTGGACATGCGGGCAACCATTTCGGGTTTCAACACGCCGGGGCCGGACAGGCCGAGGAACAGATCGGCGCCGTCGATCACCTCGCCCAGCGTCCGCTTGTCGGATTTCTGGGCAAATTCGGCCTTTTGCGGGGTCATATCTTCGGTGCGGCCCTCATAGACCAACCCTTTGATGTCGCAGAGCCAGACGTTTTCGCGTTTGACGCCCAGTTTCAAAAGCATGTTCAAACAGGCAATGCCTGCAGCACCGCCGCCGGTTGATACGATCTTGATGTCTTCGAATTTCTTGCCCGCCACATGCAGCGCGTTGGTGGCAGCAGCGCCTACGACGATCGCGGTGCCGTGCTGGTCATCGTGGAACACCGGAATGCCCATACGCTCGCGGCAAATAGATTCGACGATAAAGCAGTCGGGGGCTTTGATATCTTCGAGGTTGATTGCGCCAAAGGTGGGCTCCAGCGCGCAAACGATATCGGCCAGCTTGTAGGGGTCGGGTTCATTCACCTCGATGTCAAAGCAATCGATATTGGCAAATTTCTTGAACAGAACGGCCTTGCCTTCCATCACCGGCTTGGAGGCCAGCGCGCCGATATTGCCAAGGCCCAAAACGGCAGTGCCGTTGGATACCACGGCGACCAGATTGCCCTTGGAGGTATAGCGCGTCGCGGTGGCAGGATCGGCTTTGATTTCAAGGCAGGCTTCGGCCACGCCGGGGCTATAGGCCAGTGACAGGTCGCGGCCGTTTGCAAGCGGCTTGGTGGCCCTGATTTCCAGCTTTCCGGGCTTCGGATGCTCGTGATAATAAAGCGCCGCTTGCCGCGTGGTGTCGTGCCGAGTGTCGTCCATTCTATGCCTCCCGATAGGTGGTTTAACCCTAAACCATTCTGCGCCTGCTGCAAGCCTGCGGCGCGAAAAGGGACAATCAGGATTAACTTGATAATAGGGTCGCGGTTTAGCGATTGAAATTGCGCTGCAGGGTTTGCATGCTGCGCGGGAAAATCGCAAAGCCCGAGGATGATATGGCCGAGATCCGCGCCGAAATACGCCTGCCGACCCAAGAATTGCGCGACGACCTGCCGTTTTTCACCAAAGTGCTGGGGATGCGGTTGGATATGATTTACCCCGCTGACAACCCCGAAGTGGCAGTGTTTTCCGGCCACGGCTTACGAATCCGCATTGAGAAAGGCGCGGCTGAGGCGCCGGGTACGATCCGTCTGCTGACCGATGATCCCGGTGCTTTTCCGGCGCGCCACATGACCGCGCCGAATGGCACCAGGGTTGAGATTGAAGAGCTTGACCCGCCTTTGGTCTTGCCCGCCACCCAGCACGCCTTTGTGGTGCGCCGTTTGGCCGATCAGGCCCCTTGGGTGATCGGCCGAGCAGGTATGCAATACCGCGATCTGGTGCCCAGCCGTCTTGGCGGCGCGATCATCGCCAGCCATATCCGCATCCCCGATGGCGGCCCGGTGCCCGATATGGTGCATTTCCACAAAGTCGGTTTTCAGCTGATCTTTTGCGTCAAGGGTTGGGTTGATGTGGTGTACGAAGACCAAGGCCCCAAAATCCGGCTGACAGCCGGTGATTGTTTTATCCAACCGCCAGAAATCCGGCATCGTGTGCTAGAAGCATCGGACGGGATAGAGGTGATCGAAATCGGCGTTCCGGCAGAGCATGTGACCGAAATTGACCATGACATGCAGCTGCCAACCCCGCATCTGCGCCCAAACCGCGAATGGCAAGGCCAGCGCTTTGTCCATAATATCGGCGCGCAATCCCCCTTCAAACCGTTCCGCATTCCGGGATTTGAGGCGCGCGATACCACCATTAACGCCGGCACAAAAGGCATGGCCAGCGTTATGGTTGCGCGCCCAACTGGCCCAGCGCCCGCCACCAAACACGATACCGATATCCTTTTTACCTATGTGATGTCAGGCGAAATGACGCTGCGAGGGGAAGGCAAAGACCCCTACCGCCTCTGCGCAGGCGATGCCTTTGTCATCCCGCCCGGATTTCAAACACATTATACCGACACAACGGCCGATCTGGAGCTGCTCGAAGTCACGCTGCCGGGGACATTCACCACAACCCTTCTTTAACCCTATCATCTATCCAAAAAATATCCCCGGGGAAGGGGTCTGGGGAGGGGGCAGGCAGCCCCCTCCCCAGCGCTTGCCACCACGTCACTGCTTGCAAGTTGCGCACGGCAGTTCCACAGTTGACCAACCCCAATGACGGAGCCCGAACATGTCCTTGCTCAAAGCTGCTACCAATGTGCGCGAAAATGCCTATGCGCCTTATTCCAAATTCAAGGTCGGCGCGGCCCTGCGCAGCACGGCGGGCAATGTTTATCTTGGCGTGAACGTTGAAAACGTTGCCTATCCCGAAGGCACCTGTGCCGAGGCCGGTGCGATTGCCGCGATGTGTGCGGCCGGCGATTATCAAATAGCCGAGCTTTTGGTCATTTCCGACAGCCCGACCCCTGTTACCCCTTGTGGCGGGTGCCGCCAGAAAATCGCTGAATTTGCCGGGCCAGAGGTTGCTATCACCATGGTTAATCTGCAAGGCGTGACCAGCGTTGTCACCGTGGCGGATTTGCTGCCGGGGTCGTTTAATGCAGGCCATATGGCCAATGTCGATGCCGGCTGAGTCTGCCCCCGCGTTTGAGGCCCGCGCGATAATCGCCGATCTTCGCGCGGGCGTGCCCCCCAAACCGGGCGCGCTGGACTGGTTTGCGCGCGGGCTTGCCTCGGGTGAGGTGTCGGATGCACAGGCCGGCGCCTTTGCCATGGCGATTTGCCTGAACGGTTTGGCCGATACGGGGCGGCTGGCGCTGACCCGCGCCATGCAAAACAGCGGGATGCAGCTGGAATGGGATTTGCCGGGGCCGGTGCTGGACAAACACTCGACCGGCGGTATTGGCGACTGCGTGTCGCTGCTGCTTGCGCCGGCCTTGGCGGCGTGTGGGGCCTATGTGCCGATGATATCGGGGCGGGGCTTGGGCTTTACCGGCGGCACGTTGGATAAGCTGGAATCCATTCCAGGCTTGCGCACGGATGTCACGCCGGGCCAGTTGCGCGATCAGCTTGCCCGGACACGCTGCGCGATTATTGCCGCATCAAAGCAAATAGCCCCGGCCGATCGCCGTCTCTATGCCATTCGTGATGTGACCAGCACTGTCGATAGCATTGACCTTATCACCGCATCTATCCTGTCGAAAAAGCTGGCGGCGGGGCTGGAGGGGTTGGTTCTGGATGTCAAATGCGGCTCTGGCGCCTTTATGAAAACCGAGGCAGAGGCGCGGGTTTTGGCGCAGGCTTTGGTTGCAACTGCGCAAGGTGCGGGGTGCATGACAACCGCACTGATCACCGACATGTCGCAGCCTTTGGCCAATGCGGCGGGCAATGCGCTAGAGGTGATTGCGGTGATGGAAACCCTGACGGGGATGTCGGTTGATCCATCGCTCTGGGATCTGACGGCGGCGCTGGGGGGCGAGGCGCTGGCGCTTGGCGGGCTGGCCTCGGATGCAGCGGATGGCGCGGCGCGGATTGAACAGGCACTGGAAAGTGGCGCTGCGGCAGAATATTTTGGCCGGATGATCGCCGCCCAAGGGGGGCCTGCCGACTTTGTTGACCGCTGGCCTGACCGCTTGCCTGCCGCGCCGGTGATGATTGATTTTCCCAGCCCGCTGAATGGGTTTATTACGGCTATCGATACCGAGGCACTGGGCAATATTGTGGTGCATCTGGGGGGCGGTCGGTTGCGTGAAACTGATCGTATCAACCCCTCGGTCGGTTTGTCCGACCTTGTCGGGCTGGGGCAGGCGGTAGAGCCGGGGCAACCGCTTGCGCGGGTTCATGCCGCCACGCAGGCGCAGGCCGACGCCGCGTTGAAACAACTTGCCGCAGCCTATACGATTGGAGAAAGCGCGGCAGAGGAGCCGCCCCTTATTCTTGGAAAGATCACATGACACAGAACCGCGCCTTTTTGATTGTGATGGATTCGGTGGGGTGTGGTGGCGCCCCGGATGCCGCCGATTTTGGCGATGAGGGTGCGAATACTTTGGGCCATATTGCCGCGGAATGTGCCGCCGGCCGTGCCGATGTGGGCCGTGAAGGGCCGCTCTTGCTGCCAGTATTGGGGCGGTTGGGGGTGGCCAATGCGATGGAACTTTCTGTCCCCGGATCATCCGAGGCGCTGGGCACGGCGCAATCGCTGGCCCGCAGCACCGCGTCTGGCCTTTGGGGGGCCGCGACCGAGGTGTCGCGCGGCAAGGATACGCCTTCAGGGCATTGGGAACTGGCAGGCGTGCCGGTGCCGTGGGATTGGGCCTATTTCCCCGATACGGTTCCTGCCTTTCCCGACGATGTCGTGGCCGAGGTTTGCCGCCTTGCAGGGACCGAGGGTATTTTGGGCAACTGCCATTCGTCTGGTGTGCCGATCATCAACGCGCATTGCGAGGAACATCTGCGCACGGGTTGGCCGATATGCTATACATCTGCCGATAGCGTGTTCCAGATTGCCGCGCATGAAGAGGCGTTTGGATTGGAGCGTTTGCTGAAACTCTGTGCTGACCTTGCGCCGTTTTTGCATGCCCGCAAAATTGGCCGCGTCATTGCACGGCCCTTTACCGGCACGCCTGACAATTTCAAGCGCACGCCAAACCGCCATGACTTTGCGATAGATCCGCCCAGCCCGACCTTGCTGAACTGGGTGCAGGATGCGGGCCGCGCCACCCATGCGGTGGGTAAGATCGGCGATATTTTCTCGCAAAGCGGGGTTGGCAAGTTGCACAAGGGTAAATCCGATGCTGACCTTTTCGAACAACTTTTGGCGTTGCAAGAGGTGGCCGAGCCCGGTTCTTTGACCTTTGCGAACTTTGTCGAATTTGACAGCCTTTATGGCCACCCGCGCGATGTGGCAGGCTATGCCCGCGCGCTGGAATGGTTTGACGCGCGGGTGGGGGCGTTTATGGCCCGTATGCGCCCCGGTGATCTGGCGATTTTCACCGCCGATCATGGCAATGACCCTACGTGGCGCGGCACCGAACATACCCGCGAGCGGGTGCCGGTGTTATGCGCAGGCGTGCCGCGGGGCGAGATTGGAATTTGCGCCTTTGTCGATGTTGCGGCATCGGTCGCGGCGCATTTGGGAATTGAAAATAAAGGGCCGGGGAAGAGTTTTCTATGAATTATGTATCAGCCACCAACCCTGCCAAAATCGAACTTCATTTGCATCTTGAGGGCGGCGCGCCACCTGCGTTTATTCGGGGATTGGCAAAGGAAAAACATATAGATGTCGGCGGTATCTTTGATGAGCACGGCAATTACAAATATACAGATTTCTGGGATTTTCTGCGCGTCTATGAGGCGGCAACCCAGCCTTTGCAAAGCCCGCAGGATTTTCATCGGCTGACCTTGGCGGTGCTAGAGGAAAGCGCCAAATCGGGGGTGATTTATACCGAGGCTTTCTTGTCGCCCGATTTTTGCGGCGGGCGTGATGTCGGCGCATGGCGTGAGTATTTGCATGCCATCCGTGAAGCTGCGGATATTGCCGAGAAAACCATGGGCATCACCCTGCGCGGTATCATTACGCCGATCCGGCATTTCGGGCCGGAAAAGGCGCGTGAAACCGCAGTTTGCGCTGCCGAAACAGCGGGCGATTGGATTGTTGGCTTTGGCATCGGGGGGGATGAAAAATCCGGCCATCTGTCTGATTTTAAATGGTCGTTCGATTGCGCGCGTGAGGCGGGTCTGCGCATCACCGCCCATGCGGGCGAGTGGGGTGGGCCGGAAAGCGTGCGCTCGGCTGTAGCTGACCTGAATGTGGAACGCATTGGCCACGGCGTACGCGCGATTGAAGATCTGGCGCTGGTGGATGAATTGGCCGAAAAAGGTGTGGTGCTAGAGGTTTGCCCCGGGTCGAACGTGGCGCTGGGGCTTTACCCGAGCATTCGAAAGCACCCGATAAACGAGCTGTATAAACGTGGCGTGAAGGTGACGGTTTCCACCGATGACCCGCCATTTTTCCACAGCACCATGCAAAAGGAATACCAAAACCTGCATGAGGCGTTTGACTGGGATGATGCGTTTTTTGACCAATTGGCCAAAGCATCGCTTGACGCGGCCTTTTGTGACGCCGATACAAAAACCCGTCTGCACAAGAAACTGGAGCAAGCCAATGCATGATCATTTGACAATCGTCAGCCACCCGTTGGTGCAGCATAAACTGAGCCTGATGCGCGACAAGGAAACCTCGACCGCCAGTTTCCGGCGGCTGCTGCGCGAGATCAGCCTGCTGCTGGCCTATGAGATCACGCGCAATCTGGACATGACGACCAAGCGGATTGAGACCCCGATCGAGCCGATGGATGCGCCGATTTTGGAAGGCAAGAAACTGGCGCTGATTTCGATTTTGCGGGCTGGCAACGGATTGCTGGACGGTATTCTGGAATTGGTGCCCGCGGCGCGGGTGGGCTTTGTCGGGCTTTACCGCGACCCTGAAACGCTGAAACCGGTGCAGTACTACTGCAAAGTGCCGGATGCATTGGAAAGCCGGATGACGATTGTGGTCGATCCGATGCTGGCCACAGGTAATTCCTCGGTAGCGGCGATTGATTTGCTAAAGGCGCAAGGCGCTGTAAATATTCGGTTTCTATGCCTTTTGGCGGCACCCGAGGGCGTGGCGCGCATGAAAGAGGCACATCCCGATGTGCCCGTTGTGACAGCCGCACTGGACAGCCATCTGAACGATCACGGCTATATCGTTCCCGGGCTAGGGGATGCGGGCGATCGCATGTTTGGCACCAAATAGCGGGTTTTTAGGCTTTACTCGGACAGCATGATGACTCATTATCCCCTAGTGCTACATGGGGGTAGTCATGCTGTTCAAATTTATAGCGGTCGCCGGTTTGGCGGCGGTTTTCGCCGTATCATCTGCGCAGGCCCAATCACTATCCGGGCCAGCCGAAAACCCACCAGCCAGCTTTAAGGGCTCGCAATATGTTGATAGCCGCGGCTGCGTATTTTTGCGCGCGGGTATTGGCGGACGGGTGACCTGGGTTCCAAGAATTTCGCGTGATCGCAAGGCGTTGTGCGGCCAGACGCCCGCCGCCGCCGCCAGAGAGGTGGCCGCTGTTCAGGCGCCGATGCCTGCTGCGCCTGCTGTAGCTGCACCAGTTGTGGCGGCGGCCCCGCAAGCCACGGCCCCAAAACGCACGAGCGGTTCTGTTGGCAAGCCGATGGAAACCGTTGCAAGCAAGTATTATGCGCCAAGAGCTGTTGCCGCCGCGCCAAAGCCGCAGCGCAGCGCAGCGGCCACGGTACAACGGCATAACGCTTGTCCGGCCTCTTCACCCTATGGTGCGAAGGTTACTTTGACCGACGGTCGGCGCTCGGTGCTGTGTTCTTCGGATCCCGGGTTTGACGTGCGCGCTGCCGCAAACCGCGTTCAGACGGCGGGCAATGCCCCGCAACCGCAAATGCAGCCGCGTATCCAAGCGGGCACCCAGCAGGCGGCATTGACGTCTGGCACAGGTTACACGCCGAAAAGGGCCTATCTGCCCGAGGTGAATTATTCGGGCAATGGCTATCAATGCCCCGCTTCGGCGCCTGTTGCACGGCGCTTTGCCGTGCGGGGGGGCGGCACGACGGTGCGGTGTACGGCGCTAGGTGCTGCCGGCTCTGTGCCGGTTTTGGCGGCTGGCACGGATATTGTGGTGCCCGAAGGCTATCGCAAGGCCTGGAAAGACGACCGGTTGAACCCCAATCGCGGGGTAGGAACGGCGCAAGGCCAAGCGCAGCAAGACCAGATTTGGACGCGGGATGTGCCTGCGAAGGCGGTGACCACGACAACCAAGCGCAAGGTTTATGCGACGTCGTCCAGCAATATGCCCCGCCAAAGCACGGGTGGCAAAGCCAAGGGCGTAACAGGCCGCTATTTTGTGCAGGTCGGTACCTTTGGCGAAGCGGCCAATGCCGCGCGGACGGCTTTGCGGTTGCAAGGGCTTGGCCTGCCGGTCGCAAAATCGCGCATCACCAGCAATGGGCGCCAATTGCAAATCGTTATGGCCGGACCTTTTGGGGATGCTAGTGCGGCCAATGCGGCACTGTCTGCAGCCCGCCGCTCGGGGTTTGGTGACGCTTTTATTCGGTAACTACAGGTATCCACGCCCCATTCGGGGGCGCGGCAAGAAGTCGGGCAGAATAAACCTTACCCCCCTTTGGCACCGTCCAAAGGGGGTTTTTCTTTTCGCGGCGCAGGGGGATAGGCGATGAACGCCGGCTTGGTGCGGTTTGCCATGTCTGGCAGGCGCGAAATCTATCGGTTTGGGCGCAACTAACCTCTTTCACAGCTTTATGAGACAGGCTATATGGCCAACATGACCGATCTTGATCTCATCCGCAATTTTTCCATCGTGGCGCATATCGACCACGGCAAATCCACCCTAGCGGATCGCCTGATCCAGCTGACAGGGACGGTGGCCGAACGCGATATGAAGGCACAGATGCTCGACTCAATGGATATTGAGCGCGAGCGTGGCATCACGATCAAGGCCAACTCGGTCCGGATTGAATATCCGGCAAAGGATGGCAAACGCTATATCCTGAACCTGATCGACACCCCCGGCCATGTCGACTTTGCCTATGAAGTGTCGCGGTCGATGCGGGCGGTTGAAGGCTCTTTGCTGGTGGTTGACGCCAGCCAAGGGGTTGAGGCACAGACGCTGGCCAACGTGTATCATGCGCTGGACGCGGGGCATGAAATCGTGCCTGTGCTGAACAAGATCGACTTGCCTGCCGCCGAACCTGCGCGGGTCAAGCAGCAGATCGAGGACGTGATCGGGCTTGATGCCTCGGATGCGGTTGAAATCTCGGCCAAATCCGGCCTCGGTATTCCCGATGTCCTAGAGGCGATTGTGACCCGCTTGCCGGCGCCCAAAGGCGACCGCAACGCACCGCTAAAGGCGATGCTGGTCGATAGTTGGTATGACAGCTACCTTGGCGTGGTCGTTATGATTCGCGTGATTGATGGCGTGATCCGCAAAGGTGACCGCATCAAGATGATGCAGACCAATGCGGTGTATGGCGTTGATAAGCTGGCGGTTTTAAAGCCCCAGATGGTTGATATTGCCGAGCTGGGGCCGGGCGAGATTGGCATTTGGACAGGCTCGATCAAGCAGGTGCGGGATACCCGCGTAGGCGATACGATTACGTCGGAAAAGAAAGGCTGCGAGACGCCGCTGCCGGGCTTTAAGCCTGCGCAACCTGTTGTTTTCTGTGGCCTGTTCCCTGTCGATGCCAATGATTTTGACGCCCTGCGCGATGCGATTGAAAAGCTGCAACTGAATGATGCGTCTTTCAGTTCCGAGATGGAAACCTCGGCCGCGCTTGGCTTTGGCTTTCGTTGTGGCTTCCTTGGGCTACTGCACCTTGAGGTTATCCGCGACCGCTTGGAACGCGAATATGACCTTGATCTGATTACAACCGCGCCATCTGTGGTCTTTCACCTGCATATGCGGGACGGTGAAGTGCGTGATTTGCACAACCCTGCCGACATGCCCGACCTGACGCTGGTGGATCATATTGACGAGCCACGGATCAAGGCGACCATTCTGGTGCCGGATGAGTATCTGGGTGATGTGTTAAAACTTTGCCAAGATCGCCGCGGGATTCAGATGGATTTGTCTTATGCCGGCCCGCGCGCGATGGTGGTCTATGACTTGCCTTTGGCCGAAGTGGTGTTTGATTTCTATGACCGGCTGAAGTCGGTTTCCAAGGGCTATGCCAGCTTTGACTATGTGATCTCGGAATATCGCGAGGATCATCTGGTTAAAATGTCGATTCTGGTGAATGACGAACCGGTCGATGCCTTGTCGATGATGGTTCACCGTGACCGCGCCGAAATGCGCGGCCGCGCGATGGTGGAAAAGCTGAAAGACCTGATTCCGCGCCATATGTTCAAGATCCCGATCCAAGCGGCGATTGGTGGCCGTGTGATTGCCCGTGAAACACTGTCGGCAATGCGCAAAGACGTGACGGCGAAATGCTATGGCGGCGATGCGAGCCGGAAGAAGAAGCTGCTTGAAAAGCAGAAAGCCGGTAAAAAGCGGATGCGCCAGTTCGGTAAAGTGGAAATCCCGCAAGAGGCCTTTATCAGCGCCTTGAAAATGGACAGCTAAGGACAGGCAATACGCCGATGATTTTGCCGCAGCCATTCAACGGCTGCGGCGCTTTGTCGGGTCGCGAAAGCCGCAATCTCGGCTGTGTTGGGGAAACACGGCGGAAAGTGCTGGCCTGCCCAATCACAAGCTCTTTTGTATCTGACGCGAGCTGTCGGTGATGACCTCGCCCGTGGTTTTTACGTCGCGGCCGACGCCTTTCATGGTTTCACAGCCGGTTAGCAGCACCAGCGCGAGCGCGGCAAAAACGAACATTGGATTGCGCATTAGGGTTTCCTTTCAGTTGGTTCCCCATGTCTTACCATGTTCGACAACGTCGGCGCTACGGGATTTCTGCGCGCATTTTCGCGCTGTTTGGTGCATTGGCGGGTGGTCCCAACTGATGGTCACTTTGTCGCTTAATGATCTGTTAACCAAGTGGTGCTAGATCGGTGATATGAGAGCCCTGATTTTAGCCTTTTCACTTGCAGCATGCGGTGCCCAGCCGACGCCCACAATGTGGGGGGCCGTGCGCAGCGATGTTACCCGCGATGGCAGGCATTACGCGGTTTTTCAAAAAGGCAATCAAGTCGAGATTATCCGCCTCGGCTATGCCAAACGCGGCGAGCATCAGGCCATTCGCGCCACGATGATTACGTTGGTTCAAGAGGTTACGGGGTGCCGGCTGGCCGAAACCACCCTGCAAGGCGATAGCGGAGAGATGCGGGGGCGCGTTTCCTGCCCGCGTAAATAGGCCACATGCATTTCCCCGCGCCCTGTGCTACGCTGCGGTGCAGAAAAGGGGGAATCATATGGCCCACATCATCACAATCGCCCAGCAAAAAGGCGGCGCAGGCAAAACCACGCTTGCGGTCAACCTCGCGATTGCATTCGCACGGCAGGATATGCGGGTCGCGATTTTGGATACGGACCCTCAGGGGTCGCTTGGCCGTTGGTTCATGGCCCGCCGCGAGCTGCTAGAGGAACCGGATTTGGAATTTGGCACGTCCTCGGCCTGGGGCGTAAGCTATGAGTGCGAGAAGCTTGGCAAAACCAATGACATCGTGATTATCGACACGCCGCCGAAAGTTGACAGCGACCTGAAACCCGCCTTGCGCGAGGCAGATTTGATCCTCGTTCCGGTTGGGTCATCGCATGTCGATTTGTGGGCGACGGATGGCGTGGTGGATTTGGCGGTCAGGGTTGGGAAACGCTGTGTTATTGTGCTGAACAGGGTAAAGTCCGGGACACGTCTGGCCGATGAGGTTGCCGCTGCGGCGGCCGAGATTTCTGCGGATGTAGCCACCACAAGCCTTGGGCAACGTGTTGTTTATGCAGAAACTTTGGGGCAGGGCCGCGCGGCGCAAGAGGCCGGAAAGTCGGCAGCCTCGGCAGAGGTGACAGCCCTTGCCGCCGAAGTGCTTTCGCTGCTGGCCGCAAAGGAATAAGGCCGCCCGAGGGCGGCCAATTCTGTATTCTATTCGCGCCGCCCTTAGCGGCGACGATCACGACGCGCCGACATCGGCTGAAACGCCACGCCCACATGCGCCTCACAATAGGGTTTGCCAGCCGTTGAAGGCAAGCCGCAGAACCAGAATTCTTCGGTCGCGGGGTCGCCGATTGGCCATTTGCAGGTCCGCTCGGTCAATTCCATCAGGCTGATTTTCTTGGCGTGTTTTTCAACTTCGCGGACCGAGGCAAGCGCCTCCGGGCTGATTTCATTGGCCGAAGGCTGTGGCGGCAAAGGCTGGCCTGCAGGCACGATCGATTTACGCAGTGGCAAAGGGGTGACATTGTTCACGACCTGCGCCACGGTTGGGTTGATCGCTGTCGTCGAAGGACGTGGCGGCGGCGCGGCGGGCTTTGGCTCGGCAGCGCTGGGGGCCTCGGCGGCCCGAGCGGCGGGTTCGACCTTTGGGGCAACGGGTGCCTCGGCTTCTTCTTTGCCCGCTGTGCCACTGGTGCGGTTGGACAATCCAAGGCGATGCACTTTGCCGATCACGGCATTACGGGTAACGCCGCCAAGTTCCTTGGCGATCTGGCTGGCGCTCTGGCCCTCAGCCCACATTTTCTTAAGCGTTTCAACACGCTCATCTGTCCAGGACATGCCGATCTCCGGTGTTATGGGCGGCCCACGGTTGCCCGTAGGGGGCGCTGTATCGCCCGTTTAGCTGTGACAGATGTATTTACTACCCCAAGGCTTTAGATACAAGGGTCTGATAGTGCCTCTGTAAAATCCGGCTTTACAGGCGTGGCGCTTTGGCCTAGCAAAGCCGCATGATCGCACAGGTTCGTCATATCCAGCTGCCCCGACGCCGACGCTAATTCACGCGTTTTCGGCCGATCACCCTTGCCTTTTTGGCACCCGCCCTCTCTCATATATCCGTTGACTTGGTCGTTTGCCTTTGGCACGGCTAGGCCTTGTATAAAAGGACCGTGAAATGATCCCTTCTGTATTGCCGACCTATAATCGCGCCCCGCTGGCCTTTGCAAAGGGCGAAGGCTCTTGGCTGACGACTGTTTCGGGCCAACGCTATCTTGATCTGGGTGCTGGCATTGCGGTGAACGCATTGGGCCATGCCAACCCTGAATTGGTGGCGGCCCTGACCGCGCAGGCAGGGCAGTTGTGGCATGTCTCCAACCTTTATCAAATTCCGCAGCAGCAGGAATTGGCGGATATGCTGGTTGATCAAACCTTTGCCGATACGGTGTTTTTCACCAACTCGGGCACCGAGGCGGCAGAGCTGGCCATTAAAATGGCGCGCAAATACTGGTATGAAAAGAATGAGCCTGACCGGACCGAGATCCTGACCTTTGACGGCGCATTCCACGGCCGGTCCACCGGCGCAATTGCCGCCGCAGGCTCGGAAAAGATGACCAAAGGTTTTGGCCCCTTGATGCCCGGCTTCAAAACCCTGCCTTTTGGTGATCATGAGGCATTGCGCGCGGCGATCACCAATAAGACGGCAGCTGTGATGGTTGAACCGATCCAAGGCGAAGGCGGCATTCGCGTGCTGCCCGATGCCTGCCTGAAAGGGCTGCGGGATCTGTGCGATGAAACCGGCGCGCTGATGATTTTGGATGAGGTCCAGTGCGGCATTGGCCGGTCAGGCAAGCTGTTCGCACATGAATGGGCAGGGGTCACGCCTGACATCATGATGGTTGCCAAAGGTATCGGGGGCGGCTTCCCGCTTGGGGCAGTGCTGGCCACGGAAAATGCGGCCTCGGGTATGGTTGCAGGTACGCATGGTTCCACCTATGGCGGTAACCCTCTGGGCTGTGCGGTTGGCGCAAAGGTTATGCAGATCATCTCGGATCCGGCGTTTCTGGCCGAGGTAAACCGCAAATCAGCCCTGTTCCGCCAAGGGCTCGAAGGCCTTGTCGCCAGCCACCCCGATGTGTTTGAGGGCGTTCGCGGTGCGGGCCTTATTCTGGGCCTGAAATGCAAAGCCACCAATACCGACGTGGTCAAGGCCAACTACGCAGAACACCTGCTCACGGTTCCGGCGGCCGACAATGTGATCCGGCTTTTGCCAGCCCTTAACATCCCAGATGCCGATATCGCCGAGGCCCTGTCGCGCCTTGATAAAGCTGCCACCGCCGTCGAAAGCACAAGTCACTAATCCCTTTCTTTTCGGTCCAAATATCCCGGGGGGTCCGGGGGGCTGGCCCCCCGGCGCCTTGCCAGAAAGCAAAACCATGAAGCATTTTCTTGATATCCACACCACCGACGCCGCCGATTTGCGGGGCATGATCGACCTTGCGCATGCCATGAAATCCGCGCGCGACGGCCGCCCCAAAGGCACCCCTGATGATGATCAGCCGTTGGCCGGCCAAATGGTTGCGCTGATCTTTGAAAAGCCCTCGACCCGGACACGGGTGTCGTTTGACGTGGGCGTGCGCCAGTTGGGCGGCCAGACGATGGTGCTTTCGGGCAAGGAAATGCAGCTGGGGCATGGCGAAACCATTGCCGATACCGCACGCGTTTTGTCACGCTATGTCGATCTGATCATGATCCGCACCTTTGAAGAGGCCACCCTGCAAGAGATGGCCGAGCATGCCACGGTGCCAGTCATCAACGGCCTGACCAACCGCACCCATCCCTGCCAGATCATGGCCGATGTCATGACCTATGAGGAAAAGCGTGGCCCGATTGCGGGTAAAAAGGTGGTCTGGTGTGGCGATGGCAACAATGTTGCCGCCAGCTTTCTGCACGCGGCCGGCCAGTTCGGTTTTGACTTCACCTTTACCGGCCCTGACACGCTGGATCCCGAAGCTGTCTGGCTCGATTTCGCGCGTTCCAAAGGGGTGAATGTGGCGGTCGAGCGTGATCCGGCCAAGGCGGTTGCGGGCGCAGATCTGGTCGTCACAGACACTTGGGTGTCGATGCACGACCCCGAATCTGCCAAAGAGCGCCGCCATAACCAGTTGCGCGGCTATCAGGTGAATGAACGTCTGATGGCGATGGCCAAGCCTGATGCCTTGTTCATGCATTGCTTGCCCGCCCACCGCAATGATGAGGCGACAAGTGCCGTGATGGACGGCCCGCATTCGGTTATTTTTGACGAGGCCGAAAATCGGCTTCACGCGCAAAAGGCGGTGATGCGCTGGTGTCTTGGGGTCTAAGCCTTGACCACCGCGCTGTTGGTGATTGATTGCCAGATGGAGTTTGCCCGTCGGACGGCGGCGGGCATTCCGCGCTCTAACCCCGATGCCGAAACCGCTATTGCCAAGGTGATAGCCGCATTTCGGGCCAGGGGGCTGCCGATATTGCATATCCACCATGATGACCCAAACCCGAAATCGGGTTTTCGGTTGGGCACGCCGGGCGGCGAGGTGATGCCCTGTGCGCAGAATTTGCCGGGCGAAGCGGTCTTTGTAAAACAGGGCTCATCGGCCTTTGCGGGAACCGGGCTTGCGGGGCATTTGCAAGGCGCCGGCCTGACGCGGCTGGTGATCATTGGTGCGGCAGTGAATTACTGTGTGGCAAGCACGGTGCGCATGGCCGCTGACTTGGGGTTTTCTGTCGTCGTGGTGCAAGAGGCCGTGTTCGGGTTTGGCGTGACCGGTCCGGATGGTGCCGTGCATGGGCCGGAAACCGTGCTGTCAGTCACGCTTGGCACCTTGTCCGAATTTGCGACAATTGTTTCTGTAACGGCAATGACGGAGGTTCTGGCGGCTGGTTAGCGTTACCGTGCCGCCACACTGCGTTGCAATAATGCACAGTCTTGCCGGTTTGCGTCCAATTAAGGCAGAATTGTGGCGCTGATTGTTTCCGGCACCATGGAATTGCCACATTTCCCAATCAGTCAGGCCGTAAGGCCCATCAAAAATAGGGCCAGAGCAGTCTAAGACATGTGAGGCCAGAATGGCGACGATCAACACCGGTTTCGGTGGCCCGCAGGGCGTGGGCGAGGCAAGCTTTCTGGCTTTGCAAGACGGAGCCGGAGGCTATGGCGAAGGCGGGTCTTGCAGGCTGGATATAACGTCCGTTTTCGGGCAAGGCGGCATCCGCTATTTTGGCGCGAACTACAAACATCTATACATTCACAACAATGGCTTGGTGAGTTTTACGGCGCCGGCCAGAGGCCATAAACCTGCCGCACTGGACAGGTTGGGTTATCCTGCGATTGCGGTGTTTTATGCGCCACTTGATCTTGGCTCTGGTTCGGCAAGTGGCAATAACAATATCTATTGGGATATTGACCCCGCAAAGGGCCGCGTGACCATTACATGGCTGAATGTGCAGGCCCATTCAGGCAGCGCCAAAAGCAATACGTTTCAATTGGTGCTAGAGCATTCCGGGGGCGGCCATTTCGAGGCCGAATTCATTTATGAAAAAGTGCAGTGGGCCATGGGACATGCAGGCGTTGCCCAGATTGGCATGACCGATGGAGATGCTAAAACCTGCTTCCTCGACGCTTCGGGCGATGTGCCTGCCATTTTGGCGCTGCCCAAGACCCGTTTCAATGCAGATCAGGCAAAAGGGGTTTGGTCTACGCGGTGTTTGAATGACAAGCCGGGTAGCTTTGTCGCGGGTACGATGATTGCCACGCCAGACGGCCCGCGCGCGATTGATGCGCTCTGTGCGGGTGATTGGGTTGATACGCTTGATGACGGCCCGCAGCGCCTGTTGTGGGTTGGGGGCGGGGCGGTTGTCGCGCAAGATCAGGCCTTGCCCCTGTGCATTTCGGCAGGCGTTTTGAACAATGACCGCGACCTCTGGATCTCGGACCAGCATTTGTTGATGCTGTCGGGGCTGGATTGTCAAATTCTGTTCGGTGAGGCCGAGGTTTTGGTTGCGGCCCAGCACTTGCTGGGGTTGCCCGGCGTGTTTCGGGCGGTGGGTGTTGGCAAGGTCAGATATTACCACATGCTGCTGGACCAGCATCAGATTGTCATTGCCGAGGGAACCGAAGCCGAAACCTTGCGCCACCCAGAGGTTGCGAGCGGGCGTTACGGGGCGGCGGTGCAGGGGCTTGGCCCGTTTGGCACCATACCCGCGACGCGGCGGGTGTTGCAGCCGCATGAGGCCAAGACTTGGGTAGGGCGCCGAATTGCGCAGCATCGTATCCTGCGGCCAGCCGATCGATGTGAATTGGGAATTAGAGTAGCCTAAAGCCGTGGTCTATGGGCTTTGCGGGCGGTACTTCAGGTTCCGCGCGGTTTGGCTCGCAGTGTCGGGTCAGCCTCGCGCGGGTCTTCGGGCCAAGGGTGGCGCGGGTATCGGCCGCGCATATCTTTGCGCACATCGGCGTAGGAGTTGGTCCAGAACCCCGGTAAATCCATCGTCACTTGCACCGGTTTGCTGGCTGGCGACAGCAGGGTTATTCGCAGTGGCAGTGCCTTTGGGCCGACGCAGGGGTGGGTGGTGACGCCAAACATTTCTTGCAGGCGCAGTTCTATCCCCGGTGCCTCGCCATCGTAATCAATCGGGATGCGGCGGCCCAAGGGCGTTTCAAAATGCGATGGCGTTAGCCGGTCAAGCAGTTGCATCGCGTCCCAGCCGATATAGGCGCGCAAGGGTTCGGTCAGGTCAAGATTTCGCAGCTGGCCCTCGGTGCGGCAATTGGTCAG
This sequence comes from Pseudorhodobacter wandonensis, assembly GCF_001202035.1. Classification (GTDB taxonomy): domain Bacteria; phylum Pseudomonadota; class Alphaproteobacteria; order Rhodobacterales; family Rhodobacteraceae; genus Pseudorhodobacter; species Pseudorhodobacter wandonensis. Next base: position 285,680 of record NZ_LGHT01000026.1, on the reverse strand, counting down.
ATAGGGCAGCAGCCAATCGGCGCTTTGCAGCAAAGCGGCATCTGACAGGTCGGGCAGGTCCGACCCATCGGCGCGGCACAGGTTGACACGGGCGCGCAGGCGTTGGGCGGCGGGTGTCCATGGTAGGCCGATTGCGCGCAGCCCGTCAAAGGCCGCGACGGCCATTGCCTCGGGCGGGGCATCGGGCCAGGCGCGGTCATCCAGCACCAGCGCACCAAAGCGTTCTTGTTTGCGGGCGGTAATTTTGCCGTCGCGGCGCGACCATTCGCAGACATCGACCCAGGCAATCTGCCCCGCGAACAGGGCACGCAGATCGGCATCATGCAGCGGGGCAGCTTGGCGGATTTTGGCCTCACGCGTGTCGCCGTCAAGGTCGGTGGCGACAATCAGGCGGTGGGCAGCAAGGGGGGTGCCTGCCTCCATCACAGCGCCTTTGCCGCCAGATAGGATGTAGCGCGGCGCATCGCCTTTGCGGCGTTGCCCGATACGATCGGGGTAGGCAAGCGCGGCAAGCTGGCCGGGGCTAAGGTCGCTGGGGCTGTTGGATTGCGCAAGTCGTTTGGATTCGGATTTGATACGTTCAATCACGCCGCGATCGGCGGCATAGGGGTGGGTTTCTTCGAACCGGCGCGGGTTGGCGATGGCGGCAAGGCGCAAGGCCAGATCAGGCGGGGCGCCACGAACGGGGTCGCGCTCGGCCAAAAGCGCGGCCAATGTGGCGGCATCGGGTCCGGCCCCTGCGGTTTGCAGCATATGCCCGAGGCGGGGGTGCAAGGGCAGTGCAGTCAAGGCGCGGCCATGGTCGGTGATGCGGCCGTTGTGCAGCGCGCCAAGGGCTGTCAGCAGCGCGTGGGCCTCGGCCATGACGCCCGGATTGGGGGGCGTCAGAAAGGAAAGCCCTTCGGCGCTGCCCCAAAGCGCCAGTTCCAGCGCCAGCGGGGTCAGGTCGGCGGCCTCGATTTCTGCGGGGGGGAAGGGGGCCATGCCGCCTTCTTCGCCGCGTGTCCACAGGCGGTAGCAGGTGCCGGGGGCGACACGGCCAGCGCGGCCTCGGCGTTGTTCGGCCTCGGCCTTTGAGACGCGTTCTGTCACCAGCCGCGACATGCCGGAATTGGGGTCAAACCGAGCGCGACGCGAGCGGCCGGCATCGACGACCACCCGAATGTCGGGCAGCGTTAACGAGGTTTCGGCAATGGCAGTGGCCAGCACGATTTTGCGGCCCGTAGATTGCGGGGCGAGGGCAAGGCGCTGATCGGCAAATGACATATTGCCGAACAGTGGGCGGAGCGTGCAGCCATCAGGCAGGCGACCTTTTAACGCGGCCTCGACGCGGCGAATTTCGCCTTCGCCGGGCAGAAAGGCAAGCAAGCCGCCTTCGGGGCATTCATCCAAAGCCTGCAGGATCAGCGCGGCGGTTTCCGTTTCCAGCCGGGCGCGAGGGGGCAGGGGGTGCGAAAGCCAGCGGGTTTCAACAGGAAAGGCGCGGCCCTCAGACGTGATGAGTGGCGCATCGCCCATCAAGGCGGCGACGGGGGCGGCATCAAGCGTGGCTGACATCACCAACAAGATGAGGTCATCGCGCAAGGCGCCGCGTAGTTCCAACGTCAAGGCAAGGCCAAGATCGGCGTTCAGGCTGCGTTCGTGAAACTCGTCAAAGATCACGGCGCCGATACCGTCGAGGGCGGGATCAGACTGGATCATGCGGGTCAGGATGCCTTCGGTCACGACTTCGATCCGCGTGCTGCGGCTGACTTTGGACTCGCCGCGCACGCGGTAGCCCACGGTTTGGCCCACCGGTTCGCCCAGCGTCTCGGCCATACGTTCAGCCGAGGAGCGCGCGGCAAGACGGCGGGGTTCCAGCATCAAAATCCGGCCATTGCAAAGCCCTGCATCCAGCATCGCCAAAGGCACGCGGGTGGTTTTGCCCGCGCCGGGGGGCGCCTGCAGCACCGCCATGCCGCGCGCAGTCAGGGCGGCGATCAGACGGGGCAATGCCTCGTCAATGGGAAGGGGTTGAGCAGCGGTTTTCACGCGGCCCTTATCGGCGTTTCATCGCGGCTTTACCATAGATAGACTCCATCGCCACCTCGGTTACGCGCATGCGGTCATTGCCAGTGGGGTGGTAGGTGAGGGTAAAGGGAAAGGTGGTGCGTTCGGCCATATCTTCGGGTTTAAAGCCGGCGATGCGGCGGTATTGGCCCGAGCAGACCACTGCTTTGCCCTTGGCCTGGGGTTTTGATGTGGCGATCGAACTGACATAGCGGCCATCATACATTTTCAGGCTGACCTGACATTCCTGCCCTGCGTCTACATCGCGCAAGATGGCGTAAAGTGCGGTCAGCGTATCGACCGTGCCGCCCTGACTGGCGGGGCTGACCTCTTTTTCGCGGGCTTCACGGGCGGGGGTGTATTGCACAGCGCTGGGCACGCCACGCGCATAGGTCATCTTGCTGGTTGATTGTTTCTTGCCATTGTCAGATTTTTCAACATAGCTGAATGGGGTGTAGCGGGTGCCAGAGACTGCGCCTTTGGCGGTGCCGGTATAGCTGATCTTGCGCAACAGTGCCGCAATGCCTGCACTTTTCAGCACGCCGGAAACGGCATAGCGGTCATTCTCTTCGACCCCTGCAAAAGCGAGGGTGGCAGCGCTGAAGCCGTGTATGACGACATCAAAGGTGGCTTTATCCTCGACCCGTTCGGCCATGGCGGGGGCGGACAAGGTGGCAAAAAGCGAAAGGCCCAGAGCGGCAATGTGAAGCGGATTGGTCATGCTTACCTCGGTTCTTTTATTTGTTTTGGCCATTTTGGGCATAATTTTAGCTGTTCCCTCTGGAATATAGCGCATCAGCGGGGCAAAAAACCCCAAAGCGTGTGGGGAAGTGATGACAAAGCTGTCACTTTGCGCCAAATCCCGCACACGTTAAGCGAAACCTTGCCGGAGCCGCCGATGGATATTTCAGTTATTGCAGAAAAAATCACTGCGGGCGACCGGCGGGCACTGGCGCGGGCGATTACGTTGGTCGAATCGACGCGGCCCGAGCATCGGGAACAGGCGCTTGAATTGGCCGAGCGGCTGCGCGGGGGCGGGCGGCAAGCGCTGCGCATCGGGTTGTCGGGGACGCCGGGGGTGGGGAAATCGACGTTTATCGAAAGCTTTGGGCTGATGCTGGTGGCGCAAGGGTTGCGGGTGGCGGTGCTGGCGGTGGACCCGTCTTCGGCGCGGTCAGGTGGGTCTATTCTGGGCGACAAGACGCGGATGGAACGGTTAAGCCGCGAGCCGTTGGCGTTTATCCGGCCTTCGCCAAGCCAAACCCATTTGGGCGGCGTGGCGCGGCGCACGCGTGAAGCGGTTGGCCTTTGCGAGGCGGCGGGTTTTGACGTGGTGCTGATTGAAACCGTAGGGGTTGGCCAATCGGAAACCGTGGTCGCCGAGTTAAGCGACTTGTTCATTCTGTTGTTGGCCCCTGCGGGCGGGGATGAGCTGCAAGGCGTGAAGCGCGGCATCATGGAGATGGCCGATATTATCTTGGTCAACAAAGCCGACGGAGATTTGAAAGCGACGGCGATGCGGACCTGTGCCGATTATGCCGGTGCCCTGCGTCTGCTGCGCCGCCGCCCGCAAGACCCCGAGGGCTTTCCCAAGGCGATGACGGTGTCAGCGTTGGAGCTGGCAGGGTTGGAAACCGCATGGGCAGAAATGAAAGCCCTGCGCGATTGGCGGCAAAACCAAGGGCATTGGGCCACACGCCGCGCCACCCAAGCCCGCCATTGGTTTGAGGATGAAGTGCGACAGGGGTTGTTGCGGGCGCTGACCGAAAAGCCGCAAACCCGCGCCGCAATGGGCGCAATGGGCGAGGCCGTGGCGCGGGGCGAAATGACGCCCGACAGTGCTGCCGCACAGATGTTGCACAGGCTTTCGGCCCAGGCATGACCTGTTGCACGCGGGTTAAGGGCTGCGAACGCTGCTCTTAGCCTGAATTAACCGAACCTTACTAATCCTGTTCGCAGTCACGGTAGGCCGCCAAGGGCTTGTCTTGCGAAATGCGCACAAAACGTGAGGGTTTAGATCAATGAATAAAGTGATTACTGACGGGCTGGTCTTGATGCCCCCGCCGTTTTCGGCAGGGCTCAATCTGTGGTCGCGTGAAAATGGTACGGTTGGATCGGGCAGCTATGCCAGCCAGCCCAATGCGGCCTATGTGCCGGCCGATGCCGATTTCGGCGGCTGCCTTGAACTGCTTAAGATATCATCCACACAAAAGCTGCGGTCTTATGGGGAAACCCCGATTATTCCGGGGATGTATTTGCGGGTAACGGCGCGCGTCAAGGCGATTTCGGGCAGTTTGCCCTCGGTGCGCATTGCGGGCTGGGCGGGTACGTCAACCAATACCAACGCGATCAACATCACACAGGTCGGGCCATCGGTTGCGTTGACCACTTATGGTCAGGTTGTGACGGTTTCAGCGATTGTTGCCACATCAAACCGTTCGGGCGTGAACATGGCATGGGGTACAACCCCAGTTTACGGGCATTTCGGCCTTGATCTGACAGGATCAAACGGCGGCATTGTGCGGATCGATGATATTGAGATTGAAGATATTACCTCGGCCTTTCTGCGCGATTTGATGGATTGGGTGGATGTGCGGGATTTTGGCGCAAGGGGTGATGGCACGACCGATGACTCGGCCGCCTTTGCTGCAGCCGATACCTATGCGCGCGACAATGAGGTTGCGGTTCTGGTGTCAAAGGGCACGTATTTCTTGAACACCAACGTTACACTGACCAGCAAAGTGCGGTTTGAAGGCACGGTGTCAATGCCAGCGCAATACCGCCTTGCCTGCACGCGCGATTACAATCTCGATACCTATGAAGCGGCCTTTGGCGATGAGGAAGAAGGCTTTCGCCGCGGGCTTCAGGTGTTGTTTTACTATACCGATCACGCGGTTTTTGATTTGGGCGGGCGAAGGGTTATCCTGAAATCGCCGGTAGATGTGGGCGCGGTTTCGGGGTTGGATACTTTGGTTCAACGCCGCGTTCTGGCGAATGGGATGATCGAGGCGGGTATCTCGACCGATTGGGATGACCAGGTTGCCACCTCGGTTGCCACCTATACCCCGACGACGAACGCATTTCGCCTGACGGCGGTGGCGAATGTGGCCAATATCATCGTGGGATCGCGGGTGACGGGCACAGGGGTTGGCCGTGAAATCTATGTTTTGTCCAAAGATGTGGGCGCGGGCACGGTTACGCTTAGCCGCCCTTTGTGGGGGGCTGCGGGAACGCGAACCTATACCTTTACGCGCTATAAATACCTGTTGGATTTCAGCAGCTTTGCGAAACTGGGCCGGTTTGAAATCAAGGATATGGAATTTCAGTGCAACGGGCGGGCCAGCGCGATCATGCTGCCGCCAGCGGGCATCGGGTTCATCATTTCCGACAGTACATTCAACAAGCCAAAAGACCGGGGCATTACCTCGATCGGTGAGGGCTGTCAGGGCCTGCATGTCGATCAATGTCAGTTTTTGTCAAACGAGCAGCCGACCCGCGTGCAAGACCGCACAACTATTGCGATGAACGTCAATTCGAATGACCCGAAAATTCGCAACAACCGTATTGTGCGTTTTGCGCATTTCGCGATTTTGGGTGGCTCGGGGAATATGCTGGTCGGCAATCACTTTTTCCAAGGGGATGATGAAACAGCCGGTGTGCGGCGGGCCGGGGTGGTTTTCACCTCGACTAACGTAAAAACGCTGCTGACCGGCAATTATATCGACAACTGCTATATCGAATGGGGGAACGAGCATGACTCGGAACCCGAGTTCAACGCAGAGTATTCCTTTGGCGGGTTAACGATTACGGGCAATATCTTTACCAGCAGCGATACGGCGGCGTCGGCCAGCTTTATCGTAATCAAACCTTACGGGCCCGGCCATTTCATCAACGGGTTTTCGATGAATGACAATGCGTTTCGCACCGTGAACACAAATATCGACAGGGTAGATACGGTTGATACGACTTATGCTGCCTTGGATTATGCGCGGTTTCGCAATGTGATAGTATCAGCGAATGCCTTTAACGGCGTAAACCAGATCACGCAAAGTCCGGTCACGATTCAGCACGATCAGAACACTGAGTCCAACACTTGGGTTGTTGATACGGCTGGCTATCTGCCCTTTGGCGCGCGGGCGCGAAATCTGGCAGGCCTGACGACCGAGAACGCCATCCGAAACGCAGCAAATGCCAATGACTATTCTATGCCGTTTGCAGAAACGGAAAAGGGTACGAATGGGCGCATGATCAATTTGCGTTGGCCGCAGGCGGTGCGAGGGCGTGTGCAAGCCACGATCCGATGTGACAATCCGAACTAAATTTTCGGGGTGAAATAATCATAAGGCGGGCTGGAAACGGCCCGCCTTTGGTGCGGGGTTATTGTGGTTTGACCAGCAAATCCTGCGCCTCAATGATACGGGCCTTGCCAAAGCCGCCGTTCAGCAAAGCGCCAAGCGGGACCAGCCGCACAAAGGCGAAATCAGTGAAATCGACATAGAGTTTGGCTTTGGGGTGGGTTGCCAGCCACAGATCGCGCAATACGGGTCGATCGGCGGCATCGGCAAAACTGGCGCGCGCGCGCAGCATCAGGCGCGGATGGGTAAGCGGGTCGCCTTTTGGCCCCGGCTCGCCCAACATCAAGGCGCAGTTCGGTTGCGCCTTGAGCGCGGCAAAATGCGGGGCAAGCGAAGAGATTAGCGTTAACGGCACACCAGCCGCATCACGCCCGAGCGCTATGCGGCTGATCCCCGGAAACCCGTCCTGCCCGATATAGGCAAGTGCCGCGTGGGGCAGCGCCAGAAATTCCTGCGCTGTGGCGCGCTCCAATGCATCTGCTGGCGGCGTTGGATCTTGTTTCACGCGGGGCCTTTCTGCTGACAACAGCTTGACAGGGTTTTGTGCAAGGGATCAGGCTGCATCTATTCGATATAGGTGTGCCATGCCCAATTCAAGCCAGCCTGAACCACCAGAGTTTTTGCCAAAACTCATCACAGTTCTGCGCGAAGGGTATAGCACGAAGAACCTGCAGGCCGATGCATTGGCCGGGTTAACCGTGGCAATTGTAGCACTGCCTTTGTCTATGGCGATTGCCATCGCCAGCGGCGTTGGCCCCGAGCGCGGACTTTACACGGCGATTGTCGGCGGGTTTCTGGTCTCGGCACTGGGGGGCTCTCGGTTTCAGATTGGCGGGCCTGCGGGGGCGTTTATCGTGTTGGTTTCGGCCTGCGTGGCCGCGACCGGTGTTGAGGGCATGTTGCTGGCGACTTTGCTGTCGGGGGTTATGCTGATTGCAGTGGGTGCGCTGCGGCTTGGCAGCTATATTCGGTTTATTCCTTATCCGGTTACGGTGGGCTTTACGGCAGGCATTGCGGTTATCATCTTTGCCAGCCAGTTGCGTGATTTGGCAGGGCTGCACCTGAACGGGCCAGAGCCGGGCGCGTTTTTGGAAAAGATACCCGCACTTTGGCATGCCCGCGAAACCGCCAGTTTGGCTGCCATTGCCGTGGCGGTGGTGACAATCGCCATAATCGTCGCTGTGAAACGGCTGCGCCCGTCATGGCCGGGGATGCTGATCGCGATTGCCGCGGCTTCGGTTTGTGCCTTGGTGCTGGGGTTGCAGGTGGAAACCATCGGTAACCGTTTTGGTGGTTTGCCAAGGGGTTTGCCTGCACCTTCCTTGCCCGACATAAACCGTGCCACAGTTGCGGCGGCGATGCCTTGGGCTGTCAGTTTTGCCTTGCTGGGGGCGATTGAATCGCTGCTTTCGGCTGTGGTGGCTGATGGAATGACAGGGCGACGGCATCGGTCAAATGCCGAGCTCGTCGCGCAAGGCGTGGCAAATATCGGCGCGGCGCTGTTTGGGGGCATGTGTGTTACCGGTACGATTGCGCGCACGGCAACCAATGTTCGCGCAGGTTCGCACGGGCCAGTTTCGGGTATGTTGCACGCGCTGTTCGTACTGGCGTTCATGCTGGTTGCCGCGCCGTTGGCTGCCTATATTCCCTTGGCCGCGCTGGCCGGCGTTTTGGCGATTGTCGCCTGGAATATGGCCGAGAAAGAAGAGCTGTGGTCGCTGATCCGTGCCAGCCGTGGCGATGCGATGGTGGTTCTTGTCACCTTGGCGCTGGTCGTTTTCCGCGATTTGACGACAGGAATTGTGGTTGGGGTGGCCCTTGGGGGCGCGGTGTTTATTCGCCGCATGTCAGACGCGGCCGCCTTGGGCAAGCACGAGGCCGGCCCGCATGCGATGTCAGACTATACAAGCGCCTCCGGGCTGGTGGTGTGCCATTTGCGCGGCCCCTATTTCTTTGGTGCAGCGGCGCGGCTGGGCTCGGTGCTTGACCGTATCGCGGACACACCGCAGGGCTTTGCTGTGGATTTCACGGATGTACCTTTTATCGACAGTTCTGGTGCGCGCTCGCTTGATCTTTTGGCGCATAAGACCGCACGCAAAGGCGGTCAGATGTTTTTTACGGCGACAAACAGGGATGTTCGCGCGATGCTTGAAGGCTATGGCCTTCGTGCGCCACGGGTACAGTACTTGCCCGATATTGCAGCGGTAGCGGCGATTTTTGACGCGCCGCCTGAAGGCGAATCATCCGAATCACTGGCGTGATACGCCGCGCTGCAAAGCTGTGACAAAAAACTGTTGTTAATCTTGGAACGCTGGGTAATCTGACTTGGCAGGCGAATACCGCCGCGGATAGCGTAATTTCTCACCGTTTTGTGAACGGCTATCAGTTTGAAAAACAATGCCAAAAATCTGCCACAATTTTTCAAATTTACAAACACCCCCTCGTTTTCGTAAATAATTTTACAAGAAAATCATTGTTTCAAAAAGGTTTACGCAAAAATTGACTATTATGTTACAGTGCGTTTGAGAGAATAGGTGATCGTCGCAAATTGTGGCGGGGCATCGAAGGGCAAGGCACTGCCCGTTATGAGGAGGAACAATCATGTCGCAACCCGTTCAGGCCGGTAAGGTCTATCCAGCTTCAGAAGAATTTATCGCCAATGCTCATGTCAAAGCCGCCGATTATGAGGCGATGTATGCTGCATCCATGGCCGATCCGACCGCCTTTTGGGCCGAGCAAGGCAAGCGGATAGATTGGATCAAACCTTACACCAAGGTCAAAGATACCAACTTCAATCTGGGTCAGGTTTCGATCAAATGGTACGAGGATGGCAATCTGAACGTGTCCGCCAACTGCGTTGACCGTCACATGACCACCCGCGCCAACCAAACCGCTATCATCTGGGAACCCGATCACCCCGATACGCCTGCGCAGCACATCACCTATACGCAGCTGTTGGAAAACACCTGCCGCATGGCCAATGTGCTAAAAGCACAGGGCGTAAAAAAGGGTGACCGCGTTGTCATCTATCTGCCGATGATCCCCGAGGCGGCCTATGCCATGCTGGCCTGTGCCCGTATCGGCGCGATCCATTCAATCGTTTTTGCAGGCTTTTCGCCCGATGCGCTGGCCAACCGGATCAATGATTCCGAGGCAAAATGCGTGATTACCGCCGATTTCGCGCCCCGTGGTGGCCGCAAAACCGCGCTAAAGGCCAACACCGATGCGGCGCTATTGCATTGCGATGACCGCGTGAAATGCCTTGTGGTCAAACATACCGGCGATCAGACCACGTGGGTTTCCGGCCGTGATGTGGACGTTAAGGCCGAGATGGCCGCCGTTGCGCCGTATTGTTCCTATGTGGAAATGAACGCCGAAGATCCGCTGTTCATTCTTTACACCTCGGGGTCCACGGGCAAGCCAAAGGGTGTTGTTCATACGTCGGGCGGCTATCTGGTTTACGCGGCGATGACGCATCAGATGACGTTCGACTACCATGACGGCGATGTGTTCTGGTGCACCGCCGATGTGGGCTGGGTCACTGGCCACAGCTATATCATCTATGGCCCGCTGGCGAATGGCGCGACGACGATCATGTTTGAAGGCGTGCCAACCTATCCCGATGCTGGCCGTTTCTGGGAAGTCTGCGCCAAGCATAAGGTCAACCAGTTCTACACCGCCCCCACCGCCATTCGTGCACTGATGGGCCAAGGGGCGGAATGGGTTGAAAAGCATGATCTTTCCAGCCTCAAGCTGTTGGGTTCGGTGGGTGAACCGATCAACCCCGAGGCGTGGAACTGGTACAACACCCATGTTGGCAAGGGCAAATGCCCGATCGTTGATACCTTCTGGCAAACCGAAACCGGCGGCCACCTTGTCACCCCGCTGCCGGGGGCTATTCCGCAAAAACCGGGCTCGGCGACCAAGCCGTTCTTTGGCGTCGCGCCAATTGTGTTGGACCCTGCGAATGCTGCGATCCAGTCGGAAACCGTGGCCGAGGGCGTGCTGTGTGTTGCTGACAGCTGGCCGGGCCAGATGCGCACGCTTTGGGGTGATCATGCGCGGTTTGAAGAGGCCTATTTCAGCCAGTATCCCGGCTATTATTTCACCGGTGACGGCTGCCGCCGCGATGCGGATGGTTACTACTGGATCACCGGCCGCGTCGATGACGTGATCAACGTATCGGGCCACCGCATGGGCACGGCCGAGGTTGAATCGGCGCTGGTTGCGCATTCACTGGTCGCTGAGGCTGCGGTGGTTGGGTATCCGCATGAGATCAAGGGCCAGGGCATCTATGCCTATGTCACCTTGATGAACGATGTCGAACCTACGGATGAGCTGCGCAAAGAGCTGGTGAAATGGGTCCGCACCGAGATTGGCCCGATTGCCAGCCCCGACCTTATCCAATGGGCGCCGGGCCTGCCGAAAACCCGCTCGGGCAAGATCATGCGCCGCATTTTGCGCAAGATCGCCGAAAACGATTATGGCGCGCTGGGTGATACCTCGACCCTTGCAGACCCGTCGGTGGTTGAAGAGCTGATCGACAACCGCATGAACCGGAGCTGACGCATGGCTGACGCAACTACCAACCCGGCAGTTCTTATTTTGCTTGGCCCCCCGGGGGCCGGCAAAGGCACCCAAGCCAGAATGCTGGAGGAAACCTTTGGCTTTGTGCAGCTGTCTACGGGCGACCTGCTGCGTGCCGCAGTGGCCGCGGGCACCGAGGCGGGCAAGCAAGCCAAAGCAGTGATGTCGGCGGGCGGTCTTGTTTCGGATGACATCGTGCTGGCGATCCTGAAGGACCGCATGGCCGACCCTGATACCCGTAAAGGTGTGATTTTGGACGGCTTTCCCCGCACCGCAGGGCAGGCCGAGGCGCTTGATGGTTTGCTGAAAAGCACCGGTCAGCGCGTGAATTCGGTGATCTCGATGGAAGTCGAGGACGCACCGATGATTGCCCGCGTTGCGGGCCGCTATACCTGCGCCACCTGTGGCGAAGGCTATCATGATGCATTCAAACAGCCGGCCAAAGCCGGGGTTTGCGACAAATGCGGCGGCACGGATTTCAAACGCCGTGCCGACGACAATGCCGAAACGGCGGGGGCGCGGCTTGCTGCGTATCACGCCCAGACGGCACCGCTTATCACCTATTACAAAGGCCTTGGTGTTTTGGAGACGGTCGATGCGATGGCGAATATCGCAGAGGTCGCAACCGCAATGCAGGCCGCCGTGGCGCGGGTGATGGCGTAAGGGGAAGGGCTGCCTCTCTGTGCTGGAGTGGCGGTTGAGGGAACAAAAAAGGGAGTTACGCAAATGGCGGACAAATCATCGTCCAACGCCTATTGGGCTGCAAACATCCGGATCATCAGCATCAGCTTGGTCATCTGGTTCATGTGCTCATTCGGCTTTGGTATTCTTCTGCGTCCAATGCTTTCGGGTATCGCAATCGGGGGCACGGACCTCGGTTTCTGGTTTGCACAGCAAGGGTCCATTCTGGTCTTTCTCGTGCTGATTTTCTTCTACGCTTGGAAGATGGGTAAAATCGACGCCGAATACGGCGTGGAAGAATAAGGGAAAGCAGAGAACATGGATCAGTTTACTCTTAACCTTATCGTGGTCGGTGCGTCTTTCGCGCTGTACTTCGGTATCGCGATCTGGGCCCGTGCGGGTTCGACCGCTGAATTCTATGCGGCTGGCGGCGGTGTTCACCCCGTTCTGAACGGTATGGCCACAGGCGCTGACTGGATGTCGGCCGCGTCTTTCATCTCGATGGCGGGTCTTATCTCGTTCGGCGGCTACGATTCTTCGGCCTATCTGATGGGCTGGACCGGCGGCTATGTTCTGCTGGCGATGTTGCTGGCACCTTACCTGCGTAAATTCGGCAAGTTCACTGTGCCGGAATTTATCGGCGACCGTTTCTACAGCCCTTCGGCACGTATGGTTGCTGTTATCTGCCTGATCATCGCTTCGGTAACCTATGTTATCGGCCAGATGACCGGCGTTGGCGTTGCCTTCTCGCGCTTTTTGGGCGTGTCAAGCTCGACCGGTTTGCTGATCGGTGCGGCGGTTGTGTTCTTCTACGCTGTTCTTGGCGGCATGAAAGGCATTACCTATACGCAGGTTGCACAATATGTTGTTTTGATCCTGGCCTATACAATTCCGGCCGTTTTCATCTCTCTGCAACTGACTGGGCAGATCTTGCCGCCGGTTGGCCTGTTCTCCGAGCATACTGCTTCGGGCATGCCTTTGTTGCAAAAGCTGAATGAGATCATTCAGGAGTTGGGCTTTGCCAGCTATACCGAAGCGCATGACACAACCCTGAACATGTTCTTGTTCACCGTGTCGCTGATGATCGGTACTGCGGGTCTGCCCCACGTTATCGTTCGCTTCTTTACCGTGCCAAAAGTGGCTGACGCCCGTTCGTCGGCTGGCTGGGCGCTGGTGTTCATTGCGTTGCTTTACACTGTTGCCCCAGCTGTTGGCGCAATGGGCCGTCTGAACCTGACCACAACTATGTGGCCAAACGGGACATCCGGCGAAGCAGTTGCTTTGGAAGACATTGCAAACAAGCCTGAATTGCAGTGGATGGAAAACTGGGAACAAACCGGCCTGTTGAAGTTCGAAGACAAAAACGGCGACGGCAAGATCCAGTACTATAACGATAAGTCCAAAGACGAGGCGTTCAACGCTGCAGCAGCGGCGAAAGGCTGGACCGGCAACGAGTTGACCGTGAACAACGACATCATGGTTCTGGCCAATCCTGAAATCGCCAACTTGCCAGGTTGGGTTATCGCCCTGGTGGCTGCCGGTGGTCTTGCGGCTGCTTTGTCTACCGCTGCGGGCCTGCTGCTTGCGATCTCGTCGGCGATCAGCCATGACTTGATCAAAGGTCAGTTGAACCCGAGCATCTCGGAAAAAGGCGAGCTGTTGGCTGCGCGTATCTCGATGGGCGTCGCCATCTGTGTGGCGACATACCTTGGCCTTAACCCTCCGGGCTTTGCGGCACAAACCGTGGCACTTGCCTTTGGTCTGGCAGCATCGTCGATCTTCCCGGCGCTGATGATGGGCATCTTCTCGAAGCGCATCAACAACACGGGTGCTGTGGCAGGTATGTTGTCTGGTTTGACGATCACCATTGTGTACATCTTCTTGCACAAAGGCTGGTTCTTTATTCCGGATACCAACAGCTTTACTGACGCCAACCCACTGTTGCTGTCGATCAAATCGACATCCTTCGGTGCAATCGGTGCTTTGGTGAACTTTGGGGTGGCTTACCTTGTGTCTGGCGCGACCAAAGCACCGCCGGCACATATCCAGGACTTGGTAGAAAGCATCCGCATCCCTAAAGGTGCAGGCGCTGCAACCGGTCACTAAAACCACTTTGCCCTCCGGTGTTGCACCGGGGGGCATTCCTTTTCTGTGAAGGACGACCGAAAAATGACTTTGCCCAACGCGGCTATCATCAGCTTTCTGGAAACCGTCCACCCTTATGACACGTTGTCAAAGGATGATCTGGCGCAGGTTGCGGGCGTGTTTGAACGCCGCGAATATGCTGCTGGAGATGAGATTTACCACACCGGCCATCCCCTGAACGGCATCTTTCTGGTCAAGCGCGGCTCGGTTGAGGTGCTGGAACCTTCGGGTGGGCTTGTATCGCTGCTCGGTCCTCGGAATTCGTTTGGCGAGCGTGGCCTGTTGCGCGACGGTTTGGCCGTCACCACTGCAAAGGCGACCGAAGAGACCGTTGCGCTGATGCTGCCAACGCCGGATTTCAAACGTCTGATCGCCAATTCCCCAGCCTTTGCCCGCTTTTTTAGCCGTGGCCGCTCGTCAGAGGCGCGTACAGCCGATCTGACCACCCAAAAAGTTGCCGACCTGATGGCGCGCAAGCCGGTTACCATCGGGCCGGATGAGCCGATCCGCACGGCCGCCGCCAAAATGCGCGATGCCCATGTCTCCAGCCTTGGCGTGGTTGAGGATGGGGTTTTTCAAGGCATCGTCACCACCCGCGACATGACCAACAAAGTGCTGGCCATCGGTCTGGACCCTGGCAGCCCTGTGGCGGGCATTATGACGCGCGAACCGGTCACGCTGACCCCCGAAGATCTGGGCTCGGACATCCTGCATATCATGCTGGAACGCCGTATTGGCCATTTGCCGGTCGTCGAGGGCACGCGTTTGGTTGGCATGGTCACGCAGACCGACCTGACCCGCTTTGCCGCCGTTTCTTCGGCCAGCCTTGTGCGCGATGCAGCAACTGCCGAGACCGTGGCCGAAATGGCCGCCGTCACCGCCCGCATTCCGGCGCTTTTGGTGCAGCTGGTCGGCAGCCATAACGCGCATGAGGTGGTGACACGCCTTATCACCGACATCGCCGACACCGTTACCCGCCGCCTGCTAAAACTGGCCGAGGCCGAGCTTGGCGCGCCGCCAGTGCCCTACCTGTGGCTGGCTTGCGGCAGCCAAGGTCGGCAGGAACAAACCGGCGTGTCAGATCAGGACAATTGCCTGATGCTGGATGACAGCGTGACCGGGGCTGATATGCCCTATTTTGCGGCACTGGCCAAATTTGTCAGCGATGGGCTGGATGCGGTCGGTTATTTCTATTGCCCCGGCGATATGATGGCGACCAACCCGACCTGGTGCCAACCTGTGCGGGTCTGGCGCGAATATTTCCGCAAATGGGTGGCGACGCCCGACCCAACGGCACAAATGCTGGCAAGCGTGATGTTTGACTTGCGCCCCATCGGCGGGGCGGCCAGCCTGTTCCGTGATTTGCAGGATGAAACGCTGCAAATGGCGTCGAAAAACTCGATTTTTGTCGCACATATGATTTCGAACAGTCTGACGCATTCGCCGCCGCTTGGCCTGTTGCGCGGCTTTGCCACCATCCGTTCTGGCGAGCATAAGAACCATATCGACCTGAAACACAGTGGTGTGGTGCCCGTAACCGACCTTGGCCGCGTTTATGCGCTGATCGGCAAACTGACCGCCGTCAACACCCGCGCGCGCCTGCTGGCGGCCGAGGATGCGGGCGTGATTTCAGTTTCCGGCGCACGTGATCTGATTGAGGCCTATGATATGATCGCCGAAATCCGGCTGGAAAACCAAGCGCGGTTGGTCCGGTCTGGCCGTAAACCTGATAACTTTATGGCACCCTCTGACTTGTCCGATTTTGAACGCTCGCACCTGCGTGATGCGTTTGTGGTGGTACGCACCATGCAATCGGCTGTTGGCTCGGCACGGGGTGCCCGCTCATGAAAGCAAATGTCTTATGTTGATGGATCTGATCGGAACACTTGGCGCAGGGGCGGGGCTTTTCGGCCTTGTGGTCATCGCGCGGCATCTGTCTGGCGGGCGCTTGCCAAAATGGATGCTTCCGGCGGCAGTTGGCGCAGGCATGCTGCTGTTTTCGATCTGGAACGAGTATACATGGTACGACCGCGCAACAGGTGCGCTGCCGTCGGATGTGGTGATACTGTCCTCGCCGACTGACAAAGTGCTGTATCGTCCGTGGACCTATGTTTTCCCGGTTTCGACCCGTTTTGCGGCGCTAGACCGGACTGGCATGGTCAAAAGCATGGAAAACAGCGCGTTTCGCCGCGCCGATGTGATGCTGGTGCAGCGTTGGGTCGCCACGCAGCGGGTGCCGATAGCATTCGATTGCGCCAATGGCCGCCGCGCCGATCTGGTTGATGGTACAGTCTTTGCACCTGATGGGACGCTGACGGGCGGCACTTGGGCAGAGGCAGGCAAAGAGGACGAATTGCAACGCGCCGCATGTCAGGAAGGGTAAAACCATGCCGACCGATCAAGGACCCAAGCCAAAAATCATGGTGGTCGAAGATGAGGATAACATTGCGCTCGCGCTTGACTATCTGCTGACCCGCGAAGGCTATTCCCATGATCGCGTTGCCAATGGCGGCGAAGCGCTGGCCCGCATTCGTGCAATGCGCCCCGATTTGGTGCTGTTGGATGTGATGCTGCCCGAAATGTCGGGGTATGAGATTTGCCAGGCCATGCAGCTTGATCCCGACTTGGCCAGTATCAAAATCCTGATGATGACCGCCCGAGGCTCGGCGATTGAGCGCAAAAAGGGCCTTGCGCTGGGGGCAGACGGGTTCATTTCAAAACCGTTCGAGCTGGCCGAATTAAGATCGGAAGTGCGCCGCCTGATTGAGGGCTGAAGGCATTGAATAGCGGAGGGGCTGCAGGATGCAAAGAAAACCGCCAGAACCCAAAGCGCAAAGGGGGCTGATATGAGCTTGTCCCTTGAAAGCCTGAGCCTGCGGGTGCGCGTGTTTTTATTCTTTGCCGCCTTGGCCCTTGGTGCGGTCGTGTTGCTGTGTCTTGGGTTGATGATGGGGTATCAGCGTCTTGGCGCGCCTGAAAGCCTGAACGCCTTTGTTCAGGGCGGTGTGATCGGCAGCTTTGGCGTGCTGGGGCTGACGGCGGGTATTTGGTATTTGTTCGATGTGAACGTCTCCAAACCGATTGACCTGTTGGCCGGCGCCTTGCGGGCCCGCGCCCATGCCGATGTCGGCGTCGAGGTCGATCCCAAAATCGCGCGCTATCTGGGTGATCTGGCCCCCGCAGCCCGCGCCACTGCGCACAGCCTGTCAGAAACCCGCAATGCGCTGGCCGAGGCTGTGGCGCGCGAAACCACCCGCCTTTCAGCCGAGAAGAACAAGCTGGCCGCGTTACTGTCGGATGTACCTGTGGGGGTGCTCTTGTGTACGGCAGATCATCAACTGGTGTTTTACAATGGCATGGCGGTTGATCTGATCGGTCAGGCCTCCAAGGGCGTGGCGCCGGGGTTGGACCGCAAGCTGTTCGATTATTTGCGCGAAGGGCCGATCCGCCATGCGCACACCCGCTTGACCGAGGCCAAAGATCCTGATGCCGCCTCGGATCTGCTATGCGCCACCCGCGATGGCGGTCAGATTTTGGCCGCCCGTATGCGGTTGCTGCCCAATGAAACTGGGGTAGCCGGTTATGTGCTAACCTTGCGCGACGTTACCGCCGATTTGGCCGCCCATACCAAGCGCGAGGCACTATTGGCCGAGGTGCTTGACCGTGTGCGACGCCCGGCTGCCAACCTGCGGGCGTTGCTGGCTGTGCTGCCCGAAGGCAGCAGCACACCGCCCGCGATGGATGCGGCCCTGCGCCAAGAAGCAGACGGGCTAAGCAAGGCCATCGCCGAGCTTGCCAAGCGCAAGGATGAAGGGCAGGCCGAACTGGTGCCACGATCGCCCTTGCGCATCACCGACCTGACCGATGGTTTGCGCGCCAGATTTGAGGCAGGCGGGCTGGAACTGGCCGCCCAAGATGTGCCGCTTTTGCTGCGCTGCGACGGGTTCGAAATGGTGTCACTTCTGGCCTTTGTCGGGATGCGCGCTGCCAAGCTGCTGAATATCAACAAATTTGAGTTGACGGTCGAAGAAGACAGTACGGATGCCCTGTTGCGCCTTTGCTGGCAAGGCGCGCCCCTTCGGGTTGGCGATCTTGAACAATGGATGGAGGCGGGGCTGGATGACGATGTGCCGGGGGTGACGGGCCACAGCGTGCTGACCAGCCATGCGACCGACATATGGCCCGAAGATTTGCCTGATGGTCGCCAAGCCATTTGCTTGCCCGTCCGCATAGCGCGGCGAAGTGGTCCAAGGCCGATACCCATCGCCCGTGCTGTGGTTTATGACTTCGATCTGCTGGGCAAGGAGCGCAATGCCGCAGTTGCCGAACAAGCCCTGGCCGATCTGACCTATGTTGTTTTCGATACCGAAACGACAGGGCTGTTGCCCGGTCAGGGGGATGAAATCGTCCAAATTGCAGCTGTGCGCATCGTCAACGGCAAACGTGTCGAGGCCGAAGTGTTTGACAGTTTGGTCAATCCGGGCCGCCCTATTCCGGCTGCGTCCACTGTGGTGCATGGGATTACCGAAGCCATGGTCGCAGACGCCCCCGATATTGCAATCGTTGGCCGTGCTTTCCACAAGTTTGCCGAAGGGGCAGTGCTGATCGCCCATAACGCCCCCTTTGACATGGAATTCCTGCGCCGCCATGAACCCGCGATCGGCGCGCGCTTTGACAATCCAATCCTTGATACCGTCCTGCTCTCGGCTGTGATCTTTGGCCAGCACGAAGAGCACAGCCTCGACGCGCTAACCCACCGTCTGTCGATTACCATCCCCGAAGAGGCGCGCCACACTGCGATTGGCGATAGCGTGGCCACCGCGGACGCATTCTTAAAGCTGTTGCCGATGCTTGAGGGACGTGGGCTACGTAGTTTTGGTGCGGTTTTGACAGAAATCCGCCGCCACGGCCGTTTGCTAAAAGATTTGAATTAGGTTCGGGTAAAAAGCAAAGTAGGGGGCATTCTGCCCCCTCTTGGCCTTAAGGCCAATTCACCCCCTGAGGATATTTTTGCCGAAAAGAAAGCGGTTTAGAAAGATTTAACCAATCCAAGTCATATTGGTAACTGCGGTACAGGCTGGGAAGCCGATGACCGCCCGGAGAGAAAGCGCCCCGTCGCTGGAGAAATCCCCGATGGGGTGCTGGACTCTTTGGCTTTCTTTTCGGCAAAAATATCCTCGGGGGGAATTCGCCGTCAGGCGAAGGGGGGCAGACAGCCCCCGCAACCGTTGCCGCTGGGTGCAAAGCTCACAAGAATGGATCTTGCGGGTAGGATACGCCGCTTAGATATAACCCTTGCGGTGGGCAAACTGGTCCGCAAGCCGCGCGGTCTTTTGCGGCCAAAGCCTCGGCCACTTTCACAGCGGGCCACGCGCCCGCGCCCACGCGCTCAAGCGTTCCGACAAACGATCTGACTTGGTTGTGCAAAAACGACCGTGCGCGCAGATGAAAGCAGTATTCACGGCCTTCCGGGTAATCCTGCTCGGCAATCATAATCTCATCGACAGTTTTGACGGGTGAGGCCGATTGGCACATGCTTGATCGAAAGGTGGTAAAATCATGCAGCCCGATCAAATGGGCGGCCCCTTCACGCATGGCTTGCACATCCAGCGGATGGTTGACTTGCCACACCAACCCGCGGTCATGGGTCACAGGTGCGCGGCGGGTGACCAAACGGAAAAGATAGCGCCGCTCTTGTGCCGAAAACCGTGCGTGAAACGCGTCCGCGACCATCGCGCAAGCCACGACTGAAACGGGCAGAGGGCGCAGGTGGGCGTTCAGCGCGCCGGTCAGCCGGAACGGATCCCAATCTTTGGTCAAGTCGCAATGCGCGACTTGCCCCAGCCCGTGTACGCCTGCATCGGTGCGGCCTGCTGCGGCAATGGTGTGCGGGCCGGGTTCCAGCCGTGCCAGTGCAGCCTCAATCGCGCCCTGAACCGTGAGCTGCCCTTCGGATTGGCGTTGCCAGCCATTGAATGGCCCGCCCTCGTATTCAATTTTCAAAGCATATCTCGGCATCGTTTCCGGTTATCGCGCGCGCTTTGTACTGGCAAGGGGCTGAAAGCAGTGTGATGCAGCTTTGCGCGGCTTTCCCCTTTGATCCTGCAGGTAGAGCGCCTATCTTGAACCGGTAAGGCAAGAAAAAGGGCGATTTGTGCTGGGTGGGATTACAGATGGCCTGAGCCGCGGTATCGATGCCGCGATGTCGGGGGTATCCGAGGCGTTGTTTGAGCCGGTGATCCGGTTGGGCGTGACAGGTTTGTCACGCGCGGGCAAGACGGTGTTCATTACCAGCCTTGTTGCCAACCTTTTGGATCGCGGGCGGATGCCGCAGTTCACTGCCGCGTCGCGCATCGAAACTGCTTTCTTGCAACCCCAGCCCGATGATACTTTGCCGAGGTTTGACTATGAGAGCCATCTTGCCGCACTGACGGGGGCGGCGCCGCATTGGCCTGCCTCGACCCGCGCGATATCCGAGCTGCGGCTGTCGCTGCGGGTGCACCCTTCGGGTTTTTTGGGGGGGATGCTGGGTGGGCTGACGGGGCCGCGTACCATTCATCTGGATATTATCGACTACCCTGGCGAGTGGTTGTTGGATCTGTCACTGATGGGCAAAACCTATGCCGATTGGTCCGAGGCGACGCTGTCGCGCATCGCACATCGCACAGAGGCTACCGATTTCATGGCACGGGCGCGGGCCGAGGATGCCAGCCTGAAGCTGGACGAACCGCGCGCCCAAGCCCTCGCCGCCAGTTTTACCGGTTATTTGCAGGCCGCGCGCAGGGCCGGTTGGTCTGATTGCACGCCGGGGCGGTTTTTGCTGCCCGGTGATTTGGCGGGCAGCCCGGTGCTTACTTTTGCGCCTTTGCCAAAGCCCGGTGATGCCCCGCGCGGTAGTCTTTGGCGCGAAATGGATCGGCGGTTCGAGGCATATAAATCCCGCGTCGTTCGGCCGTTTTTCCGCGATCATTTTGCGCGGATTGACCGGCAGGTTGTGTTGATGGATGTGTTGGGCGCCATTCACGCCGGGCCAATGGCGCTGGAAGATATGCGCCGCACGATGGCCGAGATTCTGGGTGCGTTTCGGCCGGGACAGAATGGGTTTCTGAGCGCGATCTTGCTGGGCAAACGGGTTGACAAGATCTTGTTTGCGGCGACCAAGGCCGATCACTTGCACCACACGCAACACCCGCGCCTGACCGCGATTACCGAGGCGTTGTTGCGTGAGGCGCGGGACCGCGCGGCCTTTAGCGGGGCGGAAACCAGTGCGATGTCACTGGCAGCCCTGCGCGCGACAATCGAGGAAACGCGCAACCACGGCGGGCAACGCCTCGATCTGGTGCGTGGGACATTGCTGGAAACCGGCAAGCAAGCCGCGATGTTTGCGGGCGTGCTGCCTGAGGACCCGAACCACCTGCTTGGCCCCGCGCGCAAGGGCGAGGCGGCGTGGTTGGACAATGATTACTCGGTAATGTCCTTTGCGCCAGCGCGGCTGACATTGCGTCCGGGTGACGGGCCGCCGCATATCCGGTTGGACCGCGCCGCCGAGTTTCTGTTGACGGACCGTTTGGGATAGCCTGCAAGCCTTTGAAAAGGAGCCGATATGGCCAAGCCTGTGCTGATTGATCTTGATGAGGCGCCAAGCCAAACGCCGTCGGATGCGCCGCCGGTGCCTGATTTGGGCTTGCCTGCAGGGCGGGTGATGCAGGCGGCGGCATCAGTGGCAGGTGCGCAACCTTCGGGGCTGATGCGTTTTGCCGTTTGGGTGTTGGGCAGTTTGTTCAGCTTTATGATCTCGGTCGCGGTCTATGATTTCGTAACCGGCTTGCTGGCGCGCAATTCTGTGCTGGGTTGGGTTGCCTTTGGGCTGACGGCTGTGGCGCTTGCGGTATTGCTGGCTTTGGCGCTGCGCGAGGCGTTGGGGTTTTACCGCTTGGGGCGACTGGATCATTTACGGGCCGAGGTCGAGGCCGCGCGGCAGGCAGATCTGCTGAAACCTGCCGCGAAGGTGGTGGATCACTTGCTGTCGCTGTATAAAAACCGCCCCGATCTGCGCTGGGGTGCAGCGCGGCTGGCCGAGCGGCGTGGCGATGTAATGGACGGAGACGGGTTGTTGAATCTGGCTGAAGTTGAGCTGTTGGGGCCAATCGATTTGGCCGCGCGGGCCGAGATTGAGGCCGCGGCGCGGCGCGTGGCCACCGTAACGGCATTGGTGCCATTGGCGCTGGCCGATGTGGTGGTGGCGTTGTTTTCCAACCTGTCGATGATCCGCAAGATCGCGGCACTCTATGGTGGGCGGTCGGGGACGCTGGGCAGCCTAAAGCTGTTGCGGCGGGTGTTTTCGCATCTTTTGGCGACGGGGGCACTGGCATTGGGCGATGATCTGATCGGATCTGTTGCGGGCGGCGGACTATTGGGCAAATTGTCGCGGCGCTTTGGCGAAGGTGTGGTCAATGGCGCGCTGACTGCCCGCGTCGGTGTGGCCGCAATGGAACTGTGCCGCCCTATGCCCTTTGCCGCGCTGCCAAAGCCCAAGGTAACGAACCTAATGAGCCGCGCGCTGACAGGGGCATTTGAGGGGTTTACCAGTTCTGATGCCCAGGGCGAATGACCAGGCCTGAATTTAGGTATTTATGCCAAGATGAAATGAACGGGTCGTGCACGCCAAGCCACGGCTTTGCATGTATCGGCGATAGCGGATAGCAATTCATGCGGCTTTTGCCGCGGGCTGCATTGCATGGCTGGACCACGCGCCAAACCCCGCGTATAACCCGCCCTATGCGACAGATATACGCGAAAACCATACGAATTAGCCGCCCGGCGCTCTGACCCTGTTCAGGTGCCGGGATGAATAGCGCAGCGATTTTGCGCGCGGCCTTGTTTTCTTCTGTCCCCCCCATTTTTGATCCGTAAGGAAATCCGCCCATGTGCGCCGATACCCCCAACACAACGCCCGATTACAAAGACACCGTGTTTCTGCCGGAAACCGATTTTCCGATGCGCGCAGGACTGCCCGCGCGCGAGCCAGAGTGGTTGGCGCGGTGGGAAAGCATTGGCATCTATGACCGCTTGCGCGAGAAAAAGGGCCGGACGCCGTTTACCCTGCATGATGGCCCCCCCTATGCCAACGGCAACCTGCATATCGGCCACGCGCTGAACAAGACCATCAAGGATATCATTGTGCGCAGCCATCAAATGATGGGTTTTGATGCGCGCTATGTGCCGGGTTGGGATTGCCACGGCCTGCCGATCGAATGGAAGATCGAAGAGCAATACCGCAAGAAGGGTCTGGATAAGGACGCGGTAGATATTGTCGATTTCCGTCAGGAATGCCGCAAGTTTGCCGAGGGCTGGGTGGATATCCAGCGCGAGGAATTCAAGCGTTTGGGCGTGACCGGAAACTGGGCCGACCCGTATTTGACGATGGATTTCCACGCCGAAACCGTGATCGCCCGCGATTTCATGGCGTTTTTGATGAATGGCAGCCTGTATCAGGGGTCAAAACCTGTGATGTGGTCGCCGGTTGAGAAAACCGCGCTGGCCGAGGCGGAAGTGGAGTATCACGACCATACAAGCCATACCATTTGGGTGCGGTTCCCAATCGTAGATGTGAAGGAGGATTCATTCCTTCGCGCGATGCAAGTCCAGTTTAATGGCGAAGAACCAATTAGCGGTAACCAGAATGCCTCTCGGTGGGAGGATGTCGATATGGTGAAGTTGCGGGAAGGCTGGAAGGGTGTAAAAGTGGTGATCTGGACCACGACGCCTTGGACCATTCCGCAAAACCGTGGCGTGTGCTTTGGGCCAGAGATTGCCTATGGCCTCTATGAGGTGACAGGCGCGCCGGAAAATTCGCAAGCGGTTGTGGGCGAGAAGATCATTCTTGCCGATGCGCTGGCGGCGCAGATGTTTGCGGCGGCCAAGCTGGAAGACGGCATGACCACGCGTTTGCGCGATGTGTCGGCTGATGAGCTGGCGGGGCTGACGTTGGCCCACCCTTTCCGCGGGGTTGAAGGTGCCGAGGGCGAGTGGGACTTTGACGTGCCGATGTTGCCGGGCGACCATGTGACCGATGAGGCAGGGACAGGCTTTGTGCATACCGCGCCGAGCCACGGGGATGACGACTATCAAGTAGGGCTGAAATTCGGCCTGCCGATGACCTATAACGTCGAACCCGATGGCAGCTATCGCAAGGACTTGCCGATCTTTGGCGGGCAGTCGATCATCAATGCCGATGGCAAGGATGGCCCTGCGAATGTCGAGGTGATCAAGCAGCTTGCCTATGCGGGCGGCTTGTTGGCCAAGGGCAAGATTAAGCACAGCTATCCGCATTCGTGGCGGTCGAAAGCGCCGGTGATCTATCGCAACACGCCGCAGTGGTTTGTGGCGATTGATGCCAAGCTGGATGACGGCAAAGGCGCGCAGGGTGACACAATCCGCACGCGCGCGCTGTCGTCGATTGACCAGTTGGTGAAGTGGTGGCCGCAATCGGGGCGCAACCGTATCCATTCAATGGTCGAAAGCCGGCCTGACTGGGTGCTGTCACGCCAGCGTGCGTGGGGTGTGCCGCTGACCTGCTTTGTGAAAAAGGGCGTGCGGCCGACTGACCCTGATTTCCTGCTGCGCGATGCGGCGGTGAACCAGCGCATCTTGGCTGAATTTGAGGCGCATGGCGCGGATATCTGGTACTCGGCTGGTTTCAAAGAGAAAATGCTGGACGGGCTGCATGACGCCGATGCCTATGACCAGATCTTTGACGTGCTGGATGTGTGGTTCGATTCAGGTTCAACCCATTCCTTCGTGCTGCAAGACCGCGCGGATGGCACGGCCGATGGCATCGCCGATGTCTATATGGAAGGCACCGACCAGCATCGTGGCTGGTTCCAGTCTTCGCTGTTGCAGGCTTGTGGCACCAAGGGCCGCGCGCCCTATCATAACGTGGTGACGCACGGGTTTACGCTGGATGAAAAGGGCATGAAGATGTCTAAATCCATCGGCAACATCATCGCGCCGCAAGCGATCATTGATGAATATGGCGCGGATATTCTGCGGCTGTGGGTGGCGCAAACCGACTATACGGTTGACCAGCGCATCGGTAAGGAAATCCTGAAAGGCGTGGCTGACAGCTATCGCCGCCTGCGCAACACTATGCGGTTTATGTTGGGCAACCTGTCAGGGTTTGACGATGCCGAGCGGGTGGATGTGAAGGACATGCCCGAGCTGGAGCAATGGGTGCTGCACCGTCTGGCCGAGTTGGATATTGAGGTCCGCAAAGGCTATGCCAAGTTCGACTTCCAGGGTGTGTTCCAAAAGCTGTTTACGTTTGCGACCACTGATCTGTCGGCGGTGTTCTTTGACGTGCGCAAAGACGCGCTCTATTGCGATGCGGTCGATAGCCTGCGCCGCCGTGCTGCACGTACCGTTCTGGACCTGCTGTTCCAGCGTCTGACCACATGGCTTGCGCCGATTCTGGTGTTCACGATGGAAGATGTATGGCTGTCGCGCTATCCGGATGATGGGTCTTCGGTTCACCTGCAAGATATGCCGGAAACGCCCGAAGGTTGGCTGAACCCTGCATTGGCCGCGAAATGGGTAGGCATTCGTGCTGCCCGCCGCGCCACTGTGGCCGCATTGGAGGTGCAGCGCAGTTCCAAGGTGATTGGTGCCAGCCTAGAAGCGGCCCCTGTGGTGCATGTTGAAGATGCGGACCTGTTGGCGGCGCTGAAATCGGTGAATTTCGCCGAGCTGACCATCACCTCATCGCTGCAACTGACTGGTGATGCAGCGCCCGCCGAGGCGTTCCGCCTGCCCGAAGTACCGGGCGTGGCGGTGGTGTTTGAAATGGCGCCGGGCGAAAAATGCGTGCGCTGCTGGCAGATTTTGCCCGATGTCGGCACGCATAAACACGCCTGCACCTGCGCGCGCTGTAATGCGGCACTGGGTTAACGCTCCATCGCGCCCTTACCCGCAAGGATGGGGGCGCGATATTTGGCTATGCGCGCGATGCGGGTCTCGGGCTTTTTGGCCGAGGACAGCGCAATCACATAGCTGCGCTGGCGACCCGGCGTCAGGGCCTCAAAGGCCTCGGCAAGTTCGGGGTCGAAATCCAGCGCATCAGTCAATTCCTCGGGCAGTTCCAGTGTCAGCACTGTTTTCGGTGGCATCGTTCCAGTTTCTGCGTGCTGCATTGCCTCGCGCAAATAGGCAAGGATCATGGCTTTTTGCGCAGCAACCTCATGCGCCGCAGCAAAGCGGATTACGCTGGCGGTTTGGCTGTTTGGCCCCGGTTTTTCCAGCAATTTTGCCGTATCGGCCAACAAAGCCGCATTGAAAAAACTTAACCGGAAATCCCCGCGGAATGCCCCGATCAGCGCAATATTGCGCCCTGCATGTTGGTAACACGGGTGGCCCCAACGCAGGGTTTCCTCTAATCCAGCCGCAAGGCACAGCTTTCGCAGCTGGGCCAGACCATCGGCCCATATCCGTGCCGAGCATTCGGCCGTGGCAAACCGGGCGCAGCGTCCGCAGCCATCGCTGAAAAATGGTTCAACCTCGGTGATCATATCGCCGCCTTTTGCTGCGTTGTCGGGCTTTCGCTTTGGACGCTCTGCGCATAGTATCACAGCCGACCTTTCAAGAAAGCCCCCGATGCCCCAAGCCGTTTTCCATTCGCCCTTTGGCCTGTTTTCCGTGGTCGAGGAAAATGGCCTGATCACGCGGCTCGATTGGGCCTCGCGCAGGTCTGACCCGACGGCGTTGTTGCGTGAGGCCTGTCGGCAGTTGGATGAATATTTTGCGGGCGAACGCACGGCGTTTGACCTGCCGCTTGATTTTGGCACGGGGTTTCAGGAACAGATGCGCCGCGCCATGTTTGCGATTCCGTTTGGCCAAACACGCACCTATGGCGAGCTTGCCAAAACGCTTGGCCGCCCCGCGCAGGCGATCGGGCAAGCCTGTGGTGCGAACCCGATCCCGATTTTTATCCCCTGCCACCGCGTCTTGGCGGCCAGCGGCTTGGGCGGGTTTTCGGCGCCGGGCGGGGTTGAAACCAAAATCGCGCTGCTGAAACTGGAAGGTGCGGGCGGGTTTTTGCTTTAGCTGCGTTCGGGGATGATTTGCTGGGCGATACCTGCAAAACAGAGGTAGAGCGAGGTGATGATCAGCCCCCAATGCGCCAAGCTGTGCGGGTGAAAATCAACCCAAGTGGCCCAGCCCGCAAAGACCGTCCACGCCAGTGCCATTGGCAAAGAAACCCAATTCCAGCGCACGGTGCGGGTGGGGTGGATGAATTTCAGGTTGGTAAACATCGCCACAGTCAGCGCCACGACAAAGGCCAGAATGGTCCAATACCCCGGCTGCAAGGCAAACATCACCAGCACAAACATATTCCAGCACGCAGGAAAGCCTGCAAAGGAATTGTCTTTGGTTTTCATGCGGCTATCAACAAAATAGATCACTGACCCATAGGTGATAATGATGATGATAATCCACCCCGTCCAATCAGGCAGCAACCCCGATTTGAACAGCGCAAAGGCAGGGATGAATACATACGTCAGGTAATCGATAATCAAATCCAGCAGCACGCCATCATAGGTGGGAAAATTGGTTTTCACGTCATAGCGGCGGGCAAGCGGGCCGTCGATGCCATCAACCACCAGTGCCACGACCAGCCACCAAAACATCTGGCTCCAGTTGCCCTCAACCGCGGCAAGCATGGCAAGCATAGCCAGAACAGCCCCTGTCGCTGTAAGCAGGTGAACCAAAAGAGCTTTAATTTTCAATGTCATAGTCGGATAAACCTTACGATGGCACTTTCACGCGCGCGGATGTGCCTTTGCGTATACTTCCATTAAGCGGGCAGTATCAACCGCCGTATAGGTTTGCGTCGTGGAAAGCGAGGCATGGCCAAGCAGTTCCTGTATCGCGCGCAAATCGCCGCCCGCATTTAGCAAATGCGTCGCAAAGGAATGGCGCAAGGCATGGGGCGTTGCCGAGGCGGGCAGGCCAAGCTGGGCGCGCACCCGCTCCATCGCGGCGGAAATCAGGCGCGGGTTCAACGCCCCACCACGTGCGCCGAAAAATAGCGGCGTGGTGGCCGAGATGTCATAAGGGCAAAGGCGCAAATAGCGTGCCACCGCATCCTTGGCGGCGGGCAAAACCGGCACCAGACGTTCTTTTCCACCCTTGCCCTTGATCCGCAAAACATCGGGCAGGGGCACGGCTGCACCGGTCAGGCCCAAGGCCTCGGATATCCGCAAGCCGCAGCCGTAGAGCAGGGTCACAACGGCGGTATCCCGCGCCGACACCCATTCCTCACGGGCTTTATCGCCCACAGTATCAAGCACTTGCATGGCGGCTTCTTCAGTCAGCGGTCGTGGTAACTTGCGCCGGAATTTCGGCGCGCGGGTAGATAGGGCCGCCGTGGCATCCACTCCCTCACGGTCTGCCAGCCAAGCGGTAAAGCCTTTGACCGCCGATAAAGCCCGCGCCAATGACCGCGCCCCAACGCCGCGCCCGCGTTCATGTGCCATCCACGCCCGCATATCGGATTGCGGCACGGTGACCAGCCCGCGCAACCCCTCGGTCCCGCCCCGATGCTGGGCAAGAAATGCGAGATAACCTGAAATATCCGTAGAATAGGCTTTCAACGTGTTGTCGGCGGCCCCATCGAGGGCGCGCAAATGGGCCAGCCATTCCGCCAGCGCCGCACGGGCAGCGGGCGAAATGGCCAGGCTCATGACAGCCAGCGGCGCATGGTCCGCTCAAACACACCGGCGAAAAATGCCAAAAGATCTGTGCCTTGGGTTGGTTTGAATTGGTGTGGGTCTTCGGCACCCATGACCAACATGCCCGGCAGACGGCCCTTGCCGAAATCCAACCGCATCAGAGCCTCAGACCGGATCCAGCCAGCGCGCTCGCCGTAAAGGGCGTCCGATTGCGGCACGACCTGGCGCAGCGTCACCGGGCGCAACGACACATTCCGCCCGCCCGCGATATACTCGGCGATAAAGCCCGGCTCGGCGACATAAAGCACCTCGCCCAGTTTACGTAGCGCAGGGTCATCGGCGCTTTGCACCGATTCCAGCACCAAACGCACGCAATCCACACGCAAGGTTTGCATCACATCCGTGCTCAGGCTTCGCAGAAAATCCTCAAAATTCAGCGGGTCAAGCATTTGCAAAATCGCGCGATGCACCTGATTGGTGCCGGCCAAATTCTCATAAGCTGCCGCGATGACCGAGCGATGCGTATCTTCCAGCCGGTCAAGCCGTGTTTCCAGCCGTTCCATCGCAATGCCGCGCAGATCGACGATGTTTGAACCCATCGCGCGTTCATTCGCCGCAATCAGCGCCCGCATCACGTCTTGGTCTCCTAGAATTTTCTCGGGCTCCGAAATCA
Organism: Pseudorhodobacter wandonensis; assembly: GCF_001202035.1. Classification (GTDB taxonomy): domain Bacteria; phylum Pseudomonadota; class Alphaproteobacteria; order Rhodobacterales; family Rhodobacteraceae; genus Pseudorhodobacter; species Pseudorhodobacter wandonensis. Next base: position 256,464 of record NZ_LGHT01000026.1, on the reverse strand, counting down.
GCCGGTCCCGCAAGTCCTGTTCAATCATGTAACTGCCTTGTTCTTTTGGGGCAGTGTATAGCAGGGCTCGGGCGCTAATTCCTCAAGTTTCTTGGCAAAGGCGGCATTTCCTGTGGTCATAGGGGCAAATCTGCCATGAAACGCAATGGGCCGGGGAAACCAATCCCCGGCCCAAGACAGTGTTTCACATTAAATTAAAGGATTTTCTGACCGGTTTTCGCCCAGTCTTTCATGAACTGGTCAAGACCTTTGTCGGTCAGTACATGGCCTGCCAAGCCTTTGATAACGCTTGGCGGTGCGGTCATTACGTCTGCACCGATCAGCGCGCATTGCGCCACATGGTTGGCCGTGCGGATGGATGCCGCAAGGATCTGGGTTTCAAAGCCGTAGTTGTCATAGATCGTGCGGATGTCGGCGATCAGGTCAAGGCCATCAAGGTTGATGTCATCCATGCGGCCGATGAACGGGCTGATGAATGTGGCGCCGGCTTTGGCAGCCAGCAGCGCTTGGTTGGCCGAAAAGCACAGGGTCACGTTAACCATATGGCCTTCGCCCGACAGCACTTTGCAGGTTTTCAAACCGTCCCAGGTCAGCGGCACTTTCACCGCGATGTTTGGCGCGATTTTCGCCAGTTTGCGGCCTTCGGCGATCATTTCATCTGCGGTCAGGGCCACCACTTCGGCCGAAACAGGGCCGGAAACGATGTCACAGATTTCTTTGGTCACTTCCAGAATGTCACGGCCCGATTTCAAAATCAGCGAAGGGTTTGTTGTAACCCCGTCAACCATGCCAAGGTCGTTCAATTCGCGGATTGCATCCACATCGGCGGTATCAACAAAGAATTTCATGGCACGGGTCCTTTGGGTGTTGTTGCGGTGTCTGTCGGTGTATTAGCGCAAGTTAAAGGCCAGCGAAAGAGAAGGGTTTCTGGGTGACCAAGGCATTTTGGCAAGCAGGAGAAGTGATCGGCGTGGCCGTAACCGAAAGCTTTGGCCGCAGTCTCGGCCCGCTGTTGGATTACAAAGCGCCCGAGGGCGGCTGTGGTTTGGGCGATTTTCTGGAATTGCCTTTGGGCCCGCGTAAGATTTTGGGCGTGGTATGGGGTGCGGGTGTTGGCGGCGTTGACCCTGCCAAGCTGCGTGCAGCCTACCGCGTGCTGGATGTGCCACCGATGCGCGATGAAATGCGCAGTTTTCTGGCCCGCGCTGCCGATTATACGCTGACCCCCCTGCAAGCGATGCTGCGCCTTGCCACCCGTGCACCTGGGCTGGATAGCCCGCCCTCTACCCGCCGCGTGTACCGGCTGGGCGCGGGCGAACCTGCCCGTTCCACCGATGCCCGCGCCAAGGTGCTAGAGGTGCTGCGCTATTATGGCGGCCTGTCGTTCACCCTGTCGGAACTGGCGGCGCAGGCGGGCGTGACACCCTCGGTTATCAAAGGTTTGGTCAAATCGGGTGTGGTGCTGGAAGAGGATGCGCCGCGTGATCTGCCCTACCCAAGGCTGGACCCCGATGCGATGGTGGTGCGGTTGGCCGGCGATCAGATTGCGGCGGGTGATGCTTTGGTCGCAAGCGTGGCGATGGGTGGCTATTCGGCGACATTGCTGAAAGGCGTGACCGGCTCGGGCAAGACAGAGGTCTACCTTGAGGCCGTGGCCGAATGTCTGCGCCAAGGGCGGCAGGCGTTGGTATTGCTGCCCGAAATCGCGCTTACCTCGGAATTCATCAACCGCGTGGAAACCCGTTTTGGAGCGCGGCCGGCCGAGTGGCACTCGGGCGTGACGATGACCGAGCGCCGCCGTTTATGGCGGATGGCGGCGAATGGCGGCGCGCAATTTGTGGCGGGCGCACGCTCGGCGCTGTTCCTGCCGTTTCAGGATTTGGGTCTGATCGTTGTCGATGAGGAACACGACACCTCCTACAAGCAAGAAGAAGGCGTGCTGTATAACGCCCGCGATATGGCAGTGCTGCGGGCGGCGATTTGCGGTTCGGCGATCGTGCTGGCCTCGGCCACGCCATCGCTGGAAAGCTGGGTAAACGCGGCCTCGGGGAAATACGGGCGGCTGGATTTGGGCGCGCGCTTTGGTGTGGCGGAGATGCCGGATATGCGGGCGATCGACATGCGGGCCGAGAAACTGCCCAGCAATCGCTGGATATCGCCCACGCTGGAAAAGGCCGTGAAGGCGCGGGTGGCAGCGGGTGAGCAATCGTTGATCTTCCTGAACCGGCGGGGCTATGCGCCGGTAACGCTGTGCCGGGCCTGTGGAGAGCAGGTTGGCTGTGATGAATGTGACGCGCGGATGGTCGAGCACCGGTTTTTGAACCGGCTGATGTGCCATCAATGCGGGGCGACGAAACCGATGCCCGAGGTTTGCCCAAGCTGTGGCGTGGCGGGCAAAATGGCCCCCGTCGGGCCGGGTGTGGAACGGCTGGCCGAGGAGGTGGTGGCGTTGTTCCCCGAGGCCCGCGTGGCGGTGCTGTCGTCGGATTTGTTCGGCTCGGCCCGCGCGCTGAAAGAGCAGATCGAGGCCATTGCGGCAGGGGCGGCGGATATTATCATCGGCACGCAAATCGTGGCCAAGGGGCATAACTTTCCGCTGCTGACGCTGGTGGGCGTGATTGATGCCGATCTGGGGCTGACGGGGTCGGATTTGCGGGCGGCCGAGAGGACGTTTCAATTGATGCGGCAGGTGGCGGGGCGGGCGGGGCGTGCCGATAAGCCGGGCGTCGCGATGATGCAGACCTTTCAGCCCGAACACCCCGTTATCCGCGCGATTCTGGGCGGGGATGAGGAAGCGTTTTGGGAGGCCGAGGCAGGCGAGCGCAGGCAGGCAGGTGTGCCGCCCTATGGCCGGATGGCGGGGATAATTCTTTCGGGGCCAGAGGTGGGGCCGGTGTTTGATGTGGGCGCGGAATTGGCCCGCAAGGATGGCCCGTTGCGGCGGATCGGGGCGCAGGTTTTCGGGCCGGCCCCGGCCCCGATTGCCCGCGTGAGGGGGCGGCATCGGGTAAGATTGCTGGTAAAAGCCGACAAAGGGGCGGCGATTCAGGCAGCGATTTCGGATTGGATTTCGCAGGTGAGATTGCCGAATAATGTGAGGCTGGCCGTCGATATTGACCCGCAGAGCTTTTTGTAATGGCAAATGACCGCGCGCGGACATGTTTTTAACGGTTTGATTTGCAACGGTAAAGTTGTTTTTGTTAACTGAATTTTAATGTGGACGCGGGCGGGCGGTGCGCTAAAGCGCACCCTACTTTGTTGCCTCGGGCAGTTCTTTGGATGTGAAGGCGACGGGGCCCAGGTTTGTGTTGAGGCCCAGATTGCGGAATTTCAGATTTCCATCAGCGATATAGAGTTTGCGCAAAAGATAGGTTTTGGTTTTATCCCCGACCATTAACGCCATTGCGTCACCATCATCCGTTGCGACAATGGACACGGCGTCATCATGCTCGGCAATGCTTTCTATGATTTTGCGAACCTCATACGGGTCGGTGATGCGTTTGACCTGCAAGTAGCAGTAGCCCTCAAACGAGCCGACGCCGACGACGGCGATGCCGCCGATCACAAGGGTCGCGGGGGCCATGACGATAGTGCTGACTGTACCCAAAAGGCCGCTGGCACTGCCTGCCAATGATGCCCCGGCAGAGGTGGTGCCCAGAAATGTGAGACCAGACCCCGCATGCGCCAAAGTGTAATACCCCGCCGATTGCAAGGCGGCGCCTGCATTGGTGCCTTTTACAGCGGCCAGAGTTTTTCCGGCCAGCTTTGATATGGTGTAATCGCAGGCCGCGGCTGTTGCCTGCGTGGCGGCCAGAACGGTCATTGCGGCAAGAACAGCCGTTATCCTAAGCGCCATGCGTATTCCCCAATCTTTGAAAGCCGGACGAATGCACCTTATACATGCGCCAAGACGATTGGGCAAAGCCCCCCTTTACGCATACCGCTCTGCGGTTAGCCCATCGAAGGATATTTCCGGCGTCTTGCCCAGTACCACATCGGCGACTGCGCGGCCTGATCCGCAGGCCATTGTCCAGCCCAATGTGCCGTGACCGGTGTTCAGGAACAGGTTGGGATAGCGAGAGCCGCCCAGAACGGGGGTGCCGTCGGGGGTCATGGGGCGCAGGCCGGTCCAGCCCTCGGCCTTTGACAGGTCGCCGCCTTTGGGGAACAGGTCGCTGATGACATGGCGCACCGTGTCGGTGGCATGGGGGCCAAGGCGGTTGGAATAGCCGGCGATTTCGGCAGTGCCGGCCACGCGGATACGGTCGCCAAGGCGGGTAATCGCGACTTTATGGGTTTCGTCCATGATGGTCGATTGCGGGGCAAAGGCATCATCGGTGACAGGCAGCGTGACCGAGTAGCCCTTGACCGGATAAACCGGCAGGCGGATGCCGATGGGGTTAAGGACGCGGGGACCAAAGCTGCCGAGGGCGCAGACATAGGCGTCACCTGTAATGCGCCCCGCGATTTCGGTTTCAATACCCGCGACGCGGCCATTTTCGACGACGATTTCGCGGATGGATTGGCCGTATTGGAATTCGACGCCCATCTCGGCGCATTTCTCGGCCAGTTTGGTGGTAAAGATACGGCAATCGCCGGTGCGGTCGGCTGTAAGGCGCAGACCGCCGACAAATTTGTTGCGAACCTCGGCCAGCGCGGGTTCGACGGCGATGCAGGCGTCGCGGCCCAGCACCTCGTAAGGGCTGTCATATTCGGCCAGAATCTCTTGGTCGGCTTTGGAGCCTTTCATCTGTTTGGCGGTGCGAAACAGTTGCAGGGTGCCTTGGGCGCGGCCATCGTATTCGATGCCGGTTTCTGCGATCAGGTCGGGCATGACATCGCGGGAATAGTTGGAAATGCGCACCATGCGGCCTTTGTTGGTGCGGTAGCTTTCCTCATTACAGTTGCGGATCATGTCATAGCCCCATTTCCACATGGTCGGGCTGATAAGCGGCCAGATGAACAGAGGGCGGCGTTTCATGAACAGCCATTTGACGGCTTTCATCGGGATGCCGGGGGCGGCCCAAGGTGAGGTCATGCCGTAGGAAAGTTCGCCCGCGTTGGCGTAAGAGGTTTCAAGGCCGGGGCCAAGCTGGCGGTCGAGCACGACGACGTCGGCGCCTTGTTTGGCGAGGTAATAGGCGGTGGTGACCCCGATAACGCCCGCGCCCATAACGATAACTTTCATGCCCTGTCCCCCTTTTTTGGTTATGGGCAGCATGCGGTGGGATTAAGGGGGGCGTCAAGCCGGCGCGCGTTGGCCGGCCTGGTCGACAATGAAATCGGTTAGCATTGCGCCGATCCACATGCAAAAGAGCGCGAGCCAAGCCGTGCCTGCAAAGATTGACCCGCCGGTGACGCCTGCGCCGATGGCACAGCCCCCCGCCAGCATTGCGCCAAAGCCCATCAGTACGGCGCCAATCATGGCGCGGCGCATGTTACCGGCGTTGTCGAAGCCTTCGAATCTGAACTCACGCCCCCAGAGCGAGGCGGCGAAGGCCCCGATCACCACGCCGGGAACAAGGCCGATGTCAAATTCCAGCACCGGATTGGGGGTAAGGAAGAACATCAGCGTATTGGCCGAAGGGCCGGAAAAGGTGGCCGAGGTGATCGAGACGGGTTCAAACGCCACTTGGGTGAGGGAATAGGTGAGCACCCAGCCCGTGGCGACTGCAAAGCCGACGCCAGAGGCAAAGACCAGCGTGCGGGCCGAGATTTTGTTCTTATACGAGATGGTAAGGGCGAGGGCGGCAAGCGCGAGGCCAAGCAGGAGGCCCGAGACTTCTGGCAGGTGCAGCATGGCCAAAAGGTCGACGTTACGCCCGTTGGGGGTGACCCAAAGTCGGGCGAGGTAATCGCGCAAAGGCGCAAGCATGCCATGCAGTGACATTTGCGCGACGACGGCAAAGATCAGCCCCGAGACGATAGAGCGCAGGTTGCCCGTGGCGGCAAGTACCAGAAGGCGGCCCGAGCAGCCGCGTGCCAGCACCATGCCCACGCCAAAGACCAGCCCGCCGATAACCGCGCCCGACCAAGAGCCTGCGACGGCCATCATCCGTGCATCATCGCTGTTAAAGAGGCCGAACTGCCGTGCGCCCTGCACCCAGACCAGCGCGGTGGAAAAGGTCAGCAACCACACTGCCACCCGTGGCCCCATCTGCCCGCGGGCAAATTCGACGGTGGCCGCACGCAGGCAAAACTTGCTGCGCTGGGCGGCGATGCCGAAAATCAACCCCGTGATCAGGCCAAAAAGCGCAGCGGTGGGGGATTCGCCGATGCGGTCAATCAGGGGGATCAGGTCCATGCTATGCTCCATCAAGATGGGGTCATATGGCAGGATTTGAATATATACGCCTTGATGCAGATCAGATTGGGGCCAAAGGGCGTGAAGGGCTGCTGTGGGGTGGCAGCCCTTCAGGGCGTTTGGCTATTTGCCTTGCGGTGAAATCACCAGATGCGGCGTTCCGTCCGAGGTTTTGCTGGGCGAACGACCGTCGGGGCCGATAACGCCGCGGATATGCCGGCGCATGTTCGAGAAGCTTTCGAACTGCACGGTATCAACTGGTTCGTTCAACTGAAGCGAGACTTGGGTGTTTTGACCAAGTTTTGCGATGGCCACGATCCGCCCGACAAAGGGTTGCCCCAGATAGTGGCCACGAACCTCGTCATGCAGCTTGAAGGGCTGAGGCTCGGCCAAAGACAGTCTGGCTTGCAGGGTGTTCCAGTCTTTGGCCCCGTTTTGGTGGGCGACGAGTTCCAGCGCCTGCGCATGCGAGATGGCCTTGCCCTGCGCGGCAAGTGCGTGTCGCAAGGCTTTGGCCTGTGTCTTGGCATCTTTTACAAATTGTAGTGTCATGTTGCTTGCCCCCAATGTGACAGCGTTACGTCGTTGGTGTTTTTGCGGATTTTATGGCACCTGAATACGATGCAGAGGGTGATAACCACCACGATTGCATCTGCGATTGGAAAGGCAAACCAGATTGCCTGTGTGCCGTAAACGATGCCCAAATTGGGGATGGCAATCGGGCTGATCACAAAGGGCTTTATCAGGGTAAGGGCGGCGGTGTGTCCGGGCCGGCCAATGGCCTGAAAATACAGGGCCAGCACAAGAACCGGACCTGCAAAAAGATACAGTGATGCCATTGCCCGCAGGATGGTGCCGACCTGTCGGATCACAGCCGGATCGCTAACAAAACCACGGCCAATCCAGCCATTTGCGGCCAGCAAAACCGTTTCCACCAATGCGCAATAGAGTACCGACACAATAAGCGCGAGCCGCAGCACAGCGTTCGAGCGTTGGTAGAGCTTTGCGCCGATGTTGTTGCCGGTGATGCTTTGGGTTGCCAGAGCAATGGCCATGAGCGGCAGGAAGGTGAAACTGAAAATCCGCGTCACGATACCGTAAGCGGCCATGTCAGTGGCATAACCGGTGTCGGCGGTCAGCCGCAGGGTTGTGATGACGGTTGCGCTGACCAGTGCAATCCCGATGAAGCTGAGGCTGAGAGGGGCGCCGAGCGTCACAATCGCCCGCCACGCGCCAACCCAGCGTGCCTTTCGCAGGGCTGCAAGCGGCAGTGCGCCCAAGCCGCGCGCGCGCAACCCGATCAGCAATGCCAGACCCAAACCCTGAGCGATTGCCGTTCCCCAAGCAGACCCCGCAACGCCCATATTAAAGTGCAGGATCAACAGGTAATTCAGCCCGATATTGGCAAGCGTGACGCCGACCGACATCAAGGCCATAAGGCCGGCCCGCCCTTCGTTGCGCCACGCATCGGCATGGACGCCCAACAGCAGTTGAACGGGGGCGGCGCAGATCAGAATGGCAAGATAGGTATAGGCCATGCGCGCAATGCCCGCTTGGCCGTTGGCCAAAGCGTCGATTGCAGACTGTCCGCAGCTTGCAAAGGCCAGCATGACCAAAAGCGCCAGAAAAAGCGCCAAGCCGTGTGCCTGCGCGAATACGGCCGCCGCGTCGCGGTGGTTTCCCGCACCCAGATGACGCGCCAAAAGGCTGGACATACCACCACCAACAAGGGTGGAAAGTGCGATCAGAATCATTGTGGCCGGAAATACCACGCTGACCGCAGCAAGGGCATCGGCCCCGACAAAATGCCCCAGAAACGCGGCGTCGGTTACGGTTAAAAGCCCGCTCATCAGCATGAGCAATAGCATGGGCAGCGCATTGGCAACAAGAAGCCGCCCCGGCGCAGCGGTTAAAAATCGGTTCTCGGATGCGTTTTGAGACGACATCATTCACTCCTCAGATGAGGCATTTCGAGTGGGATGGGCGCCTGCGTTGCCACCTGCGAAATGCATCGAGGGTGGGTGTCGTATTCAAATTGGGCTTCACCGTGACATATGTCTGCAGGCGGCAGGTGCCCAATACCTGTGCGGTTGGTAGGCTTTGCGATCAGGCCTGTCAAGTCTGGTGCGGCGGCCTGTATAGCGGCGGATTGTGGCAAGCCGGGCCTTGATGTCAGGGGTACAATTTCGCGCTGGATCGGTTGCGGGAACAGGATTATGGGAGAGGGATGCGCACCCTTACTCCCCTTTCTGCGACTGTTGACCTGCCGTTTTGGCGGCGGCCGGTGTTTTTGCTATGTCTGATGGCAGCGGCGATGCCGATTTCATTTGCCACATGGTCGGCGCTGTTGAACAATTTTGTCATTGAGGCGGCGGGCTTTACCGGTGTTGAAATTGGCTGGCTGCATACGGTGCGCGAAATTCCGGGGCTGCTGGCCGTTGGGGTGATTGCCGTGCTGCTGGTGCTGCGCGAGCAGATTCTGGCCGTGCTGATGCTGATATTATTGGGCGTGGCGACGGCGATTACGGCCTATTTTCCCAGTTTTGGCGGGTTGTTGGTGGTGACGATGCTGTCATCTATCGGCTTTCACTATTATGAAACGGTGAACCAAAGCCTGCAATTGCAGTGGATTGAGAAAAAAGTTGCGCCGCAAGTGATCGGCAAAATCTCGGCCGTGGGGGCGGGGGCATCGCTGGCGGCTTATGGGCTGATCGTGGTGACATGGCATTGGTTAGAGCTGTCGTATAACACGGTGTTCATGACGGCGGGGTTGGTGACGATTGCGATTGCGCTGTATTGTGCGTTTGCATTTGCGCAATTTGCAGCACCCAATCCGCAAAACCGGACGATGGTGCTGCGGCGGCGCTATTGGCTGTATTACGTGATGCAGTTCATGTCGGGCGCGCGGCGGCAGATTTTCGTGGTATTCGCGGCGTTCATGATGGTTGAACGCTATGGCATGGATGTGCGGGCGCTGACGGCGCTGTTTATGGTGACCTATCTGGTCAATATGTTGATTGCGCCGACGATTGGCCGCTGGATCGCGCGGTTTGGTGAACGGCGGATGCTGATCGTGGAATATGCGGGCCTGACGGTGGTGTTTATCAGCTATGGCATGCTGTATGTGTATGAGTGGGATTGGCATGTGGCGGCGGCGCTTTATGTGCTGAACCATCTGTTTTTCTCGATGGCCTTTGCGATCAAGACCTATTTTCAGAAAATTGCCGACCCTGCCGATATTGCGCCTACGGCGGCGGTGGCCTTTACCATCAACCATATTGCGGCGGTGTTTTTGCCGGCGGGGTTGGGGTATTTGTGGATACTCTCGCCCAAGGCGGTGTTTGCCTTGGCGGCGGCGATGGCTTTGGTGTCGATGCTGCTGGCGCTATTGGTGCCGGATGAGCCGGATGACGGCAATGAGACGATTTTCTCAAAGCGGGACTTGGCCAAAGCGCAGGCTGCCTTGCGCGGGGTCTAAGCCAAGGCTTGACGGGCGGCAGTGGCGGGGCTAGGCCCGTGCGCAAGTTTATATGAGGTTTTACCATGCCCACCTATACCGCCCTGACCACCCTGATTGGCCAAGATGCCGCCGAGGCGCTTGCCGAAGCGATGGAGCGGATGGAGCCCGAGCCAACCGGCGTAGGCGTGTTTGAGATAGAGGATGACAGTGGGCTGTGGGAAGTCGGTGCCTATTTCCTTGAGGCGCCGGATGCGGTGACGCTGGAACTGCTGGCCGTGGCATTCGAGGCCAAGCCTTTTGTCGTATCAGAACTGCCCGAGGTGGATTGGGTTGCGCATGTGCGGCGCGAGTTGGCGCCTGTCGAGGCGGGGCGGTTTTTCGTTTTCGGCAGCCATGATCTGGACAAGGTGCCAACAGATTCAAGCCGCGTGCCTTTGCAGATTGAGGCCACGGTGGCCTTTGGTACGGGCCATCACGGCACGACTTTGGGGTGTTTGCGGGCGTTTGACCGGCTGATCGACCAAGGCTTTGCGCCGGCGCGCGTGGCCGATATCGGGTGCGGAACCGCTGTTTTGGCCTTGGCGGCGGCGCGGGTGCTGCCCGATGCGTTGATCATTGCGTCGGATATTGATCAGGTGGCTGTGGATGTGGCGCGGGCCAATATGGCGATCAACAAGCTGGACGGGCGGGTTGAATGCCTTGAAGCCGCTGGTTTTGAGCACCCCCGCCTGCGCGAGGCGGCGCCCTATGATCTGGTGTTTGCCAATATCTTGAAGGGTCCGTTGGTCGAACTGGCACCGCATATGGCCAAGCATATCGCCGAAGACGGGCTGTGCATTTTGTCAGGCCTGCTGGTGGTGCAGGCCGAGTCGATTGAAGCGGCCTATCATGCCGTGGGGTTCGAGTCTGTTGCGCGCGAAGATCTGGGCGAATGGTCGGCATTGGTTTTGCGCCGCAAGTAGGCGCCCCATCAAGACATCAAAAAGGCCGCTTTCCAATATGGAAGCGGCCTTTTCTTTTGGGCGTCGCAGGGACGCGAGATTGATTGGGCATAGTCGCCAGAAATCAAAAACGGTTCTGCATAGCGATGTCTGCGATGTCGCTGCGCGACAGGCCGATATCGTCCAGTTCACGGTCAGTCAGTTTGCCCAAAGCGTTGCGGGTTACGCGGGCGTCATTCCAAGCGATGATGTTGCTTGCGATATCGCCAAAGAAGCGAACTACGTTGTAAGTTGCGATTGCACCAAATGGTGCGGTGCGGGTTGTTTCAAAAGCGGCCATTGCCGTCATCCTTTTATTAAACTGCCTATTTGTGCAGCAGCATGTGTCGTTGAGTGGCAAATAGGCCTGCTGCGCCTGCAAAGCAATCAGCAGAATTGCATGGCCGAAATGCAGTTTGCGCATGGCTGGAAGACTTAAAAACGCCTTAATTTATTGGCGATTGCTAAAACTGTCGCTTTTTGACGGTAAAGCGTCGAATGTTGTGCGGGTGCAGCATTTTCATCCAACCTAACGGCGGGCTTGACGGGAACGCGGAAACCACTTTGCGGATGTTCCCTATTCGTGCTATTTGCATTTTAACGAATAAGAAGGGGCGAGCATGCGGGTATTGGGCATTGATCCGGGGTTGCGAAACCTTGGTTGGGGGGTGATTGACGTTGCCGGATCACGGTTGACGCATGTTGCCAACGGAATTTGCCACTCTGCGCCCGGTTCCAAGGCAAGCGATTCGGGTGATCTTGCGGCGCGGCTTTTGTCTTTGCATGGCCAGTTGACCGAGGTGTTGCGCGAATTTGCCCCCGACGCGGCGGCGGTGGAAAATACGTTTGTGAACAAGGATGCGGTGGCCACGCTAAAGCTGGGGCAGGCGCGGGGGATTGCGCTGCTCGTGCCGGCGCAATTCGGGATAACCGTAGGGGAATATGCGCCCAATGCGGTGAAAAAGACCGTGGTCGGCGTGGGACATGCGGCCAAAGCGCAGATTGACCATATGGTGCGCATCCATTTGCCCGGTGTGGTGATTGCAGGTGCCGATGCAGCCGATGCCTTGGCGATTGCGATTTGTCATGCGCATCATGTGCAAAGTTCGGGCCGGTTGCAGGCCGCGTTGAAAAGGGCAGCGGGATGATTGGTAAGATTGCGGGGCGGCTGGACTATCGCGGGGCCGACCATGTGTTGGTCGATGTGCGGGGCGTGGGGTATATTGTTTATGTATCCGACCGTACCTTGGCCGCGATGCCGCGCGTGGGCGAGGCGGTGGCGCTGTTTACCGAGCTGCTGGTGCGTGAGGATTTGCTGCAACTGTTCGGTTTTCCGACGATGCTTGAAAAGGAATGGCACAAGCTGTTGGTGACGGTGCAAGGCGTGGGGGCCAAAGCGGCAATGGCGGTTCTGGGCACGTTGGGGCCGGAAGGTGTGGCGCGGGCGATTGCGCTAGGCGATGCCAAAGCCATTCAGGCCGCGCCCGGTGTGGGGCCGAAAATCGCGCAGCGGGTGGTGCTTGAACTGAAATCCAAGGCGCCGGCGGTTATGGCGATGGGGGCAAACCCTGCCAGCATGGCGGGCGCGATTGAGGATGATGTGATAGAGCCGATGGCGGCGCCAAAAAAGGCGGCAAAGCCGGACTCCGCTGCGGGTGCACAGGCGGCGGGGCGGGCTGCGGCCAGTGCCGAGGCGCTTTCGGCGTTGATAAACCTTGGCTATCAGCATGGCGATGCGGCGCAAGCTGTGGCGCAGGCGGCGGGTGAGGATGCGCAGGCGGGAACGGGGGCGTTGATCAAGGCGGCGCTGAAATTGCTGGCACCGAAGGGATAAGAGATGGAACCTGATCCCACGTTGCGCCCTGAAGGGCTGCCCGAAGATGCCGACCGCGCGCTGCGCCCGCAGGTTTTAGAGGAATTTGTTGGCCAAGCCGAGGCGCGGGCCAATTTGCGGGTGTTTATTGAAAGCGCGAAAATCCGTGGCGAGGCGATGGACCACACGCTGTTTCATGGCCCGCCCGGTTTGGGGAAGACCACGCTGGCGCAGATTATGGCGCGGGAATTGGGGGTGGGGTTTCGCATAACCTCGGGGCCGGTTCTGGCCAAGGCGGGCGATTTGGCGGCGATTTTGACCAATCTGGAACCCAATGACGTGCTGTTCATTGACGAGATTCACCGGCTTTCGCCTGTGGTCGAGGAAGTGCTGTACCCCGCGATGGAGGATTTCGCGCTGGATCTGGTGATTGGCGAGGGGCCTGCGGCGCGCACGGTGCGGATTGATTTGCAGCCGTTTACGCTGGTCGGGGCGACGACGCGGCTGGGGCTGCTGACGACGCCTTTGCGCGACCGGTTCGGCATTCCGACGCGTTTGGTGTTTTACACCGAGGATGAGCTGGACCTGATTGTGACCCGTGGTGCGCGGCTGTTGGGCATTCCGTCCGACCCCGACGGCACGCGCGAGATTGCCAAGCGCGCACGCGGCACGCCGCGGATTGCGGGGCGGTTGCTGCGGCGCGTGGTGGATTTTGTGCTGGTCGAAGGCGACGGCCGCCTGACGCGCGAGATTGCCGACCGCGCGCTGACGCGTTTGGGGGTGGATCATCTGGGGCTGGACGGTGCCGACCGCCGCTATATGTTGTTGTTGGCCGAGCATTACGGCGGCGGGCCGGTGGGGGTTGAGACGATTTCGGCCGCGCTGTCGGAGGCGCGGGATGCGCTGGAAGAGGTGATCGAGCCTTATTTGCTGCAACAAGGGCTTATTCAGCGCACGCCGCGTGGGCGGATGTTGGCGGCGCGGGCGTGGCGGCATCTGGGCTTGGATGCGCCGAGGCCGCCGGGGCAATCGGATTTGTTCGAGGCGAAGTGAGGTGCCGTGGCAGCCACCTGCCGTTTTGGTGGGATAGGGCGGAATTAGGTATTTGTGCCAAGATGAAAGCCGAGGGCGCTGCTTGTTTTCAAAGGGTGCTTTGCGCTAGGACGGGCGCAAAGCGATAGGAGGCCCGGATGGATGTGAGCAAGATTGAGGCGCTGTTTACGCGCGGCGACGGGGCCTATTTGTTTGCCCGTTGGGGGCGGCCGATTGTGCCGGTGGTCTTTGGCGTTACGGATGAAACGCTTTCGGTGGTGAAAGGGGCTGTCGAGGCGGTTGTGGCCTTGGCGGGGCATAAGATGGCCGAGACCGACCCCGAGTTGGGCGCGAATCTGATGCTGTTCTTTTTTACCGATTGGGCCGAGTTGCGGGCTGTGCCGCGCCTGGGCGAGATGATCCCTGATCTGGATGCGCTGACGCATCGGTTGGAGGATGCCGGCGCGAACCAGTACCGCAGTTTCCGGTTTGATGCGGAGGGCGCGATAAAGGCGGCGTTTGTGTTTGTGCGGATGGATGCCGAACTGGCCGAGGTGCCTGCCGAGGTTTTGGCGCTGAATCTGGCCGCGCAAGTGATTTTGCTGTGGTCGGATGTTGCGTTTCAGGCGCAATCACCGCTGGCCAAAGCCGGTGAGAAGGTGATTTTGCGGCCCGAAATCAGTGCGGTGATTTGTGCGGGCTATGACAAGACGATGCCTGTGGTGGCGCATGATGCCAGCCATGCTTTGCGTTTATGGGCGCGAATGGGGGGCGCGAATGCGGGCTGAGGTGCATTGTTTTGATCTGCGTGTTTACTATGAGGATACCGACCTTGCGGGCATCGTCTATTACGCGAATTACCTGAAGTTTATTGAACGGGCGCGCAGCGAGTGGGTGCGCGGCCTTGGCGTGGACCAAGCGGCGCTGAAGGCGCGGGAGGGCGTGGTGTTTGCGGTGCGACGGGTTGAGGCGGATTATCTGCAACCAGCTGTTTTTGATGATATTTTGCAGGTGAAAACCCGTTTGATTGAGGTGACTGCTGCGCGGCTGGTGCTGGAACAAAGCGTTTATCGGGGCGCGCTGTGCCTGTTTGCGGCCAAGGTTGTGCTGGTGTGTCTGGCGGCGACGGGGCGGCCTGTGCGGTTGCCGCGCGATTTGCGGGAGAGGCTGAACGAGTCGTGATCGCTATTTTGGCGGGTTTTTGCCCGCCCTTGCGATGATCTATTGGCAATCCCCTTAAAAAACGGGTAGAATCAGCAAATACAAGGGTCGGCAAACGGCCCGCATAATAAAGAGCAGGCGATATGAATACTGAAACCCTTGCGGCGGCGCAGGAGATTGACTTCTCGCTTTTGGCGCTTTTTGCGCGTGCGACTCTGACTGTTAAGATGGTCATGTTGATGCTTTTGGCCATGTCTTTCTGGTCTTGGGCAATCACAATCAAGAAACATATCGCCTTTCGGTTGGCGCGGCGCGAGGCTGCGATTTTTGATCAGGCCTTTTGGTCGGGCGAGCCGCTGGATGAGTTGTTTGAGCGCATCGGGTCTGAACCTGTCGGTGCGTCGGAAAAGATTTTTGCCAGCGGTATGCTGGAGTGGCGGCGCAGCCACCGCGATGATGGTCGGCTGATTGCCGGTGCGCAGGCGCGGATTGATCGCAGCATGGATGTGGCGATTGCCAAGCAGAGCGAGCGGCTGAATGCCGGGTTGTCGTTTTTGGCGACCACGGGGTCTACGGCGCCGTTTATCGGGCTGTTCGGTACGGTTTGGGGTATCAAACACGCGTTTGAACAAATTGCGATCAGCCAGAACACCAACCTTGCAGTTGTGGCCCCCGGTATTGCCGAGGCGCTGTTGGCCACAGGGATTGGCCTGATGGCCGCTATTCCGGCGGTGGTTTTTTACAACAAGCTGAATGCCGATAGCGAGCATATCATCGGCGGCTATGAAGCCTTTGCGGATGAGTTTTCGACGATTCTGTCGCGCCAGTTGGACGCCTAGGCCATGGGCGCAGGTGTCATGCAAAAATCGGGCGGAGGCGGGCGGCGCGGACGGCGGCGCGGCAAATCGGCTGCGATGTCAGAGATCAACGTCACGCCGTTTGTCGACGTTATGTTGGTGCTGATGATTATCTTTATGGTGGCCGCGCCTATGCTGACCGTGGGCGTGCCGATCGAGTTGCCGAAAACCGCTGCGACCGCCTTGCCGACCGAGCAGGAAGAGCCGCTGACGATTACGATGACGGCCGATGGCCAGTTGATGATTCAGACGCAAGAAGTGGCCGAAGGGGATTTGATCCCGAAATTGCAGGCAGTTGCAGCCGAGCGGACCAGCGACAAGATTTTCCTGCGCGCCGATGGTGCGATTTCCTATGGCCGTGTGGCGCAGGTGATGGGCGCGCTGAATGCCGGCGGGTTTCGCAATATCGGACTTGTGACCGACACGGACGGGCCTTCTTTTGGCGCGAGCGGCGGCTAGGCTGACGGGATGGACAAGGGCGTTCTTTATTCAGGTATCGGACATATCGGCCTGATCTTGTGGGTGTTTATTGGCGGGTTTTTTATCCGCCATGATGATGCCCCCGAGATTGCAGTGACCGAAGTGTCTATGATGACCAGCGCCGAATTTGAGGCGATGCTGGCGGCTGCGCCGACTGCGCCCGCACCCGAGGCCGCGCAAACCGATATTGCGACGCCAACCCCGCCAACACCGATTGAAGAGCCGCCGGCGCCTGTCGAAGAAGTGGTGCCGCCCCAGCCCGACCCTGTGCCCGCCAAGGCGCCCGAGCCGGCAGCGTCGCCCGATGTAACCGATGTTGGGCCAACGCCTGTGCCGCAAGCGCCCGATGAGCCTGCGCCGCCTGCGCCTGTCGCAATTGAAGAGCCGCCGGTTTTGGCGCCCAATGTCAGCGAGCGGCCCCGGCCCAAGCCTGCGCAGCGTGTGGCCCCCGTGCCGACCGAGGCACCGGCCCCGGATGCCGTGACCGATGCCGCCCCCACGCCTGCCGTGACGCCCGAAGCCGCGCCCGAAGCCGTTGTGGTGGAAGAGGCCAAGCCCGAAGCTGCGCCGCAAGAGGCGGGAACCGAGCTTGCAACCGAGGCGAATAAGGCCGAGCCTTTGGCGCCATCGGCCTCGTCGCGCCCCAAGCCCAAACCGGCGCGCCGGACCGAGGCCCCTGTAAGTGACAACCCGGCGCCGCCCGAGACGACCGATGCCACGCAGGCCGCGATTGATGCGGCGATTGCTGCCGCTGCCGGTGCCGCATCGGGTGCCGAGGCAACGCCGGCCCCTGCGACGGCGCCAAGTGGCCCGCCGATGACTGCGGGCGAAAAGGATGGTTTGCGTGTGGCCGTGCAGGCGTGCTGGAACGTCGGCTCGCTGTCGTCCGAGGCCTTGTTGGTAACGGTGACTGTCGGGGCCGAGCTGGGCCAGGATGGCAAACCGGACGCGACATCGATAAAAATGCTAAGCTTTGAAGGCGGATCTGAAGGTGCTGCGCGGCAAGCCTATGAGGCTGCGCGGCGTGCGATTATCCGTTGCGGTGCAAATGGTTTCAAACTTCCTGCTGAGAAATATGACCAGTGGCGGAGTTTGGAATTGGTATTCAACCCGGAGAGAATGAGGATCAAATGACCTATCAGAGCCCCTTCGGCCTATTACTTGCTATTGGATTGATGTTTGGCGGCCTGAATGCGGCCCCTGCAGTGGCGCAAAACGGCCCGCTGCGCATTGAAATTACCGAGGGCGTGATTGAGCCGCTGCCCATTGCGGTGCCGAATTTCGTCGCGGAAAACGGTGCGGCGGGCGAATATGCGCAAAACCTGTCGCGGGTGATTGCGGCTGATTTGGCGGGCACAGGCCTGTTCCGCGAAATTCCGTCCAGTGCCTTTGTTGGCCGGGTCGATAGTTTTGACGCACCGATTGCCTATGCCGATTGGAAAGCGATCAACGCACAAGCGCTGGTGACGGGTGCGGTAAGCGCCTCGGGCGACCGCATTGTGGTCAAGTTCCGGCTGTTCGATATTTTCTCGGGTCAGCAGATGGGCGAAGGCCTGCAGTTTGCAGGCACCGCGCAAAGCTGGCGCCGCATGGCGCATAAAGTGGCTGATGCTGTTTACAGCCGGATTACCGGCGAGGGCGGGTATTTTGACAGCCGCGTCGTTTATGTTTCGGAATCCGGGCCAAAGAATGACCGTGCCAAGCGCTTGGCGGTGATGGATTATGATGGTGCGAATGTGCAATATCTGACCGACAGCCGGTCAATCGTGATTGCGCCACGGTTCAGCCCTTCGGGCGACCGGATTTTGTATACATCGTATATTTCGGGCTTTCCCAAAATCTATTTGATGGACGTGGCAAGCGTGCAGGCGCGTGCGCTGGCCGACCAGCCCGGCACGATGACCTTTGCGCCGCGCTTTGCGCCTGACGGGCGGACGGTGGTGTTCAGCCTTGAGCAGGGCGGCAACAGTGATCTGTACCGTGTTGACGTGGCAAGTGGGGCATCTTCGCGCCTGACCAACGCGCCGTCGATTGAAACCGCGCCCGATTTCAGCCCCGATGGCAGCCAGATCGTGTTCGAGTCTGACCGATCGGGTACGCAGCAGATTTATGTGATGTCGGCAGGTGGCGGCGAGCCACGGCGGATTTCGAACGGGGCAGGCCGCTATTCGACCCCTGTGTGGAGCCCGCGCGGCGATTACATTGCCTTTACCAAGCAAAATCAGGGCCGGTTCCATATTGGCGTGATGCGCACGGATGGGTCGGAAGAGCGTTTGCTGACCGCATCTTTCCTTGACGAAGGTCCGACCTGGTCGCCGAATGGCCGTGTCATCATGTTCGCGCGTGAAACGGCCGGGGCTGCGGGGCAATCGTCGCTGTATTCGGTCGATATCTCGGGGCGGAACCTGCGGGCTGTCGGGGCCAATGGCGGTGCGTCTGACCCGTCATGGTCACCCTTGCTGCCATAAAAAAATGTGATAAATGCCCGATTCACAGGGCAGAGAAAACCTGCTAGGCTGGCCTGAACCTGCTGTAAGCCAAAGCTATTAACCAAAGGACGAACGGATGTCATATTTACCAAAGGCGATATTGCTGATCGCTGTGCTGGGCCTTGCGGCCTGTAACAACCCTGACCGCTTTGGCGCGGGTGGCGCAGGCGGTGATGGCATGAATGGTGCCGGTGCTGGCGGCATTGATAGTTCGGGCCTTGGTGATGCAAGCGATCCGCGTTCGGTCGCTTATTTCCAGCAAACGCTGGGCGACCGCGTTTTCTTTGCCGTGGACCAGAACACGCTTTCGGACGAAGCCCGCGCGACACTGACCGGTCAGGCGCAGTGGTTGAACACCAACACCGACTATGCGGTGATTGTTGAAGGCCACGCCGATGAGCAGGGCACACGCCAGTACAACCTTGCACTGGGTGCGCGTCGCGCCTCGGCTGCGCAGAACTTCCTTGTATCGCAAGGGGTTGCAGCAAGCCGCATTCGCACCGTTTCATACGGCAAAGAGCGTCCGGTAGAGGTGTGCTCGACCGAGGATTGTTATAGCCGCAACCGCCGTGCCGTGACTGTATTGTCGCTGGGCGCAGGTAGCTGATCCATGATGCGCGCGGGCTTTATGGCGATCATTCTGGCGGTGGTACCGCTGGCAGGGTTTGCGCAAGACCGCGCGCAATCTTTGGCCGATATTCGGCAGGAATTGACGGTTTTGAACCAGTCGGTGCAGGGTTTGCGCGCAGAGCTGGCGACGACGGGGGCGGCGGGTACTGCGGGCCTTGGCGGGTCGCTGCTGGACCGGGTGGACGCGATCGAGGCGGCCTTGGCGCAGTTGACGGCCAAAACCGAAAACCTTGATTTTCGCATCAATCAGGTGGTTTCCGACGGCACCAACCGGATTGGCGATCTGGAATTTCGTCTGACCGAGCTGGAGGGCGGCGATTTGGGCGCGGTTGGCACAACTCCGCCTTTGGGTGGTGGCTCTACGGGGGCGGCAGCTGTGCCGACCTTGGCGCCAACAGCCCCTACGGGCGGGGCATCGCTTGCAACCAATGAGCAGACAGATTTTGACCGGGCCAAGGAGGTGCTCGGTCAAGGTGACTTTCGCGCCGCCGCGGACCTCTTTGCGACCTTTGCCCAGACCTACACGGGTGGTCCACTAACTGCGCAGGCGCATTATTATCGGGGCGAGGCACTGTCAAACCTTGGCGAGACATCCGATGCCGCGCGTGCCTGGCTTGAGGCGTTTTCGGGCGATATGACCGGGCCGCTTGCGCCAAGTGCTTTGCTGAAAGTGGGGCAGGCGCTGGCGACTTTGGGGCAGGGACCCGAGGCTTGCGTGACCTTGCAAGAGGTCGGTGTGCGCTTTCCGGCCGATCCTGCGGCCGCCGAGGCAACGCTTGCCGCGTCGGGGCTGGGGTGCCAGTAGGCAGCGATTTGGCGCCGGGCTTTGGCGGGGATGCGGATCTGCTGCGCACGGCCCAAGCGGCGTTTCTTACAGAAAAAATTACAGGGATCGCTGTCGCCGTATCGGGCGGCAGCGATTCCATTGCCAGCCTGCACTTGATGGTGCGGGCTGCGGCGCAAGCGGGCTGGTCGGTGCAGGCGGTCACGGTTGACCATGCTTTGCGCCCCGAATCCGCGGATGAGGCGGCGCAGGTCGCAAAGGTTTGCGCTGGCTTGGCGGTGCCGCATACCACCCTGACATGGGCGCATGGCGCGGTGGCGGGCAATTTGATGGATGCCGCGCGGCAGGCCCGCTATGGGCTGATGGCCGAATGGGCGGGGCGTGAGGGAATTTCCCATATTATTCTGGGGCATACAGCCGACGATCAGGCCGAGACCTTTTTGATGGGGCTGGGGCGGAGTGCCGGACTCGACGGGTTGATCGGGATGAACGCAGGGTTCGATCACGGGCAGGTGCGGTTTGTGCGACCGTTTTTAGCCGTCGCGCGGGCGCAATTGCGCGGCTATTTGCAGCGCCACGGGCTGGGCTGGATTGACGATCCGAGCAATGACAATGCGCGATTTACCCGTGTGAAGGCACGGCAGGCGTTAGCAGCTTTGAAACCTTTGGGGATTACTATCGAAACCTTGGCGGCGGTTATGGATAACCTTAGGCAGGCGCAAACTGCGGTTTTGGCGGGAACGGCAGAGGCGGCGCAGCGGGTATGCCGAACGCAAGCAGGAGAAGTGGTGTTTGACGGCACGCTGTGGCGCGGGGAAGGGCGCGAGGTGCAGCGCCGGTTGCTGATTGCGGCTTTGCGCTGGATTTCCGGTGCGGGCTATGCGCCGCGCGGGTCGGGTGTGGCGCGGGTTATGGCCGCGATTGACGCGGGGCAGGATGCGACCTTGGCGGGCTGTCGCATTCGTGTTTCGGATGCGGTGTTTCGTGTGGTGCGCGAACCGCACGCAGTTGGCGGGCCTTGTATGGCGGGTCATCTTTGGGATGGCCGATGGCAGGTTTCGGGGCCGTTTGCGGCGGGGCAAGAGGTGCGGGCCTTGGGCGCGGATGGGCTGCGCCAGTGCAAAGGCTGGAAAAGCACAGGTTTTAGCCGCGACTCACTACTCGTGTCGCCGGCGGTGTGGTATAATGAGGTGTTGATTGCGGCCCCAATGGCGGGATTTGGTACGGAATTTAGCGCGCGCATTGTCGCGCCTTTCAATCAATTTGTACTATCGCATTGAACAGTTGAAACTTATGTCTATTTTAAGCGCAAAGCTGTGGCCCGTTCCGGCCCGGCGTGTGAAGGAGAAGCTTCGTGGGAAATGCACGAAATATCGCATTCTGGGTCGTCCTGCTGGTCTTGATCCTGGCCTTGTTCAACCTGTTCAGCGGTGGGCAAACGTCGATGACATCGCGCGCGGTGTCGTATTCCGATTTTATTGAGCGGGTGAATGCCGGCGATGTGGCCAGCGTGACGCTTGACGGTGAGACGATTACCGCACGTGGCAAAGACGGCAAGGATTTCTCGGTTATCAAGCCGCAAGGCGAGAATGTGACCGACAAGTTGATGGCGGCCGAGGTCGAGGTTGTGGCCAAGCCGCAAGAGCAATCGGGCTTTTTCAGCCTGCTGTCGCTCTGGCTGCCGTTCCTGGTACTGATCGGGATCTGGATTTTCTTTATGAACCGCATGCAAGGCGGCGGCAAAGGCGGGGCGATGGGCTTTGGCAAATCCAAGGCCAAGCTGTTGACCGAAAAGAATGGTCGCGTAACGTTTGATGACGTGGCGGGCATTGATGAGGCCAAGGAAGAGCTGGAAGAAATCGTTGAATTCCTGCGCAATCCGCAGAAATACAGCCGTTTGGGTGGTAAAATTCCGAAAGGCGCGCTGCTGGTTGGCCCGCCCGGTACCGGTAAAACCCTGCTGGCCCGCGCGATTGCGGGCGAGGCGGGCGTGCCGTTCTTTACCATCTCGGGGTCGGATTTCGTGGAAATGTTCGTGGGCGTCGGCGCAAGCCGTGTGCGCGACATGTTTGAACAAGCGAAAAAGAATGCGCCTTGCATCGTGTTCATCGACGAAATTGACGCTGTAGGCCGCGCGCGTGGCGTTGGCATGGGCGGTGGCAATGACGAGCGCGAGCAGACGTTGAACCAGTTGCTGGTGGAAATGGACGGGTTTGAGGCGAATGAAGGCGTTATTATCGTCGCCGCGACCAACCGCAAAGACGTGCTGGACCCAGCGCTGCTGCGCCCCGGCCGTTTTGACCGCCAGATCCATGTTCCAAACCCCGATATCAAGGGCCGTGAGAAAATCTTGACCGTGCATGCGCGCAAGGTGCCTGTTGGTCCGGATGTCGATTTGCGGATTATTGCCCGCGGCACACCCGGTTTCTCGGGTGCCGATTTGGCAAACCTTGTGAATGAAGCCGCGTTGATGGCTGCCCGCGTGGGCCGCCGCTTTGTGACGATGGTGGATTTTGAGCAAGCCAAAGACAAGGTGATGATGGGGGCCGAGCGCCGGAGCATGGTGCTGACCGCCGAGCAAAAAGAGCATACCGCCTATCATGAGGCTGGCCACGCGATTGTGGGCATGGCGCTGCCGAAATGCGACCCGGTGTACAAGGCCACGATCATCCCGCGCGGCGCTGCCTTGGGTATGGTGATGAGCTTGCCCGAAATGGACCAGCTGAGCATGCACAAGGACCAGTGCAAGCAGCGGATCGCCATGACCATGGCCGGCAAAGCCGCCGAAATCATCAAATGGGGTGAAGAAGGCGTGTCGAATGGCCCGTCGGGTGACATCATGCAGGCCAGCAGCCTTGCCCGCGCGATGGTTATGCGCTGGGGCATGTCGGATAAAATCGGGAATATCGATTACGCCGAGGCGCATCAGGGCTATCAGGGGCAAACCGGTGGATTCTCGGTTTCGGCCGAAACCAAAAACCTGATCGAGGAAGAGGTGAAGGCGCTTATCGATCAAGGCTATGATCTTGCGTATAAAATTCTGACCGAAAAATCCGAGGAATTTGAGCGCTTGGCCCAAGGTCTGTTGGAATATGAAACGCTGACCGGAGATGAGATCAAGAAAGTCGTGGCCGGTGAAAAGCTGGGCGGCGATGATGATCAGGACAAGCCCTCGGGCGGGGAAACGGCCTCGGTTGTGGCTATTCCCAAGACCAAGCCAAAGACGCCCAAGGGCGGATTGGAGCCAGAGCCTTCGGCCTAAGCGCTGATGCAAGAATTTGAAATGCCGCGGGGAAGCCTGCGGCATTTTGCTATTCGGCATTGGGGTAGGATAAAGCCCGCGCATTCGGCTGGTGTTTGAGGGAAAGCATTTGCTTTGGCCGCAGGGGCGCGGGATAACGTGAAAGCAGTTTGCAGTGGAGCGCCTTGGATGAGTGGAAACGATTGGAACCCGGAACACTACTCTCGTTTCAGGGGTTTGCGGCTGCGCCCGGCGATGGACTTGCTGGCGCAAGTGCCCGAATTGCCCGATGGCGCGGTGATCGATCTGTGCTGCGGCAATGGCGCTGTCGGGGCGGCGCTTGCCCAGCGGTTCAAAGGGCGGGACGTGATCGGGGTGGATAATTCGCCCGCCATGCTGGATGAGGCGCGCAAAACCGGGGCCTATAGCGGGCTGGTCGAGGCGGATATCAATGATTGGCAACCCGAGGGGAAGCCCGCGCTGATTTTTTCCAATGCGGCGCTGCATTGGCTGGGTGATCATGCGCAGTTGATGCCACGCCTTGCGGCGATGCTGGCGCCCGGCGGGGTTTTGGCGGTGCAGATGCCCCGGCAATGGGGGGCTGCCTCACATCGGTTTATCCGTGATATTGCGGCGTCCTTATTTGCCGACCGTTTTGCGGATTTGCCGGAAACACCGGTATTAAGCGCGGTGAAATATTGGGAAATGCTGGCGCCGCTTGGCAGGGTAAGCGCATGGGAAAGCGAATATGTGCAGCGGTTGGAGCCAAAGGGCGAAGGGCATCCGGTGCGCTTGTTCACGCAAAGCACAGCGTTGCGGCCAGTTTTGGCCAAGCTGGATGGCGCAGAGACCCGCGCGTTTCTGAATGCGTATGATACGGCCTTGGGCTCGGCCTATCCGATTTTGCCCGAAGGGGCCGCATTGCTGCCGTTCCGGCGGGTGTTTTTTACCCTGACAGTGTGACGGTTGCGGGGAATGGCAAGGTGGGCGCCGGCGCGATTCAACCACTTTGACCAGCCCTAATCCGCAACAGGCGTGGTTATGTTACAAAAGCGCAAGCACGCCTGCCGAGAGCAGCATTCCGATGCCGAGCGAGGCATTGAAGAGAATGGCGACATTTGACGTTCGCATAGCGGTCTCCTTGGCTATAGACAGTGTAGTAACGTCCAGAAACACTTATGGTTTCACTAACGTGGCAATTTTCAGGCCCGCGTATGGCGCTAAAACGCGTAAACCTTGAAGGATGCGAAAATTTTTGCGCCAGAAGGCAAGGACTGGCGAATTTGGTGTGGGATACGTCGGAAATGCCTGTTCTTGGTGCTGGGCGACTGGCTAAACCATTCCCTAAGCCCGAAAGGGGCGATTTACCCAGGGAGAGGGATGTCATGGCATTTAAGACCGATATTGAGATTGCACGCGAAGCGAAAAAGCGGCCGATCATGGAGATTGGCGACAAGCTGGGCATCCCGTCGGAGCATCTGCTGCCCTATGGCCATGACAAGGCGAAGGTAAGCCAGGATTTCATCGCATCCCTGAGCAATCGCAAGAACGGCAAGCTTGTGCTGGTGACGGCGATCAACCCGACACCAGCCGGTGAGGGTAAGACGACGACAACGGTCGGCTTGGGCGATGGTCTGAACCGGATCGGCAAAAAAGCAGTGATCTGTATTCGTGAGGCCAGCCTTGGCCCGAACTTTGGCATGAAAGGCGGGGCCGCTGGTGGTGGTTTTGCCCAAGTCGTGCCGATGGAAGAAATGAACCTGCATTTCACCGGCGACTTTCATGCGATTACCTCGGCGCATAACCTGTTGGCGGCGATGATCGATAACCATGTTTATTGGGGCAATGAACTGGATATCGACGCGCGGCGCGTGGTGTGGCGGCGTGTGATGGATATGAACGACCGGGCGCTGCGCGATGTGGTGGTCAACCTGGGCGGCGTGGCAAACGGGTTCCCGCGCCAGACGGGTTTTGACATCACTGTTGCCTCTGAAGTGATGGCGATTTTGTGCCTTGCCAATGACTTGGCCGATTTGGAAAAGCGTTTGGGTGATATTGTTGTGGCGTATCGTCGTGACAAAACGCCAGTGTATTGCCGCGATATCAAGGCCGATGGCGCGATGACCGTGTTGCTGAAGGATGCGATGCAGCCGAACCTGGTGCAGACGCTGGAAAACAACCCGGCCTTTGTGCATGGGGGCCCGTTTGCCAATATCGCGCATGGCTGCAACTCGGTTATCGCGACGAAGACCGCGCTAAAGCTGGGTGACTATGTGGTGACCGAGGCAGGCTTTGGTGCCGATCTTGGCGCGGAAAAGTTTATGAACATCAAGTGCCGCAAAGCAGGGCTTGCGCCTGACGCGGTGGTGCTGGTGGCCACTGTGCGCGCGATGAAGATGAACGGCGGTGTGGCCAAGGCTGATTTGGGCGCGGAAAATGTGGAGGCCGTGAAAAAGGGCTGCCCGAACCTTGGGCGCCATATTGGCAACCTGAAAAGCTTTGGCGTGCCGGTGGTTGTGGCGATCAACCATTTCGTTTCGGATACCGATGCCGAGGTGCAGGCGGTTAAGGATTATGTGAAATCGCAGGGATCCGAGGCGATTTTGTGCAAGCATTGGGCGCAAGGCTCGGCCGGAATTGAGGACTTGGCGCATAAGGTTGTGCAGCTGGCCGAAAGCGGTGCCGCCAATTTCGCACCGTTGTACCCGGACGAGATGCCGTTGATGCAAAAGATCGAAACCATTGCCAAGCGGATTTACCATGCCGATGCCGTGCTGGCCGACAAATCGGTGCGTGCGCAGTTGAAGGCCTGGGAAGAGGCTGGCTATGGCAATTTGCCGGTATGCATGGCGAAAACGCAGTATTCGTTCAGCACCGACCCCAACCTGCGCGGCGCGCCTACGGGCCATTCGGTTCCTGTGCGCGAGGTGCGCCTGAGCGCGGGGGCAGGGTTTATCGTGGCGATTTGCGGTGAGATCATGACGATGCCGGGCCTGCCACGGATTCCAAGCGCCGAGGTGATCCGTTTGAACGCGGATGGGAATGTGGAAGGTTTGTTCTAAGCCCCTTCCCGTACGCAATTGTCTTTTGCAGGCATGGGCTTGACCGCGTAAGCGCATCGGTTCACATCGGGTAGAAAACCAATGTGAGGACGCGATGAAACGCCCTGAAGAGTGTGAAACGATGCAAGATGTCCGGGCCGAGATTGACCGGCTGGATGCGGCATTGGTTGGACTTTTGGTTGAGCGGTCTGCCTATATTGACCGCGCGGCGGCTGTAAAAACGGGCATCGGCTGGCCCGCGCGGATTGAGGCGCGGGTCGAGCAGGTGGTGGCCAATGTGCGGGCGCAGGCGGCGGCGCAGGGGCTTGCGCCGGATTTGGCAGAAGGGCTGTGGCGGCAGTTGATAGACTGGTCGATCGCACGGGAAGAAACAGTGTTGGGGGCTGCTGGCCCGAAGGAGACGAAATGAGCGCAGTGGTGATTGACGGCAAGGCCTTTGCGGCCAAGGTGCGGGGCCAAGTGGCCGGGCATGTGGCGCAGCTGGTGCGTGACCACGGTATCACGCCGGGTCTGGCTGTGGTGCTGGTTGGCAGCGACCCCGCGTCCGAGGTTTATGTGAAATCCAAGGGCAAGATGACGGTCGAGGTTGGCATGCTGTCGGTCGAGCATAAGCTGCCAGTCGATACCGCCGAGGCCGATTTGCTGGCGCTGATTGCCAAGTTGAACGCCGACCCGAAAATTCACGGCATTCTGGTGCAACTGCCGTTGCCGGGGCATTTGAATTCCGAGCTGGTGATCAACAGCATTGATCCGGCCAAGGATGTAGACGGGTTTCATATCTCTAACGTCGGTCTATTGGGGACGGGGCAGAAAAGCATGGTGCCATGCACGCCGCTGGGCTGTTTGATGATGCTGCGCGACCATCACGGCAGTCTGTCGGGGCTGAACGCGGTTGTGGTTGGCCGTAGCAATATCGTTGGCAAGCCGATGGCGCAGTTGTTGCTGGGTGATAGCTGCACGGTGACAATAGCGCACAGCCGGACCAAGGATTTGGCCGCCGTGTGCCGTGGTGCCGATATTCTGGTGGCGGCAGTCGGGCGGCCCGAAATGATTACGGGCGACTATGTAAAGTCGGGTGCGACTGTAATTGACGTGGGTATCAACCGGATTGAGCGCGACGGGAAAACCAAGCTGGTCGGCGATGCCGAATTTGCCAGCTGCGCGGCCGTGGCGGGTGCGATTACGCCTGTACCGGGGGGTGTGGGGCCGATGACGATTGCCTGTTTGCTGGCCAATACCCTGACCGCCTGCTGCCGCGCCAATGGTTTGGCCGAGCCGGAAGGTTTGACGGCCTAATATCTGCGGCCAGTGGTTAGAACCATTGGCCGGGTTCCATCAGGCCCATATCCATAAGCTGTTGGCTGCTCCACTGAAATCTGGTGGAGTTGTGCCATTTGAATTCATGGATGTCATAGCGCGAACCGGGGTTGGTTTTCAGGGCCTTGGCCGTGCGAAATGACACCACTGCCGTGGTGATGTTGTGGTGCCACGGGCAGGCGTAGGTGTTATATTCCTCGTCCGAGAAGGTGAAATTGGGGCGCAGTTGCAGGCCGGGTTTGGCGCGAAACAGCGCAATGCGGTCAATCTTGCGGCGGGCCTCGGGGATATGCTCTTCAAACCGCCAGCGCAGGCCGCCAAAGAAATCAAGCTGGCGTTCGCGCGGGTGGTTGTGGTTTGCAGGGTCGGGGCGGGCCAAGGCGTAATAGCCAGATTTATCCAGCATCGCGTTTTCAAGCGATACAGCGTTGGGGTAAGCGTTCAGATCATCGGCATACAGGTCGATGACATAGGACAGCAGCGCCGCGCCACGCTCTTCGGTGTGAAAGGCCAGCATTTCCCGCACGTTGCGCGTTTCGCAAAATGGAAAGAACAGATATTCGCTGTTATAGCCATAGTAGAACCATGTGCCGGGGGCGGCCTCGATCAATTGGTTCACGGCGGTTTGTAGGGCATTGGGTTGGTAGATATCAAAATCAATGCGCGTAACCTTGGCGGCAAGTGCCTGTTCAAGGGCGATTTCGGGGTTGGTCAGCAGCAAAACCGTGCGAAAGCCGAGTTCAAGGTGGTGGCGCAGCGTGCTTTCCAGTTCCACCTTATCTTCGGCAAGGATGATCGCCACGGGGCCATGGGTTAGGCTGTCGCGCCCTTTGTCCAGAAAACCGGATAAACTTGTATACTGCATACCGCCCCTAGGTGATTGGCCTGCCATACGGGCCAATACGCGCCGCCAATGGTTATGCGCTAGCCTACAAAACTGCGAGGGCGAAAGGCAAGGCCGCAGGTTTTGCGGGGCGTTGCGGGTTTGGGCCGCAGGGTGTAGAGAGGCGGGCGATCTGCAAAGGGTGCTGCCATGACCGAGCCAAAGAAACTGTTTATCAAGACCTACGGTTGCCAGATGAACGTTTACGATAGTGAACGGATGGCGGAAAGCCTTGGGGCGGCGGGCTATGTGCAAACCGACACGGCCGAGGGTGCCGATATGGTGATGATAAACACCTGCCATATTCGCGAAAAGGCATCGGAAAAGCTGTTTTCGGATTTGGGACGACTGCGCCCCGCCAAAGAGGCCAACCCTGATCTGAAGGTTGCTGTTGCAGGCTGTGTCGCGCAGGCCGAAGGGGCCGAGATCATGCGGCGGATGCCCTTGGTCGATTTGGTCGTTGGCCCGCAAAGCTATCACCGCCTGCCCGAGATGGAGGCGAAAATCCAAAAGGGCGAGCGGGCGATCGATACCGATTTTCCGATTGAGGATAAGTTTGACCATTTGCCCGAGCGCAAGGCGATGCGCGGGCCTGCTGCGTTTTTGACCGTGCAGGAAGGTTGCGACAAGTTCTGCGCCTTTTGCGTGGTGCCCTATACGCGCGGCGCCGAGGTAAGCCGCCCGCCGGAACGCCTGTTGGCCGAGGCGCGCAATCTGGCCAGCCGTGGCGTGCGCGAGCTGACGCTGCTGGGGCAGAATGTGAATGCCTATAAAGCGGGGGGGTACGGCCTTGCGCGGCTGATCCGCGAATTGGCGGGGGTCGAGGGGATTGACCGGTTGCGCTATATGACCAGCCACCCGAATGACATGGAAGATGATCTGATCGCGGCGCATGGCGATTGCCCCGAATTGATGCCCTATTTGCATTTGCCGGTACAATCCGGATCGGACCGGATTTTGAAGGCGATGAACCGCAAGCATACGGTTGAGGACTATTTGCGCGTGCTGGACCGCGTGCGCGCGGCGCGGCCCGATATTCTGCTGACCTCGGATTTTATCGTCGGCTTTCCCGGTGAGACGGATGAGGATTTTGAAGGCACGATGAACCTTGTACGCAAGGTTGGCTATGGCATGGCCTATTCGTTCAAATACTCGGCCCGGCCGGGCACGCCAGCGGCGGAAAAGCCTGATGTGGACTCGGCGGTGGCAGATGCGCGCTTGCAGGCGTTGCAGGCGCTGCTCGGCAGTCAGCAGCGCGCGGCGCAAGATGCGATGGTTGGCCGCGAAGTCGATGTTCTGTATGAAAAAGCGGGCAGGCAAGCAGGCCAGATGGTCGGCAAGTCGCAGCATTTGCATGCAGTGCATGTCGATGACCCTACGGGGCGGGTTGGCGAATTGGTGCGGGTGCGGGTGACAGAGTCGAAATCCAATTCGCTTGCCGGTGTGCCGCTGCGCTAGTGCCGTTTGCGGGGGCAGCTGTCGGGCCAGTCATCGGGCCAGGATGCGCCGGTAACGGGCGGTAAACCCAAAACTATTCGTGTGGTGATGGCGGCTTGGGGCCAGTTTTAGCTTTACAATCGGGTGCCTTGACTGCAAATCTTTGTGAATATGGTAAAGTTTGCGTAATGCCCGGGGGGGTTACCACTGTGAAGCGACAAATCAGTTTAGCAATGAAGATGATGATTGGCGGGGCCGCGCTTGCGCTGGGCCTGACCGGGCCTGCCGCCGTTTTGGCGCAGCCAAAGGTGACGGGCCAGATTGAATGGGGCCTATGGGTCGATGATGACGGCTGTATGCACTGGTGGGCCGATGGCGGCCTTGAAGGCTATATGGTGCCGCGCCGCAACCCGCAAACCGGCAAGCCGGTTTGCCTGAAAAAGAACACCTGTCTGGTCGAGAATACCGACACCTTGTTCCAGACCGACAGTGCGAATTTAACCGCCAGCGGCCGTGACCGGTTGCGGCAGTTCTTTCAAAGCACCGATGCCTTCGGCTATGCCATTTACGGCCATACCGATAGCCGCGCGTCGCAATCCTATAACCAGCGCTTGTCCGAACGTCGTGCCGCCTCGGTTGGCGCGGTTGCCCGTTCGGTAGGCGCCGTGGTCGAACGTCAGATCGGCTTTGGTGAAACCCGTCCCGTCGCGTCGAATTCTTCTGCATCTGGTATGCAGCAGAACCGCCGTGTCGAAGTTGTTTGCTACAGGTGGTAACAGATATGATCAATGCAATGAAAATCGGCGCAGGTCTGGTTGCTGCTTTGGTGCTGTCCGGCTGTGTCGGCGGTGAAAGCTTTGAAGGTACCGAAGCCTATCGTGGTGCCGGCTCTGTTATCGCAACGGGCCAAGACCAAGGACATGACACGGGCGTGTTGAACAATGGCCGTGCCGCGATTGCCTATGACCCTGACGGGTGCCAGAATTGGATCATCGATGATGGTTTGGAAGGCTATTCCTCGCCGCGCTATGACCCGGTTTCGGGTTTGCCGATCTGTAACGATGATTACCCGCCGGGCACGGTGATCCGTGATTACCAATCCAGCACCGAAGGTATTCAAGACCGCGTTTCCGGCCATGGCCGCAGAACAGTGGTTATTCGCCGCTAATGCCGGAATTGCCTAAAATAAAGGCCGCAGCGCAAGCTGCGGCCTTTATTGTTTCTGCGCAGTCACATAAAGCTGCATGTTTTCCATCTGTTATAAAAAAGTCACTTGTCAGAAAGCCGGTTACGCCCCACTCTTTAGGTATAACCGTTGCAAAAAGGAGATCTCCTTGGCCACCAGCGCATTGCCCCCCGCCACTGCACAACAAGACCATGAAACCCTGTTGGAATTTCCCGACAACCGTCTGTTGATTGATCTTTGTGGGCAATTTGATCGTAACCTTGCACAGATTGAAAAGCAGGCGGGTGTGAATATTCTGCGACGGGGCAACCGTTTGGCCATTCTCGGGGAAAAGGGTGCACGTGACGCGGCCTCGGCGGTTGTATCGGCGCTTTATGCCCGGCTAGAGGCTGGCAAGGGGATTGAGGCGGGTGATATTGACGGTGCTATCCGTATGGGCCGCCCTATGCCGGACCGCGCGCTGCCAGCGGTGGAGCAGATCGAGATGTTTTCCGGCGAACGGTATGAACTGCGCACCCGCAAAAAGCCGGTAGAGCCACGGACCGAAGCGCAAAAAGCCTATGTCGGCAATTTGTTTGACAATGATCTTGGCTTTGGCATTGGGCCTGCGGGGACGGGCAAAACCTATCTGGCTGTGGCCGTCGGTGTGACAATGCTGCTGGCAGGGGCAGTGGACAAGATTATCCTGTCGCGTCCGGCAGTTGAGGCGGGTGAGCGGCTTGGCTTTCTGCCCGGTGACATGAAGGATAAAATTGATCCCTACATGCAGCCGCTCTATGACGCGTTGAACGATTTTCTGCCACAGAAACAGTTGGCTAAACTGGTCGAGGATAAGCGGATCGAAATTGCGCCATTGGCCTTTATGCGCGGCCGCACATTGTCGAATGCGTTTGTTGTATTGGACGAGGCGCAGAATGCCACGACCATGCAGATGAAAATGTTTCTGACCCGTTTGGGCGAAGGGTCGCGCATGGTGATTACCGGCGACCGCACACAAGTTGACCTGCCGCGCGGCACTGCCAGCGGCTTGGCCGATGCCGAGCGGATCTTGAAAGGTGTCAAAGGCGTCAGCTTTAATTACTTTACGGCCAAAGATGTTGTGCGCCACCCGCTTGTCGCCCGCATCATCGAGGCGTATGAAGCGCATGATGGAGCCATTGGTTGACACAGTAATCGAAGACCCGCGCTGGGAAGGCTTTGGCCTGCCCGATGTGGCCACGCGCGCCTGCACGGCGGCCTTGGTGGAATTGGGGCTGCCGGCGCAAGGGTTTACGCTGTGCCTGATGGGCTGTGATGATGCGCATATCGCCCAGCTGAACGCCGATTTCAGGGGCAAGCCTGTGCCGACCAATGTGCTGTCCTGGCCTTCCGAGGAACGCGCGGCGGAATTTGCGGGCGAGGTGCCAGACTTGCCCGAAGCGGGCCCGGCGGATGACCCGGAGCATCTTGGTGATATTGCGATTGCCTGGGAAACATGTGCGGCCGAGGCCGAAGCGGCGGGCAAGAAAATGGATGCGCATGTGACGCATTTGGTCGTTCACGGTCTGTTACATCTTTTGGGCTATGACCATATTGACGACATGGATGCCACATTGATGGAAACGACCGAGGCGCGCATACTTGAAACTATGGGGGTTTCGGACCCATATAGCTAATGATTGCCCCGTTTCGGGGTATTATTTTTTGGAAAAGGACAGATGGGTAGTACGAACAGCGAGTCAGTTGCCACGCTTGAGGCACAAGGCTCTTCGGAACAAGGCAGTGATGAACCTTTGCAACGCGGGTTCTTTGGCCGCATTTTGGACGCTCTTAGCCCGTCAGATTCCAGCGCGGAAAGTGAAGACAAGCCGGTTCAAGGCCCGCAGCGTTTTGTCTCGGGCACGGTCCGGCATGGCATTGCCAATTTGCGCAAATTGCGGGTTGATGATGTTGCTGTTCCCAAGGTTGAGATAACCGCCGTTCCGATCACGATTGGCAAAGAAGAGCTGGTCGAGGTGTTTCGCGAGAATGGGCTAAGCCGTGTGCCGGTTTATAAAGGCACGCTAGATCACCCCTTGGGCCTTGTTCTGTTGAAAGATCTGGCGCTGCAATACGGGTTTGCCGGCGCGTCGGGCAGGTTTTCACTGCGCAAGCTGTTGCGACCCATCCTTTATGCGCCGCCTTCGATGCCGGTCGGTGTCTTGCTGCAAAAGATGCAGAAAGAGCGGGTTCATATGGCCTTGGTGATTGATGAATACGGCGGTGTTGACGGGCTTGTGACCATCGAAGACCTGATTGAAACGGTTATCGGTGAGATTGAGGACGAGCATGACGAGGTCGAAGGCCTGCTGTGGAAAGAAGACCCGCAAGGTGTGTTTCTGGCCCAAGCCAACGCGCCGATGGATGAATTCGAGCAAGCGCTTGGCCTAAGCCTGCGCAACGGCGAAGAAGACGATGATGTCGATACGCTTGGCGGCTTGGTGTTTCTGCGTTTGGGCCGGATTCCTGCCCGCGGCGAAATTATTCCACATGAAAGCGGGGCCGAGTTTGAAGTGGTCGATGCCGATCCGCGCCGTATCAAACGGTTGCGCGTGCGGTTGCCTGCAGCTGTAGCGCGGCGCGCCGCCGCCGCAGCCGTCAGTGCGGACGCCAAAGCCGCAAAAGCATGATCCGCAGGCAACTGGCGCGGATGTCCGGCAGTTGGCCGGGTTGGGCGCAGGCTGGCGCGGCCTTTGGGCTGGGGGCGGTTATGGCCTCGGGGCAGGCGCCTTTGGGGTTGTGGTTTCTGACGTTGCCGGGGCTGTTTGTGGCAATGGTTCTGGTTGCGCGTGCGCAGTCTGCGGGGGCGGCGGGGTGGCTTGGCCTGTTTTTGGGCGGCGGCTATTTCATGCTGTCCTTGTCCTGGATCGTCGAGCCGTTCTTGATTGAGCCCGAAATCTATGCCTGGATGATACCTTTCGTCCTGGTGTTGCTGCCTTTTGGTTTGGGGCTGTTTTGGGCGTTGGCAGCCTGGGCCAGCCATCGTTTTGGCCGCGGATTTGCCTTGCGCGTGCTGTGGTTCGCTCTGGTGCTTGCTTTGGCAGAAATGGCGCGGGGGTATGTTTTCACCGGATTTCCTTGGGCGTTGATTGGCCATATCTGGATCGATACGCCCATCGCGCAGGCGGCGGCCTTTGTGGGGGCCGACGGGTTGACGGCGCTGACGCTGGCTGTGGTTGCTGTGCCCGCCGCGTTTGGCTGGCGTTGGGCGGGTGTATCGGTGGCGGTTCTGGCCGCGCTTGGTGTTTACGGCCATGGTTTGCCCAGCCCGACTTACGCCGACAAGCCGGCGATCGTGCGGCTGGTCCAACCCAATGCCGAGCAGCATTTGAAATGGGACCCCACGCGCGCGAGGGGGTATTTTGACCGTTTGCTGGCACTGTCTGCGGCACAGGGCCAAGACCGGCCGGATTTGATTGTGTGGCCCGAAACCTCGGTGCCGTATTTGCTGAATGATAGTGATGCTTTGCTGAAAGCGATTTCTGCGAAAGGCCAAGGTGCGCAGGTCGCTGTGGGCATTCAGCGGGTCGAGGATGATCCAGCCACCGGTGCTGTTCGCGGCTATAACACGCTTGCGGTGATCGCGCCGCCGGGGCGGATAGCGCAGACCTATGACAAGCATCATTTGGTGCCGTTTGGCGAGTATATTCCCTTTGGCGATTTGGCTTATCGGCTGTTTGGCCTTGCGGCTTTCGCATCGCAGCAAGGGGCGGGATATTCGGCAGGCGTGGGGGCAGCGGTGCTGGATCTGGGGCCAAAACTTGGCCATGTCTTGCCGCTGATCTGCTATGAGGCGGTGTTTCCGCAAGATTTGCGGGCGGCACCGATGCGGGCGGATTGGATTGTGCAAATCACCAATGATGCATGGTTTGGCAAGCTGACTGGCCCGTGGCAACACCTTGCCCAAGCGCGCCTGCGGGCGATCGAGCAAGGGCTGCCGCTGTTGCGGGCAGCCAATACCGGCGTTTCAGCGGTGATCGACGCGCGCGGTCACGTGGTGGCGGCGCTGCCTTTGGGCGTTGCCGATTATATCGATGCCGCCTTGCCGCCGCCCTTGCCGCCGACGGTTTATGCACGGCTTGGCGATTTGCCGCTGCTGGTGTTGCTGCTGGTGCTAGCTGCGGGTTTGTTGGTCGGGGCGGGGCCGAGAAAGGCTTGACTTGGGTTTCGCGCGGGCATAGGCGCATGGCATAAACCGTCACAACGGCTTCCTGGCGTGACTGGTAAAACCAAACGGAGCACTTCCCCATGTCAAGAAATAACTATGTTTTTACCTCTGAGTCTGTGTCAGAGGGGCACCCCGATAAAGTTTGCGACCGGATTTCCGATGCGATCCTTGATGCGTTTATTGCGGTTGAGCCAAATGCCCGCGTCGCCTGTGAAACATTTGCCACGACCAAGCGCGTTGTCGTCGGGGGCGAGGTAGGGCTGTCTGACCCCAAGAAGTTGAAAGAAATGATGGGCAATGTCGAAAGCATCGTGCGCGATTGCATTCGTGACATCGGCTATGAGCAAAAGAAATTCCACTGGGAAAACGTCAAGATTCACAACTATTTGCACGAGCAATCGGCCCATATCGCGCAAGGCGTTGATAAGGACGGTGCCGGCGATCAGGGGATCATGTTCGGCTATGCCTGCAATGAAACCGACGCCTTGATGCCCGCGCCGATTCAGTACAGCCACGCGATTTTGCGCCGCTTGGCCGAGGTACGTAAATCGGGGCAGGAAAGCACCCTGCGCCCTGACGCCAAAAGCCAGATTTCCCTGCGTTATGAAAATGGCAAGCCGGTTGAGGTAACCTCGATCGTTTTGTCGACGCAGCATGAGCATAAAAAGCAGACCAGCCAAGACATCCGCGCGATTGTCGAGCCCTATATCCGCGAGGTTCTGCCCGAGTCCTGGATTACCCCGAACACCGAATGGTGGGTGAACCCGACGGGAACCTTTGTGATTGGCGGGCCGGATGGTGACGCGGGCCTGACAGGTCGCAAGATTATCGTGGATACCTATGGTGGTGCGGCCCCGCATGGTGGCGGCGCGTTTTCGGGCAAAGATCCGACCAAGGTTGACCGTTCGGCCGCCTATGCCGCGCGGTATCTGGCGAAAAACGTGGTCGCAGCTGGTTTGGCTGATCGCTGCACCATTCAGGT
Source organism: Pseudorhodobacter wandonensis (assembly GCF_001202035.1). Lineage (GTDB taxonomy): Bacteria > Pseudomonadota > Alphaproteobacteria > Rhodobacterales > Rhodobacteraceae > Pseudorhodobacter > Pseudorhodobacter wandonensis. Next base: position 220,180 of record NZ_LGHT01000026.1, on the reverse strand, counting down.
GTCTTATGCGATTGGCGTGGCCAAGCCGATGTCGATCTATGTTGATACCCATGGCACAGGCAATGTTCCGGATGCCGAGTTGGAAAAGGTGATCTGGTCCGCCATGGATCTGACACCGCGCGGTATTCGCACGCATCTGGATCTGAACAAACCGATCTATGCGCGCACCTCGGCCTACGGCCACTTTGGCCGCGCGCCCGAAAGCGATGGCGGCTTTAGCTGGGAAAAGACCGATCTGGTCGATTTGCTGAAAAAACCGTTCTGATCTGATTTCACTCTGTCAAAAGCCCCGCGATTGCGGGGCTTTTTGCATATTGAGCCGCGCGTGCGCTGGTGATTTTGCTTGCTCTTGGCAGCAGCGCCGCCTATGCAAAACCCTATGAAAATACTTTTTCTTGGCGATGTTATGGGGCGTTCAGGCCGGGCCGCGATTACCGAGCGGTTGCCGAAGCTGCGTGACGAATGGAAGCTCGATTTCGTCGTGGTAAACGGCGAAAACGCCAGTGGCGGTATGGGGCTGACCGGAGCCCATGCCAAGGGCATTCTGGATGCTGGCGCCGATTGTGTGACGCTGGGCGACCATGCGTTCGATCAAAAAGACATGCTGCAATATATTGAATCCGAGCCGCGGATTATCCGCCCCTTGAACTATGCCAAAGGCGCGCCGGGCAAGGGCGCACGGGTGTTTGAGGCGCGGGGCGGTCGTAAGGTTTTGGTTGTGCAGGCACTGGGCCAAGTGTTTATGAAACGCCCCTTTGATGACCCGTTCTCGGCGGTGGAGGCGGTGCTAAAGGCACATCCTTTGGGCGGCATGGTCAGTGCGGCTATTGTCGATATGCATTGCGAGGCCACGTCCGAAAAAATGGCGATGGGCCATTGGTGCGACGGCCGCGCCAGCCTTTGTGTCGGTACCCATACCCATGTGCCAACCGGTGACGCGCAAATCTTGCAGCAAGGCTGCGCCTATCTGACCGACGCCGGCATGTGCGGCGATTATGACAGCGTGATCGGCATGGAAAAGCTGGAGCCAATGCGCCGGTTTATCACCGGTATGCCCAAGGCGCGGTTTGAACCGGCAAGCGGCGATGCCACTTTGTCGGGTATTTATGTGGAAACCGATGATAAAACAGGCAAGGCGACACGCGCAGCAATGATCCGCATCGGCGGACGTTTGCAAGAAGCGCGACCATAGGCGCCTGCGGGGTAATAGGGCTGTTTACGCCGCCTTACCCTAGGTTAGAGTTAGCTGGAAATCTCAAAAGGTGAATACGCGATCATGTTTGGCTTGGACCTTTCTGAAACGATGCAAGCTTGGTTGGCGATAGCCATTCTGTTTGGCATGTTGGTGCTGTTTGTCCGCGAGACCTTTCCGGTTGAGGTGACGGCGCTGGCGGGCGCGGCTACGATGTTGGTCTTGGGTATTTTGCCGCAAGACGATGCATTGGCCGTGCTGTCGAACCATGCGCCTTGGACGATTGCTGCGATGTTTGTGCTTGTGGGGGCTTTGGTGCGCACGGGCGGGCTTGATTGGGTGACGCAACTGGCTGTGCGCAATGTCGAGACGCGCCCGGCGGTGACCTTGGCCGCGCTGACCATGGCGATTGTCGCGATGTCGGCGTTTTTGAACAATACGCCGATTGTGGTTGTGATGATCCCTGTCTTTATGCAGCTGGCCAAGCAGCTAAAGATGTCTGCCAGCAAGGTGATGATTCCGCTGTCTTATCTGGCGATTTTTGGCGGTACGATCACGCTGATCGGCACCTCGACCAACCTGTTGGTGGATGGTGTTGCTCGGCAGATGGGCATGGCGCCGTTTGGCATTTTTGATGTGACGCCTTTGGGGATTGTGATGGCGTCGGTCGGGGTTTTGTATCTGTTTTTGTTTGCCCGCAAGCTGCTGCCAACGCGCGAAAGCATGGGGATGCTGTTGGGCGACCGGTCCAAGATGAAGTTTTTTACCGAGGTCGCCTTGCCCGAGGGGTCGGGGTTGATCGGGCAAAAGGTGATGGATGTTGATCTGTTCAAACGCGACTCTATGCGGGTGGTGGATGTGCTGCGGGGCGATGCCAGTTTGCGCCGTGCGCTTGCCGGCGTAGAGCTGGAGGCGGGCGACCGTGTGGTGTTGCGCACACCGATGTCCGAGGTGCTGGCCCTGCAAAGCAGCAAGGATTTGCGGCAGGTTGACAAGCTGTCTTCGGTGCAGACCGAAACGGTTGAGGTGCTGATAACGCCGGGGTGCCAGATGGTTGGGCGCTCGCTCGGGTCATTGCGGTTGCGGCGGCGCTATGGGGTTTATACGCTGGCGGTGCATCGCAGAAACCAGAATATCGGGCGGCAGCTGGATGATCTGGTGGTGCAGGTTGGCGATACCTTGCTGTTGGAAGGGTCCTCGGCCGATATTTCGCGCCTTGCCCAGGATATGGAGTTGGTTGACATCGCACAGCCATCGGTTCGGGCCTATCGCAGGAAACACGCGCCGATTGTGATTGCGGTTTTGATGGCTGTGGTGGGGCTTTCGGCCTTTGACGTGGCGCCGATTGTGATTTTGTCGCTGATCGGGGTAGCGATTGTCTTGGTGACGCGGTGCATTGATGCGGATGAGGCGTTCGGCTTTATCGAAGGACGATTGCTCGCGCTGATCTTTGCGATGCTGGCGGTGGGTCTGGGGTTGGACCATTCGGGGGCGGTCAAGCTGATGGTGGGGGCGGTATCGCCATTCATGCTGGATTTGCCACCTTATATGCTGGTGTTTGCGGTCTATGGCTTGTCTTCGGTGCTGACCGAGATGGTATCAAACAACGCGGTGGCGGTGATTTTGACACCGATCGCAATCGGGCTTGCGGCGTCGCTGGGTGTGGACCCGCGGCCATTGGTGGTGGCGGTGATGTTTGGGGCCTCGGCCAGTTTTGCAACGCCCATCGGGTATCAGACCAACACGTTGGTCTATGGGCCGGGCGGGTATAAGTTTACCGATTTCCTGCGTATTGGTGTTCCGCTGAACCTGCTGATGATGGTGGTGATGAGCGCGACGATCCCGTTGTTCTTTCCGTTCTGATGTAGGGCGGGGTTGCGGATTGGCCCTGCGTTTGTGTATAGGGCGGTAACAGCGAATTAATTTACAAAGCGGAGATCGGGCTAATGGCAGGCCATTCAAAATGGGCGAATATCCAGCACCGTAAGGGCAAGCAGGATAAAATTCGGTCAAAGATGTTTTCCAAGCTGTCCAAGGAAATTACCGTGGCAGCGAAAATGGGTGACGCCGACCCCGACAAAAACCCCCGCTTGCGGCTTGCGGTAAAGGCGGCGAAATCGCTGTCGATGCCAAAGGATGTGATCGACCGCGCGATTAAAAAATCGCAGGCCGGCGATGCGGCGGATTATACCGAAATCCGCTATGAAGGGTATGGCGCCAACGGGATTGCGATTATCGTTGAGGCGATGACCGACAACCTGAACCGTACCGCCAGCAACGTGCGCAGCTATTTCACCAAAAGCGGTGGCAACTTGGGGCAAAGCGGCTCGGTCAGCCACGGGTTTGACCGTGTAGGCGAGATTTCGTATCCGGTTGAGGTTGGCGATGCCGACACGGTGATGATGGCCGCGCTTGATGCGGGCGCGGATGATGTGGTGTCGGATGACGACGGCCATTGGATTTACTGCGCGATGGAGTCGCTGAACGATGTGTCGGATGCGTTGGAAAAAGCATTGGGCGAGTCGACGGAATCCAAGCTGATCTGGAAGCCGCAGGTTCTGACCGAAGTGGATCTGGAAACCGCGCAAAAGCTGATGAAGCTGATCGATTTGCTGGAAGAAGATGATGATGTGCAGGATGTGACGCACAATTTTGACATCCCCGAGGATGTTGCGGCGCAGCTGGACGCGTGATTTTGCTTTAAGGTTAAAGAAAGGCCCCCGGTTTTCCAGCCGGGGGCTTTTGCGTTTGCGGGCGGGATTTGGATATTTGTACCGGAAAGAAAGCGGGGGTCAGGTCTGTGGTTTGCGCAGGTGGGGCGCAAAGGCAATGATCATCAGCGCGAGACCCGCGAGGATGAGCAGCGCCAGCCGCAGTGACGTGAGTTGCGCGACGAAGCCGATGACTGGCGGCCCGAGAAGCAGCCCGCCATAGCCCAAGGTGGCGACCGAAGCGATGGCACGGCCGGGGCTGGTGTTCGGGTCTGCCGCGGCGCGGGAAAAGGCGAGCGGAAAGAGAACTGCATACCCAAGCCCCATCAGGCCAAAGCCGAGTAAGGCCAGCGTCAGGCTTTGCGCGCTTGCGGCCATAAGAACGCCGACAAAGGCGAGAGCGCCCGAGATGCGGGCGATGCGCACAGGGCCAATGCGGCGGATCAGGTAATCGGCGGCAAGGCGCATGCCAAAGATGGCGATGGAAAAGGCCGAGTAGCCCAAGGTGGCTTGGGCCTCGGATGTGCCGATGGTGCGGTTCAGAAAGACGGCGCCCCAATCGGCAACCGCGCCTTCGCCCATTGCCGAGGCAAAGGCGATGAGGCCGACAAGAACCAGCGCGCCCTTTGGAAAGGCAAAGAGGCTGGATTTTTGTGCCGCGCTGCGCGGGGACTGCCACGGGGAGGCGGCGAGCGCCAAGGTGGCGATGCCGAAGGTCAGGCTTGCGGTAATAAAATGCGCGGGCACGCCTGTGCCGGTTTTGATGGCGACGTAGCCCAAGGCGGCGGCGGCCCCTGCGCCAAGGCTGAACATTGCGTGGAACGAGGCCATGATGGGTTTGCCCGCGGCCTTTTCGACTTCGGCGGCCCAAGTGTTCATTGCGACATCCATCGCGCCATGCGCCATGCCGAACAGGAACAGCGCCGCAGCCAGCAGTGGCAGTGAGGGCGCGATGCCGAGGGCGATCAGGGCGGCGCAATAGGCCACAGCAATGGCGCGGGTAACCGGGGCCGCGCCATAGCTATCGACCATGCGCCCGGCCAAAGGAAATGACACAATTGCCCCCGCAGCGAGGCACAAAAGCAAAAGCCCCAAGAGGTTGGGCGTCAGGTTGTGGCTGTCGGCAATGGCGGGGATGCGCGAGGCCCAAAAGCCCAAAAGGGCGCCGTTGAGGATGAACATGGCGATCACGGCTAGTCTGGGCGTGCGGAGCTGCATTTTGGTCCTTTTGAATTTGACTGTTTTGAACTGCCTTGTTTGCGCCGCCCTGTACAGTCACAGTTTGTGACGCATTGAAACGCTATGGCGGGCGAGGGGCGCGGCTAAAGCAGGAATTTATCACCGGCTTTTTTGACGGAATGGGTGAGCGGTGCAATAGCCGCCGCCGTTAGACGCGCAAACTGCCAGTAAAGAGGTACATCAAGCGGTGTGTTCGGGGCAATTTCAACCAATCGGCCAGCCGCGAGATGGTTAGCGATCAGCAACTCGGGGTTCATGCCCCAGCCAAGGCCCAGCAAGGCGGCATCGACAAACCCTTGCGAAGACGCGATGCGATGCGTGGGAAAGGCAAGGCCGTGGCCGATTTGCGTCGCAATCCAATCGCGTTGCAGGCGGTCCTTGTCGGAAAATGTCAGCGCGGGGGCGCGGGTAAGGGCTGTGCGGGATATGCCCTCGGGCAGCCAGCGGGCGACAAATTCGGGCGAGGCCGTGGCGCGGTAGCGCAGCGCCCCCAAGGGCAGGGTATCGCAGCCTTGCAGCGGGCCGGGGTGGCTGGTGATCGCCGCCGAAACCTCACCCCGCCGCAGCCAATCTTGGCTGTGGTCTTGGTCATCAATCACCAGATCGAACAGCATGTTTTGGGTGGCTGCCAAGGCGGTTAAAACCCATGTGGCAAGGCTGTCGGCGTTTACCGCGATGCGAATGGTCATCGGCGCGGGCCCTTGCGGCAGATCGGGGCCGAGGCTGGCCTCGAGCAGCATCACCTCTTCAAAGTGCCGGATCAGGCGTAGGCCGGGCGGGGTGGCTGTGCAAGGTTGCCCCCGGCGGATAAGAAGGCTGCCCATCCGTTCCTCAAGCGCCTTTAGGCGTTGGGAAATTGCCGAAGGGGTGACGGAAAGCGAGGCCGCCGCCAGATCGAACGAGCCGCGGCGATGAATGGCCGCAAGCGCGGCGAGTTGGCTGTAGTCGAACATTAGCAATGCTTACTTTACATCAAAAAGATTAATTTGATTGGAATGGCTTGGGCCGCTTATGTCAATGCGAAAGCAAAGGGGGCATATGTCATGGCAGTCACGGATTTAAGGGAATTGTTGCGCAGCATGGCGCCAGAGCTGCATGACGCGCCTTATGGGTTCGGGTTGATCCAACCAAAGGCGGGGGCTTGGGTGCCCGATGCCTTTGCAATGATGGTTGAGGACGAAGGCGTGACGGTGGTGGCCACCGAGGCCGTCTTGCAGGCGCAAGGGATTGCGCATCAGGCGGGGTGGGCGCGGATCAGCCTGAAGGTGCATTCGGATTTGCAGGCTGTGGGGTTGACTGCGGCGGTCGCAACCGCGCTGACGGCGCAAGGGATCAGCGCCAATGTGATTGCGGGCTATCACCACGACCATTTCTTTGTGCAATGGGCGCGGCGGTTTGATGCGATGCAGGTTCTGGCAGGGTTGGCAGATGTTTGAGGCATTGATTGCAGGTTATCTGGTCGCGATCAGTTTGATTGCGGCGATCGGGGCGCAGAATGCGTTTGTGCTGCGCCAAGGGATCCGGCGCGAGCATGTGGGCTGGGTGGTTCTGGTTTGTGCCACATCGGATGCGGTGCTGATTGCGGCGGGTGTGGCGGGGTTTGGTGCGGCATCGCACAGCGTGCCGTGGCTGGGTGATGCGATGCGTGTGGTGGGGGTGGCATTTCTGCTGGTCTATGGCGCGTTGCGGTTTCGGGCGGCGTGGCTGGGGGGCGAGGCGCTGGTTGCGGCGGCCACAAGCCCTGTGGCGTTGCGGCGGGTGATTATGACCGTGCTGCTGCTGACATGGGCGAACCCGCATGTCTATTTGGATACTGTGGTGCTGATTGGCGCGATTTCGGCGCAATATGCCCCGCATGGGTTGGCATTCGGAATTGGGGCTTCGGCGGCTTCGGCCAGTTTTTTCATGGCTTTGGGCTATGGTGCGCGGCTATTGGCACCGGTGATGGCGCGGCCGCGTTCTTGGGTGGTGCTAGAGGTGATTGTCGGCATAACCATGTGGACGATCGCGGCGGCACTGGCCTTTGGGTAAAGCGGTCTTGTGCTTGGCCTGCAGTTACGGCCAAGTGGCGGGATGAGCGAATCTTCTAAACCTGTTGTCGGAATTGCGTGGATGCTGGCCTCGGGGCTGTCATTCGTCGTGGTGACAGGCGTTGTGCGTTACTTGGGGACAGACCTGCCTGCGGTGCAATCAGCGTTCTTGCGGTTTGCATGGGGGGTGGTGTTTTTGCTGCCGGCGCTGATGAGTTTGGCGCGAACGGGGATTCCGGCGGGATTGGCGCGGGCGATTGTGCTGCGCGGTGCGGTGCATACGGCGGCGGTGACGCTGTGGTTTTTCGCGATGGCGCGGATCACCGTGGCCGAGGTGACGGCGATTGGCTATCTGAACCCCGTTTGTGTAACGCTGGGCGCGGCGCTGTTGTTTGGTGAAAAGCTGGCAGTTCGGCGGCTGATTGCGATTGGCGTGGCGCTGATCGGTGCGCTGATTGTGCTGCGCCCCGGTGTGCGGGTGATCGAGCCGGGGCATTGGGCGCAACTGGGGGCGGCGGTTTGTTTTGCCGGTTCCTATCTGTTTGCCAAAAGCCTGAGTGGCAAGATGCCTGCAGGGGCGATTGTCGGCATTATGTCGGTGACAGTCACGCTGGGTCTGTTGCCCTTTGCGATTTGGGTTTGGGTGCCGGTTAGTATGGTGCAACTGGCGTGGCTGGCCGTAGTGGCGCTGGCCGCGACATCGGGGCATTACTGCATGACGCGGGCCTTTGCTGTGGCGCCGATTTCGGTAACGCAGCCGGTGACGTTCCTGCAACTGGTTTGGGCCAGCATGCTGGGCTATTTCGCCTTTGGCGAGCAGGTAGATCCGTTTGTGCTGCTGGGCGGCGGTGTGATTATCGGCGCGGTCAGCTATATCACCTGGCGCGAGGCGCAGCTAAAGCGCCGCGCGGTAACGCCGGGCGTGGGGGCGGGCAAGCTTTAGGCTTTACCCCTTGGCCAGCACGCTTTCGATGCGTTCCACATCGACAGGGTTGTTCAACTCCCAAAACACGCGGCCTTTGCCGTCAACCTCGACACAGGCCATTTCCATGCCGTTTTCAAGGAAGCGCAGCTGTTCCAGCCCTTCCATCCGCTCCAAAGTGCCCGTTTTCCAGCCTTGATAGGCGGCAAGCGCGGCGGGGCGGTAGGCATAGATGCCGACATGGTGAAACACCGGAATTGGGTCGTGATTGCCTTCGGGGGTGTAGGGGATCACCTCTTTGGAAAAATAGAGTGCGCGCATGTTTACATCAAACACCGCTGTCGTGCCGCCAACGCGCCCGTGGCGGCGGTCTTCGCGGAAATGGCTGACGGTTTCGGCGTCACAGCGGATAACCGGCGTGGCACATTGCGCGGGGCTGGTTTTCATCGCCTCGGCCAGTGCCTCGACAAACCACGGCGGGGTTAGCGGCGCATCGCCTTGCAGGTTGATGACCAGATCGGCGGTAATACCGGCGTTTGCCACCGCCTCGGCGCAACGCATGGTGCCGTTTTCGGCATCGGATGAGGTCATGATAACCTGCGCCCCGAAACCGCGGGCGGCATCGGCAATGCGGGTATCATCGGTGGCAACATACACCTCGGCAATGCCACGGGCGGCCATCGCTGCCTCCCAGCTGCGCTGGATCAGGGGTTTCGATACGCCATCAGGGCCGCGCAGGCCAACCAAAGGCTTGCCGGGATAACGGGTCGAGGCATAGCGGGCGGGGATGATAATGACGGTTTTCATGGAGTGGCCTTTATTGAACGCCTGCGCGCAGGCAATCGTGGATGTGCAAAATGCCCAGCGGTTGCGCATCGGCATCGGTGACAAACAGCATGGTGATTTTGTTCTGGTTCATCAGGGCAACTGCCTCTACCGCCATCATTTCGGGCGGGGCGGTCAGCGGCGTGCGGGTTGCCACGTCAATGGCGGTTTTATCCATCAACCCGCCCATGTTGCGGCGCAAGTCGCCATCGGTGATCACACCGACAAGGCAGCCGTTTTCAACCACGCCTGCGGTGCCAAAGCCCTTTTGTGTCATGACCAACAAGGTGTCGGCCATCGGGTAATCGGTTGGGACCAAAGGCAAATCATCCGCGCCACGCATCAACTGCCCCACACGTGCCAAACGTGCGCCAAGGCGGCCACCGGGGTGGAATGTGCGGAAATGCTCAGGCTCGAACCCGCGCCGCTCCATCAAGGCCACAGCCAGCGCATCGCCCAAAGCCAGTGCCATCGTGGTCGATGTGGTCGGCGCAAGGCCCAAAGGGCAGGCCTCGGGGGCGGGGGGTAAGGTCAGGTTCAGATCGGCGGCCAGCGCCAAGGTGCTGCCCGCACGCGATGAAATCGCGATCAGCGGGATGGTAAAGCGGCGGGTGTGGGCGATCAGGTCGCCCAGCTCGGTCGTCTCGCCCGAATTGGACAGGGCAATGACGACATCCGAAGGGGAAATTGTACCGAGATCGCCATGCGAGGCCTCGGCCGCATGGACGAAATAGGCAGGCGTTCCGGTAGACGAAAATGTCGCGGCAATTTTGCGGGCGATATGGCCGGATTTGCCGATGCCCGACAGGATGACCCGACCCTGGCAAGCCATCAGCTGTTCGACCACCGCCGCGAAATCGTCAGGCAGCGCCTCGGCCAAAGCCAGCAAGGCTTCGCCCTCAATCTTCAAGACATGGGCGGCAGCGGTTAACGAAGATTTCTGGGTTGTGGTCATAAGGTCCTCGGCAGGCAGGTCGCGCAAATTCTGTCGCGTGCCATGCTCTTAGCGTGAAACGCTGTGTCGTGAAAGGTGCAAGCATGTTTGGGGACAAGCGGGAAAACCGGGCGGACTTGACTTTAGGGTGGGGAACAGTCGATTCTGACAGCCAAACATGCCGAGGTATGGCAGACTTGGGCATGTACGTAATAGTGGCGGTGTGAATGCAAAAACATGTGTTGGTGACAGGCGGGGCGGGTTATATCGGGTCGCATGCCTGTAAAGCGTTAAAGGCAGCAGGTTATGTGCCGGTTACCTACGACAGTTTGGAAACCGGTTGGGAAGAAGCGGTCAAATTCGGCCCCTTTGAACGTGGTGATCTGCTGGACCGTGCACGACTGGATGAGGTGTTTGCCAAGTGGAAGCCCGTCGCCGTGATGCATTTTGCCGCCCTTAGCCAAGTGGGCGAGGCCGTTGCCCAACCGGGCCGCTATTGGCGGGTGAATGTAGAGGGATCGCTGAACCTGATTGAGGCGGCTATCGCGGCGGGATGCCTTGATTTTGTGTTTTCATCAACTTGCGCGACCTATGGCGATCAGGATGGCGTGGTTCTGGATGAAAACACCAAGCAGGCCCCAAGCAACCCCTACGGCTCTTCCAAACGCGCGATTGAGGAAATGTTGCGCGATTTTGGCACCACATACGGGTTGCGCCATGTGATCTATCGTTATTTCAACGTGGCGGGCGCCGACCCCGAGGGCGAGGTGGGCGAATTTCACCAGCCCGAAACACACCTTATCCCGCTGATGCTGGATGTCGTCAGCGGTAAACGCCCGGCGCTGACGTTGTTCGGCACTGATTACCCGACGCCAGATGGCACCTGTGTTCGTGACTATGTGCATGTAACCGATCTGGTCGATGCCCATGTGCTTGGTCTGCGCTGGTTAGAGGACGGCAAGGCCAACCGCGTGTTTTGCCTTGGCAGCGGCACAGGCTTTTCCGTGCGCCAGGTGGTGGATGAGGCGCGGGTAGTGACCAACCAAGAGGTGCCGATGACCATCGGCCCGCGCCGCCCCGGCGATGCGGCATGTCTGGTCTCGGGTTCCGACCGCGCGAAACAAGAGCTGGGCTGGACGCCCACACGATCCACAATGCAGCAAATGATAACAGATGCGTGGCGCTGGCACGAAACAGGCCATTATGACAAATGATAGGCGTGCCATGCGGGTTTTGATTACAGGTACGGCGGGCTTCATCGGCTTTCACCTCGCACAACTTTTGCTGCGCGAAGGTATGGTCGTGCATGGCTATGACGGCATGACCGACTATAGCGACCTGCGCCTGAAACAGCGCCGCAATCAGGTTCTGCTGCAAAACCCCGGCTTTACCGCGACCGAAGGCATGCTTGAGGATCAAGCCCTGTTTGACCAAGTGGCAGACGCGTTTATGCCCGATATGATCGTGCATTTGGCCGGGCAGGCGGGCGTGCGCTATAGTATCGAAAACCCGCGCACCTATCTTGATAGCAATGTGATCGGGTCGTTCAATGTGATGGAGGCCGCGCGGCGGCTAAAGGTGCAGCACCTGCTGATGGCATCAACCTCATCCGTATATGGCGCGAACGAAAAGGTGCCCTACGCTGAAACCGATAAGGTCGAAACGCAGATGTCCTTTTACGCGGCGACCAAAAAAGCCAATGAAAACATGTCACACGCCTATGCCCATATTCACGGCTTGCCTGTGACCATGTTCCGGTTTTTCACCGTCTATGGCCCGTGGGGCCGCCCGGATATGGCGCTCTATAAATTCGTCGATGCCACACTCGAAGGGCGTCCGATCGACGTCTACAATCATGGCGAGATGTACCGCGACTTTACCTATGTCGAAGATATCGTGCGCGGTATCCGCCTGCTGATGGATGTAATTCCGCAGCATCCTGCAGATGGCACAGTGCTCGAAGGTGACAGCCTGTCGCCGGTTGCCCCGTGGCGCGTGGTGAATATCGGCAACTCTACCAGCGTAAAACTGACCGACTTTATCGACGCAATCGAAAACGCCTTGGGGATGAAAACCACCCGCAATCTGATGCCGATGCAGGCCGGCGATGTGCCCCGCACTTGGGCCGATGCAAGCCTTTTGCAGCGCCTTACCGGCTACCGCCCCGAAACAGATATGCGCCTTGGCGTGCAGAAATTTGTAGATTGGTACCGCGATTACGCCGGAAAATAACCCCACTCATCTATCTCAAAATATCCTCAGGGGGTGAGCCCGGAACGGGCAAGGGGGCGCGAGCGCCCCCTTGGGTTTTCGTCGAAAAGTTCGGCTACCCCAAAGGCTGACAATCAAGGATGCTTCATTTTTCAGGGCGTATATGGCGGTAAATTGGGCCGTCGCGTTCCATATAAAGTTCCCGAAGGACACAGGTGGCGAATTTTTTGGGCGCAACACCACCTAGGGGTGTGGCGCTTGGGTGCGACACCGACTAGTTTCCCCTCCAGCACGCGTTGCGGTTGATCTTGGAAAGTTGGGGGCTGTCTTGCGCTTGAAAATACTTTGCGCTTTGGCGATTGCGGGTGTCGTTCTTTCCGGATGCAGCCTTCCTCGGGGTGCTGCCCTGACGTCCGAGGTACTGCGCGAGCAAAACGCGAAAGAGCCGACATATTCTGTCGTAGCGGTCAGCCGCAGTAACGTAATGCAAGTGGCCGGCTGGCCCGGCACCGGCTGGAGCGGCGGATACAACTGGATCAGCGCCAAAGACGGGCCAAGCGGTGTCGCAATTCGTCCGGGCGATTTCATCAAGTTGGTGATCTGGGACAGCCAGGACAACTCGTTGCTGACCGCAGCGACCCAGAAACAAGTCACCTTTTCCCCGATGGAGGTATCGCCGCAGGGTACCATTTTCGTGCCCTATCTTGGCGAGATCGTCGTAAACGGCCTGACGCCAAGTGCCGCCCGCGAAACGGTGCAAAAGGCGATGGCGCCGATTGCCGCCACCGCGCAGGTTCAACTGAGTGTCGAGCCGGGCGCGCGCAATTCGGTTGATCTCGTCAGCGGCGCGGGCAAGCCCGGCACCTATCCGATGCCAAGTCGGAACTACACAATCCTTACCCTTTTGGCCGAAGGTGGCGGCATTGACCCAACGCTGAAAAACCCGTTGGTCCGGTTGATCCGCGACACTAAAACCTATGAAATCCGCGCGGATCGTCTGTTCGCCGAGGCGAACAAGAACACGACCCTGCGCGGCGGCGACAAGGTTATCCTGCGCGAGGATGACCGCTATTTCACTTCGCTGGGCGCGACAGGCAGCGAAAACCTGATTTATTTTGAGCGCGAGTCGATTTCGGCGCTGGAAGCGATGTCTTTGGTCGGTGGCCTGAATGACGCGCGTGCGAATCCCAAAGGTGTTTTGATCTTGCGCGAATATCCGCAAAAGGCAGTGCGTGCTGATGGGGTCAAAGGCCCTGCCATGCGCCGGGTCATTTTCACGTTTGATCTGACCACAGCCGACGGCCTGTTTGCCGCGCGGAATTTCAAGGTCAACCCAATGGATACCGTTCTGGCCACTGAATCGCCTTTGGCGGCAGCGAATACGGTTTTTGGGCTGGCGCGCTCGGTTGTGGGGTTGAACAAGTCTCTCTGATAGAACAGCTTGGCAGAACAGGGAAACTGGTTCTTGCAAGATTTGGGTGGCTTGAATGTTCGGGGTCTGGGCCAGATAGTCGGTCATGCGCATGATGTGACAGGGCCGGGTTGACACCGGGCTGTGAACCCCGCCTCGCGGTACGGAACGGTAATTTGGCCGCGTGGCGACTGAGGGTTTGGCGGCAGGGCAGGTTTGTCCCGTCACTCGGGGGATGATTTTCACCTACGTAAACAAAAGGGGAAATACATGGAAAAGCCCACCGAAACCGGCCCCGAGGGCGAGCTGACCCTGCGGACATTGGCCATGCCGCGCGATGTGAACACCAATGGCGATATTTTCGGTGGCTGGGTGCTAAGCCAGATGGACATCGCGGCAGGCATCATCGCAGGCGAGCGCGCTGGCGGGCGGGTGACCACGGTTGCACTGGACGCGATGAAGTTTATTCGCCCCGTGCGGGTGGGCGATGTGCTGTGCATCTATGGCCGTGTGGTGCGGGTTGGCCGCAGTTCGATGGGCATCGAGATCGAGGCCTGGGTGCGCCGCGGCCGCATCGGCGCACGCGAAAAGGTAACCGAGGCAGTGTTTACCTTTGTCGCGATTGACGATGAAGGGCGGCCACGGGCGGTAGAATAGCTGCGGTGGCGCTGTTTGTGTGGCGGCCTAGAAAAAGCCGAACATGTAAAGCAGAATGATCACGACAACGGGAACCCCCATAAACCAAGCGACAATACCTTTCATGACGTTCTCCATTCTCTTTTTGCCAATCTGCAAAGGGAACGCCTGACGCGCAGTTTGGTTCCAACATGCCCCGTAAACCGCGCGTTAACCCAAACCTGACCATGCTGTCGGCATGCCCAATTACATTCGCCCCCAGATAACAGGACCGCAGATCTTTTTCACAGTTGCGCTGGCGCAGCGGGGATCGGATTTGCTTGTCACCAAGATTGACGACCTGCGCCTTGCGGTGCGCGTGACGCTGAACAACCGGCCGTTTCGCATTGATGCGATGGTCGTGTTGCCCGATCACCTGCATGCTGTTTGGACCTTGCCACCGCATGACCGCGATTTCATGACGCGTTGGGGCAGTATCAAGGCACTGTTTTCAATGGGCCAAGGCGCGGGTGCTCAGCGGTCCAGCCATATACGGCGCCGCGAAAAGGCAATCTGGCAGCGCCGCTATTGGGAACATCACATCAGGGATGAGGGAGATTTTAACGCACATTTGCGCTATTGCTGGGGTAATCCGGTTAAACATGGTTTGGTGAAGCGGCCCGTCGAGTGGCCATTCTCTTCTCTCCACCGCGATATACGCAGGGGGCTTGTCGGGCCCGAGTGGCAAGGCACAAGTCCCGACGGCAAATTCGGCGAGTAGGGTGCGCTTTAGCGCACCGCTAGGTTGATGGGGGCAAGGTAAGGTGCGCTGAAGCGCACCCTACGCATAATTACCGCGCAAACCGTTTGTACTTCGCCCGTTTTGGCTCCAACGCATCCGGCCCCAAGCGGCGGACTTTATCCTGCTCATAGGCCTCAAAATTGCCTTCGAACCATTCCACATGGGCATCGCCTTCAAAGGCAAGGATGTGGGTACACAGGCGGTCAAGGAAGAAGCGGTCGTGCGAGATGATGATCGCGCAGCCGGCGAAATCTTCAATCGCCTGTTCCAGCGCCTGCAGGGTTTCCACGTCCAGATCGTTGGTAGGTTCGTCGAGGAGCAGCACGTTCCCGCCCGAGCGCAGCAGTTTCGCCATGTGCACGCGGTTCCGCTCACCACCCGATAGCAGGCCGACCTTTTTCTGCTGGTCGGTGCCTTTAAAGTTGAACGAACCGGCGTAAACGCGGCTGTTCACTTCCATATCGCCAAGGTGAATAACCTCGGCCCCGCCCGAGATTTCTTCCCAAGCGGTGGCGTTCGGGTCCAGCGCGTCGCGCGACTGGTCAACATAGGCCAGCTGCACGGTATCGCCCAAGGTGATCGTGCCTTCGTCCGGCTGTTCCTGACCTGTGATCATGCGGAACAGCGTCGATTTACCGGCACCGTTCGGGCCAATCACGCCCACAATCGCCCCCGGCGGCACGGTAAAGGTCAGATCCTCGATCAACTGCTTGTCGCCCATGTGCTTTTTCAGGCCGACAACCTCGATAACCTTATTCCCCAGACGCTCGCCGTTCGGGATAACGATCTGCGCGGTGGTCGCGCGTTCCATAACCGTTTGGCCGGCCATTTCATTATAGCGCGCAATACGGGCCTTACCCTTGGATTGGCGGGCCTTGGCACCGGAACGGATCCACTCCAGTTCCTTTTCCAGCGCCTTTTGCTTGGTTTTGTCCTCGCGGGCCTCTTGCTGCATGCGCTTGGCTTTTTGGTCCAGCCATGCGGAATAGTTGCCCTCATACGGGATGCCGCGACCGCGATCGAGTTCCAGAATCCAGCTGGTAATATCGTCAAGGAAGTAGCGGTCGTGCGTGACGATCAAGATCGTGCCTTTGTAATTGATCAGGTGCTTTTGCAGCCAGGCAATCGATTCGGCGTCAAGGTGGTTGGTCGGCTCGTCCAGCAGCAGCATGTCAGGCTCTTCAAGCAGCAGCTTGCACAGCGCGATGCGGCGGCGTTCACCGCCCGACAGATCCTCAACATTCGCGTCATCGGGCGGGCAGCGCAGCGCGTCCATTGCCACGCCCACGGATGCCTCCAGCTCCCACAGGTTGCCCGCGTCGATCTGGTCTTGCAGCGCGGCCATCTCATCGGCGGTTTCGTCTGAGTAATTCATGGCGAGTTCGTTGTAACGCTCTAGAATTGCGGTCTTACTTGCCACGCCCAGCATCACGTTTTCTTTGGCGGTCAGCTTGGGGTCAAGGTAAGGTTCCTGCGCCAGATAGCCCACGCGCGCGCCTTTGGCGGCCCAAGCCTCGCCTTTGAAATCCTTGTCCATGCCGGCCATGATTTTCAGCAGGGTCGATTTACCCGCGCCGTTCACGCCGACCACACCGATTTTCACACCGGGAAGGAAGTTCAGTTGAATATTCTCAAAGCACTTTTTGCCACCCGGATAGGTCTTTGACACGCCGTCCATGTGGTAGATGTATTGATAGCTGGCCATCGGATGTTCCCCGCAAAATCTTAGAATTCGGGCTGTAGATAGAGGCTTTGCGCGCTGGGGGCAATGTGCTGCGCGAAATCGCGCTGTGAAAGGCGTTTTGCGGCTTGCCATGGCGCCATTTGGCTGGCACGACATGCCACGAATTTCTTTTGGTTTTTCCGCGACCTATGCGTCACCCACCTAACTCTTTTCTGGCATTGATGCGGCTTTGGGCGGTTGCCCTTGGCCTGTTTGTGCTGGTTGGTGGGGCAAACCCCGCGCCGCCTGCGCCCTTTGCGGGCGAGGGGGCGTATCAGCTGCTACTGGCCCAAGGCGCTATTTGCGGCGGGGGCAGCGGCGA
Source organism: Pseudorhodobacter wandonensis (assembly GCF_001202035.1). Classification (GTDB taxonomy): domain Bacteria; phylum Pseudomonadota; class Alphaproteobacteria; order Rhodobacterales; family Rhodobacteraceae; genus Pseudorhodobacter; species Pseudorhodobacter wandonensis. The sequence goes on along the minus strand of NZ_LGHT01000026.1, from coordinate 203,243 downwards.
TGTGGCAGGTTGTGACCACCAGTGCTGTTTCACCGCTGTGGCCAAGGCGCTGCCGGTTTACGGGCTGGCGCTGCCGGTGTCGCAGCCGCAAAGCCTTGGGCCGTTTGCCGCAATTCACCATCATTTCGCGTCTGTTTTCGGCCAATGGCCACCGGCACGCGGGCCGCCTGTTTTCACTGTCTGACTGTTTCACCAATATAATCTGACAGGTCAGGCTTGGCGCTGCATGCGCAGGCTGGCCATTGAAAACGAGAGACATAAGATGAAAAACGTAATGATGATTGCAGCTTTGGTTGCTGGTTTTGGCGCGACTTCGGCCTTGGCACATGCCACGCTAGAGGTGGCCGAGGCCCCCGCCGGATCGTACTACAAGGCGGTCATCCGCATTGGCCACGGTTGCGAAGGCGAGGCGACGCAAAAGCTGCGGGTTGAGGTGCCAGAGGGCATGGTTTTCGCCAAGCCGATGCCCAAGGCGGGTTGGGAACTAGAGGTGACCGAGGGCGACTATGCCGCGCCGGTTGACAACCATGGCACGGCCGTCACCAAAGGCGTGAAGCAGATCGTTTGGACAGGTTCGCTGCCAGATGCCTATTACGATGAATTTGTGTTCCGCGCCAAGGTTGACGACGCTGTGGCCGTGGACAGCAAGCTGTACGTAAAGGTCGTGCAAGAATGCGCCAGTGGCATGGCCCATTGGGATGAAATCCCGGCCGAGGGGCAAGCCACCAGCGATTTGAAAGCGCCAGCGCCGTTTGTGACCGTAACCCATGGTGAGCATCACCACTAAGTTGGAAAGGGTAAACAATCTGGCGGGCCAACGGTGAAACGTTGGCCCGTTTTTTGCAGCTATATGCCTTGCGGCGGGGATGGTATTCGCCTGCGGCCTTGTGCAAATGTAGGGGCTGGGCAGTAAAAGGTTTGGGCGGCAGTGCAAGGATTTCCAATCGCGACCAAAGGCATGGTGATCGGCCTTTTGGGCGGGTCGTTTGATCCAGCCCATTCAGGCCATGCGCATTTGACGCGTGAGGCGCTAAAGCGCTTTGGTTTGGACCGCGTGTGGTGGCTGGTGTCGCCCGGCAATCCGCTAAAGGCGCGCCAACCTGCGCCGATGGCCGACCGCTTGGCGCAGGCGCAGCTGGTGATGGATGATCCACGCGTCATTGTTACCGATATCGAGGCGCGGCTGGGCACGCGCTATACCGCCGAGACGTTAGAGGCGCTGATTGCGCGCTATCCGAGGGTGCGGTTTGTCTGGCTGATGGGTGCCGATAACCTGCTGCAATTTGATCGGTGGGACCGCTGGCAAGACATCATGCATATGGTGCCCGTGGGGGTGTTGGCGCGCCCCGGCAGCCGTATTCAGGCGCGGCTTTCCAAAACGGCCGAGGTGTTTTGGCGCGCGCGTCTGCCCGATGCAGCAGCGCAATCTTTGGCCCATGGCCCGCGGCCGCGCTGGTGCTTTTTGAACATGCCTTTGCACAAGGCCTCATCCAGCGCGATACGCGCACGCGGGGAATGGGCGGGGTAAGCTGCTAAAACGCGGGCAGAGCCGCTGGACGTTTGCGTCTGGCTTGGGGTAAGTTTGCAGCGGGTGTTGGGAAGGATGCGGGATGTATTCAAGACGTTGGATTTTAACGGCACTATTGGCCAGCGCGGCGGTTCCAAGCTGCGCCGAGGCACCGGCACGCTCGCCGCGCCCTGCATCCAAGCCCGGCTCGGCGATTGCACGGTCGGGTGGCAGCGATGCCATCGTGGCAGCGGCGGGTTTGGGCGGCACGGTCGGCTTTGTCGTGATGGACAGCCGCAGCGGCAAGATTATCGAAGGGATGAACGAAACGGTGGCACAGCCGCCGGCCTCGGTCGCCAAAGCGGTCACCAGCTTTTACGCACTGGACCGGCTTGGCCCCGGCTATCGCTATGCCACGCGGGTGGTGGTGACAGGCCCGGTGCAGAACGGGCGGCTGCAAGGCGATCTGGTTTTGGTGGGCAGTGGCGACCCCAGCCTTGATACCGACCGCTTGGGCGATTTGGCGCAGGCATTGGCCGCCAAAGGGATCAAGGAAATCAGCGGGCGCTACCTCGCCTATGCCGGCGGCATTCCGCATATTGACGAAATCGACCACGAACAGCCTGATTTTGTTGGCTATAATCCGGCGGTGTCGGGGTTGAACCTGAATTATAACCGGGTGAATTTTGAGTGGCGGCGTGGCACCAAAGGCTATGACATCTCTATGGATGCGCGCGGCAAACGCTTTATGCCAGTGGTCAGCATGGCAAGCGTCAGCGCCGTCGCGCGTGAGGCGCCGTTGTTCGCCTATAAGGGCGGCAAAGACCGCGATACCTGGACCGTGGCGCAAGCGGCGCTGGGCAAGGCAGGCAGCCGCTGGTTACCGGTGCGCCACCCCGAGATCTACACCGCCGAGGTGTTTGCCACATTGATGCGCGCGCATGGGCTGCGCCTGCCGCAAGCCGTGCTGATCGGTGCTTTGCCCGCAGGCGCAATTGTGGCCGAGACCCGCAGCGATCCGCTGACCGAGGTGATGCGCGACATGCTGAAATACTCGACCAACATGACAGCCGAAGCGCTGGGTCTGACGGCATCGGGTGCCGACGGGTTAAAGGCGTCGGCGGCGCAAATGCAGGCCTGGGCTGCGGCCAAGCACGGCATCAGCAGCCGCTTTGTTGACCATTCCGGTCTGGGGGGTGATTCTCGGATCTCGGCGGCTGATATGGCCAAGGCGTTTCTTGCAGCACGGCAAGGAATGTTGCCAACCCTGCTGAAACAGCAAGGCGTGCGCGGTGCGGATGGCAAGGAAATCAAAAACCATCCCACGCGGGTCGTGGCCAAAACCGGCACGCTGAACTTTGTGTCGGGATTGGCGGGCTATGTGCAACCAACCTCGGGCAAAGAACTGACCTTTGCGATCTTTAGCGCCGATACGTCGCGGCGCGATGCGCTGTCTATGTCCGAACGTGAACGCCCACCGGGTGGCCCGCAATGGACGCGGCGCGCCCGTGATATGCAGGCCAAACTGATCAGCCATTGGGCGGCGCAATACACCTAAGACGGTTCGCGCGGCGCATCCTGACCGCGCAAACCACTATGGCTCAGGCCGTCATATGCCGCGCGCGTGCCCCACGCTCGATCGCGGCTGCGTGCAGGCGGTCTATTGCCAGCTCATCCCGGATTTCCTGCAAGAATTGCAGCTCTTGTTCATAAAGCGTGCCATCCGCTGCCGCGACATCGCAGGCCAACGCATAGGCTGTTTCAAACAGCTTTTCCGGCAGCGCGTCCTGAACCAGCCCGAAAAACGCATCCAGCCCGTCTTCTTCCTCGAATAGGTCGAACACCACGCTCGACACTTGTGCAAAGCGGTCGGGGTCATAACCCGCAAACACCGGCAGGTGGTTGACGATACGCTGGATCGCCACAAGCTCGGACGTGCGCAGATTTTCGTCAGAGGCGGAAACCGCAACCATAATCGCCAAAAGCGCGTCTTGGGCAGTCATCGAGGCAAGCCTATCGGGCATCGTTTTGTCCTTAATTTGGGGCATTTGGGTGCAGATTATTGACCTATTGGCGGCGGGGCAATAGGAGTGGCCGGTCTATGACAACACGGTGTTGTTATACCCAACATAAGGATGAGGGATATGTCTGCCCTGCGCGAAGCTGCGATGACGTCGAAAGCCTGGCCTTTTGAGGAGGCACGCGCGCTGCTGAAACGCTATGCCAAGAAGGCGCCGGAAAAGGGTTATGTGCTGTTTGAAACCGGCTATGGCCCCAGCGGACTGCCGCATATCGGCACCTTTGGCGAGGTGGCACGCACAACCATGATCCGCCGCGCGTTTGAGGTGATCTCGGACATCCCCACCCGCCTTATCTGCTTTTCCGATGATGTGGACGGCATGCGCAAAGTGCCCAGCAATGTGCCGCAGCAGGACATGCTGCGCGAGCATATGCAAAAGCCTTTGACTAAAGTGCCGGACCCGTATGGCGAGTACGAAAGCTTTGGCCATCATAACAACGCCATGCTGCGCCGTTTTCTGGATACTTTCGGGTTTGAATATGAATTTGTCAGCGCGTCCGAGTTTTATGCCTCGGGCCAGTTTGATGACGTTTTGCGCCTTTGCGTCGAACGCTATGATGCGATCATGGCGATAATGCTGAAATCTTTGCGTGAGGAACGCCAGCAAACCTATTCGGCGTTTTTGCCGATCCACCCCGAAACGGGGCGGGTTTTGTATGTGCCGATGAAATCGGTTGACCCTGTGAACCACACCATCACCTTTGATGATGAGGATGGCCGCGAATGGACGTTGCCCGTCACCGGCGGCAATGTGAAATTGCAGTGGAAGCCCGATTTCGGCGCGCGCTGGGCGGCACTGGATGTCGATTTTGAAATGTATGGCAAAGACCATTCGACCAACACCCCTATCTATGACGGCATTTGCGAAGTGCTGGGCGGGCGCAAGCCGAACCATATGACCTATGAGCTGTTTTTGGATGCCGAAGGTCACAAGATCAGCAAATCCAGCGGCAACGGCCTGACAATCGATGAATGGCTTACCTATGCCAGCACCGAAAGCCTGTCCTATTTCATGTATCAAAAGCCCAAAACCGCCAAGCGGATGCATTTTGACGTGATTCCACGTGCGATGGATGAATATCACCAGCAGCTGCGCGCCTATCCGGGGCAGGATGCGGCGGCACAGCTGAACAACCCAGTGTGGCACATTCACGCGGGCAACCCGCCCGAAAGCAAAATGGTGGTGCCATTCTCGATGCTGCTGAACCTTGCCTCTGTGTCGGCGGCAACGGATGCGGCGGGTCTTTGGGGCTTTATCAAGCGCTACGCCCCCGAGGCATCGCCCGAAACGCACCCAGATCTGGATGCGGCGGCAGGCTATGCGGTGCGCTATTTCGCCGATTTCGTGGCGCCAAAGCGGGTGTTCCGCCTGCCCACCGATCAGGAGCGCGCGGCGATGGCCGATCTGCGCAGCCGTTTGGTCGGATGGGATGGCGGCTTGGATGCCGAGGCGCTGCAAAGCATGGTCTTTGCCGTGGGTAAGGATCACGGCTTTGAAAACCTGCGCGACTGGTTCAAGGCTCTGTATGAGGTGCTGCTCGGGGCGTCCGAGGGCCCTCGATTCGGCGGGTTCATCGCGCTTTACGGCATCAAGGAATCGCTGGCGTTGCTGGATCGCGGTCTTGCGGGTGAATTGGTCGCCTAGGCCCGTTTGCCACCGAAAAAAACAGCGCGGCGCGGGGGCAACCCTGCGCCGTTTGCCTTTGGTCCGCAGCACGCTAGTTTAAGCCTGTGGAACAGCAACCGAAGGGAACGCGCTATGCGTAAGGTTTTTATTGCTTTGCTACTGTCGGCGGTGGTCGCAGCACCGCTTTCGGCGCAAGAGAGCCGCGACCAGGCCATTCAATCCTTGATCAACGATCAGATAGCGGCCCTACAAGCGGATGATTTTACGACGGCTTTCAGCTTTGCCTCGCCCACAATCCAAGGGCTTTTCGGCAATTCTGAAAATTTTGGCGCCATGGTGCGGCAGGGCTATCCGATGGTCTATCGCCCCAAATCGGTACGCATGCTGGGGGTGCGCGAAGACGGTGGGCTGGTCTGGCAACGGGTGATGGTCACCGACAGGGCGGGGGCTACCCATCTACTGGATTACCAGCTTGTCAAAACCCCCGAGGGCTGGCTGATAAATGCCGTGCAGCTTTTGCCTCAATCCGGCGTTGCTGCGTGAAAACCTTGCGATCACAGACTTGCCCGCTTGACGGCGCCTGCGATTCCCCCTAACAGACGCAGATGGAATTTTGGCTTGCTGTTTATGCAGTGGCCTTTGATGTTGATGTGATGCCCCTAGGGCGTTGAATACAAGGATCACGACTATGTCGCGCGTCTGCGAACTAAGCGGTAAAGGCCCAATGACTGGCAACACTGTCAGCCACGCCAAAAACAGAAACCGTCGCCGGTTTCTGCCAAACCTGAATGATGTCACGTTGCTTTCGGACGTGCTCGGTCAATCTTTCTCTCTGCGTATTTCTGCTGCTGCCTTGCGCACAGTCGATCACCGCGGCGGGTTTGACGCGTTCCTGGCAAAAGCCAAGAACGACGAGCTTTCGCCAAAAGCGCTGAAGATCAAGAAAGAAATTGAAAAGGCTCAGGCAGCAGCCTGATTGCTTTGCAATTCTATCGCATGGCCCCGCGGCAAGCGGGGCTTTTTGCGTTTCGGCAGGCTGCGCCAAAATGGCCCTTTCACAGGCGCCTGCGCCCGTATACATACAGCCATATGTTGAAACTGTTTCGCCCTCTCGGTCTTGTCATGCTTTGCCTTGCGCTGGTCGCAGGCAGCGTTTCCATGGCTGTCGCGCGGGGGCAGGCTGCCGCCATGTCAAACGGTGGCACAACGATCGTCATTTGTTCGGGCTATGGCGTTCTAAGCATCACGCTGGATGATCAGGGCAATCCGGTTGGCCCGGTGCATCCTTGCCCGGATTGCCTTGCGGGTTTGGCCGCCTACTTGCCGCCCGAGATTCCGGCGCTGGTCGCCTTGGTAACGCGTAGCGCGCGGGCCGTGGTGATTGGCCAGAGCGCCGCGCCGCGCATGGCGGGGCTGCTGGTCACACGGGCAAGGGGGCCGCCATTGGTGGGGTGAAGCAGATGTTTTCAACCCGTTTTCAATAAGAAAGACCAATGACATGACCTACAAAACCCTCTTCGCGGCGGCTGCTCTGGCAATCGCCTCAACCACAATGGCCTTTGCCGCCGACATCACCGTTTCCGATCCCTACATGCGGGTTTCGGGGGCTATGGCAACCAGCGGCGCGGCCTTTATGGTGATCGACAATCATGGCGACGAGGATCGCCTGATCGGCGTCCGTTCCGACATCGCCCAAAAGGTAGAGCTGCATACACACCTGCAAGACGCCAATGGCGTGATGAAAATGGTGCATGTGGCCGAGGGCTTTCCAATCGCCGCTGGCGAAACCCACGCGCTGCAACGCGGTGGCGATCATGTGATGTTCTTGGGCCTGAATTCCGTTCCGGTGCAAGGCGATGTGGTCGAACTGACCCTGACCTTTGAAAAGGCAGGCGATATCGTTGTCGAAGTGCCTGTCGATAATGACCGCGCGCCCCAGATGGGCAACGGAATGGGCAATGGCAAAATGGATCATAGCAAAATGAACCACGGCGCGATGAAAGCCGGCGCTGGTAACTGAGCGGCAGATAACCAAGCCTAACGCCAAACGGCCCCATTCGGGGCCGTCACCTTACTTGCCAGTGAAACGAAAAACACCGACCAAGCGATGCTGTGGTCGGTGTAAAATATCAAAAAGCAATGGCAGCGCCGCGCCTTAGCCGCCGCAATAAACCGCAGCAGTTTCGCCAAAATTCTTGTAGCGCGCCCAGAATGCGTTGTCGCTGTCGCTCTTGGACATGCGAACCTTTTGCGCTTGTTCCGGATCGGTAAAGAACCGGGCCGCTTTGCGCTGGTCGCCGCCTTTCAGCGTCATGTCTGCGACCTGCTGGATGCAGCCACATAATGAGCGGGTTGCGCCCTTGCGGTCCGAACGGTTGCAGGCGTTTTCGATTGGTCCTGCAAATGCGGTCATTGGCAGGGCAATCGCAAGCAGACTAGCTGCGATCAGGATTTTTGTCATGGCTCGGCCTCATGGTTCACGCGGAGTATGCCCCGCCGCTATTGTTTGTAATGAAGAAACCATACAGATTCCGGCAATTTTTTCAACAAAAATGGGCAAAACCATAGATTTAACGCAGTTCCGCCGGCCCGGCACCAGTGGTTGGGGGAGGGGGCGCCTGCATCACAAGATACCGCCCCGTGATACCGCCCTGTGGCGCCGTCAGTTTGTACAAATATCTTGCAGGCTGACCCAATCGCCATCGGGCAAAAGCGCGGGGGGAATCAGATCGTTGAACGGATCGCCTTCAATCAGGCCCGCTGTGGTCACACCCGAAGGGTCGCGCATATTGGCATAAGGTGTGGTGGCCAGACCTGCCGCCTCAAACCGCGCCAGCAAAACGGCATCAGACGGCGGTGGCGGTTCAGAGGTGATCAGGGTTTCCGCATAGCCACTGACCGCTGACTCAGGTAAATCGCCTGTTGTCAGCAGCCGGAATGTGGCGGTAATCCCCGCATAATGCAGCAAATGCAACATCGGGTCATTCAGCTCGGCCGAGATGCGGGCAGCAAGCGCATAGCCTGCAACAACATCAGGCCCGTCTTGTTCCGCAAGCAGCGATTCGGGAAGCACGATCAACCGCCCCGGCAAGGCTTGGGCCTTGGCCAGACCAGTGCGTACCACGATCAGCTCTACCCCGCCGTCCTGCCCGAACAGCCGCGCCGACAGCTTGGCCAATGCAACCTTGCCGCTTTTTGAGGAACAGGGCTGCCCTGTCAGGCGGGTCAAATCTGCCAGCGCCTCATTCCCGATTTCCTGTCGCGTCGGCCGGGGCAAGAAAGAGGCCGTGTGCTCTTCCAGTGCATTCGGCAGCCAGAATACCCCGATCGCCATGATCGCCACCGCAATGGTACCCAAAAACATATTGCGCAACCGCCCCGGATGCGGGCGCTCTGACTGAATGGCAGCATTTACCGTTTCAAGCGCCGAAATCATCACCTGATCGTCGATCTCCAGCGTTTCGCCCTCGGACATATCGGGCGCATAAAGCGCGGGCATCTCTCCGGGGTTCAGGCGCGTTACGGCAGGCAGCGACCAATGGGCCAATGCCACCTCGCGCTTTGGGTCAGACAAGATCAGCGAGGTCGCCCCCAAATTGGCAATAACTTCCCGCCTCTGGCCCGTGGCATTTTCGCGCCATAGACCAGAGCTTTCCAGCTTTTGATATTTCTTCAGGGCCGTACTTGCCATTTATGGCCTTGCCTGCTGCCTTATTGTTCACAACGATAGCCGACCGTCACCGATTGCACAATCTTGCAGCGTCACTCCAACAGCTTTGCGGCGTTGCGCAGCATGAATTTCTGGATTTTTCCAGTCGATGTTTTTGGCAACTCGCCAAAAACAACATGCTTTGGGGTTTTGAAACCCGCCAGATGCTTGCGGGCAAAGGCGATCAGCTGGGCCTCGGTCACCTCGGTATCGGCCTTTAATTCGACAAAGGCGCAAGGCACCTCGCCCCATGTGCTGTTTGGCCGGGCCACCACGGCACAAAGCGACACGGCAGGGTGATGCATCAGCGCGTTTTCCACCTCTACCGAGCTGATATTCTCGCCACCCGAAATGATGATGTCTTTGGCGCGGTCGGTGATTTTGATATAGCCGTTCGGATGCTGAAAGGCGATGTCGCCGGAATGGAACCAGCCACCTGCAAAGGCCTCGGCAGTGGCCTCGGGGTTCTTGTAATAGCCTTTCATCACCGTATTGCCACGGATCATGATCTCGCCTTGGGTGGCGCCATCACGCGGCACAGGCTGCATATTGGCATCCATCACCACGGCCTGACCGGCCATCGGTTGCACAACGCCGGTGCGCGCCTTGATCGCGGCGCGATCCGCCTGCGGCAGGGCATCCCATTGCGCATCCCACAGGCATTCGGTGATATGGCCATAGGTCTCGGTTAACCCATAGACCTGCTTGACCGAAAAGCCCAAAGGTTCGATTGCTGCAAGTGTGGCCGCAGCCGGCGGGGCGCCAGCGGTAAAAGCATGTACGATATGGCTAAATTCGCGGCGTTGGTCAGGCTTGGCCTGAATCAACATATTCAACACGATCGGCGCGCCGCCAAAGTGCGAAACCCCATGATCGGCAATCGCATCATAAATCGCGCCCGCTGTAACATCGCGGCAAAACACAATCGTGCCGCCCAGAACCGGCATCATCCAAGTATGGCCCCAGCCGTTGCAATGAAACAGCGGCACGATGGTCAGATAGGTCGGGTACATCGTCAGCTCCCAGCTGACCACCGTGCCCATGGTCAGCAGATAGGCGCCGCGATGGTGGCAGACCACGCCTTTGGGCCGCCCCGTTGTCCCGAGGTATAGTTCAGCGCGATGCTTTCCCACTCATCTTCGGGCATATGCCACGCATCATCCGGGTCGCCCTGTTCCAGCAGGCCCTCATAGGTGGGGTAGCGGCCTGTGGCGGTAAAGTCGGCCTCGGTATCAGGCACCTCGATGATATGCGGCGGCGGGCCTGCCTGCAGCTCTATCGCCGCCTCGGCCAGCGGCAGGAACGCAGTGTCGCACAGCAAAACCACCGCGCCACCATGGTCAAAGATATAGCCCACGGTGTCGGCCTCTAACCGCGTGTTGATGGTGTTGATGATGGCACCACAGGCCGGCACGCCAAAATGCGCCTCGGCATGTGCGGGGATGTTGGGCAGCAATGTCGCCACCACATCGCCCGGCCGCACCCCATGCGCCGTCAAAGCCGAGGCAAGGCGGGTCACGCGGTCATGATACTGTGCATAGCTGCGCCGCGTCTGGCCGTAAATCATTGCAGGCCTGTCTGGAAACACATCTGCCGCCCGTGCCAAATGCGACAACGGTGTCAATGCCACATGATTGGCCGCCGAACGCTCCAACCCAGTTTCATCCGCAAGCCAGCCCATAGATCCTCCCGCAAAGCTCTCCGGCGGCCAGCATGGACGATTATGGATGAGTCGGTAAAGTCAAATGCGCGGCCTTTGATGGCGCGCGCAGATTTCCACCCGACCAGAGGTAAAACGGCGCTTGTGTTTCTTAATCACCAACCGCTTGGCGCCAATGCCTGCGACACAGCGAAAGATAGCTTTCATTGCCGCCAATCTGCACTTGCTCGCCGTCTTTAAGCACAGTGCCATCCGGCCCTTTGCGCACCACCATCGTCGCCTTTTTCCCGCAGTGGCAAATCGTGCGCACCTCGCGCATTTCATCCGCCCAGGCCAGCAGGGCGGCAGAGCCGGGGAAAAGATTGCCCTGAAAATCAACGCGCAAACCATAGCACATGATCGGTACGCCCAGATCATCCACCGCCCGCGCCAATTGCCAAACTTGGGCCTTGGTCAGAAACTGTGCCTCATCAATGAACACACAAGCCACCGGCTCTTTGGTCTTGCGCGCGGCGATCTTGGCGTAAATATCATCGCCCGCAGCAAAAGTATCGGCGTCTTGACCAATGCCGATACGGCTGGAAATCCGCGCATGCCCCGCCCGCCGGTCCAACTGGGCCGTGATCAAATAGGTGTTCATTCCGCCTTCGCGATAGTTATGCGAGGCTTGCAACAGCGAGGTCGATTTCCCCGCATTCATTGTAGAGTAGTGAAAGTAAAGCTTGGCCATGCCGTGTGATAGCGTTGCGCGGCCTTGGGGGAAAGCAGAATTTAGATGACAAAATGCCAAATCAACCTGCCGTCTGGGCGTGGTTAAAAAGAGTTGGTAAACGCGGGGTCACAGCGGCAAACACACACCTCTATCAACCCCGCAGAACCTTTTAACACACTACATAAACCATTTACGAATAGGCCGCCGCATCACGACGAACGAGGGCTCGTCGGCCATAACCAAGGCAAAGATGCGACGGGCCCCACTCACCCCGATGCTGGGGGCACCGGTTACTCGGAAACATCCCAGCACATGCTGGAACTGAATTCATAGATGACAAATCCTTAACGGCAGATTAATGGGAAAAGGTAAAACGATTTCCCCCAGATGGTTCCGGGACCAAAGCCGAAAGTGACAGTATGAAATACCACAGTTACCTGAAAAAGCACACCGAAGCCTTGGTAAAGGATGTGGGGATCGAGGCGGCTTGCGAATTGTCGGGTAAATCCAAGGCTACGCTGGGCCGCTATTATTCGGATGCCGAAGAACATGCAGATCGCTTCATGCCGGTCGATGTTGTCGCAGCGCTTGAGGCTGCAGCCAGTTTTCCCCATGTTACCAGCGCCTTGGCCGATTTGCGTGGCATTACGATGGCCTATGATGGCAGCAAACGCAATTCGACCTCGCAGGGCATCAACTCGGATGTGGTGGCATTGTCGCAGCGGTTTGCGCTGCTGATGGGCGAATATAATCTGGCCATTTCAGATGGCAGGATTTCGATCAACGAGGCAAAACGCCTGCTGCGCGAAACCTTGTCCATCCAGCAGGTCTTGCTGGAAATGAAACTGAACCTCGAAGAAGAAGCGCATTAATAGGGCGGCTGGCGCGACAATTCGCACCAGCCTTTTGCGTGATTACGCTACGTTGCTGCGGCCCTGTGGCCGTGGGGCGCGCTTTGGCCCCGATTTTTTCGGCGAACCCAGCCCACCTTCAACACCGCGCATTGGCTTGCCCTGCGGCTTTGGCTTGCCACCTTGTGCCGAGCGCGGCTTGCCCTGACCACCCCCACGCGGCGGGCGTGCGCCGCGCTGCGCTGGTTTCGGCGCGGCCTTGATATCGGCAAGGCCCCAAGGCGCGCCACCGATAATCGGCAAGGTGTTTTTCAACAGCTTTTCAATGTCTTTCAACTCGCCCATTTCGGCAGGCGCACAGAATGCGACGGCACGCCCATCGGCACCCGCGCGCGCCGTCCGGCCAATGCGGTGCACATAGTTTTCCGGCACGTTCGGCAGGTCATAGTTATAGACATGGCGCACGCCCGGAATATCAATGCCACGCGCGGCCACATCGGTCGCCACCAGCACGTCCAGCTCGCCATTGCGGAATTCGGTCAGGGTGCGGTCACGCTGGTTCTGGCTTTTGTTGCCGTGAATCGAACCGGCCTTAAAGCCCCAGGATACCAACAGCTTCATCAGCTTTTCCGAGCCATGCTTGGTGCGGCCAAAGACCAACGCCTGCTCGCCCACATGGTCTTTCAAATAACCTTCCAGCAGCTTGGCCTTATCGCCTTGCGGGGTGAAATGCACCGATTGTTCAATACGTTCCACCGGCTTGCCGGGGGGGGCCACCTGCACCTTGACCGGATCGCGAAGATACGTACCGGCCAGATCTTCGATCAGCTTTGGCATGGTGGCCGAAAACAGCATGGTCTGGCGTTTCAGCGGGATATATTGCGCGATTTTGCGCAGCGCATGGATAAAGCCCATGTCAAGCATCTGGTCGGCTTCGTCCAGCACCAGATAGCCACAAGCCTCAAGCGTCAGGGCCTTGCGGTCCAACAGGTCGATCAGGCGGCCGGGGGTCGCAACCACCACATCGGCGCCACGTGCCAGCTTTTCCGACTGGCGGAAAATCGACGCGCCGCCAGTGATCATCACCACTTTAACAGGCGTGCCTTTGGTGTAATTGGTCAGGTTGTCCGAGATCTGGGACACCAGTTCACGGGTCGGCGCCAAGATCACGCTGCGCACGGTGCGCGGTGCAGGCGGGTGGCCGATATCCAGCAAACGGTGCAGCAAAGGCAGGCCAAAGGCGGCGGTTTTGCCGGTGCCGGTCTGGGCAAGGCCCATGATATCACGGCCCTTCATAATATGCGGAATGGCCTGCACCTGAATAGGGGTGGGGGCAGTGTAGCCGGCTTTGTCCAAACCAGCCATCAGCTTGGGCGAAAGGCCCAAATCAGCAAACGTCGTCATAAATAGTCTTTCCGGCCCGTGAAACCACGCGCCTAGCGCCGCAATCATCGCGGCAAAGAGGAAGCGGCGCGCGCCTCGGATGCCTGCACCTGCAAACACCCCGTCGGCACCGCGGAACCCCTGCGTGACGGTGGGAACCTGTCATCCGGGCCGTTCACATGCTCACGCGGCACGGGCACTCGGATTAGGCGCAGATGGGGGAGTTTGACGGATTTGTCAAGGGGTGGTCGGCGCGCGCGGGGTTTTGCGTCACAAGAACATAGTCAAAAACTGCCCCGACACGGCGCAGCCTCCAGAGTTCTTATTCGCCACGTCAACAACCTTGAACACCCCGGCAAAGCGGCTCTAATCTATCCATAGGCCCTGAGTCGAGGGTTTAGGAGCAAACTAACCAAGGCTGAGAGAGAACGTAATTTTCAGCGCGCCTAGCCTAAGCTAGTTCAAACGCTGGCCTGAATTAAGGCCGTCAACGCTGCCCGATACATACAAAGGAATGCCCAATGCCCATCGAAAAAACGGATACGCTGGTTATTGGCGGCGGGCAGGCGGGGATTGCCGCAAGTGAGCATTTGACCCGTGCCGGCGTGCCGCATCTGGTGCTGGAAAAAAACCGTATTGCCGAGGCGTGGCGCACAGGCCGCTGGGATGGGCTGGTTGCGAATGGGCCTGCGTGGCATGACCGCTTTCCGGGGCTGGAATTCAAAGGCTGCGCGCCGGATGAATTTGTTTCCAAAGACCGCTTTGCGCAATATCTGGTCGATTATGCCGCCAAGATCAACGCCCCAATCCGCGAGGGGGTAGAGGTGATCGAGGCCAAGCGAATGCAGGGGCAAGGTTGTTTCTTGGTGAAAACCAATAAGGGTGACATTCAGGCCCGCCGCATCATTGCTGCTACGGGCGCATTCCAGCACCCCGCTATTCCGCCGATCGTGCCCGAAGCCGCAGGCCTGCATCAACTCCACTCGTTTCACTACAAAAACCCCGCGCAATTGCCCGAAGGGGCTGTGATGGTGGTTGGCGCCGGATCTTCAGGCGCGCAAATCGCAGAAGAGCTGAACCGCGCAGGCCGCAAGGTGTTTCTGTCTGTCGGCCCGCATGGCCGCCCGCCGCGCCGCTATCGGGGGCGGGACAATGTGTGGTGGCTGGGCGTTCTGGGGCTGTGGGATATTGCCGCCCCTAAACCGGGGGCCGAGCATGTGACGATTGCCGTAAGCGGCGCGCGCGGTGGGCACACAATGGATTTTCGCCGCCTTGCCGGCGAGGGCGTAACCTTGGTTGGCCGCACCAAAAGCTTTGCCAACGGCGTGTTGGCGTTTGAAAACGATCTGGTCGCCAATGTTGCGGCAGGCGATGCGGATTACCTGCAAGTTCTGGATATGGCCGACGCCTATGCAGAGCGCATGGGGCTTGACCTGCCGCCAGACCCGGACGCGCGCAAGATGTTCCCCGAACCTGACAGCATGAAGCACCCGATTCATGCCCTCGATCTTGCCAAGGAAGGCGTTTCGACCATCATCTGGGCGACGGGCTTTCGGCAAGATTTCAGCTGGCTAAAGGTTGACGGGTTTGACGAAAAAGGCGCGCCAATCCATCAGCGCGGTGTTTGCGTCGCGCCGGATGTGTATTTCCTCGGCCTGCCATGGCTGTCGCGGCGCGGGTCGTCATTCCTCTGGGGGGTGTGGCATGACGCCAAACACGTCGTCGATCAGATCGCCATCCAGCGGTCCTATCTGCTGTATGACGGCGAGGCCGCCATCATCTCTGACGCAGCAGAATGACCTGAAGTACAGGATAAATCGGCCCGTACGCGTATCTGAAAGCTCAACAGCAAAACTAACCCCGAACCAACCTTGACCGCTGCCAATGACATTGGCAGCGATGCCCCTATGGTGCGTCTGGTCAAAATGGTGGGTTAAATCACCGATCTGCGTTCAAGTGTTGACCATTTCGACATGGCTACACCAGCCGCCCCGCAAAGCAAAGAAAGTCGAGTTGCGGCGCGTTTGTTCTATGAACGAAATGCCCAAGTTTCGCGCCGCTCGACCTTCAAAGGGTATCACCCCTGCAGCGTCCGCACCCCGATACCCTCTTCCCGTGCCTTCATCGCCGATACAGCGGCAATCGAGCCCGCAGCGGTGGTGAAATACGGGATTTTATCCATCAGGGCCACGCGGCGGATATCGCGCGAGTCGGTGATCGATTGCGTGCCTTCGGTCGTGTTCAACACCAGTGCGATGTCACTGTTTTTCAAGCGGTCCACAATGTTCGGGCGGCCTTCATAGACCTTGTTCACCAGCGTCGCAGTAACCCCGACCGAGGCCAGCCAAACCGCCGTGCCCTTGGTCGCCACAATCTCGAACCCCATTTCCACCAAATCGCGCGCAGCGGCGGCCATGGCGTCGGTTTTGTCCATATCCTTGATCGACAGGAACACGCGGCCTTCCTCGGGCAGGTGTGTGCCTGCACCCATTTGCGCCTTAAGGAACGCCAGCGGGAAGGTGCGGTCCCAGCCCATAACCTCGCCGGTCGAGCGCATTTCCGGCCCCAGCAGCGGGTCAACACCGGGAAAGCGGGCAAAGGGCAGAACCGCCTCTTTGACGCTGAACCAAGGTGTGATCGGGTTGGCAAGGGTGTTCGGGTCGGCCAGCGGCAGGTCGGTATCCGGCCCCGCATCGGCGGCATAGGGCGCGCGCATCGGGAAGTTGCTCATCGGCTCACCCGCCATCAGACGCGCGGCAATCGAGGCAATGGCGGAATCGGTCGCCTTGGCCACGAATGGCACCGTGCGCGATGCCCGCGGGTTGACCTCGAGAACATAAATATCATCGCCTTTCAGCGCGAATTGTACGTTCATCAAGCCCACAACATTCAGCGCCCGCGCCATCGCCACGGTCTGCACTTTCAACTGCTCAATTATCGCAGGTGACAGCGAATGCGGCGGCAGTGAACAGGCGCTATCGCCCGAGTGCACACCCGCCTCTTCAATATGCTCCATAATGCCCGCAACATGGACATTCTGGCCATCCGACAGGGCATCGACATCCACCTCAATCGCGCCAGACAGGTAGCTATCCAACAGCACAGGGTTCTTGCCCGAAACCTGCACCGCCTCACGGATATAACGTTCAAGCTGTGCATCATCGCGGATGATCTCCATCGCGCGGCCGCCCAGAACAAAGGACGGGCGGATAACCAGCGGATAGCCCACCTCGGCCGCCACAGCAAAGGCCTCATCACGGCTGCGCGCTGTGCCATTATGCGGTTGCTTCAGGCCAAGCTTGTGCAAAAGCTGTTGGAAACGCTCACGATCTTCGGCAAGGTCAATCGCATCGGGTGTGGTGCCAAGGATCGGAATGCCCTCATCTTGCAGCGCATTCGCCAGCTTTAGCGGCGTCTGCCCGCCGAACTGCACGATCACGCCATGCAGCGTGCCGTTTTCCTGCTCAACCCGCAGAATTTCCAGCACATGTTCCAGCGTCAGCGGTTCAAAATACAACCGGTCCGAGGTGTCATAGTCGGTCGAAACCGTCTCGGGGTTGCAGTTGATCATGATGGTTTCATAGCCCGCTTCGGTCAGCGCATAGCAGGCATGGCAGCAGCAGTAATCAAACTCGATCCCTTGGCCAATCCGGTTCGGGCCACCACCAAGGATAACCACCTTTTTGGCATTCGAAGGCCGTGCCTCGCATTCCACATCACCCATGACGGGGGATTCGTAGGTGGAATACATATAGGGCGTCTGCGCCTCAAATTCGGCAGCACAAGTATCGATGCGCTTGAACACAGCATTGACGCCAAGGTTGCGGCGGGCGCGGCGCACCTGCGCCTCATCCCGGCCGGTCAGCGTGGCAAGGCGTGCATCGGTAAAGCCCAGCATTTTTAGCTTGCGCAGCGCCTCGGGGTTGGTGGGCAGCCCGTCATGGCGAATGGCCTCTTCGGCATCCATAATCTCGCGGATACGCGCCAAAAACCACGGGTCAAAGGCGGTTGCGCCCTGAATGTCGTCATTGCTCAACCCTTCGCGCATCGCTTGGGCAATCACGCGCAACCGGTCGGGGGTTTGCTGGCCAAGCGCCTTGAAAATCGCCGCACGGTCCGGCGCACCGGGGATCTCGATTTCGTCAAAGCCCGACAGGCCGGTTTCAAGGCTAGCCAGTGCTTTTTGCATCGATTCGTGGATGGTACGGCCAATCGCCATCACCTCACCCACCGATTTCATCGCAGTGGTCAGCAAAGGCTCGGACCCTGGGAATTTCTCAAACGCAAAGCGCGGGATTTTGGTGACAACATAATCGATCGACGGCTCGAACGACGCAGGCGTGACCTTGGTGATGTCATTGTCCAACTCGTCCAGCGTATAGCCAACAGCCAGTTTCGCCGCGACCTTGGCAATCGGGAACCCCGTCGCCTTCGATGCCAGCGCGGATGAGCGCGACACACGCGGGTTCATCTCGATCACCACCATCCGGCCATCGGCAGGGTTCACCGCCCATTGCACGTTTGACCCGCCGGTTTCCACGCCAATCTCGCGCAGCACGGCAATCGAGGCCGAGCGCATGATCTGGTATTCTTTATCCGTTAGGGTCAGGGCAGGGGCCACGGTAATCGAATCGCCGGTATGCACGCCCATCGGGTCGATGTTCTCAATCGCGCAGATGATAATGGCGTTGTCGGCAGTGTCGCGCACCACCTCCATCTCATATTCTTTCCAACCCAGCAGCGACTCGTCGACCAGAATCTGCGCCATCGGGCTGGCCTCAAGGCCAGACCGGCAGATCGCCTCATAGTCGTCGCGGTTATAGGCCACACCGCCACCCGTACCGCCCAGTGTAAAGGCAGGGCGAATGATCGCGGGCAGGCCCACATATTCAATCGCTTCCATCGCCTCGGCCACGCCGGCCTTGATGTCATACTTGCCATTGGCCAGTTTCGGCGCGGCGATAATCGTCGCCTTGGGGTTTTCCAACCCGATCCGGTCCATCGCCTCACGGAACAACTTGCGATCTTCTGCCATTTCAATGGCCGCACGCTTGGCGCCGATCAGCTCGACATTGTACTTTTCCAACACGCCCATATCGGCCAGCGCCAGCGCAGTGTTCAACCCCGTCTGCCCGCCCATCGTCGGCAGCAACGCATCGGGGCGCTCTTTCTCGATAATCTTGGCCACAACCTCGGGCGTGATCGGCTCGATATAGGTGGCATCGGCCAACACAGGGTCGGTCATAATCGTCGCCGGGTTCGAGTTGACAAGGATAACACGGTACCCTTCCTCGCGCAGCGCCTTACAGGCTTGGGCGCCCGAATAGTCAAACTCGCAGGCCTGCCCAATGACAATAGGCCCCGCACCAATGATCATAATGGATTTGATGTCGGTTCTTTTCGGCATGGCCAATCTCCTGCTTGTTTGCGCCCCCAATCTGCGCAAAATTTTGTGGGTTATAACTGCCACGCGCGGGGGTGCAAGGGGCATATAGGCTCAGGCGCGGCCCATAGCCCAGATGGTGATCAGGTAAAGCACAATCGTCAGCCCGCAGCCCGCCAATAGGGCAGGCCAAAAGCCAACACCCGCGCGCAACAACACCGGAATCAGCACAAACATCGGCACCGATGGAATCACATACCACAAGGTCGCCGCCGCATGATCCGCCAAGCGCACAGGGTCATGCGTATCGCGCCACAACCAGATCATGCCCAACACCGACACCAAGGGCAAAGACGCAATCAACGCCCCAAACCCCGCATGGCGTCGCGCCACTTCTGACGCCGCAGCAATCAACACACCCGAAATCGCAGCTTTGATAAAAAGATACAGCACGCAAATCCCTCCGCTTGCCCCACCGCCAAACCCTATCCACTTCATCTTGGCAAAAATACCTAAATCCGCCCTTTCCGCCAAAGCGGCCTTCGCCACAGCTCTCCCACCGCCCGCAACCTGCGCCAAAGCCGCCCAAAGGGGCTCGATGCCCCTGCGGGCGGCAGCCGCTTGCCACACCGCCCTCCCGACAAAGACTTGACTTCACCGCCCATGCGATGTGTATCAAGCCCAACGGAATATGAGCCCTCTGAAAGGGGATGATGATGCACGCCTACCGCAGTCACACTTGCGCCCAACTTAACGCCTCGAATGTCGGGCAAGATATCCGCCTCTCCGGCTGGGTGCATCGGGTCCGAGATCACGGCGGCGTGCTGTTCATCGACTTGCGCGACCATTACGGCATCACCCAAGTGCTGGCCGACAGCGACAGCCCGGCGTTCAAAGACCTCGAAAAGGTCCGCGCCGAATGGGTGATCCGCATCGATGGCACGGTAAAGGCCCGCGATGCCAGCCTCGTTAACCCAAAACTGCCAACGGGCGAGATTGAGGTCTACGCCCGCAGCATGGAAGTGCTGGGTGCCTCGGACGAGCTGCCAATGCCGGTGTTCGGCGAGGTTGACTACCCCGAAGAAACCCGCCTGACCTACCGCTTCCTCGACCTGCGCCGCGACAAGCTGCACGCCAATATGATGCTGCGCTCGAATGTGGTGCGCTCTATCCGCAACCGGATGTGGGACCAGGGCTTTAACGAATTCCAAACCCCGATCATCACCGCCAGCAGCCCCGAAGGCGCGCGCGATTTCCTCGTGCCATCCCGCCTGCACCCCGGCAAATTCTACGCCCTGCCACAGGCCCCGCAGCAGTTCAAACAGCTGATCATGGTCTCGGGCTTCGACAAATACTTCCAGATCGCACCTTGCTTCCGCGACGAAGACCCCCGCGCCGACCGCTCGCCCACAGACTTCTATCAGCTTGATATTGAAATGTCTTTCGTCAAACAAGAAGACGTGTTCGCCGCTGTGCAACCCGTTGTTCAGGGTATCTTTGAGGAATTCGGGCGCGGTAAAAAGGTTGATACCGACTGGCCGCTGATCGCCTATAACGACGCGCTGAAATGGTATGGCTCGGATAAACCCGACCTGCGCAACCCGATCAAAATGCAGGACGTGTCCGAGCATTTCCGCGGTTCCGGTTTCGCCATTTTCGCCAAACTGCTGGAGTCTGAGGGCAACGAAGTCCGCGCCATTCCCGCCCCCACCGGTGGCAGCCGCAAATTCTGCGACCGCATGAACGCCTTTGCCCAAGCGCAGGGCCTTCCGGGCATGGGCTATATTTTCTGGCGGAAGCGAGATGAAGCCGCTGCAAAAGACAAGACACGTGAAGCTATCTCTGAGTTGGTCAATGCGGCGGTTAAAGGCCTGCCAACTGACGGGATTCTCGAAAAACATGCTGCTCCGTCGATAGAAGAACTCCAGCTTGTTATGGGACGCATTGTCGAAGCCGTTGGGCAAAATGATATCGAAAAGGCGAAGTTTTTGCAGAACGCTTACTTCGGCGATTTTGAAGCCGCAGGCCCCTTGGCCAAAAACATCGGCCCAGAGCGTACCGAAGCAATCCGTGTGCAGCTGAACTTGGGCGAAGGCGACGCCGCTTTCTTCCTTGGCGGCAAACCCGAAGCCTTCCAAGCCGTTGCTGGCCGCGCCCGTAACGAGATTGGCAATGAGTTGGGCCTGTCCGAAACCGACACGTTCCGCTTTGCGTGGATCGTCGATTTCCCGATGTTCGAAAAAGACGACGAAGGCAAAATCGACTTCAGCCACAACCCCTTCTCGATGCCGCAAGGCGGGATGGAGGCGTTGCAGGGCAACCCGCTCGACGTTTACGCCTATCAATATGACCTTGCCTGCAACGGGTACGAGCTGATCTCGGGCGGTATCCGCAACCATAAACCCGAAATCATGTACAAAGCCTTTGAAATCGCAGGCTACCCGAATGATGAGGTGAACAAGCGCTTCGGCGGCATGGTCAAGGCGTTCAAATACGGCGCCCCGCCCCACGGCGGCTGTGCCGCAGGCATCGACCGTATCGTGATGCTGCTGGCAGATGAGGCCAACATCCGCGAGGTTATCATGTTCCCGATGAACCAACGCGCCGAAGATTTGCTGATGAACGCCCCGTCCGAACCGATGAACGAGCAGCTGCGCGAATTGCATCTGCGCGTGATTCCCAAGGATTAACCGGTTTTGGCCCTATGTTTCACCGCATAGGGCCACCAAACCGCAATTTGCCCTTGAAATTCTGGCCCATTCGGCGCATATGCCCGCAAAAGCCTGCATTTTTGCGGGCTTAAATATATTGGAGTGACCATGGCCAAAGAAGACATTCTCGAATTCCCCGGTGTCGTAAAAGAACTTTTGCCCAATGCGACATTCAGGGTCGAACTTGAGAACGGCCACGAATTGATCGCTGTGATGGCAGGCAAAATGCGCAAAAACCGCATCCGCGTGCTTGCA
Organism: Pseudorhodobacter wandonensis; assembly: GCF_001202035.1. Taxonomy (GTDB): domain Bacteria; phylum Pseudomonadota; class Alphaproteobacteria; order Rhodobacterales; family Rhodobacteraceae; genus Pseudorhodobacter; species Pseudorhodobacter wandonensis. The sequence continues at coordinate 181,365 of NZ_LGHT01000026.1, read as the reverse complement.
GGCGATAAGGTTCAGGTTGAAATGACGCCTTATGACCTGTCCAAAGGCCGCATCAACTATCGCTTTAAATAATCCCGTGCGGCTTATCCTTGGCTCTGCCAGCCCGCGCAGGCTTGAACTCTTGGCGCAGATTGGTGTGGTGCCGGATGCTGTTCTGCCGCCCGACATCAACGAAGACCCCCTAAAGGCCGAGCTTCCGCGCCCCTATTGCGCCCGCATCGCGCGGGAAAAGGCATTGGCGGTGCAGGCAGGGCCAGATGACATCGTGCTTTGCGCCGATACCACTGTGGCCCTTGGCCGCCGTATCCTTGGCAAACCCGCCGACGCGGGTGAGGCTGCTGCCTTCCTGCTGGCCTTGGGTGGCCGCAGGCATAGCGTGATCACCTCGGTCGCGCTGCGCCGTGGCGACAGGCTTTGGACCCGTGATTCTGTCTCTGCCGTCAAAATGAAACGCCTGTCGGATGAAGAGCTGAACACCTACCTTGCCAGCAATGACTGGCACGGCAAGGCAGGCGGCTATGGTATCCAAGGGCTTGCAGGCGCGTTCATCCCGTGGATTTCGGGGTCGTTCACGGGCATCATGGGCCTGCCCGTGGCCGAAACTGCTGCCATGCTTGCCACCGCAGGCTATCCCGTTTGGAAGGAAAAGCCATGATTGGCCGCATCGTTGTGCTGGATGAACTCTACGGTCGGCCCGCCGCCGCGCTGATCGTTGATGGCCAGTTGCAAGACCTGTTGGTTGACCCCGAAGGCGATGACGCATTGCCGGGTGCCATTTACCGCTGCGTCGCCGACCGTTTGATGAAAGGCCAAGGCGGCGTTTTTGTGAAACTGCCGCAAGGCAGCGGCTTTTTGCGCCAAACCTCGGGCATCGCGCCCGGTGCACGCCTGTTGGTGCAGGTCACTGGCCCGTCCGAGGCGGGCAAAGCTGTGCCTGTCACCACCCGCCTTTTGTTCAAAAGCCGCTATGCGATTGTCACGCCGGGTGCGCCGGGCCGCAACATCTCGCGCCGGATCAAAGACGAAGATGTGCGCGCCGAGCTTGAGGCTTTGGCCGAAAACGGCATGAAAGGCGCGTCTGAAACGCTTGGCCTTATCCTGCGATCGGCCTGCGAAGGTGTGGATGCGCTTGATATCGCCCAAGATATCGCCGCGATGCGTGATCTGGCCGAGGCCGTGCTGGCCGATACCAACGGCGGGCCGGAACTGCTGGTCGAAGGGGCAGGGGCGCAAGAAACCGCATGGCGCGACTGGGCCGACCCCGCCCCCGATGAGGTGATCACCGGCGGATTCGAAGACCTCGGCGTGCTCGAGATGATCGACGCCGTACTCGACCCGCGGGTAGAGCTGCAGGGCGCCGGCCATATGATGATCGAACCCACCCGCGCGCTGCTGGCGGTGGATGTGAACACCGGCGGCGACACCACGCCCGCCGCAGGCCTAAAGGCCAATATCGCCGCAGCCCGCGACCTGCCGCGCCAGTTGCGTCTGCGCGGGCTTGGCGGCCAGATCGTAGTTGATTTCGCCCCGATGCCAAAGCGTGACCGTGCCGTGCTCGATCAGGTGCTGCGCGCCGCGTTCAAAGGCGAATCGGCTGAAACCAGCCTTGTCGGGTGGACAACGCTTGGCCTGTACGAACTGGTGCGCAAACGCGACCGCCTCGCACTGGCCGATGTTCTGGGGGCCGAAGCGCAGGAGGGCACGGCATGACCTGCTCGATCTGCACCCGCGAGGCTGACCCGAAATACAAACCCTTCTGCTCGCGCCGCTGCGCCGACATCGATCTTGGCAAATGGCTAAGCGGTTCTTACGCCATTCCTGCCGCCGTGACCGAGCAAGAAGACGACTTTGAACCCCCGTCACAAACACCCCGCCAGTAAATCGCGCCTTGTGTGCAGTTTTTTGCGAAATCCCTCTGGACAGCCCCTTTCCTCTGTCCTAATACCGCCCCACGTGCCCGAATAGCTCAGTTGGTAGAGCAACGGATTGAAAATCCGTGTGTCGGCGGTTCAAATCCGTCTTCGGGCACCACTTTTCAATAAAAAATACCAATATATCAAGCTGTTGTGGTGTTTACCTTTTTCCTGTCCCCCTAATTATCCACCTCTGTTGACGCGCTGGTCGCCTTCTCGGCCACACTATACCCGCTCAACTTGCATTTTTTTGGCGGCGCAACTCAACTTGCAACTTCTTTCGAAGTAATCGCGATAGAGCAATGTGAAGTCATCAGCATTTTGTCGGGGCATCGACGGCCACCACTACCTTCGCATCACTTGCGTCAGCCCCTCTCCCGTGAATCCAAGGCGTCTAGGATAGTTGGGGCCTGAGTCCTGTTAAGATGCCCGTTGGCGATAGGATTCCATCGCATCATCAATGCCGATGATGTTGGCAACTTCGCTTAGCATCTGTGCCTTCGGGTCTAGGTGCTTTGTATCCGCAAAAACGGCATTCAGCGCTAACTCCCGGCGGGGCGCTAAATCTGAGAACATCGTAAACTTTGCTGAAACAGAAATAACGTGCATTGAGACAGGTTCAAAAATGGCCTTCCGGTTGTCTCTTAAGTCAACGACATTGTGGACGCCCCACTGCGCTCGACTGCCTGAAACCTCTAACGTCCGGTGAACATGTGCATTTGGGAAGGCTCTGCTAACTTTGTCGAAGATAGCATCGTTGCGTGCCTCTTCACGCCTCTCGCTATCATGTCGGATAGCGGCGTGCGCTGCCGAAACCGAAGCATTCGCAATTGCAACAAGTGCTGCTGGCAACATACCGCGATCCACTTCCCGTACCAAAAATGTGCCATCTTTGAAGATCAAGCCTCGCTTCTTGGCCTCGGCATGAGCAATTTTTCCGAATGCTGTATCTTCACATAGTGTTGAGGATTCTTTATGTCCTGCTGCCATGTCTGATATGTGGGCAACGTCACGGCCCAAATTGATTTCCAAAGTGCAAAGAGCGCCGCTCGGATACTGCACAGGAAGGACTGCATAGTGGCGATCACCATCCTGCCATGCGAATGAAATACCCCGCAGGGCATCATCTAACGCTGCATTCATAGTGCTGGTCACAACAGAGTTCCTTGTTCTGGTGGCTCTTGCAGATGTGGTGGTCTGGCAACGTTCATTCTAGCACAGAAAAATGACAAAGCACTGTGATAGTCAGGCAGTCTCTCAGTAATAGGGACTGCAAAGCCGTCCGGGTTCTCATCTGAAGCACGGTTGGTGAAGTGATGTTCGTGAGTCTCGCCCGGTCCAAACATTTTACCACTAAACTCACTCCCCAGCTTGATCGGGTTCATATGGGGCGAAGTAGGGTTCCAATCTAGGGCATAAATCCGCCAGCGCTGCTTATAGCCAAGCACCCTCATTAATACACAGAAAGATGCCTTATTGTTGGATCCGTTTGAGATATAGATTTTGCTCTCGATGCGGTCTACTGGTTGCATTTCAGAATGCATACCGACAGCCAGCCCATTGCCGCCGGGGCATGGCAGCCATGTTCCGAGCAAAAATGATTTCGGTGCAGCTACCAAAGAGCTTGCGAGTTGGGGGTCAAATTTCATGATGCCTGCACTGAATTAACATTCCAAAGCGTCACATATAGCAATCCGATTCGGCAACCTTGCAAGCGAACATGCCGAAAGCGCTTCCAGTTTTGATTTTCTTAGTTGTTTTTCAACTTTCGCGAAGAAGGCAGCTTCGACAAAAATCAACTCTTCTGCACAGTAGAAAAACTGTATTAACAGTGGCCGCGGGCTAGACCATCGGTACTTAAGCAACGCCTTGCCAGAGTTTCCACAGCCCCCCTCGGATTGATTAAACGTAAGTCGGCGCGGCACTTTTGCATCTTGGAAATGTAAGGTTTTGTCAGGTTTTCCACGCCATGGATTCAACATTTCTCAACACTTGCGTCCCCGCTATTGCCCGTTATCAAACGGCCATTCCTTAACACGCGCCCAGCGCAGTCTTTGCGCCTCAGCTATGCGGTCGCGGCCCTCTTGCGTCTTTGGCCCAGTGGAAAGCCCACCATGAAACTTGCAGCGGCGCTTGCCCGATTCGCTCTTGTTTCGACAGGGCGTCCCTTTGCGTGTCTTGGCCCCGCATGACACACGAAGGCACGCAAGGCGCTGGGCTTCGCGGGCATTGGTAGCAGCGCGCAGGACGGCGAGCTGCGCCTCTATTCTGGCGTCCTCTTGCTCTTGCCAGCTAATACCCCATCCCCGCGCGCGCGCATTATTGCGCGATAAACCCGCAAAACCCAAATCCTCGACCATGCGCTTGCCCGCGCCCCATCGGCATATCACGGGCTTGGCTTCCCAATATTGGACGGTATCGCGCGACACGCCAACCCGCGCGGCCATTGCGGCTTGCGTCAAACCCGCCGCCTTGCGCGCGGCCCGTAATTCGGCCCCGGTCAAACTTCGCTTTTCCATTCGTCCCCTTTCCGCCTACGCCTAATATCAAAACCTCTGAATTGTGAATGCGCGCAAAATGCTTCCCCTTCCGGTCCCCGAAACCTTGCAACCAGCCTTTCAGCTTCCCCCCGCCTTCCTGTGGCGCGCGGCTTTCTTGCGGCAAGCTTCCCGGCAATAGACCGCATCGGCGCGGCGATAGAGCGGAACATGGTCGCCACACTCAAGGCAACACCAGCCACCCCAATTCAGATTGCGCAAAATGCGCTTGGCGCGGGCGCTGCGGTGCCGGGGATTGCCCGCAAATAAACCAGAGGACGGCCAAACCTCTGCCAGCACGCGGGGGCGTCCGTCTGCGGTTTCTTCGTAGGAAATGCCGAAAGGGTCAGGGGCGGGCATCGGGCAAACCTCTTTGATTAAATCTAGGGCCATAGACGGGTTAAGGCGTTGCTTTCGGGCAAGGCGCTGGGCTGACTTGTCGCGCATGGTCATGCCCTTTCTTTGGCCTCAGCCATTGGTAAGGGCTACGGCCTTCCCACTCTTATCAATCGCAGCCTGCCCCGTTGCCCTTAGCCGCGCCTCAGCCTGCCAAGCCCGCGTAGCACCCCATCCCAAAGAAGCCGCCGCTGCGCCATAGGTTGCGGGGCCATTGCTGCGCAGGAATGCCAGATAGGTTTCGGAGTCGGGTTGCTCACCTGTTAGGGGCGGCGCTGGGCGGGGCTTGCGGGTCAGAAAGTCTATGACCTCAGGCTTTGCCGCCGCGATTTGCGCCACTGTTTCCGGCGTCATTCGGCCCTCGGAATTGCGCCACCGAATGCGCTCCCCATCGGTGGCAAACTCTACTCCCTCGGCAATAAGCGCCTGCACCAAATCAACCGCGCCCATTAGGTTTCCCCCTCATAAGCTGTGGCACTTGCGGCTTGGTGGCAGTTCTCTTCACCAGCCTCGGAATAAGTGCCACTACCGCCACAAGTGCCATAGGCGCTGATTTGATTAGTCTTTTCCGTGGCACTTAGTCGGGGCGTGGCACTTGTGGCGCTTGTGGCAGTATTTTGGAGGGGGTTTGAAAGATACCTATCAAAGGCATCTGTAAAATCGGGATAGCGGTAAAAGCTGCCATGACGGTCTTGTGCAGGTGACACACCAAACGGCTTTAACAGTTTCGCGATGCCCCGTGTCGATACAGGCCTGCCACCGCGCCATTCAGCCCAAGGGCTTTCTTCTAACCCGCAAAGGGCTTCTATCAGGTCGCTACTGCCAAGACGTTCGCCCCGCCGCGTCTGGAATATCTCGGCCATATCCCGCAACAGTAACACGCCCGCCGATTGCGGTTCATCATCGGGTTGGGCGGCGATACCTACAAGAGACGCCCTGATAAGCTTGGGCCACTCACCGCCCGCCAAGTCAGCAATCGCGCAAATCGCGCGGGCGTTATCTTGCGCCCGGTCATTCAATTCACTCGGCACAATGGGATCCAAACCAGCCAAGCGCAATGCGCTATCCGCCGCCCAGCGCGCGGCCATGCGGCGCAACGGTAAAAACTCGTTCAGCCTATCGGCCCGAAACCGCTCCACCACCTCGCCCGATTGCTTGCGGCGCAAGGGCACCACCAGCGCCCTATCCTCTAGGGTGTCGGGCAGCTTGCCAATCATGGCAATGCACTTGGGTGCCCAAACCTTGAAGCGGCGCGGCTCATGGTCGTCACCCACGGAACGCCACACATAGGCGCTTAGGCGATTGTGCCCGCCGTTCAAAATGCCGCGCAATTCGTCATTGTCGCCCAGATAAGTATCGGCCTCATCAATCAGCACGGTCGGGGCGTGAATTTCGATCACGCGGAACAAGACTGAGGTGGTGATATTGACGTTGTGCATCGCCTTAGGCACCAGCGCGCCAATGATGGAAAGTGCCGTGGTTTTGCCGCATCGCTTTTCAGGGGATACAAAGGCCAGGACGGGCGATATATCCGCCGCCTCATGCGCCCAAGCGTGCAACACCCAAACCGCCATCAAGGGCGCGCTATGCTCAGGCAACACGCAAAACCGCAAGATTGCCGCGTGAATATCCGAAAGCAATGCCGCGCCGTTCACATCATCGCCCCAAGGCGTCACGGCCTCAAACGGGTCTAGGGCTTCGTCCTCTTGGTCTTTGGGGCGCTGGGCTTGCACTTGCTTATCCAGAACCGAAACCCGAATACCTAGCGCCTTGGCCTCAGCCTCGCGGGCAACTTCATAATCAAGGGGCTTTAGCTTTGCCAGTTCCGAAACCTTGGCCTCTATCTGGGAAAGATTGAACGGCACCTCGGCAGGGCTAAGCGTATCGTTTGCTATATCCGCTACGGCTTCAATCGTTTGGGCAACAGTCATACAGCGCCGCCTTTCATTCTGAGAATATCATTCCAATCTCGGCCATCTGGGGCGGGCAGTAGGGACACTTTCCAGCCCAGCGCCGTTGCACGGGTTGCCAAGACCGTTGCGGCCTCTTTCCCCGGCGCGTCACCATCGGCGGCAATCGTGAGACGCCCGACAGCTTGCGGCAATTCCAGCGCCTTAATCCCTGAGGTAGATAGCGCAGCCCAAACGGTCACGGGGCGGCTTAGAAGGCCACTGAGAAGGCTCAGGCCCGTCTCTATGCCTTCACACACCACAAGCGGCCCTTGCGACTCTGACAAGGCCACCGCGCCGCCCCCGCACGGGCCTTGCATCATCTTGGCGTTACGGCTGAGACGCTCCCCCGCCTTTTCAAAATAGGTGCGATGTATGCCGCCTGTTGAAACGTCACCCACCATTGCGGAAAGATACCGCGCGCTTGGCCCGTGAAAGGCATCTACTGCCCAGCCGAGGGACGGCGGCAACGGGCAGGTAATGCCCCGCCCGCGCAAGTATACCTCGCCCTTGGTGCCCAAAAGGGGCTTGCAGGCGGTCCAGAGACGCCGCGCTTTGGCAAGTTGCGCCTGCGCATAGACATCGCGCTGGGCATCGGCATCCCGTGCCACTACGGGGTCAAGGCGCAAGCCATCGCGGGGCAAGCCCGCAGCCTTCACAATGTCCCGAAAGTCGCACCCGCTCTTGTGGCAAAACGCCAATAGCGTACCGCCCTCGGCCCGAATGGAAAGCCCCCTTTGGTCACGGCGGCGCTCGGCTTGGCAAACCGGGCACGGGGCAAGGCCAGTTTGGCCCCGCCATTGCCCGCCTAGAGTCTGGGTAAGGGTTTGTGCGTCACTCATTTGCGGCCCTCCCCATAGGCGAGCTGGGCAAGCAATGCGGCCATAGGGCCATTAACGCCATAGAGGCGGCGAAGGCGGGCAAGGCGTAGCGCACTCATAGCGCCTCCCCATCGGCAAGCGCCTTGGCTGAGGGTGGATAGGTCAAAGCGGCGATGTCGGTGCCTTGTGCCAATCGGTAATGGGCGGTGTTTTCTGGCCCGCGATATTCTGCGATAATCGGCCAATCGTATTTCCTGCGAAGGTTCTCCACGATTGCGGCCAAGCGCCAGCCCTTAGCTTCTCGGATTTCGGTTTTGTGAGAAATGGTGCGGCCTTCAATAAGTGCCTTACACGCCCAGAAAACCTGTGTCGGGCTGGAAAACCAGCGGTCTTGTTTGCTCATTTCATTACCTCGGCTATTGATGCCTCAGGCAAGGTGGTGCTATCCTTACGGTATCCAAATACCGCAGCCAGAACATGCCGCCGCCTGCACAGGGTGGCGGTTTCGTTATGCGGGGGTGCGTTGGGCTTTAGCCTGCTCGATTACGGCCAAAACTTCAGAGCGGGGCCATCGGCTCATCCCGCCCAGCTTTACGGCTTTAGGCACAATGCCTTGCTTTACCCAGCGCCAGAATGTCGGCTCGCTGATTTGCAGTTCCGCTGCGCCCTCGCGGGCGGTCAATAGAGGGTCGGTGATATTCATTTAGGTGCCTCATATGCGTTTGATATGAGGTAATATTGAGGTTGCCGCATCAATTCGAATAGTTAGACAAGTTAAGAAAACATGACGTTAAGTTGCTACAATTCCAATGCGCCATCACCCCCGAAACGCTAATAAATCGGCTCAAAGCAATGCAATTAGAATGGGAAATCCTCTTCCATTGAGGGATAAGGGGGCGAAAAATTCTTTATAGTTTCAGTGCTTTCCCTTGGCGATGTCTCAGCCTCTGTATAGGTCGCCACTGCCCCACCAGTAGTATTCCAATTCACTACAACGGCAACCTCTTCAATTGCCTTTTTTGTTGGCAATCCGTCCTTGCCTACCATCCCGAAAAGCACCGAATTGGCAGTTACCCATTCTTCAACTGTAGCTTTAACACTCGTATTTGGCTTGGCGGACTTAATCGCTTCCCATGCCGCAACAGCGCAAGCTAGCTTTGCAGAATAGCGGGGATGGTTCTTGTCTCTAAATCCTTCAGGCTTACCCTGAGGAAAAAAGAATGTTGGGGCCAAGCCTTTCGTATTTAACCAAGCTTTTAGGTCCTCAACTTGAATTGTGGTTTCGCTCCAGGCCGGTTCTTTGAGGACATACAAAGTTGCCGCATTTTCAATGGTGGAAAATTGGCGATTGGTAAATATTGACGCTTTGAACCCCATGGTGCGAATAAGTGTATCGAACGGCACGCACACCTCATCACCGTCCGCATCCACGACAGAGCTAACATGCCTTCGCTCTCCATCAATATAGTAGTGGTCAGCGAAAATTAGGGTATCGCGCGCACGCAGGCCGATGGTAGCCTTGAGTTTGTCCGATAGAATGGCAAACCTAAGGGCCTTAAAAACCGCGTCAAAGCCTTCATAATCGCGCCGTTGTACTGTTCGCCAAGCGCCGTTTTCATCGCGCACAGCCGTACCGTTATCGTCATAAATATCTATGCGCTCAGAAGGGTCGTTTCCTGTAATCAGAATTGCGGCGTCGATAACCGACAACTCATCTGCTAAGCGCCAATAATCCATCTTGCTCAAGCCCACACTATTTCCCCTTCACCATCTGCAAAATCTGCCCATTCTGGCCTGTCACATGCTTTGCCCAACGTGCCATCAATGCCCGCCGCTGTTCAAGAAAATCAGTGCGGCGATAAGCGCGCTCTACCGAACCGCCCACCATATGGCCCAGACAGGTTTCTGCGACTTCATGCGGCGTGTCAGTGGTTTCTGCTATCCAATCGCGCAAGCTAGAACGAAAGCCATGCGGGCGAGCTTCCATCTGGGCGCGTTCCATCAACCGCGACATAGTGGCGTCTGAAATTACACCCTTGCGAACGCTTGGGAACATACAGCCATCACGGGCAAGGCGCTGGGCCTGCGCTATCACTTCCTGCGCTTCAACTGACAACGGCACCCGAAAATCTGCCGTAGTATCTTTTCTGCCCTTCATAGCTTCGCCGGGGATAGTCCAAATATCGCCTTCGATCTGTTCCTCGCGCATAAACCGCAAAGGGGCAGAGCGAACGCCCGTTAGAATCAGTAAGCGCAAGGCAAGATGCGTTATCGTGCCCTCGTTCAAGCTGTCATAGAATGCGGGCACCTCTTGCCATGGCAGGGCGGGCACGTTCTGCGCTTTATGCCGTTGCCGCCCAAGCAGTGCCTTTGCCTTTTCGGTCGCCTGTAAATCCACATCCAAGCCCAGCGCAGCGCCATGTTTGAGGCATATGCCCAGACGGTTCATAGCCTTTCGGGCGGTTTCGGCTTTGCTGTGCCAGATTGGCGCAAGGCAGTCGCGAATATCGGTCTGGTCAATTTCAGCAACGGGCACCTTGCCCAGCTTGGGCAGAATGTGCAGCGCAAGCGGGCTAAACCATCGGCCTGCCAGCCCGTCACCCTTCAATTCGGCCTTGCGGCTTTCAAAGGCATCCTCGGCAATGTCTTTGAGCAGGTGCATATTGCGGGCGGCAACACGGCGCAGGCGTTCACGCTCTTTAATCGGGTCCACGCCATTGCGGGCGGTGTTGCGCCATTGCTCGGCTTTGGTGCGCGCATCCTTCAAGCTAATCTCGGAAATACCACCCAAGCCCATTTCCCGCCGCCTGCCGTGGATGGTCACGCGCAACACCCATTGCCCGCCGCCATCCTCGCGCTTGTGCAACCAAAGCCCGCCACCATCGGAATACTTGCCGGGGGCTTTCGATTTCACTTCTACGGCGGTCAGCTTGTTCAATGCACGGGTCATTCTATCCCCCTTTGTATCCACCCCTATATTTAGCATGGCCTGAGGGTGATTAAAAGTGGCTGATAGCGATTAAGGTATGTAAACAAGGGATTTACGGCATTTTCGATATTTCTGCGCTTTGATTGATACCTAGTGGTAGGTAAAAATATGGTGATTCAATGCCGTCTTCGGGCACCACTTTTCAACTAAAATCAATCGGTTGCGGCTTTCCTCAGATTGGCGATTTTTGTCGCTTTCGGACTTCAAGCCAAATATTTTCCCCAACCTTTACGGGCTTTCACTGCATTTTTCGGTTAACGCACTGAAATATAAATAAAATACAGGCTCCATCAAATTTCCCTCGGCTGCGGACTCACAGCCAGCATGCGCAGGTGTGCGGTTTCGTGTTCACTATCCGGGCGTTGAGCTTGAAGGCGCCTAGCCAATTTCGGAACCTATTGAAATCTAAGCTTTTCGGCGGTTCGACAAGGCTGGCCGGTGGCAGGCACTCGGCGGCCAATGTGGTGCTGCTGCGGTTTTACCAAAAGTACTGCATGCGCCGTGCCGCAAGTCCACCTGCCTAAAACTCACAACATGGGCAGGGCCGTCATTGACCCCGCAGGATCAACGGCGGCTTTTGGATGGGCGCCAACAAGGCGACAGGGCAAGAAAAGGAACCAATTTCTTATACCTGACTAAAGTTATAAGGTTTACATTCCCAACAAAAAACATAAGGTATAGCCGATATTTGATTTCTGGAGACCCAAAGAATGCGACCAAGCAATATTTCTATGACATTGGTTCTTGCGATTAGCGCAACCGGCGCCTTTGCACAGGACCGTGGGGCCGTCGTGGCCACCTATGCCGATATCGCCGAAGCCGCATATAGCGACAGCCTGCTCACAGCAAAAGCCCTTCAGTCCGCGGTCAAAACGCTGATCGCAACACCGTCCGAAGAATCTCTGGCAGACGCCCGATTAGCCTGGCTTGCCGCCCGCGTCCCCTATATGCAGACCGAGGTCTATCGCTTTGGCAATCCGATTGTAGACGACTGGGAAGGCAAATTGAACGCCTGGCCGTTGGATGAAGGTTTAATCGACTATGTCGCGCCCGGCTATTTCGGATCACAGGAAAACGATCAGGCCGAATTGAACGTGATCGCCAACCCCGAATTCATGCTATCCGGCAAAAAAATTGATGCCCGCGAAATCACGGCTGACCTTTTGTCGAATGTGCTGCAAGAAGCGGATCAAAACGAAGCCAATGTCGCCACCGGCTATCACGCCATCGAGTTCCTGCTTTGGGGGCAGGATCTAGTCAGCGACGCCCCCACCGCCGGCCAACGGCCCTACACGGATTTTGTTCAAGGTGCCGGTTGTACGGGCGGAAACTGTGACCGCAGGGCGCAATATCTTTCGGTCGCCACCGATCTTCTGGTGACTGACCTTGAATGGATGGTTGGCCAATGGGGAAAAACCGGCCCGGCCCGCCTTGCCGTGACGGATAACCCTGATCTCGGTGTCGCGGCCATCCTGACGGGTATCGGCAACCTGTCTTATGGCGAAATGGCAGGCCAGCGGGTCAAACTGGGCCTCATCTTGCACGACCCAGAGGAAGAGCATGATTGTTTTTCAGACAACACACCCGCAAGCCACCACTTTGACGTTCTGGGCATGCATAACGTTTATACCGGCACCTATCGGCGTATTGACGGGACGGTCGTTTCAGGCCCTTCCTTGCAAAACATAGTCGCCGAAAAAGATCCGGCTCTTGCCAAGGCGCTTGATACGGAACTGAATACCACTCTTGCCTCTACGCAGGCCTTGCGCGATGCAGCGGCGGCGGGCATGAGCTATGACATGATGTTGCAAGTGGGAAATGCCAAAGGCGAAGCCATGATCACGGCTGTTGTCGATAATTTGGTTGCCCAATCGCGATCGGTTGAAAGGATTTCTTCGGTACTGGATTTGTCTGGTGTCGTTTTAGAAGGCGACAGTACGCTTGATGCTGCTGGAGAGGTCTTTAAGTGATACAATCTGCCCGTTCCCTTTGCCCAAGGGTTGCCCGTTTTGGTGCCGTTCTGGCCATTTCATTGCCGGGTGCTGTATATGGTCAAAGCCTGCCTGATTTTCAGCTTCCGCTAATGCCCCGCACGGCCAAAGAAGCAGCCCGAATCGGGGCTGTGACTGCGCCGACCACCGATTTCACACGGCCCGAGCGTTTCGAAGAAAAGCCCGCAGGCGCGGCAACTGTTCGTGCGCGACCGAATGCAGATGCATTCTCGGACCCATCGGCGAACATCGGGCTTGAAGGGCGAATGACGTTCAACCTTGGGAACGGGCTATTTACAAAGACTTGGGTTTCGGCCCCCTCATCCACCACAGCATCGGACGGGTTAGGCCCGATCTTTAACGCACGCGCCTGTCAGGCATGTCACCTAAAGGACGGCCGGGGGCACCCGCCCCAGGCCCGGACGAAACTCCGGTCGCAATCTTTCTGCGGCTGTCTTTGCCTGCAGATCATGCCGCCGAAATGCAAGAAATCTCTGACTGGATAGCAACCCGGAATGACCCGACTTATGGCGGGCAGCTTCAGAACTTCTCGTTGCCCGGCATTCCGGCCGAAGGCCAGATGCACACAGATTGGACCGAAATGCCCGTGGCATTGGCGGGCGGCGAAGTTGTCAACCTGCGGGCACCGATCTATTCGATTTCTAACCCGGCCTACGGCCCTCTGGACCCGGATTTGATGATCTCGCCGCGTGTTGCCCCGCAGATGATCGGACTTGGCTTGATGGAGGCAATTCCGGCCAAGGACATTCTTGCCCTTGCCGACCCCGACGATGCCGATGGGGATGGCATTTCCGGCCGCCCGAATATCGTGATGTCGGCCGAGTTCGGAAAGCCGATGCTCGGGCGGTTCGGACACAAGGCAGGCATGCCCACGATCAAAGAGCAGTCCGCCGCAGCATTCTCGGGGGATATGGGGTTATCCACCCCGCTGCACCCGTCAAGTGCGGGGGATTGCACGCAGGCTGAATCCGCCTGTTCTTCTGCGCCAAACGGTGCCGATCCGACAACCGGCGTCGAGGTAAGCGCCGAGTCTCTGGATCTGGTTACCTTTTACGCGCGCAACCTTGGCGTGCCCGAACGTCGCGGGCCCGAACGCCGCGGATTTGACGCCCCCGAAGTTCTGCGCGGCAAGGAAATCTTTTATACGTCAGGTTGCATCGCGTGCCACACGCCCAAATTTGTAACGGGTCGCATGCAGGGCGACGTCGCGCAAAGCTTTCAGTTGGTCTGGCCTTACAGCGACATGCTGCTCCATGACATGGGGGACGGTCTGGCCGATCACCGCCCCGAGGGGCGCGCAACAGGTAGCGAATGGCGGACCGCACCGCTTTGGGGCATTGGCCTGACGGCTCAGGTCTCGGGGCAAGCAACCTTTTTGCACGACGGTCGGGCGCGGTCCATTCTTGAAGCAGTGCTTTGGCACGGGGGCGAGGCGCAAGCGGCCCGCGACCGGATCGTCAACCTGCCAAAAGCCGACCGCGACGCCATTATTCACTTTCTTGAAAGTCTCTGACATGCGCCAATTTGCTCTCATAGCCCTGCTGCTCATGCCGCTTCAGGCCAAAGCGGACGATCCTGTTGACAGGGTTTTGACAAAGGTGGTTTTACCCGGAGTCGAGGATTTTGCCGAAAAGACCGCGACGCTTGCACAGGCCGCGCAAAAGGATTGCACACCCCAAAACCCCGACCTAATTTCCGCTTGGAACGGTGCGATGGATGCATGGTTCGGCATTCAGGACCTGCGGGTAGGGCCGTTGGAAGAAGCCTCCAGGCGTCAGATTATCGCCTTTTGGCCCGACATAGCGGGACATCGTCAACGTGCCCTTGGCCGCATCCTGTCCGGTCAGGACAAGATTCTGCAAACCCCTGAACAATATCATGATGAACCGGTGTCTGCCCGCGGGCTATATGCCATTGAGACGATGCTATTCGACCCGGATTTCAACGGCTACACCACCGCAGATCCCGGATGCGGTCTGGTCAGGGCAGCCTCGGCCGATCTTGCCAATATCGGTGCCGAGGTGAAAACCACCTGGGAAAGCGATTTTGTGACAGTCATGCGCACCGCCGGTTCTGCGCAAAACACCCGCTTTCTCGATACCTCCGAGGCGCGGCAAGTGCTTTTCACGGCCCTGCTGACCAGTCTGCAGTTTGACGTAAATGAACGGCTGGGGCTTCCGCTGGGAACCTTTGACAAGCCGCGCGCATTGCGTGCCGAAGGGCGCTTGTCGGCACGGTCGCAACGAAATCTGGCGCTGTCGCTCGAAAATCACGAAAAACTGGCCTTGGCCCTTGTCGCGGATGAGAACGCGGCAGTCGGCACCCGCGAGGATTTTCAGCGCCTGCGTTGGATGGTATCTGAACTGGACGATCCGGATTTTTCAGGGGTCGATGATCCGGCATCCCGCTTTAAACTGGAAGCAGTGCAAACCGGCATCACCCTTTTGCGCGGCACGGTTAACAAAGAGTTTAGCACGGCTTTGGGCGTGACAATGGGGCTGAACGCCTTGGACGGAGACTGAGAAAATGACGACACGGCGCGGTTTTCTAGGTGGCCTTCTGGCTGCGGGGACAATTCCAACCTTGTCATGGGCAGACGCTGGCAACCCGACATTTGTCGCCGCCGCGCGCGAACCGGATGGAGGCTATGCCCTGTTCGGCCTGACCAGTCAGGGCGAGGATTGCTTTCGCGTTGCACTGCCGGCACGTGGCCATGCGGCCACCGCCCATCCGACCCGCCCCGAAGCCGTTGCATTTGCCCGGCGCCCCGGCACCTATGCCTTGGTCATCAACTGTGCGACCGGCGCCGCGATCCGCACCCTTGCCACGCCTCCCGGTCACGAATTCAACGGCCACGGGGCGTTCTCTCTGGACGGCGACACGCTTTACACGTCTGAAGTGGTTGCCGAAACCGGCGAAGGCCGGATCGGGCTTTGGTCGCGCCGCGCAGACTATACCCGAATGGGGGAAATCGCTTCTGGCGGAATTGGGCCACATGAAATTCTGCGGCTTCCGGGTGCCGAAACGCTGGCTGTCGCAAATGGCGGCATTCGGACCGGGCCCGGCGATCGGAACAAGCTGAACCTCGATACGATGGCGCCCAACCTGACCTATGTGGAACCGGACGGAACCATTGTGCAACAGGTACGCCTTGCCCCGGATGCGAGCAAAGCCTCGATCCGGCACCTGTCGGTGACAAAGCAAGGGCAGATAGCCTTTGCAATGCAGTGGGAGGGCGATATCGCAACCAGCCCTGCGCTTTTGGGCTTGCACCAGCTTGGGGCGGGCAAGCCAATTCTGGCCATGGCCCCGCAAGCGGAACATGACGCAATGCAGGGATATGCCGGTTCTGTCGCGGTTTTCGACTCCGATCGGTTTGTCGCAATTTCCTCGCCAAAGGGCGGTCAGGTGCAAATCTTTGACACCGAGGGCAATTACATCAAAATGCGCGCGCGGCCGGATGTCTGCGGTTTGTCTGCCGTCGACAGGGCTTTGGTGATGACTGACGGGTTCGGCACTTTTCTGAATATGGTTGATGACATGCCCGTATCCCACAGTCGGTCAAACAGAGCATGGGATAACCATCTGATTAGGATCTAACATCGCGCAACCGCCCAGATTGCCCAGCCAAGGGCTGTTGAAACGCTACTCTGGCTTTGCCACAGAATTGGCGCACCCCATTCCCCGCGCTATCCCCTTCGCGCGCCTCAGCCTTGCTGCGGTGCCAGACGCGCCAGAATCGACGCTTGGGTTATCTGGCCGATCACCTTGCCGTCTTTTACAACTTGCAGCGCACCGTCAGCAATTTGCTGGATAACTTCCTGAACCGGCGTCTCGGCCTCAACCAAGGGGCCATCTGACGTGCCCGCCATCATGACATCCCGCGCGGTCAACACCCCCAGCGGGTTCATATGGGTCACGAATTCGGCCACGTATTCATTGATCGGATTGGTGAAAATATCGCGCGGGGTGCCGCATTGCACGATGCGCCCGCCTTCCATTATGGCAATGCGGTTGCCGATCTTGAAAGCCTCGTCCAGATCATGGCTGACAAAGATGATGGTGCGGTTGCGTTTGCGCTGCAAATCCAGCAACTCGTCCTGCAATTTGCTGCGGATCAGCGGGTCGAGCGCCGAGAACGGCTCATCCATCAGCAAAATCGGCGCATCGGTCGTAAAGGCGCGGGCAAGGCCAACCCGTTGCTGCATCCCGCCCGACAATTCCCCAACCAGCGCATCGGCGCGATCGGCAAGCCCGACCAGCCCCAATTCCTCATCAACGCGCTTGTTGCGCTCGGCTTTGCCCATGCCTGACAGCTCAAGCCCCAAGCCGACATTGTCGCGCACAGTGCGCCACGGCAGCAACCCGAATTGCTGGAAAACCATCGAAACGCATTCACGCCGCACACGCCGCAGCTCGGCCGCGGTGCAGCTGTTGATGGCACAAGACCAATCGTCAACATTGATCTGCACATCACCCCTGATCACCGGATTCAATCCGTTCACGGCCCGCAACAGCGTCGATTTCCCCGACCCTGACAGCCCCATCAAAACCAGAATTTCACCCGGCTCAACACTCAGCGAGCAATTATGCACACCCAGAACCTGCCCGGTTTGCGCGCGGATTTCGGCGCGCTCCATCCCTTGGTCCATCAAGGGCAAGGCCGATTGCGGGTCATCGCCAAAGACGATCGATACGTTGTCAAAGACTACCGCGCTCATTTATTCACCCTCAGCATACGGTCAAGCAAGATCGCCACTGCCACAATCACAAATCCCGATTCAAACCCCAAGCCCGGATCATTGCGCCCCAAGGCCTGCACAACAGGCTTGCCCAATCCATTCGCGCCAACATAGGCCGAGATCACAACCATCGAGAGCGACAGCATGATAACCTGATTAAGCCCCGCCATGATCTGCGGGAAAGCATAGGGCAATTCAACCTTCCACAGCTTTTGCGATGGCGTGGCGCCAAAGGCCTCGGCGGCTTCAAGCAAGCCGGTCGGGGTTTTTGACACGCCCAGATACGTCAGCCTGATCGGGGCGGGCAGCACGAAAATAACCGTGGCGAACAGGCCGGGCACCATGCCCAACCCGAAAAACACAATGGCAGGGATCAGATACACAAAGGCCGGCAGCGTCTGCATCAGATCGAGAATCGGGCTAAGCGATTGATAGGCCCGCGGCCGGTGCGCCAGAAAGATGCCAATCGGCACGCCCAGCCCCATGCAGACCACACAAGACGAAACCACCAGCGCAAGGCTGTCGGTCGTTTCGTCCCAATAGCCCTGATTGATTACGAAAAACAGGCAGGCAAGAACCAGCAGGCAAACCTTCCAAGACCGTTGCAGCACCCAAGTCAGCGCCAGAAACAGGATGACAATGACCCAAGAGGGCGGGGTTTGCAGGCTCCAGACAATTCCGTCGATCATCCAGTTCAGCCCGTCGCTCAGCAGGTCAAATGCGGGCCGTCCGTTGGATTTCAACCAATCGACAATGCTTTCAGACCAATCCCCGACCGGAATCTTGTAATCTGTCAACCAGTTCATCCATATTCCCCTATCGGTAAAAAGGGGGCCAACTGGTGGCCCCCTTTGGTGTTTACTTTGCCAAAGCGGCGGTTACTGCAGCGACGGCGTCGCCACCATCAATGGTCGTCACACCATCCAGCCACGGTGTCCAGGCAGCGGTATTGGCCGCAAGCCATGCCTTTGCGGCAGCGTCAGGCTCGACCTTGTCGTTCAGAATGGCCCCCATGATCTCGTTCTCCATCGACAACGAGAAAGACAGGTTTTGCAACAGCTTGCCGGTGTTCGGGCATTCCGCAACATAGCCCGCGCGGGTGTTGGTGGCGACAATTGCGCCGCCAAGGTCGGCACCGAAATAATCGTCACCGCCGGGCAGATAGGTCAGCTTGAAATTCGCGTTCATCGGATGGGGTTCCCAGCCCAGAAACACAACCGGCTCGTTGCGGTCATCCGCACGCTCAACCTGCGCCAACATGCCCTGTTCGGAACTTTCGACCACGTTAAACCCGTCCAGACCAAAAGCATTGGCGTCGATCATATCCTGAATCAGACGGTTGCCGTCATTGCCGGCCTCGATGCCATAGATATTGCCATCCAGCGCGTCTTTGGCCTGCGCAATCGAGGCAAAATCGGTGATGCCTGCCGCAACACCTGCGGCATTGGTTGCCAGCGTGTATTTCGCGCCTTCCAGATTGGTGCGCACAGTGTCAACGGTGCCCGCCTCGCGGTAACTGGCAATATCGCCTTCCATCGTCGGCATCCAGTTGCCCAGGAATACATCAATATCACCCTGCGCCATCGACGCATAAGTGATTGGCACAGACAGAATATCGGTAGAGGTTTTATAGCCAAGCGCCTGAAGCAGAATGGATGTCGTGGCCGTGGTCGCGGTAATATCGGTCCAGCCGACATCAGAAAAACGAACAGTGCCACAATCGGCCAGCGCGGGGCCTGCAGCACAGATTGCAAGAGCGGATAATGTTGATTTAAGGTTCATCTTGGTCTCCCTAGTCTCGTTTTGTTTTTATTGAGTGGTGAGTCAATAAAGAGTGAATCGGCGGCTCTGACAACCCAGAATCCGTAATAGTCAGGTCAAAGTGACCAATATGATGGAAAACGGCATGCCAGAGCATGGCCTTGCATAGCATAGCACTGCACAGCATAACACAGGCAGGGGCACCCAACGCACAAATGCCAGCGCACGGGTTTTCAGGCAATAGCGCCGCCCCAGACCTTGGCCCTGATTGGCCAAAGGCACAAGAAACGAAAACCGCAAGGCGGCCGAAAGCCGCCAGATGGGGAGTATTCTAGACGGGGCATAGTCAGGACGCGATATAGTCAGGACGCGGCAAAATGAACCTGCAGCCAAAAAGCCGCGCCGACAAATGGCCAGCGCGCCCTGAACTGCCGCCTGCCAGCTTGCACCGCATAGCGGCAACCTGCATGCAGCGCGGCTCGTCAGATCACTTGGGCGTGGCGACAAGGCACCGCGCTTTTGCGCCAAGCCGCATGCTGCCATCAGCCTGACGGAACGGGGCCAGCGCAGCGCTGATTGCTGTGTCGAAAGCGGCTTCACCGACGCGCTCTTTGGCCAGCGTCGCAATGCCTGCGGCCCCAAAGCCACGCAGCGCCGTCGCCTCATCGCGGTAATACCAGGGCGAATCCACGTCGAACACCGTCACCGGCGCCAGCCCCGCCTTTTCGGCAAAGGCCCGCAGCGCTGTCACGTCCGACAGGGCAAAAGGGCCGGGGCTGCCGGGCGGGGCAGGGGGCAGCATCGGCCTCATTGCCATGATCAGCGTCGCCGCATCCATGCCGACTGGGTCGCCCCACGTGGTGACGACGACCATACCGCCAGGGCGGGTGACGCGCCCCGCCTCGCGCAGGGCCTTGGCGGGGTCGCTTGCAAACTGGAACGCGTTGAAACCGGTCACCAGGTCAAAGGCGTCATCATCAAAAGGCAGCGCCTCCAGATCGCCTTGCCGGAAATCACCGCTTGGCGTGCGTTCACGGGCAATCGCCAGCATCCCTTCGGCCGCATCGATCCCCGAAACCTGCGCCCCTAATGAGGCCGAAAGAGACGCCGCCATCCCCGCTCCACAGCCCGCGTCCATATGCCGGGTGCCCTGCCGCACACCGGCATGGGCCAGCACCGCGTGATAGGCGGCGGCGAACTGACCCTCTTGAATATCGGCCCAGTCACGCGCTTGTGCGCCCCACAGACGGCCATTGGTTTCTGATGTTCCCGCCATTTTGCCACTCCAAATCAATAGGTTGTGTCACTATTACCTGTGTTCTTGTTGCCCGCGCAGACGCGTGTGCCAGTTTCGCCACCTGCGTGCGCGCAGGCGCCGTCCATCTGAAACGGCCAGAATTGGCCATCCTGTTCGCCGTACTTCGGCAATGTCGGGTTTCACAGCTCAGGGCAGGCAGCCGATACCCTCGCGCCTACCCTCCCGCCCTGTCAGGGTTCCGCCTAGGCTACGCGGGCAGGGTAAAACGCATCCCCGTCAACCCTGCCTGCTGCGCCCAAACGCCTCTGTTTCCAGATGCCTTCAGCCCTGCGGCGCCTTATATGCGCCCGTCACCTTGCCAGCCAACGCCAACGCCGCCATCGCATCGGCCGCCGTCATCAGCTTGACAGTGTTCGACTTGGAAATGGTACCCGCCGATCCAACCGCCGCCGCGCCCGCCATCATCATCTTGTCATCCGGCCCTTCGATCAGGCAGATCACATCATATTCCCCGAATGCAAAGAACAGATTATGCAGCTTGCCGCCAAGCGCCTCGATCAGCTTGCGGGCCGCCGCCTCGCGGTCGGACGGGCTGGCAACCATCGCCTTGATCGCCTCTTTCGAATAGCTAAGTTGATAGAGATAGAACGCCATGTCGTTTCCTCCCAATTGCTGTTTTGGCCGGGGAATTCTGCTGTCCCCAGCCTTCCAAACCCCAGCCTTGCAAACATACGCTTCTGGGCCTTTGGCGGCTATCAGCGCGGCTAAAATCTTCTAAATCCACAGGTGTATTTCGGGCGGCAACACAGCCGCGCCCCAGCGACGAAAGGCGCGGATACGCAGGCCAAATCCGGCCTAGCGCAAACCGTCAGCCGCTTCGGGCGGGGCAAGTCCACCCGCTATGCGAAAGAACATATGCGCACGCGCAAGGTAATCGGGGTTCGTGGTCAGCCAACGCCCGGCCAGCCGCGCTGCGACCAGTGTCGGGGCTATCGCGCTGACCTGTTCAAAGGCCTCGGCCGCGCGGTCCATCCGCCCAACCCCGACCCAGGCAATGGCGCCAAGGATCAGCGGCGTTGCACTGCCAACAGCCTCGGCAAGGGCGGCATCTGCCGTTTCAGCCGCAGTCTGATAATTGCGGACAGCAAAATGCGCAAACCCCAAAGCGGCCAAAAGCGACCCGCGCGCAGGGTCACGCGGGCTGCGCCGCAAGGCGGCCTCGGTCAGCGGCACAGCTTTGTCCGCATCGCCACTAAACGCCTCGTATAGCCCCAGCCAAGCCAGCGTCACGGCGCAGTTGGGGTTCATCTCATGCGCCTGACGCAATTCCTGCAGGCCAACCTCGGCGTTGCGGTGCATGGAATGCAGCAAACCGCGGATGCGCCGCGCGTGATGATCGGTCGGGTCGGCGGCTATGGCCTGTGTTGCGGCGTCGATCCCTGCGGTCAGGGTATCTGCCACCGAAGGCGTTGTCGCGTGATAGATATGCCACCACGCCACCCACGCCAAAACCCGCCACGCCACCCCCGACATCGGGTCCAGCGCAAGCGCTTGCCGCGCCAGCCCGTCCGCCGCATCGCGCGCGCGGCGGTCATAGGTCATATCGCCCGCCGAAACCACCGACCAGGCACGCAATGCCAAACCCCTTGCCGTAAGGTTTTCCATCGGCGTCACTCTTATCCGCTCGGCCTCTGCGCGGTCAATCTGGGGGGCAAGGCAGGTCACAATCGCCCGCGCCACCTGCGCCTGCGTGTCAAAAGACGCCGAAAAATCCCGGTCAAAATTTTCAGCCCAGACATGACAGCCCGTCGTGGCATCAACCAGTTGTGCTGCCACCCGCGCGCGGTCTGCCGTGGCGCGCACGCTGCCCTCAACCGCATAACGCACCCCCAACTCGCGCGATATCGCACGCAGATCGCGCGGCCTGTCTCGATAAACAAAGGCCGAGTTGCGGGCAACGACGAACAGATCGCGAAAACGCGACAGTTCTGTCGTAATATCCTCGACAAAGCCGTCAGCGAACCAATCCAGATCAGGATCTCCGCCAAAATTGTTGAACGGTAAAACCACCACCGATGGCCGGTCTGGCAAGGCCAGCGCCGCGCTGGGCACAACCTCCAGCCCGAAACGCAACCCCCTGCCGGGCACGGTAAGGATAGCATCCCCGCCCAGAATTTTGCGCAGATTGGCCACCTGCACATTCAGGTTATTCTCGCCCACCACCACATCGGGCCAGACGGCGGCCATAATCTCGTCACGCCCGACCACCCGCTCGCGATGGGTAATCAGCAAATCCAGTAAATCAAAGGCGCGCGCCCCGATCGGAACAATGTCCAAAGCGCGGGTAAGCTGCCGTGTCCGGCGCTGTAATACGAAATCTGAAAAGCAAATGCTGTCCATTGCCTTTTAAGTTCCAGAAACCAAGTCAAAGCATAGCGAGGGCCCCGCAAAATGCGACTGGAAAAAGATCATTCCTAAAACAGGGTTTCTTTGGCGTTGGTCCAAGTTTTTTGCCGGAGTATGGCGCGGCTTGGTGCCCTATATGTCACCCGCCGCTTGCTCTTGGCAGGGCGGGCATCAGATGCCATCAGCCTCATTTCCATCACGGCAAGCATGGCCATACCCGCCAACTCGCGTGCTCTCTCAAGGCCGAGAGCGCCGCTCTGGCCAAAGGTTAATGTCGGGTAAAGACAATTCCCTAAACTGTTTTAATTCAATGGCTTGATGAGGTGTCCGCGCGCGGTCATTGCGCGGACATTGCGCGAAAATTTCGGGCCAAGCCTCAGTTTTTCTTGGCATCATCCACGATATTCAGCTTCGCGACGCCGCTTTCCCCCAGCGGAATCGAGGCAAACGGCCCACCATGGCACATATCTGTCGGGTCCAGCGGGTTCAAAGGCGCCGAGGACGCCATTATTTCAGCGGCAAAAACTTCGGCATTATCCTTGGGCCGGTACCCCAGATAGCTGGCCTTTGAATTATCGAGCGGCGACCGATCATTGTTTGAAACGCCATAAATCACAGTAAAGCCCGTGACCGGCGTATCAATCGCCCGCGTCACCAGATGGATCAGATCATCATAGCTCAGCCAAGACCCCAAAGCCCGCAGATTGCCAACTTTGGCCGCGCTCGCGATCCGCATGCAGACCGCTTCAACCCCACGCTTTTCCCAGTAAAGGCTTGCCAGATCTTCGGCAAAACATTTTGCCAGCCCGTAAAACGTGTCGGGCCGGTGCGCGACATCGGTGCCGATAAACTGGTTTTTCGGATACATCCCCACCGCATGGATAGACGAGGCATAGACCACCCGCCGCACCTTGTTCTGATAGGCCGCTTCCCAGATATTATACGCCCCGATGATGTTGGACGGCAAAATCTGGTCCCACGGCGCCTCATCCCCGATGGCCCCGAAATGCACCACCATATCCGCCCCGGCCAGCAAGTCGACCATCGGCGCCAGCTCGGCCAGATCGGCCTGAACATAACGTTCATTCGGGTAGAGCTTGCCGATATCGGCCACTCGATCGGTCGTTACCAATTTGTCGCACAGCTTGGACAGCGGTTCGCGCAAATAGGATCCAAGCCGCCCTGCGGCCCCCGTCAATACCAGTTTTTTCATCGGTCACGCCTTTTGTGATTGTCGTCGATCTGGCCTGACCCTAGGCCCCATGCCGCGCTTGGGCAAGCATCGGTTGCCTGCTTATTCCGGCATAAACGCCCGCAAAACGCGGCGGGTGGCGGCGACCATCGGATCGTGGGTTTCTTTCAATATCGTTACGCGGTCAAAGCGGCTGGGATCGCTGTTAACCGCCGTACGCAGGGCATCGCCAAAAGCCATGCGCAGCTCGGTTCCGATGTTGAATTTGCAGATGTTCGAGCCCCGCGCCAGTTCTGTACGCTGGGCCACGGGCACGCCGGACCCGCCGTGAATAACCAGCGGCACTGTCGTCACCGCCTCAATCGCGCGGATGCGGGCGATATCCAGCCCGCCCTCTTTATCTTGCTGCAAATGGACATTGCCAACCGAGATGGCCATCCCATCGACGCCTGTTTCCCGCGCAAATTTCGCGGCCTCATCCGGATCGGTGCCGGCCGAGTTTTCGCCTTTGGCATAGCCGACAAAACCGATCTCACCTTCGCAAGAAATGCCTGCCGCATGGGCCATCGCGGCGATCTCTGCCGTCTCGTCGATATTCTGCGCCAAGGGCTTGCGCGACCCATCAAACATCAGCGAGGTAAAGCCGCTGTCCAGCGCCTCGCGGCATTCCTGCATCGTATAGCCGTGGTCCAGATGGGCGACGACCGGCACCGAGGCATGCTCCGCCAGATGCCGGAACATTTTGCCCAAAATTGGCAACGGCGTGTGGGCGCGGCACGAAGGCCCCGCTTGCAAGATCACGGGGCAGCCTTCGGCCTCGGCGGCGGCGACAAAGGCGCGCATATCCTCCCACCCCAATGTCACCAAACCGGCCACGGCATAGCGCCCTGCCAGCGCGGGTTGCAGCACCTGCGATAATGTGGCCAGCGTCATTTGAATTTCGCGATCATGTCTTTGATGCCGGGGATCGTTTCAATCTGATAGGCATGGGTAGGCTGGAAATATTGCACGAGGCTGCGCTGTGACAGCCCGCCCAAAATCGTAAAGTAATACATCTCATACCCCGGCATCACGGCGCAGGGGTGATAGCCGCTTTTCAAAGTGATCGTAGAGCCGTCCATCAGTTGATAGGCATCGCCGGGCTTGCCCTCTTCATGCTGGATGATTTGTACGCCCGAGCCGTGATTGGGACGGAAGCGGAAGTTATAGGTTTCATCATGGCGCGTTTCGATGATGTTGCCTGCGGCATCTTTGCGGTCGGTGTCATGCTTATGCGCCGGAAAGCCGGACCAGCCGCCCTGACCCACGGTGAACAGCTCGCTGACCAGCAGGCGGCCCACTTTGTCATGGTATTTTGTGCCAAGGATGTGCTTGATTTTGCGATGGGTTTTGGTGTCATCCGACCCGTATTGCACCTTGTCGATATCGGCCACACGCACGTCAAATGGCTCCAGAACCTTGTCATAACGCGCCCCGGCGATAAAGGTTTCGGTATCGCGTACAGCGACTATTGTCACCTTGGCGCCCACGGGAATATAGACGCCTTCGGGCTCGCCATCCCACACGTCGGCGGTACGGTTGCCGAGCGATTTATACGCGAGCCCTTCGACCAACACATCAACAGTGCCCGTGGCAGGCACGATGCAGGTTTCATAGCCCGGCACCTGGTACTCAAACGCTTCGCCCGCCTTTAGCTTGACGATGTTGAAATAGTTTAGGGGAACATTGGCATCATCGGCGTCAATGATAGGTTTGTTCTTATTGTCATGGGGGGCGAAATGCATTGGGTGGTCCTTTAGGCTGGGGTGGTCGGGCCGGGATGGGCCGCCAGGAATGTTGCTAGGTCATCAGGAAAAGGCATCGCTGGGGCGCAGCCCGGTTTGGCCACCACAATGGCTGCACAGGCCGAACCGCGCAATACCGCAGCTTGCAAGTCAGCCCCGGCGGCAATGCCGGAAAGCAGACCGGCCATGAAACTATCACCGGCGCCAGTGGGTTTTAGGGCGGTAACGGGGTAGATGCCTGTGCGGATTTCTTGCCCGTCTGCGAAGGTAATCGCGCCATGCTCGCCCATTTTATAGACCACAATCGTGGCGCTCGTCGTGGCCAGATCGCGGGCTTTGGCAAGACCTTTGTCCTTGGCCCCCGCCATAAAGCCGAATTCATCATCATTGCCGATGATCACGTCCGACATGGCGCCAGCGCGCGACAGAACATCGGCCGCAACTTGCGCCGAGGGCCAGCTGTAAGGGCGGTAATCGACGTCAAAGATGATCGGAAGGCCGGCCGCGCGGGCAAGTTCAAATGCGCGAAATGCAGCCGTCCGAGAGGGTTCAGCCGCAAAGACCGTGCCAGCAGTGACCAAGGCCCCGAACTGGCTGTAATCAACAGCCTCAACATCTGCGACCGTCATCTCAAAATCAGCGGCGCCGTTGCGGTAGATCACGGATTGGTGGCCCTGCACTCGGCTTTCGTAAAGCGCGAGCGAATTGCGTGCCTCGCCACCCACTGGGGTCACGTAAGTGGTGTCTATGCCATAGTGATGCAGTTTGTTCACGCAAAACCGCCCCACAGCATCATCCGACACGCGGGTCACAAGGGCAGCCTGGCCACCGAGCTTTACAATCCCCGCTGCAATATTGGCCGACGAGCCGCCCATATCGGCGGTAAACTGGTCGGCGGTTTCCACTGCTGCGCCGGGGGCGGGGAACAGATCCATCCCCACGCGGCCCACGACGACAAAGCGGTTCTTGGCGATGCCTGCGATCACATCCATCACACGCCCTTTCTTTGCTTGGCGCGGGCCGATTCTACCTCGGTATGCTTGGCGGCGACTTTGGGGTTCTGGGTGATATGGGGTGTGCCAACCTCCCACCAAGTGTGGCCTTGGGTCGTCCAGCCATTATAGGCATCGACCTGCATCACGATGACGCTGGTTTTATCGGCTGTTTTGGCACGCTTGAACGCCTCGGCAAATTCGGCGGGGTTTGATACGGTTTCGGCATTGGCCCCCATTGAGGCCGCATGTGCCGCGAAATCGACGGCAAAGGGCGCAGGCACAGTGGGGCAATCGGCGATCAGGTTGTTGAAGCTTTCGTTGCCGGTGTTGTTTTGCAGTTTGTTGATCACGGCAAAGCCACCGTTATCCAGCACGCAGACAATCAGTTTGCGCCCTGTCAACACCGAGGAATAGATGTCCGAGTTCATCAGCAAATAGCTGCCGTCGCCAGTGAAGACGATGGTGTCTTGTTCCGGCTCACGTTCGAATTGTGCAATTCTAGCGCCCCAACCGCCCGCAATCTCGTACCCCATGCAGGAAAATCCAAATTCTACATCGACGGTGCCGATGTCTTTGGTCTGCCAATGCGCGGTGACTTCGGCGGGCAAACCACCTGCGGCGGCGACCACTCGGTCGCGCGGGTCGCAAAGCTCATTCACCACGCGGATCACTTGGGCATAGGAATTCGGGCCATTGCCCGCCTTGGTAATCTCATTGGTGTAACCCACCCATTTCGCGCGCTCGGCCTGCGCAAAACCCACCCAATCGGCGGCGCCTTTGTGCCCGCCCATAGCGGCCGACAATGCCGCAAACCCCAGCTTGGCATCGCCAACAACCGGCAAGGAAAGATGCTTCATCGCATCATGGCGGCCCACGTTCAGGCCAATGATCTGCGCGTCCTTGGCAAAGGCAGTCCACGAACCCGTGGTGAAATCTTGCAATCGCGTGCCGACGGCAAGGATTACATCGGCACGCTCGGCAATCGCGTTGGCGCTGTCGGAGCCTGTCACACCCACCGGCCCGATGTTCAGCGGGTGGTCTTGCAGCATATTCGCGCGGCCGGCGATGGTTTCGACCACGGGGATGTTATGTGCCGTTGCAAACTCTGTCAGTTCAGCCACGGCGCCAGAATATTGAATGCCGCCACCTGCGATAATCATCGGGCGCTTGGCGGATATCAGCAGGGCCACGGCATCTGCGACCTCGGCCACATCTGGGGCTTGGCGGCGGATACGGTGCACCCGCTTGGCAAAGAAACCGGTGGGGTAATCAAAGGTCCAGCCCTGGACATCCTGCGGCAGGCCGATAAAGGCAGGCCCGCAATCGGTAGGGTCGAGCATGGTCGCAAGTGCCGCAGGCAAGGATTGCAAGATCTGCGCCGGGTGGGTGATGCGATCCCAGAACCGCGTCACGGGTTTGAACGCGTCATTCACGCCAAGCGACGGATTGCCGAAATGTTCCAGCTGTTGCAGCACCGGGTCGGGCAGGCGGGTGACATAGGTGTCACCGCAGAGCATCAGCATCGGCAAGCGGTTGGCATGGGCCAGTGCCGCACTTGTCAGCAGGTTGGCGGTGCCGGGCCCTGCGCTGGCGGTACAAAACATAAAGCGCTGGCGCAGCCATTGCTTGGAATAGGCGGCGGCGGCAAAACCCATGCTTTGTTCATTCTGGCCACGGTACAGCGGCAACGTGTCGCGCGCATCATACAGCGCCTCGCCCAGGCAGGTCACATTCCCGTGGCCGAAAATACCAAACCCGCCACCGCAGAGCCGCCATTCGTGACCATCGATCTGAATAAACTGGTTTTCCAGATATTTGATGATGGCTTGTGCCACGGTCAATTTAAGGGTGGTGTCTGGCATGGTTTTTGACTTTCGGTGGTGTGTGGCAACAATGACGCTTGCGCGACTCTTAATCCAAGGATACTAATTTTGCAACCGGTTGCAAATCATATTTGCGATGAAGCTTCAGATCGGCACTTGGGAGGGCAGTATGGCAGATATTGGAATAGGAGTCATTGGCGGTGGCTATATGGGTAAGGCCCATGCCGTCGCAATGTCGGCGGTGGGCGCAGTGTTCAACACAGGCCTGCGCCCAAAGCTGGAAATGGTCTGCGCCAATTCAGATGCCAGTGCAGAACGCTACCGTGTGGCCTTTGGCTTTGCTCGCGCAACAGCCGATTGGCGGGTGCTGGTGAATGACCCAAAGGTTGAGGCGATTGTGATTGCCTCGCCGCAGGAAACCCATCGTGAGATTGCTTTGGCAGCCTTTGCGCTGAACAAACCTGTGTTTTGTGAAAAGCCACTGGGCGCGTCGATTGAGGATAGCCGCGCGATGGTTGCGGCCTCGGCTGGCCAGATTTCTATGGTGGGGTTTAACTATATCCGCACCCCTGCCAGCCAGTTTGCGCGCAAATTGGTGGCCGATGGCGCGATTGGCGATGTGACGTGGTTTCGCGGTGAACATACCGAAGATTTCATGGCCGACCCGAATGCGCCCGCCACATGGCGCACGCTGGATGATGCCAATGGCACGATGGGCGATCTGGCCCCGCATATGATTAACGCCGCCTTGGCGCTGATCGGGCCGGTTGCCAGCCTGATCGCCGAGGTGGAAACCGTCCACGCCACCCGCCCCGGTGGTAAAGTGACCAATGATGACCACGCGCAAATGATGTGTCGCTTTGCCAATGGCGCGATGGGGCAGATGTATTTCAGCCGTATCAGCCATGGCCGGAAAATGGGCTATGCCTATGAAATCACCGGCACAAAAGGCGCGATCAAGTTTGATCAAGAGGATCAGAATGCGATCTGGCTGTATAGCATGGATGAACCCGAAGCCACGCGCGGCTTTCGCAAAATCCTGACCGGCCCTGCGCATCCCGATTACCTGCCGTTTTGCCAAGGCCCCGGCCATGGCACCGGCTATCAAGACCAAATTATCATCGAGGCGCGGGATTTTCTGCGCGCGATTGAAACCAAAACTCCCGTCTGGCCGACGTTTCAAGATGGCCTTGACGTGACCCAAGTTGTGACCGCGGCGCTTGCCTCGTCCCGTGCGAAAGCATGGGTCGATGTTGCCGCCTATTGATTTTGCGAAAGGCACTGAAATGACAATCAAAATCGGAAATGCGCCCTGCTCTTGGGGTATCGAATTTGCCAGCGACCCATCCTATCCGACATGGCAGTCGGTGTTGGACCAATGCGCAGGCGCAGGGTACAAAGGCATCGAGCTTGGCCCTATCGGCTATATGCCCGAAGATCCGGCCATTCTGGCCCCTGCTTTGGCCGAACGTGATCTGGAAATCATCGGCGGCGTGGTGTTTCGCCCGTTCCATGATGCGGCAAAATGGGATGAGGTGATGGACGCATCCGTGCGCACCTGCAAGGCGCTGGTGGCGCATGGCGCGCAGCATCTGGTGCTGATCGACTCTATCTCGCCCCGCCGTGCGCCCACCGCTGGCCGCGCGACCGAGGCCGAGCAGATGGATAAGGTTGAATGGACCGCGTTTCGTGACCGCATTGCCACGATCGCCAAGCTGGGTGCCGAGGAATATGGCCTGACCGTGGGCATTCACGCCCATGCCGCAGGCTTTATGGACTTTGAGCTAGAGCTGGAGCGTTTGCTGGATGAGGTGGACGAAAAGATTCTGAAAATCTGCTTTGATACTGGCCACCACTCCTATGCGGGTTTTGATCCGGTGGCATTTATGGACCACCATATCAACCGCATTTCCTACATGCATTTCAAAGACATCGACCCTGTGGTCAAAGCCGATGTCGTCGCCAACCGCACCGATTTCTACAAGGCTTGCGGGCAGGGGATTTTCTGCAACCTTGGCAAAGGTGACGTTGATTTCCCCGCCGTGCGTCAGCGTTTGCTGGATGCAGGGTTTTCGGGCTGGTGCACGGTTGAACAAGACTGCGACCCGTCCAAGCCCGGCACCCCGATGGAAGACGCCCGCGCGAACCGCGAATACCTGCAATCTATTGGTTTCTAAGGAGATACGATCATGGCAAAACTGAAATGGGGCATGATTGGTGGCGGAGAAGGCAGCCAAATCGGGCCGGCACACCGCCTTGGCGCATTGGCTGACGGGCATTTTGAATTTGCGGCAGGGGCGTTGGATCACCGCGCAGCTGAAGGCCGCGAATATGCCCAGCGTCTGGGCATTGCCGCCGACCGTGCCTATGGCGATTGGCAGGAAATGCTGGCAGGCGAAAAGGGCCGCGCCGACCGCTGCGATCTGGTCACGGTTGCCACGCCAAACGCCACGCATTTTGAAATCACCAAGGCTTTCCTTGAGGCCGGTTTCAACGTGCTGTGCGAAAAGCCGATGACAATGACAGTCGAGCAAGGCGAAGAAATCGTAAAAGTGGCGAAGGCCACGGGCAAGATCTGCGCCGTAAACTACTGCTATTCGGCCTATCCGATGGTGCGGCAAGCCCGTGCCATGGTGCGGGCGGGCGAGTTGGGCAAGATCCGCCTTGTGGTCACCAACTTTAGCCACGGCCACCACGGCGACGCGACCAATGCCGACAACCCGCGCGTGCGCTGGCGCTATGATCCGGCGATGGCAGGTGTGTCGGGACAGTTTGCCGATTGCGGTATCCACGCGCTGCATATGGCCAGCTTTATCTGCGACGATCAGGTTGAAAAACTGTCGGCCGATTTCGCCTCGACCATTTCCAGCCGCGTGTTGGAAGATGACGCGATGGTCAACTTCCGCATGGCAGGCGGCACTGTGGGGCGTCTTTGGACGTCTTCTGTCGCAATCGGGCGGCAGCACGGGTTTGATATTCAGGTCTTTGGCGAAACCGGTGGTTTGCGCTGGGCATCTGAACAGCCAAACCAGCTGATCTATACGCCCGTAAACGGTCGCACGCAGATCATTGAAAAGGGTGAGGGCGGTCTGCATGCCGATGCACAGCGCCTTAGCCGCGTGTCGATTGCCCACCCCGAAGGCTTCCCGCTGGCGGTGGCAAACATCTACTGCGATTTGGCCGATGCCATTCGCGGTGAGGTGCGGGACGGCCTGCCAACTGCGCCGGATGGGCTGCGGTCAATGGTGGCGGTGCATACGGCTGTGGCCTCGGCTAAGAAACATGGCGAGTGGATGGATGCGCGCCCACCGATGTTTCGCTAAACTGTGGGGCGGGGCCGCAATGTGCCCCGCTCGATCACCCGACACGGAAATAGCCGTGCCTCGGGGTAGCGGTCCGGCTCGGCCAACAGCCGGACCATCAATTCAACCGAAGCTTTGACAATCGGCTTGATCGGTTGCTGGATGGTGGTCAGGTTGATGTTCTGCCAGCCCGCCATTTCCATGTCATTCAGGCCAATGATCCCAATATCTTCTGGCACATTTAGCCCCGCATCGGAAACCGCACTAAGTGCACCGATAGAGAGAACGTCATCGCCGCAAAAATACGCCTCGGCAGGGCCAAGTTTTAGCAAGCGCTGCATTTCGGCGCGGCCCGCGTTAAAGGAATATGCCTCGGCAAAGCTGTGGTGAACCTGAATGGTAGGGTGCAGGCTCAGTTCTTCGGCAAAGCCTTTCAGGCGGTCAATCGTTGATGTCGCCGCCTGCGGTCCGCCCAAAAACGCGACCCGGTGATACCCGCGCAGGACCAATTCCCGCGCAGCCATCCGCCCGGCCTCGACGTTATCAATGCCGACCACATGCACATCCGGGTCGCTGGTATAGCGACCAAACGTATGAACAACAGGCAAGCCTTGTTCGCGAAATGCCTTGGAAAACACCGGCGGCAAGGTGGATGAAGCCACGATCGCGCCATCGACAGAATATTGCTGCAACATTTGCAGAGACTTTCCCGGCGCGGTCTCATCGCTCAGGTTCACCAACAAGGGGCGCAGGCCGCTATCTTGCAAGCCGCGAGTGAACAGATCGAACACTTGCAAAAAGATAGGGTTGTGAAAGTTGTTGCTGACCAGCCCGATCAACTGCGTGCGCCGCGTGGTCAGGCTGCGGGCCAGAAAGTTCGGGCTATAGCCCAGCTCGGCCGCCGCTGCCTCGACCTTTTGGCGCATCCTTTTTGAGACTGAGGCCCCATCGGTAAAGGTTCGGGAAACGGCCGAGGTTGAGACACCCGCCTTGATCGCCACATCTTTTAACGTTGCCGCCATTGCCAAGCCCTTTGTGATGCGCCAAGGGCGTCATTTCGACCCTACAAGACCATTTTCGCCAGTGCCTTGCAAGCGGTGGCAAAGCCGATTATGGCGTGGCTTTCCGCAAGCCGGTTCAGTTTTTTGGCCCAATTCTGCAAGGCCTTGGTGCAAATCACTTGAGATCGCGGCGTGCAGGTCATCAATTCTGACTTGTCCACAGAAGAATTGCCAAAAAATCCTTTACAGGGTTTCGTTCTTCCAACACTATATCTAGTAAGAGGCCTGTTGGCGAAACGCTGGTTATTGCCAAACACCCATCTTCTTGTGGCCGCCATTCCTGTCATGGGCACGGCTGCACGGGGTATTAAGAATACGAGGCTGAGCATGGCATTTGCAGAAGATTATATGGCCGAGGATGTCCACCCGATCGACATCGTCGAAACACTGGCCGAGCACCATGCGTGGGAGTTTGATCGCGTAACTGATGACCAGATCGCGATGGCGGTTGAGGGGCAGTGGCGCACCTATTCACTAACGCTGGCATGGTCGGCGCAGGATGAAACCTTGCGCCTGATCTGCACGTTTGAAATGGAGCCCCCCGAAGGCCGCGTCCCCGAGCTGTATGATGTGATGAACCGCTGCAATGACATGGTCTGGACAGGCGCGTTCACATGGTGGGGCGACCAAAAGCTGATGGTCTGGCGCTATGGCTTGTGCCTAGCCGGTGGCCAAGTGGCCGGCCCCGACCAGATCGACCGCCTGATTTCCAGCGCCGTGATGGCCGCCGAACGCTTCTACCCCGCGTTCCAACTGGTTACATGGGCCGACCACACCCCCGAAGCCGCGATGAAAGTCGCAATTGCCGAGGCTTATGGCCGGGCCTAAGGGCATGCAGCGGGCCAAGACATGCCGAAAACATGCAAAAACGGCTTTGGTTTTTGAATGGGGTTATTGGTGACGGAAGGCGGGGCTTTTTGCGCTGCGCCAAAAAAGAGCGTTTTGGGGCGTTTCCGAATGAAGGCCGGACTTTACTGACGTTCAGATCAAGTGCTTTTCGAACGAGTGGGTTGCCAACGGGCTCTCGGTAAATCACCCTGTCTACCAGAAACAGATATTTGGGAAGCGCCGTTGATTTACCATCCTGATCCAACTGGTTTTATCATAAATTCTGGAGAATACGGCGCACTAGGCAAGACATTAATTGCGCTTTCAAATCTTGAGTTCGCTCACGATGATTTCGTATTTAAAATGCACGAAACGGATCGTGATTTATCTTTCAATCTTTCCAAACGGTTTCCAAGACATTTCAAGGAAAAAACGGATTTCCTTATCAACGCTGTGGCTAACGTCCCGAAGCTAAGGCAATTTCCAATTTTCCAGACCGGAGAGCTCAACCTTTTATGGCTTCAGTACCAGTTAGACGAACTTTACGAAGTAAGGTCTATAGTTGCTCATGGATCAATGTGTTTTTCTGAATCCACGCCTGATCGCATCACATGGACTTTTGAACGATTTGTAAAAAAAGAAAAAATGACTTGGACCCGCGAGGCTGTGAAGATTTCAGATGGATATCTTGCCAGTGTTCACTACACCGCTTCAGTCATAAAGCGCTATTTGGTACTTCTGATACAATGTCTCGCAGGTAATTCATGTTGGGAAGGGAACTACCAAGAAGACAAGGAAATCAGGAAAAACCGTAAGTTTATTGCAGAATTAAAAGCCACTGGTATTGTCGTTGAAGGCAATGGGTGGCTCGATGCGTTTCCACCACTAGGGCCTGTAGAGTAATTGCCACCGATGTTGCGGAGAAACAGCCGCTGATATCCCTGATGAGTAACGCCCGACGCATGCCACAAGGACGTCTGCCAAGCGATTTTGCAATCTTTGATACCCGCGCATTGCTGTAGCCATTCTTCGCATCCGCACGACGTTCCAAAAACCACCCCTTTGGGGAACGGATTTGTGCATCCAATCCCGCCCCCTTAAACCCGCACCACCCGCTTGCCAAAGCTTCGCCCCTCCAGCAGGCCGTAAAGCCCTTCGGCGGCGTTTTCCAAGCCGTCGATCACCTCTTCGGTATAGTGCATCTCGCCTGCGTCCAGCCACGCGGTCATGTCGCGCACAAACTCGGCATAGAGGCTGCGGGGAAAGCTGTCGAAGATGATGAAACCTTGGATCTTTACCTTCATCCGCAGAATTGTGCCCATGATTACCGGCCCCATATCGGGGCCTTCGGGCAGGCCGGGCAGGTTGTACCACGACACGACGCCGCAGACGGGCATACGCGCAAAGGCGTTCAGCAAAGGCAGAACAGCATAAAGCACCTTGCCGCCCACGTTTTCAAAATACACATCAATCCCGTCGGGGCAGGCGGCGCGCAGCTGCTCGGCAAAATCGGGGGCTTTGTGGTCGATGCAGGCGTCAAAGCCCAGCACATCCACCACATGCGCGCATTTTTCCGCGCCGCCCGCAATGCCCACCACGCGGCAGCCTTTCAGCCGCGCAATCTGCCCTACGGTCGCACCAACTGGCCCCGAGGCGGCAGCCACAACCACCGTTTCCCCCGGCTTAGGCTCGCCAATTTTCAGCAGGCCCGCATAGGCGGTATAGCCCGGCATCCCCATGATCCCCAGCGACCACGATGGCCGCGCGGGTGAAGGCCCAAGGTTCAGCACCTCGACCCCATCCGACAATGCGTAATCCTGCCAACCACTGCCTGCCAAAACGAAATCACCTGGCGCAAAGGCATCAAGGTTTGACAGCACCACCCCGGCCACCACTTGTCCCGTCATTACGCCGCCGATCGCGACCGGCGCGGCATAGGATTTCGCATCGTTCATCCGTCCGCGCATATAGGGATCAAGCGACAAAAACACGGACCTTAACAGCATTTGCCCCGGCCCGGGTGTCGGAATGGCCGCTTCCTCTAGCCGCAGGGTATTGGCATCCGGCGCGCCCTTTGGGCGTTGGGCAAGTACGACGCGGCGGTTGATCTGGTCATTTTGCGGCATGGGGCGTCCTTTGGCATTATGTATTTGGCCCAGCTTAGGCGGTTTTTGCGGTGGGATACAGGGGGGGCAAGCAATCGCCGCCGTGCAAAAGAAAGTGATTCAGCTTTTTGATTTTACACGCTAACCTCGGACAAAATCGCAGGGGGTCTTATGAATTTGGATGAAATCAACGCGCGCGGGCTGGTGCTGCTGGGCTGCGGCAAAATGGGCTCGGCAATGCTGCAAGGCTGGCTGGAAACGGGAATATCCGCACAAAGTGTTTGGGTGAGTGACCCGTATCCAAGCGACTGGCTAAAGGCGCAGGGGGTTAATCTGAACGTGGCCCTGCCCGCCAGCCCCGCGATTGTTCTGGTCGCGGTTAAGCCGCAAATGATGGCCGAGGCATTGCCCTCGCTAAAGGCATTCGGCAATGGCAGCACGCTGTTTGTATCGGTGGCGGCGGGCACGCCGATCAGCTTTTATGAGCAAGTTTTGGGCGCGCAAACGCCAGTTGTTCGCGCTATGCCCAACACCCCCGCCGCCGTGTCGCGCGGGATCACCGCCACCTGTGGCAACGCGGCCGCGACCGAGGCGCATATGCAACTGGCCGAGGCCTTGCTGGGCGCGGTCGGGCAGGTGGTGCGGCTGGAAGGCGAGCATCAGATGGATGCGGTCACCGGCCTTTCCGGCTCTGGCCCCGCCTATGTGTTCCACATGATTGAGGCAATGGCGCAGGCAGGCGAGACCGTGGGCCTTGCCCCCGATCTGGCGATGAAACTGGCAAGGGCCACCGTCTGCGGCGCGGGTGAGCTGGCCCATCAAGCCCCTGAAACGGCAGCACAATTGCGCGTCAATGTCACCTCGCCGAACGGCACAACCGCGGCAGGGCTGGCCGTGCTGATGGCCGAATTGCCCGACCTGATGACCCGCACAGTCACCGCAGCGTGTGACCGCAGCAAGGAGTTGGGCAAATGATCAGCTATGATGATTTTGCGGCCGTCGATATTCGCGTTGGTATCATTACCCGCGCCGAACCTTTCCCCGAGGCGCGCAAACCCGCCTATAAGCTTTGGGTCGATTTCGGCGGTGATCTTGGCGAAAAACGTTCCTCGGCGCAAATCACCGCGCATTACACCCCCGAAACCTTGGTCGGGCGGCAAGTGTTGGCTGTTGTCAATTTTCCACCGCGCCAGATCGGCAAAGTCATGTCCGAGGTGCTGGTGCTGGGCGTGCCTGATGCGGCCGGCGAAGTTGTCCTGATCGGCCCCGGCCATGATGTCCCGCTAGGAGGAAAACTGTTTTGAAACCCGAAGTCTACATCACGCGCCCATTGCCCGACAAAGTGATTGCCGAGGCGATCCGCCATTTCTCGCTGACCATCCGCGAAGATACCACACCAATGTCACCGCAAGCCTGCATTGACTGCCTGCACCAGTATGACGCCGTGCTGCCCACGCTGGGTGACCCTTTTACGGCTGAGGTCTTTGCCCAAAGCCACGGCGCGCGTTGCCGTTTGCTGGCCAATTTCGGCGTCGGCTATAACCATATCGACGTTGCGGCCGCCAAAACGGCGGGTATCCACGTCACCAATACCCCCGGTGCCGTCACCGATGCCACCGCCGATATCGCCCTGACATTGATGCTGATGACTGCCCGTCGTGCAGGTGAAGGCGAACGGATGGTCCGTGCAGGCGAATGGCAAGGCTGGCACCCGACACAACTGCTCGGCACACATATGACCGGAAAAGCCCTTGGCATCATCGGCATGGGCCGCATCGGCAAGGCAATCGCAAAACGCGCGCATTTCGGTTTTGACATGCCAGTGCGCTTCTTTAACCGCTCACCGGTCCTCAACCCGGGTGTGCCGACCGAGCAGGTTGATTTTACGCAGGCCCTTGATGCCGATTTCGTGGTCATCGCGGTGCCCGGTGGTACAGATACGCACCATCTGATCGATTCTGCAGCTCTGGCAAAAATGCAGCCGCATGCAATCCTGATTAACATTGCGCGCGGCAATATTGTCGATGAAAATGCGCTGGTTGCAGCTTTGCAAAATGGCCAGATCGCGGGCGCTGGCCTCGATGTCTATGAACATGAACCATCAGTCTCCGCCGCTATGATTGCCATGGAAAACGTAACCCTGCTGCCGCATCTCGGCACCGCCGCCCTCGCGGTGCGCGAAGAGATGGGGCTGATGGCCGTCGCCAATCTGCATGCCTTTTTCGAAGGCAAGCCCTTGCCAAATCTCGTCTAACTCAAGTCTTTCTGTTCGGCCCAAATATCCTCGCCGAAGGCACCGACCTTTGGGCCGAACTGTCATGACAGGATATTGCGCCCCCGCCGCGATTGGGGGTTCAATGCCCCCGATCGCGGCGCGCCCCCTGCATGGGGGCCGCCCATCGCTCTGGCGATGCTGCTTTTCAGGCCACCTTCTTCTGCGGCGCAAAGCGGCTGTAAAAGCCGTCGCCCTTGGCCGCCATGTCGCGCAGCAGGGCAGGGGCCTTGAAACGGCTACCAAACTCGGCCGTCAGCGTATCACAAATCTCGACTGCGCGGGGCGCGCCGATCATATCCAACCAAGACAGCGGCCCCCCTGACCAAGGCGCAAAGCCCCAGCCCAGAATGGCCCCAACATCGCCTTCGCGGATGTCCATAAGCACGCCATCCTCCAGCGCGCGCACCGCTTCCAGTACTTGCGCCATCAACAGGCGGTGCTGCACCTGCGCCAACTCTGGCTGGTCCTTCGCCACGGGATAGGCGGTTTCCAAGCCGTCCCAAAGCCCTGTGCGTTTGCCTTTATCATCATAGCTATAGAAACCAGCATTCGATTTCTTGCCCAAACGCCCTTGGTCGGCCATCGCAAACAACACGGCATCCACAGCGCCATCGGGATAGGCATCGCCCATCGCAAGACGTGTTGCTTTGGCAATCTTTACACCCAAATCGATCGAGGTTTCATCAACCAGTTGCAACGGCCCCAACGGCATCCCCACAAGTTTTGCAGCGTTTTCAATCAACACCGGCTCAACCCCTTCGGCAACCATGCGGATGCCTTCGTTGATGTAGGGGATGATGCAACGGTTGGCGTAAAAGAAGCGCGCATCATTAACCACAATCGGCGTCTTGCGAATTGCCCGAATGAAATCAAGCGCTTTGGCAACAGCGCGGTCACCCGTGGCCTTGCCGCGAATAACTTCAACCAGCAGCATTTTATCAACCGGTGAGAAAAAATGGATGCCGATAAACTGCTCGGGCCGCGTGCTGGCATGGGCCAGATCGGTGATCGGCAGGGTCGAGGTATTGGTCGCGAAAATGCAGTCGGGGCCAACGACCGCCTCGACCTTTTTCGTCACCTCGGCTTTGACACCCATATCCTCAAATACCGCCTCGACAATCAGATCACAGCCAGCAAGGGCTGCATAGTCAGTGGTGGCGGTGATACGGGCAAGCACTTCGGCCTTTTTCTCTTCTGTCACCTTTTTGCGGCTGATGCCCTTGTCCAGAATGCCCGCCGAATAGGCCTTGCCGTGGTCAGCAGCCTCTTGCTTTGCGTCAATCAGCACCACTTCAATGCCCGCATTGGCCGAGACATAGGCAATGCCCGCTCCCATCATACCTGCGCCAATAACGCCAAGTTTTTTAACGGTTTGGTCGGGCAGCGCTGGCCGCACAGCGCCTTTTTCCAGCGCCTCTTTGTTGATGAACAGGCTGCGGATCATAGCGCTGGACGACGGGTTCATCAGCACCGAGGTAAACCACCGCGCCTCGATCTTCAGCGCAGTGTCAAACGGCACCATCGCGCCCTCATACACCGCTGAAAGCAACGCCTTGGCGGCAGGGTAGACCCCCATCGTCTTGCTGTGCACCATTGCCGAGGCGCCGACAAAGGTCATGAAACCCGCTGGATGATAGGGCGCGCCACCTGGCATTTT
Organism: Pseudorhodobacter wandonensis; assembly: GCF_001202035.1. Lineage (GTDB taxonomy): Bacteria > Pseudomonadota > Alphaproteobacteria > Rhodobacterales > Rhodobacteraceae > Pseudorhodobacter > Pseudorhodobacter wandonensis. The sequence goes on along the minus strand of NZ_LGHT01000026.1, from coordinate 141,559 downwards.
ATAGCCTTTGGCATCCCACGGCTTTACAATATCGGCATCCTTGGCGCCCAGCACCCATTCCTTGGCGCGGGCCAGCAGATCTTCGGGGGCGACCACCTCATCGATAATGCCTGCGTTTTGGGCCGCTTTCGGGTCTGACAGCTTGCCTTCCAGCAGGAATGGTGCCGCCATCATCGCGCCCATCTTGCGCACAAGCCGCGTTGTGCCACCAGCCCCTGGAAAAATGCCGACCATGATTTCGGGCAGGCCGATTTTGGCCTTTGGGTTATCGGCGGCAATGATGCGGTGGCAGGCCAAAGGAATTTCCAACCCGATCCCCAGCGCAGTGCCGGGCAGCGCGGCGACAATCGGTTTACCACCTTTCAGGGTTTTCGGGTCCATGCCTGCGCGTTCGATCTTGCGCAAAATGGCATGCATACCCATCACGCCGTCAAATACCGATTTCGCAGGGTTCTCGCCGCCATCTTCTTTCATTTTGGCGATGACGTTCAAATCCATCCCACCTGCAAAATCCTTTTTTGCACTGGTGATGATGATGCCTTTTACAGCGCCATCCGCCAGCGCGTCATCGACAAAGCCGTTCAACAGCAAGAATGCCTCTTGCGACATCACGTTCATTGATTTGCCGACGGTGTCCCAAGTGATGGTCGCCACGCCGTCCGCGTCCAGGGCATAGGTAAAGTCGCTCATGTGATTGGTCCTTTTATTAGTGAATTGTCTGTGGCGCCGGGCACAAAATCGGGGCGGCGCAAATATGCGAGCACATTGGTGATCAAGGCGGCGCGTGGGGCGCTGTCAGGACTGCATTTCCGCCAAACTGCGTTCATCGACGCCTTTGGCATTGCGGGGCTGGCCGGATCACCCAGCGCAGCATGCGCAAAGGGGCCAAGGCCACCACCCAGGATCGGGTGCGCATAGGCAGTCTCAAGGGTTAGGGGCGACACAATCACTTTTGGCATGTGCAAAAACTCTGTGGCCAGATGGGGGTTGGTCGGGTCATTTCGGGCCCGTCCAATCCGTGCCATCCTTGTGGGTAAACCGCGCAGTGCCTTTGTCGAGGTGGACCACCATGTCAACATCGCTATAGGTCGCCACCTCATGCCGTGCCTTGGTGCCGACAACCAAGAACCTTGCCTCGGTGCCGGTGTGGTTGATGAAATGATGCCCATCGGTACTGCCCGCTGGGAATGCCGCGCAATCACCTGCAACCATCACCGTTTCGCCCGCATCCTGCACCAGCGTACAGGCGCCCATAGTGACCATCACGAACTCATCTTCGTGTTGGTGCCAGTGACGCAGGCTTGATTTCGCCCCCGGCGCCAAAATCACCAGATTGGCGCCGAATTGCGTTAAGCCGCCTGCATCGCCCAAACGCAGGCTGGATCGCCCTGCCATTTCACTGGCATAGGGTTCGGGATAGATCGAACCGGTTTTGACCGGCACTTTGGACAGATCAAGTTTTGGCATCTTGATGCCCCCCTCTGGCGTTAAACCCGTTCGATAATCGTGGCCGCGCCCATGCCTGACGCGATGCAAAGGGTGGCAAGGCCGACCTCTTTGTCGCTCCGCTCCAGCTCATCCAGCAGCGTGCCAATGATGATCGCGCCGGTGGCCCCCAGCGGGTGGCCCATGGCAATAGAGCCGCCATTGACGTTGACCAAACCCGGATCGACATTGAACGCCTGTTGGAACCGCAACACGACCGAAGCAAAGGCTTCGTTCACTTCAAACAAATCGATGTCTGAAATGGTCATCCCATGATCGGCAAGAATTTTTTGGGTCACAGGTACGGGGCCGGTTAGCATGATCGTCGGGTCCGTGCCGATTTTTGCCGTGGCCCGAATGCGCGCACGGGGCTTAAGCCCGAAACGCTCGCCGAATTCCTTGTTGCCAATCAACACAGCCGCCGCGCCATCGACGATGCCGCTGGAATTACCCGCGTGGTGGATATGGTTGATCTGTGCCAGATGCGGGTATTTCATCATCGCGATTTTGTCGAAACCAGGCATCACCTCGCCCATATCCTTGAACGCAGGCTTTAGCCCGCCAAGGCTTTGCATATCTGTACCGGGGCGCATGTACTCGTCACGGTCCAGAATGGTCAGGCCGTTCTGGTCCTTGATCTCAATCACCGATTTGGCAAAGCGGTTTTCGGCCCAGGCCTTTGCGGCGCGCCGCTGGCTTTCTACTGCCAGCGCATCGGCCATGTCGCGGGTAAAGCCGTATTCTGTAGCGATAATATCAGCCGAAATACCCTGCGGCACGAAATAAGTTTTCATCGCAAGGCTAGGGTCTACGGCAATCGCAGCCCCATCACTGCCCATTGCCACGCGGCCCATCATTTCTACGCCGCCGGCGATATACCCCATGCCGGCACCCCCGCGAATTTGGTTGGCGGCAAGATTCACCGCCTCCATCCCGCTGGCGCAAAACCGGTTGATCGCAAGGCCGGGGATGCTTTCATCCAGATCCGACGCCAGAACGGCCGACCGCGCCAGGCAGCCGCCCTGTTCGCCCACTTGGGTCACATTGCCCCAGATCACGTCTTCAACCGCGTGGCCATCGAGCCCGTTGCGCATTTTTACTGCGTTCAGAACCTTGGCCGATAGCGCGACCGAGGTCACTTCGTGCAGGCTCCCGTCGGCGCGGCCCTTGCCACGGGGTGAACGGACGGCGTCATAGATATAGGCTTCGGTCATTTGGGTCTCTCCGGGTCGTTGAATATTTGGGCCGAATTTGTTTGGGGGCCGCAGCAGTTTCGGGGTGATCAAGATCAGGCGCGGTCAGACGGATTGCCGGGCATCAAATCATATGGGTGTTTCCAACCGGGCAAATCCGAGATTTGGCCAAGCCAGCGGTCGATATTTGGCCAGTCGGTTCGAATAAATCCAAACGGTTCTTGGTAAAACAGATAGCCACAGCATGACAGGTCAGCGATGGTGACTTGATCGCCGACGATCCAATCGGATTTGGCCAGGTGATCGTTCAGAATGGTATAGGCAGCCTTTAGCCGGCCTTGGTTGAACGCGATCACGGCCTCAGGCCGCTTATCGGCTGGCAGAAAGTTCATCAGAAAACGCGTCGTGCCTGCCACGCCCGAAAGTTTGTGATTGTCCCAAAACATCCAGCGCAATACTTCGCGCCGCTCGGCCGCAGACCGCCCCCCGAGCTTGCCGGTTTTGGAGCTGATGTAATCGAGGATGACCCCAGATTGCGAAAGGGTAACATCGCCATCGACCAAAATGGGCACTTCGCCCATTTCATTGATCGCACGATAAGCCGGGCCGCGCGCTTCGCCATTGAAGAAATCAACGTAAACCGGTTCCCATTCCATATCGGCAAAGGTAAGCGCCAGGGCCGCCTTATAGGCATTACCGCTTTCGCCAAAACAATAGAGTTTCGTAGACATCAGTTCGGTCTCCTTTTGATGGGACGGACGGGGGTTTCACACCCCCTCCCCCCCGTGAGGTATTTGCGCCAAGATGAATAACGATATGTTAACCATGGCAAAGTAGCGTTGTCTTTGCGGTACAGGCTGAGGAGCCGATGACCGCCCAAGGTGAAGTCGCCCCGGTCTTGATGTGAAGATCTCACGAACGCTGGACCGATCCCCTGAACCGGGGCGCATTCCTGGTATTTCATCTTGGTCTAAATACCTGAAAACGGTTGTCGCATTTTAAGCATTATTTTTTTCGCCCCTCCAGTTCCGAATTGAATAAACGCAGGCGGTGGGTCAGCGTGTCATGGTCAATCACCGAGTTGAAGTTTTCAAACAAGAACGACAGTGCCTCGCCTTCATCCAACCCTGCCTCACCAGCGAATTTCTTGAGGCGGCGATAACCGTCTTCGGTCATCGCTACCGGAAAGCGGCGGGTCAGGCGAAAGCGTTTGGGCATAGAAAACTCCAACTTCGGCTAAGGTAGGGTGCGCTTAAGCGCACCACACCGGTTTACCTTAGAACGCCTCGGCGGCCAGTGCCATCACAGGTTCGGCACCGCTTTCGATGCGGGCCAAGTGCATGCCGGTCGCGGGCATTTGCCGCGCCATGTAATAGTGGCCTGTGGCGATCTTGGTCGCCAGGAAATCGGCGTCACCTGTACCTGCATCCTGCGCTGCAAAGGCGGTTTTGGCCATCCGCGCCCACATGAACCCAAGGCAGACATGGCCCATCAGATGCATGAAGTCATAAGAGCCAGACAAGGCATTGTTCGGGTTTTTCACGCCATTCTGCATGAAATACATCGCCGCGGCCTGCAGGTCTTTGGACCCTGCTTTCAGCGCGTCTGTAAACGGTTTCATCCGTTCATCATTCTGATTTTCTTTGATAAAGCCTTTGATCAGTTCAAAGAATGCCATCACGTGCTTGCCGCCATCCTGCGCCAGTTTACGGCCCACAAGGTCAAGCGATTGGATACCGTTTGCACCTTCATAGATTTGTGCAATACGGGCGTCGCGGACAAACTGGCTCATGCCGTTTTCTTCAATATAGCCGTGTCCGCCCCAAACTTGTTGCGCCTGAACGGCCATTTCAAACCCTTTGTCGGTCTGAAAGCCCTTGATCACCGGCGTCAGCAACGAAATAAGGCCTTCGGCTTCGGCGTCACCCATTCGCACCGAGCGGTCGATCAGATGCGCGCCCCAAAAGGTGAATGCCCGCGCGCCTTCAACAAAGCTTTTCTGATCCATCAGATTACGGCGAATATCGGGATGCACGATCAGCGGATCGGCAGGGCCGCCGGGGTTTTCGGCGCCAGTCACCGCGCGGCCTTGGAGGCGGTCATGCGCATAGGCCACAGCGTTTTGATAGGCGGCCTCGGCCACCGCATAGCCTTGCAATCCCACGCCTAGCCGCGCCTCGTTCATCATGGTGAACATGGCCTTCATGCCCTTATGCAGATCACCCAGCAGCAAGCCTTTGGCCCCGTCATAGTTCATCACACAGGTCGCATTGCCGTGGATGCCCATCTTATGTTCAATCGACCCCACCGACACGCCGTTGCGGGCGCCAAGCGAGCCATCGTCATTGACCAAAAATTTGGGCACAATAAACAGCGACACACCTTTAATGCCATCTGGCCCGCCTGCCGCCTTGGCCAGCACCAAGTGGATGATGTTGTCAGCCAAGTCATGCTCACCCGCCGAAATAAAGATCTTTTGGCCGGTGATGGCATAGGAACCGTCATCCTGCGGTTCGGCTTTGGTGCGCATCAGGCCAAGGTCGGTACCGCAATGCGGTTCGGTCAGGTTCATCGTGCCCGTCCATTCGCAAGATACCATTTTGGGCAGATACTTGGCTTTCTGCTCGTCCGTTCCATGCACATGGATTGCAGAATAGGCGCCATGGGTCAGGCCTTGGTACATGTTGAATGCCATATTGGCCGACACGAAAATCTCGCCCACAGCTGTGCCCATCAAATAGGGCAGGCCTTGGCCACCAAACTCGGGGTCGCAATCCAATGCCGTCCAACCGCCGTCCTTCATCGCCTTGAAAGCTGCGTCAAACCCTTTGGGCGTGGTCACAACGCCGTCTTCCAGTTTGCAGCCCTCTTGGTCGCCTGACAGGTTCAACGGGGCCAGCACGTCACGGGCCACCTTGCCTGCCTCTTCCAAGACTGCGCTGGTGAAATCGGCCTCCAGATCGTCATACCCCGGCACGTCAGATGAGGTGACACTCAGCACCTCTTGCAGCAAGAACTGAATGTCTTTGACTGGGGCATTATAGATCGGCATCGGACTCTCCCTTGGTATTACTTGTTGCGGACCGGTCAGGCCGCAGATTTGGTTTGGTTTTGGGGCGTGGCGGTATAGCTTTGGAATTTTTCGGCACCGCTTGCCAATTCGGTTTTCAATTCGGCAATCGCTTCGGTCAGTTCGTCGCGCTGTTGTTCCATCTGGGCCAGCCGTTCCTGGGCCAACGCATAGGTGCGCAGGTATTGCGACCGCTCGGACCCCTCCAGATCATACATGTCCAGCAGCTGCCGGATGTCTTCGAGGCTAAAGCCAAAGCGCTTGCCCCGCAGGATCAGTTTCAGGCGCACACGGTCGCGGCGGTTGAACAGCCGTTTCGTTCCCTCACGTTTCGGGAAAATCAGCTCTTTCGCCTCATAGAACCGCAGCGTGCGGGGGGTTACGTCAAATGCATCACACATTTCGCGAATGGTCATCAACTCAGTTCCAGTCATCGTCTTTCTCACAGTTGCCTAAGGGAAGTAGCCTTCCTTACTCTAGGTCACATGGGAATGTTGAGATGATATTACCAGAACAATTGACGTTAACGTCACTGTAACGTGACGTCAGATTTTGTATGACGCGGTGTCAGCCCCGAAATCAAAGCTCTTTGGCTGCCGTTTCGCGCAAGGCCCGCAAATCGGTCAGCGCTGAATCCAGTTCTTCGCGCTGGCGTTCAAGCGCGGCCAACTGGCGGTCGGCAAGGTCTAACCACGCTTGTAGCTGCGGTTTATTGCCCTTTTGGCGGTAAATCAGCAGCCATTGGCGAATTTCTTCCAGGCTGAACCCGAACCGCCTGCCGCGCAAGATAAGCGTCATACGCGCCACTTCACGCGGTCCGTACCAACGCGAGCGGCCGTCTTTTTCCGGCTCGAGCAGCTCGATATATTCGTAATACCGCAAGGTGCGCGGCGTCACGTCAAACTTTGCGCACATTTCCTTAAAGCTGAGCCGCGTTTCAGTCATCAGTACTTTCCCCCTCGGGCCCAGAATAGGCCTATGCGCAGGTTAGTGCAATTGCCGGGACGTGACGTTTTGGTAAGGGGCTTGCAGCTTTCGGTCCAATCGGGAACAAAGGATCAACAACAGGCGGGTGCCATGACAGATAGTGAAAAATTCGCGCAACAGTTTATTCAGGCGCTACCACATTCGCGTGCTTTGGGGATGGAGCTTGAGTCGTTAAAGGATGGCGTTGCGGTGCTTTCCATGCCCTATGACCGGCGGTTTATCGGTGATCCGGCAACGGGGGTCATTCACGGTGGGGCGGTTTCGGCGCTGATGGATACGGCCTCGGGGGCGGCGGTGATGTGCCATCCGTCGCGGCCCAGTTCAACTGCCACCCTTGATTTGCGCGTCGATTACATGCGCCCCGCCACCCCAAACCAGCGCATCACCGCACGGGCCGAGTGTTACCATGTCACGCGATCTGTTGCCTTTGTACGCGTCACAACCACGGATGAGGATACATCCCGCCCCGTGGCAACTGCCACCGGTGCCTTTACCATCGAGCCCGCCAAAGGAGGCCAGAGATGACCGCGCGCGCGCGCCCCGAACCCGTCCAGGTGGTAAAGCAACGCCGCGACGCTGCCCTGCGCCGTCTTGTGACCGGCGTGCCTTATATCCAATTCCTTGGCATCCAATTCGACCGCCGCGGGGATGAGCTGACAGCCGTGCTGCCCTTTGATGAAAAACTGATCGGCAACCCGATGCTGCCTGCCATTCACGGCGGCGCCACCGCCGCGTTTCTAGAGGTTGCAGCGATTATTGAACTTAGCTGGTCCTCGCTTTGGGAAGATATGGAGCAAGGCCGTCTTGATGTAGCCGCACCCGAAGGCATCGACCAGATGCGTCTGCCGAAAACCATCGATTTTGCCGTTGATTACCTGCGTTCCGGTTTGCCGCGCGATGCCTATGCGCGGGCGCGGATAAACCGGTCGGGCAGGCGCTATGCCTCGGTTCATGTCGAGGCGTGGCAAGACAACCGCAGCCGCCTGTTTGCACAAGCGACTGGTCATTTCCTGATGCCCGACCGGCAGGCCGACGAGGCGCCATCCTCGTTGCTGGCCACCTGACCGCATGACCGAGATCACCCATCGCCGCGTTTTAAAACTGGCCGTCCCGATTGTTTTGGCCAATGTCACCGTGCCGCTGTTGGGCGCGGTTGATACCGCCGTTGTCGGCCAGATCGGCCTGCCTGCACCCATCGGCGCGGTGGGGCTGGGGGCGATTATCCTGTCGTCGGTCTATTGGATTTTCGGCTTTTTGCGCATGGGAACAACGGGCCTTACCTCTCAGGCCTTTGGCGCGGGCAACATCGACGAGGGCACTGCGATTTTGCTGCGCGCGCTCATCATCGGATTGTCGGCAGGCGTGTTTTTCATCATCGCACAGGTGCCGCTGTTTGGGGCCGCGCTTTGGCTGTCTCCGGGCAGCGAGGCGGTTGAAAGCCTGGCGCAAGACTATCTGACCCTGCGCATTTGGGGGGCACCCGCAACGATTGCGCTTTACGCCGTGACGGGCTGGCTGATCGCGACCGAGCGGACCCATTCGGTGCTTGCCCTGCAACTATTGATCAACGGTGCCAATATCGCGTTGGATCTATGGTATGTGCTGGGTCTTGGCTGGGGTGTCGAGGGCGTGGCAATTGCAACGCTGATCGCCGAGTGGGCAGGGCTGGCCTTTGGCCTTTGGCTGTGCCGGGCGGCCTTTGGTGCGGCCTTGGCGCCTGCAATGGCAAAGCTGCGCGATGCCTCTGCACTGGCAGAAATGGCTGCGGTAAACGGTGATATCCTGATCCGTTCGGTATTGCTGCAAATCAGCTTTACCAGCTTTCTGTTTCTTGGCGCGGGGCAGGGCGACGTGACCTTGGCCGCGAACCAGGTGCTGATGCAATTTCTGACTATTGCTGCCTTTTTCCTCGACGGTTTCGCCTTTGCGGCCGAGGCGCTGGTGGGCAAAGCCGTGGGGGCAGGCTCGGTTCTTGGCGCGCGCCGGGCGTCATTGGTTAGCACGCAATGGGGTGTTGCGGCGGTGGCCTGCCTGTCCGTTTGCTTCCTTGTCACAGGCCCCGGCCTGATTGACCTGATGACAACCGCCCCCAATGTGCGCCTTGTCGCGCGTGACTATTTGCCGTGGCTGGTGGCGGCCCCGATGATCGGCGTCTGGGCGTGGATGCTGGATGGCATTTTTATCGGTGCCACGTTAACGCGTGAGATGCGGCAAACCATGCTGGTTTCGGTTATGGCCTATGCTGCGGCCTTGGCGGTTTTGATCCCGCTTTGGGGCAACCACGGGCTTTGGGCGGGTTTGATGGTGCTGAACGTCATGCGAGGCATCGCCATGGCGCGCAAATGGCCCATGGTCGAAGCAAAGGCCAAACAACGCTTAACGCCGCAGTAACCCGAACGCCGCCGAGGCGCCCCAACCTGCTGTAACGGCCAAAAACAGGGCCAAAAGCCCGTAAAGCAAGGAATGTTCATGCGCGAGATTGTAAATCCAGCGTTCCAGCCCATCCTTGTTTACGGTGATGCTTTCCTCATGCTTGTCGATCACAACACCATTGCGGGTGATGAACAGCCGCACCCTGTACTCCCCCTCGGTCAGATTGGCAGGCAAGGCCACGTCTGCCCGAAATAGCGTTGATTCCAACAGCTTGACCGAGCTTTCATCCAAGACATAGTCATGGCTTTCGGTGCGCAGGCGGATCAGGGATTCCAGAAATACCGGTGCATCCGCAGCCTCGGCCGCCGTGCCAATGGCGCGAATGGCGCGCGGGATAGTGACCTGATACCGCAAATTGTCAGTTTCCGACAACGCCTGCGCAAGCGGCGCCGAAGACGCAATAGCGTAAAAGCTGGGGGCGCGGCTGATGGTCACTGCATCCACATTCATCCACACGCCGAACCGCCGCTCTTTGCGGCGTACCGTCAGCGGGCCAGACGGGCCTTGAATGGTTGCAATTACTTCTAGATCCGAGTCATTGGGGATGGGCTGCTCACGCTTGATCGCGCCGTAAATCAAAATCTCAGAGCCGGTAAAATTGGTCGTAATCGACACAAGGTTCTGGCTTAGACCAGCGACAATTGTCTCACCTGTCGGTGATACGGGCTCTTGTGCTTGCAAGGGGATGGCCATGGCGAAAAGGCACAGCAGCGCGCGGATCATGGCAATCTCCCCGGCGCGATGGAGTACAGCTCATCCGGGGTTAGCAACAGGCCCAGCCCGATACGCAAGCACACCGCCAACACCATGAGTGCCAGCAAAATACGCAGCTGTTCCGCCCGCAGCATCAGCCCGATCTTGGACCCGATCTGTGCGCCGATAACGCCGCCAATAATCAACAGCAGCGCCAGAACCATATCAACCGTCTGGCTGGAAACCGCGTGCATCACCGTCGTAAACGCGCTGACAAAAATGATTTGCAGCAACGATGTGCCAACCACAACCTTGGTCGGCATCCCCAAAAGGTAAATCATCACCGGCACCATGATGAACCCGCCACCAACGCCCATGATCGCCGACAAAAAGCCCACCGCAGCCCCGGCCATCATTGGCGGGATTACCGAGATATACAGACCCGAGGCGCGAAACTTCATTTTGAATGGCAGTTTATGCACCGAATAATGCACATGCGACCGCCGGATGGGGCCACCGGGCTTGCGTGCCCGCAGCAAGGCGCCAAGGCTTTCCTTGAACATCATCGCACCGACAACACCCAAGAACAGCACATAAGACAGTTGAACAAACAGGTCGATCTGGCCCAGGGTTGTCAGCCAAGCAAAGACCCAAATCCCTATGCCCGAACCGATCAAGCCGCCCAGCATCAGGGTCATCCCCATCCGGAAATCTACGGCTTTACGCTTTAGCTGTGCCAGAACTCCCGAAACCGAAGAGGCGACAACCAGGTTTGCCCCGGTGGCCACAGCAACCGCCGGCGGAATGCCCATAAAAAACAACAGCGGCGTGATGATAAATCCGCCACCAACCCCGAACATGCCCGATAATACGCCCACAATTCCGCCCAGGCCAAGCAAAGCCAAGGCATTGACGGAAAGTTCGGCTATTGGCAGGTAAAGCTGCATATCAAGGCAATCAAGATGTGAATTCTAGGCAAAGACGCAGAGCAACGGATCACTGTGCAGCTGGCGGGATAGCTTGGTTAGAATTGCGCCGCTTGCTCGGCGATGTCAAACCCTCTTGGGTACAATCTGTCCAAAATAAACAAAAAACTTTTGGTGTTGCATCACGTCATTGACCGCAGCAATGCGCGCAAAGTCAGTTCCAACTTGGCCGCGCCTACGGGGGCCATCGCCTTGGTGTGTTCGTGGCTAATGTTTTCATCTGACAGGCCGGCGGCCATGTTGGTAATCGTCGAAATTGCGGTCACTTTCAGACCCAAAAACCGTGCCAAAATCACCTCGGGTACGGTGCTCATGCCTACGGCATCGCCACCCAAAATCTTGATCGCGCGAATTTCGGCAGGGGTTTCAAAACTGGGGCCGGAATACCAAGCATAAACACCTTCGGGCAGAGGAACACCTTGGGTCGCTGCTGCAGCCTTAAGCGCGGCGCGCAAATCAGGGTCATGCGCGTCTTTCATCGGCACAAACCGCGCATCGGTTTTCTCGCCGATCAGCGGGTTCAGGCCGGAAAAGTTGATGTGATCGGACAGCAGCATCAAATCACCGGGCTGAATATCGGGGCGTAAAGACCCCGCCGCATTGGTTGCAATCAGCGTTTTGGCCCCCAGCGCGCGCAACACCTCCAAAGGCAGGCGCATCGCCGCCGGATTGCCGCTTTCATAGTAATGCGCCCGCCCGCCGAAAACAGCCACCCGCACGCCCTCCAGGTCGCCAATCACCAAATGCGGGTTGTGCCCCGAGACGCCTGCATGCGGGAAACCAGGCAGGTCGCTGTAAGGAATGGCTATGCCGTCCACCGCACCCGCCAAGTGACCAAGGCCCGAGCCAAGGATTAGCCCCATTTGTACAGGCGCATCGCCCGCCCGTACGCGGATCAGCGCGGCAAGATCATCAGCGTTCTTTGACATAAGGTTCCCCGCCTGCGCGTGGTGGCCGCGCCTTGCCGATAAAGCCGGCAAGGATAACTACGGTTATGATATAGGGCAGGGCCTGTACGAATTGTGATGGAATCGCAATCGGCCCCAGCTCGATGGTCGGAAAGCGGTTGCCAACGGCCTCGAGGAAGCCAAACAGCATCGTCGCCCCCAGCGCGTACCACGGCCGCCATTTCGCAAAGATTAGCGCCGCCAGCGCGATAAACCCTCGACCGGCGGTCATTTCCTTGCCAAAGCCCGCCGCCAGTCCCAGCGCCAGATAAGCCCCTGCAAGCCCGCAAAGCACGCCGCAAATCGCAACCGCGCTATAGCGGATGCCGACGACCGAAACACCTGCCGTATCGACTGCTGCCGGGTTTTCACCCACTGCCCGCAGCCGCAGGCCAAACCGGGTGCGATACAGCAACCAAGCAGCCGCCGGTACACAGGCAAAGCCCAAATAGACCAGCGCCGAATGGCCGGAAATCAGCTCGGCATAAATCGGGCCTATGAACGGCAGTGGTGCAATCGCATCGGCAAAGGGCAGGGTAATCGACTCGAACCGGCCTTCACCTGTCAGCGGCGGGGTGCGCCCGCCAAGTCCAAACCACTTTTGCCCCAGCAAAACCGTTAGCCCCGAGGCCAGAAAGTTAATCGCAACGCCCGAAATCAACTGATTTCCGCGGAACGTAATCGCCGCCAGCCCGTGAATGCCCGACAGCAGCAGCGACGCAAATATCCCCGCCAATACGCCCAGCCAAACCGAACCCGTCACCGCAGCGACCGAGGCTGATAGAAACGCCGCCGCGAGCATCTTGCCCTCAAGCCCGATGTCAAACACGCCGGCGCGTTCGGAAAACAAACCAGCAAGACAAGCAAACAGCAGCGGTGTCGCCAGCCGGACAGAACTGTCCAAAATCTGAATAAGGGTCGCGAAATCCATTACGCTTTCCCCTTTTGTAGCATCAGGAACAGGCTTTCGACCGGCTTGCGCACCATGTTATCCATCGCACCCGTGAACAAAATCACCAGCGCCTGAATGACGATAATCAGCTCGCGCGGGATGGTTGTCCATAGTGCCAGCTCCGCGCCGCCTTGGTACAAAAAGCCGAACAAAATCGCGGCCAGCAACACGCCAACCGGATGGCTGCGCCCCATCAGCGCCACGGCGATGCCGATAAACCCGGCGCCTTCAACCGAGTTCAGCAGCAACCGCTGCGCCTCGCCCATGACAGTATTGATTGCCATCATCCCAGACAAACCGCCCGAAATCAGCATTGCATACATTGTGATGCGCACGGGGTTTATCCCTGCGTAAACGCTGGCCTTTTCCGATTTGCCAAAGGCCCGCAACTGGTACCCCAACCGCGTGCGCCACATCAGCAACCACACGCCCGCACAGGCCACCAGCGCAATCAACAGGCTGATATTGGCAGGGTTGCGGTTGTTGAACGGAATGCCGACCAACCCCAAAATATCGCCCAAGCGCGGCAGCTTCAGCGACGGGTCAAACCGCGCCGAAGCCGTATCCATCGCGCCCATTGGCCGCAAAATCGTAACCAAGACATAGATCATCAGGGCCGAGGCAATATAGTTGAACATGATCGTGGTAATCACCACATGGCTGCCGCGCTTGGCCTGCAAATAGGCCGGAATGGCCGCCCAGGCCGCGCCAAACAGCGCCGCCATTCCCGCAGCCCCTATCAGCGCCAGCGACCAATGCGGCCACGGCACAAACAGGCAGGCCACTGCCACACCAAGCCCGCCAAGGCTTGCCTGCCCCTCGCCACCGATATTGAACAGGCCGGCCTGAAACGCGACCGATACCGCCAAACCGGTAAAGATGAAATTGGTCGAATAATACAGCGTATAGCCCCAGCCATAGGTCGACCCCAAGGCCCCTGTGACCATGATTTTCATCGCGGCCACCGGGTCTTCACCAATCGCCAAAATCACAAGGCCCGAAATTACAAAAGCAATCAGCAGGCTGATCAGTGGCACCAAGACCGCATCGGCCCATTTTGGCATTGCGGTCATTTCACTACTCCTGCCATCAATAGGCCCAACTCGCGTTCATCCGTTTTGGCGGGGTCGCGCTCGCCCATGATCTGGCCGTCAAACATCACGGCAATGCGGTCTGACAGGCTCATAATCTCATCCAGCTCGACCGAGACAAGCAGCACCGCTTTGCCCGCATCGCGCAAGGCAATGATCTGTTTGTGAATAAACTCGATCGCACCAATATCAACGCCGCGTGTGGGCTGGCCAACCAGCAGCAGGTCGGGGTTGCGGTCCATTTCGCGGGCCACAACGATTTTTTGTTGGTTGCCGCCAGAAAAGCTTTTGGCCGCCAAAGTCGGAATCGGCGGGCGCACGTCATAGCGCTCCATCTTGGAAACCGTGTCGGCGCGAATGGCGTCATTATCCATCAAAAGCGCCGATTTCTGGTATTCCGGCGCGTGGTGATAGCCAAAGGCCACGTTTTCCCATGCTGAGAAATCCATAATCAGGCCTAGATGCTGGCGATCCTCAGGCACGTGCGCAATGCCACGCGCGCGACGGCTTTGGCCATCGGCAGCGGCGGTCAGCGCAATCTCTTGACCGTTCAACCGCACGGTTCCGGTGCCGCGCGCAATGCCGCCCAACACTTCCAATAGCTCTGACTGGCCATTGCCGGCCACACCCGCAATCCCCAAAATCTCACCGGCGCGGATGGTCAGCGACACGCCTTTCAGGCGCTCTACCCCGACCTCATCGCGCACGCGCAGGTTTTCTACCTCGAGCACCATTTCGCCGGGGGTCGCAGGTTTTTTCTCAACATGCAGCAGAACCTTGCGGCCGACCATCAGCTCTGCCAGTTCCTCGGGGTTGGTGTCTTTGGTTTTCACTGTCGCAGTCATCTGCCCGCGCCGCATAACTGAAACGGTATCAGTGATCTCCATAATCTCGCGCAGCTTGTGGGTGATCAGGATTACGGTCTTGCCCTGATCGCGCAACCCGTTCAAAATGCGGAATAATTGGTCTGCTTCGGCAGGGGTCAGCACGCCCGTCGGCTCATCCAAAATCAGAATATCGGCTTGGCGGTACAGGGCTTTCAAAATCTCAACCCGCTGCTGATGGCCGACCGAAAGGTCTTCAATTACGGCATCAGGGTCTACGTCCAATTCATACTCGCGCGCCAGGTCGGTAAGCGACTTGCGCGCCGATGCCATCGCCCCGCGCAGCAATGCCCCACCTTCGGCGCCCAGGATAACGTTTTCCAACACCGTAAAGTTCTGCACCAGCTTGAAATGCTGGAACACCATCCCGATGCCCGCGCGAATGGCGCTTTGGCTGTCAGGAATCGGGGTCAGATTGCCCGAGATGTAAATCTCACCTGCGTCGGCCTTGTAAAACCCGTAAAGGATCGACATCAACGTCGATTTCCCGGCGCCGTTTTCACCGATGATCCCGTGGATAGACCCTTTAGCCACCTGAATCGAGATGTCTTTATTGGCCTGCACAGGGCCGAATGCTTTGGAAATTCCGCACAGCTCGATTGCCAGCGGGGCGCCTGCTGGGGCGGCAGTTGCCTGCCGCCCCAAAGTATCATTGCCCGTCATTTAGAACGAAAGCGCAGCGCAGGTTTCATCCGACATATAGTCGTGAACTTTCAGCGTGCCCGAAGCGATCAACTTGCCGGCTTTGTCCAGCTGCTCTTGCATAGCGGGGGTGATAAGGTCTTTGTTGTTGTCATCGACCGCATAGCCAACGCCACCTGCAGCAAAATCCATCACCGTAATACCGGGTGTCATATCAGTGCCGGATTTGAAGATGTCATAAACCGCGTTATCAACGCGTTTTGTCATCGAGGTCAGCACTTTGCCCGGGTGCAGGTAGTTCTGGTTGCTGTCTACGCCAATCGACAGGATGCCTTCGTCAGCCGCCGCTTGCAGAACGCCCAGACCGGTGCCGCCGGCTGCCGCGTAAATCACGTCAGCGCCTTGCGCTTTTTGCGCCTTGGCCAACTCGCCACCCTTAACCGGGTCATTCCAGGCTGCTGGCGTGCTGCCGGTCATGTTGGCAATCACTTTGGCATCCGGGTTCACGGCCATAACACCTTGGGCATAGCCGCAAGCGAATTTGCGGATCAGCGGAATGTCCATACCGCCGACAAAACCAACTGTTCCGGTTTTTGATGCCATCGCAGCTGCCATGCCGACCAGATACGAGCCTTGCTCTTCGGTAAAGACCACCGATTTCACGTTCGGCTGGTCAACCACCATGTCGATGATCGCAAATTTGGTGTCAGGGAAATCAGGCGCGACTTGGTTCAAAACGTCACCAAAGGCAAAGCCGGTCATGACAACAGGGTTTGCACCCGATTCAGCCAGACGGCGCAGCGCCTGTTCACGCTGGGCTTCGGATTGCATTTCCAGTTCCTTATAGGAACCGCCGGTTTCTTTGGCCCAACGCTGCGCGCCTTCATAGGCGGCCTCGTTAAAGGATTTGTCGAATTTACCGCCAAGGTCAAAAATCAGCGCAGGGTCTGCGGCAGCCATGCCAGCAGTCAGCGCGATCGTCGCCGTAGCAGCCGCGAGGGTTTTCATGAGGCTCATACTATCGTCTCCCGATTGTTATTTTTGCCACCGCAAGAATCCCCCCTTGGGGGTGGTGGTGCGTATCCAAATTAGGGCGGGTTTGGTCAAAAGGGTCAATAGGTATTTCCGTGTTTCGGCTACCTATTCGGCCAAACGGTCAAGTTTTGGCCGATATTCCCGCGATGCCCTTGCGTTAAGCATTGGGCAAAAGTGTTTTGGTCAGGATCAGCGCGTCAAGCCGTTTGTTGTCTGGCGTTTTGAAATAGCCGCGCCTGCGCCCGGAAATGACGTAACCCAATGAAAGATATAGACCAATCGCCCCCGCGTTATCCTCGGCCACCTCTAGAAACGCGGTTTCGGCGTTGTGCTGCGCGGCTTGCAGCTCAAACTCCAGCATAAGCTGGCGGGCGATCCCTTGCCTGCGGGCGTAGGGCGCTACGGCAAGGGTCAGAACTTCGGCCTCGCCTGCAATCGCGCGGCCCAGAATAAAGCCTGCAGGCTGGCTGATCAGCAACACACCGGCCATATCCAATAGGCCGGAAAATTCAGCGGCGGACCAAGGGCGCGGGGTGGTAAAGGCCTGTCCATGCAGGGTCGCAAGTGCCTCGGGCGTCACGAAATCGGGTCCAGAATGACCGGAGGCGGGTCGCTTGGGGGGGCAGCATCGGCAGCGCGCAGATAGAACGGTGCCGCGGGGCAGGGGTTTTGTGCCGCGCGGGCAGCCCCGATCAGGGCAATCGCGCGTATCCGTGCGATTGCGTCGGGGCGCAGGACCGCCTTGCCGGTTTCAGGCCAGTCGCCAACCAATTGCCGACTGGCATCAGGCCAGAAATCGGCGTCATCAGGATGCGCCTCGCGCACCTCACCGCTGGCAATACCGCCGTCAAACTCTTGCAAATAGAGCGCGCCGCGCGAAGATGGCGTTGCCACACAGACAGCCCCTTCGGTGCCATACGCCAAAGCCTCTAGCCCCGTCACCCCCACCGAAGGCACGCCCAAACCCAGCGCCAGCCCGCGCGCAGCAGCGACAGAAATCCGGATGCCGGTAAAGTTGCCCGGACCAACGCCCACCGCAACGGCGCCCAAATCTTGCCAGTCGAAGCCTGCAGCCGCCAGCATTTCATGAATCAACGGCATCAATCGCTCGGCTTGGCCCTTGGCCATCACCTCACGCGACTCGGCGATGATTTTGCCGTGCAATAGCAAAGCGGCCGCGCAATGCGCGGCCGATGTGTCAAAGGCCAAAACGGGCTTGTCGACCGAAAAAGCTTTAGGCGGCAACGGGCCGCACCTCCAGCACCTCGGGGATATAGTGGCGCAGCAGGTTCTCGATCCCCATTTTCAACGTCAGGGTTGATGATGGGCAACCGGCGCAGGCCCCTTGCATATGCAAGTAAACGATCCCGCGGTCAAAGCCGTGGAACGTGATGTCGCCGCCATCCTGTGCCACCGCCGGGCGGACACGCGTATCCAGCAACTCTTTGATTTGCGCAACAATATCGCCGTCTTCGCCAGTGTGTTCGGCATGGCCCGACGCGGCTTGCTCGCCTTCAATCACGGATGCACCCGATTGGTAGTGCTCCATGATCGCGCCCAGAATTGCGGGTTTGATATGGTCCCACTCGGCGCTGTCGGCTTTGGTGACAGTCACGAAGTCATTGCCAAAGAATACGCCCGTCACATCGCCCACTGCAAAGATGCGCTTGGCCAGCGGCGATTTGCCCGCGGCTTCCGCGTTCGGGAAATCGGCTGTGCCCATTTCCAACACGGTCTGGCCGGGCAAGAATTTCAAAGTGGCGGGGTTTGGCGTAGATTCTGTCTGGATGAACATTTTATATCTCCGACTGTTCTACTCGGATATGCGCCTGCGCGCTGGATAAGTCAAGGTTTGGAATGATTCTAAACCTAACTGCCGCGATAAGTTGAATAGGCAAAAGGCGAAATAAGCAGCGGCACATGGTAATGCGCACCAGCATCCGGCACGCCAAAGCGGATCGGGATGTCATCCAGGAACAGCGTGTCACCCTTTGCCTGCCCGCTGGCCCGCAAATAGGCGCCTGCTGAAAACACCAGTTCATAGTTTCCCACGCTTAGCGCATCACCAACCAACATCGGCGCATCCGTGCGGCCATCTGCATTGGTCACTGTCTCGGCCAGTTTTTCATGCCCTGCGTCCGTTAGCCGAAACAGCGCGATTTTCACACCGGCCGCTGGCTTGCCCAAAGCCGTATCCAGAACATGCGTCGTCAGTTTCCCACCGCTCATTTCTCTCTCCATGTGCAAATCATGGCCAAACCTGCCCGATATTTGCGCAATGTGCGACCATCAAATGGCCCATAAAGTGCTTTCGCTTTTATTTGGTAATCATGCACCACTATTCGTAATAGACAGGGTGTAAAGTGATAAGGGGCTATTCGTGAACAGATATCCGCGCAACATGACCGGCTATGGCCAAAACCCGCCAGATGCGGCTTGGCCCAACGGCGCCAAAATAGCAGTTTCGCTGGTCTTGAACTATGAAGAGGGCGGTGAAAACAACGTGTTGCACGGCGATACGGGGTCCGAGGCCTTTCTGTCCGACATTGCGGGCGCCGCCCCTTGGCCGGGTAAACGCCATTGGAATATGGAATCGCTTTATGATTATGGCGCGCGCGCAGGATTTTGGCGCCTGCACCGCCTGTTCACCTCTCGCAACATCCCAGTCACCATTTACGGCGTGGCCACAGCGCTTGCCCGCAACCCAGAACAGGTCGCCGCGATGAAATCGGCAGGTTGGGAAATCGCCAGTCATGGGTTGAAATGGGTCGAGCACCGCGACATGCCCAAGGATGAAGAGCGCGCCGCAATCGCCGAAGCCGTGCGCCTGCACACCGAAGTGGTGGGTACACGCCCGCGCGGCTGGTACACAGGCCGTTGCTCGGAAAACACTGTGCGTCTGGTCGCCGAAGAGGGTGGCTTCGACTGGATTTCAGATACCTATGATGATGATCTGCCCTATTGGATAGAGGTAGGCGACCGCGATCAGCTCATCATCCCCTACACGCTCGAGGCGAATGACATGCGTTTTGCCACCGCGCCGGGCTATATTGAGGGGCAGCAGTTCTTCCAATACCTGAAAGACAGCTTTGACGTGCTCTATGCCGAAGGTGCTGCGGGTGCTGCCAAGATGTTTTCCATCGGGCTGCACTGCCGCCTGATCGGCCGTCCGGGCAAAATCGCGGGGCTGATGCGGTTTCTGGATTACGCTGCCACCCATGACGGCGTCTGGTTCCCGCGCCGCATGGATATCGCCGCCCATTGGGCCGCACAGCACCCGCATCAACGCCGCACGCGCCCCAGTCAGATGGACGAGGCCAGCTTTACAGCCAAGTTCGGCGGCGTATTCGAACATTCCCCATGGATCGCCAGCCGCGCCCATGCGCTCGAACTCGGCCCCGCACATGACAGCGCCACAGGCTTGCACAACGCGCTGGCCCGTATGTTCCGCTCGGCCAGCGCTACAGAACGCCTCGGCGTGCTCACCGCCCACCCCGACCTTGCCGGAAAACTCGCCGCCGCCAAACGCCTGACGGCTGAAAGCACCGCCGAACAGGCCAGCGCCGCGCTGGATGCGCTAACCGACCCCGAGCGCGCCGAATTTGAACAACTCAACACCGCCTATGTCGCCAAACACGGCTTTCCCTTCATCATCGCTGTGCGTGACAATACCAAGGCCAGCATCCTCTCGGCTTTCAAGGCCCGCCTGAACAACGATACCGCAACCGAATTCGCCACTGCCTGCGCCCAAGTCGAACGGATAGCAGAGCTGCGCCTAAAGGACATGCTGCCATGACCAGCTATTACGCCCCCAAAGGCGGCCTGCCACCGCAAACCCAGTTGATGACAGGCCGCGCGGTGTTCACCGATGCCTATGCCTTCATCCCGCGCGGGGTGTTCTCCGATATCGTCACCAGCTATCTGCCGGGCTGGGATAAAACCCGCCTCTGGCTGATCGCCCGCCCGATGACCGGTTTTTCCGAAACCTTCAGCCAATATGTGATGGAGGTCGCCCCCGGCGGCGGTTCCGACCACCCCGAAACCGATGCCGCCGCGCAATCCGTCCTGTTCCTCACTGAAGGCGAGGTCTGGCTGTCCATCGACGGCACCGAGCATGACCTCGGCCCCGGCGGTTATGCCTATATCCCTGCGGGCACAAAATGGCGCCTGAAAAACGCGCATTCCACGCCCGCCCGCTTCCATTGGATCCGCAAGATTTACGAACCCGCCGCCGGCATCGCCGCGCCAAAACCATTTGTGACCAGCGACGCCGACGTAAAACCAACCCCAATGCCCGATACCAATGGCGCTTGGGCCACCACCCGCTTTGTCGACCCGACAGACCTGTCCCACGACATGCACGTCACCATCGTCACCTTCCAACCCGGTGGCGTTATCCCGTTCGAAGAAACCCATGTCATGGAACACGGCCTCTACGTGCTTGAGGGCAAAGCCGTCTACAAACTCAACCAAGATTGGGTAGAGGTCGAGGCAGGTGATTTCATGTGGCTCCGCGCCTTCTGCCCGCAGGCTTGCTATGCCGCAGGCCCCGGCCCCTTCCGCTATTTGCTTTACAAAGACGTCAACCGCCACGCCAATCTGCGCGGCCCCCTAAATCCGCGCTGATGCTTTCTTTTCGGTAAAAATATCCCACAGGGGGTCCGGGGGATGTGAAATCCCCCGGCGGCCAGCCCAAGAACCAAAGGTCAGAATGACTAGAGCCATCCAGATCGAACCCCTGATCGCCACAGCCTTCGCCCCCTTCGGCGATGTGCTTGATGCATGCGGCCCCCCCGACAAAATCATAAACCAAGGCCTCTGCGGCCGCTTCCATGACCGCGCTAAACTTGATTTTGACGATGCACAGGCTGGTATTTCCATCTTTCAGGCCCAAACCCGCAGCCTGCCCTACATCCTCGATCTGGTAGAACGTCACCCCCAAGGCTCGCAAGCCTTCATTCCGATGTCCCAGCACCCTTTCCTTGTTATCGTTACTGCCGACCCCAAAGCCACACCCCGCGCATTCCTGACCAACGGCGCACAAGGCATCAACCTGCACCGTGGCACCTGGCACGGTGTGCTGACGCCTTTGGATGGGCCCGGTCTTTTTGCCGTGGTTGATCGCATTGGACCTACGCCCAACCTCGAAGAACACCGGTTTTCCCAGCCTTGGACGGTTTACCCCCAAGGCCATTCCCCCGCAAAGGCAGAAAAAGGCAAAAGCCACCCTTTGTGATGACGGACGGGCCGGGCGCGATAGGGGCGCGTCCCGCTTGAAATGATAACCCCGAACAGAGAGGACGAAACGTGACTGATCAAGTAAAACCGGTAGATGAAATTCTACCCACGCCTCAGCTCTTTACGCTGGGGTTATAACATGTGCTGGTAATGTATGCGGGTGCGATTGCCGTACCGCTGATTATTGGCCGTGTGCTGAAACTCGAACCCCAAGATGTGGCTTTTCTGATTTCCGCCGACTTGTTTGTCTGCGGTATCGTGACGATCATTCAATCTTTGGGCGTCACCCGCTATTTCGGTGTGCAAATGCCGGTGATGATGGGCGTTACCTTTGCATCTGTTGGTCCGATGATCGCAATCGGCCTGTCCAACCCGGGCTATGATGGCGCACGCATGATCTTTGGCTCAATCATCGGCGCGGGCATTATTGCCATGCTCATCGCGCCTTTAGTATCCAAAATGCTGCGGTTTTTTCCGCCGGTCGTCACCGGCACAATCATTCTGATCATCGGTGTCACTCTGATGCGGATCGGGATCAACTGGATCTTTGGCTTGCCGCTGGGCCCGACCGCGCCGAAAATCGTTAACCCTGAGCATGCCGAATGGTTGAAACAAGTCACCGACTTGGCTGCCGCCACCGGCTCTACCCTGCCAGCTATCCCCAAAGGCCTCAGCATCGCGCCTTCGGTCAATAACCCGGCCTATGCATCCTTGCCAAATATGGCCGTCTCGGCGATTGTTCTGGCTGCAGTTCTGGCCTTTGCAAAATACGGCAAGGGCTTTGTCGCCAATATCGCGGTGCTTTTGGGCATCGTTGTCGGCGGGGTGCTGGCCGCAGTGCTTGGCATGATGCATTTTGATAAGGTTGCAGGCGCTGAATGGTTCGCACTGATCAAGCCGTTCCATTTTGGCATGCCGATATTTGATCCGGTGATGATCATCACGATGGTTCTGGTGATGATCGTTGTGATGATCGAATCTACCGGCATGTTTCTTGCGCTTGGCGATATGACCGGCCGCAAGATCACCCAGCCCCGCCTTGCCGCAGGTTTGCGGACCGACGGATTGGGCACGCTGATCGGGGGCATCTTTAACACCTTCCCATATACCAGCTTTTCGCAAAACGTCGGGTTGGTGGGTGTGACGGGCATCAAAAGCCGGTACATTGCGGTAGCAGGGGGTCTGATCCTCATCGCGCTCGGGCTTATTCCGAAAATGGCGGCTTTGGTCGAGGCCTTGCCGACGGCTGTGCTTGGCGGTGCGGGTTTGGTGATGTTTGGCATGGTTGCCGCGACGGGCGTCCGTATTCTGGCCAGTGGCGTTGATTTTGCGCAAAACCGGTTCAACCTGTTCATCGTTGCCATATCGCTTGGCTTCGGGATGATCCCTTTGATCGCGCCCGATTTCAAAATGTGGTTGCCCCATGCGATTCATCCCCTGATCGAAAGCGGTATCTTGCTGACGACGATCTCGGCCGTGTTGCTGAACCTGTTTTTCAATGGCGCAAAAGGCACCGAAGAAGAGCTGCGCAAAGCGGCCTCGGTCGCAGATCACTGAGCGCCTTTGATAACCGAACAGGCGGGGGGCATTAGCCCCCCGTTTTGCATTTTGGCGCCGGATTATGAAACAAGGACTGGACGGAACGGCTCAACTGCGCCCAAAGTGCAGGCTCTGCCTGACCCGAAAGCCCCGTTATGCGTCTGCTGATATCTTTTGCCGCCCTGTTCTTTTCAGTTGTGCTTTTGCAACTCGGGTCGGGCGGGGTTGGCCCGTTGGATGCGATTTCCGGGGCCGCCTTGAACTTTACGACAGCGCAAATCGGTATCCTTGGCTCGGCGCATTTCGTGGGGTTTTTCATTGGCTGCTGGTGGGCCCCGCGTTTGATGGGCGAGGTCGGCCATTCCCGCGCTTTTGCGGCCTTTGTTGCGGCGGGCACAATCGGGATATTGGCGCATATGCTGGTTATTGACGCCTATGCTTGGGCGGTGATGCGGATGGCCAGCGGGGTCTGTATTGCGGGTTGTTATACAATTATCGAGGCATGGTTACAGGCCAAGGTGACGAATGAAACGCGGGGGCGGGCGATGGGCACCTACCGCGTGGTAGATATTTGCGGCAGTTTGGGCGCGCAGATGATGATCGCGGTGTTGGAGCCTGCGTCTTATGTGTCGTATAATTTATTGGCCCTGCTGTGCTGTGCGGCGCTGTTTCCGCTGACGCTGACCAAGGCCGAGCCGCCCGAGACGCCCGCCACGCCGCGTTTGCGGCCAAGGCTGGCGTGGGAGCGGTCGCCGCTGGCGGCGGCAGGAGTGATCGTGTCAGGCGTGTCGGGGGCGGCCTTTCGGATGGTAGGGCCGGTTTACGGGCTGGAGGTCGGGCTGCGGGCGGATCAGATCGCGCTTTTCTTGGCAGCCTTTGTGGTGGGCGGCGCGCTGGCGCAATATCCGGTGGGCTGGCTGGCCGATAAATTTGACCGCCGCAGCGTGCTGATCGGGCTGTCGGTGGCAGGGATCGTGGCTTGTGTGGTGACGATCATGTTTGCGGGCGCGGGGACGGTGGCGGTGTTTGTCACGGCGGGGATTTTCGGCTTTGCGACCTTGCCGATTTATTCGGTTTCGACCGCCCATGCCCATGATTTTGCCAGCTCGTCTGAACGGGTCGAATTGTCGGCGGCCTTGATGTTTTTATACGCGGTGGGGGCGATTGCGAGCCCGTTTCTGGCCTCGGTTGTGATTGACGGATTTGGCCCGGCCGCGATGTTCTGGATGATCGCTTTGGCCCATGTTTTCTTGATTGTTTTTGGAATCGCGCGGATGCAGGCGCGGCCCAGCCCGGATGAAAGGACGGCCTATACCTATGAGCCGCGCACGTCGTTTTGGGTGGGGCGGCTGTTGGGGCGAGGGCGGGACAAAGAGCGCAAATAGCCAGAATGACCGTGCGCGGACAATTTGTTAGGGCGTTGTATTTGCTGCCATTTTCATTTTGCGTTCATGCATTCTTAACCTTTTGAGGACGCAATTGTGCCCCGCCGTAGAATGGATATTTGTAGATAGATGATGGGCGAGGGCGGTTTTGGTTACCTGCAATCCCAATAGTAGATCACGCGCGAGAACTCGGCTTTGGCGATGTCTGGTTGCGGGATAAGAAAGCAGGCCTCGCCCGCATCGCCCCAGAGGAATGCGCCACCGGATGACGAGAAAGCAATCAGGTTGACCATGCCGCTATAGGCCGGATCCTGGCGCGGGTCGCTTTGGACAAAATCGGGGGTGCCGCGCAGCATGATGTCATAGGGGCCGCGCGCCTGCATCGTGGCGATGTTCAGGGTTTCGACGGCCGTTTTATCGGCGGGGCTGAGGCCTTGCGGCGGGTATAGCAGGTCAGAGAGGCGGCTGTCGGCAAAGGACGGTGGGCAACTGATGTGCTCCCAAGCGATTTTTTGACCTTGCGGGTATAGGTTCTTGACGGTGATCGGGGTGTCTGCGGTGCTGGAAACCGGGTTTGGGCAGGGGGCGAAACTGGCGTCGGCAGGGTGCAAGACCACGCGCATGCCAGCATTTTGCGCCGAGGGGAATTCGCAGCCGAACATTTCATCGGCGGTTATCAGGATTTGCAGCAGGCCCGAACGCGGCAGATCAAGCGGGGCGGGCAGGGTTGAGAGATTGACCTGCGCCAGCAGGATAAAAGCGCGGCCGGTTTCATCGAGGGGCAGGGTTTCGCCCTTTGGCCAGATCAGCGGGCCGCCGATGCGGCTGTCGGTTGGGCCTGCGGCATAGGGCGTCATGCTGCCGCGCAAGCCCGGTTCGGTTAGGGCTGTTATGGCATCGTGCAAACTGGTGCTGAAGTGAGGGGCCTTATGCTGTTTGGCAGGTGGATCAAGCGGTTTTCGGGCCGCAGCGACAACCTTGGGGCGGCGGCGCAGCGCCCAGAAAATGCCAACCAGTAGCAAAGCCCCCAAGGCAATCAGTTTGATCACGGCGCCGCCTTATCCTGCAATCTTTACCTTTAGAAGGCGCGAAAACGGGGTTTGCGTCAAGTGTTGGTTGGGGATGATCGGGGTTTGGGACAGGGCGGCTGCGGATTGGGCTGCGCGGGGCGAGTATTGCCGCTATGCGGGCGATGGGCTGCATTGGGAACGGGGGTATTGGGTTTGGTGGCCATGGAAAGCCCGCGATTAGTGTACGCTGGTTCTGGCTTTGGGCGCGGGCTTGGGGTAAATGGGCAAAGGTTTATTCGAAAAGGGCGCCCCAATGGCCAGACATCTGATCACCTCTGCAATTCCTTATATCAACGGAATCAAGCATTTGGGCAACCTTGTGGGCAGCCAGTTGCCTGCCGATCTTTATGCCCGTTATTTGCGCGCGCGCGGCCACGAAGTGCTGTTTCTTTGTGCCACGGATGAGCATGGCACCCCCGCCGAGCTGGCTGCGGCCAAGGCGGGCCAACCGGTTGACGCCTATTGCGCGGAAATGCACGCCGTTCAGGCCGAGATTGCGCGCGGCTTTGCCCTGTCGTTTGACCATTTCGGGCGGTCGTCCAGTGCGGAAAACCGCGTGCTGACGCAGGCCTTTGCCAAGCGTTTGGCCGAAGAGGGGCTGATCCGCGAAGTGGTCGAGCAGCAGATGTATTCGGTGGCGGATGGCCGGTTTTTGCCCGACCGCTATATCGAGGGCACTTGCCCGAATTGCGGGTTCGAGTCTGCGCGCGGCGACCAGTGTGACAACTGCACCAAGCAGCTGGACCCTGTTGATCTGATTAACCCGCGTTCGACTGTTTCGGGGTCAACCGATCTGGAGCTGCGCGAAACCAAGCATCTGTATCTGCGCCAGTCGGAAATGAAGGGCAAGCTGTCGGAGTGGATTGAGAGCAAGTCCGATTGGCCGGTTCTGACCACCTCGATTGCCAAGAAATGGCTGAATGACGGGGACGGGTTGCAAGACCGTGGCATCACCCGCGATTTGAAATGGGGCGTGCCTGCGCAGTTTGACGGCGCACCTTGGGCGGGGATGGACGGCAAGGTGTTCTATGTCTGGTTCGATGCGCCGATCGAATATATCGCCTGCGCGCAGGAGTGGGCGGCGGCCACGGGCAATGATTGGGAACGCTGGTGGCGCACCGACAAAGGCGCGGATGACGTGACCTATACCCAGTTCATGGGCAAGGATAACGTGCCGTTTCATACGCTTAGCTTTCCGGCCACGATTTTGGGCTCGAATGAGCCGTGGAAGCTGGTCGATTACATCAAGTCGTTCAACTATCTGAACTATGACGGCGGTCAGTTTTCCACCTCGCGCGGGCGGGGGGTGTTTATGGATCAGGCGTTGTCGCTGTTGCCTGCCGATTACTGGCGCTGGTGGTTGCTGTCGCACGCCCCTGAATCGTCGGATTCCGAGTTTACGTGGGAGAATTTCCAGCAATCGGCCAATAAGGATTTGGCGGATGTGTTGGGCAACCTCGTGTCCCGCGTCACCAAGTTCTGCCGGTCGAAATTTGGTGAGGTTGTGCCGGAGGGCGGCACCTGGGGCGCGGCCGAGGATGCGCTGATTGCCGATATTGAAACCCGCCTGCGCGCCTATGAGGGCTATATGCAAGCGATGGACGTGCGCAAAGCGGCGATTGAGTTGCGCAGCATTTGGGTTGCGGGCAATGAGTATCTGCAAGCCAGTGCGCCGTGGACCGTGGTAAAAACCGACCCCGCGCAGGCCGCCGCCCAGATTCGTTTGGCGCTGAACCTGATCCGCGTTTACGCTGTGATTTCGCAGCCGTTTATCCCGGCAGCGGCAGAGTCGATGATGGCGGGTATGAAAACCGATGATTGGTCCTGGCCAACCGATCTGCGTGCGGCGCTGAATGCGCTGCCCGTGGGCCATGCGTTTGAGGTGCCCGAGGTGCTGTTCCGCAAAATCACCGATGACGAGCGGGTGGAATGGCAAGAACGCTTTGCAGGTGTGCGGGGCTGACGGTCTGCCCTGCAAGGTTGTGATATCAGATGCGATAATCGCGCGCTGTAGCTTTGCAGCGCGCGTTTGTTTTGTAAGCGCCGGTTTGCAGATCAAACACTGGTTGCCCTATGATAGGTTCAGCCGCGCCACAAGATTGTCGAGCGCAAGGGTGTAGCCTTCAAGATGCCCTGCAACCCCGCCTTTACCGACGAAAGACGTGATCTGATCGGTCAGCTTTAGCCGCGACCCGGCCTTGCCGTGTTGCTCAATCTCAAAGGTGATAAGGGCAATCGTCAGGATCGCATCGCCTTCCCACAGCTCCTCGGTAAAGGTGATCAATTCGTCTTGATTTACAAGGTGGTAAGCCACTTTCACCGTCCAGCTTAGGTCCTTTGCGCTGCCGCAGCGCCCCAGTTCCTGACCACCGGTTCGTACGTCGGTTTGATCGATGATGATCACCGTTTCAGGCGAGGACGCCGACCAGATTTCGCGCTCTCTTGGGTCTGTATAGGATTGAAACAGGCGCGCGGGCGGAACGTTGAAATTGCGCTCAAAAACAAGGGTTTCGTGATGCATATCCATGGTCTAGTCCTTTCGAGAGGAGGCGAGGTGGGAGGCAAGCCGATCAAGCCGCCCTTCCCACATTGCACGTCGATTGGTTAGCCAGTCGTCGATGGCGTGGATGGCCGGCGGATGGATAAAACAGGTGCGCACGCGGCCTTTTTTCGCGCTTCGGATCAGCCCGGCACGCTCTAACACGCCCAAATGTTTGGTGAATGAGGGCAGCGCCATGGCATGTGGTTCTGCCAGGGCGCTTACCGTGGCGGGGCCGTGCATAAGTTGTTCGATGACCGCAAGGCGGGTTGGGTCGCCCAGGGCGTGAAAGCTGCTGTGTAGATGGTTATCCATAGGGCTAAGTTATCACCTGTCGTGGCGGGTGGCAATAAAAACATTTCCATTTGGCTAACTATTGTCGCGGGTCTGGACCTTTTGCCGCGACGTGTTGCGCCATGCAATCTGCCAACGCGTTCAGCGCGGCATCGCCCAAATCATCCACCGAAAAGGTTTCCAGCCCGTGTTCCAGCCCCTGTTCCAGCCCCCGTTCCACCCTTGCACGGTGGCGGGAATAGCGGGGGTCATAATGCGCGGCCATCAGGCTTGCGGCGAGCGGTTCAAACGCGCCGGTTGCAGCTTGCGTTTGCCAGAGGTCTATTTGTTCCGCCGAATGGGCATTGCGCAATCTGCCAATTACGCCAGTTAGCCGCGTGGTATCGGCGACCAGATCGGCATAGGCGGTGACCAGATAGCGGGCGCGGGCCGCCACGGGGGCCACCACTTCGAACCGCTCGGCGGCGATCATCGCCTTCCAAAGCATCGGCGGCAGGCGGCAGTTGCCAACTTTGGAGCTCTCGGCCTCAATCACCACAGGGCGCGTGGGGTCAAGGCTGTCAATCGCCGCGGCCAGCGCCGATTCAAATGCCTTTTGGCTGGGTTGCCCACCTGCCATCGCGCCAAACAGGCTGCCGCGATGATGCGCCAGCCCTTCCAGATCAAGTACTTGTATGCCGCGCGCCGCCAAACGGTGCAGCAGGGCGGTTTTGGCCGATCCGGTATTGCCATCCAGCAAGATCACAGGGCAGGGGAACGGCTGGTCATAAAGCGCCTGCACCACCAGGCTGCGATAGGCCTTATAGCCCCCCGAAACCAGCTCTACCCGCCAGCCGATCTGGCTGAGGATGGACGCAAAAGACCCCGATCGCTGCCCCCCGCGCCAGCAATAGACCAGCGGCTGCCAGCCCCCCGGTTTGTCGGCCAGCGGCCCTTGCAGATGCGCGGCAGCATTGGCGGCCACCAAGGCCGCGCCGATCTTGCGGGCGCGAAACGGGCTGTCTTGCTTGTAAATCGTGCCCACCTCGGCGCGCTCGGCATCATCCAGAACGGCCAGGTTGATAGCACCGGGGATATGATCTTCGGCAAATTCGGCAGGGCTGCGCACATCGATGATGTCGTCAAACCCAAGCTGGGCCAGTTGCGCAAGAGAGGTGAGAGTTATTGCCATGTCGGCCCTTCTTACGCGATAGGCTGCCGCAGGAAAAGCCGCGATCTATGGCTCCCCGCACGCCGTCTGATTTCATCTTGGTCCAAATACCTGCTGCCCTTTGGCCAAGGGGGCCAACCTAACAGGCCTAGAACCCGGCCTCGCACCGCGCCAGCAATGCGGCCATCATCGCCTCGCAGCGCTGCAATTGCGCCAGTTCGACATATTCATCCGGCATATGGCCCTGCGCCATTGCACCCGGCCCGCAGATCACGGTGGGCAGGCCCAGCCGTTGGGCAAACATCCCGCCTTCGGTGCCATAGGCCACTTTCAGGTGCGTATTGCCACCGGTCAGGCCTTTGACAAAGCTGACAACATCCGCGTCGGCCTCGGTTCCCAATCCCGGATAATCCCACAGCCGCTCAACGGTGATGGCGGCTTCGGGGAAGTCATTGCGCAGGGGGGCCACAACCGCCTCGGCCACGGCCTCGACCCGCGCGATCAGCGCTTGTGGGTCATCTTGCGCCAAAGAGCGGATTTCCATGTCGATCACACATTGATGCGCCACCACATTCACCTGCACGCCGCCGGTGATCTTGCCCATATGCAGCGTGGTATAGGGCACGTCATAATCGGCATCAGACGGGCCTGTCGCCGCCACCTCGGCCTGCAAGGCCCGCACGCCCATGCCAAAATCCATCGCCATATGGATTGCATTCAGCGCCTGGGGCGCCAGCGACGAATGGCCCGCGCGGCCCTGACAGGTCACGCGCAGCGCCACTTTGCCTTTGTGGCCGATCGCGGCCTCCATGCTAGTGGGTTCGCCCACGATGCACAGGCGCGGCGGCACAGACCACTCGGCCATCGCGTCGATCATCGACCCCACGCCGCGGCAGCCGATTTCTTCGTCATGGGACAGCGCCAAAATCAGCGGCACTTTCAGGTCGCGTTTGGCTGCCTCTAACATGCAGGCAATGGCGCAGGCGTCAAAGCCTTTCATATCGGTGGTGCCGCGGCCATAGAGGCGGCTGCCCTCTTGCGTCACCTCAAAGGCCGGTCGCGTCCAGGCCTGGCCTTCGACCGGCACCACATCGACATGGCCTGACAAGATCACCCCCGGCACATCGGCAGGGCCGACACGCGCCCAGAGATTGGCCTTTTCGCCGGTCTCGTCAAAAATCAGCGTGCTGGGAATGCCTGCTTCGGCCAGCAGCCCCTCGACAAAGCGCAGCAAGGGCAGGTTGGTCATATGGCTGACGGTTTCAAAACCGATCAGACGGTCAAGTATGGCACGCATGTCCATGGGGAAACTCCGGTTCATTCCCGCCTGTCATAGCCTAAGGGGGCGCGTTGCGGCACCCCCAAAACGCCTATTCCTGCGCCCGCAACACTTGGGCGGGCCGTGCCGCAAGGGGGCGCCAGACAAAGGCCAGACCTGCCAGCAAGGTTGCCAAGACCCCGCCGATGACAATGGCCAGCGCCGACAGCGGTTCAAAGATAAAGGTGGTTTCCATAACGAAATGCATGACACCCCAAGCCGCCAGACCGCCTGCAAGAATCGCCACCACGCCTGCTGCAGCCCCTGTCAACGCCGCCCGCAGCGCGAAACTGCCCATGATCTGCGCACGGCTGGCGCCAAGGGTTTTCAGAACCGCTGCCTCATAGATGCGCAGACGCTCGCCCGCTGCTGCAGCCCCGATGAGGACGACAAAGCCGGTCAGCAAAGTGGCCCCCGCAGCCCAAGCCGTGGCCGTGGCAATGGCCGACAGGGCATCGGACACGCGGTTGATCGCATCGCGCACCCGCACGGCCGTGATGTTGGGGTAAGCCCCTGCCACATCGCGCAGCAGCCGCGCCTCGGATGCAGCATCGGAATAGACCGTCGCGATGAAGGTATGCGGCGCGCCCGCCACCGCAGCAGGGTTAAGCATCATCACAAAACCCATTCCGCCGGTTGAGAAGTCAACCTTGCGAAAGCTGGTGATCTTGGCCTCGATATCGCGGCCAAGGATGTTGACGGTGACTGTGTCGCCCAGTTTCAACCCGATCTCATCGGCCTCTTCCTGCGCAAAGGACAGTTGCGGTGGGCCTGTGTAATCAGAGGGCCAGAAGGTGCCGCCGGTCAGTTCGGTGCCCTCGGGCAGGGTGGCGGCATAGGTCACGCCACGGTCGCCGCGCACAACCCAATGCTCGCCCGCGACCTGACGCGCGTCGACGCCGTTGATCTTGGTCACTACCCCGCGCAGCATGGCCGCAGATTCGACGCGCGTTACGCCGGGGTCGGCCTTGGTGCGGGTTAGAAAACCGTCGATCTGGTCATTCTGGATATCGACAAAGAAATAGCTGGGGGCAACGCTTGGCAGATCGCGGCTGATCGCGGCCCGCAGGTTCGCATCAATTTGCCCGACCGAGGCCAGCACTGTAAGCCCGAGACCAAGCGAGAGGATGACCGAGGCCGCCTCATCCCGCGGCCCGCCGATGGCGGCCAGTGCCGCGCGCAGACCGACATGGCCCCGCGCCAGCCCCGACCGCGCCAAGGCCCGCGCGGCAAGGCGTAATCCGTAAGCAGTGGCCCATAAGATACCCAGCGCCGCCACGACACCAGCCGCCGCCCACAGCGCCAGAAACGCAAGGCCCGACAGCCAGGCCGCGCCGCCGATCAGCAAGGCAACCAGCGCCACCAGCGCCAGCCAATGCACCCAGTTTGGCCAAGCCACACGTCCGTCGCCACCACGGTACAGCACAGCCGCCCGCACATTTTGCACCCGCGCCAGCGGCCAAAGCGTGAACAGCAAAGCGGTGACACTGCCGTAAAACGCGGCCTCGGCCAGTGGTGCGGGATAGAGGGCGAAATCCACCGGAAACGGCAATGACGCCTTGATCAGCGGCGACAGCGCCAGCGGCACGCCTGCGCCCAAGATCAGGCCCAGTGTCACGCCCAGAACCGTCAGCGCCCCGATTTGCATCAGATAGGTTTGAAAAATCATCCGCCCGCTGGCGCCGAGGGTTTTCAGCGTGGCAATTGTTGCGATTTTGCCGTCGAGATAGGCGCGTACTGCGGCTGAAACGCCGACACCGCCGACCGCCAGACCAGCAAGCCCCACCAGCACAAGAAAAGACCCGATGCGTTCGACAAAACGCGCCACGCCGGGGGTTGCGCGGCGGCTATCGGACCAACGCAAGCCTTTGTCACGGAACGCGTCTTCGGCGCTGGCTTTGGCTGCATCAAGATCGGTTTCGGGGGGCAGGAGAAGCCGGTATTGCGATTCAAACAGGCTGCCCGCGCTGATGAGCCCCGAGTTTGCCAAGGCGCTGGTTAGCACAATCGTGCGCGGGCCAAGGCCAAAGCCGCCGGTCGCACTGTCGGGTTCCTTGACCAGCACTGCCGACAGGCGAAAGCTTTGCGTGCCCATTTTGAACGGGTCGCCAAGGGCAAGGCCCAAGCGATCAACCAAAACACGGTCCATCACCGCACCGGGCAGATCATTTTCTACGGCCAAGGCCTGCGCCAGCGGAATTGCGGGATCGAGTTCGACCGCGCCAACCAAAGGATAGGCGCTGTCTACGGCTTTTACTTGTGTCAGGGCGCGGTCTTCGCCGACCACAGCCATCGAGCGGAAATCAATCACCTCGGAGGTCGCCATGGACATGGCGTCCATAAAGGCGCGCTCTTCATCGGTGGCGGTGCGATAGGTGAATTCCATCTGCGCATCACCGCCCAAAAGGGCAGCGCCTTGTGTCGCCAAGCCGCCCTCAATCGCGGAACGCACCATGCCGACGGCGGCAATCGCGGCGACACCCAGCGCCAGACAGGCCAGAAACACCCGAAACCCCTGCAAGCCACCGCGCAATTCGCGCCGTGCCAGTTTGGCCGCCAACATCAGGCTCATGCTGCGTCCTCGACCGCGTCGGTGTCGATCATTCCGTCCTTAAGCCGGATGATGCGCGAGCAACGCTCGGCCAGTTCGGGGGCGTGGGTGACCATGATCAGGGTGGCGTCATGCCGGTCGCGCAGGCCAAACAGCAGGTCCATAATGGCCGCGCCGTTTTTGCCATCAAGATTGCCGGTGGGCTCATCGGCCAGCAAGATCGCGGGGCGAGGGGCGGCGGCGCGGGCAAGGGCGACGCGCTGTTGCTCGCCCCCCGACATCTGGCTGGGGTAATGATCCATGCGGCTGCCCAGACCGACGGCGTTCAATTCGGCGGCGGCACGGCCAAAGGCGTCTTGCACCCCGCCCAGTTCCAGCGGCAGGGCCACGTTTTCCAGCGCGGTCATTGTCGGAATAAGGTGGAAAGATTGGAACACCACCCCCATATGATCTCTACGAAAGCGCGCGAGCTTGTCTTCATCCATAGCGGTCAGATCATGCCCCAAGGCGTTGATCGCGCCGGATGTGGCGCGTTCCAGCCCGCCCATGACCATAAGGAGAGACGATTTGCCCGACCCCGAAGGCCCGATCAGCCCCAAACTTTCGCCGCGCTGGACGTTCAGCGTAATGCCGCGCAAAATGGAAACCGGGCCTGCATTGCCCGCAAGCGTCAGCGCTATGTTGTTTAGCGCCAGAATGGGTGTCGTCATGAAATCTGCCCTTCGGTCCTGCCTTACCCTTCCATATGGGGCGGCGCGCGCTGTTCGCAACATTGTTTATACGATGATTTTAGGCTTTTCCGTCGCGGGCGGCGCAATGGCGGCCGATTTGCCGAAAGTATTGGCACTGGGTGACAGTTTGACGGCGGGCTATGGTTTGCCGCCCGAGGACGGGTTTGTGCCGCGGTTATCGGGCTGGCTGGCGGCGCAGGGTGCGCAGGCCGTTGTCGTCAATGCGGGGGTGTCGGGCGATACCACGGCGGGCGGTGCGGCGCGGCTGGAATGGTCGCTGTCGGAAGGTGCGGATGCGATGATCGTGAACCTTGGTGGCAATGACATGCTGCGCGGTTTGCCCCCTGCCGAGGCGCGGGCCAATCTGACGAAGATTCTGGAGGTGGCCAAGGCCAAAGGTTTGCCGGTTTTGCTGGTGCGGCTGCTTGCGCCTGGAAACTATGGCCCTGACTACAAAGCCGAGTTTGACGCGATTTACCCTGATCTGGCGGCGCAATTCGGGGTGCTATTGTCGCCGGTTTATTTCGCGCCGATTGCGACGGCTGATGGCGGGCTTGACCCTGCCTTTATGCAGGCAGACGGTATTCACCCCAACCGTGAAGGCGTGGCGCGGATAGTCGAGGCGTTGGGGCCAGAGGTGATCGCGCTATTGGCGCAGATTAAACGCTGACCGCGCTTGCGCTTGCGGATGGGTTGCGCAACAAAAAGGCCACGCAAACCGCAGGGACGTTATATGACTTTGATCGCCGAACTAACACAGGCTTTGGGCGCGGCGCATGTGCTGACGGGGGCAGACCGTGCGGGCCATACGGGCGATTGGACGGGCAGCTATACCGCCGATCCGGTGGCGGTTGTGCGCCCTGCCAACACGGCTGAGGTGGCAGCGTGTGTGCGTATTGCCGCCAAATACGCGGTGCCGGTGGTGCCGGTTTCGGGCCGCACCGGGCTGGTGGGTGGGGCGATGACGCAGGGCGGGCTGATGATCTCGGTCGAGCGGATGAACCGTATCCGTGAAATCCGCCCGCAGGCCCGCATCGCTGTGGTTGAGGCGGGGGTTATTCTTGACAGTTTGCACGCCGCTGCCGAGGCCGAGGGGTTGTACTTTCCGCTGTGGTTTGGCGCGCGAGGTTCGGCCATGATCGGGGGGGTGCTTTCCACCAATGCGGGTGGGTCGAACGTGCTGCGCTATGGGTCAACCCGCGCTTTGTGTCTGGGGCTAGAGGTGGTTTTGGCTGACGGGCAGGTGCTGAACCTGATGTCGGAACTGCATAAGGACAACTCGGGCTATGATCTGCGCAATCTGTTCATCGGGGCCGAGGGCACGTTGGGCATTATTACGGCGGCAGTGATGAAGCTGGTGCCACGGCCGCGCGCCTATGCCACGGCGACGCTGGCCGCGCGGTCGCTGCCCGATGCGTTGGTTTTGCTGAACCGTTTGCGCAACGAGACTGGCGGCGCGGTGGAAGCGTTTGAATATATGCCTGAAAGCTATATGCGCAGGTTGGCAGAGGCGCGCCCCGATATTCGCCAGCCGTTCACCCCGCGCCAACAGGTCAATATTCTGGTCGAGGTTGGCGCTGTTGCCCCGCGTGATGCCACCCCGAATGACGCGGGCGATGTGCCGGTGGTGGCGCTGTTGACGCAGGTTCTGGCCGATATGCTGGAGGAGGGCACCGTGCTTGAGGCCGAAATCGCGCAGAATGAGGCGCAGCGCCGTGCGATGTGGGAACGCCGCGAGCTGGCCGCCGAAATCACCTTTGCCCGCAAACCGGCGATTGATACCGACATTGCGGTGCCGGTCGATCAGGTCGATACATTCTTGCAGCGCATGGCGGCCCGCCTGCCATCGCTTGACGCGGGGGCCGAGGATATTTGCGTCGCGCATTTGGGGGATGGGAACGTGCATTATACCGTGTTCCCGACCCGAGATGACGCAGCCCTTTATGATGCAGTGGTTGAGGCGGTCGAGGATGAGGTGCAGGCGCTGCACGGCAGTTTCTCGGCCGAGCATGGCGTGGGATTGTCAAAACGTGCGTCGATGGCGCGGCGCAAAGACCCGGTGGCGCTGGCGGTGATGCGGTCGGTCAAAGCGGCGCTTGACCCCGAAAACCGTATGAATCCCGGCAAGATTATCCCCGATCTTGCCTGAACAGTGCCAATGTGGGGGCCATCGATTGCCATTCACGGCTGTGGGGCTTTAGCCGCGCCACAAGGGGCAACCAACGCAGCCAACCTGCCGTAACGCCGGCTTGTGCCCAAATGCCGGGCGCTTGGGCGCGGTAGGCCGCGAATGCCGCATTTTGCAGTGTCTGGGCCGTGCCTGCGGGGGCGTTCAGCCCATCGGCCAAAAGGCTGTGGACAAAGATCATCAGATCGATAGCCAAACCGCGCGGGTCGGATTTTACATCGGAAAATCGTTCAAGATCAATGAAGTGAACCGCCTTCCCATCCCAGCACATATCGCGGATTGCGGGGCGGCCGTGGCGGTAGCTGGCCAGATGCAGGCGGGCCAAAGCCGTACCTGCGGCAGCAAAGATGGGGGTGCCATCGCCCGAAGGGTGCCACATCAAATGGCGCAGTGTTGGCCCCAGATCGGGGGTGACAAACCAATCTTGCCCCTCGGCCAGAACAGGGGCTACGGCGTGGCCCAAGCGGCCCAAAAGGTGCAAGCCGGCCCATTCGCGCGCAAAGCCTTTCATGCCGCTGCCCTTTTGCAGCCGCATCCGCCCCGTCAACCGCTCGGCCTGTTTTAGCCAGACCCTGCGGCCATCGGGCAGCGCAAGCGGCATCACGCGGGCATAGGGCCCGGCCAAGGCCGCTGCGACAGCTGCATCCACCGCCTCATCGACTGCGGGGGTATTAACGCCAGTCAAAGAAGCCTGCCGGTGCGCGGGCCAACAGGCGTTGGGCCAAGGCCTGCCCAAGTGCTGTGCCATCGGTCGCAGGCCCGCGAATATCATCGGCCAAAGATTCCGATCCGTCGGGGCGCAGAATTTCACCGCGCAGCCAGATCTGGTCGCCTTCCAGGATTGCCAGTGCTGCAATCGGCGTTTCGCAAGAGCCGTCCATTTCGCGCAAGAACGCGCGTTCGGTATTCACGCGCAGGCCGGTGGGCGTGCAGTGAATGGCATCCAGCAAGTTGCGCACCCGTGCGTCATCCGAGCGTTGCTCAATCCCGATTGCGCCTTGGGCGACGGCGGGCAGCATTTCCTCGGGTTCAATCGCACAGCGGGCCATATCGGCCATGCCGAGGCGGTTCAGCCCTGCCATGGCAAGGAATGTGGCCGAGGCGACGCCATCCTGAAGCTTTTGCATCCGCGTTTGCACGTTGCCGCGAAATTCGACCAGCTTTAGGTCGGGCCGGCGCAGGGCCAGTTGTGCCCGACGCCGCAGGCTGGACGACCCGACCACAGCGCCTTGCGGCAGATCGGCCAGACTGGCCGCTGTTGGCGACAAAAACCCGTCGCGCACGTCTTGGCGCGGCAAATAGCATTGCAGCACCAAACCCGCAGGCTGCTCGGTCGGCATGTCTTTCATCGAATGCACGGCGATGTCGATGCTGCCATCCAGCAGGGCATCCTCAATCTCGCGGGTGAACAGGCCTTTGTTGCCGATTTCTTTCAGCGGGCGGTCGGCGTCGATTAGCAGGCGGTTGTCGCCGCTGACCTTGATGATGACCACCTCAAAGGCGGATTCGGGCAAGGAATGTGCCTGCATCAGACAGCGCCGCGCCTCATGCGCCTGCCACAGGGCAAGCGGCGAGCCACGGGTACCAATGCGCAAGGGCTGGGCGGGGGAGGGGCGTGCGTTTTTCATGGCCCCTTCCTAGCGTTCCACTGCGGCGCTTTCAACTGGCGATGATGTGTCATATTGACAAGCGCGCCACATCTTGGAAGTCAGGGGTGCAAGTTGAATTGGAGAGCCTGATGACCGAGAAAACCATCCTGCGTGCGCTGCGCGGCGAAACCCTGCCCACGCCCCCGATCTGGATGATGCGTCAGGCGGGGCGCTATTTGCCGGAATACCGTGCCACCCGCGAACAGGCGGGGGATTTTCTGAAGCTGTGCTATAACCCCGATCTGGCGGCCGAGGTAACGTTGCAGCCGATCCGGCGCTATGGCTTTGATGCGGCCATTCTGTTTGCCGATATTTTGCTGTTGCCGCAGGCGCTTGGCGCGGATTTGTGGTTTGTGACGGGCGAGGGGCCGCGGCTTTCGACCATTACCGATATGGCAGGGGTTCAGGCATTGCGCCCCACCGCCGATATTCACGAAACGCTGTCACCGATCTATGAGACGGTGAAGATTTTGGCGCGCGAATTGCCGCGCGAGACCACGCTGATCGGCTTTGCCGGTGCGCCGTGGACGGTGGCGACCTATATGATCGCAGGCCGTGGCACGCCCGACCAAGCCCCTGCGCATAAGTTGAAAGACACTGACCGCGCGGCCTTTGTGGCGCTGATTGACCGGATTACAGATGGCACGATTGAGTATCTGGATGCCCAAGTGCAAGCGGGGGCCGAGGTGGTCAAGCTGTTTGATTCCTGGGCCGGCAGCCTGAAAGGCGCGGATTTCCATGATTTCGCGCTATTGCCTGCCAAGCGGATTATTTCCGAGCTGAAGCGGCGCCACCCTAACCTGCCCGTGATTGCCTTTCCGCGTGAGGGTGGTGACGGCTATATCGGCTTTGCCCGTGCGACGGGCGCTGATTGTGTGGCGCTAGACAATTCGGTGACGCCGGAGTGGGCTGCGGCTAATGTGCAGGTGGATGGTTGTGTGCAAGGCAATCTTGCATCGCATCACATGGTTACGGGCGGGCAGGCGCTGATTGACGAGACGCGGCATATTGTAAAAGCGTTTTCCAAGGGGCCGCATATCTTTAACCTTGGCCACGGGATTACCCCTGATGCCGACCCTGACAATGTAAGCCGGATGATCGAGGCCGTGCGCGGCGGCTGAGGGCAGAATAGGTATTTGAGCCAAGATGAAATGGGGGGGGCGGGTGTGACCTGACCCCCTGTTTTTTTGCGATTTCTTTGGGGCGCGGAGAGGCCGATCCTTTTTTTGGCGTTGGCGATTGGCTGCTGGTTTTGGTGGCAATTTTGGCGGTTTGGGTGGGTTTGGCCGAGCGGGGGCGCCCATCGCGGCGCGGTGGTCGCCAAAATACCTGCTTGCGCAAGGCGCGGCTTTGGGGTCGTCTGAGAGAACCGGAACAAGGGGGCAAGCATGCAGGACTGGTGGCGCAATTCGGTAACCTATCAAATCTATCCCCGCTCGTTTCAGGACAGTGACGGTGATGGTATTGGCGATATTGCAGGCATTACGGCGCGGCTGGACTATGTGGCCAGCCTTGGGGTCGATGCGATCTGGCTGTCGCCGATCTTTACCTCGCCTATGGCTGATATGGGGTATGACGTATCGGATTACACCGGCATTGACCCGCTGTTCGGCACGATGGCGGATTTTGACGCGATGGTCGCAAAGGCGCATGACCGGGGGCTGAAAGTGATTATCGATCAGGTGATCAGCCATTCATCCGACAAGCACCCGTTTTTCGAGGAAAGCCGTTCCAGTCGCGATAACCCGCGTGCCGATTGGTATGTTTGGGTTGACCCGATGCCTGACGGCACGCCGCCCAACAATTGGGTTTCGGTCTTTGGTGGATCGGCATGGGAGTGGGATTCGCGCAGGCGGCAGTATTATTTGCACAATTTCCTGACCTCGCAGCCGGATTTCAATTTTCACAATCCGGATGTGCAGGATTGGTTGCTGTCTACCATGCGGTTCTGGCTGGAGCGGGGGGTGGACGGCTTCCGGCTGGATACGGTGAATTTTTATTTCCATGATCAGGATTTGCGGTCCAACCCGCCCGACCCGCGCAATACGGCCGTGCCCAAGGTTAACCCCTATGACATGCAAGATCATCTTTATTCCAAGAACCGGCCGGAAAACCTGAGCTTTCTGGAACGTTTGCGTGCCCTGACGGATGAATTCGACGGCCGCGCCATGGTGGGCGAGGTGGGCGAGTCGCGGCGCGCGGGCGAGATTATGGCGCAATACACTGCGGGCGAGACGCGCCTGCATATGGCCTATTCATTCGATATGCTTGGCCCTGAATTTACCGCCGAGCATTTCCGCCAGAAGATCGAGGCCTTTTACGCGGCGGCCCCGAATGGTTGCCCGTGTTGGGCCTTTTCCAACCATGATGTTGTGCGCCATGTCACGCGCTGGACCGCGTTCGGCAGCCAAGACGCGCTGGCGAAACAGGCGATTGCGATGCTGGCGGGGTTTCAAGGCTCTTTATGTCTGTATCAGGGCGAAGAATTGGGCCAGACGGAAACCGACATCCTGTATTCCGAGTTGACCGACCCGCCGGGGTTCAAGTTCTGGCCCGATTATAAAGGCCGCGATGGGTGCCGCACGCCGATGGTTTGGGATGACAGCGATCAGGCGGGTTTTACCTCTGGTACGCCGTGGCTGCCGATCAAACCGCCGCAAAAGGCGCGCAATGTGGCAGGGATGGGCGCGGGGTCGGTTCTGGAAAGCTATCGCGAGACGCTGGCGTTTCGCAAGAACACACCCGCGCTGCGCCATGGCCGCACCGTTTTTCTGGATTTGCCCGACCCGATTTTGGGCTTTTTGCGCGATGATCTGATGTGCCTTTACAACCTGTCGCCAAACAACGCGATGCTGACGCTGAGCGCGGTGCCAAGCCTTGTTGGGCCGTGGCAAAACGCCGAGATAGAGGGCAATACCCTGACGCTGGGCGCCAATGGCTTTGCCTTTCTGACCACAGCCTAGGGTTTGCGCAGCTTTGGTGGGGGCGGGTTTGGCGGCGCCAGATCGGCCAAAATCGGGCAATCTGGCCGGTCATCACCGTGGCAGCAGGCGACCAGATGCGACAACGTGTCCTGCATCGTCTGCAGGGCTGCGATTTTGTCGGAAATCTGGGCAAGGTGCTTTTGCGCCACCTCTTTGACATCGGCACTCGCGCGGCTTTGGTCTTCATAGAGTGAGAGCAGCACGCGGCAATCCTCAATCGTAAAGCCCAAGGCGCGTGCGCGGCCCAAAAAGCCCAGTTTGTGCACGTCGCTTTCGCGAAAGGCGCGGTAGCCGTTGCTGTCGCGCAAGGGGCGGATAAGGCCGACTTCTTCATAATAGCGGATGGTTTTGGCGGGCAGGCCTGCCCGTTGCCCTGCCTCTTTGATATTCATGCCCGCGCCCCCGCGACCCACCGCAGGCGCAGCGCGTTTGTCAGGACAAAGATGGATGACATTGCCATCGCCCCGGCGGCCAGAACCGGTGACAGTTGCACACCCCAAACGGGGTACAAAAGCCCCGCCGCGACGGGGATCAGCGCGGCGTTATAGCCAAAGGCCCAGAACAGGTTTTGCTTGATGTTGCGCATCGTCGCGCGGCTGACCTCAAGCGCCGAAACCACGCCGCGCAAATCGCCAGACATCAGCACCACATCGGCTGCCTCTATCGCGACATCGGTGCCGGTGCCAATCGCGATGCCCACATCGGCCAGCGCCAGAGCGGGGGCGTCATTGATACCGTCGCCGACAAAGGCCAGCCGCAAACCCTTGTCACGCAGGGCTTGCAATGCGGCAACCTTACCATCGGGCAGAACCTCGGCGATGACCTCTTTGATGCCCAGCTCGCCCGCGATCACGCGCGCGGTTTCGGTTGTATCGCCCGAGATCATCACCACCCGCAGGCCCATCGCTTTGAAGGCCGCAATCGCCTCGGGGGTGCCGGTTTTGACCGGGTCTGCAACGCCGATAGCGGCCGCAATCTGGCCATGCAAGGCGGCAAAAAGCGGGGTTTTGCCGTTTGTGGCCAGCGTGTTACCTGCTTTGGCCAAATGGCCCAATTCTACGCCTTCTTGTGCCATGAACCGGGCCGAGCCGATCAGCACGCGTTGCCCGGCCACTTGCCCCGAAATCCCGAAACCGGTGTGCGAGGCAAAGTCAAATGCGGGGGGCAATTCCAGCCCGCGTTCCCGGGCCGCGCGCAGGATTGCCTGCGCGATCGGGTGTTCGGAT
The DNA here is from genome assembly GCF_001202035.1 of Pseudorhodobacter wandonensis. Lineage (GTDB taxonomy): Bacteria > Pseudomonadota > Alphaproteobacteria > Rhodobacterales > Rhodobacteraceae > Pseudorhodobacter > Pseudorhodobacter wandonensis. Next base: position 99,299 of record NZ_LGHT01000026.1, on the reverse strand, counting down.
TTGGCCTCGATCGCGGCGATGCGGGCCAGCACGACATGGCTGTTAAAGCCCTGAGCGAGGACCAGATCTGTCATCTCGGGGCGGCCGGCTGTCAGGGTTCCGGTTTTATCCAGAGCCACCACGTCAATCGATTGCAAAGCCTGCAACGCGGCCCCTTTGCGAAACAGGACCCCAAGCTCGGCGGCGCGGCCTGTGCCGACCATGATCGACACTGGCACCGCCAAGCCCATTGCGCAGGGGCAAGCGATAATCAGCACAGCCACACCGGCCACAAGCGCATGGGTCAGTGCGGGTGAAGGCCCAAAGACCAGCCAGATCAGCACTGTAACCGCCGCCGCCAACAGCACCATTGGCACGAACCAGCCAGTGATTTTGTTTACCAGATCCTGCACCGGCAGCCGCGCGCCCTGCGCCTGCGCCACCATGCGGATTATCTGCGCCAGCATCGTATCGGCCCCCACGCGCAAGGCGCGGTATTGCAAGGCCCCTGTGCCATTCACCGTGCCACCTGTGACCATCGCGCCGGGGGCTTTTTCAACGGGGGCAGGCTCGCCCGTGATCATGCTTTCATCGACATAGCTGCGCCCGTCGATCACCTCGCCATCTACGGCGATTTTCTCGCCGGGGCGCAGGTGCAAGATGTCACCAACGACCACCGCATCCAGCGGCAGTTCCTGCACGGTGCCGTCGCGTTCGACCTGCGCGGTTTGTGGCGCAAGGCCAACCAGCCGCGCAATCGCGGCACCAGTGCGACCTTTGGCACGGGCCTCGAGCCAGCGGCCCAGCAGGATCAGCGTGACGATTACCGAAGCGGCCTCATAATACACGGCCTGCGCGGTGCTGGGCAAAAGCGCGGGTGCAAAAGTTGCCACGAGAGAAAAGCCGTAAGCCGCGGCTGTGCCGATCATCACCAATGCGTTCATATCGGGGGCAAGATGGCGCAAGGCTGCCCAGCCGCGTGTGTAAAACACCCGCCCCGGCCCGAGTAGCACCAGAGAGGTCAGCGCGAATTGGACCAGCCAGCTGTTTTGCGTGCCGATTGTCTGCGCAATCCAATGGTGAAAAGCTGGGACCAAATGCCCCCCCATTTCCAATGAAAACACCGGCAGCGTTAGCACCAAAGCTGTGATCAACTGCCGTTGCAAGGTCAGGATTTCTTCGGCCTTGTGGTCGGGGGTGGCTGCCACCTCTTGCACTTTTGCTACATAACCAAGATCGGATACGGCGGAAATCAGGGCGTCTTTCGCCAGCGCACCCGCCAAAAATCGAACATCGGCGGTTTCGGTCGCCAGATTTACCTGTGCCGAAACGACCCCGTCCAAAGCTGCCAATCCGCGCTCGACCCGCCCGACACAAGACGCGCAGGTCATGCCCTCAATCGCCAGGGTGATATGCGATTGCCTTGCGCCAAAGCCTGCACTTTCCAAGGCCGCCGCAAGGGCGGGTGCGGCGCCACCCTGCACACGTGCCGTGCCATTCGCGAGGTTCGCTTCGGCCTGGCCAACACCGTCTACTGCAGCCAAGACCCGCTCTACCCGGCCTACACAGGCCCCGCAGGTCATGCCCTCGACTTCAAATATCATTTCGGCCATTGCGTCCTCACTTTTGGTACCTACATAGGGGTTCTAGTCACTGGAAGGTCAAGGGCCTGTGGTGCAAATATTTGGCTTGACCTTCCCCCAACGGGAACCTCACAGATTCCCCCGACATATGAGGAGCCATTATGACAACGCTTTCTATTCCTGACATGAACTGCGGCCATTGCAAAACGGCGGTCGAAACTGCGATCCACAAGCTTGACCCTGCGGCCGCTGTGCTGGTTGATCTGGTCGCGCGTCGCGCCGAAATCACCTCGGCCAAGACCGAATCCGCGTTGATCGCAGCGCTTGCTGCCGTAGGGTTTCCGGCGCAAACGGTCTAAGCGCCCTTGCCCCTGCCGCGCGACAGCGGCACAAAGAGGTAGGGCGGAGGACCAACGCGGCACAGGTTGTGGCGCGCAAAACCGGAGTGTGCCATGATCCTTGAGAACCGCTTGTTCGAGACGCTGAAGCTGGGTGATACCGCAAGCGCCACGCGGCTGTGTACGGCCGATGATCTGTTCATCTTTGCGTCGGCCACGGGCAACCATAACCCGCTGCACCTGCCGGGGCTGGATGGCGATGGTGACGGGCAGGCCGAGGCGATGGTGCCTTCGGCCTTTGCGGCATCTTTGGTCGCGGCTTTGCTGGGGTCGCATTTGCCGGGGCCGGGCATTACGACGCTGTCGCAAGACTATACTTTTCATACCCGCGCCAAAGCCGATGACGAGCTGGTGACAACGGTTACCGTGACGGGGCTGGATAACGGAGTGGTGACGCTTGCGGCGCAAGTGATCCGCGAAATCGACGACATGCTTATCTTGTCCGGCTCGGTGCGGGTGCAGGCGCCTGCCAAATCCTACCGCGTTGATGGCTCTACGCTGCCGGGGCTGACCGTGCGCCGTCACCGGCATTTTGAGGCGATTCTGGCCCGCGCCGAGCCTTTGCCACCTTTGCGCACCGCTGTGATTTGCCCCGAGAATGCCGCCTCGTTAGGGGGTGCTATTCTGGCGATGAAGCATACGATCATCACGCCGATCCTGATTGGTCATTTGGGTAAAATCCATGCCGCAGCGACCGAGCTTGGCGCCGATTTGTCGGGGGTCGAGATTATCGAAGAGGCCCATCACGCCGCAGCCGCCGCCCGTGCTGTGGCACTGGTCCGGGAGGGGCGCGTCGATGCGGTGATGAAGGGCAACCTGCACACCGATGAAATGCTGCGTCCGATGGTCGTGCGGGAAACCGGCCTGCGCATTGGCCGCCGCTTGACGCATATTTTTGTGATGGATGTGCCGGGGCTTGCCCATCCGTTGCTGGTGTCGGATGCGGCGATCAATATTGCACCCGATCTGGCGACCAAGGTTGATATTGTGCAAAACGCGATTGATCTGGCGATTTCTATTGGCATTGCCCAGCCGCGCGTGGGTGTTTTGTCGGCGGTGGAAACGGTTAACCCCGATATTCCTTCGTCGCTGGATGCGGCGCTGCTGTCTAAAATGGCGGAACGTGGCCAGATTACTGGCGGTTTTGTCGATGGCCCTTTGGCGATGGACAATGCGGTATCAATGGCGGCGGCGCGTATTAAAGGTATCAAATCCGAGGTGGCAGGCCGCGCCGAAGTGCTGGTTGTGCCGGGGATCGATGCGGGGAATATGCTGGCCAAACAGCTTGCCTATATCAGCCATGCCGAGGCGGCGGGGCTGGTAATGGGTGCGCGCGTGCCGGTTATCCTGAACTCGCGGTCCGACAGCTCTATGGCGCGGCTGGCGTCTTGCGCGGTTGCGGCGATCCACCATGCCCGCATGCAAGAAAAGGCCGAGTGAAACCCGTTTTGGGTGCCGCACTGATCCAGGGGCGGGGCGCGTGGGCTGAGGGTGCCGCAAGGGGTAGGGGTTTTGCGGCACTTTATGCTATTGTGACTGGTACAAAATTCCGGCCCTGCACGCCTTGAAAAGCGGACACTGTCGTGGTCAGACTTGCCAAAATGAAAGGCAGGAAGATGCGGATCTTTATCAACGGATTTGGCCGGATCGGGCGGTCGGTGTTGCGGGCCTTTTTGCAATCGCCTGACCGTTGGCCTGGTTTGCAGGTGGTCGGCGTGAACGATATTGCCGCCCCCGATATGTGCGCCTATTTGTTCGAATATGACAGTATTTTTGGCCCATGGCGCGGCACTGTTGGCCAAGAAGGTTCGGATTTGATAATTGACGGGCATCGCATTCCGATGCACCGCGTGTCGGATATTTCAACGCTGGATCTGCGCGGCGTTGATTTGGTTCTGGAATGCACAGGCCGCGCTGACGGGCGTGAAATGGCGGCCCGTGGTTTGCGGGCCGGTGCCGCGCGGGTTCTGGTTTCGGGCCCGTCCAAGGCTGCGGACTATACTGTGGTATTGGGCGCGAATGAGGCGGGGTTAAATCTGCGCGACCACCGCATCTTGTCGAACGCGTCTTGCACGACCAACGCGCTGGCGCCGCTTGTGGCGTTGATCGAGGCCGAGTGGGGGGTGGAAACCGGTTCCATGACCACGATCCACTGTTACACGGGCAGCCAGCCCACGGTTGACGCCCCCGCCGCCGATTTTGCCCGCAGCCGTGCGGCCGCCGTTTCTATGGTACCGACGACCACCTCGGCGCAGCGCTTGCTGGATGAGGTTTTGCCCGCGCTGGCCGGCCGGATAGAGGGGTCGGCCGTGCGGGTGCCGGTGGTTAGTGTGTCAGCGGTTGATCTGGCGGTGATGACCAAACGGCCCGCCAGCGTGCAGGCGGTGAATGCGGCGTTTCGCGCGGCTGGCGGGGTGATCGGGGCGACGGACCGCGCCTTGGTTTCCACCGATATGCGGGCGCGGCGGGAAAGCATTGTCATGGCCTGCCCCGAAACCCGTATCACGGCCGGTGGTATGCTGCGGGTGTTTGGTTGGTATGATAACGAATGGGGCTTTTCCAACCGGATGTTGGACGTGGCCCGCCTGATTGGGCAAGGCGAATGAAGGCCGCGCTGGATGCGATTGCCGCGGCCAGCCGCGCCACCGATGGCCGCGTGCTGATTGCGATTGCGGGGCCGCCGGGGGCGGGTAAATCCACGCTGGCCGAGGCTTTGGCCGACCGGATTGCCGGGGCCGCCGTGGTGCCGATGGACGGGTTTCATCTGGACAATACGGTGCTTGAACAGCGCGGCCTGCTGGCCCGCAAAGGTGCGCCGGAAAGCTTTGATGCGGCAGGTTTTTTGAACATGGTCACCCGTCTGAAACGCGGTGAAGAGGTGGTGATCCCTGTGTTTGACCGTGCCCGCGATATTGCTATTGCGGGGGCGCGGGTAATCGGGCCAGAGCAGCGCGTGTTGCTGATCGAGGGCAATTATCTGCTGCTGGACAGGGCGCCTTGGAACCGACTGGCAGGGTGCTGGGATCTGACAATCGGCATCGAGGTGCCGTTGCCGGTGTTAGAGGCGCGGTTGGTGCAGCGCTGGCGCGACCACGGGCTGATGCAGGCGGCGGCGGTGGCACGGGCCATGGGCAATGACATTCCCAACGCGCAGCAGGTTGTGGCGGGTTCGGTTTCTGCCGATGTGGTGATCCGGCAGGGCTAGGGCGCGCCGCGCCGGCGCTTGCGTCACGGCAAAAACAATGCGACTTTGCAAATAGAATTCATTGGTGGCCACGGGCCGCCAAGACGCATTTTGAAAGGCAGGCATATGAAGCAAATCCCCCTTGGGTCAACGGGCCTTATGGTATCAGAATTCTGCCTTGGCACGATGACATGGGGCCGCCAGAACTCCGAGCGCGAAGGGCATGACCAAATCGCTATGGCCTTGGATCATGGGGTAAATTTCTGGGATACAGCCGAGATGTACCCGACAAACCCCGTGCGCAAGGAAACCATCGGCGGCACGGAAAAGATTATCGGCAACTGGTTCGGCCGCAATGGCGGGCGCGAAAAAGTGGTGCTTGCGACCAAGATTGTCGGCGAGGGCACCAGCTATGTTCGCGATGGCGCGCCGATCACCGGGGCCAGCCTGCGTGACGCGGTCGAGGCATCGCTGCGCCGTTTGCAAACCGACTATATCGATCTGTTTCAGCTGCATTGGCCGAACCGTGGGTCCTACCACTTTCGCAAGATCTGGAACTACACCCCGCCAGCCACGCCCGCAGCCGAGGTTTTCGCCGATATGACGGATGTTTTGCAATCGGCGGCAAAGCTGATTGCCGAGGGTAAAATTCGTGCGATCGGGCTGTCGAATGAAAGCGTTTGGGGGGCTGCCAATTTTATCCGCTTGGCGCAGGCCTTGGGGCTGCCACGAATGGCGAGTGTGCAGAACGAATATTCACTGCTGTGCCGCCAGTTTGATAGTGACTGGGCCGAGTTTTCGGTGATGGAAAACATGCCCTTGCTGGCGTTTTCGCCCCTTGCTGCGGGGTTGCTGAGCGGGAAATATGCGGGCGGCGTGGTGCCTGATGGCACGCGGCGGGTGAACAGCCCCGAACTGGGTGGGCGCGTTACGCCGCAAGTGTTTGAGGCGATTGCCGCCTATTTGGGCATCGCGGCGCGGCATGGGCTGAACCCGAACATGATGGCGCTGTCTTTTGTGCGCAACCGTCCGTTTCCGGTGATCCCGATTATCGGGGCGTCAAACCTTGATCAGTTGCGGATGAATATTGATGCCGCCGATCTGGTGCTGTCTGATGAGGTTATGGCCGAAATCGATGAGGCGCATCGTGCCTTTCCGCAGCCGTACTGACATGCAGCAGTTTTGGGGTTTTGGCCGTGTTGCGGTATTGGCGTTTGCTTTGGCGGGGTGCCAGTTTGGCGGGTTTGGCGGCGCCGAGGTGCCTGCAACCGATGTGGCGGCGCCATCGGCCCTGCAAGGGCCTGCGGTTGAGGTGACGACGCTTGCCCCGATCGGTCAGGAGTCTGTTGCGCCTGCCGCACCCGCAACGGATGCCGAAGCAAAGCCGCCGACCCCATTGGTGAAAACCCCCGGACAGTTGGCCTGTGAGGCAAAGGGCGGGCGCTTTGTTGCCTTGCCCGGCTCGGGCGCGATGACCTGTCAGTTTGTGACCCGCGATGGTGGCAAACAATGCCGCCGTGAAAGCGATTGTGATGGTGTTTGCCTTGCCAGATCAAACAGTTGTGCGCCGGTAAAGCCCCTTTTGGGCTGTCAGGATATTTTGCAGAATGACGGGCGGCGGGTTGAATTATGTATAGACTGATCGCGCTGCTTTTGCTTGCTGGCTGTGTTGGCAAAACGTCTGCGCCCGCCACGGGCTATCGCAAGCCTGCGACGCAGATCTATTCGAACGCCGTGCTGGAAAATGACAAGCTGGTTGGCAAATGGGTGCAGGTGGCCGAGTTTGCGCCGCAGGGGGCGCCGGGCTGTGCCAAAGGCGGGGCGGATATTTCGCGTGGTGCCAAAGGCTTGACGATTGCGGCGCGGTTGTGCCTTGGTGGGGTTTCCACACCGTTTTCGGGGCCTTTGGTGGCAGCCGGGCCGGGCCGGTTTACCCCGCCCAAAGGCGAGGCGTGGTGGGTGATTTGGTCGGATGTCGGCTATCGCACGCTGGTTATTGGCACGCCGTCGGGGCGGTTTGGGTTTATTTTGAACCGTGGCGGCGCTTTGCCTGACGACCGGATGCGCGCCGCGCGTGAAGTGTTGGATTGGAACGGCTATGATCTGGCGCGGTTGCGCTGATGGCGGTTTGGTGAAAGGGCGAGGAATGTCAAAGATCGCGCGGGTTGAGTGGCCAACCCTGTTGTTGCTGATAGCAACCTATGCGGTTTGGGGGCTTGGCACATCGGCACTATATGCGTGGTCTCCGGTTTTGGGTGTGGTGGCCACGGGCGTGGCGGTAACGCAGTTCGCATCGCTTCAGCATGAGGCCATGCATGGCCACCCGTTCCGGAACCGCGTGTTGAATGAGGCGTTGGTTTTTCCGGCGCTGACGCTGACGGTGCCATATGGCCGCTTTCGCAATACCCACATGGCGCATCACTTTGACCCGATTTTGACCGACCCTTATGACGACCCTGAAAGCAATTATTTTGACCCTGCGGTTTGGGGGCGGTTGCCACGTCTGATGCAGCTGGTGTTTCGTGCGAACAATAGTTTGTTGGGGCGGATGTTGCTTGGCCCCTTGATCGGGAATGTGATGTGGCTGGTGGGAGAGGCACGCCTGTTTGGCCGCAATGCGCCGGGCGTGCGGCGCGACTGGGGGCTGCATGTGCTGGGGCTAGTGCCGCTTGCGATCTGGCTGTGGTGGGCGGCGATGCCGTTCTGGGCCTATCTGTTGGCAGTATTCATCGCCCATAGCCTATTGAAGATACGCACTTTTCTGGAACATCGCGCCCATGAGGACGTATTTTCGCGCACCGCGATTGTCGAAGATCGGGGGCTGCTGGCGCTGTTGTTCTTGAACAATAATTTTCACGCGGTACACCACCGCCACCCCGGTGTGCCATGGTATCGTTTGCGCCAGATTTATGATGCCAACCGCGCCGGCTTTCTGGCCGGTAACGGTGGCTATGCCTATCGAAGCTATGCCGAGGTGTTTCGCAAATATCTGTTTTGCACCAAGGAACCGGTGCCGCATCCGCATTATCCCAAGGCGCCGCTCGACAGTCTGTGACAGGCGTGTCATGAGGCGGCATGGAACTTTGGGTCATCGCCACAATCGCCGCTGCCGCTGTGCAGACCGTCCGTTTTATGCTGCAAAAGCGGCTAAAGGGGATTGGCCTTTCGACGGGCGGCGCCACGTTTTCACGGTTTTTATTTGCCGTGCCGCTGGCCTGTCTTGGCGTGGCGGTACTGGTTGGGCTGAACGGCTATAGCATCCCGCCGCTTGGCTTGCGCTTTTGGGCCTTTGCCGTGGCGGGGGGGATTGGCCAGATCATCGCGACATTCTGCACGGTCGCGCTGTTTTCCGAGCGTAGTTTTGCCGTGGGCATCGCCTTTACCAAGACCGAAACCGTACAAGTGGCGCTGTTTTCGGCGGTGTTTCTGGCCGAGGCAGTATCAGGCCTTGGGGTGGTGGCAATTCTGATCGGGCTGGCAGGGGTTTTGCTGCTGTCGCGGCCGCCGCAAGGCTGGATCGCAGGCAAGATATTGAACCGTGCCACGGTTTTGGGCCTGCTTGCAGGCGCGTTTTTCGGGATTTCGGCGATTGGCTATCGCGGGGCAACGTTGGAAATTGCCAATGACGACCCGCTGTTTCGGGCCATGCTTGCCTTGGCCTGCGTCACGGCGTTTCAATCGGTTGCCATGGCGCTGTGGCTGCGCTGGCGCGAGGCAGGCGAGGTGACGCGCGTGTTGGGGGCGTGGCGCGCGACTTTGCCTGTTGGTGTGACGGGCGTCTTGGGGTCGCTGGGGTGGTTCACCGCATTTGCACTGCAAAACGCGGCCTATGTGCGGTCGGTCGGGCAGGTTGAGCTGATCTTTTCGCTGCTCGTGTCTATGCTGGTCTTTGGCGAAAGGCCCAAGCGGCGTGAAGTGGCGGGGATGGGCCTGCTTGCTGTGTCGATCATTATGATCGTCGTGTTGGCGGCTTAAACCAGCCTGCGAAACAGCGGGCGAGGGCCGGAATTATCAAAGAACGGCACGCCGGCAGGGGCGGGGCCGGTTTTCAACACACTGGCAACCTCGGCCAGCACAACCTCGGTGATGAAGGGCAAATCAAGGCTGCGGGTGGCGGCAAGGTCGATCCAATGCAGATGCGACAGCTCATCCGAGGCGGCGCTGAAATCATCGATATCGCCTGCGATATGCGCGGCGGGCACCAAAAAGAACCGCGCGTCAAAGCGGCGCGGGCGGCCGGGGGGGGTGATGGCGCGAAAGATAAATTCCATCCCTTGGGCCGAGGGCGCCAAACCCCGCGCGGCAAAGCCGGCCCAATCATGCCCCTCATCCGCGGGGGGGCTGGCCCAAGTGCCGGTGATGCCAAGGGCAAGGCCGGTTTCTTCCCACAGCTCGCGGATTGCGGCGGCGGCTAGGGTATCGGGCCGCACATCGGTGCCATTGGCCAGCCGCAGTTTGCAGGCCTCTGGCAAGCCTTTGGCCAGTGCCACATCGGCATCGGCCGCATCAACCGCGCCACCGGGAAATACATATTTTGACGGCATAAAGGCGGCTTGCGCCCCGCGCTGCCCCATCAAGACCTGCGCTGCGCCGTTTGGCCCGTTGCGCCACAAAACCACCGTTGCAGCGTTGCGGATGGCGGCTTTATCGACCGATGGGTTAGGCATTTCTGCCAAAACCATGCATCTTTTTGGCCCATTGTATCGCAACCACTGCGCCTTTTAGCCGTGGCAGCAAGAACAATGACAGCGCAACTGTGCCAACCGAAAACACCGAGGCCAGAACCCAAGGATCGGGGCGGTAATGGGTGAATACCCACAAGATCATCGGCGCCATCAAATGCCCGACAATCAGAATTGTCAGATAGGCCGGCCCGTCATCGGCGCGGTGATGCAGCAGTTCCTCGTTGCAGACAGGGCAACTGTCACGCACGGTCAGATAACCGCGCAGCATCGGGCCAGAGCCGCAATTAGGGCAACGGCAACGCCAGCCACGACGCAAGGCTTGGCCTACGGGGCGATCTTCTTCCATCGGCAGGGCTTGGTCGGTCATGGATTGGTCCTGAAATCTGGTACCCCGTTTGGGGCGTTGTGCGGCAAGCCCATCTCATAGCCTGTCTGGCCGGGAAAGTAGAGTATTAGATTCATGTTGCGGCGTGATGTCGCAAAAAAGATTCTCGGACCGGCGACGGAAACCCTGATTGGTGGCGTTTGACTATACATGAAGGCGGGCGAAACAGCCTGTCAGAGCAGACCGGAGATTGAACATGAGAACGAAATCAATTCTGAGCGCCGTAACCTTGGCAGCTTTGGTAGCAGCCAGCTTTTCCACTGTTTCGAATGCCCAAAGCGGCAACGAAGGTGGCAACGGCCCACGGATGTTTGTCTTTGAAGAGATGGACGCAAACGGTGATGGCAAAGTGACCAAGGATGAGGTCGCCGCTTTCCACGCAGCCCAGTTGGCGGCTATGGACACCGACAAAGATGGCAACCTGTCGGCGGCCGAGTTGATTGCGGCGCAGCAAAAGCGTCAGGCCGAACGCGAAGCTGACCGCGAGACCAGGATGGCCGAGCGTATGATCGAGCAGCGCGATGCCAACAAGGACGGCGTTTTGTCGCTGGAAGAAATGGCGCCAAAGGGCGACCGTGGTGACAAGATGTTTGACCGCGCAGATACCGACGGTGACGGCGCTATTTCCAAGGCTGAAGCCGATGCGATGAAGGCCAAGATGGAAAAACGTGGCGATCGTGGGCGTGGCGACGATGATCACGGCCACAAAGGCAAAAAGGGCAAGCACGGCGACGATGATCACGGCCATAAGGGCAAAAAAGGCAAGCATCACCCGATGCCTGGTGATGACGACCCCCAAGACGACCAAGACAACGGCTAACTAAAAAAGGCTTGCTCCCCATCCCGTTTGGGGGTGGGGGGCAGGATTGAGTTTACGACGACAGACGCGTATTGCCGTTAGGATGACAATGGCCTTTGACCAAGCCTCTGATGTGCCCGATGAGGCCCTGTTGGTGCTATATGCCAACGGGGACTCTGCGGCCGCGCGCGAACTGGCGTCGCGGCATTTGCCAAGGGTGATGGGATTTGCCGCCCGGATGTTGGGCGGTGATAGGGCCGAGGCCGAAGATGTGGCGCAAGAAGCGATGCTGCGGCTGTGGCGGATTGCACCCGAGTGGCGGCAAGGCGAAGCCAAGGTGTCTACATGGTTGTACCGGGTTGTCACCAACCTGTGTACTGACAGATTGCGTGGGCAAAAGCGGCGCCGTGCCGTAGGGTTGGATGATGCGCCCGATGTCGAAGACGGCGCGCGCAGTGTTGAGGCCTCGTTGGTTGAAAATGACCGGATCAATGCTTTGCATGCCGCGTTGGAAACCTTGCCAGACCGCCAGCGCCAGGCCGTGGTGCTGCGGCATATCGAAGGGCTGACAAACCCCGAGATCGCCGAGGTGATGGAGATTGGCATTGAAGCCGTTGAAAGCCTGACGGCGCGGGGCAAGCGGTCACTGACCGCGGCGATGGCCGGGCGGCGGGCCGAATTGGGATATGAGGAAGGAAGCTGAAATGACTAACAGCGATCTGGACGATCTTTTTGCAGCTGTGCGGCAGCAACCCGTGGCAGTGTCAGATGACCTTATGGCGCGGGTATTGCAAGATGCCCAAGCCGAACAGCCCGTGGCCGTTGGCTTGGCAAGGCCAAAACGCCGCCAGGGGTTTTGGACGGGCCTGTTTGCCGCGCTTGGCGGGGCGGGGGGGCTTGCGGGGCTATCGACGGCGGCGATTGCCGGCGTTTGGTTCGGCTTTGCGCAGCCCACAGCCTTGACAACAGTGACCGATAGCATCTGGCAAACCGAAGTGGCGGTCGAGACCGTCGACATTCTGCCCGGCTTTGACGACTATCTAAGCGAAGGATAAATGATGAACGACCCGAAAACCACTTCGTTGCAACCGCAAAAGCCGGCCTTTCGCTGGGGGCGATTGGTGCTGATTGTGTCGTTGGCACTGAACCTTGCCGTGGCGGGCGTGGTTGGCGGGGCGATTTTGGGCCGAGGCGGGCCTGACCGGAATGGATTGGCCGCGCGTGACGTGGGCTTTGGGATGTTCAATGAGGCATTTTCCGAACGCGATCGCAAAGAGCTGCGCAAAACCTATGCCAAGGCCAACCCCAATATCCGTGCCGAGCGCCAGCAGATGCGCGATGACTTGCGCGCCGTGCTAACCGCTTTGCGGGCCGAGCCTTTCGATGTCGAAGCCTTGCGCGGCGCGCTGAAAGCCGGTGCCGCCCGGATTGAAGCGCGTCAAGCCCAAGGGCAGGCGATTGTACTGGATTACCTGACGAAAATGTCGGGGGCAGAGCGGGCCGAGGTAGCCAACCAATTGGAAAAGGCGCTAAAACGGCACCCGCGCGAAGCCAACCCCCCGCCACCAGCACCCGAGTAAGGGCGGGTTAGGCTGCGGTCTGGCTGATGGTGACTTGGTTGCGACCACCCGACTTGGCAACCATCAAGGCCTGATCGGCGCGATCAATCACTTCAGCCACCGGTTCTGGCACATGGCAAACGCGCCCGTCGCACACCGCAAGCCCGATTGAGGCGGTCAAGGACAGCGGGGCAAAACCCGGTATGGCAAACGGCGCGTCATGCACAGCTTTGCACAGCCGCTCGGCGATCGGTTTGGCGTCTTTCAGATCGGCACAGGGCAGGGCAATCAGGAATTCTTCGCCGCCAATGCGGGCCAGCAGGTCATTGTGACGGATATTTGCCGCCAAACGGCGGGCGACCTCGGTCAGAACGGCATCACCAGCGGCATGGCCAAAGTGGTCGTTCACCTCTTTGAACCGGTCCAGATCGATGACCATCACGGCAAAAGGTTGCGACGCCCCCTTTGCCTGGGCCGCGATAATGGCCAGTTGGCTGACGGCATAGCGGCGGTTGAACAGACCGGTCAGCGGGTCAATCACCGCCATCCGCAACCCGTCGCGCACTGAAAGGCGCAGCTTATCGGCTGCGCGTTTGCGTTGTAGCAGCCGCGCGACACGCAAGCTGAATTCGCCGGGATCGACGCTGACCGGCACAACATCATTCGCGCCAAGATCAAAGGCAATCGCGCTTTCCCCGCCGATCCGGTCGTTCTTGACGACACAAATCGCGGCATGGCGGGTTTGCGGCCGGCTGCGCAACTCGGACATCAGGCGCAGCCCGCCTATCGGGTCGGCCAGATCATATTCGATCACAAACACATCGGGAACCGGTGACAGCGCCGCACCCGACAGCGCCGCCTCGCGCGAGATCATCATCATCTTGTCGGGCATATTTGCCCCCAGCTCCCTACGCCAGCGGAGCGCGGTTTCAGGCAGATGCGTGACCAGCGCAATCGTGCCGGGCATTTCAAAGCCCGCACCCGCCTCGGCAAAACCAAGGGCGCGGATCGGGGCACCACCATTTTCCAGATCGGTGATTTCGTCGCGTTCACGCAGCAGGTTACGTAGTCGCGCCAGCAAGGTTTGGTCATCAATGGTTTTGGCCAGATAGTCGTCGGCCCCTGCCGAAAACACCGCCAGCCGTGACGCGCGGTCCTCTTCTGCAGAAAACACGACAACGGGTATGGATGCAGTTTCAGGGTCGGCGCGCAAACGGCGTAGAACCTCGGCCCCCGAAATATCGGGCAGCACCAAGTCTAACAAAATCAGGTCGGGCTTGGCCTGTTTTGCCAGCGTAAGGCAGCTTTCGCCACTCGCCGCCAAAATGGGGGTATAGCAGGCCGCGCCAAGTTTGACCTTGAAGACGATGCGATTGGTCGCGACATCATCAACAATCAGAATTTTGCCAGACATTTTGGTAACACCTAAAGACGTTCGGTTACGGTGGATTCATCTTTCGGGGGATTTGGTTAAGAAACTCTTTCCAATTTGAAGACAATCCGCACAAACCTGTAAGGAACTGGAAAAATATGCCGAAAAGAGAGAGCTGTTCGATGAAAAAGCAAGAAAATGCCGAAACGATAGCGTTGCAGGCCTTGGGTTGGCTGGTTGGGAACGAAGATTTGCTGCCGGTTTTCCTGAATGCGACAGGGGCTTCGGTTAATGAATTGGCCAAGAATGCCAAGCAGCCGGCGTTTCTCGGCTCGGTTCTGGATTTTCTGGTTATGGATGATGCGTGGGTGATCGGGTTCTGCGACAGCGTGAACTTGCCCTATACCGCCCCGATGCAGGCCCGCGCGGCGCTGCCCGGCGGCGAGCAGATGAACTGGACATAAGATTGCAATTCGCAGATGTTGCCGTCATCGTGCAGAAAAATCGGGGGGCGCAATGATCGAAGGTGTGGTGTTTGACAAGGACGGGACGCTGTTCGACTTTCGGCAAAGCTGGGGGGTGTGGACGGCGCAGCTTTTGCAGCAGCTTGCCCAAGATCAGGCCCATGCCGATGCGCTTGCCGCAGCCATTGGCTATTACCCCGCGCAGCAGGATTTTCACCCTGACAGCCCGGTGATTGCCGCCACGGCCGAGGAAATCTCGGCAGCGTTGTTGCCGCATTTGCCGGGCCATACCCAGCCCGAGCTGGCCGCGCGCCTGAACGCCTTGGCCCAACATGCCGTGATGGCGCCTGCCGTGCCGTTGCGCCCCGTTCTGGGTGCGCTGCGGGATCGGGGCTTGAAAATCGGGCTTGCGACCAATGATACCGAGGCCCCCGCGCGGGCGCATCTGACGGCGCATGGGATATTGGATTTGTTCGATTTCGTGGCGGGGTACGATTCCGGTCACGGGCCAAAGCCCGGGCCGGGCATGTGCCTAGCTTTTGCGCGGGCGACCGGAATTGACCCTGCGCGCGCGGTGATGGTCGGCGACAGTGCGCATGACCTGATCGCAGGCCGTGCGGCTGGAATGCGCTGCGTGGCCGTGCTGACCGGCATTGCCAAAGCCGAGGAATTGCGGCCCCATGCCGATGTGGTTTTGGCAGATATTGGTGCGCTGGGTGCCTGGATTGACAGGCTGGCGGACGATTCCTAGGGCGGGAAGCCTAAAAACGACCTGACTATGTCGTGGGTGAAGTGTTCAAAGGCTTGATGGCTGGGCCATGTTTGGCTGAACAAGGTCTATCCACGGAGGGTTGCCATGACCGACGAAGCAGGACGGCCGCGCAGGGCGGGGGGGCGTGCGGGCAACAAAATACGTGCGGGCTCGGCCGCGGTGGACCAGATGCCGTGGCGGCTGCCGGTGAACCCTGATCGGCCGGTAGAGCCTTTGGATGTCGAGGGCGTGCAGGCGATCCATCGCACCGCCATGCGGATTTTATCGGATATCGGGATAGAGTTTCTGAACCCTGATGCCGTGGCGATTTTAGAGCGTGCCGGCTGCAAGGTCTCGGGCGAGAATGTCCGGATGGGTGAAGATTTCGTGATGGAGATGCTGGGCCATGCGCCGGAAAGCTTTACCATCACCCCGCGCAACCCTGACCGAGAGCTGATTATCGGCGGCAAGCATATGGTGTTTGTCAACGTCTCCAGCCCGCCGAACTCATGGGATATGGAGCGCGGAAAACGATCGGGCGACTTTGAGACTTTTAAAGAGTTCATGAAGCTGACGCAGTATTTCAACTGCATCCATATCGCGGGCGGATATCCGGTGGAGCCGATCGATATTCACCCCTCGGTTCGTCATCTGGACTGCTTGTATGAAAAGCTGACGCTGACCGATAAGGTGGTGCATGCCTATTCCTTGGGCGCCGAACGGGTTGAGGATGTGATGGAGATGACCCGCCTTGCGGGCGGGCTGTCGCAGGCGGAATTCGATGCCAAGCCGCGGATGTATACCAATATCAACTCGGTCAGCCCGTTAAAGCATGATTATCCGATGCTGGACGGGGCGATGCGGTTGGCGAAACGGGGGCAGCCGGTGGTGGTGACGCCCTTTACGCTGGCAGGGGCAATGGCGCCGGTGACGATGGCGGGGGCGGTGGCGCTAAGTATTGCCGAAGCTTTGGCAGCGATTGCCCTGCTGCAGTATATCAACCCCGGCTGCCCGGTGGTGATCGGGACCTTTACTAGCAATGTGGATATGAAATCCGGCGCGCCTGCGTTCGGGACGCCCGAATATATGCGGGCCACGCAGATGACGGGGCAGATGGCGCGGTTTTATAAGCTGCCGCTGCGATCATCCGGCGTCTGTGCGGCGAATGTGCCGGACGGGCAGGCGATGTGGGAGACCTCGAACAGCCTGTGGGCGGCGGTGCAGAGCGGGACGAATATGGTCTATCACGCGGCGGGCTGGTTGGAAGGCGGGCTGATAGCCAGCCCTGAAAAGTTCATCATGGATTGCGAAGTTTTGCAGATGATCCAGCGTTATTTTGAAGAGGCCACCTTTGCGACGCGAGAGGAAGATCTGGCGTTTGAGGCGATAAAAGAGGTTGGCGCGGGCGGGCATTATTTCGGCTGCCAGCACACCCAAGAACGCTATCAAACGGCCTTTTATGCGCCGATGGCTTCGGATTGGCGGAATTATGAGGCCTGGGAACAGGATGGCGCGGTTTGGACGCATGAACGGGCGCATAGAATTTACAAGCAGATCATGGCAGAGTTTGAGCCGCCGGCGATGAATGGGGACCATCGCGAGGAATTGGCGCGGTTCGTGGCGAAACGAAAACAAGAGGGCGGCGCGCCCACTGATTTTTGAGTGGGGCGCGGGTGGATGTGGCGTGTTTTGGGCTGGTGACCACGCGCGGACATTCTTGTAATTTGTTGATTTTATGTAGTATTTACTGTGGCGTTTACTAAATATTAACCTGAGGTCAGCGGGTTTTGGGGATGTGCGGTGTTAACCGAGGCCGGTCGTGTGGTTGGTGGGGCGCTATGGATATTTGTAGATAGATGATGCCGGGGGTGGGCTTTTGCGGTCAGGGGCGGACTTTGAGCTGCGATTGATGTTTGACTGGGGTGGTGGCTGCCTGTGGTGCGGCAATGATGCAGCGCGGGCGCGGTTTGGCGTGGGGCCGGTGGAAGATGTTTTGCCGCTGTCTGATGAGGTAAGGCAGCATTTGGCGCGTCTTTCGGTTTGGCATGACGGGGCGTTGGATTGGGCCGATCCGGCGGGGGCGAGCCCTTGGGGCAGTGATGAGTTTGCGCGGTTTGAGGCGGCAGCGCTGGCGGCATTGGTGCGTGTAAGGGCGGAGTTGGGCGCGCGGTTTCATGTTTGTTATGAACCGCTTGGTTAGGTGTTGCGTTTTGCGGGGTGCATTGGCCCCACGGGGTTGATAGCCTGCGCAGGTTGGAAACCGAGAGGCGGCTGCGCTGTGTCTAAAACCTCATTAACCAAAAAGAACCTTGTGCCTTTGGGGGCCGAGCGGCTGGCAGATTTGTTGCTGGAGGTGACAAAGGGCAGCGCGGCCCTGCAGCGCCGTGTGCGGCTGGAGTTGAGCGCCAGCCAAGGTGTGGCTGAGGTGATGCAGGATGTGCGCAAGCGCTATGGGTCGTTGCGCCGCGCCACGGGGCGGGTTTCGTGGCGCAAGCGGCGGGTGCTGGCCAAGGAGCTGGGCGATATTCTGGGCCTGATCGAGGCGCATGTGGCGCCCGAGGCAGCGGATGATGCCTTTGAATTGCTTTGGGAATTTCTGCATTTGGCGCCGGGGATACATGAGCGCACCGATGACAGCAGCGGCCATATTACCGAAGTGATGCGCAGCGCTATGGCGGCGGTCAAGGCGATTGCCCCACGTTTGGGGATGGGTGCTACGGCGCTGGCAGAGCGGGTGTTCGAGGCGCTGCAAGACAATGGCTATGCAGCGTTTGACGGGGCGATTGTTGCGCTGGCCGAGGCGTTGGGGCCGAAAGGGTTGGAGCATCTGAAAGGGTTGGCGCAAGCGGCGGAGGCGGCGCCGCTGACGGCTGCAGAGCTGGCACGCTATGATTTTGTGCGTGATGCAACGCGGCAGGCGAAAATGGCACAAGAGGCGCGGGGCCTGACCTATGGCATCATGTTGCAAGACATTGCCGATCTGCAAAATGATGTGGATGCCTACATGGCGCGGTATTCGGCCGAGCAGCTGACTTATAGCACCATTGCACCTGATATTGCGGCGCGGTTGCTGGCGGCGGGGCGGGCCGAGGAGGCCTTGCAAGTGATCGAGCGCGCGCGGGCGCGGCGGCAGGGCAAAGAGGCCTTTTTTGACCACGAGGCGCTGGATGCGGGCTATCTGGCCTGTCTTGGTGCCTTGGGGCGCGGGGACGCGGCGCAGGCGTTTCTATGGGACAGCTTTTGTCAGGGTTTGAACGCCGATCATCTGCGCAAGCATCTGAAAGCCTTGCCGGATTTTGACGATATCGAGGCCGAGGATCGCGCGATGGCGGTTGCGGCGGCGCATTCCGATTTTGCGGCGGCGCTGGCGTTTTTTATCAATTGGCCGGCGTTGGGCCATGCCGCGCGCTTGGTTTTGGCAAGGGCCGATGCGCTGGATGGCGGGCGGTATGAGTTGCTGACACCTGCGGCAGAGGCTTTGGACACAAGTGCAGACCCGGCGGCGCCGCTGGCGGCAAGCCTGCTGCGGCGGGCGATGATTGGCTGGACCTTGGCGCAGGGGCGTAGCAAGCGCTATGGCTATGCGGCCGAGCATCTGGCCCAGTGTTTTGAAGCCGATGCGCGGATAGAGGATTACGCGGGCCATCCCAGCCACACCGACTTTCTGCGCGGGCTGGAGGCAGCCTATCCCCGCAAAGCGGGGTTTTGGTCATTGGTGCGAAACGGCGCCTAGGGCGGCTTGCGGTTGGTTTTCGCTGTGTCAGTGATGCGGCTTTGGCTGGGACGTGACGTTGGTGAGCAAAACCGCGATCATCTCTTCGATTTTATCAAGTGGCACGCCGGAAATTCGCTTTTGCAGGCCCAAGAGCACGATGCCATGAACCGAGGAAAACAGCGCGCGGGTCATCAGTTCGAGCGCATGGCGGTTGTAATCGGGGAAAATCCGCGCCAAGGGGGCGGCGATCAGCGCGAAGAGTTTGCCGAGTTCGGCCAGATACCATTGCGGGACATCCATTTCGGTGGACATCTCCAGATCAAACAGCGCGCGCCAGAGGTTGGTATTTTCAGCGGCAAAGCGCAGGTAGGCGTGGGACATTGTGATCAGTTCGGTTTGCGGCTGATCGGCGGGGCAGCTGGCCACCGACGCGGCGACGGTTTTGCCCAAGGTTTGAAAGGTGCGGCCGTTGACCGCCATGGTCAGGCCGTTGAGATCGGAAAAGACGTTGTAGATGGCCCCCACCGCGCAGTCAGCTTGGCGCGCGAGATCGCGGGCTTTGATGGCGGACAGGCCTTCGGCGCGGATGCAGGCCTCCGCGATGTCGATCAGGCGGGCGCGAAGATCCTGGCGGCGCAGATCGGCTTTGCTGAGTTTGGGGCCGCGTTCCGGGCTGGGTGTGGGCATGGGGTGAACCTTGTTGAACGGGGTTCAGCCTAGCCTGCGGGCGCGCCAATGGAAAGCGGGCCCGCAGGGTATATGGCAGTTATTGTGAGGTTTTTTGTGAAGGTGCGCCGCCTTCAAAGCGGTTGCCGTTGGTATAGTCGCAAGGGGCCTCTTGCATTTCCAGATGCAGGCCGGTGCCGGTATAGGGGTGGGCGCGGGCGACATCTTCGTCAAACTCGATGCCGAGGCCGGGGGCTTCGGGGGGGAGGACATAGCCATTTTCCCATTTGATCGAGTTTTTGATCAGCTTTTGGTGAAAGCTGCCGCCGGTTTCAATGGTTTCCACCATGAGGAGGTTGGGGATAGAGGCGGCAAGATGCAGGTTGGCAGCCCATTCTACGGGGCCTGCATAAAGATGGGGGGCCATTTCGGCGTTGAACACTTCGGCCATGGCGGCGATTTTCTTGGCCTCCCAGATGCCACCGACGCGGCCCAAGGCGGGTTGCAGGATTTTGACGCCGCCGTGGCGGAGGAGGGCGCCGAACTCGGCCTTGGTGGACATGCGCTCGCCTGTGGCCAGCGGGATGCGGACGCTATTCGCGACATTGGCAAATTCGGCAAGGTTGTCTGGCGGGATGGGTTCTTCGTACCAGAGCGGCAGGTAGGGTTCGATCGCTTGGCCAAGCCGGATGGCGCCGGGGGTGGAAAACTGGCCATGGGTGCCGAAAAGAAGATCGGCGCGGTCGCCCACAGCCTCGCGGATGGCTTTGCAGAAGGCGACCGAGCGGGTGATGTCGGTCATGGCGGGCATATGGCCGCCGCGGATGGTATAGGGACCGGCGGGGTCGAATTTGACGGCTGTAAAGCCCATGTTGACAAAGCGAAGCGCGGCCTCGGCTGCGGCCTCGGGTGAGACCCAGAAATCGGGGGTTTCTTGACCGGGTGCGGGATAGAGATAGGTGTAAGAGCGCAGCCGTGCGTTCATTTTTCCGCCCAAGAGTGCCCAGACCGGACGGTTGCGGGCCTTGCCGAGGATATCCCAGCAAGCCATTTCCAGCCCCGAGAAGGCGCCGATGACGGTGGGGTCGGGGCGTTGGGTGAAGCCCGAGGAATAGGCGCGGCGGAACATCAGCTCGATGTTTTCTGGGTTTTCGCCTTGCATGTGGCGGGCAAAGACATCCTCGATCACGGCCTGCATCGCCTTGGGGCCGACGGTGGAGGCATAAGCCTCGCCATAGCCGATGATGCCGCAGGCGGTGGTGAGCTTGGTAAAGATCCAGTAGCGGCCGCCCCAGCCGGGGGCAGGGGGGGCTACGGTGAAGATTTCGAGGGATTCTAGGCGCATGCTTGGGCTTTCGGATTTTTGTGGCAGGCGCCGGGGGGGCTTCACGCCCCCCCGGACCCCCCCGTGGGATATTTTTCGATAGATGATGTTAGGGGCGGGTTTCGGGGTGGTCTAGGGGGTTTTTGACGTGGAGGGCGATTGCGGCGAACATGAGGATTGCCGCAAGCAGGAAAGGCGCGCCGGGGGCGAAGATAGAGGCGTTGGGGGCGGTGAAATGGGCGAAGGTGGCGGTCATGGCCAAGGGGGCCGTGATCATCGCGATGGCGTTGAGCGAGGCGAGCACGCCTTGGAGTTCGCCTTGGGCGTTGTCGGGGGTATCGCGCGACAAGATAGCCTGCAAGGCGGGGGTGACGACGCCGCCGAGGGCGGTGATCGGGGTGAGCATGAGTGCGACGGTGCCAGAGGTGACAAGGCCGAGCGCGGTGAGGCAGATCACATCGACCCACATGCCGTAGGTTGCGGCACGGTGTTCGCCGAAGCGTTTGATAAGGGGGCCGACCAGCAGCGCCTGACCAATGCCGTAGCTGAGGCCATAAACGCCGAGCGAGAGGCCGATCATTTTTGTATCCCAGTCAAAGCGGGCTTTGCCGAAGAAAGCCCAGATTGACGGGTAGACGTTCATCGCAATGGCGATGATGAGAAAGGTAATGAGCGGGCGTTTGAGGCCGGGGAGTTGCGCGAGGCTGCGCAACGCGCCGATCGGGTTGCCACGCGCCCAAGTAAAGGGGCGGCGGGTGCGGTCGGTCACGGTTTCGGGCAGCACGATCAGGCCGAGGGCTAGGTTGGCCAGCGCCATGAGGGCGGCGGCAAAGAACGGCGCGCGGGTATCCAGCCCCGCGATGAGCCCGCCGAGCATAGGCCCAAGCACAAAGCCGACGCCAAAGCAGGCGCCGAGCAGGCCGAAGCGGCGGCCTCGGTCGGCTGGTGGCGTGATGTCAGCAATATAGGCCGAGGCGGTGGATTGCGTGGCCGAGGTGATACCCGCGAGCAGGCGTGCGGCGAGCAAGAGCCAGATGGTCGGGGCCAGCGCCATGCCAAGATAGGCCAGCGCCATGGCCGCAAGAGATACAAGCAGGATGGGGCGGCGGCCGAAATGGTCGGACAGCGAGCCGATGACGGGGCCAAAGATGAATTGCATGACCGCGAAAGAGGTCGCGAGGACGCCGGCCCAGAGGGCCTCGGTCGCGATGGTGCCGGATGTGACCGAGGCGATAAGGTCGGGCATGACCGGAAAGATCAGGCCGATGCCGATGGCATCGAGTGTGACCGTGATCAGGATAAAGCCGAGCGCGAGGCGGGGTGCGGGCGTCATGCGCAGTGGCCGATAGCGGTAAGGAAGCTGCCAAGCGCGCTGGCGAAGGCGGCGGGGTGTTCGATCATCGGAAAATGGCCGGATTTGGTGATGAGGTGAAAGCTGGCGCCGGGGATGAGGTTTGCCAGTTCACGCGCCATATCGGCAGGGGTGATGGCATCATTGGCGCTGCCGATGACAAGGGTGGCAAGGCGCAGGCTGGCGGTGGTGGTGTAGAAATCGGTGCCTGCGATGGCGGCGGCGCAACCAAGGATGGTTTGCGGGTTTTGCGCGAGGTGGCGGGTTTGCCAAAGCCGCGCCTCCGGGGTTTTGCGGAAGCTGGCCGAAAAGCTTTGGGCAAAATCTGTGGTGAGATAGGCTAGTGCCCCGTTGGTTTCGATATTTGCGATCAGGCGGGCCCAGATGTCTTTGGTGCCGCGTTTGGTGGCGGTATTTGTCAGCACCAATGCGCGGATTTGGTCAAGCCGTTTGACAGCGAGCCCTTGGGCCACCATGCCGCCAAGCGAAGAGCCCACAAACACGCAATCGCGGATGTTCAAATGGTCGAGCAGGGTTTCGGCGTCGCGGATCAGCGCGCCCATACTATAGGGGGCGGGGGGCGCAGACGAATTGCCGTGGCCGCGCAGATCATAACGCAAGACACGCAAAGAGGGCGGTAAAAGCGGCAGGATGGCATCCCACTGGCGGCTGTCCATCGCCATGGCATGGGCCAGAACGAGAGTGGGGCCGTCGCTTGGGCCTTGGGTGTAATAGGCGATGCGGTCATCGCCGCAGGGGGCGTAGTGGGGCATGGGGCGTCCATCGTTTGATGGCGTGTTTGTCGGCCAATGGCGGGCAGGCTGCAAGGGGGTATCGGGCCGGTGTGGCTATTGGTTCACCAGTATCAGCCCGGCGACGACCATGCCTGCACCGCCAATCTGTCGCGTGCTGAGCGGCTCGCCGATGAACCACGCGTACAGCATGACGATCAGGGATTCGGTGCCGATAATGGCAATGTAGATCGGGCCAAGGTTGGCGCTGCGCAGGGCGGTCAATTCGCCGACAACGGCTGCCCCAAGCCCGAGGGCGATGACCAGAACCGCCGCACCGTTCAGCGCCGTGGCCCCCATTTTCAGGCCGATTGTTGCAACGCTATAGCCCAAAGCTGCCATTAGAATCAGGCCGATAGTGGCCGGCTGTAAAAACGAAATCGTAACCGTAGGAGGGGGTTCCATCGGGTTGCCTATGCGAATGGGGCCGGTTTGGTGCCAATGCCGCGGCAAACCGGCGATGAGAAGGACGTTGTTAACAAATATCTGTCAACACTGCGCTTATACCCGGCACTCAACTGCAACGATCGGAGAGGCTGAATGCCTTATGACCCAAGTCTAGCACAAAATTTGGTTGCAGTAGACTGTCATTCGGCAAGGGTGGCGAGGGCGCGGATAAAGATATCAGGGTCGACATTGCCGCCCGAGACCACGCAGATCACGTCGCGCGAAGTGATTTGTTCCCCATGGAACAGCGCCGCCGCAAGCGAGACGGCGCCCCCCGGTTCCAACACGATTTTCAGGCGTAGCCATGCAAGGGCAATGGCGCGCAGGGCCTCTTCATCCGTGACCACGATGCCTGCGCCGCAATGGTGCTGCATGATCGGCAGGGTTATCTGGCCCGGTGTGGGGGTAATTATGGCGTCGCAGAGCGAGCCGGAAAGGCTGGTGTTTCTTTCGGCTTTTCCGCTGAGAAGGCTGCGGGTGACATCGTCAAAGCCTGCAGGCTCGACCGGGCGGGCGCGCAGGTTCGGGCTGCGCGCATCAAGGGCAAGCGCGATGCCCGAGGTCAGGCCACCGCCACCGCAACAGACCAGCACATCGGCATCGGTTACGCCGTTTTCTGCGGCTTGTTCACTGATTTCTAGGCCGGCGGTCGCCTGGCCCGCGATTACCATTTCATTGTCAAAAGGTTTGATCAGGGTCAGGCCGCGTTCCGAGGCAAGGTGCGCGCCGATGGCGTCACGGTCTTCGGTTGCGCGGTCATACAGCACGACTTCGGCGCCAAAGGCGTGGGTGTTGGCGATTTTAAGGCGCGGCGCATCGGCGGGCATGACGATGACAGCCGGGATGCCGTGCTGTTTGGCCGCCAAGGCCACACCTTGGGCGTGATTGCCCGAGGAGAAGGCGATGACGCCTTTGGCCCGCAGCGCGGGGTCAAGCGCCGAAACCGCCGACCATGCGCCGCGAAATTTGAACGAGCCGGTGTGTTGCAGACATTCGGCCTTAACAAAGACCCGCCGACCCGCGATCTCATCCAGAAAGGGCGAGGATAAAAGTGGCGTGCGGCGGACATGCCCTTGGAGGCGGAGTGCGGCTGCGTCAATATCGGCGATGGTGGGCATGGGGCTTCCTTGGCTGTGCTGCCTATAGCTGGCGGTTTGGGCGAGAACAGTCAATCTTTAGCGATCGCCTTTACGCCCTGTTAACCCATTTCGCGGCATCGTCAGCCAAAGGGGGGCGCCATGATGCGTTGGGCTTTGGCAGTTTTGATCTGTTGGGTTTCGGGCTTTGCGGCCGAGATGGCGCAGGCCGGTGCCTGGCCGCGCGACAAGGGGCAGTTTTTCATAGCGCTTTCGGGCGATCAGTTGCGGAGCCAGATCTATGCCGAATACGGGGTGGGCAAAGACTGGACCTTGGGGACCGAGGTCACGATGCCGCGCGGGCGGCGCCTGCCTGATGTCAGCCAGTTTATCCAGCACCCGCTGTGGCGCGGCAAAGGCGGGGCGATTCTGTCGGCGGGGCTGGCGGCCGAGCTGCGCGAAACTACCGCTGTTTTTGCCTTTCCGCATCTGAAAGGCGTGTCTGAAATTGCCGTGCGCGCGGGTCTGTTTTGGGGCAAAGGGTTTGAAACCCCGATTGGTGCGGGCTGGGCCACGGTTGATGCGCAGGCCGAACATATCGTGACGACCGATTGGTTGAACGACGGTCTGGCCTACAAGCTGGATATGGGGGTTGGCGTGCAGCCGCGAAAATGGCTGAAACTGATGGCACAGGCGCAATATTGGCGGCGTGGAACGGCGCAGAGCATGCGGCTGGAAACCACCGCTGCGCTGGCCATGGGGCCAACTCATCTGGCGGTTTCGCCGTCAATCGGGGTGATCGGCGCCAAAGACCGGCGGATCAAACTGAGCTTGTGGGTGGAATTTTAACCGAATCAAGATAGGCCTTAAGGATCGCGACAGCCTGCGGTTCATCAAGAAAGGGGATATGCGCACGGTCAGGAACATTGGCAAAGCCCATATCGGGGCGGCGGCGGCACATTTCATCGGCGCAGCTTTGGGTTAACAGATCGGAATTGCCGCCGCGGATCAGGGCAAGTGGCAGGCCCGCGCAGGCGTCAAACAGCGGCCAAAGGTCAACCTCGGGGCCTTTGAACGCGTTTAGAAAGCTCTCGCGCAAGGCCGGATCATAGGTGATGCGCAGGCCTTGGGGCGTTTCGGTGTAATGCAGGCGGGCCTCGGCCAGCCAACGGGTTGCGGGCACATTGGCAAAGCCGGGCATGTTGGCGGGCAGCGCCTCGGCCAGTTCTGCATGGGTTTTGACGCGGGGATTGCGGCCAACGTAATCCATGATGCGCGCCAAGCCCGGTTTGTGGATTTCGGGGCCGATGTCATTAAAGCAGATGCCAAGCAGGCGGTCGTGGGCAGTTGCGGCCAGAACCATCGCGATGAGCCCGCCGCGCGACGTGCCAAGCAGGGCGGCTTGCCTGATATTCAGGTGGTCGAGCAA
Organism: Pseudorhodobacter wandonensis; assembly: GCF_001202035.1. Lineage (GTDB taxonomy): Bacteria > Pseudomonadota > Alphaproteobacteria > Rhodobacterales > Rhodobacteraceae > Pseudorhodobacter > Pseudorhodobacter wandonensis. Next base: position 73,341 of record NZ_LGHT01000026.1, on the reverse strand, counting down.
TTCGAGCGCGTCTTTGGCCTCTTGCGGGACGGTGTAAGTGGCGGCGCCGGTCCACTGGCTGGCACCGCGCCCACGATAATCCATGCGGATCAGGCGACAGGGCGGCAGGTGGGGGAGCATATAGTCAAAATCCTGAATCGTGCGCGTCAGGCCAGACAGGCACAGCAAGGGGGTGCCACTGCCCTGATCCGTATAGGCGATGCGGGTGCCATCGGTTGTTGTGAAAAACTGGGTCATGCGGCACCTGCGATTTGGGGGATTTTGTTAAGGTCGGAAAGGATATGCGCGGGTTGGGCGGGAAGCCGGTCGAGCGGCAGGCCCGCGCGGTTTACCCAAGCCGTGGTAAAGCCAAAGCCGGCGGCCGAGCAGACATCCCAACCGTTGGAGGAAACGAAAAGCACCTGATCGGGCGCGGTGCCGAAATGTTGGCCGACCAGTTCGTAGACGCGGGCGGACGGTTTGAAAATGCCAACGGATTCGACCGATAGCACGGCGTCCAACTGATCGGTTATACCCGCAGAGGTGGTGGCCGAGGCCAGCATGTCGGGGCTGCCGTTTGACAAAATCGCCGTGGCAAAGCCTTGGGATTTCAGGGTTTTCAGTATCGCCGGCACTTCGGGGTAGGCGGGAAGCGTGTCATACAACGCCATCAGGCGGGCGCGCAAATCGGGGTTTGCAATGCCTTGCGCCTCCATCGCCCAATCCAGCCCGTCGGCGGTGACCTGACGAAAATCGCAATGCTGGCCGGTGATGGCGCGCAGCCAAGTGTATTCAAGCTGCTTGCGCCGCCAATCCTCGGCCAGTTGCGGCCATATGGCGGCAAGGGCCTGCTGCCCTGGCTCGGCAGCGGCAAAGCGGGCGGCGCCGGCCACGTCAAACAGCGTGCCATAAGCATCAAAAACGCAGGTTGTTATCGCCATTTGTTTTGCCCCCTTTTGCGGCGAAGGTGGCACAGGCAGGCGGCTTAGGAAAGGGGGCGCGGCAATTGGGGTGCTTGCGAGGTGCGGGCGCAAGGCCTAAAGGGAAGTGGTGTAATTAAAGGCAGAATAAGCATGGCGCGAAATACGACAGTGCTGGAAGAGCGCGAAAAATCGAAAAGGATGGGGGCATTGCGCGGGTTGATCCCGTTCTTGATGCCATATCGCAGATTGGTGATCGGAGCGGTTCTGGCGCTGATTACAACGGCCTGTGTCTCGCTTGCGCTGCCGCTTGCGGTGCGGCGGGTGGTGGACGGGTTTTCATCGGAAAACGCGGGCCTGTTGGACCAGTATTTCGGCGCGGCCTTGGCGATTGCGGTGCTGTTGGCGCTGGGCACCGGCGCGCGGTATTATTTGGTGACACGTTTGGGTGAACGCGTGGTAGCCGATATTCGCAAAGCGCTGTTTGACAAGGTGATGGGGATGAGCCCCGCATTTTTCGAACGCCTGATGACGGGTGAGGTGCTGAGCCGCCTGACCACGGATACCACGCTGATTTTGTCGGTGATCGGGTCTTCGGTGTCGATTGCGTTGCGCAATTTGCTGCTGTTCCTTGGGGGGATGGTGGCGCTGCTGCTGACCTCGGCCAAGCTGACCGGGTTGGTTTTGTTGATCGTGCCGGGGGTGGTTATACCGATTATCGTGCTGGGGCGGCGTTTGCGCACCCTGAGCCGCGAAAACCAGGATTTGATCGCGAGCAGTTCGGGCAATGCATCCGAGGCGCTGCTGTCGGTGCAAACCGTGCAGGCCTTTACGCATGAGGCGCCGACGCGGGCGCGTTTTGCCGACTTGACCGAGCAATCCTATGCCTCGGCGCAAACGCGGATTGGCACACGGGCTGTTATGACCGTGATCGTGATTTTCCTGATTTTCACCGGCGTGGTTGGTGTTTTATGGATTGGCGCGCGCGATGTGCGGGCGGATGTGATGAGCGCGGGCGAGTTGATCCAGTTCCTGATTTATTCAGTCATGGTGGCGGGGGCGGTAGGGGCGCTGTCGGAAATATGGGGCGAATTGCAGCGGGCAGCGGGTGCGACCGAGCGGCTGGTCGAGCTGTTGGTCGCCGAAGATAGCGTGACGGACCCGGCCAAGCCGCTGGCGCTGCCCAGCCCTGTTCGCGGCGAAATCACGTTTGAGGATGTGCATTTCCAATACCCTGCACGGCCCGAGATTTCTGCCTTGGATGGGGTGGATTTGACAATATCTGCGGGCGAGACAGTGGCGCTTGTCGGGCCGTCTGGCGCAGGTAAGACCACGATTTTGCAGCTTATTTTGCGGTTCTATGACCCACAGAGTGGCCGCGTGTTGCTGGACGGTGTGAACTTGCAAGATATGGCGCGGGCCGAGTATCGCCAAGCGATCGCGCTTGTGCCGCAAGACCCGGTTATCTTTGGCGCAAGCGCGCGGGAAAACATCCGTTTCGGCCGGCCAGAGGCTAGCGATGCCGAGATTGAAGCCGCCGCCAAAGCCGCCGCCGCGCATGAGTTTCTGACCGCGCTGCCGCAAGGCTATGACACCTTTGTTGGTGAACGTGGGGTGATGCTGTCGGGCGGGCAAAAGCAGCGGATTGCGATTGCGCGGGCAATTTTGCGCGATGCGCCGGTGTTGTTGCTGGACGAGGCGACCAGTGCTTTGGACGCGGAATCGGAGCGCGCGGTGCAAGCGGCAGTGGACGAGCTGGCCAAAACCCGCACGACCATTGTGGTGGCGCACCGTTTGGCCACTGTGAAAAAGGCCGACCGGATTGTGGTGTTTGACGAAGGGCGGATTGTGGCCATGGGCACGCATGATGAACTGGTGGCCCAAGAGGGGCTGTATGCGCGGCTGGCACGGTTGCAATTTACCGACGGGCAGGCCTAGTGCCGGGGTTAGGGGGAAAGTTTCGGTATTTTCCCCCTGAATTGCACAAAATGCGTCATTGCGCCGTTAGCGTCATGCGCCATACTTGGCGGGGCTTGGGGCAAACCTGCCCCGCGAAAAAATGGAGTGTAAGATGGGTGTGTGGAGCTTTGTAAAAGACGCAGGCAAGTCGCTATTTGGAAGCAAGGCCGAAGCGGCCGAGGCACCGAAAGAGGACGTGCTGAAACAAGAGGTCAAGGACCTTGGTTTGGATGCGACCGGGCTGGACATCAAGGTTGACGAAGGTGGCAAGGTTGTCGTTTCGGGCAATGCTGTCAGCCAGGAAATGAAAGAAAAAGTCATTCTGGCCGTTGGCAACGTGGCCGGTGTTGGCGAAGTGCAAGATGATGTGCCCGATGCGGGGGCTGCGCCTGTATTTCACGAAGTTGCCAAAGGCGACACGCTGTCGGCGATTGCCAAGAAAACTTTGGGCAATGCCAACCGTTACCCGGAAATCTTTGAGGCAAACCGCCCGATGCTGACCCATCCGGACAAGATTTACCCCGGTCAAAAGCTGCGTATTCCTGCGAAGTAAAGCCTGCGGCAATGTTGGGAAAAGAGGCGCCTTGGGGTGCCTCTTTTGCATTTCAGGCTATGACGTTGCGTTTCCTATGGCCGTCTTTGCTTGCGACGCTGCCTGAAAAACAGCATTCTTTAACGAAAATGCCCCAAGCTGGAATTTGCGGGCGCAAGGGGAGGACTATGGATGAAAGCGTTTGTATCGATTGCAGACCGCGATACGATTGAGGCGGAAAAACGGTGGGAAGAACGCGATGTCGCGCGCTCGATCTATCAGTTTCTAAGCCAAACACGTGAGAAGCATGGCGATAAGAACGCGATCAGCTTTCAGCTGCAGTCGGGGCCTGCTGACAGTGCCGAAACGCTGACTTGGGCGCAGTATCATGGCTTGGTGACGCAGGCCGCAAACCTGTTTCGCAGCCTTGGCATCGGGCCAAGTGATGTGGTGGCCTTTGTGCTGCCCAATTGCATCGAGACTGCGGTAACGGTGCTGGGCGGGTCTGTCGCGGGGATTGTGAATCCGATCAACCCGCTGCTGGATGCCGATCAGATCAGCTCGATCTTGCGCGAGACCAAGGCCAAGGTTGTGGTGACGCTGAAGTCCTTTCCAAAGACCGAGGTGGCGCAGCGCGTGGCCGAAGCGGTGCGCCATGCGCCCGAGGTAAAGACGGTTCTGGAGATTGATCTAAAGCGCTATCTAAGTCCGCCGAAAAGCTGGATCGTGCCACTGGTGCGGCCGAAAAACCCTGTGGCGCATAATGCCAGAGTATTGAATTTCAACGCGGAACTGGCGCGTCAACCGGCGGACCGGCTGGTGTTTGAGGATGTGTTGGATGACCGCGTTGCTGCCTATTTCCACACCGGCGGGACAACGGGAATGCCCAAGGTTGCCCAGCACAAGGTGTCGGGGATGGTGTATAACGGCTGGTTGGGGTCACAGCTGATTTTTGACAAATCGGATGTGGTGATTTGCCCGCTGCCGATGTTTCATGTCTTTGCGATCTATCCGATTTTGATGTCGATGATCGGTAGCGGCGCGCATGTGGTGTTTCCAACCCCCGCCGGCTATCGCGGCGAGGGCGTGTTCGACAATTTCTGGAAATTGGTCGAGCGCTGGAAAATTACCTATATGATCACCGTGCCGACTGCGCTGTCGGCGCTGATGCAGCGGCCGATAGATGCCAATGTAAGCAGCCTGCGCGGGGCGTTTTCAGGCTCGGCGCCTTTGCCGCTGGAGCTGTACAAACGGTTTGAAAAGGCGACAGGGGTGCAGATTATCGAAGGCTACGGGCTGACGGAATGCACCTGCCTTGTGTCGTGTAACCCGCCGCAAGGGCAAAAGAAAATCGGCTCGGTCGGAATTCCGTTGCCCTATACCCATGTGCGGATTTTGCATCATGCCGACGGGGTGGCAACGGATTGTGGCGTAGACCAGGTGGGCGAGATTTGCGTATCTAACCCCGGTGTCTTTCCGGGATCGACCTATACGGAAACCGATAAAAACCACGATCTGTTTGCCGAAGGGATCTATCTGCGCACCGGCGATTTGGGGCGGATGGATGCGGATGGGTATTTGTTTATAACCGGCCGGGCAAAGGATCTGATTATCCGTGGTGGTCACAACATTGACCCTGCCGAAATTGAAGAGGCACTGGCGGGGCATGAGGCTGTGGCGATGGTGGGTGCGATTGGCCAGCCGGACGCGCATGCGGGTGAGATTCCTTGTGCCTATGTTGAGCTGGTGAAGGGGGCCGAGGTAACACAAGAGGAGCTGATGGCCTTTGCCCGCGCGCATATTCATGAGCGGGCGGCGGTGCCAAAGGTGATCGAGATTTTGCCTGAAATGCCGAAAACCGCTGTCGGCAAGGTGTTCAAACCCGATTTGCGGCGGCTTGCCATTACCCGCGTCTATAATGAGGCGCTGGCGGCGGCGGGGGTTCCGGTGCAGGTTGTCTCGGTCGTTGAGGACAAAAAACGCGGTTTGGTGGCGCATGTTTCGCGCGCCGAGGGCGTTGGAGAGATGGCTGTGATGGCGGTGCTGGGCCAGTTTGTCCGGCCTTGGGAATGGGCCGAAGAGGCGTAAGGGGCAGGGGGCATTCTGCCCCCTCTTTTCCTGACGGAAAATTCACCCCCTGAGGATATTTTTACCGAAAAGAAAGCACTAGCCGGCAGTGTCGAGCCAGATTGTCACGGGGCCAGCATTGGTGAGGCTTACATCCATATCGGCACCGAACTGGCCGTTGGCTGTTGTGATGCCGAGGTTTCGCATTTGCTCGGTGAAGTATTCGTAGAGGTGGCGACCTGTATCCGGGGCGGCGGCGGTGGAGAACCCGGGGCGGTTGCCGCGCGAGGTATCGGCCGCAAGGGTGAATTGGCTGACGATTAGGGCTGCACCATTGGTGTCTTTTAACGATAGATTCATTTTGCCGGCGCTATCCTTGAAGATGCGCAGTTTGGAGATTTTGGCGGCGAGGCTATCGGCCTCGGCCTCGGTATCGCCTTGCATTGCGCAAAGCAGGATAAGGAGGCCGGGGCCGATTTGGCCGATGGTTTCGCCATCTACCGAAACGGAGGCAGAGTGGACGCGTTGGAGCAGTGCTCTCACAGCTCATGCGTCCAGGGTGGGTTTGCGCCCGGGCGCGAAACGGTGATCGCAGCCGCGCGGTTGCCAAGCGAAAGTGCCGCATCAAGGGTGGCATCGGGCAAGGATTGCAGGGCAGTTTTGGTCAGGGCGTTTGCTGTGTTCAGGGCGGCGAGTGCGCCGGCGTTGAACGTGTCACCCGCGCCGACGGTATCGGCCACAGTGACCTTTTGACCTGCGACAAAGCGGTTTTGCGTGGCGGTGATAGCGCGCGCGCCCGAGGCGCCTTCGGTCAGAAAAACCAGTTTCGGGCCGCGTGCCAACAGGCCCCGCGCAAGGGCGGTCAGATCGCCCGCACCTTCGAGCCAGTGCAGATCTTCGTCGCTGATCTTGATGATATCGGCATTGGCGACCATCGCGTTGATGCGGGCGCGATAGGCGGCCTGATCGGTGATAAAGCCGGGGCGGATGTTGGGGTCGATCATGGTGACGCGGGTCGGGGCCTCGCGTGCCTGAAGGGCTGCATAGGCCGAGGCGGCGGGGTCGTTGACCAGAGAGATGCCGCCGAAGAACAGGGTCGAAATTTCGGCAGGCAGGGCTGGCAGATCGTCAATCGAGAGCAAGCGGCCGGCGGTGTTTTCATCATAGAATGCGTAGGTTGCCTGACCGTTGACAAGCTTTACAAACGCCAGAGTTGTCGGGCGGCCCGAGCGTGCGGCATAGGTTGTATCGACATTCGAAGCCGCGAGCGTATTGGTCAAGATCTCGCCAAAGAGATCGGTAGAAAGGCCCGAGAAAAAGCCGGTTTTCACCCCGAGGCGACCGGCGGCGATGGCTGTGTTGAACACTGCGCCGCCTGCATAGGGGGCGAAAGCCGCCTCGTCCGCAGTGGTTTGACGGGGTAGCATGTCGATCAGGGCTTCGCCGCAACAAAGGAGCATCACATCATTCCTGTATGAAAAGTTGTGGTAGTTTAGCAAACTGTCGATGTTAGCGCAAACATCTTTGTGGTTCAGGTGAAATAAGGTGCCAGATTCTTGCGCACACGGTCCAGCGGGGTGGCGCCAGAGGTGTCGGGGACAAAGGGCTGACCGGTAATCGCCTGATAGGCATCGATATAGACTTGGGCGGTGGCGACGATCATTTCGGGTGGGATTTCGGGGATGGGATCGGAATAGGGGTCGCAGCGGGCGGCAACCCAGGACCGGATGACATCCTTGTCGAACGAAGGCGGCCGGGTGCCATTTTCAAAGGCGGTCGCATAGCCATCGGCAAGCCAGTAGCGCGAGCTGTCGGGCGTGTGGATTTCATCGGCGAGAATGATCTGGCCTTTGGCATCCGTGCCGAATTCATATTTCGTATCAACAAGGATCAAGCCGCGCTTGGCCGCCATTTCCTGACCGCGCGCGAAAAGCGCAAGGGCGACGGCCGAGATGCGGTCCCATTGGGCCTGAGTCAGCAGCCCTTGTGACAGGATGTCGGCTGTGGTCAGCGGCTCATCATGGCCGCCGTCAAAGGCCTTGGATGTGGGGGTGATAATAGGGGTTGGCAAGGCCTGATTGTCGCGCAAACCATCGGGGAGCGTGTGGCCGTACATTTCGCGCTGGCCCTTTTTGTAAAGGGTCAGGATAGAGGTGCCCGTGGTGCCCGCAAGATAGCCGCGCACGACAATTTCGACCGGAAGGATGGTCAGCTTTTTGCCAATCACGACGTTTGGATCGGGATAGGCCAGCACATGGTTGGGGCAAATATCGGCGGTGTGATCAAACCAGAAACGGGCTGTCTGGGTCAGCACCTGGCCTTTGAACGGAATCGCCGCAAGGATACGGTCGAAGGCCGACACCCGGTCAGAGGAAATAAGGATGCGGCGGTCATCGGGCAGATCGTAACAATCGCGGACCTTGCCGAAATAGGGGTTCGGAAGCTCTGGGATATGGGCTTGATCGAGGATGCGGGTCAAATCGGTCATCAGGGCCTCCTATCGGTTGAGGCCCTTTTATGCGGGGTTGGGCGAGAGTCAATCTTTGCTGTGGCCAAGTGCGGTGCATTTTTTGTGGGGGTTTGGCGTGGGGGAAAGGATTGAGTGGATATTTGAACCGGAAAGAAAGCCGAAAGGCGGTTTTGGGTGTGGGGCGTTTTGCGCGTGATGTGAGGTTGGGTTCATGTATGCGCGCTTTGAAGCACGTCACTGGCCTGTCGTGATTGGCGTGTCAATTTTTGCGGCAAAGTCAAGAAGATGCTGGTTGATACTGCTGTGGCAGTGTGGCCGAGGGCCAAACCGGCCGAAGGGGGGCTCAATGCCGCCCTAGGCCGGTGCTGGGTTATTGATGTTGGTTGAGATAGACGATTGCGCCGACGACGATGGCGGCGACCACCACCGCAAAGGCGATTTTCCATGCGGAATAGGGGCGCTCGCCTTGGACCTTGCCAGTTTGGCCATTCACCACGAAACGGTAGGTTTTGCTGTTGTATTTATAGGCCGCCATCCAGATAGGCAGCAGGATATGTTTAAAGGTTTCCTGGCTGTGATCCGTGTCTATGTGGCTGATCCGTTGCTCATCGCCGCCAATGTCGCGGCGGACGTCCTGCGCGATCACTTGGGCCATTTTGTCATGTGCAATGCTGTTGCCGTCGCCAAGGCCAATCGTATAGCCCTCGGCGATAAAGCCTGCCAGGTAATCGGGGCGGTAGGGTTGTAGGGCGGTCAGATCCCATGGCTCTAGCCCTTCGGTATAGCCGCGCGGCAGGCTTTGCGAGGCCAGCACAAGGACGTCATCAAACTGGCGTGCCACTTGCCCCGAGGCGGGGTACCAGCGGGTTTTGCGCACCTGTTCCTGTCGGCGTTCGGTTTTGCCGTTGACCTGTACGTTAACGGTGCGGGTTTCATAATAATAGACCCCGCGCTGGCCGGAATAGGCCGATCGGGTGGCGGCATCAAAGGTCCAATAGGGCACGTAGATGCCCGAAAGTGCCCGGCCTTTGCGGGCATATTCGACCAGCCCGTTGGGCGCAAACCACAGCGCGCCCAGCCATTTGCCCATCGCATCGCGTGCCTTGCGTTCATCCAGCTGAAACGGGACCAGTGCCTGCGGTTTGATCTGGCGGTTGGTGCCGGTGCCGATGACCACAGGTGTTGCACAAAACGGACATTGAGCGGCATGTTGTGCGCCTGAAAACGCGACCAATGCACCACAATTCGGACATGGGGTGGTTTGTGGCGTTTCCATTGATGCTTGCGGCAGGTCATCACGCAGCCCACGCGCGAGGTCGAGTTCACCCAGTGCTGTGGTCATACCGCTTTGCGCCGCTTGCGGAATCTGTTGCACATTGCCGCAATGGTCGCAGACAAGCTCGGTCTGGCCCGGCGCAAAGCGCAGGTCGGCCCCGCAACTGTCGCAGGGCCAGCGGTGTTCTTGGTCGGCGCTCACGGTTTACGCCCCGGGTGGGGGTGGCGGCGGCGCCACGGTGAAAAGCTGGGCCAGTTCGGCAATCTCGCCCGCTGGTTTCCAGCCGTCCTGACCTGCCGTCCAGACCATCGTGTCACGGGCAAAGCTGCCTTCGGTGATCATGCGGCCAAGGTGGCTGCGCGAAAACGGGCCTGCTGTGGTGCCATTCTGGGCGGTGTGCCACAGTCTTTCCGGCGCTGGTGGTGGCGGTGGCGGAGGGGTTTGTGCGGCTGCGGCGGCAGGCATGGCGCCCCATGGCCCCATATTCTGCGGCGCCATTTGCTGGGCCAAGCCCATCCCCATGCCGGCGCCCATACCAGCCCCCATCGCGGCCCCCATGGCCGATCCGGGTTGCGCCAGTGCCTCGGCGGCGCTGAACTGGGTATAGCGGTTCAAGTCACCGACGATACCCATCGAGGTGCGTTTATCCAGTGCTTTTTCAACCTCTTGGGGCAACGAGATGTTTTCAATATAGAGCTCAGGCAGTGACAGCCCGTATTCGGCAATTTGCGGGTTGATCGCTGTGGCGACCAGCTTGCCCAGATCGGCGGTATTGGCCGCCATATCCAGCACCGGAATTTTTGAGGCCGCCAAAGCGCGGCTCATTTCCTGCAAAATCACGTTGCGGATTTGAAAGCTGATTTCATCTGCCGTGAATTCGCCATCGGTGCCAACGATTTCCTGCATGAATTTTGCAGGGTCGGTGACGCGCATCGAATAGGTGCCAAAGGCGCGGATGCGCACGGGGCCAAATTCGGGGTCGCGCGTCATGATCGGGTTTTTGGTGCCCCATTTCAGATCGTTAAAGCGGGTCGTATTGATGAAATAGATCTCGGATTTGAACGGGCTTTGAAAGCCGTGGTCCCAATGTTGCAGCGCTGTCATGATCGGCATGTTGTTGGTTTCCAACATGTACAAGCCGGGGCCAAAGACATCGGCCATCTGGCCTTCGTGAACAAAAACAGCGGCTTGGCCTTCGCGCACTGTCAGCTTGGCACCGTATTTGATTTCATTGCCTTGGCGTTCAAACCGCCAGACCATGGTATCGCGGGTGTCATCTGTCCAAGCGATGACGTCGATGAACTGGCCTTTGAGAAAGTCGAATACCATTTTCTGGACTCCTAGCTGTCGCCGCCGATAAGCTCTTGGGCGAGTTGGTCAATGATGGGGCGGGCCTGCGTGATCGACATGCCGGGTGACAGGCGTTTGTCATAAAGCATGCGCAGCATCAGCTCATCCATCGGGGTGAGTAGGGCAAATTCCTGATCGTCATTGTAAATCGAGGGCCGGGCCTGCGGGCTGTCATTGGGCAGGCCAAGGCCTTGGGTAATTTCTTCGTGCAGGCAAGATAAATGCAGTAAATCAGGGTGTTCGGCGCGGATTACGGCAAAGGCGCGCTCAATCAGGTTGGTGGAATCATCAATCGAATAGGTGACCTGGCAATAGGTCGATTCTGGCATGTTGATGATCGACTCCAGCTCTGGCCTGCCAATACTCGGGTCTGTGCTGCGAACGGTGGGGCCAATCGCCCGAAGCTCGTCAACGTTCAGAATCTGCAGGTGAAAGTTGATGCCGCTATCGGCCAGTTGAATCGAATGGCCGGTCAGCCGTGTTAACCGCGCCAGAAAAGATGCCACCCGCGCCCTTTCAATCGAGCGCAAATCCTGCGGCACTGAATCGCCAAAGGCGAGGCCCACGCGCACCGGTTTGTCCCAGCGGCGCAGGCGTTTTTCGGTCGCACGCGCCACCAGCGTTCCGGAAGAGCTGTCAAATTCATCAAAGAACGCGATGCGCACGAAGTTATTTGCCAACATGCGGGCATTAAAGGGCGCGTCTTTGGCCCCCGTATCGGTGCGCATCAAACCTTGCGACAACAGCTCGGCCTGCACACCCGCGTAGTATTTGCGCAGGTTTTCGCTTGCGGCCGAGGGTTTGGCCGCTGCTTGACCATCGGCCCCGCGTGGGGGCGGCGGCAAGGCGGCCCGCCCGGTGACGGGTGGGGTGTTTAAAACGCAGCCCGCCAAAAGCACGGCCGAGGCAGCAATCAGTAGTTTATGGGCAGTCCGGTGCTGAGTGTTTGGCGCGTGTGCCACCACGGAGGGCATAGCTGTGCTTTCTGTTGTCGACTTACGCTTTGACACCGATCGTATCGCCCAAACCATCCTTGCGGGCCTTGGCCGAGGCAAGGGTATCGCGCAGATCATGCTCCATCTTGACCAGATCCGCCTCGGCGGCGGCGCGTTTGGCTTTGCCCGCATCGGCAATGGCAAGGCTTTCGTTGATCGTGGCGATCAGCGTTGCGTTGGCCTTTTTCACCGCTTCGATATCAAACACGCCGCGTTCCATTTCGGTGCGCACGATACGGTTGGTTTGTTGCAAGTTTTCGGCGTTTGAGGTCAGCAGTTCATTGGTCAGATCATTGGCCGCGCGAATGCTCTCGGCAGCTTCGCGCGAGCGTTGAATGGTCACAGCCTGCGCCAGCTGCGTTTCCCACAATGGCACGGTGTTCACCAAGGTCGAGTTGATCTTGGTCACCAAGGATTTGTCGTTTTCCTGCACCAAACGGATTGAAGGCAAGGATTGCATCGTCACCTGACGGGTCAGTTTCAAGTCATGCACGCGGCGTTCAAGGTCATCACGTGCGGCGCGCAGATCGCGCAATTCCTGCGCTTTCATCACCTGTTTTTCTTCGGCAACGGCAGAAACCTCGGCCTCTTTTGCAGGGATGTCATTGGCATCAAGATCTTTGATCTTGGCCTCGCCTGCCGCAATGTAAAGTGCCAGTTCATCATAGAAAGTCAGGGTTTTATCATAAAGCACATCCAGCGATTTGATGTCTTTTAGCAGGGTATGCTCATGGCCCAGCAAGGTTTCGGTGATGTTGTCAATCTGGCCTTGGACGTTTTCGAATTTCGCCACGAAATTGGCAAAGGGGGCGGCGCGGCCCAGCAATCTTTCCCACCAAGTGCGTTTGCGGCGCACGTCAAGTTCGGAAACCGAAAAGCCGCGAATGGTGCTGACCATGTTGCGCAGGCTGTCACCCGCGGGGCCGACATCCTTGTTTTTAACATCGGCCAGCATCGCCTGCGAAATCACCTGCAATTCGGTTTGCGCGCTGGAACCGAATGAGATGATCGACTGGGTGTTGGTCATATCGATTTCCGCCATCCGCTTTTGGATTTCGGCGGCATGGGCCGGGGCGGCTGCGTCGAGCGTCACCAAATCGCGGCCCGGTTCGGGCAGCACAACTGCGGTAACGGCTTCGACCTCTGCCAAGGCGGCGGTGGCTTTTTGTTGGATGGTTTCGGCCATGGATACTCTCACTCTATTGCGCACAGGGTGCGATTAACGGTTTTCAAAGGCCAGACGTTCCCGCAAGACCTCTATTTCGACGTTCAGATCAGTGTGATTGTCAGACAAAAGTGCCGTCGTGCGGCTGGCGAAATTGGTTTCCAGATCGGTTAGCAAAGCGTCATAATCGGCACGCATCTTGGCATCGCGGTTCTGGGCATAGAGATCGACAAACTTGATGGTCGCCTCACGCGCGCCTTGCAGGTAGATGCCCAGATATTTTCGGGCCGCAGTCAGATCGCGCGGGTCGTTTTCAACGGTGCGAAACAGGGCGCGCGCGGTATCGGCAAAGTGATCGACGCGCCCTTCAAGCTGGCGGTCACGGGCGCGCAAGATCGCGTCTTTCATCGCTTTCAGATGGGCCTCGCCGGTATCAACGGCTTTGGCCACACGGTCGGTTTGAAAATCATCCAGCCCTTCGACGCCTTTGTTGGCCAGCGGGTCAAAGCCGAACGTGCCAAGGTGCAAAAAGGCGCCAAGCGTTGCCAAAGCAATGGCAATAAGGCTGCTTTGGCCCGACATAAGCGCGCCGCAGCCCAAGCCGAGGCCGATCAGCACAGCGCCGATGATTTTGCGCGGCAAAGCGGGGCGGCGGGCGATACTGCGGGCCTCATACGCCTCTTGGGCGAACAGGCCTTCGCGGGTAAGCCACGCCCCGAGCAGCATCAAGGCAGTGGTGACAAGACCCATTATCAGGGTGATCGGATCCTCGAAAAACGCTTTCCACAAGAACGGGACAGGAAGGAAAAACAGCAAGTTAGAGCGAAACCCCGCCTTGGTCGGGCGTTTGGTTTGAAAACCCTTATTGTCGGGGGTGGGGCCCGAGGGGCCACCAGTAGGGCTGAATTTGCCGCCAAAACGTTGTGCCATCAGATCGACCCCAAGCTGGCTACGTAAAACGTCAGCGCGACAAGCAGCAAAAAGGATAGCGTTTTCAACCCGTTTGAAGACATGTACAACCCCTTGTTGCAGGTTATCGCTGCGGCCCGCCAGTTGGCAAGCCGCTATGCGATCGACCCGTTTCACGCCTTAACTATATGGATAGCCAGTCGTTCATACCAGCCGCATATGCGGGGAATTGCAGAGTTTATTCCCCGCTAACACGTTTCATGGGCGACGATTCGCTGGTTTGCCGCTTTTGGTGGCAGGCTGGGCGGCATTGCGGGACGGGGCGGTGCGTTTGGCTACCGGTTTGGCGCGTATGGGCTTTTCGATGGTTTGCGCCTCTGCGACTGGTGTGCGGGGCTTGGTAAACCGTGCTTTGGCTGGGGCCGTGGTTTTGGCCGTGTCACCGGTTTTGGGGCCGCGATTTGTGCTGGGGGCCGCCATGGGTTTTGCGGCGGGTTTCGGGCCGGGTTTGGAAATGCGCGGACCTTTGGCGCGGGGCGCACGTGGCACAGGGGCGACGGCATCTTCGGGCAATTCGCGCTGGCCAAGCTGGTCGCGCAGCACGCGGCCTTTGACCTCGGTCACTTCGCCGGGGGTCAGCTCGCCCAGACGGAACGGGCCATAGCTGACGCGGATCAAACGGTTCACGGTCAAGTTGATCGCCATCATGGCGCGGCGGATTTCGCGGTTTTTACCTTCGCGCAGGCCCACGGTCAGCCAGGCATTGGCGCCTTGGATACGGTCGAGGACAACGATCATCGGCTGGAATTTTTCGCCCTCGACAGTGATGCCACGGCGCAGCGGTTCGAGATCGACATCGGTGGGGTTGCCATTCACGCGGACGCGGTATTTGCGCAGCCAACCGGTTGAGGGCAGTTCCAGCTTGCGTTTCAGCCCGCCGTCATTGGTCAGCAAAAGCAGCCCTTCGGAGTTGAGATCGAGGCGGCCGACGGACATGACGCGGGGCAGATCTTCGGGAAGGTGATCGAATATCGTGTCGCGGCCCTTTTCATCGCTGTTTGATGTGACGAGGCCGTCGGGTTTGTAATAGAGCCAGAGCCGCGCGGGTTCGGGCTGGCCGATGGGTTGGCCATCAACCGTGATGCGGTCGCTGGGCGTGACGTTGAGCGCGGGGCTGTCGATGATTTTGCCGTTCACGGCGACTTGGCCGAGTTCGATCATCCGCTCTGCTTCGCGGCGCGAGGCTACGCCGACGCGGGATAGAACTTTGGCGATGCGGTCGCCTGCTGGGGTGGTGGGTGTAGTCATTGGATCGGCCTTATATGGCGACGTCATCGCGACGTGGCAAAGCGCCGGGGGCTGTTAGCCCCCGGACCCCCAAAGGTATTTGGTCCAAGATGAAGGGGCAAGGGAGGGATTGAAATTAATTGAGGGGTGAGGCAAGGCTGGGCGATGGTTGGATTCACCTCATATATGGAGATCGCGCTGGAGGAGGCGCGGGCGGCGGGGCTGCGCGGCGAGGTGCCGGTCGGCGCCGTTCTGGTTGGGCCGCAAGGTGTGGTTGCGCGGGCCGGAAACAGGGTGCGGGAATTATGTGATCCGACCGCCCATGCCGAGGTTTTGGTGATCCGTGAGGCGTGCCGGTTTTTGGGTGCCGAGAGGTTGGGCGGGCATGATCTTTATGTGACGTTGGAGCCATGCCCGATGTGTGCCGCCGCGATTTCGGGGGCGCGGATCAGGCGGCTATATTATGGGGCGTCTGACCCGAAATCAGGGGGCGTTGAAGTGGGGGCGCGGGTGTTTTCGCACCCCCAGTGCCATCATGTGCCAGAGGTTTATGAAGGGATTTCGGCAGAGGAGTCGGGCGCGATGTTGCGGGCATTTTTTGCCGCGCGGCGGGATGTGTGAGGGCGATTTAGGCAGATGACCGCGCGCGGACGTCTTGGTAACTTTTTGAATTTAAATTGTTTTCATATTTTTGTTTACCAATTGTTAAGAGGTGTCATGCGCCGCGTTTGGGCTGTGTGGCAATCGGGCTAAGGTTGCGTTTGTTGGCAGTGTCGCTTGTGAAAATGTGCGACATGCCCAGATCTGTAGGGGCCGCAGCACGGCCTATAGCATGAGCGCAAATCGGGGGCTTGGCGCGCGCGGGGTAAAGCCGTGCCGCAGGTAATAGGCTTGTGCGTCTGTATTATCGGGGTGGGTGCCGACTGTCATATAGGTGCAGCCGAGGTCGCGGGCATAGGCTTGGGCCGCCAACAACAGCGCGCGGCCGGTACCGGTTTTGCGGTGCTCTGGCCATGTGAACAGGTGGTGCAAATCCATGCCCCGCTTACCAAATTGCAGTTGCGCAAGTGGCAGCAGGATGGCGTAGCCCGTTACGCTTTGGCCGGTTTCAGCCATAAGTGCGTGCATCCAAGGCAGGGGGCCAAAGAGGTCGCGGGCCAGCGTTTCGGCTGTGGCGGTGGCTGTGTCGCCGTGATGGGTGGCAAGTTGGGTGATGCCAACGAGCAATGCAGGAATATCGGAGGGCGCGGCGGGACGGGTTGTTATCATGTTTCGGCCTTACTCGGGTGCTAGGGGGGGGGCGGACCAGCAAGGCCGAATTTGTTGCCGCCCGGAGGGGTGCGGCATAGAAATCCTGCCGCGCTTTAGGGGGCGGCGCAGGCGGTCGCTTGTTGGTTAATGCGATGTTTCATGCGGTATTTGGTGCGGAGGCCACTGGAACTTGTCAAGAGCGGTCGCAGCCGAGAGGTGTTTAGCCTCTCGGCTGCGTGGTCACGTGGTCAGTGTTTCTACAGTGTGATCGGCTGCATCACTTGTGGTTCAATCACGTGCACGCCCGGCAGGCCGTCGATCAGCGCCTGTGCCGACTGTTCCAGAATCGGGAAGGTGCGGTAGTGGCAGGGGATGACGGTTTTGAAATTGAAATAGCGCTTGGCGGCATAGGCTGCGCGTTTCATATCCATCGTGTAATGCCCGCCTGCGCAGAGAATGCCGATATCGGGTTTGTGGTAATCGCCCATCCAATCCATATCGGCCATGATGTCGGTATCGCCTGACACATAGATTGTGTGGCCTTCGCCAGCGATCATGAAGCCTGCCTCGGCGCCTGCGGCGGCGGGGGCACCGCCTTTGAAATCGATGGTTGAGGAATGCGAGGCGTTGACCATGGTCACCTTGGCCCCGCCCAGATCAATGGTGCCGCCTTTGCCAAAGCCGATGGTTTGCGCGCCCTCAGCGCTGAGGATTTCGGACAGCTCGTGGATGCAAGCAATTGGGATACTTTGCTTTTTGGCGATGCCGAGTGCGTTGGCTGCGTGGTCGCCGTGGCCATGTGTCAGCAGGATATGGGTGGCGCCTGTGGTGGCGGCATCGTGTTGGGTGTCGGCAAGCATCGGGTTGCCGCTCAGCCAGGGGTCGATCAGCAGGGTGGCGTCTTCGATTTCCAGACGAAAGCTGGAGTGGCCGAGCCATGTGAGTTGCATGATGGTCTCCTTGGCGTTAGGTCGGGAGAGTTTGCGGCCTGCCGGTCAAGAGAGCAAGCCGCGTTTAGGTGTTAATGCGCGGGTTTGATAAAGGTGTCGTTGCGCAGATCGGCAAGGGCCTGACGAATTTCGTCTTTGGTGTTCATCACGATCGGGCCGTGCCACGCCACCGGTTCGCGGATCGGCGCACCCGAGATCAGCAGAAAGCGGACGCCCTGGTCGCCTGCCTGCACAGTCACCTCATCGCCCGAGCCGAACTGGACCAGCGTGCGATTGCCCGACATATCGCGGATATTGACCTCTTGGCCGCGGACCTCTTTTTCCAAGAGCACGCCGCGCGGGCGGCTGGCGTCACGGAAATTGCCTTTGCCATCAAAGATATAGGCGAAGGCAGAGTTGCGGGTGTCGATCTTGAAGGATTTTTTGAGACCCGCTGGCACGGAGATATCCAGATATTGCGGATCGGCGGCGATGCCATCGACGGGGCCGGTTTTGCCCCAGAAACTGCCCACAATCACGCGCACGGTGGTGCCGTCATCGTCGATGATTTCAGGGATGTCGGTGCTGCTGACATCCTGATAGCGCGGCTGGGTCATTTTCAGATGGGCCGGCAGATTGGCCCAGAGCTGAAAGCCGTGCATTTGCCCGGAGGTGTTACCATGCGGCATTTCCTGATGCAGGATGCCCGAGCCTGCGGTCATCCATTGCACGTCGCCTGCGCCCAAGCTGCCGCTGTTGCCGAGGCTGTCGGCGTGATCGACCGTGCCTGCCAGCACATAGGTGATGGTTTCAATGCCGCGATGCGGGTGCCACGGAAAGCCGCGCATATAGGCGTTCGGGTGTTCATTGCGAAAATCGTCGAACAACAGGAAGGGATCCATCTGATCAGGGTTATGAAAGCCAAAGGCGCGATGCAGGTGGACGCCTGCGCCTTCCATCGTTGCTTGGGCGAGGGTTTCGGATATGACGGGGCGAATGGACATTCTGGCCTCCTTTTTTTGGCGCTGTGTTGGATGGAAGGTAGGGCGCGGGCGGCGTTTCGGCAATTGCGCAGTGGTGCAGGTGGGATGTGCGCTTTGGCACTCTTTTGCCGTGGGGTGGCTGGTTATGGCCGTGCAACCTGCTATAGCGGGTATGAAAAATGCGGAGGACGAGCGGATGACAGAGCAAGTGGGTGAGGCCGAGCAGGTATTGGCGCGGCTGGATCCGTCGCAGCCCCGCCGGGTGATGGGCGTTGTGGTGCAGGTTGCGCTGGGCTGTGTGTTTGTCAGCCTTGCACTGGGTTTTCCGCGCGAGCAGATGTTGTTGCGGCTGATGTTGATGGCGCTGGGCGGTGCGGTGTTTTTAGGCACGTTTCTGACCTGGCGCGCCACGGCCACCGGTTTGGTTTTGACCACAAGCGGATTGCGTGAGGATGGCGGGCGGTTGCTGGCCGAGATTTCGAATGTCCGCGAGGTTTCGCGCGGGGCCTTTGCGCTGAAGCCGTCACACGGGTTTTCGCTGGTGTTGTATCAAGGCATGGGGTTTGCCTGGGTGCCGGGCCTGTGGTGGCGGATTGGCAAGCGTGTGGGTATCGGAGGTGTGACGCCATCGCAACCGGCGCGCTATATGGCCGAGGTGGTTTCGGCGTTGATCGCCATGCGCGGGCAACAAGGGGAATAGACTGAAACGCCTGCCGGTTCGGCAGGCGTTTCAGTTTTGCCTGCTGTCGAGCAGATCAGCAGGCAAAACTGACGTGGCAGAGCTTTGCCACAAAGCGTGGCCGCGTCACGATGAACTGTTCAAGTGTTGTCGGGTCAAGCCCGAAAGCGGCGGGGGGGGTGTAGCTGACCTCGACCTCTAGCAAAACGGCGCTGTCACCATCAGACATCAGAGGCAGGCGGTCGGTGATGGCTGCGAGGTTGGCGTTCGTCAGTGCGGTCATTTCATTGTTTGGTGAACGCGAGAAGATCACCTCATAACGGTTGTTCGGCTCGCTCCATTTATAGGATGTGACGCGGATTTTGCTGGATTGATCGGCATCGATCATGGTGTTCAGGGTTGTGCGCATACCGGCGAGATAGGCGTCATTGATGCCTGCCACATCTTGGTTGCGCGACAGCAAATCGGAAATCGTGTAGCTTGCTTTTTGGACAGTGTTAATGGCGCGATAGGCGTCCCAATAGACAAACAAACCTGTATAGGCCCAGACGAAAGCGGGAAGCAGCAAAAGCGCGTCGACAAGAAACGCGCCGTCTTCGTTGTGCAAGAAACGTCGAAAGGCCCGGGACAGGAATGACATTGCCGAATTCCTCATGGTTCGTTCACAAAGGCCGAGGTGGCGATCAGGCCATATCCACCTGACGGGTCTTTGGGCAGATTAAGGCCGATGCCGGTGGTCGGGAACATGGCATCCTGGGTCACGCAGACACGCACCATCATGATTTCATGCGCCGCCCCTGGGTTGTAGGTAACCGATGGGCTAAGTTTGTTTTCGCGATCAACGCAGCCTGCGTTGCGTGGTGGAAACGCCCATGTGGTTGTCGAGATCGGTTCAAGTGCAATGGTGATGTTATCTTCGCAATGCTGCAAAACGACGGCGCGCTCGCAAATCCGGGCTTTTAGAAACGCCGGAGTCGGGTCGGGGTATTCGCCCAGCCGCAAGTTGCGCATCACCATGTCAACAGACCGTTCCAGCATGATATAACGCGTCATCAACACGCCGGATTCAATCGAGGCAATAAAGATCGTCATAATCACCGGAATGCAGATCACGAATTCAATTGCGGCGGTGCCCTCTTCGCGTTTCAGCACCCGGAAAATATGGGTTTTGAACCGCGCCAGCAGCTTTAGCCTTATCAGCCTTGGACCCCGTGCTGGCAAAAGACCAACCCTTTTCAAGTTGAGTTGGGTCATTGCGTCAACCTCAACTGGCTAATGTTGTTGGCGATGGCACGAAAGGCACTGGAAATTTCCAAGCCGCTTGCATCAAAGTAATGGGCCGAAGAGGACGCGCAGTTGCGCACCTGCGTCCGGCCATTGGAAGGTGCCTCAAACCCGATGCCGTAAATCACGATGTTCTGGGACTTGGCGGCGGTACAGATTTGCTGCAGGCGCGTGTCTTTGTTGCTGTACACCGACGTCATGAACGTGTTGCGCCAGTTGTTATAGTTTTCATTCAATGCCAACGCATAGAAGTGGTAGGCAACGTAGGTAACCGAATACTCTTTCCAAACCTCTGGCCAGGTTAGGTTATTGTATTTGTTATCTTTGCCGCCACCATCGCGGTCAGTGTTCCATGAATTTGTGCGCGGCCACCACCAGTCCGAAGTGGTGTTCGGGCGGTCAAAGTAAACCGACACTCGGTCATTGGTTTTATGTACGAAAATGTTGGAATTGCCCGAGTTGTAGGGGTCGTTAATTTTATACTCGGTGGTGTTCTCGCCATCGGTCATTACAACCAGCACTTTTAACACGTCTTCTGTAACCGGATCCAGCGGGCGGTTGTTGAATTTGCTGGGAACTTTGCCGGCGGTTACAAGGTTCTTTATAACCGAATTGGCGTTGTGGTTCAGCAGATAGGCACCCCATTTAACCCCAACATCAATGGACGTGTTGCCGCCAACAACCAAATTTGTGATCGCAGCATGCAGATCGCTTTCACTATCTGTCGGCGGCGTTACGATGTTGCCGCTTTGCGGAGGGCAGTTGTACAGCATGTTGCTTGAACCCGAGGTGTAATTATACGGGTCGAAGTGGGCGTTTTGAACATACGCAGTTGTGGTAGACAGGTCATTTGTGGTGAAGGCTGAATCAGGCAGTTCGACACAAGCCGAGTAGGCGTGGTTATCGTTGACGTTAAACGAGTCCATCATCGATTTGCCAATATCGACCTGCGCGTTATAGGGCACGATAGAAATGGACACATGCCCCGCTTCGGCGGCAGCAAGAACAGTGGTTACGAATTCTTTTGCGGCCGGGCGCAGCTTGTTGATACGCGAACCGCCCATCGAACCGGAGATGTCGAGCACCATTGATACTTCGATGTTGGACACGCGTTGTTCCGCAACGGCGGCGGTATCTGCCTCAAGCTCGTCAACACCCATCATGTGCATGAAATAGGTATCCATCTTGGAACTGGCTGTGGCAGTTACGATGCGGTAGTTGTCGCCTTTGTCTACAAGCACGGAATCGAGTTTGTCGGCCATGCCGGCCTTGGCGAAATAATCGGTCACAACAGATTCGCCGGTCAGTTTCTGGTTCATTGCGGCAGCCGCCAGAACCGAACGATCAAGCGTTTGCTGCAACTGGGTGCGGCGCTGTTCATAGCGCATAAGGTCGATCGCCAGACCGCCCATCATCGCCATAATCAGAAACATCATCAAGCCGAGCACCAGCAGAGACCCGTCTTCGCCTTTGGCAAAGCAAAGGACGGACGGCCTGCGCGTAGACGCCAGGCAGTCTTTGCCGCGCGACGGACGATTGTTTTTCGCCTGCCGCTTGAACTCGGTTGTCATTGTTGTACCCTTTATACCAATTACCCAGTCTGCCTTGGCAAAACGCGCCACAAGGAGATTGTCCGGGCATTACACACCTTTTTCCCATCCCCCAATTGACCAGCCATATCTGGCAAAAATGTGGCTTTTTTGGCGCGAAAAGTGGAACATTTGACAGCGATGGAAACGCTGAACCGCGTTTAGGGGGATTGTTCGCAAGGCCGCGACAAATGCTGATTGTCGCAATGCGTCTGCGGTCGAAATCTGTGCGGATGGTGAACAGAATGGGCCAAAATCAAGGCAACCGAATCGGGGAAACTGGCAGAAAAGCCTGCGGATAGGCGATTTTGTTGCGTTCGGAATTGGCCTAGGGGCGGGCTTGCGTCGAATTTCCTTTTCTGCAGAAAAAGTTTTTATTCTGGTGAAATTTTAGGCGCAGCAGGCTAGCGTAGCAAAAGCAAACCACCCAATGCTTGGGGGTAAGAGGGAGATTTATATGCACATTACTGGTGAGCCGAGCTTTCGCGACTCTGTTGATCTTATGTTCAATCGGGCGACTTCGCTGATGGATCTGAGCCCCGGTCTGGAGCAAAAGATCAAGGTGTGCAACTCTACCTATACGGTACGGTTTGGTGTGCGACTTCGTGGCAAAATTGAGACGTTCACGGGTTACCGTTCCGTGCATTCCGAGCATATGGAACCGGTCAAGGGCGGCATACGTTATGCGCTGTCGGTGAACCAGAACGAGGTCGAGGCGCTGGCGGCGTTGATGACCTATAAATGCGCACTTGTTGAGACGCCGTTTGGCGGGTCAAAGGGCGGGCTGTGCATCGACCCCCGCGCGTGGGAGCCGCATGAGCTGGAATCGATCACGCGCCGGTTTGCCTATGAGCTGATTAAACGCGATCTGATCAACCCTGCGCAAAACGTACCGGCCCCCGATATGGGCACAGGCGAGCGTGAGATGGCATGGATTGCCGATCAATACGCGCGGATGAACACGGCCGATATTAACGCCAAGGCCTGTGTGACCGGCAAACCGCCCCATGCGGGCGGTATTCAGGGCCGGGTTGAGGCGACAGGCCGCGGGGTGCAATACGCGCTGCACGAGTTTTTCCGCTATGAGGAAGACAAGAAGATGGCCGGCCTTTCGGGCGGTTTGGATGGTAAAAAGGTGATCGTGCAGGGGCTTGGCAATGTGGGTTATCATGCCGCCAAGTTCCTGACCGAAGAGGACGGCGCGATTGTAACCGCCGTAATCGAATGGGACGGCGCGATTGTGAATGATGACGGCATCAATATCGAAGATCTGCGCCAGTGGATCACCAAACACGGGTCAATCAAAGGCTATCCGCAGGGGGCATATGTGGCCGAAGGCGCCGTGGTGCTGGAAAAGGAATGCGACATTCTGATTCCGGCGGCATTGGAAGGGGTTATCAACCTGAACAACGCCGACCGGATCAAGGCGAACCTGATCATCGAGGCGGCCAATGGCCCGATCACCTTTGGCGCGGATGAGATTTTGCGCAAGAAAGGCGTGGTGATTATTCCCGATATGTATGCCAACGCAGGCGGTGTGACGGTTTCGTATTTCGAATGGGTCAAGAACCTGTCGCATATCCGCTTTGGCCGGATGCAGCGCCGGGCCGAGGAAGCGCGGCATATCCTGCTGGTGAACGAGCTGGAAAAACTGTCGGCGGACAAAGGGCTTGGCTGGACGATGTCGCCCAATTTCAAGGAGAAATACCTGAGGGGCGCGGGCGAGTTGGAGCTGGTGCGCTCGGGGTTGGATGACACGATGCGCACGGCCTATCAGGCGATGCGTGAGGTGTGGCACGGGCGCGGGGATGTCGAAGATCTGCGCGTTGCGGCCTATATTGTGTCGATCAGCCGTGTGGCGGCGACCTATCAATCAAAAGGTCTGTAAAGGTTTGATAATGACAAAAGGGGCCGGTAGTCGCGGCCCCTTTTGCGTGGTTTTGGTTCGATTGCTTCAAGCGGCGGTAAAGTTCAACGCCAACCCGTTGAGGCAGTGGCGCTTGCCCGTGGGTTTTGGCCCGTCGTTGAACACATGGCCCAAATGCCCGCCACAGCGGCGGCAATGCACCTCGGTACGTTTGGAAAACAATGTGTTGTCTTCTTTGGTGCCAACATTGCCCTTGATGGCATCATAAAAGCTGGGCCAACCGGTGCCGCTGTCGTATTTCGTTTCCGAACTGTACACCGGCAAGTCACAACCCGCACAGGTATAGGTGCCGCTGCGCGCCTCTTTCAGCAGGGGCGAGGATTCGCCTTTCAGGCTGTTGGAAAACGGTTTTTCAGTTGCCTCTTGCCGCAGAACGGCGAAACGTGCGGGTGACAGCCGCTTTTTCCATTCGGCATCCGAAAGGGTTATTTCAAACTCGGCGGCCAAGGCGGGTAGGGCGGTTGCGCCTGCGGCGGCAAGTGTTGTTGTGATGAAGATACGGCGTGTCAGCATGGGGTTCTCCTTTATTCCTGCTGAATATACGGCAGAATGGGGCCAAGAGT
Source organism: Pseudorhodobacter wandonensis (assembly GCF_001202035.1). GTDB lineage: Bacteria > Pseudomonadota > Alphaproteobacteria > Rhodobacterales > Rhodobacteraceae > Pseudorhodobacter > Pseudorhodobacter wandonensis. Next base: position 49,227 of record NZ_LGHT01000026.1, on the reverse strand, counting down.
TTCATCACAATGCTGATAGGGCGGCGTGATGGATGGCTGCGACATCTACTGTCGCGGATGTGCTTGTCTTTGTGGCGAAAGGCGGGTTCTCTGGGTGGGACACGAAGGGGCAAGCAGATGCGGTATTCTGGGCTTAAGGTCATAACCCAAGGGCTTTTCGGTAATAAGGGCTGGGGCCCGGTTTGGCGCGACCCTGCCCCCAAGGGCGAATATGACGCGATCATTATCGGCGGCGGCGGGCATGGGCTTTCAACCGCGTATTATCTGGCCAAGAACCACGGGCTGACCAATATTGCGGTTTTGGAAAAGGGTTATATCGGGTCGGGGAATGTGGGGCGCAACACGACGATTGTGCGGGCGAACTATTTTTTGCCGGGCAATTCCGAGTTTTACAGTCATTCGCTAAAGCTGTGGGAGGGGCTGGAGGCCGAGCTGAACTATAACGTGATGCACAGCCAGCGCGGGTTGATTAACCTGTTCCATAGCGACGGGCAGCGCGATGCCTTTGTGCGGCGCGGCAATGCGATGATTAACCAAGGCGATGATGCGATTTTGCTGGACCGCGAAGGGGTGCGGCAGCATCTGCCGTATCTGGATTTCGAGCAGACGCGTTTTCCGATTTACGGCGGGTTGCTGCATCCGCGGGGTGGCACGGCGCGGCATGATGCGGTGGCCTGGGGCTATGCGCGTGGTGCCGACCAGCGCGGGGTGGATTTGATTCAAAACTGCGAGGTGACGGGGATTGATATAGAGGGCGGCCGCGTTGTTGGCGTGCAGACCACGCGCGGCAGCATCCGCGCCCGCAAGGTTGGCATGGTGGTGGCGGGGCGCTCGGGGCAGGTGGCGGCTATGGCGGGGATGCGCCTGCCGATTGAAAGCCATGTGTTGCAAGCCTTTGTGACCGAGGGGTTGAAGCCGTGCATTGACCATGTTGTCAGCTTTGGCATGGGGCATTTTTATATCAGCCAGTCGGATAAGGGCGGGTTGGTCTTTGGCGGCGATATTGATTTTTACGCCTCATACGCCAGCCGTGGGAACCTGCCGATGGTCGAGCATGTGATGGAGGCGGGGATGACCCTGATGCCGATGATCGGGCGGGCCAAGGTATTGCGATCTTGGGGCGGGATTATGGATATGACGCCGGATGGCAGCCCCATCATCGATAAGACGCCGGTTGACGGGCTGTTTATCGATGCGGGTTGGAACTATGGGGGCTTTAAAGCGGTGCCTGCAAGCGGCTGGTGCATGGCACATTTGATGGCGACGGGTGAGAGCCATGCCGTTGCCCGCCGTTTCCGTTTGGACCGTTTCAAGACCGGGCACCTTTTGGATGAAGAAGGCACCGGATCGCAGCACAATTTGCACTAAGGGAACATCATGCGTATTACCTGCCCGCTTTGTGGCCCGCGCGACCGGAGAGAGTTTTATTATTATGGGTCAGAGGATTATCTGACGCAGCCGGCACTTGGGGATTTCGATGCGATCGACGCACATTTGCATTTGCGCGACAATTTGGCGGGTGAGGTGCGGGACCTTTGGTACCATGAAATGGGCTGCGCTGCGTGGTTGCTGGTGACGCGAAACACGGTCACGCACAAGATTTCTGACGTGGTGCAGGTGGCCGGTGGTGGCGTAGGTATTTTGGCCAAGATGAAGCCTGAAGAGGGTGCGCTATGAGGATCGAGGGCAAAGGGCGTGTTGACCGTTTGGCGCCGGTCCGCTTTCGGTTTGACGGGGTCGAGTATCGCGGGTTTGAAGGCGACACGCTGGCCTCGGCTTTGTTGGCGAATGGGGTGCGGCTGGTTGGGCGCAGTTTCAAATATCACCGCCCGCGCGGGGTGATGACGGCGGGATCGGAGGAACCGAACGCGCTGGTAGAGGTGATCGACGGTCGCCAGCAGACGCCGAATGTGCGGGCCACGGTGCAAGAGATTTATGAGGGGTTGGAGGCCAAGAGCCAGAACCGCTGGCCGAGCCTGAAGTATGATGTGTTGGCCGTGAACGACCTTGCGTCGCGGTTTTTGACGGCGGGGTTTTACTACAAGACGTTCATGTGGCCGCGCAAGTTTTGGGAGCGGATTTATGAGCCGCTGATCCGGCGCGCGGCGGGGCTGGGCAGTTTGTCTGGGCGCCATGACGAGGCGGAGTATGAAAAGGCTTTTGCCTTTTGTGACCTGCTGGTTATTGGCGCGGGGCCTGCGGGCCTTATGGCGGCTTTGCAGGCGGCGCGGGCGGGGGCCGATGTGATTTTGGCCGATGAGGCAGCGCAGATGGGCGGGCGGTTGCTGGCGGATAGTGCCGAGATTGACGGCAAGCCTGCACAGGACTGGGTGGCAGAGGTTTTGGCCGAGTTGGAGGCGGCGCCGAATGTGCGGCTGATGCGGCGGACCACTGTGACAGGGGCCTATGACGGCGGGACCTTTGGTGCGTTGGAGCGGGTGGGGCTGCATCTGGCGGCGCGGCCGGATTTGCCGCGCGAATGCTTTTGGCGGATTGTGGCGGGGCAGGCGGTTTTGGCGGCAGGCGCGCAGGAGCGCATGATCGCATTTGAGGGGAATGACCGGCCCGGGATTATGACGGCATCGAGCCTGCGGACCTATTTGAACCAATATGGCGTGGCGGCGGGCAAGCGGGTCACGATTTTTGCCAATAACGATGACGCCCGCCAAACCGCGCGCGACCTGATGGCGGCTGGCGTGACAGTTGTGGCGATTATTGACGCGCGGCCTGATGCCTCGGTCGCAGAGGATTGCCCGGTTTACACGGGGGCCGAGGTGATCGGCACCACAGGGCGGCATGGGCTGACGGGTATTACCTTTCGCTATCATGGTGGCGAGGTTCAGCTTGCGACGGATTGTCTTGGGGTTTCAGGGGGTTGGAACCCGTTGGTGCATTTGACCTGCCACATGAACGGGCGGCCGCAATGGGATGGGGCCTTGGCGGCGTTTGTGCCGCAGGCGGGGGCTGTGCCGGGGTTGCATGTGGCGGGGGCGGCGGCAGGGGTGTTTTCCTTGGGCCATTGCCTTGCCCATGGGGCCGAGGTGGCCGCCGCCGCGCTGGCGGTCTTGGGGCATAAAGTGGCACCGATCGCCGTGCCGCAGGCCGATGAGGCAGGCTATGACATCATGCCTGTTTGGGAGGTGAAGGGCAGCCGCCGTGCCTGGCTGGATTTTGCCAATGATGTGACGACCAAGGATGTGCGGCAGGCGGCGCAGGAAGGCTTTGCCAGTGTCGAGCATATGAAGCGCTATACCACGCAGGGCATGGCGCCGGATCAGGGCAAAAATTCGAACATCGGGGCCTTGGCCGTATTGGCCGATGCCACGGGACGGGGGATTGCGCAGACGGGGGTGACGACCTATCGCCCGCCGTTCAGTCCGGTTTCTATTGCTGCAATCGGGGCTGGCGGGCGGGCGGAGGGGTTTGCGCCGCAACGGTTCATGACCTCGCATTCGGCCAGCGTGGAACGCGGCGCGCCGATGATCGAGGCAGGGCTGTGGTACCGGCCCAGCTATTTCCCGCGCCCGGGTGAGGTGACATGGCGGCAGGCCTGTGACCGCGAAGTGGCAATGGTGCGCAGCGCGGTTGGCGTTTGTGATGTGTCTACTTTGGGTAAAATTGATATTCAGGGCCGTGATGCCGCGCGGTTTTTGGATTTGGTCTATACGAATGTATTTTCAACATTGCCTATCGGGCGCGTGCGCTATGGGTTGATGTTGCGGGCTGACGGGCATGTGCTGGATGATGGCACCACGGCGCGGCTGGCCGAGAACCACTATGTGATGACCACGACCACGGCGGCGGCGGGCCTTGTGATGCGGCATCTGGAGTTTGTGGCGCAGGCCTATTGCGCGGGCTGGGAGGTGCGGTTCATTTCCGTGACCGAACAATGGGCGCAATTTGCCGTGGCAGGGCCAATGGCCAAGACGTTGATAGATACGCTGACGCAGGCGGATTTACCGTTTATGGGCTGTGCTTTGGTGCAGCTTGGCGATGTGACCGCGCGGCTGTTCCGGATCTCGTTTTCGGGCGAGCAGGGGTATGAAATTGCCGTGCCCGCGCGCTATGGCGAGGCGCTGTTTCGCGACCTGTTGGCACGGGCCGAGACGCTGGGTGGTGGGCCCTATGGCATGGAGGCGCTGAACGTTTTGCGGATTGAGAAAGGGTTTATCACCCATTCCGAGATTCACGGGCGGATAACGGCGTTTGATATTGGCATGGCCAAGATGATTTCGGCCAAGAAAGACTGCATCGGCAAAGGGGCAGCGTTGCGGCCGGGGCTGCTGGAGGGGCGCGAACAATTGGTGGGCTTGCGGCCGGTGAATGACGCAATGATTTCGGCGGGGGCGCATTTGTTTGCGCCGGGCGCCGAGGTGAAGCGCGAGAACGATCAGGGTTACGTGACAAGTGTGTGCTACTCGCCCACGCTGGGGGGCTATCTGGGGTTGGCGTTTTTGCAAGACGGGCGGGCGCGGCACGGCGAAATGGTGCGGCTGGTCGATCACTTGCGCGGGATTGACCTGCTGTGTGAGGTAAGCGACCCTGTGTTTTATGACAAAGAGGGGGGGCTTTTGCGTGGTTAACCTTATCGCGAAAAGCCCGCTTTGGGGGCAGGCGCCTTTGGTTTCGGCAGGGGTAACGCTGGCCGAGGTGGATTTGGGGCAGGTGACATCGATCGCGCCGTTTGACATGGCGGTGCCCGGCTTTCCGGCGCCGAATACAGTGGTGGCCGATGGGGCCGCGCGTCTGGTCTGGACAGGGCGGGGGCAGGCATTTCTGATCGGCGGTCCGGTTGGTGATTGGGCAGAGGTTGCGGCTGTAACCGACCAAAGCGATGGCTGGGCCGGATTGTCGCTGTTGGGCGCGGGTGCGGTCGATGTGCTGGCGCGGCTGGTGCCGGTTGATCTGCGCAGATTGGCGGTTGGGGACTGCGCGCGTACCCAGTTGGGCCATATGGCGGTGATAGTGATTGCCGTGGCAGGCGGGTTTGAGCTGCTGGTGTTCCGCTCGATGGCGCAGACGGCCTGGCACGAACTGGCAACGGTGATTAAAATGCGGGGGGCGCGACTGGCATGTTGACCAATGCGGATATTGCCGAACTGATCGCCTTGCGCCACGACCTGCACCGCCACCCCGAGCTATCGGGGCAAGAGGTGGAAACGGCGGCGCGGGTTGTGCATGCGCTTGGGCGTGCGCCGGATAAGGTGGTTACGGGCCTTGGCGGCCACGGCGTCGCGGCGGTGTTTGACAGCGGTGTGGCAGGCCCCTCGGTGCTGTTTCGCTGCGAATTGGACGCGCTGCCGATACATGAGCTTTCAGACGCGCCGCATCGGTCGGCGATTGATGGCAAGGGCCATCTTTGTGGCCATGATGGGCATATGACGGTGCTTTTGGGGCTTGGGCGGGTTTTGGCGCGCAAACGGCCCGCAACAGGCCGCGTGATCTTGATGTTCCAGCCGGCCGAGGAAGACGGGTCAGGCGCTGCGGCAGTGATTGCAGACCCGCGCTATGAAGCCTTGCGCCCTGATTGGGCTTTCTCGCTGCACAATTGGCCGGGTTGCAAACTGGGTGAATGCTGGCTGGCCGAAGGGGCGGTGAATTGTGCCTCGGTCGGTCTGAAAATCATCCTTGAAGGCAAGACCAGCCATGCTGCACAGCCGGAACGCGGCGTGTCGCCGGGGCTGGCGCTGGCGCAGCTTATCCCCGGTTTGGCTGCCTTGGGGCCGGGCGGCGCATTGGGCCCCGATTACCGGCTGGCCACCGTAACACATGCGGTGATGGGCGAGCCGAGCTTTGGTGTCTCGCCCGCGCGGGCCGAGATCTGGGTAACCTTGCGCACCCTGCTGGACGCACCAATGGCCGCATTGCGGGCAGAGGCCGAGGCATTGGCACAATCGCAGGCGCAGGCGCATGGGTTGCGTTTGTCCATCAGCTATCACGATGATTTCGCGGCCAGCGTCAACAACCCCGAGGCCACGCGCCGAATGGCCGATGCTTTGGATGCGCTGGGCATTGCGCATTCAGCGGGCCCCTTGCCCGAACGCGCCTCAGAGGATTTTGGCCGCTTTGGCGCGCAAACGGGCACCAAAGGCGCAATGGTGTTTCTGGGCGCAGGTTTGGCGCATCCTGCCTTGCATAACCCCGATTACGATTTCCCGGATGACCTTATTCCTATCGGCACCAGACTCTTTGCCTGGCTGGTGCGTGATATCTTGGGCTAACCAAAGGCTTGCGTCTTTCTGTTCGGCACAAATATCCTCGGGGGGATTGTTGCATTGCAGGGCAATGCAATCTGGCCGCAAGGCCAAGAGGGGGGGCAGACAGCCCCCCCCGCCGCCGTTTCGTGCATTCGCACCGCTTGCCTATCGCGCCCATCAGGCCGATATATAGAACATGAGTCTACCAGCCGGTTTCCTTGATGAATTGCGCAATCGCGTCTCCTTGTCCCAAGTGGTTGGGCGCAAGGTGGTTTGGGATATGCGCAAATCAAATCAGGGCAAAGGCGACATGTGGGCGCCTTGCCCGTTTCACCAGGAAAAATCCGCCAGCTTTCATGTCGATGATCGCAAAGGGTTTTATTATTGTTTTGGCTGCCACGCCAAAGGCGATGCGCTGGGCTTTATCATGGAATCCGAAAACCTCGGCTTCATGGAGGCGGTCGAGTTGTTGGCGCGCGAGGCAGGGATGCCAATGCCCGCCCGCGACCCGCAAGCCGCCCAAAAGGCCGATCGGCGCAGCCAACTGGCCGAGGTGATGGAAGAGGCGGTCAAGTTTTGCCGCCTTCAGTTGAAAACCAGCGCGGGCCAGGTCGCGCGCGACTATCTGGAACGGCGGGGGTTAAAGGCAGACGCGCAGGACCGCTGGGATATCGGTTGGTCGCCCGAGGGGCGGCAAGCGGTGTTTGCCGCGATGAAAGCCAAAGGGTTCGCGCCGGATCTTATCCTCGCCAGCGGTGTTTGTGCGGTGTCCGACCATAATGACGCGCCCTATGACCGGTTTCGCGCGCGCATCATCTTTCCTATCCGCGATGCACGGGGCCGCGCGATCAGCCTTGGCGGCCGGTCCCTCGACCCGAATGCGCGGGCGAAATATCTGAACGGGCCGGAAACCGAGCTGTTCGACAAAGGCCGCAACCTGTTCAACCTTGCCCCCGCACGTGAGGCGGCAGGCAAAGGCGCGCCTTTGATCGTGGCCGAGGGCTATATGGATGTGATCGCGCTGTCTGAGGCGGGGTTCAAGGCCACGGTGGCGCCTTTGGGAACTGCGGTGACCGAGGATCAGCTGCGCCTGATGTGGCGTGTTAGCCCTGAGCCGGTGATCGCGTTGGATGGCGATGCGGCGGGTTTGCGGGCGGCGCTGCGGGTAATTGACTTGGCGTTGCCGTTGCTAGAGGCGGGGCAGGGGTTGCGCTTTGCGGTGCTGCCTGCGGGCCTCGACCCAGATGATTTGCTAAAGGCGCAAGGCGCAGGCGCGATGCAAAAGGTGTTGGACGCCGCCCAGCCTATGGTCAACCTGCTGTGGCAGCGTGAAACCGAAGGGCGGGTATTTGACAGCCCGGAACGCAAGGCCGCGCTGGATAAAACCCTGCGCACGGCGTTGATGCGGATCAAGGATGCGTCAATCCGCGGCCATTATGGCGAGGAAATCAAACGTCTGCGGATGGAGCTGTTTGGCCAGTCGCGCGGCTTTGGGCCGAAAAAGGAATGGACGCCCCGCAAAGAGTGGGCGCCGGGGGGCAAAGGCGCGTGGAAGCCCAAGCTGCCGCCGATCGCCACGACCAAATCTTCGGCCCTAGTGCTGGGCAATAGCGACGAGCGGCTGCTGGAGCAGATCATCCTTGCGGCGATGCTGACCCACCCCGGCCTGATTGCCGAGTTTGAACCGGTGCTGGACCGGATGGAGTTTTCGGACCCCGACGAAGACCGGCTGCGCGTCGCCTTGCTGCATCTGGGCGCAGGCGACGAGGCGATGGAAAAACTGCGCAACAGTCACCGCGCGGTGGTTGAAAGCTTGCTTCACCAAAACCATGTCATCACAGCGCCACCCATTCTGAAAACCGAAGACCCCGAGTTTGCCAAGATCTGCGTCGGGGATATGTTGCGCAAACTGCGCTCGGTTCGTGGTGGGCGTCGTGAAGTGAATGAGGCGATTGAGGATTTGGACGGCCTGGTCGATGAAGGCCTGACATGGCGGCTGGCGCAGGCCAACGAGGCCCGTTTTCTGGCCGCCAAAGGGCCAGAAGCCGTGAAAGGCGAAGGGTTTGTTGCCGAAAACGGGGTGGAAATGGACCGCGAGGAACTGGAAGAAGCGCGCAGCCTGTGGGACCGAATCGATTTTGGCCGCAATGGTCGTTCCAAGACATAGGGGGTAAGCTGGGCGTTAGGGCCACCAAGATGACAAATCCGCAGCACAGGCCTTTTAACTTCCCCAAGAAAGCTGATAAACGAGCTAATCATGGGAAAATAAGGGCGAAAGCCTTTCTAATCCCCTGATTCGCGCTAATGATTCGTACATTCGACCGAGTGATTCGGTTTTGCACACCGACCATCCGGCCTAAGGAGCATCCATGGCAGCCAAAGATACCGACGACAGCAAGCAAAACGACTCCGAGACCGATGGCTCGTTGGATTTAAGCCAAGCTGCTATCAAAAAGATGATCGCGGATGCGCGCGAGCGTGGCTATATCACCTATGACCAGCTGAACGCGGTACTGCCGCCCGAGCAGGTTTCTTCGGACCAGATCGAAGACGTGATGTCCATGCTGTCCGAAATGGGCATTCAGGTCACCGAAGAAGACGAGATGGAAGACAGCTCTACCGGTGGTGAGCTGGTGGCAGCCAGTGGTGGCCCGCGCGAGATGGCGTTGGCAGGGGCCGCGGCCGAGACGTTGGACCGCACAGACGACCCTGTGCGGATGTACCTGCGCGAAATGGGCTCGGTTGAGCTGCTGTCGCGTGAAGGCGAGATCGCGATTGCCAAGCGCATCGAGGCCGGCCGCAACACGATGATTGCGGGCCTTTGTGAAAGCCCGCTGACCTTTCAGGCGATCACCATCTGGCGCGACGAACTTTTGTCCGAAGATATTTTGCTGCGCGATGTGATCGACCTTGAATCGACATTCGACCGTGGCATGGACGGCGAAGGCGAAGACGGTCTGGTAGGCGGTCTTGGCGAAGGCAGCGAAAGCGCACCCAAGCGCGAGGCCGATACCGGCCCCGAGCTGGACGCCGACGGCAACCCGTTGTCGCGCAGTGATGATGATGACGAGGATGATGAAGCCTCGAACATGTCACTGGCCGCGATGGAAGCCGCGCTGAAGCCGCGCGTGCTGGAAACGCTGGAAGTGATTGCGCATGACTATGCCGAGCTTGCTGAAATGCAAGAGCTGCGGATGTCGGCGACGATGAACAAGAAAGACCGTTTCAGCACCAATGAAGAAGACGCGTATCAAAAGCTGCGTTCGGAAATTGTCTTGTTGGTCAATGAATTGCACCTGCACAACAACCGTATCGAAGCGCTGATTGACCAGCTTTACGGCATCAACCGCCGGATTATGGCGATCAACTCGGGTATGGTAAAGCTGGCCGATCAGGCCCGCATCAACCGCCGTGAGTTTATCGAAGAATATCAGGGCTATGAGCTGGACCCGACCTGGGTGGACCGTATGGCCGCCAAAGACGGGCGCGGCTGGCAGGCCCTGATGGAGAAAAGCCGCGATAAGGTAGAAGAACTGCGCGAAGAGATGGCGCAGGTTGGCTCTTACGTCGGGGTTGATATTTCCGAATTCCGCCGCATTGTGAACCAGGTGCAAAAGGGCGAAAAAGAGGCGCGTCAGGCCAAGAAGGAAATGGTCGAAGCGAACCTTCGTCTGGTTATCTCGATTGCCAAAAAATACACCAACCGCGGCCTGCAATTTCTTGATCTTATTCAAGAAGGTAACATCGGCCTGATGAAGGCCGTGGATAAGTTCGAATACCGTCGCGGTTACAAGTTCAGCACCTATGCAACATGGTGGATCCGTCAGGCAATTACGCGCTCGATCGCCGATCAGGCCCGCACGATCCGTATTCCAGTGCATATGATCGAAACGATCAACAAGCTGGTTCGTACCGGTCGCCAGATGCTGCATGAAATCGGCCGCGAGCCGACGCCCGAGGAATTGGCAGAAAAGCTGCAAATGCCGTTGGAAAAAGTGCGCAAGGTGATGAAAATCGCCAAAGAGCCGATTTCCTTGGAAACCCCGATTGGCGACGAAGAAGACAGCCAGCTTGGCGATTTCATCGAAGACAAGAACGCCGTGTTGCCGCTGGACAGTGCGATTCAGGAGAACCTGAAAGAAACCACGACCCGCGTGCTGGCATCGCTGACACCGCGTGAGGAACGTGTTTTGCGGATGCGCTTTGGCATCGGTATGAACACCGACCACACGTTGGAAGAGGTGGGGCAGCAGTTCAGCGTTACCCGCGAACGTATCCGCCAGATCGAGGCGAAAGCGCTGCGGAAGTTGAAGCACCCAAGCCGCAGCCGGAAACTGCGGTCGTTCCTGGATCAATAAAAGAAAGCGCCCTTCGGGGCGCTTTTTTATGGGCTGAGTATTTGCTGCACACGTGGTGCCAGTTACGCCCCCGGCACCCGTTTGCGCCATTTGCGCACGGCGAACACCGTTAGGACCAGCACAATCGCCACCGGAATTCCGATCTCGACCCATTCCGGCAGGTCAAAACCTTTGAACAGGCGGGCGATGACATGGCCGGTTTGTCGGCCCACATGCACCAGAATGAACGACCATATGAATGCGGCAATACCTGTCAGGATGGTATAGCGCAGCGGCGTGATCGGGGTGGCGGTCGCAAGGGCCACGGGGCCTGCAGTGCGCACACCGGGCATAAAGCGGATGGCGAGCGCAAGCAGCATCGGGTAGGCGACGAACATGTTGAAAAACCGCCACTTACGCGCTGCCTCGACCCCGCGAATGGTGCGGGGATGGTGGCGATAACGGCGCGCAAGGTGATAGATCAGCAAGTCGGAAAACCAGCCTCCGGCCATGCCGGCGAAAATTACCGGCCAAAGCGGCAGGAGGCCGCGTTGTGCCAAGACCCCAGCGGTGACGACCGCCGCGTCGCCCTCGACTGCGGCTGTACCGAACACGGCCAGCAAGCCGAATTGAGAGATTAGGTCAGAGGGGGCGAACATTTAGGCCTTTACCTGTGTTATGCGTTTCAAATAGGGCCTTGGGCGAAAGCTGCAAGATGCAATTTGGTCGCGGACGCGAAAGAGTGCCGATGAATACCCGTTTTTCCATCACCACAAACGGCCCCGGCCTGTATGAGTTTACACCGCAGGTGGCTGCTTGGGTAAAGACCTATACGGGGGCGGAGGGCGTGTTGACGCTGTTCATCCGCCATACCTCGGCCAGCTTGCTGATACAGGAAAACGCCGACCCCGAAGTGCAGACAGATTTGCAGGCCTATTTTCACCGCTTGGTGCCGCCGACCACCGACCCGCTGATGCGGTATTTAACCCATACCTATGAAGGGCCGGATGATATGCCGGGGCATATCAAGGCGGCGCTGCTGCCTGTCAGCTTGCAGATTCCTGTCATTTCTGGGCGGATGACGCTTGGAACATGGCAAGGGATTTACCTTTTCGAACATCGCGACCAGCCGCACCGGCGTGAGGTGGTCGCGATGCTGCGTTAGGCCAGGTTCTTTTCAAAGAACGCGATTGTGCGGTCCCACGCCAGATTTGCCATCGCTTCGTCATAGCGCGGCGTGCTGTCATTGTGGAAGCCGTGGTTGGCGCCTTCATAGATATAGGCCTCATAGGTGGTGCCAGCGGCCTTGAGTGCGGCCTCATAGGCGGGCCAGCCTGCGTTGACGCGTTCATCCAGTTCGCCGTAGTGGATCAGCAGCGGCGCCTTGATTTTGGGCACATCGGCATCGGCAGGTTGGCGGCCATAGAACGGCACGGCGCCGCCCAGTTCGGGATAGGCCACAGCGGCGGCATTGGCGACACCGCCACCATAGCAAAAGCCGGTGATGCCGACCTTGCCTGTCGAAGCCTCATGCGCCATCAGCCATTCGACGGCGGCAAAAAAGTCGTTCATCAGCTTGGTGCCATCAACGGTTTGTTGCAGCTCGCGGCCTTTTTCATCATTGCCGGGATAACCGCCGACCGAGGTAAGGCCATCGGGGGCCAGCGCCATGAAACCGGCCTTGGCCAAGCGGCGGGCGACATCTTCGATATACGGGTTCAGCCCACGGTTTTCATGCACGACGACGACCGAGGGAAGGGGCCCGGCAGCGGCCGCTGGGCGAACCAGATAGCCCCGCACCTGACCATGGCCATTCGGCGAGGGGTACATCACATACTCGCCCGTAATTTCAGGATCATTAAAGGAAATCTGCTCGGCCAATGCGTAATCGGGGCTCATCATTCCCAGCACGACGGCGGCGGTAAGGCCGCCCACGGTAAAGCGGCCGGCGCGGTCCAAAAACTCGCGTTTGGTGATTTTCCCATGGGCGTAGAAATCATAGAGTTCCAACAGTTCGGGGGCGAAATCCTTGGCGGTCAAGCGTGTCATGGTTGCTCCTCTTTTTGCGATTTGTAAGGGTAAGAAGGTAGCATGAATTTGCGTGAGACAAGCTGACATGCCCGTGAACTGCGCCAAAAGTTGAGTCTAACGCGCCACACCTTGGCACCAAATGTGGGATAGGCCAATATCCGCTACCCAAGACCTGTGCGTCTGCCTATAGTCCTATGCATAAGCAGGGGGGTAAACCCCCGCATCTGAGGCAGGAAAAACAAGAAACGAGGGGGACAAGCCTATGCGCTGCCCATTTTGCGGGAATATCGACACCCAGGTCAAAGACAGCCGCCCGGCTGAGGACCATGTATCCATCCGGCGCAGGCGGTTTTGTCCGGCCTGTGGTGGGCGGTTTACCACCTATGAACGTGTGCAGTTGCGTGACCTTGTGGTGATTAAATCCAACGGAAAACGCGAAGATTTTGACCGCACCAAGCTGGAACGCTCGATGCGGATGGCGATGCAAAAGCGCCCCATCGACCCCGAGCGGATTGACCAGATGATTTCTGGCATTGTGCGGCGGCTGGAAAGTCTGGGCGAGACGGATATTTCATCAAAGGTGATCGGCGAGATCGTGATGGAAAGCCTCGCGCGGATCGACACGGTGGCATATGTACGTTTTGCCAGTGTTTACAAGAACTTCCAAGCGGCGGATGACTTTGATAAGTTCGTGTCCGAGCTGCGGCCGGGCGCAACATCCGAGGAATGACCGACCATCACGCCCATATGCGCCACGCGTTGCAGCTTGCAATGCGTGGTCTTGGCCGTGTTTGGCCCAACCCGGCGGTGGGTTGCGTTTTGGTGCGGGATGGCCGGATTGTCGGGCGCGGTTGGACGCAAACTGGCGGGCGCCCACATGCCGAGCGGATGGCGCTGGACCAAGCGGGCGCGCTTGCGCGCGGGGCCACGGCCTATGTGACGCTGGAACCTTGCGCCCATCACGGCAAAACCCCGCCCTGTGCCGAAGGGCTGATCGCGGCGGGTGTCGCCCATGTTTTCAGCGCTTTGACCGACCCCGATCCGCGTGTTGCGGGCAAGGGCCATGCCATGCTGCGGGCGGCGGGTATAACGGTGAATGAGGGGCTGTGCGCCGAGGAAGCGCGGGTTTTGAACCGCGGTTTTTTCAAGCGCGTGACGCAAGGCTTGCCTTTGGTGACGTTGAAGCTGGCGACAACCTTGGACGGCAAGATCGCCACTGGCAGAGGTGAAAGCCGTTGGATTACAGGGGCTTCGGCGCGCAGGGCCGTGCATTTGATGCGGATGACGCATGATGCGGTGATGGTGGGTTCTGGCACAGTTCTGGCCGATGACCCCGATTTGACGGTGCGCGACATGGGGCCAGTGCATCAGCCGGTGCGGGTGGTGGTGGACAGCGGGCTGCGCAGTTGCCCCAAAGGGCGGCTGGGGCAGACGGCGCGGGCGGTGCCGGTGTGGATGCTGCATGCTGCGGGGGCTGATGGCCATGATTGGGCGGCGACGGGGGCAGAGCTGCTGGCGGTGCCGATGCATCTGGGGCATCTGGACCTGCGCGCGGGGCTTGCGGCGTTGGCGGCCAAGGGCGTGACGCGGGTGTTTTGCGAAGGCGGCGCAGGGCTGGCGGGGGCGCTGATTGGCGCGGGGCTGGTGGATGATCTGGTGACCTTTACAGCGGGGGCAGTGATCGGGGCCGAAGGGCTGCCCGCTGTAGGGCCGATGCGGCTGGCCGCTTTGGCCGATGCGCCGCGCTTGCGGCTGGTATCGCAAAGGGCGGTGGGCGGCGATGTGCAGAGCATTTGGCGGTTTGACTGATGGATGATTTAAGGTAAATTCGACCTGCCTGCGCGAGTCCTTTTTCCCCCTTCTGTCGCGCAATTTGGGCCTGTTTCACCGAAGGGGGGTGAAAATGGGCCTGTAAAATGAACGAAATTTTAGTCAAAAACGCCGAAGTTTTGGTGACGATGGATAATGCGCGGCGCGAGCTGGCGGGCGCTGATGTTTTGCTGCGCGACGGGGTTATCGCTGCCGTGGGAGTTGGGTTGGCAACAGTTGGCCGGGTGATTGATGCGCGGGGCTGTGTGGTGACGCCGGGTTTGGTGAACACCCATCATCATTTGTACCAAACCCTGACGCGGGCGGTGCCGGGGGGGCAGGATGCGCTGCTGTTTGGCTGGCTGAAAACGCTTTATCCGATTTGGGCGCGGTTCGGGCCGGAAGAGATTTTTACCTCGGCGCAGGTGGGTTTGGCGGAACTGGCGCTGACGGGGTGCAGTATGACCTCGGACCATTTGTATATGTATCCCAATGGCGCGCGGCTGGATGATACGATTGCGGCGGCGGGTGAGGTTGGCTTGCGCTTTCACCCCACACGTGGCGCGATGAGCATTGGCGAGAGCGATGGCGGGCTGCCCCCTGACGCGCTGGTGGAACGTGAGGCCGCGATTTTGGAAGATTGCATTCGGGTGGTGGACCGGTTCCATGACAGGGCTGAGGGCGCGATGGTGCGGGTGGGCATTGCGCCATGTTCGCCGTTTTCGGTCAGCCGCGATCTGATGCGTGATGCGGCGTTGTTGGCGCGCGATAAAGGCGTGATGCTGCACACGCATTTGGCCGAGAATGATGAGGATATTGCCTATTCCCTGGAAAAATTAGGCTGCCGACCGGGGCAATATGCCGAGGATCTGGGCTGGGTGGGCGATGATGTCTGGCATGCGCATTGTGTGAAGCTGGACGGGCAAGAGATTGATTTGTTTGCACGAACTGGCACGGGCGTGGCGCATTGCCCCTGTTCCAATTGCAGGCTTGGGTCGGGGATTGCACCGGTGCGGGCGATGCGCGACGCTGGTGTAAAGGTGGGGCTGGGGGTTGATGGCTCGGCCAGCAATGATGCGGGTAATCTGGTGGCCGAGGCGCGGCAGGCGATGCTGTTGCAGCGGGTGACGCGGGGCGCCGATGCGATGAGCGCGCGTGAGGCGTTGGAGATAGCCACACTGGGCGGGGCGCGGGTGCTGGGGCGCAAGGATTGTGGTTCGATTGCGGTGGGCAAGCGCGCCGATATTGCGATTTGGGATGTGTCGGGGATTGAGGCGGCAGGGTCTTGGGACCCCGTGGCATTTTTGCTGGCGGGGCCGATGCGGGTGCGGGATTTGATTGTGGAAGGGCGCGAGGTGGTGCGGGGCGGCGCGATGGTGACGATTGATCTGGGCAGGGTGGTGGCACGGCAAAACCAGCTGGCACGGCGCTTGATGGAATAGGGCTTGCGATGGGGGCCGGCTTTGGGCAGGAAAGGGGAAAGCTGAACAAAGGATGCCGCCATGAGCCATGATTACAAAGCCCAGCAAGCCGAGACGTTTGAAACCTTTGTCGAGATTGGCAAGATTGAAAGCCTGCCCAAACGCGCCGTGGTGAACTTTTTGTTCTTGGCCGATGAGGTGGATGCACCCTTTGCAGCGGCCGAGAAGGCGTTGAAAGCGCTGGGATTTGTAACGCGGCAGGATGAGGACGGCGAGACGCTGGAAGCGCGGACGGGCGAGATGGAGATTTCGGCCGCCGCGATTTGGGCCGAAGAAAAGCGCGCGACCGAGGTGGCGTTGAAGTTCGGCTTTGAGCCGGATGGTTGGGAATTGGTGGAGTAACTGGGGCGGGGGCGCTGCCCCCCTGCGCCTGAAGGCGAGGTTGCATTGCCCTGCAATGCAACGATCCCCCGGGATATTTTTGCCGAAAAGAAAGCGGGTTAGCGTAGTTTGCCTGCGATGTAGACGGCTTTGACTGCGCGGTCATCGCCCATCATGATGGTGGGGAAAACCGATTGCCAGATGGTTTCGGCGCGGCGGGTGGCCTGTTCGATGGCGGCGGTAGAGGCGAGGTCGATGACGACCAGATCGGCCTCGAGCCCTTTGGCGATATTTCCGATTTTCTTTTCGGCATGCAGGGCGCGGGCCGAGCCCTGGGTGGCCAGCCACCAAAGTTGGGCGGGGTGCAGCGAGGTGCCGCGCAGTTGTGCCACCTCATAAGCCGCAGCCATTGTGCGCAGCATCGAGAAGGACGAGCCGCCGCCGGTATCGGTGGCGAGGCCGACGCGCAACCCGCGCGCGACCATCGATTCCATATCAAACAGGCCAGAGCCGATGAACGTGTTTGAGGTGGGGCAGTGGATCAGGCTGGCGCCGACCTCGGTCAGGCGGTCAACCTCGCGCGGTTCAAGGTGGATTGCGTGGCCGTAAAGGCCGCCCATGCCCAAAAGGCCGTGCTGTTCGTAAGTATCAAGGTAGTCGCAGGCGGTGGGGAACAGGGTTTTGACCCAAGCGATTTCGTCGGTTTGTTCAGACAAATGGGTTTGCATCAGGCAGGATTGGTTCTCGTGCCAGAGTGCGCCGAGGGCTGAGAGTTGGTCAGGCGTCGAGGTGGGCGAAAAGCGGGGGGTGATGACGTAGGACAGCCGATCAACCCCGTGCCATTTTTCCAGCAGGTTCTTGCTGTCATCATAGGCGGATTTTGCAGTGTCTTGCAGGCCATTGGGTGCATTGCGGTCCATACAGGTTTTGCCTGCATAGGCCCGTAGACCGCGGGTTTTGGCGGCGTCGAAAAACGCATCGACGCTGGCGGGGTGGATGGTGGCATAAGAGCAAACGGTGGTGGTGCCATTGGCCAGAGTAAGGTCGAAATACCGCGCGGCGACCTCGGCCGCATAGGCGGGGTCGGCAAAGCGCATTTCCTCGGGGAAGGTGTAGGTGTTGAGCCAGTCGATCAGCCGTTTGCCCCAGCTGGCGATAATAGCGGTTTGCGGGTAATGGACATGCGGGTCAATAAAACCCGGTGAAATCAAGCAGTTGCCGTGATCTGTAATGGCGGCTTGCGGGTAGGCCTTGCGCATTGCATCGGCTGTGCCGGTGTCGATGATCTCGCCCCCCAACAGCACGACGGCGCCTTGGCGTTCAACCCGCACGGATTCCGGCCCCAGAACAAAGGGGTCGCCGTGAAAGGAGAGGGTTTGGCCGAGGAGGATTTCCGTCATTTTACGCGCCTGTAACTGTGTTTTGCGTCATAGTAAGCCGTTTTGCGGGCGTAGTAAATTTGCCTGTCACCCCTGTTTCTTTGAAGCACTTTATCGTAGGGTCGCGGTAATCAGGCCTAAGGGGGATTTATGTCCGACGACATCGAAGAATTGGACGAAGATGTGCTGGATGCCCGCCGGGTCGAGGCCATTCAGGATGCGGTCGAGGCGCAGGATGCAACGCGGCTGGATGAGTTGCTGGACCCGCTGCACGCGGCGGATATTGCCGACCTTTTGGAGCAGATCAGCCCGAGCGACCGTCGCGATCTGATTGCGTTGTGGCCAGATGGGATTGACGGCGAGATTCTGTCGGAACTGGATGAAAACATCCGCGAAGAGGTGATCGACCAGCTGTCGCCGGATGTTCTGGCTGAGGCTGTGCGCGAGCTGGATACCGACGACGTTGTCGACATTCTGGAAGACCTTGAGGAAGAAGACCACGACCGCATTCTGGGCGCGCTTGAGGCGGCGGACAGGGTGGCGGTTGAACAGGCGCTTTCCTATCCCGATTATTCGGCCGGCCGTTTGATGCAGCGCGAGGTGGTTGTGGCGCCCGAGCATTGGAATGTTGGGCAAGCCATTGATTACATGCGATCAAATGAAGGATTGCCGGACCAGTTCTACCATGTGATTCTGGTTGACCCCGCGATGAAGCCCAAGGGCTATGTGACGCTGGGGCGGGTGCTTTCGTCGCGCCGCGAAGTGCCGTTGAAAGAGATTGAGGAAGACAGCTTTCGCACGATCGAGGCGACCGAGCCCGAGGCCGATGTGGCCTATATCTTTAACCAGTATCACCTGATTTCCTGCCCTGTGGTCGATGAAAACGACCGGTTGGTTGGCGTCATTACCATCGATGACGCGATGAACGTGCTGGACGAAGAGCATGAGGAAGACATGCTGCGTATGGCTGGTGTTGGCGATGAAGCCAGCCTGTCGGATACGATTTTCGAGGCCGCAAAGGGCCGGGCGGTTTGGCTGTTGGTGAACCTGTTTACTGCGATTTTGGCGTCAATGGTGATCTCGGAATTTACGGATTCGATTAACCAACTGGTGGCCTTGGCGGTGCTGATGCCGATTGTCGCCTCGATGGGCGGCAATGCGGGGACGCAGACGATGACGGTGGCGGTGCGCGCACTGGCCACGCGCGATTTGACGGCGCAGAACGCCTTTCGGGTTATTCGGCGTGAGGCGGCAGTGGGCGCGATTAACGGCTGTGTGTTCGGGTTGCTGATGGCGCTGATTGCGGGGTTTTGGTTCGGGTTGCCGATGCTGGCGCTGGTGATCGGGGTGGCGATGATTTTGACGCTGATCGCGGCGGCAGCGGGGGGCATTCTGATTCCGATGACCTTGCAGCGGTTAGGCATTGACCCGGCGCTTGCTTCGGGGCCGTTTGTGACAACGGTGACAGATGTCGTTGGTTTCTTTGCGTTCTTGGAGCTGGCATCGTGGATATTGCTGTAAAGAAAGCTGCACGGGCGCAGGCATTTGCGGCGCGCAAACGGGCGTTTGACGCGGGGCAGGGCCAAGCGGCCGAGATTTTGGCGGATTTTCTGGCCGATCAGCGCGGCCGCGTTTTGGCCGGTTATATGCCGATGCGGACCGAGATTGACCCGCTGCCCGCGATGGCCGCGCATCAGGGTGTGGTCTGTGTGCCGGTGATCATGGGGGCGGGGCAGGCGTTGCGGTTTCGCGAATGGTCGCCAGGATGTGCACTGGTGGCGGGCGAATTCGGCGCGATGATTCCGGCCGAAGGGGCCTGGGTCGAGCCGGAGGTGCTGATTGTGCCGCTGGTGGGGTTTGATGCCCGCGGCTATCGGCTGGGCTATGGCGGCGGGTTTTATGACCGGACGCTAGAGGGTTTGCGCGCGCGGGGGTCTGTTCTGGCCGTCGGATTTGCCTTTGCAGGGCAGGAAATGGCAGCCGTCCCGATAGAGCCGACAGATCAAAGGCTGGACGCGATGGTGACGGAAAACGGGGTGCGCCTGTTCTAAAGCGTTTCGACTTAAACCTGAATCACATAACGCTGCCTGAAATCAAAGATTTCAACGCGTTATGCGATGTGATCTGGGTCAAGTTAAAGTCGAAACGCTATAGGCCTTGCGCGGGCGCAGGGTTTTGAGCGCGTTCTGCACGGTTTGCGGCAGGGTCAGGTCTGCGTCTTTGGGGGCGGCATCCAATGCGGCGGCGACATCCTTGACCAAAATGCCGATGGTGTTTTCGGGGTCATGGCCATCGCGCGCGAATTCAATCGTGTCAAAGCCCGAAGCAAGCCAGTTTTGGCCCGACGAGGTTTGGATGAGGGCGAGAAGCCGTTTTTCATCAATGCCTTGGGCATCGGCCCAATCCAGCACCATGCGCGTCATGGCGGTATTGGTTGCCGCAAGCAGGTTGTTCAGCACCTTGGCGGCCATGCCGTCGCCAAAGCCGCCCATGCGGTGGAAATGCTGGCCCATTGCGGCAAACAGCGGCTGAAGCCGGTTCAGATCATCCTCGGCCCCGCCGAGCATAAACGACAGCCGCGCCTCTTGGGCGGCGATTGCGGCGCCGGACATCGGGGCATCAACCAAGGCGATTTGGGCTGGGATACGGGCGCGCAAGCCCCGCACATAGCGCGGGGACAGGGTGGAGGAGATAACGATGGTTTCCAGCAATGGCGCCTGCGCAAAGCCGGTGGCCCCAAACAAGACATCATCGGTTTGATCGGCATCCCGCACGACCGTGATCAGGGTTTTCAGCGGCTTGGCAAAGGTTGCGGCGTCATTGGTGACAGGCAGGCCCGGAAAATCGGCCGCAGGGCGGACATCAAACCCCTGCGCATCAAACCCCGCGCGGCGCAAAGCGGCAAGCATTGGCCCGCCCATACGCCCGCAACCTGCGACGCCAATCCCTTGCATCAATGTGCGATCTTTTCTTCGCGTACGAACATGTTGCCCCAAGCGCGGTCAATCAGGGCCGGAGTCATCTGATAGGGGATGTTTTCAAAATCACAAATTGCGATGATCTGTTCGATCAGGAATTTGGGCATGTAATTGGCATAGACGTTCTGGATGGTCGGGAATTTCACCTTCATCAGATGCACCAAGGCGCGTTCATCCAGTGGCATTTTTTTCGCCCGCGCAACCATAGCGAAAATTTTAAGGAAGTTTTCCTGGTTTGGCCCGTCGATCTTGATTTTAAAGAAGATACGCCGCAGGGCCGCGCCGTCAAAGATTTCATTCGGGTGGAAGTTGGTCGAGAAAATGACCAGCGTATCAAAAGGTACGGTGAACTTTTCGCCCGATTGCAGCGACAGAATATCGCGCGCCTCTTCCAATGGCACGATCCAGCGGTTGACCAGCTTTTGCGGCGGTTCGGCTTGGCGGCCAAGGTCGTCAACGATGAAGATGCCGCCGGTGGATTTCAGCTGCAACGGTGCCTGATAGGTGCGGGCAGTCGGATTATAGGTCAAATCCAGCATATCGAGCGACAGCTCGCCCCCTGTGATAACGGTTGGGCGCTCGCAACAGACATAGCGATTGTCAAAGCGGTTCGAGGTGCGGCGCAGCGATGTAGGGTCGTCGACAGCCTCTTCTGCTGCCGAATGGACGATCGGGTCATAGACGGTGATGACCTGACCTGCATATTCCAGCGCGCGGGGGACGTAGATCTTATCACCCATCGCATCACGAATACCGTTTGAGATAGAGGACTTACCGTTGCCCGGCGGGCCATACATCAGGATCGACCGGCCCGAGGTGATTGCCGGCCCAAGGTTGTCGAGCAGGTCTGGCGGCAAAATCAGATTTCCCATCGCCCCCAAAAGCTGGTCACGCGACAGGCGGATATTGCGCACGGATTGGCGTTCGACCTGAATGCGGTAATCATCCAAAGGGATTGGAATCGCACCGTAATATTCCGACTGTGACAGCGCATCCAGCGCGCGTGCCTTGCCGGCATCGGTCAGCTGATACCCCATTTCGCGGCCAGAGGTGGCGTGCATGGTGCCCGTTGCCTCAAGCAGGCGTTGGGTGCGGGCGATGTCGATCAGTTCCTGCGTCAGGGGGACAGGCAGGCAAATCGCGCGGGCGAGCGCCGAAACCAGATCAAGGTTGGTGCGAAACATGGTTTTGAGCAAGATGTCCCGCATCATCACCATGGAAATACCCACATCGGCCAGAGTTCTGCAAGCAGGGGGGGCAAGTACATTTGGCAATTGAGGCTGTGGGTTCATCTGACGCACCTGTGGTTTGGGAATATGTCTACTATTGGCCTAAGGGCGTTTCAAAAGCGTGAAGCCGCATTAGCCGAGTGAAACGGCCAGCAACGGGTAAAACAGCAACGTACCTGCAAGGGCGAGGCCCATCGGAAAGTCTTTGTGCGTCCAGCTTTCCCAATCGGCAGATGCGGCACGGTAGGGGGGCACGAATTTCAGTACCCGATGGCTGGCAAACGCGCCCAGAAGGCAGGCCGCAAACAGGGCAAGGACCAAACGCATATCGGCCGTGGCAAAAAACGGGGCCATGGCGGCGGCAAATTTGGCATCACCCGCGCCCGTAAGCCCCGCCGTCGTCGTAATAAAGCCGATCAGCAGCAAAATGGCGGCCAGCGCCCAACCCCAGCCGTATAGTTTCAGCGGGAATACGAACAGCCCGACCAGCAAATAGACCAGCAACAGCGCCAGCACGGCTTTGTTCGGGATCTTCATGAATTTCATGTCCGACCATGCGACCCAGATCGCGATGGGCAGGGTGAAGGGTAAGAACCACAAGAGCGCATGTTCTGCCATCAGTTTGTCACCTTGGCATCAAGTGCGGCCAATGACCGTTCGGCGGCCTCAAAATACTGCGGATGCGTGTTGATCGCCTCTTGCAGCAGGCCTTTGCCGATCTGCACGTCGCCTTGTTTGATCGCGGTCAGCGCCATGGTGTGCAGCAGTTGCGCCCGTTCGATCTGGGTCATCTTGATAACCGGCAGGTCGTAGTTGCGCTGTGCGCCGCGGGCCAGAACGATGTTGTTCTTGGCGGTAAACAATTGCGGGTCATAGGTCAGCGCGTCATAGAACAGCTTTTCCGCGCCGGGATAATCGCCGCGCGACAGTTTGGAATAGCCCCAGTTGTTATAAACCCCGGCGGGTGACGTGGTCAGACCTGCTGCGATTTCATAAAAGCTGTCGGCCTTTTTCCAGTTCTTTTTGCTGTCGGCCACCATGGCCTCGAGCTTGTAACGTTCAAATGTTTCGTGGGTTGGGGGAACCTTGTTCAGTTCCGCCTCGGCGCGCGCCCATTCGTTGGAACGGATCAGGGCATCGGCATAGGCCACGCGGTCATCATTTGTGCTTTCGGGGTGGGCGACGACATCGGCCCAAACGCTGGCTGCCTCTTGCGCTTTTTGGGCGCGGATAAGCGACAAGGCAAGCCCGCGTTTCACATCGATGCGGTCGGGATTTTCGGCCGAGGTTTTGCGGAAATAATTGACCGCCTCATTCGGGTCGCCAACCGTCAACATGATGTCGTTCAAATTGGATTCGTCGATCACATTCACCGACTTCAAAGCCTGGTTTACTTCCTGATCTGACGATTTTTGGCAGCCCATAAGGGCAACTGCGCCGAGGCACAGGACAAGTAAGACTGGGCGGCGCATTTTGCGTCCTTTTTTTACTGCTCGGAATGCCCCACCCTAGAGCTGCGACAGCAATACATATTGCCCTTCGTCGCGGCGCACCAAGGAGAAGTCATGGCTTTGTGCCTCGTCATCATACACGGCTGCATCGGTTCGCGCGATAGCCAAGCGCAGATTTTCGCGGATTGAGTCTGAACTGCCACTATCCAAAGCAAAGGCTTTCTGGAAAACGCCGCGGGCCTCGCCCAGTTTGTCGCGTTCCATCAGCACCACGCCAAGGTTGTTCAATGCCGGAACCGAGGTGGGATCGGCCTTGACCGCCTGACGCAGCAGGGTTTCGGCCTGTCCCAACCGGCCAAGCCGCAGATTGGCTGACCCAAGCGCCGAGAGGACATCGGGTGTCATGCCTTGTTCACCGGCGGCCCGCAAATAGGCGCGCAATGCCAGCTCGAACTCGCCCGCCTCCATCAGGCGATGACCGACCAGCAAACCGTCGACGCCTTTTTCGCTGCCATCGGCGGCGAAGGGTGCGTTGCGCGCTTTATCGGCAGCCGAAAGGCCGCCCGTCGATTGACAGGCGGCCATCAAAGCCAAAGTCACGATCAAAACCGGTGATCGTTTTATCATCTGCGTTGTTAGCCCCCGTTAAGCGTTTTCGAAATTCCATGTACCGACGGGCCAATGAGGATGATCATCAAAGGCGGAACGGTAAACAGCATCGTGCCTAGGGTTAGCTTGGTCGGCAAGGTATTTGCCTTTTCTTCGGCCCGCAGCACGCGTTTGTCGCGCATTTCGGCAGAATAGACACGCAAAGCCTCGGAAATCGAGGTCCCGAAGGTGGCCGATTGCACCAGAGTGGTGACAAAAGACGACACATCGGCAATCCCCACGCGTTCTGACATGTCTTTCAACACGGCAATACGCTCTTTCCCGGCCTTTACTTCATGGGCAACGGTGTCAAATTCGTCGGCCAGCGCCGGATAGCCCGCGCGGCTTTCCTTGGCGACGCGCATAAGCGATTGATCCAGCGATTGTCCGGCCTCGACGCAGACGAGCATCATATCCAGCGCATCGGGAAAGCCCGAGATGATCTGATCCTGACGCTCTTGTATCCGGCGTTGCACCCAGTACTGGGGCAAGTAATAGCCCGCAGCACCCGGCCCAATGGTGCAGATAACCATCATTTGCGTGGTCACATCGTGCTGCGTCTGAACATAGAGCGTGTAAATCACGCCGACAATCAGCAAGCCGATGCCCAAAATCAATTGGGAAAAGTGAAACAGCTGCACCGCGTTTTTCGCGCGATACCCTGCGCGCTGCATCTTTAGGCGCGAGGCCGTCATTTCCTCGGCATTTTGTGGCTCGAGAAAGGTTGAGAATTTTTGCAGCTTGTCAACGGCGCCACCTTTTTTGTCGTTGCGCAGCCCGATAAGCGCGGGGGTGTTGTTTGCGACACGCTGGTTTTTAAGCTTGTCAAAAGGCTCGGGCCCCTTTTTCAGAATGGTTGGCAAGGTCAGCAAGACAAGAAAGACCCCGAGCCCGCCAATCACCATGAGCGGCCCCATCGGACCAAGCGCATTGACAAGCAACTGATTGATATGAGCGATCATTTTGCTTTCCCTTAAACCTTGATATTTACCATGACCTTCATAAAGATCACGTTGATTACGAGCAGCACACCGACAACCAAGGCGGCAGGAATGAACTCTGGTGTGTTTTTGACATCGTCATAATAGTCCGGCTTGATCATCTGGATCATGATGACCGCGCCAATCGGAAAGGCCGACAGGAACATGCCCGACCATTTCGCCTCGGCGGTGATGGCGCGGACGCGGCGGAACAGTTTGAACCGCGCGCGAATAACCTGCGCAAGCCCGTGCAAGATCTCGGCCAGGTTGCCGCCCGATGTTTGCTGAATGGTCACGGCAACGGCCAAAAAGCGCAAATCCTGGCTGTCCATCCGTTCGGCAAATTCTTTCAAAGCCTCGGACACGTCGCGGCCATAGGCGGCCTCATCCGCGATTACGCCAAATTCGGTTCCCAAAGGGTCGGCCACTTCTTTGGCGACGATGGCAATCGCGGATGAGAAGGGGTGCCCGACACGCAAAGACCGTACCATCAGTTCGACAGCGTCAGGCAGCTGCTCTTCCATCAGGTCCATGCGTTTTTTGGCCTTGTTCGATACCCAGACATAAACGCCGCCAACCCCCATCGCGATGGCAATCAAGACCCGCACGGCGGGTTCGGCGTTGGTGCCAAGTGTCAGGCCGACAAAGGAAAACGCGGTGAGGGCGGCCATAATCATAACCAGCTGTTGCGGCGTAAAGGCGATATTGGCCTTTTGCGCCTTGGTCGCCAGAATGGAATAGAGCGGAATGCCGCGGGCCTTGAGGTGCTGGCTCATTTCCTTGCGCAGCTGTTCCAGCACTTGTTCGCGGCTGCCCGATTTTTCAAGCAAGGCAAGGCGGCGGCTGACGCGGTTGTTCAGGCTGATCGATTTGCCGAAAACCGTCAGGTAGATCCCTTCGACCAGTACAAGCACCGCGACGAAGATCAGTATATAAATTAGGGGCGCTGCCGAGAGTTGCATGGAATATCCTTAGGCGATTGGTTCATAGATCGAGGCAGGCAAGTCATAGCCCCATTGGCGGAAGCGCTCGGAAAAGTGCGACCGCACGCCTGTTGCGTTGAAACGCCCGATAATCTTGCCATCGGGGGCAAGGCCAAGCCGCTCATAACGGAAAATTTCCTGCATCGAGATGACCTCGCCTTCCATCCCGGTGATCTCGGTGATCGAGGTCATCCGGCGCGAGCCGTCTTGCAAACGGCTGGCCTGCACAACAAGGTTCACAGCCGAGGCGACCTGACTGCGCACGGCTTTCAGCGGCATTTCAATACCGGCCATCGCGATCATGTTTTCAAGACGCGATACGGCATCGCGCGCCGAGTTGGCGTGGATCGTGGTCATAGACCCGTCGTGGCCGGTGTTCATGGCCTGCAACATGTCGATAACCTCTTCGCCGCGGGTTTCGCCCACGATGATCCGGTCAGGACGCATCCGCAGCGCGTTGCGCAAACAGTCGCGCTGGGTGACGGCGCCTTTGCCCTCGACGTTGGGCGGGCGGCTTTCCATCCGGCCCACGTGGATTTGCTGCAGCTGAAGTTCGGCGGTATCTTCGATCGTCAAAACCCGTTCGGTGTTGTCGATAAAGGACGAAAGCGCGTTTAGCGTGGTGGTTTTACCCGAACCGGTACCGCCCGATACAATGATGTTCAGACGGGTGGAAACGGCGGCTTGCAGATAGGCGGCCATTTCTTCGGTAAAGGCACCGAAATTCACCAGATCAGGGATGCTCAGCTTGTCTTTTTTGAATTTACGGATCGATACGAGGCTGCCATCTACGGCAACCGGCGGCACCATGCAGTTGAAGCGGCTGCCATCGGCCAGACGCGCATCGCAATAGGGGTTCGATTCGTCGACGCGGCGGCCCACGGCCGAAACGATCTTGTCGATAATCCGCAGCAGGTGACGCTCATCCTTGAAGGTGATGTCGGTCAGGGTCAGCTTGCCATTGCGTTCGATAAAGATGCGCTTGGGGCCGTTCACCAGAATATCGTTGACCGACTCATCCTTTAGCAGGGTTTCCAGCGGGCCTAGGCCCATCACCTCATCATAAAGTTCCTGGTTCAGGGCAACGCGGTCATCCTTGTTCAGGGCGACCGACATTTCATCCAGGGTTTCCGAAACGATGGCAGCGATTTCGGCTTTCAGATTGGCTTCGGAGGCGGTTTCCAACGCAGCCAGGTTCAGGTTTTCCAGCAGTTTTTTATGCAGCTCGACTTTCAGCTCCATCAACCTGTTTTTGCGCTTTTGTTCCTTGTCGGCCATCACCGTTTCGGCTGTGCTACGCTCGGCTGTGGCGATGGCAGGGCGCATTTGCACAATCGGCTTTTTTTCCGGTTGTGCCATACGCTGGGGCGCAACGGCATTGGGCCCAACGGCTGCTGAAGCAGCAGGTTTTGGCGTGCCAGCGTTTGTTTTCTTATAGCGCGAGAACATAGGAAATTACCTTTTAAACATAGTCGAATACGGACTTACTTTGACGCAGCGGCATCAGCATTATTTAGTTCATGCAAAGACTTGGCGAGTTTTTGCAATTCTTTGCGGATCGGGTTTTTTGCATTCGATTCTGCCAAAGGCAGGCCGTGGTCATTGGCTTGTGTTACTTGCGGGCCGCCATCGGGCAACTGCACCTCGATAGAGATGTCCAGACTTTCGGCCATCCGCTTTACCCGACTTTTGGCCGATAGATCGGTAAATTTCGGTGCGCGGTTCAGCACAAAACGCAGCTTGTCGGCGGGTAGGCCCTCGGCTTTCAATGCCCGCACCAGACGCAGAACGTTTTGTGCCGAACGCAGGTCAAGCTGCATCAGCGCAAAATACACATGCGCGCGGTTGAGGACGGTTTCTGTCCAGCTGACGATGGTTGTCGGCATATCGATGATAACAAAGTCGAAATTCTGCTGCGCCATGTCGATCAAACGCTCGATGTCTTCGCCGTTCACGATGTCCAGCGGCAGCATATCCGGCGGTGCGGTGAACACATGCAGCTTGTCGTTGAAGGTCAGCATGGATTTCAGGAAGGATTCGCTGTCGGCGCTTGCCGTATCATGCAAAATTTCAAACACGGCATCGCGGCGCGGCAGGTCCAGATTGGTGGAGATCGCACCGAACTGGAAATCAAAATCCAACAGGCAGACGCGCGGGGCGTCGGTTTTAGAGATGGTTGCAAGTTCCCACGCCAGATTGCAGGCAAAGGTAGACGCGCCAACGCCGCCCGACATGCCGTGCACCGGCAGAACCACGCCTTCATGGTTGGGGTTGTCCTTGAGAGCTGTCGAGCGTTGCTGACCGTGGTCAAGCGAAACCGCCGCGCTGATTGCAAGGGCTGGGACCGGCGCCATCAGGGCAGGCGGCGCGCGCATCCGGTCAATGGCGTCATGCAGGGCGCCTTCGGGCAAGGGGTAGGGAACAAAGTCATCCGCGCCAAGCCGCAAAAGCTGATGCAGGGCGACCGGGCTGACATCATGGGCGATCAGCACGACTTTGATTTGCTTTAGCTTGGCCTGCTTGATCAGATCCGTGATTGGCGTCAAATCCACGGTATCTTCGCTGTCCACAGCGATTGCGACAAATTCCAGCGTAGAGGATTCGGGCTGATCCAGAAAGACCAGTGCGTCTTCGAACGACAGGTCACCCCAATTCTCGCCCAGCTCAATTTCCATATCGTCGATCAGCAGATCAAAATTCTGGACGTCACGAGAAATCGTGCAGGCCAGAATTGGCGCAGGTTCTGGGTGGAGATTCGCAACACTCGTCATCAATTCATGCCCTTCAATAGCGGGGAGTCCCTGTGCCGCCGAGGCATTTTTACCCAAGCATCCGGCAAGAAATCAAAACCCCTGCGCAAACCTAAGCCGCGCAACTGTTCCCGATAGGTTTGAAGATGGTGGAGAATGTTGGCGAGATTGGGGCTGAATAGCCACTATTCTTGGGTCTTTTGCTGTCTTGCATACAAAGCTTGGTCAAAATGCTTAATGTAGCGTCGGTGGAAATAAAAAAGGCCGGACAACCGGCCCTTTTTTGTGCCTTATTCAGGGGTTAATTCCCGCTGGTCTGGGTTTTGATAACCCGGTTCGACGGGTGCGCGCGCTGGGCTAACTCTATGTATTCACGGTGAATTACGGCGGCATATTTGCCGTTCAGCACGCTCGGGTGGTTTTGTACGAAACCCGACACTTCGGTCACGGTGCGGCGGTTGCGTTCTTCGGGGCCGGGCGTTTGCACCACAGGGCGGGTTTCGCCGTATGAGGCCATCGCCTCAAGCCGGCTGCGGCTGATACCCTGGCTGGCAAAATAGGCCACAACGGCCTTGGCGCGGCGCAGGCCCAAGGCCTGGTTGGCGGCATTCGACCCTACCAAATCGGTGTGCCCATAGACGCGGAAGCGCACCTCGGGGAAGGTTTTTATCCAATCGGCCTGCTGGCGCAAGGTGGCGATGGCGCTGCCATCCAGTTGCGAGGAGTTGAAGGCAAAGGTGATGGTTGACGGCACTTCATTGGCAAAGCGGCCGGCCAATTGTATGGCATAATCTTTCTGACCCGATTGGATCAGCACGTTATTCATCGTTGCATTGCCGAACTGCTCTGTGTTGTCGGCGCCGGTTTCGCGATTAAATTCTGACCCGCAACCTGCAACGGCAAGCAAGGAAACACCTAACAATAAAGTCGAAATCCGCATTTGCCTACTCCATCACATAGCCGTAAGAGCCGCTGAAATCCTGGCGCGCAACTTCACCGGCGGCCCCTTTGGGCGCGTTTTTGCCGGTGATTTTGCCAAACAGGAATTGCTCACGCTCGGTCGGCAGCTTCACGCGATCGGTGGGCAGGGCCAAAGCCTCGCCGCGGGTTGGTGTGACCAGATGCGGGGTAACGATAATCACCAGTTCAGATTGAGCGCGGGCATATTCGGCACTGCGGAACAAGGCGCCCAACACCGGAATATCGCCGAGCCACGGCACCTGACCGTTGAGGTTGCGGAAATCATCTTGCAACAGGCCGGCAATCGCAAAGCTTTCGCCATCGCGCATTTCCACCGTGGTCGAGGTTTCGCGGCGTTTGAACGCGTTGATGGTGAAACCGCCTGATTGCAATGAGACAGTACTGTCGATCGACGACACGCTGGCATTGATTGTCAGGTTGATAAGATCGCCATCAACCACCACCGGCGTAAAGTTCATTTCAACGCCAAAGGGTTTATATTCGATGGTCACAGTGTCGTTGCCGCCTGCAACGGGAATTGGGTATTCGCCGCCCGCCAGAAACTTGGCCTCTTGCCCTGACAGGGCGGTCAGGTTTGGCTCGGCCAGCGTGCGCACAACGCCTTTGGATTCGAGGGCTTCGAGCAGCACTGCGAATTGTACTGATCCGGCCGAAAAGCCGATCCCCATCGCGCCATTGGCCGTGGTGGAAATAGTGTTTCCAGATAAGTAGTTGTTGATCCCTGTGATGTTGCCTGTAGCAGCGCCGACATTGCTTGAGTTGATGCCCAATGAGGCCGACAGGCTTTTGGAAACCGAGCGCTGCATTTCGGCAAAGCGCACCTTGAGCATAACCTGCTGGGTGCCGCCCACGCTCATCAAATTTGAAATGCGTTCAGGGGCATAGCGGTTTGCCAGATCTAGCGCACGGTCCAGCTTGGCGGTGCTGGAGACAGTGCCGGACAGTACGATACCATCATTGGCGGTGCGTACTTCGATTTGTTCGCCCGGCAAAATCTGGCGCAGGCGTTCTTTGAATTCGGCGATGTCAGGGGTGACGTGTACCTCGACGTTCGAAATCAGGCGGCCATCAGCGCCGAGCAAGGTCATCGTTGTGCGGCCCGGAGCTTTGCCCAGCACATAGATCGACTTGTCCGACAGGGTGGAAATATCGGCAATGCCGGGGTTGGCAATCGACAGCTCGGCAAAGGGCACATCACTTTCAACAACCACGGCGCGGTTCATCGGTACTTGAAGCGCATTTGCAGGTGCGCCAGTCATGACACGCAGGCTCTGCGCCTCAACCTTGCTGGCGACAGGCTGTATCAGGGCCAGGCCAAGCGCCGTCGCCCCGAGGAGGGTCCGCATTCTCATATCACTGCCTTTCGATGGCGCCTCAGAAATGGGTCTCTTTCGCCCATATTAGCCGATACTTTGCAGGGTTTTCGCTTTTATTGCAAGAATCAAAACCTTGAAGGCCGTTCTTGATGTGGGCAAGTTGCAACAAAAACGGATATTGTCGCAACTTGTCGTGTTTTTCCAGTTGCCCGACGCTAGGTTATGTGTGCGGGGCCTTGCGCTTAGTTGGTGCAAGGGATCGGAATATCCACCACTTCGGCGCCGCGGCGGGTTTTGACGCTGCATTGGCGGGCCTGTTCGACAACAGCAGGGGCCACGGGGGCCTGAATACCCAGCAGGGCGGCGCTGTCTACCTCAACCGCATCGACAACTGTTTCATCGCCGGTTCCGACCAGCGACAACGCGAGTCGCCCTGTCGCCTGAGCCTGAGCCAGACGTGCGACTTGTTGCGGTGTTGCCTCTACGGTGACGGTGCGGGCGATGGTTGCGGTTGTGCCGCGGTCACTGTTTGCGGCCTGGTCAATCGCGACCACATTGACGGCAGTTTCGATCAGCTGGGTGAAATCGCCTGTGTTGCTTTGGGTGGAACCGGTCCAATAAACATCAACCTTGTCGCCGGGCTGTACAAAGCCGGAAACACCAGAGGCCACGTCTACCTTGATGGCAAAGGCGCGTTTGCCCTTGGTCAGGCGCGAGGTCAGGCCGATATCGGCACCGGGTTCTGTTACTTTGAAGCCCAGAATCGGTTCCATCTTTTCCATTTGCACCGTCACATAGCGCGGCTGGGCATAGTCGCCCGGAAACAGGGCCGCCTCATCGACATAGGCACCCGGCGCGAGCGATTTCACGGGGAAGGTTGCCAGTTCGACATCTTCTTTCGTAATCGGCGTGCCATAGGCCATGGGTTTGTTGACAACATAAACGTCAACCAACTCGCCAAGCTTTAGCCGCATCGCCTGTTCGCGGGCCACGTTCAGCTGGGCCTGTTTGACATAGCCCTGAACCATCCAAACAGCCGCACCGGCGAGCGCCACCCCGACGATCAAGACAAGTCCAAATACCATACGCATTACAATCACCTCAAATAGAAGGGTCTTTTGACCCTTTGATCAGTTTTTCCCGTAGCCGGAATTAATCTCTCGGAGCGTCACACCAACCTTTTGCGCACCTTCATCGGCTGTAAAACCGATTGGGATAAGAACCGACATCCCCAACCCAATGATCACGGCTGTTAAAACGACCCAATCAACAGTTACAGCGCCAGATTCAGAGGTTAGAAATAGGCGAAGTTTCTGTAACACTTTGGGAATCCTTTGTTCGTTCGCATAGCAGTTTGGGCACGGGCGTTCGTTTCAGGTTAAGTGTTACGTGCAGATTGTGGCCAAAATCGGGTTTCAACCGCGCATTGTCGGGCCAATAACTGGGAGGTCGAAAAGATTTTACAAAAGCCAACCCGCCTGGCCAATGGCCTATACTCGCAAAAAGGCCGCACGCCTTTGGGTGCGACCTTATTAATTTTGCGCTATAGTAAGGCATGGCCTTTAGCCAAGATTACTTGGTGGCCGAAACATAGCCCGGAGTGGTGCCGGCCAGGTTGGTCACAACTTTGCCGCCGAGCGTTTCGATGCCACCGCCGACGGTCGACATAACAACCATGCCCAAGCCAACGATAGCTGCGGTCAAAACAACCCAGTCAACAGTTACTGCGCCGGATTCTTCGTTAAGGAATTTGTTGATGATGTTCTTAAGTTTCATGGTCAGTACCCTTTCAAGGAAGATTTACATACAGGTTTCATCACCGTTCTGGGTTAGTTCGGGTTGGCCTCTGTTCCGCCCCAATAACCATTCCGGTATGCCCCAATAAGCACCCTTAAAAGTGGCATGAATGAGGCAAGGATGTGGAAAATTCGCGATTGGATTAACACATTGGAAACAGTGTGATTTCGTATTTGAAACAGTAACCGGCGTATGTTTGCTGTCTCGCGGTGTCTTGATCGGGTGCTATCCGGTTTGGGCTTTGGGCGCGGCGGGATGGCGAAACGGGCAGTGGATTGCGGCGGGGTAACAGTTGGTCGCGCGGGTGTTTTGGGCAGAGCCGAACCTGTTAAGTAGGAAAGGCCGTATTCTTTGGAGTACGGACTTTTCAACTTTGTGATATTGTGAAGCGCAACCTGTAGCCGGGATTAGTGGAGCGAAACGCAACCCTAAGCGGTAGTGGAGAGGTCGGTCACAACAGTGTTGCCCAGCGTTTAGATGCCGTTGCCAACAATCGACATGACAACCATGCCCAAGCCGGCGATGGCTGTGGTCAATACACCTCAGTCTACAGTTGCGGCGCCAGCTTCGTCGGTGAAATTTTTTTGAAGAGGTTCTTGAGTTTCATGGTGTATTCCCTTTCTGGGGAAGTTTTCATTTAGATTTCAGCACCGTTTGGGGTTGTCTGGGCCCGGACGCAGTTCTTTCCCGATTTCCATCGCGGTATGACCAATTTAGACTCCGCAAATGTTGCCAGCGATGGGAGCGAATTGGACATTTTTAGGTAATTTGCATATTTCCGCTTAAAATCAACCAGCGCGTGGAAAAATGCTGTGTTTCTTGCCTGTTTGGGGTGGAGATTCCCTGATGTTGGCGCATATGGGCTGTTGCATTCCAGCCAACTTGGGCAATTTGGCCACAATTCAACGCTAAAACAGTGGCCAGACAGGCCGAGACCTGCAATGATTTTGGAAAGAAGAACAAAGAGCAGTATTTAAAATGCCTAGAATGGCACTTTCAGGCGCAGTTGCGGTTGCCGCGATTGGTGCATGTTTGGGCGCACCGGAGTGGTGCGGGCCTGCGTTTGCGCAAACGCCGCCATTTCAGGGCGATTTTTCGGCGCGCCGCGTGGTTGTGCCAAAACAGCAGGTCGGTCCGCGTATTACGGTACAGATTGACCCTGCCGAACAGGCCAAGCGTCTGGCCACGGCCCCTAAACCGGTTGTGCAGAACACGCCAGAGCAAACCGATGTTGCTGCAAATGCCCCCATCACCGCCGCCGCACCAGCGGCCTATGGCTGGTTTTGGGATAAGGTGCCCTATGCGCAGGGGGCGAAGGATGGCCGCTATGCCTTGGCCATGGCAAGTCTGACGCAGGGGCCCGCAGGGGCCTCGGTGCGTGCGCCGCGTTTGCAGGATATGCAAGAGGTGGCCGCGAAATACGGAACCGAGATTTTGAAAGCGACGATTGGGACCAATGTGTCGCCGGCCTTTGTTCTGGCGGTGATTGGTATTGAAAGCGCAGGCAAGCCAGAGGCGGTCAGCTCGGCCGGGGCGCAGGGTTTGATGCAGCTTATCCCCGCCACTGCCGAGCGTTTTGGAGTGACCGATGCCGCGGATCCGGTGCAGAACATCAAGGGGGGGGTGGCCTATCTGGACTGGCTGATGGGGCAGTTCGACCGTGACCCGCTGATGGTGCTTGCCGCCTATAACGCGGGGGAGGGCGCGGTGCGGGCCAATGATGGCGTGCCGCCCTATTCCGAGACGCGGGATTATGTGCCAAAGGTGCTGGCCGCATGGCAGGTGGCGCAGGGGTTGTGTTTGACCCCGCCGGAGTTGGTGAGCGACCCTTGTGTGTTCAAGGTGATTTCGGCGGGTGGGTAGTGGTTTTGCTGGGCGCGAAATGGCCAGCGCCGGGGGGCCAGCCCCCCGGACCCCCCGGGATATTTGAGCCGAACAGAAAGAGGCGCGGCGGGGAGGGCCCTGCCGCGCCTTTATTGTATTCTTAGGTTTTCAGCCGACAATCGTTGCTTCGGTCGCGGCGCGCAACTCGGCTTCGGAAACGCCTTCGGCGCATTCGACGATTTTCAGGCCGCCTTCAACCACATCGAGCACGCCGAGATTGGTGATGATGCGGTCAACCACGGCTTTGCCTGTTAGCGGCAGGGTGCAGGATTTCAGCACTTTGGAATCGCCGTGTTTGCTGGTGTGATCCATTACCACAACAACGCGGCCCACGCCTGCGACCAAGTCCATCGCGCCGCCCATGCCCTTGACCAGCTTGCCGGGAATCATCCAGTTTGCCAGATCGCCATTTTCGGCGACCTCCATTGCGCCCAAGATTGCCATCGCGATTTTGCCGCCTCGGATCATCGCGAAAGATTGCGCAGAATCGAAATAGGCGGTTTGCGGCAGTTCGGTGATGGTTTGCTTGCCTGCGTTGATCAGGTCGGCGTCTTCGGTGCCTTCAATCGGGAAGGGGCCCATGCCGAGCATGCCGTTTTCTGATTGCAGCGTGACCTCGATCCCATCAGGGATATAGTTGGATACCAGCGTCGGAATGCCGATGCCGAGGTTTACATACCAGCCGTCTTGCAGCTCTTGTGCCGCGCGTGCGGCCATTTGGTTCCGGTCCCAAGCCATGATCAAGACGCCTTTCTGACGGTGCGCTGTTCGATACGTTTTTCATGCTCGCCCTGAATGAGGCGGTGCACATAGATGCCGGGCAGGTGGATTGTATCGGGATCGAGCGAGCCCAGCGGCACGATTTCTTCGACCTCGGCCACGCAGATTTTGCCGCAGGTGGCGGCGGGCGGGTTGAAGTTACGGGCGGTTTTGCGGAAAACGAGGTTGCCCGACGGGTCGGCCTTCCACGCCTTGACGATCGACAGGTCGGCGACGATGCCGCGTTCCATGATGTATTCCTGACCGTCAAAGACCTTGACGTCTTTGCCCTCGGCAATCACCGTTCCAACGCCGGTTTTGGTGTAAAAGCCGGGGATGCCCGCGCCGCCGGCCCGCATCCGCTCGGCCAAGGTGCCTTGGGGGTTGAATTCCAGCTCCAACTCGCCCGACAGATACTGGCGCATGAATTCAGCGTTTTCACCGACATAGGATGAGATCATCTTTTTCACCTGCCGGGTTTCCAACAAGACACCAAGGCCAAAGCCATCAACGCCCGCATTATTGGAGGCAACCGTCAGCCCTTTGGTGCCTGCATCACGAATGGCCGCGATCAGCAGTTCCGGAATTCCACACAGGCCAAAGCCGCCTGCCGCAATCATCATGCCGTCAAACAGCACGCCATCCAGCGCCGCCGATGCATCTTTGTAGATCTTCTTCACGCAAGTTCCCCCCTGCAATGTGATGACGTCGTTTTTGGCCGACCGCGTTGCGCAAGTCAATCGCCGCAGCGCGGCGAAGCAGAATTTGCTGCCAAAAAGTGGGGCGGGCCAAGAAAACCGCTTGATGACGGGGCTGCGCCAAGCCTATCAGGGCGCCAAAGCGGGTCTGGTTGACCAAGCGGATTTGAAATCGCGGTGTGTTTTCAAGAGGTGTATTGTTTACAGAGCGTTGAGGCGCTAGAGACGTTTGTGGGCTGAAATGAGACCCAACGGAGAGTTCGAAGACACGCTGCCCGCGTGGTGGAATGGTAGACACATGAGACTTAAAATCTCCCGGCCGTATGGCCGTGCCGGTTCGAGTCCGGCCGCGGGCACCAACTTACAGACTTTGCTGGATTACCTATCGGATGATCCTGCCCTTTGTTACCTTTGGTGACCAGCCATCTGTCGATTGCGATGCTGCACGAAGGTGGTCCGCGAGGCCGCGGGCGGGCGTATCCTGGCGGCCTCTCGGTTCGTTGATGTCATTGGGAAAGGACTTTAAGCTCGTTCCGGCCTGGGCTGGGTCGATAGTGATTTGATCGCGATGGAGAAGTCTATCAACTTCAATGTTAGGGTATAGAAATCCTCAGTTGTTCAAACCCTCAATTCTGCCCCATGAGTGGCGACGCCAGACATGCACTGATTGCATGCAAGCCATTTCAGGCGGGCGGCAGTCCCTGCGTCGGGCAGCACAATTGGCAGGGCGCCTTAGATCCGCTTGCCGTTCTGGTCAAAGGCGAATGCATGGTTGTCGTCGAAATCCAATGCGATTTTTGCTTCGGCTTCGATGTCATACTGGCCGAAAAGTCGCAGGGTCAGATTGTCTTCGGTGCCAATATCAACCAGTACGTTGGTATCGCCGCCCAGCTTTTCGACATGGACTACGGTTCCGGCCAAACGTCCGGTCTGGCTGATCCGCAGATGCTCGGGGCGCACGCCTGCAACAGTGCCTTTTCGGCCGCCGACCATTTCAGCCGGAAAAAAATTCATCGCGGGCGAGCCAAGGAACCCTGCGACAAAGCGGTTTGCGGGATTGTTGTACAGCTCCATCGGGGCGCCGACTTGCTCAACACGCCCATCCCGCAGCACCACGATTTTGCTGGCCAATGTCATGGCCTCTGTCTGATCATGCGTCACATAGATCATGCTGGCCTTCAAGGTGCGGTGCAGTTTGGCGATTTCGATCCTTGTGTTCATCCGCAGGGCGGCGTCGAGGTTCGATAACGGTTCATCAAACAGAAAGAGCTTTGGCTCGCGGACGATGGCGCGGCCGATGGCCACGCGTTGCCGCTGCCCGCCCGAAAGCTCGGACGGACGGCGTTGCAGATAATCCCCGAGCGAAAGAATGCGGCTGGCTTCGTCGACACGCTCTGCTATTTCGGTCTTGGGTTGCTTTTCCTGTTTCAGGGCCAACGCCATGTTGTCGTGCACGGTCAAATGCGGATAAAGCGCGTAGGATTGGAAGACCATGGCAATGCCGCGCCGTGCAGGTGGGATATCGTTCACCAGCGAGCCGGCGATTTCAATGCTGCCCGAAGTGGCATCCTCCAGACCGGCAATGACCCGCAGCAAAGTGGATTTACCGCAACCCGAAGGGCCAACGAACACCACGAACTCGCCTTCCTCTACGGTAAGATCGATGTTTTTCAACACGCTTACAGCGCCAAAGGATTTACAGATATTTTTCAGGGATAGTGCGGTCATAATAGGGCTCCTTCAAGCGAGACAGCTTGGCCGCTGCGGATGCTGGCATCGGCGGCGAGACAGATTTTCAGGGATTGAACCGCATCATCCATATGGCGGCTTAGGTCGATATCTTGGGTGATCGCCCGCAGCACGAAATCTTGTTCGGCATTGCAAAGCGCTTGGTGGCCCGGCTCATCTTCAAGCTGTATTAGCTGGTCCGGCCCTGCGACCGGGTGCAGGCGCAGCTGGCCTACTTTGGTGTGTCGGTCAATATCGGCGCTGTTCCACGATTCATTTGCTACGATGGAAACGGCACCATTGGGGGATATGATATCTTTTACGAAATAGGCGGTTTCAGATATCATCGGGCCCCAACCTGCCTCATACCAACCAACGGAGCCATCGGAAAATACCACCTGAAACTGCCCGTAATTGTACATATCCGGCGCGATTTCATCGCTAAGGCGCAGCCCCATCGCGTGGACGCGCAGAGGTTTGGCATCAGTGATCTGGCACATGACATCGACATAATGCACGCCGCAATCAACGATAGGCGAGGTGGTTTGCATAAGCGCTTTGTGGGTTTCCCATTCCGCGCCCTGACTTTGCTGGTTCAGGTTCAGGCGAAATACATATGGCCCCCCCAACGCACGCGCCTCGGCAATCAGCCGTTGCCAACTGGGGTGATGGCGCAGGATATAGCCGACCACCAATTTTCGCCCCGTTTGCTTGGCAGATGCAACCACCCGCTCGGCCTCGGCCGCGGACATCGCCAGCGGCTTTTCAACGAATACATGCGCGCCTGCTTGCATTGCGGCCACGGCGAAATCGGCATGGGTATCGGTATAGGTTGCGATGACCACCAGATCGGGCTTGGTCTGGTCCAAGGCCTGAGTGAAATCGTCAAAGCAGGGGTAGCTTTGCAATTCACCAGACGGGGCCTTGCCGGTGCGGTTCACCAAACCAACCACCTCGGCCATGGGGTGGGCATGTAGGGCCAGCGCATGGCTCATCCCCATATTGCCCAGACCGGTAATCAGTGTGCGGATCATTTTACTGCCCCCGATGTGATGCCGCGGATAAGCTGGCGAGAGAAGATCACATAAAGCGCCATGACCGGCAGAATAGCCAAGGACAGGGCCGACAGAACGGCATTCCAATCGGTGACAAACTGGCCGATGAATACTTGGCTGCCCAGGGTCAGTGTTTTGGTTTCTTCTGCTGGTGCAAGGATCAACGGGAACCACAGGTCATTCCAGATCGGGATCATGTTGAAAACTGCAACGGTTGCCATCGCGGGCCGCACCAAGGGCAGAACAAGCCGAAAGAAGATGGTGTATTCCGACAAGCCATCAATCCGGCCCGCGTTTTTCAAATCATCCGAGACCTGCCGCATGAATTCGGACAAAATGAACACTGCCAAGGGAAGGCCCTGCGCTGTATAGACCAAGATCAACGCCCAGAGCGTGTTTACCAAGCCGGTTTGCACCATCAGATCCAAAATCGCGACCGTACCAATGCGGATCGGGATCATAATCCCGAGTGCCAGATACAGGCCCATCAGCGTGTTGCCTTTGAAACGGTATTCCGACAGCGCGAAAGCGGCCATTGCACCAAAAAGCAGGACCAGAAACAGGGAAACGACCGTGACGATCAACGAGTTCTGGAAGTAGAGAAAGAAGTCGCCTTGTTTCAACACTGTCTCATAGCCGATCAGCGAAAAACTATCAGCATTGGGCAGCGATAGGGGCTCGCGGAAAATGGCTTTGCGGGTTTTGAAGCTATTGATCAGGATCACGAAAACCGGAAACAGCGCAATCAGGGTATAGGTAATCAAAACCGCATGGGCCGCAAAGGAATTCAGAAGGTTTGAGCGGGCCTTGTTCATGGTATTCTCCTTAGAACTGATAGCGCCGCATCCGCGACTGGATGGCGAAAAGGTAAATACAAACCCCCAACAGGATGATCGCAAACATGCCGGTCGCAATGGCCGAGCCCATATGGGGGTCGCCCAGTTGCAACTGGAAGCCAAAGAAGGTGCGATACATGAAGGTGCCCAGAATATCGGTCGAGAAATTAGGCCCTGCCAATGCGCCTTGGGCAGCATAGATCAGGTCGAAGGCGTTGAAGTTGCCAACAAAAGTCAGGATGGAAATGATGCCGATCGAGGGCAGAATAAGCGGAAGCTTGATTTTCCAGAAGGCAGCCGCGCCGGTGATGCCGTCGATTTCGCCCGCTTCCAGAACCTCTTCGGGGATCGACAGCAAGGCGGCATAGATCAGCATCATCGGAATGCCGACAAACTGCCAGACCGAGATCAGCGCCAAGGTGGTCAGTGCGTATTCTTCTTTGCCAAGCCAGGGCGCCATCAGGCTTTTTAACCCGACCATGTCCAACATTGACGGGGCGATGCCCCAGATCGGTGACAAGATCAGTTTCCACGCAAAGCCAACGATGACGAATGAAAGGATCGTCGGCACAAAAATGGCGGAGCGGTAGAGGCTGGCAAAGCGCAGGCGCGGATGGCTCAGAATCGCCGCCAACAAAATCCCGATGGGATTTTGCACGATCATGTGCACAAAGAAGAACCAGAAGTTGTTGCCGAGTGCATTCCAAAAGGCATCTGCCCAATGCGCTTCACCAAACAATGTGCGAAAGTTGGCGAGCCCGACAAACACCGTTGCATTGTCAACTTCGGAATACAGCGCAAGCCGCAAGGTATTGAACAGCGGCATAATCATGATGGCAGTATAGACCAACACCGCAGGCGCAAGAAAAACAAGGA
Organism: Pseudorhodobacter wandonensis; assembly: GCF_001202035.1. Classification (GTDB taxonomy): domain Bacteria; phylum Pseudomonadota; class Alphaproteobacteria; order Rhodobacterales; family Rhodobacteraceae; genus Pseudorhodobacter; species Pseudorhodobacter wandonensis. Next base: position 8,723 of record NZ_LGHT01000026.1, on the reverse strand, counting down.
TATGCCACCGAAATTTGGGGCCCTTTTTCGAAGAAATCATCTTTGCCTCCCACAGGCTGGCTGACGGCAATTGGGTCCGGGCAAATACCTTGCCCGGACCCTTTGGCAGTTACTGCTGCGGTGCGTACCAAGACGCCAGACCTGCCTGCAAACGCGCGCCTGCAGCTTCCGGTGTCTCGGTGCCTTTGATCGCGGCGACAGACGCGCCCCAGGTTTCATTCTCTAGGTTCGGAGTGCCGCGTGACAGGATTTGATAGGTGGAACGAATTGTGGATTCGCATTCACCGCGCCAGCTGACGAACTCTTGGGCCAGCGGGTCTTCCATTTTCACGTCATGGTTCGACAAAGAGAAGAAGCCAGGCAAAGCGTTGGCGTAAAGCGAGGCAAATTCTGACGTGCCAACCCAGTTCAGGAAGGTACGTGCAGCCTCGGCATTCGGGCTGGCAGCATTCAGGCCGATTGCAATGTCGGTGTGATCCGAAATGAAGCACTTGTCGCCTTTGGCTTTGACTGGTGGCTTGAAAGCGCCCATCTCAAAATCGACCAAGCTGTTGAAGCCAGAGATTTCCCAGCTGCCTGCAGGGTAGATTGCAGCCCGGCCCAAGGTGAACAGGTTTTGGCTGTCGGGATAGGTTTGTGCCTCAAAGCCGTCACCCAGATACTGGCCCCATTTTGCCAAAGTACGATATGGGGCGATCCAGTCTTCGTCGGTCAGTTTTTGCGTGCCAGCAATCAGTGCCAGACGGCCTTCTTCGCCCTTCCAGTAGTTCGGGCCGATGTTGTTGTAACCCATGGTCGCGGCTTCCCACTGGTCATTGGTGCCCATCGCCATCGGGATGTAAGTGCCGTCTGCCTTGATCGCATCAAGCACTGCGAAAAATTCGTCTTCAGTTTCTGGAACGGTAAGATTCAGGGCGGCAAAGGCGTCTTTATTATAGATAAAGCCGTGGATCACCGAGGCCATCGGCACGCAAAATGTCGCCTTGGCGTCATCGGTCTGCCATGCCGATTTCGCAACAGCCGAGAAGGAACCCATCGCCGGCAGGTCCGAAAGGTCAGCCAGTTTCCCGCCTTCATAGAGCGCCAAGGACGCGTCAAAGGGGCGGCAGGTGATCAGATCGCCGGCCGAACCTGCATCCAGCTTGGAATTCAGAACTGCGTTATATTCGGCAGGGGCTGACGGGGTGAATTTTACTTTGATGCCGGGGTTGGCAGCCTCAAAAGCCGGAATGATTTTGTCTTGCCAAAGCACGAGGTCGTCATTGCGCCAGCTTTCGATGCTGATGGTGGTTTCGGCTGTGGCCATGCCGGCCAGTACCGTTGACGCCAAAAGCGCCATTCCGAGTGTTGTCTGTTTCATGTCTCTCTCCCTTGGTTTGGTTGTCTTTTCGTGGTGTTTCGGGCCGTCAAGCCCGCGCTGCAGGGCCTTAAATCTGCGCCAAAGCGGCCCGCAGGTTTCCGTGTGTTGTGGCCAATAGCGCTGTGGCTGCCTCTAGGTTTGGCATGCCTGCGGCCAGCAAAATTGCGGGCTTTACAGCGCCACCTGCCGCCGCAATCGACCTTGTTGCGCGTTCCGGGGTGCAGCCGGTGATCTGGCAGACAATGCCCATCGCCCGCGCCTTTAGTTTTTCATTGTCGGCGTTCACATTGACCATCAGCCCATCATGCACATGACCTAGCCGCACGCCCATCAAGGTTGACATCAAATTCAGCGCCGCTTTTTGCGCTGTGCCAGCACCAAGGCGCGTAGAGCCTGCGATCACCTCGGGTGGGGTTTTCAGGCAAATCGCAATGTTGGCATGGGCAAAAATCTTGGCGCCGGGGTTGTTGGCGATCGCTATCACTTGGGCCCCGTTTTGGGCAGCGTGGCGCGCCAACTCGACTGGGTAGGGGGTGCTGCCCGAGGCTGTCAGAGCTATCAGCAAATCACCCCGACCAATTCCATTTGCGGCCACGGTCGCGGCCTCGGCGTCATCTTCGGTATCACCCGGCATTTGGGCATCTACGGGCACCCCACCTGCCATAAGTATGCGTATCTGCGTGGCAGGAATGCCAAAAGTTCCACCCAATTCAGCTGCATCAGCTAAGGCCATCAGGGCCGAAGACCCGGCAGCGGCGTATATCAAGCGTCCACCATCAGTGATGACCTGTGCCATCAAAGCGCCCGCCCGTGCGATATCCGGGCCCGACGCTTCCAGGCAGGCAAGGGCCGCTTGCTGGCCATTGGCCAGAACGCGCACAATCTCGGCATCTGGCAGCAAGTCCAGCCCTTTGGCGGCGCTGCCCGACTGCTCGGTATTTGGTGGTTGCATTTGATTCGTCTCCTCACTCCAGATAAGATACCTTTTAAATACCTCTTGTCCAGAGTTTTCTGAAATCAGCGGTTTTCATGGCCGCTGGGTCAAAAAGGTCTTTTATTTGCGTCAAAGGTGTTCTATAGGTATTGTTATGGATCACATGGCAGCAGACACCCTTATTGGCATTGATGGCGGCGGAACCTCTTGTCGTGCCGCGCTTTTGTGGCGCGGAAAGCGGTATGAGGCGCGCAGCGGTAGTGCCAACGTCACTAGCGACCTTCAGGGCGCCGTCGCCGCTATTTCCGAGGCTTTGCGGGATGTGGCGGCGCAGGCCTGCCTGACCTTGCCGGATTTAATGGATATTCCTGCGCATCTGGGGTTGGCGGGTGCGACGACACCGGAAATCTGCGCCAAGGTAATAGCGGCGCTGCCATTGACCCGCGTCGCTGTTTCAGATGATCAAATGACAACGCTTGTCGGGGCTTTGGTCGCCGAGGATGGCGCATTGGTTAGCGTAGGGACGGGCTCTTTCCTGGCCAGTCAAAGGGCAGGCCAAAGGCGGTTTCTGGGCGGTCATGGTTTGGCATTGGGGGATGAGGCCTCGGGGGCGTGGTTGGGGCGGGCGCTTTTGGCGCGCGTGCTGCATAGTCTTGACGGGTTGGCGCCGCACAGTGCGTTGACAGAAGAAGTTTACTCCGCCTTCAACCGAGAGGCGGGCGCTATTTCCCTTTTTGCAGCAGGCGCGTCGCCGGGCCGTTACGGGCAGTATGCGCCGATGGTGGTTTCCGCGGCCAAGGCGGGGGATGCAGCCGCAGTGACCTTGATGCAAGCGGGCGCGGATTACATTTTGGCGGGTTTGAAAGCACTGGACTGGCGGCAGGATGAGGCGCTTTGCCTGATGGGCAGCCTTGGCCCTTACTATTTGCCGTATCTTCCGCAATCAGTGCAGGACAGCGTGCGCCCTGCCAAAACCAGCGCTTTGGATGGAGCTTTGACTTTGGCGTCGTCAATTGTCGCCACGACTTCTGCCGCAACAAGGACGTAAACATGTCAATCACCGCCTTTTTGAACCCCGAGCATTGGATGCAGGATAGCTCTGGCTTGTTGTATGTCCAGTTGCGCAAACGTATCGAGGAAGGTATCGCCACCGGGGTGTTAACGCCAGACAGCCCGCTTCCACCGGAACGCGAAATCGCTGCGCTGGCAGGGTTGTCGCGTGTCACTGTGCGCAAGGCGATGCAGGAATTGGTTGATAAGGGCGTGATCGTCCAGCGCCAAGGGGCGGGCAGTTTCGTGGCCGCAGCCAAGCCGCGCGTAGAGCAATCCCTGTCGCGGCTGACCTCTTTTACCGAAGATATGGAGCGGCGGGGCCTGACGACCACCGCCCGCTGGCTGCATCGTGGCATCTTCATGCCGTCGCCCGAAGAGGGCGTCGCTTTGGCCCTTTCGATGAGCGATTCTGTTGCGCGGATTGCGCGGCTGCGTCTGGCAGAAGGCCGCCCGATGGCGATTGAGCGCGCGTCCTTGCCAACCGATATTTTGCCCAATCCGTTGGCTGTTGAAACCTCGCTGTATGAGGTGATGGAGGCCAGCGGCAACCGCCCGGTGCGGGCATTGCAGAAAATTTCGGCGGTGAATTTGAACGAGAAAGATGCCGGACTTCTGGGCGTCGAGCCTGGCGCGGCAGGGTTGAGGATTGAACGCACCTCGTATCTGACCAGCGGGCGCGCCGTTGAATTCACCCGATCCATTTATCGCGGCGATGCATATGACTTTGTCGCCGAACTTCGACTTGCCTCCAGTTAGGAAACCCCATGTCCGACAATACCAGCAAAATGCGCCAAGAGATTCTTGAAATTCCACAGGCAGCCGCGCGGCTTTTGGCCGATGGTGCCATTGAAATCCGGAGAATAGCTGACGAATTGCGCACCAAAGACCCTGCTTTTGCCATAAGTATCGCGCGGGGGTCGTCTGACCATGCCTGTAGCTATTTCAAATACGCCAGCGAGATTCTGCTTGGGGTTCCGGTTTGTTCGGTCGGGCCGTCTGTGGCGTCGATCTATAAAGCACCGTTGAAGTTGAAAAACAGTGTCAGCCTTGCCGTGTCACAATCGGGCAAAAGCCCGGATATCGTTGAAATGGCCCGCGCAGCCCGCCGCGATGGTGCGTTTTCGATTGCGTTGACCAATAATCCCTCTTCGGATTTGGCCCGCGTTTGCCAAGAGACAATCGACATTCACGCAGGCCCGGAATTGAGTGTCGCCGCCACCAAAACCTTTGTGAATTCGGTTGTGGCGGGGCTGATGCTGCTGGCGGAATGGTCGGAAGATGCGAAACTGCAAGCCGCACTTGTCGCGCTGCCCGAACACCTTGCCAAAGCGGCGGCGTTGGACTGGCCGGAGGTGCGGGCCGCGATTGGTGCGCATAAATCGCTTTTCACCCTTGGACGCGGCCCCGGATGGGCAATTTCCAACGAGGCCGCGCTGAAATTTAAGGAAACATGCCAGATACATGCTGAAAGCTACTCATCCGCAGAGGTGTTGCATGGCCCCGTTTCGATCGTAGGTGAGGGTTTCCCGGTGCTTTGCTTTGCCTCTGGTGATGCCGCAGAAAGCGCGGTTGTCAGCATCGCGGATGAAATTGCTGCAAAAGGTGCTGTGGTTTTTGTCACTTCGGATAAGGCCCATACCGCCACCCAGATTTCCAGTATTCGCACCGGCCATCCGCTGACCGACCCGCTTTGCCTTATGGTTTCCTTTTATGCGATGGTAGAGCGCTTTGCCTTGGCGCAAGGCAATGACCCTGACGCGCCGCGCCATCTTCGCAAAGTGACGGAAACGATATGAGCAGCCAACTGACGAGTTTTGTCGGCGCGAAAGTGTTTGATGGCAAAAGCTTGCTGGATGACCATGGGCTATTGACAGAGGCGGGGCGCGTTGTGGCGGTGTTGCCGCGGGCGAACCTGCCGCAAACGCCGTGCCAACAGGTGCTGACAGGCGGCATTTTGATGCCGGGCTATGTGGATTTGCAGGTGAATGGCGGCGGCGGTGTCATGTTCAATGATGACCCCAGTCCCGAGGCGCTGAACATTATTGCGAAGGCGCATAGCCAGATTGGCGCAACCTCTATTTTGCCGACTTTGATCACCGATAGTGCCAAACACACGGCTGCCGCTATCAATGCGGTAGAGCGCGCACTGGCGAACGGCACGCGCGGCATCTTGGGTTTGCATCTGGAAGGGCCTCATCTGTCGCTTGCGCGCAAAGGCGCGCATGACCCCGATTTGATCCGCGCGATGTCTGACGAAGATATGGCAGTGCTTTTGGATGCGGCCAAACGCCTGCCTTTGTTAAAAATCACAGTGGCGCCAGAAACCGTCACGCCCGCGCAAATCAAAACCTTGGCGACTGCCGGTGTGTTGATCTCGTTGGGGCATAGCGATGCCGGTTTTGATCTGTGCCAAGAGGCGGCAAAAGCTGGCGCGCGATGTGTCACGCATCTTTTCAACGCGATGAGCCCATTGGGCAACCGGGAACCCGGTCTTGTTGGTGCCGCGCTGGCGACAGGAGGGCTGTCTGCCGGACTGATCGCCGACACGATCCATGTGCATCCACAAAGCATGGCGCTTGCGCTGCGTGCCAAACAAGGCCCGGGGCGCATTTTCCTTGTCTCGGATGCGATGGCGACTGCAGGATCGGCGATTGACGGCTTTGCCTTGAATGGCCGCTGGATAACGCGGAGCGGCAATAAATTGACATTGGAAGATGGCACTTTGGCGGGGGCGCATCTCGACCTGACCACGGCGATCCGCAATGTATTAAGCCTGCCCGGACAAACCTTGCCCGAGGTGCTGGCCATGGCCACTGCTTATCCGGCACAACTGATCGCCCGGCAAGGCCATGTTGGCACCTTTGCCAAAGGCGCGCGCGCAGACATTCTGCATCTTTCAGATGACTTGATGCTTCGCCAAGTTTGGCAAGGCGATTAGGCGCGGCGAACCAAAAGATCGCTGATCTGCCGCCCGCGCCAGCCGGCGGCCGCAAAACGCAAACTCGTTGTCCCGATTTTGTAGAATAAGAGTTGGGGGAGAACGCCAGTTTCTTTTAATTGGGTTTTTCCCCGCACAGCAGCTGGTCGAGCGCGATAATTGTTGCAGGGATTGGCATGTCGGCTGCCTTTTCGCCTAGCAGTTCCACGATTGCAGTTCTGGTCCGTTTTCCGGGAAAGCCGTCAATCGGGCCCGGATCTGCGCCGCCAAGCAAGAGAAGGCGTTGCACTGTAATACCCTCTGCACCTTCAGGAATTGCATTTAGGCCGCAAGGCACTGGCGGAGCGGGCGGCTCGGTTGTGGGCGCAGACGTAGCTTCAGCCGTAGGGGTGGGTTCTGCTGCAGTGGTGGGTTCTGATACGGGGGCAGGTTCAGCCACGGGGGTGGCTTCTGATACAGGGGCAGGTTCTGATACAGGCTCAACTATTGGTTCAGGGCTGGTAACAACGGTTGGCTGCACGATGTCTTGCGCAGTTTCAGGGGCGATGAAGCATCGCTCAAGCAGGTCAATAATCGCGAGCGCATCGGCTGGTGCAGGAAGGCCCTCTGGCATTCGTTCGCAAGTCTTGGCGGTCTCGTTGCAGATAATGTTGATGGCCCAAGCCGGTTCGTCCGGGGTTGCTTGTAAAACGCCTTCGCCATTCGCGAATAGGGTATAGAAGTAACCGCCAACAATACCTTCTTGCCAAAGGCCAGGGAACTGTGGCGAAGGGATATCCACACGTCGTGTAACCACATTCGTCGCCCTGGGTAAGGGGCGGTCGAATGTGTCGGAAACGCAAGGTTCGGCGGCGGCAAAGCCGGCCTGCGCAAGGCCTGCGCAAACCGTAAGAAAGGCCCAGCCCCTTACCGCAGCCGTGCTCAAGGCTCTGCCCGAATAAGCGGGCCATGCGCTTTGAACGCAAGCGACGCAAGAACTACCGCGTTGGTATTGGTTGTTACTGACGAATTCGTGGTGCCGTCAGCTTCATATATGCCTTCGGGCCAGCCGCGATCCGGGTCGCCCAATGGGGCAAGTGCGGTGACCAGTTCGCGGGTGTAATCGGTGCCAAACAAGGCATCCCATGCAAAGGCGGTTTTCGTTGTGGTCGTGCGCTTGCTGTCAAGCCGTTCGCCCTTGAAGGTCATCACAGCCCAAGGCGCACCGCCGCCCCAGATTGATGCATACACAAAATAGGGGGCTTCATCGAGGTGTGACTCGCTGACCGCGGTAAGGATGCCGGTTTCGCGAAAGCGGGCCTCTTGTGCTTTGTAAATCGCGGTCGCAAAGCGGATCGATCGCGCGTCAAAACCAAACTCTAGCCCATCAAAAATATAGGGTTCGCTGACGGTAAAAGCCGGTGTGATGTTGCGGTGCAGGCGGGTATCAACGGGAATTGGCAGGCCTTGCACCTCTTGAACCATCATCATTTCTTCGGTGTGATAGGCGCGGTACATATCATAGCCGAACAGCATCATTGCCTTGGCCGCGTATTGTTCATAGCCCAACCGCCCCTCTTGATCGCGGCGCAGTTTGCCATCGGCGAGGTTGCCGCCGATCAGTTGGCCATCTTCGACCATCTCGCCTAGGTGCCATTTATCCATAACGGCAGCAACTTGTCCGGCTAGATCGGGGTAACGGTGTTTAACTTGCCCCAAGGCGCCAACCATCCGCGCAATATCCAGTGCCGACCAGCCCAACCCACGTTCCGAGGGTTTGTTGCCGTAATCGACCAACTCGGCGGTTTGCACGTTATAGGCTTTGTTTGGCAAAATATCGTCAAACAGCCGGATTGTGCCCAGCGTGTTGATTGTCATTGAGAACTGACCCGGCATTTTCATCGAGATCTGACCCACCCAGCCGTTATGATCTGCTGGTTATGATGGCGTCAATGCTGTTGCCTCCTTTCGCTTTTTCTTCGCTGTTTCGGAGCTGGCCTTGAAGCGGTAGCTGTCATTGCCGGTCTCGAGGATGTGGCAGCGATGTGTGAGACGATCGAGCAGTGCTGTGGTCATTTTGGCATCGCCAAAGACGCTGGCCCATTCACTGAAGCTCAGGTTGGTGGTGATGATGACGCTGGTGCGTTCATACAGCTTGCTCAGAAGATGGAAGAGCAACGCGCCGCCGGAGGCGCTGAACGGCAGATATCCCAGCTCATCCAGGATCACCAAGTCGGTTTTGACCAGCGCCTCAGCGATCTTCCCGGCCTTGCCTTGGGCCTTTTCCTGCTCCAGTGCGTTGACCAGTTCAACCGTCGAGAAGAAGCGGACGCGCTTACGGTGATGCTCGATGGCCTGAATGCCAAGGGCGGTTGCAACATGCGATTTCCCTGTTCCCGGACCTCCGATCAGCACCACATTCTCGGCCGCGTCCATGAACTCACAACGATGGAGTTGTC